>JABSOY010000022.1 GCA_013215385.1 Colwellia sp.
GGGGCGCTGACATTAGAACAGTACAAGAACAACTGGGTCATAGTGACTTACGAACAACACAAATTTATACCCATGTATTGAGCATGGGGCTAATGGTGTACGCAGTCCTTTATCTGACCTTATATAACGACAATACTCACTTCTTATATATAAACATAAATCAGCTTTAGAAATTACACATTAATGAAATATATATATGATTAATGACTTACATCACTCGCGGAAACGCTAACCAGTTTCCATACACTACTTTGTTTAAACCAAACTTGTGTCCCACCGCCAGATTGCGTAACTTCATCACCACTTTTAAGTAACATCGACTGAGTATATTCGTTAACTAAAATAGCCGTTGTTTGATTAAGAACGGTTACCTTTACATTTTTAAATTCAAGAGTGATGATTTTTTCAACCATAGAGAATCCTGATGGGATCATAGCTTCCAAACCACTTATTGAATGCCAAACCGTGCCATCTGAATTTAACCCAGTAAATTTTTCTTTATCAAAATACTCAAAATATTTATCTGAGTTTAAAGATTTTGATGCTTCAACTAAGCCATTGAAAGCCGATAAAACTTCTATTTCTGCTGTGGTTTTATCTGTTGCTCTCATATTGACGGTACTACATCCACTTATTATTAGTAATATTAATGCTGAGGTTTTTATAATGTTAATGTTAATGTTAATGTTAATGTTAATGTTAATGTTAATGTTAAATTTCCAGTTTTTTGCGTGAAGAACTTATTAGTCGCTATATTCCATGATTTGATGAATAATACCAGAGTGATCTATAAAATCGGCATAACGTCCCCCATATATTTGGCTAGGTTTCCCATGAACGAATACAATGCTATTACCTCAAATGTACCTAGTTTAACGCCGAACCGCGGTAACGGTAACCTCAATTAATACACTCCCTTCGAGATTTACACCTAAACACGCTCTTTGGGGCCAATGTTCTGGCTTATCACCTAACCAGCTTTGCCAAACACCATCCATTAACGGCTTATCTGCCATATTAGCAATATATATTTGGGCTGAGACAATACGTGTTTTATCAGCTCCAAGTTCAACTAAGTTCATTTGAATCGTTGCTAAAGTCAGTTTTGTTTGTTGTTCAATGCCAACAGAAATATCACTAGAGGTAGCAACAGTCCACACTAAATCTTTATAAGCTGAAGACTTGTTACGACCTTGATATTGGCCACTTTTACGTTCAATCATGAAAATCTCTTATTATTGGTAACGCCTACTAACAGGAATAGAATCGTTTTGATAATCCACCGTAACAGGTACTAAAATAGACCTGCTAATTATTAATGCTCCGCATTAAATGAATACCACCAACTTCCGTTGAGAAACCCAAACGTGCATAAAAACTTTCCATTTCAGGTAAACAATATAGCTCGAAATGTTTCACCTTTTTCAACCTATCATGGCTTCTTACTAGCTCCATCAGTGTTTGTCCTAAACCACTACCGCGACGAGCAGAACTGACAATAACATCAAAGATAATCGCCTTATAAATAAAGTCGCTGATAATACGTGTAAAAGCAATTAAGTTTCCGTCGGCACCAATGATACCAATGCAAATTTGCGAACCTCTTACACATTCGAAAGTATCTTTTAGTGTTCGCTCTTTACCCCACCAGACTTCTTTATATAATTGGTGAACTTGTTTTATGTGTTCATCAGAAAACGTGTATATTATCTTCATAATTAATTAACGCCCTAATTGCATGAATAGCTTATCGAAAGCTATAAACCTCGATGAATCATCTCTTTAATTTTAATGGCTTTAACAAAGTGATCTAATTGATGAGTTTGTATCCACCAAACAGCAACTTCCATCAGTAGCTTTGGGTTATCATTTTTATTAGCGAAAAAAGCATAAAAAGACAGACCGACATTGTCGCCCTTACTTTGAATTTTTTTATTACATACATCTATAATTTTGGTTCTTAATTCATCTTTCATTAATAACTCATCATTTTTAATTTTTAAATAACCGTGAATCTTAATTGCTTTCCAACCAGTGACCAATGACTGTTGTTATATCAATAAGGGACGTTCTTTCGTCAATAATTAAGTCACTGTTACTCCTAACTTGGCGAACGGTTTCTTTATAGATATCCCGAAAGTGATCTTCATATTTGTCTAAATAAATAGAAATCGAATTGATAGTGTTTAAGTTACGCTGCTCTGTATGCCTTTTTATTATACGTAATAGGCATATCTCTAAAGGTAGATCTAACAAAACGACATAATCGATTAATGGCGACATAGCTTGGCGCTCTTTACCAAAAGGTTCTTCAACAAAAATATATGGCGTGATACTTGCTGAGATTGCTTGCTGTAAAGCGCTAACAAACCTTGGTGTTTCAATAAGTGAAAGGTCAGCACCATCGCTTAGCCATTTTTTCATATTATCAGGATAAGACTCTTTATCAGTAAAATCATCGAAAAGGAGAAATGGACTATTGAAATCTTTAGCTAATTGCTTAACAACGGTGGTTTTACCCGCTCCTGACGCACCACTTATTGCGATTACTTTTGTAAAACTCATAATATCCTCATCAGGAAAATTCAGCGATGAACGAACGTATCCTTGGTAGCCAAGTCAACTTTTCAAACTTAATTAAAAAGCTTTTTGCCAAAACATCGCTTTACCCATTTCAGGATCTAGTTCATAACCGTCAAAGCCAAACTTCAAGTAGGAATTGCGCGCTACTTCATTGCCTTCAAGTACTTCTAACGTAATTTTACAACAGCCTTTTTCTCTTGCTACTTTTTCAACTGTCGCCAACATTTGTTGACAAAGTCCTAGCCCTCTAAATTCACTTACAACTACGATGTCATGTATATTAATTAGCGGCTTACATTTGAACGTTGAAAAAGCTTCAAAACAATTTATTAACCCTGCAGGTTTATCATCTACATAGCAGATCACACTAAACGCATGGGGAAGTTTTGCAAGCTCGGTGGCGAGATTTGTTTTTATATTCTCCGATAACGCAGCCCTTCCTCCCATAGGATCTTCTGCATAACAGTTTAATAGGTAACCAATATCCTGTGCATGCTGACTATTTAAATAATTAACTACTTGTATATTAACGTTCATTTTTACTCCAAACTAAAATAGATATTTAATACCCAAATAAAACCAAACAACTGTTGACAAAACTTAGGTCGCAACTTATTCAGACAAGTGTTTATACTTATGGTTATCAAAGACTTAACAACATAAACAGGTCAACATGAACAATGTTATTTTTTGCCTGTTATTGCTCTCCTCAATAACAAGGACAATACTACTGACATTCCCATGATCACTGGTTACAAAGATGATCCTTACTTTTACTCCGTGTAAAAAAACTAGGTGGGCGTCGCTGAAACAATTGGCAAAGTGCTATCCCCTGTCGCTTTAATAAATAAAGCGTCAGCTTCACTTATCACAGTAATTGAGAAGTTGGGTGAAACATAAACGCAAAGGCAACTGTTTAGCAGCATGTTGCAATGCATTACACTAAATCAGCTGGCTCGCCTAAGTCACATTTTTTACAATTTAAGGTATGCCCTAGCATAGAAAAACGGCCTGCTGTTGTTATTACCCAAGGTCTATTTATAAAAGGCGGTTCATGTCTTACATGTTGAAAATGACCGCATCGTAATTGAGCGACCCAATCATCTTCCGCATCTTTGTGGTAACCAATAATAGCTTGATTCACTGTTTTACTTAATTTCCAGGTAAGTGATAAAAGTTGGCGTTAATTCTTTTATTAAACACCTATTGGCAGACCATTAGACCAGCCTTTTGCCATACCAGCAACAACCTCATTATAATTCGTACTTTTACTCGCTAAATTTCTTTGTTTACAAAAGCTTGAATCGTTATTAAAAATTGCGGCAGCTAAATGACGTCCACCTAAGGTTATGCCAGATGTTTTAGCTATTCTCAAAGAGGTAAATTGTCTAAAGGCTTTTTCAATATCGTTACTATTATCTGTTAAACATTGAGTCATGTGCCATGCGTCTTCTAATGCCTGGCAAGCACCTTGCCCTGAAGTAGGCAAAGGAGCATGTGCAGCATCACCCAATAAAAGAACATTATCTTTATGCCAGCAATCAATGGGGTCATGGTCGTGAACATATACTTGGTGAATACGAGATAAAGGGGTTTCGTTAATAACTTGCTCAATAAGCCCAGACCAATGACTAAATAATGCGCTTAGCTCTGATTTATACCGTTCAGGTTTTATTTCCCCGGTATGCTCAGCTGTTACCCCACCGGCCCAATAAGCTTTTGTTTTAGAAACAGGCACTATGCCAAAACGTTCACCTACTCCCCAATAATCAGCAACTGAAAGTTCGGTAAAAAGTGCTGTGTCAGTTTCAAAGACACCAATCCAATTAACAGAACCTTGGTATATAGGGCTATTATTTTCAGTTACATACAGTCTCCGCCCATCTGCACTAATAATGATATCGGCTTCAATAACTTTTCCACAGCTAAATTGCACATAAACACTGCCACTATTGTTAAATAATGACCTTACCGTATGTTGGTAATGAATATTGATATTTAATTCAACAGAACGTTGAGTAAGAATCTTCATAAGATCTTTACGGAGAATTGAATAACTGGGATATTTCATTAACCGGTTAAGTTCATCTATGTTTAATGAGCCTAATGATTCTCCTGAACTACAAAAGCGATTCATCGCAATGACTGGACCTGCAAGTTCTGCGACTTTATCTAAAAGACCCAACTGCGCTAATACGAAAGAAGCGTTTGGCCAGCAAACGATACCTGCCCCTATTTCTATTGGTTGGCTATGGCGTTCGTATACCTCAACATCAAAACCTGCTTGTTTTAATGCTATAGCAGTACTTAAACCACCAATTCCGCCACCTAATATACTGATATTCAACAATACGTCCTTGTTCTGTTCAATTTTTCATGGCAATTTTTCGTAGCTTGATATTATTGTTGTACTGCCAACAGAATCGACAAAATATTTTTCTTTGCTATCTAAATATTGTCGGTCACTGAAGAAGCTTTCCATTTTATTTTTACTGCTAAAGTTAATAGTAAAAACCCGATTAATATCAGTGTTACCTGCTGATATTAAAACATCAGATACTTTAAAGTCATAACCGAAATGGCCTTCAAAGTCAGAAAGTATCGGTTTCATTGCTGCTCGGTATTGATCATATTTAAGTTCATCTAAAACATTCAGACCCACAAGTATTTCATAAGACATATTAATTCCGGTATTTAATTTATTTTTACGATAGAAACCTAACAGTGAATTAAGTAACTGATGATGTTTGCTTAACGTAAATTCAATAGTCAGTTAATTAATTTTTTATCGCAATAACAAGTTTGTAAGATATTATGATTAAACGAATAAATGTATTGCTTAATACTGATAACTTATTAAGTAGATGATTTGTCGAGCCTATGGTATTCAGCACTGCCGAGAAAAAAACAAATGCCAACATATAACCAAACGCTACTCGCTATTATTTGCCAAATATCGAAAGCAGCATCAGAATAAAAAGTAGGAATTGCAATGAGTCCACGTAGTGTACATAAAACAGCTATGGTAATTAAAGCAGATTTTGTGAAAGGAATTTTGCGAATTAAACCAACGCCAGACAAAGAAAATACCGCACAAGAAAACATCAACCCAGCGACGACAATAGTACCAACAGGAGCCAATAAAGTCCCCTGTTGTGCTGATTCAATAATTTGTTGAGGTGCCCGCGCAAAGGCAAACCAACTAGGACCACCCCAAATACAAAGCAAATGCCAGACAGCCGATAACGAAGCAATAACTCCCGCACTTAATAATAATTTTGATTGACTAGTAAAATTCAATGTCTACTCCATTAGATAAAATTGCTTAACAATTATGAAAGCTTGTTTTACTAAAAGTTACCAATATATTAAAGATTATGATGTTTTGAGCATCGTAATAGTAATAAACCACATCGGGTTTATTCACAAATTGTTCCAATTATATTACTGCGTCTTTATTATTAACTTTAAGCGCCATTATTCTAAGTAACATTATGGTTCTTGATGTCTTAGCTACCAAACCCAACATAACCTGTTGTTTAATGGTTGCTTTATCATTGATTTCCGAACAATACCTTGATAAACAATTAGGTAACACGTAACCATTAGTGGCTATAATTATGAAAGTCCAATCCCGTTTAGTATTGTATCGTAACGCTTTCAAAGCCACTCATACTGTTTTGTCGATGAAAAATTCTATACGCACTGCTAATGGTAAGAATTCACAAACTAACGATTCGTTAGTATCAAAAGTGTTATCTTGGTAAGTTGAAGAGACATTCAGCGTTAAATACAGAGGCGGCAATAACTATCGAAAGGGATATATTACTTAAAGGTCTTTTCTAAAAACATGCTGTAAGGATCTTCTTGGTAATCAGCAAATGGCTTACATTCACGAAAACCAAAGCGCTTATATAGCTTTTGAGCCGGCACAAAAGCATCCATAGTGCCGGTTTCTAAACTGACTTTTTCAAAAGACTGTTCTTTGGCCGTGGTGAGCATGTGTTGTAATATATTGGCAGCAACCCCTTTCCGCAAAAATTGTTGAGCAGTTCGCATAGACTTAAGTTCTACGTGTTTTTCATCAAGTTGCTTTAACGCGCCACAGCCAGCCAGTTGGCCACTTATCCAAGCAGTCCAAAAGGTAACTTCGGGGAGTTTTAGGGAAGATAAATCAAGAGCATGTACACTTTCAGGTGGTGAATGTTTTAACATGTCGTCATGGTGTTCCTGAAGTAATTGTTTTACTTCAATACCGTCCAGGTTATCTATTTTAATAATCATTAAATATACCGTATCGTTCTTTATATACTGATAAAGCTAACGTACTTACTAAGTCTTATGGTTAAGTTATTAGCTGATAAGTAAGCTATTTCGTAAATAAAAAAAACTACATTTTCTCTGTTCTTTCATCTACACATTCATATGAGCCCATTTCAAATTCTCGACAAACCCAAGGTCGATTATCATAGATTGAACACATTAAAGTATCGCGGTTCAAGGCTGAACACCAACCATCATCTAAGCGCAGCATCGATTCATGCCCATGTTCATCAACATAAATATGATGATCAGGTACTCCTGTCTCTGAAATAATTCTGACTTCTAAACTACAACAACATGCCTGACAGTTTGCACATGTAATTTGGGGAGTTTCAATATTTACTACTTCAATGACCATAAACGATAACAATAGTGAGCTGAATTACCGATAGGATACTCTATAGTTATAGTACTAACGAGATAATATGCGCTTAACGTCATAATTAAGGTGTAATTAATTAACGAATAAAAATTTACAAGAATAAAAACAACACCAATAACTTTATAACGACTATTTTTTAAGTGTTATTGCTCCCCAATAACTTTGCCTTTTATAACAGCCACGCCAGCCCAATTTTATTAATTCTTTGGCCAAATATTTATTGATAAGACCATGACTAAATACCACGATTTCATCATGGTTTGTTGTCAATTCAACTAATTTACTTGCGGCAAGTTTGGCTCTTAGTTTAGCTTGCTCAAATGACTCTACTCGAGCGTTAATATTAAAAAACCACAACAAACGACTGATAATCAGCCAGTTATTAGCACTAAGTTTAAATGGAAGCTTAAATCTTGGTATATCCATTTCACGTAATTCTTTTAATATTAAATCAGGCGATTTATCGACACACAAAACCGACGAATGAATTGCGCGATTAAGGTCGCTTGATACCACGAAAAAACATTTTACTGTATCAACCAAGTGTTTAGGGGGAAGGCTTTCGCTGCAGACATTTGATTTATTATAACAGCGAACCCACTGACTAAAGCCAGAAGCTGAAATAATACTATTTACATTAAATTTTGGTCGACCGTGGCGAACCAGTTTAATTTCCATGTAACAACCTAAGATCTTCTTTTAAGGGGTAATATGAGTTAACTACAATTAACAATATTCACGGTTTATATTTACTGAAGTACACTCCAAATCGAGAATCAATATCATAAATATAAGTGATTTAGTGTCGATAATTTGCTGGTTTTTAAAGAGATATGTCTAATGATTTAATTTTTACATCAACGTTCATATTCCATCCAAAGCTTATAATAAACAGCATTACATTTTGCATTATCATCCATTTTACCATCCCTATCACAATCTGACCCGGTCAGTGACTTAACAACATCGCTGCCATATTGTGCAATATCTTCAGGTTCGGGTATAACAACAACAGTAACCTTAGGTGAATGAGCGATAAAATCCCCAACGTCTTTATAGGCTGAAAATTCTTCTTTTGAAATGATTTCTGTTATCTCGGTATTTTTCAATGCAGATGCTACTGAAACTGTTGAAAGAATAGATAAAACGACAACAATAATGGCTCTTAAAAAATTCACGTAAAACTCCAAAAATACAAGGTCCATGTTATGGACTAATAATAGTTTACAAAATGTTGCGCAGCGAAATCAATTCAACTGTGATGAGCCCGGTTTTACATACCTGGTTAGCCGACATATTTGATCAAATTGTAAATTTATTTGGATGAGGCCATATGGTATTTTCTGGCTGATCAAATTGTAATAATTCAATTAAGTTAATTCCGTCCATAATAAAGGCAATCGTTACACCCTCAGCTGGGCTTTCAGGTGCAAGGATAATAGTTTTTCCTTTAATAGCTGCAGATAAGTCATCTACTTTATAAGCTACGTGCGGCTTAGTCTTTATTATGTCTGGTAGTGAATTATCACTATCAAAATACATCCACTCTATACCATAGGGATTTTCGAAATAACCTGTCGAATATAACTTCAACGCTTTGTTATAGCTCATCTCTGCCATTTTTTCTGGTACTGGAATGCCAACATGATGAAAATGAAGTGTCTGCACTATTTATCTCCTAACAAACGTTGTTCAAAACGAAAGTAAAGTTTAACTACTTATGCAACATTTTATTGATACAGGTTTTCAGTTGCACTTACCAGACCGGCCTTAGGAAGGAACTCATCCGAAATAGTTAAAATTGCATGGAGATTATTTTTTAACTTATCAAGGTCAATTTCACCTGGATTTAATGCTGTTTGCAATAAATGCAGGGCCATATCTGCCAAAAGAACCCTCTGCTTTGCTAGCCATTGCTCGTCTCCTTTAGTGGCATTGAGTTTTAAATAAGCCGTTTCAACGACATTATGAATGTCCCAACTTTTTTTGATTGATTGCTGACGTTCTAAATTATTCACTTCAGTTAACTCCTAAAGATATAACATGCTGTTGACGTGGTATACCCTTAAAAAACAAATAGTTAAGCCATTATCGAAGAACTAGTTATAAATTACTTAGCTGTTTATGAAATGCACCTTGTCTACCCTAACGTCATAGATTCAATGACTTGTTAATAGCATACTTGAGGAAATACAACTAGTCGATAACAAACTACGTCACTGAATATAACCGACCACAATTGCATGCAAAACCTTTATTTATTAACCCATAAGATAAATGTTACCCAGCTAATAAACAATAGTTTTGCGTGACAATTATTTCTGCGTCACTTTATAGTAAAGAATAACGGTTTTTGGCGTGTTTCACTTGCCCGAGGCAAGTAAATAATCAAAGAATTTATATTAAAGCGGCTAACAATAGAAATGTCAGTAGATACGTCTAACAAATAGTTATGTACCAAGCAAAACTAAGTGCTTTATATTTTTATAGCGCAATGACATAGATATGCAATGCGCTAATTCTTTAAATGGCAATTTTTGTTGTGTTTTAAAAATAATCGCTCTATTTCCTTCATAGTTAAAAGTATCACCATATACTTCTTTAAAAGTTTCAATTAACGATGTTTTACAGTTAAAATAAAGGCAGTATTGATCTGGACGCTTAGCTTTCCAATCAAATCTAATGGTACTTCCTCTTTTTGAACTATAGCTAGGCTCACCCCACTTCAGACTTTCTGTTATATCCAAAATCCCATCCTGTTCAGCAACACTTAAAATTAACTCGCGTACGTTACTAAGTAATAGATGAATATGTTCTGGATATTTATCGAATTTTTGTTTTACATTTAAGTCCATCTAATTTACTCATACTATGAAAATATAACAGCTTAATTACAAATTAAAATACTGGCTACAATTTAAAATACGAGTGTAACCAGTGTCTTGTGCTTGAGTTAATCCTCTACTAGGCTATTAACTCAAATGGGATCAAGAGGTAATACAAAAAAAGTTAAGTTTATTCCCGTCAAGATCGCGGAAAAAACCAGCATAAAACCCTTCACCGCGAGGACCAGCAGCGCCTTCATCTGTTGCACCAAGCTCTATGGCTTTCGAGTACAAAGCATCTACTTGTTCAGGGGTATCTAAAGCAATGGCAATCATCACCCCATTGCCAACAGTTGCCTTATTTCCATCGAAAGGCTTGGTAATCGCAAAACCTGGTTTATCAGAACCGGTCGACCATAATATAAAAGACTCTTCTTCCATTGTTCGCTTCGCGCCAATTTCTGCAAACAAAGTATCATAGAATTTAGCATTTTTTTCTAAATCGTTAGTGCCTAAAGTGATATATCCAATCATATTCATTACTCAATTATTTAGTGGGATATAGACATTACACCGACACTGTTTATTTGTACAGTATTGATATAAGGGAAATTTACTTAGCGACATCTTTAAAACTAACGCGACAGCCACTTGCTACGCGTTGCATCATGTCAATCACTCAATATAACAAGGTCTTCCTGATATAGTTTACAAAAATGTCGAACCAAGCAGAAGCAAGAAACTTGGTAAGGTTTGAAGAGCAAAGATTATTCTTTAGATGTTTGATCAAATGAGTATTTTGACTTTAGAACGTACTAATTAAGTATAGTGAAATAATGAATAACTTAACAAGTACGAGTATAACGAAGGAAGTCTGCTTCAATTAGAAGTTTTCAATAACAATTATCTTGTTATTCATATAATTAGAAACATATAACTTTTCGCCATCTGCGCTAGTTGTTATTCCGTTTGGAAATTTAAATCCTGCCTCTGCAGAGCCTGCAAGTACTTGCACAGCATCACCATTCACGCCAATTTTATATATTACGTTTTTATTGTAACCAGTACCAAACACAAATCCCTTAGCATAGGCAATATAACCAAGCCCGACAGGTGCTGCGGCTAGTTCAGTTATTACTTTATTTTTCTCAATTTTAAACACTTTGCCGTCGTTGTAATTGCCGAGATAAATATTTTCGTTTTCATCCATAACAATACCAACAGGTCCATTAAAACGTTTATCTTTAACCCAAAGCTGTTTTTTACCGAATAAGTCGACTTTGTAAATAGCATTTCCTGCGAAACTAGCGACAAACATATTGTCATGGGAATCAATGGCGATCCCACTGGCAAAACCAGCAGAGCCTATATCAACGAATATTGATGACTGCCCTTTTGGGGTTAATTTTGTAATATCGCCGGTATTATAATTGGCTACATACATATTACCTTGCGAATCAAAATTGGTGCCGAGCGGTCCGTGTAAGTTTGATACATGCTCTGTAATCTCACCATTAGCAGATATCTTACGTACCTTAGTTCCCGATAATCCCGTTGCACCAAACTTGCCCGAAAACGATACATAGAGGTTGTTGTTGTTATCTAAACGAAGTGCATCATTACCACTTGAAGGCATTATGGTATGAATACTATAGTCTACTGCCATTGATAATGGTGACAAGGTAATGGCCATAGCAATCAGGCAGCTTCTGGTAAATTTTCTTGGTAATTTCATGTGATATTCCTATTCTATTTTAAAAAAGTTCTGTGGCGTTTGTTTCCCTGTTCACTGCGTAAATACGCAGTTAAATGACATCAGGAGTATTTAGGGTTATTTGGCAATTGATACTAATTACCTTTAACAAGGGGTTTTAATCTATTGGTAATGGTAAAAATAGTATTGAAAAGTAGTTTGTATTTTGTTGAATTTTTATTGAAAGTGTTTATTTATCATTAAATCAAGTAATTACAATTTAGTCATTATATTTAATTCAATTAAATAAACGAGTAAGCTTACCGTTATACAATGTCGAACACTTCATATTCATCACTAATAGTGCTCAATTTAATGTCAGCGTGATATATTCATGTCACTTACTAAATCGTTTGAAAACATTATTGAAAGCTTACTTGGAAAGACATGAATAACGAAAGAAGCAATATAGAATTAAATTTTTCAGTAGGCCGTTATAACGTCATCCCTTCTCGTAATTTAATTATTCATGACGGACAAGAAACGTTAATTACCCCAAAGATGTTGGCCGTTTTAATCGAATTAGCTAAGCATCAAAGTGAAACATTATCTAAACAGCAATTGATACTCGCTGTTTGGGGCACCTTACATACCTCTGACATGGTATTAAGTCGGGCAATATCTGATTTAAGAAAGGTTTTTTCCGATTCTGCACGACAACAGCACACCATTGAAACCGTAAGTAAACAAGGTTATCGCTTAAAGCAAACTGTGTTGTGGCAACAAAATAACTCACCAGTTATTGATGAAGTGTTGCTGGCTCAAGTAGAGCCGGTGTACCATCAATCATCTAAGTTACTTTCTCCTAAATTACCGGCGAAGACCTTAGCTCTAGAACCGTCAATATCTGCTGATGTTAAAAATATTGATCCCTCCCGTAAAGCACATAAAAGCTTATATTTGATGGTGCCTGTCGTAATTTCTGCGGCTTTATTAGTTTTATTATTCGTTACAAAGAGTCTCCAAAATGTATCGTCTAAAGAAATTATTCATTATAAACACAACAACTTAACCCTTAATGATGATCGGGAGCTCAATTTGCGTTTTAGCCCTGATGGTAAGTATGTGGCCTATGCAAGTCATTCTCCTGACGGGTCAGGAAAAAAAATACATTTACAGTCAGTTACTGATAAATCCATTGTCATCATTGATAGCCAAAGCAAAACATCAAAGGATGCTTATGACTTATCGCCGGTATTTTCTCCTGATGGAAACAAGGTAGCGTATAAACACTTCAGTCAAGATTCAGCTTGTTCGATTAATATCTTTTCAATACGCGATGCAAAAATACAAACATTGGCTGAATGCCCTCTGTCAAAAACCCATGCTCTGGATTGGTCTCCCGATGGGCAATACCTTGTAGCAACAATGTTTAATTACATTAAAAAAATCGAAAGTTTATTACTGGTTAACCTACTAACCGGTAAAAACAAAACGTTATTGGCGCCATCACAAAGTGCAACGGGTTATTTGTGGCCACGATTTTCCCCTGACGGTAACTCTATTGCCGTGGTTTATTTTCAACCCAATAACCATTTATGGACTATTGGCTTAGTTGATATAAAATCTGGAGCGTTTTCAGAAGTATTTTTATCTGGAGAAGAAGTCAGCCAAGTGGTTTGGAATGAAACAGGCGATGCACTCTATTATCTTATCGTTCGCAGTAAAGATAGTGGTATTTGGCAAGTAAAGTTAGATACAAAAAAGACAAGTTTTTTGGCGGCTATTAACAGTAGTAGTCTCGATTATGATAAAAAAGATCACAAGTTCGCCTATGTCGAAAGAGAGGCTCAACTCAATATTTGGCGTTCGTCGTCAAACGATGCTGGAGAGCTAAAATCTACATCATTATTTAAAAACTTGCAGCAAACTAATTACCCAAGTCTATCCCCCGACAATAAACACCTTGCCTTCATTGCAACAGAGTCAGGTATCGACTCGTTATGGATCAGAGCAATAGATAGCCAGACTAATTCCCTCTTATTGCAAGCGAAACAAAATGATAAGTTAACTGAGCCTACTTGGTCGCCTGATGGTAAGCAATTATTAGTCAGCGTGTTAAATAAAGATAGCAGCCAAATTATGCAATTTGACTTGGAGTTAGGTAATGCTTTCAAGTTTGAGACCACCAATAATGTAAAAATGGGCAAATGGTCAAAAGATGGCCGATTTATCTATTGGTATGAGAAAATAGACGATATTTGGCATGTTATGGAAAAGAATTTGTCTACTGCCCAGAAAAAATCAATACTGACTCAGTCTATCTCTCGATTCGAGATAATTGACGGAAAAAACATATATTATCAAAAGATTGGCACAATGAATGTTCATTCACAACGTTTATCAAGCTCAATAGCTATGTCCAAAAATGATAAAGTGCAACTATTATTATCGGAAATATATTCATGGGATGTTCATTTAGATGCTATTTATTATACGACCAAATCCGCTGATAAAAAAACCAAAGTATTATTTAAAAAGGACTTGTCTTCAGGGGTAATCGCAGAGCTATACCCATTAGCAGTAATGCCCACTGATGCTGGTCGAAACCTAAGTGTCAGTGATAATGGCCGAACAACCTATTACACTAAACTCGATAAATATCGTACCGATGTCGTGCTGATGACTAAGCAATAAATAAAAAATTGCCTGATGTCTTTTTCATTAGGCTAATTTTGCACAACGTCCTTTTTAAATAGCTGCTTAATGTTCTTTTACAGCGAGTGCAAGATCAGCGGTATGCTTAAGCAAACTGACATCACCTATCTTGCCATGCCCAGGTACGACAACTTTTATATTTGGGTATTTATTTAAGACATTTTGAATTGATTGAGGCCATTCTTTTACTAAGGCATCTTCCATATTACCTAAATTTTTACTATGCAAACTTTTAACAAAACACCCGCCGAAAAGGATCTGTTCTTTTGGTAGCCAAACAACAATATTATCCTGAGTATGACCTCCACCAGGATAAAAGACCTCAATAGTATTCGGAACTAACTCAAAAGTATCGGTAGGTGTATTGGTAGGTATAACGTCACTAGCCTTTTCTCTGTTCTTTTGACTAAGAAGTTTATTCGTTAAAGCCATTGCATATGTTTTTATTTGAGCATTATTAAGAAATGAGATGCCACCACTAGCATCCGCATGAAAATGAGTGACAACACTGCTTTTAACAAGCAAGTTTTTTGCTTTTATCCAACGGATTAACTGTTCGGTATCTTCTTTTGTCCAAGGTGTATCAATAATGTGAGCATTAATTCCATCGACAACAATCAAACCCGATGCTGCAACCATGCCCCAAGAACCCACTTCTTTATACGATATATGTTGATAAACATTTTCAGATAGTTGGGTGATTTTTAATTGGTCCTTTTTATCGTGTGCAAAAATAACAAACGAAACGAAAAATAAAATGGTAGTGATGTATCTCATACGGTAAAGACCTCTAACTGGCGTCGAAGGGATTAACAAAAAAGTTGCTCAAACAAAAAAAGTGAATTTTAGTACTTTGCCGCTTCATTTAAGTAATGTTATCTAACTAAGTTGCTTTAATAAAATGACCATAATAAACGTTTTTACCAACAAGTGATTGAAACTCTTTTGTACTGGGGAAACTCGGCCATTGTTGGGTAGTTGCTTTAGCAACCTCTTTATTTTTCCATGTTAAATGCCAACATATTTCTGCTCCATCATCGGTTTTTTGAAGTATTTCATGAGCCGTTATAACAATACCTTTTGCATTCATTTCATTAAAAATAGCTAAACTTAATTCGATGACTCTAGCTTTGTTTTCTTTTGAAACTTTGAATACCGCAAACTCTGCGCATTTATTCATAACTTTCCTTTAAATAGTCTGCAGTACACTAAATCCATTCTTGCTTAGCTGATGAAACAGTAACTTCACTTTGAATTTCACCGGTATGAGCTGTCGTTGCCGGCTCTACCATCATAAAATGCGTATCAGGCTCAGCTTTAGGACAATGCTCGACCCCTTTAGGTACCACATACATTTCACCTTCGTTAAGAACGATATTGCCTGCCCTTAACTGTAACGTCAGTTGCCCTTTAAATACGATAAAAAGCTCATCTTCGTTATCGTGTTTGTGCCAGACAAGCTCACCCTTGCCTTTAGCTATTTTAACCAGTTGACCATTTGATTCAGCGATAACTTTTGGTGTCCACTCTTCAGTGAACAGGCTAAACTTTTCAGCAATATTAATTTTTTTCATTAAACCCTACTTAACGTATAGCGACTTATTTGTTGGGAAAAAAGCGTTTCAGGCACTAAAATTTGCTAGCTACTGCTCACTAAGCTCGGCTGACAAAATACAGCCAGCTTATTATGAATGACGATAAGAATCAAAATCAAGTTCACTTCGTTTATCAAAATTATAGCCCGCCGGCGAGATCCAAAAAATTTCCCGTTGAAAATGACGATTTTTCTGCCGCTAACCAGTAGATAGCCTCAGCTACTTCATCGGATTGTCCACCTCTGCCAAGCGGAATTTTACTTTCTAACCTTTTGATCCGTCCAGGCTCTCCGCCATCTGCATGCATATCGGTATAGATAAAACCGGGTCGAACGCAATTAACCCTTATACCTTCACTGGCAACTTCTAACGAAAGACCACGAGTTAAGGTATCAATCGCTCCTTTTGAAGCCGCATAATCAATATACTCATTCGGTGAGCCTGATTTTGCAGCACCTGATGACACATTAACAATGACTCCGCCACTGCCACCTGTTGTCGTTGACATTCTTTTTACAGCTTCACGACTACATAGAAAATAGCTGGTTACGTTATTGATTAATATTTCATTAATACGCGCAGCTGTCATATCTATTAAACGAGATTGAGGTTTTAAAATCCCGGCATTATTCACCAACACAGTCAGCGTGCCTAATTCAGTGTCTACTGTTGAAAATAAACGATTGACATCATTTTCGTTGGAAACATCAGCTTTAACGGTAATGCACTTAACACCTAGGGCAGAAATTTCCTTAGCGAGTAGTTCAGCCGGTCCAGATTGTGATTTATAATTGATACAAATTGCGTAGCCATTGTGAGCAAATAATTTGGCTGTCGCTGCACCAATGCCTCGACCTGCTCCGGTAATAATGACAACTTTTTTATTTTCCATTAGCCTTCCTTTGTATTATCTATCTATTTTTAAACAAGATTATACAACAATAAACTAGCAGATTGAGACATTGATAGCGCGCTGGAGAAATTTAAGCGTCATCAATATATTTACAAATGGCCTACTTTAACCAATATAATGGTTTCTTGCTCTACGTAAGGAAAGTGTTCGCTTAGATGGGGACTTCGAAGCCAGCTACCTACTGGGTATCGACCATGTTCGTCAATAAACTCACCGCTTATGACAAATATTTCTTCACCACCGAAGTGTTTATGCGGTTGAAATATTTCCCCTTTCGGCCATTTAACCAGTGCGGTAGATTCCCCTTTGTAGTTATGTAATGGCATAACCTGTAAGTTCCCCATCCCAGCTAACCAGTTTTTCTGCTCAGTATTAATGACGACATGTTCATTATCACCTACTTGAAATTGATGAAGTTTTACGAACAATATACAACCTTCTTTACTAAAAGGGGCATGACGAAATCCTTCAGGGTTACGAAAGTAACTACCCGCATGATAATCACCCGTGTGATCAGAAAAGGTCCCCGATAAAACCAGTATTTCTTCACCGAGCGGGTGATCATGTTCTTTGAAACTCGCGCCAGCAACAAACTTTACTATGCTAGTAGCATGACCCCTTTCGGCATCTTCTCTGGCTAAGGGTTTACGCCAAACTCCACAGTGAGGGCTAGCGAGCCAAGGTTGCAAATGGGTATTAATAAAGACTTGTTCGGTGAAGTTCATATTAAGCATTGATTTTCCTATAGCGCTTGAAATTTCAAGAAGCAGACTACATAACAGTAGTTATCATTAGCGTAATAATATCGCTTTCTAAATACTATACCAAGTACGCACAAAATGGTTCAGTAGCTACTTTAAGGTACATCTTTATGAATAATAAGAGTATTAAATTTTCTAGAACATCAGCACCAGAAAAATCTGCGCGTATGGTTGAAACAATTGTTGGCTGCAAATGGTCGCTTACCGTTTATAACCTACTTAATAATGACATTAATCGACCAGGAGAAATGGTCAGAAGTGTCGAAGGGTTAACCACCAAGGTCCTTAATGCTTGTTTAAAACGTAATATTGAATTTGGTATTCTTGAGCGAGAAACATTCAATGAAACGCCTCCAAGAGTCGAGTATCAGGTCACACCGTTTGGAGAAAAATTTATCAAAATATTAACTGAATTAGAAAAACTGCAACTAGAAATTGATGAAGCTAGCCGGTAATTATACAAATAAATAATAATGTTAAAAACAATTTCCCTATTATTCAACAAACTGTACCAATAAGTACCTAGTGTACTAGATTGTACCTACTTTTTTCATCCGTCTTAACTCCTTATCATTTAGTGGTATCTACTTTACTTATTAAATGATTAACAGGAGAAAATGATGAAATTTACAGATAAAGGCAAGGCACTCATTATTGGCGGCTCAAGTGGTATGGGCTTAGCAACGGCTAAATTATTAGTTAGTAATAATGTTGAGGTTATTATTGTCGGTCGTAAAACCGAAAAATTAGAACAAGCATTAATAGCGCTTAACAAAATAGGAACCGCGTCTGCAATTCAAGCTGACCTCTATCAAACAGCAGATTTAAAAAGATTACTGTCTTATATTAACCAAGATGATATGCATTTAAGTTACTTGGTTAATGCCGCAGGATACTTTAGCCCTAAGGCATTTATAGACCATGATGCTGAAGACTATGATACTTATATGGAGCTGAACAAAGCAACATTTTTTATTACACAAGCCGTTGCCCAAAACATGAAAAAGCATAATGGCGGAAACATTGTAAATATTGGTTCGATGTGGGCAAAACAAGCAATTAAAGCAACCCCTTCTTCAGCATATTCTATGGCAAAAGCCGGCTTACATGCGCTAACTCAACACATGGCAATGGAATTAGCTGAGTACAATATTCGTGTTAACGCAGTATCTCCTGCAGTCGTAAAAACACCTATTTACCACTCTTTCATTGCGCCAGCAGAATTAGATCAAGCACTAGCAGGCTTTAATGACTTTCATCCGATTGGAAGAATAGGAACTGTCGATGATATCGCCAGTACTATTGCCTTTTTATTATCTGCAGATACGTCTTGGGTAACCGGTGCTATTTGGGATATTGATGGTGGTGTAATGGCGGGTCGTAACTAAAGAAAACAGTCAAAGTAGTTGAAATAATAATTTATAGTAACTTAGTGACCAATACTTCTGAGTTACTACCCCATCTATGAATTACAGCATAACTCATCGGTCTTATTTAAGTTGCTTTTGTTTGTACATCATTTTGTCAGCAAAACCAATGAGATCATCTAATGTTTCACCATGTATTTTCGAAATAGCGAGGCCATAGGATATCGACGTCGGAGTATTTTGGCTGATGCAATATTCTTCGACACTCCTCGCCAAACGTTTCGACAGTTTTTGTACATGATTTTCAGAGAATATATGAGTTAATACAATGATAAATTCATCTCCTCCCCATCTTGCCAAAATATCTTCTGTTCTTAAGCCATTTAAAAGACCTTTCGCGGTGTTTTTTATTACGATGTCGCCATATTGATGACCTTTAAGATCATTGAATAATTTCAACATATCTATATCGACAATCATTACAGCATACAGAGAGTTGTGATTGATACTTTGATGGGTAACTCGATTGAATGCTTCATAAAAGCCAAAACGATTAAGGGTATTGGTGAGTTGATCTAGTTGAGCTTGCTGCTTATAGCGGGCAATATTTTCAATATTTTGATTTTTATCCTCAAAAAACATGATCACGCCATAACTCTTATTATTATAACGAATATTGGCGAAAGACGTTTTACAGGTTTTATGATCGCTTATTTTAGTCCTAATAACAATTTCTCGTACGTAGCTAGTGTCTTTATTTGTCATCACATCTAACAATATTACTTTTAACTCAGCAGACATTAACTCATTTATTATCGTTAGTGTCTGCTCCAGGCTTTCAAGCCCAAAGGAATTAAGATTAAACCATTTAGAAAACGCCAAGTTGACGTGCAGTAATTTACAGTCGACATCAAATACCGCAATGGGGGTCGGCATAACATCTAAAATACTTCTAGATAATGAGATCGGTTTGTTAACTCGATGACTTAAATTAAACAAGTAAATACCAAATTTATTAATGCAGTTAACATCATGATTCTTTTATCCCTTATTATCGCCTCGTGCTATAAAATGTTTATTGGTAATCTGAAGGCGAAACGCCGGTCCATTTTTTAAATGCTCGAGAAAAACTCGACGGCGAGTTAAAACCTAATTTATAAGTGATTTGGGTTAAGGTAAGTTTATTTTCCTTTAACAGCATCTCAGCATGTTTAATCTTATTCGTTTTTAACAACGTACTGAAATCAGTATTAAAACGCTTTAATTGCCGTTGTAAGGTCTTCACACTGACGTTCATCTTTTCAGCTATAAAGACGATATTAAGATTATTCGAAGCAATATTTTCGACTATAAAACGTTCTATTTCGGAAAATTTTCGGAACTCTGTATTTGAAAAATTATTCCCTATAAATGGCTCTAAACTAATAGAATGTGTTGAAAAGACATTTTTCATAGTTAAAGCTTGGTTATTAATGACAATGGTATATTCCGCTTTGTCATGATAAGTAACAGGACAATTGAATACATTTTCAAAATTGTTTCTTTTACTTTTAAAGTCTAAAACTACATTTGAAATAATACCTGAACAAGCAGGAAACATTTGATTTATCATTTTATGGACTAAACAAACACCTATTTCTAATGTTGTTTTATGTAACCTAAATGATTCCATCCGCGATGAAATAGTTAACAACGTGTGATCACCCATTTCTGTCGTTACAACTTTAATCAATTCAGTTATTTGTGTACTTGCAAATATAATTTTTTCTAAGAAATCACTAACAGATTTAGCATCAGATATTATAACGCCGGTATAGCGGATAAAATGAAGTTGAAAAACTTCAGAAATTGATATGGGTAATGCGTCTAAGCCGTTATATATTTCAATATTGTCGTATAGATTAAGTATAACGTCTCTGTAAGTGAAATATAATTCGTGTAAAGTTCCTATCTCAATGCCTACCGATTCTAATAAGTTATCCGCGGGTAACTTTTGCTGCTGCAAAGCGATATAGATAAGTCTAACCCAACTAGCATCTACGCGTTGTTTTGTAACATAACCATATTTTTCTGCTGGGGTTATTGCAAAGTTTAGATTATTATCAGATTCCATAGACTGCCAAGATAGGTTTATCTTAATTAATTCACAATCAGTTTTCGATAAAACTATTAACTGCGTAAGCGCTTCCAATGTACTAACTTAATAATAACCTTTTATTGACGGTTAGCATTAACCTGCGACGACTTTATCTAAACAATTAAGGTCATTAGATATAACTTTACTTAAGAGTGGCTTATTTATATACAATATCAAAGAGCTAGCTTAATAAAACAGCCTAAAGATATTAGCTAAGTCCGATAAATGAGCAATGCGATATAACTTTTTATCATTTTCATCATTTTCATCATTTTCATCATTTTCATCATTTTCATTAATAAAAAGCTAAAAAGATAAAAAGATAAAAAGCGATAATTATGTCCGTTTATGGATCTTAGAAAAAATTAATTACTTTGAGCGAGGTTGACATCAACTTGAGTATGCCAATAACAGATTAGAAAATAACCTTGAAGTCATTAAGAAATTAATCCGAACATCTCATAAAACATTTTATTTAAACGTAGTACTTGGGGTAATAAGTACCTCGATAATAAAAAAGCGCTGCAAATTAAAAGGTCTGGTTGCAGCGCAAGGCAAAATATAGAGCCTAGCTGTTCTTTTTCATAAATTTAAGGATGTGATTCGCAATAACATCACCGTCTTCTTCTAAAGCAAAATGGCCGGTGTCTAAGATATTAAAATCTAAATTTTTTAAATCACGTTTGTATGGATGTGCACCTTCTTCAGGAAAGATATAGTCACCTTTGCCCCACATTAATAATGTTGCTGGTTGATATTTTCTAAAGTACGCTTGCCATTCAGGGTACAGTGCTGGGTTAGTACCATAAGAATAAAAAAGCTCTAATTGAATGTCTTTATTACCAGGGCGATCTAATTTTGCTTGATCAACAATCCAGTTATCAGGGCTAATTGCTGCTTTGTTACGAGTACCATTGGTATATTGCCACTCTGTCGCACCAATAGTTAACAAATTATCTTTAAGCACTTTCGCATTCTCAGGGCTTTTATTCTGCCAATACGCTTTAATTGGCTTCCAAAAATCTCGTAGACCTTCATCGTAGGCATTACCATTTTGTATAATAAGTCCTTGTACTCGTTCAGGATGTTCTGCTGCTATTCGAAAACCAATTGGTGCGCCATAATCCATAACGTAAAGGGTGTATTCTTCGGCGGCCACTTTTTCTAAAAAGGCATTAGTTATCTTTGCCAAGTTGTCAAAGCTATATTCAAATTCATTAACTGCTGGCATTGAACTGTTGCCAAAACCTGGGTAATCAGGAGCAATGACATGGTACTCTCGGGCTAATTTTGGAATTAAATTACGATACATGTGTGACGACGTTGGAAAGCCGTGTAATAACACGATAGTTCTTTTATGTTCGCTGCCTGCTTCACGGTAAAAAATATCTTGGTTTTGTACTTTAATCGTTTTATGGAGCGTTTGCGCTGCTTCTACATTTTGCATACCTGCAAAGTTAAACATTACCACGCCGGCTGCCGCCATTAAATAACTTTTAAAACGATTGTTTTCTGGATGAGTCTTTGTAAATTTGTTCATTATATTTCCTTTAAATTTAACGGTATTAAGTAGCGTGTTGTTCTGTATAAGTTGCTAACAAACCTTGTTGGTCTTTTTCTAACAGTTCGGTAAAACCTGCCACGGAAACATTTTCAATAAATACTTGTGGATATGCTCTAGCTAACGTTCTTTTTTTTAACTGATTAATATATTTAGAATTTTCATAAATATCGTACTCAATAAAAGCCAAGCCCTTACTGATTAATAATCGTTTTGTGTGAGTGCAGTAACCGCACCCGGTCGGGTATATATTTCTATTTTTGACATTTACTCCGGTGTTAAAGCTTTAATTAAGCAGCTGTATTGCTGATGAGGTCATTATCTACTTCAACACCATATTGATAAACAGGCTTGTTATTGAATCATTATCAACGTAACGTTGACAATAAATTGAAAGGGAAATAATGATGGATACGCTTGATGGGCTAAAAACGGTCGTAGCCGTTGTCGAAACAAATTCTTTTACTGCAGCAAGTGACCGGCTTGGCATATCAAAAGCTTTAGTCAGTAAGTATGTTGGTGAGGTTGAAAATAAATTAGGCATTCGACTTTTTAATAGAACGACACGTCGACTAGCATTAACCGATGCAGGCCGTCGCTATTATCAACAATCGGTTACCCTACTCGAACAATATGCGGCTCTGGTAGATAACGTCACTGGCGAGCAAACAAAACCACGCGGTTTGTTAAGAATAAGTGCGCCGGTAACCTTTGGTGAAATGCAGTTATCGCCGTTGCTGCCTAAATTTTTAGCTTTATACCCAGACTTAAAAATTGAGTTGGTATTAACCAATAGTGCTATCGACATGCTTGAAGAAGGTATTGATGTTCGTTTGCGCATTGGTGGCGTTGATGACTCAAACATGATCGCCAGACATTTAAAAACATTTCCATTAGTTTTATGTGCTTCACCAGCATACATTCAGCTTCATGGCTTGCCTAAAACACCTAAGCAAGTTGGTGAACATCGCTGTATTATTGACAGTAATTTTAGAATAGGAAAACAATGGCCGATAATATCTCCCCAAGGGCAGTCAGCTACTATTGATGTTCAGTCTGTAATTGCAGCAAACAGTCCGCAAGCGGTACGCGAAATAGCGATTGCTGGCGGTGGTATTGCCATGTGCCCAGACTTTATTGTTGCAGAGGCGATAAATGACGAAAGATTAGTCACAATATTGCCTGGCTATACCACGCTTGAATTTGGACTTTTCGCAATCTACCCACATAGAAAGTATGTCGCAAAAAAAGTACGTTGTTTCATTGATTTTGCTTTAGCACAGTTCTCTCCTCATTAAGTTTCTTATGTGGGCATCTCCTCATACAATTGAAGTTCTCAACAATGAAAAAACATAGCCTTGACTACTTGAAAAATTAGTTATATTTCATTCATTTTTCTTTCAAGTCACTATCCAATATTTTAAACCTAATTGAATAGTATAATTTATAACAACAATCAAACGCCTTATTGCAAATACCTACTAATAATCTACTGCTTAACCGGGGCATTGCCGAAATTTAACATAACAAATTTTTCTATGCGGCTATACAAAGTAATGGGCAGGAATTTCAAACAAGCACAACACCAGGTCATTAAAGTACGGCTGGGCTCATGCAGTAGTATTCTGTAATCACAATATATTGCTTGGTGAATAAGTTTAAAAGCAGTTAACTTGCTCTTCGACTGTACAGCTCTTCTGGCTAAATAACGAAGCTGATATGCCTTTGCTAAACTATAAAACTTCCTGAAAAACTCAGGATCAGAAGCTTGATTTAGCATGACCGCATGCTGCCAACTGGCAAATTGTTTGCCTAAATCGGCCGACAGTCCCGCGTTATTGATACGATAATAAGTTAACGGGGTTTCAATGCCCGCAAACTGCCACTTGGTCGTGAGTGCAATTCTGGTCCATAGTTCGATATCTTCTGACTGCTTTAGACTTTCATCAAAATACATGCTTCTATACTTATCTTTTTTAACACCGAACCGAGTAATTTCTGAGAACAATGATCTTCTAATCACCGGAGCAGAGCCATTACCAACCGGGTTGCGACAAAAAACATCTTGTTTGCTAATATTATTAAGCTTTGGAAATTGTCCTATCCCTAATAGCTCGCCATCTTCATTTATGAATAATGAAGGACAATAGCTAACTCCTACTGCAGGGTTTTCAGTTAAATGCTGTATATGTTTAGTTAATTTTTCTGGTGCCCAATAATCATCGGCATCGAGTAAAGCAACATATATTCCTCGTGCAGCATCGATGCCGGTATTACGGGCACCAGATAAACCTCTATTTTTTTGTGTGATAACCCTAATTCGTGGATCAGAAAAGCTATTAACTATATTTAAGGTATTATCTACGCAGCCATCATCAACTAAAATAAGTTCAAAATGGTGATAACATTGATTAAGTACACTGTTAATACTTTGCTCGATATACTTTTCAACGTTATACATAGGAATAATAACTGATACAACCGGGATAGAATAAACGTTCATGTGGTTAACTCCTGTTAAATAGCGTACGTAAATTGTATTTTAAAGACTTAATAACATTCATTAGATATAACGGAACCAAGCAAAACAAACTGCTCAGAAAAATAACAATAGCGAATGCCATTGGTTCGTCTGGGGCAAATATAAACAGTGTTGCTAAGCTAATTAAAAGGCAAATAAACCGAATGATAGTTTCGTTATGATATTGCTCTTTTGCTCGCTCAAAACAACACATTGTATCTATCACTAAATTTGGTAGGGCTACTAAGCATAATATGGTAATGATAGGTATAACTGGGCTCCACTTTTCATCAAATAAAATAGGCACATAAACGGGAACGATCAGTGCTTGAATAACAAATAGCAGTCCAATTAATAATGAAAAAGCATTAATTAAATTCTGTTGGGCTAATAACTGCCCTTCTCGTTGTAATTTACATAAATAGGGATATAAAGCATTTACATAAACTTGACTGATTGACTGACTTAAACCAACGCCAGCATTTTTAGCAAAACTGTAAAAACCAAAAAGCTCTGGAGTTAATAATTTACCCGCAATAAACGTATCCGCGTGCAGGCGCATACCGCGTAAGAATTCGGTGTTGAAAATTTTACCTGAGGTTTTCAGCATTTCATTAATAATAGAAAACTTAAAACCAACGCCATATGATTTAACCGGAGAAAAAGAAAAGAGTATTAACCAGAATATTGAGAAAGTTATTTTTCCAAGCGCTACTGCTAATATGTCAGCCCCTAATAAAGCCGTAATCGCTATGGTTACGTTTTCAATAATCACACATAAGCCATTTCTGATACTAAACCAACGCATTTTATTTTCACGTTTTAATAAGGATATTTTTACACTTACCCAAGGATAAAATATATAAATAACCGCCATTATTTTTAATAAACTAGCGATATCGTCATTATTATAAAGTGAAGCTAAAAAATCAGCAGAGCTCAACTGCGCTATTGCTATAGTTATACAAATCCCCCATTGAATAAACATGCCATTTTTGGCAAAACTTTCTAGTTGTTGGGGTTTGCAGTTAATAAGTTGACTACCGACCCCTGCCCTTAGTAACAAGGCGAAAACGTCATGAAACGCTAGGGCTAGCATAGCGGTCCCGTATGATGTTGGTGACAACTGAGCAGCAAGGACAATAATAGTGAAAATGCGCGAGATTTTAGCGATAAACTCAGCACTAAGTAACCAAATAGCGTTTGATAAGAGTCCGATAACAGAATTAACTTGTATTCTAAAAAATTGAATCAACTGCATTAGAACATTCCTAGGTCATCTTTATTATTAATTAATAAGATAACTTCAAGTTTCGTTCCAATATTAGGATGTTTTTAATTACTTGATTACAATGCATTTTATTAAATAAAAAATAACCTTGCTAGTCATAATTTGCACTATGAAAAGTATTACCAGCGATATTTGCAAATTAAGAATTGGTTAATCTATGGATGCGGTTTGCCACTGTTGCATTTTTCGGTACAGTGTTGAAGGGCTAACACCAAGTTCACTGGCAGCTTTTACGATGTTGTCTTGACACAATTCAATCGCTTGCTCAATCGCTTCTTTCTCAACCTCTGCAAGGGTAATAATTGATGAAGCTGACTTAGCTGGATTCTGCCCGAATTTACTTTGCCGGCTCTCATGACTTGCAGAGGTAATATTATTACTGGGCAAGCTTGATGGCGACTCAACCGGTTTATATTGACGACCAAGTTGCTGAACAATAATGTCTTCAGAAATGAGAGGGCCCTCAGACATGACGGTTGAGCTATGTATAATGTTTTGTAACTGGCGAACATTACCAGGCCACGAATAAGATTTAATTAATTCTTCTGCTCCAGATGAAAATCCAGCAAAAACCTTACTTTCAATTTCACTAAAATGACTCAAAAAATATTCCGCTAGTTTTACAATATCATTATCTCGCTCCTTTAATGCGGGTAAGGCTATAGAGATTACATTTAAGCGATAAAAGAGATCTTCTCGCAACTTATGGTCAGCAATCGCTAGTTGCGGATCTCGATTAGTTGCACTAATAAAGCGTATATCAACCTGTTGTTCTTTGCCACTACCCACCTTTTGAAAACAACCTGTTTGAATGAATCGTAATAATTTAGCCTGTAAACTAATATCCATTTCGCCTATTTCATCTAGAAATAAACTGCCACCGTTTGCTAAAGTTGCAGCCCCATCTCTATTTGATACCGCACCAGAGAATGCCCCTTTTATATGACCAAAAATTTCTGATTCCATCAGTTCTGATGGTATAGCAGCACAGTTAAGTGCAATAAAAGGTCCATTGCTTCTTTTACTTAAGCGATGAATAGCTTGCGCGGCAACTTCTTTACCTGAGCCACTAGGGCCAGTGATAAACACAGAGGCACTACTTGGTGCACTTTGTTCTATACACGAATATACAAACTGCATTGCCACTGAATCACCAATAAAACCTTCAAACTTTGATTTATGATATTTTTGATATTGGTCTATTGTTCTGCGCATTAACGTTCGTTCGGCTAGAACTTGTTGCAATTGCAGTGCCTGTTTTAGTTTTACAATAAGTTCGAAATTGTCCCATGGTTTGTGTAAAAAGCCCCAAATATGGCCAGCGTTAATAGAATTGAGCACCATATCCATATCATCACAGCCGGTTAAAACAATACGAACAGTTTCTGGGGATATACGAGCAACTTCTTCAAGCAATTGATTACCGTCCATATTTGGCATTTTAAGATCAGATACAATCACGTCAACGGGACATTCATTAATTATATCTAACGCTCGCTGCCCACTAGATGCTGTTAAAATAACAGCATCTACTTTACTGCCAACTCGTTGAAGAGCACGTAAAATAGCAGGCTCGTCGTCGACAAATAAAATTCTAGACTTATTAAAATTTTGCATTTTTTCCCCGAAACAATACTTCAATGAATAAACAGTAACCGCGAGCGAATAACTGTTTTATTATATTTTGCCCTAAGTATAAGTGGTTAATATATAGCGCTAAACTAACCAATAGTGTTTTCTTTAGTATAAAATTTATTTTTCAGTAATATCAATGATTTTTATTTATATAACAGTTATAACTATAGTCTGACTTTATCTTTTTTATCTAGATAAACACATGAATTAATGAAACAACCTGTTAATATCGAACAATAGTTAAAATACTGCATAATTTTAAAGGAATAATAATGTCAGAAAACAGTGCCGAAAACGCTCAATACGCTGAAATGACAATTTTATGTGTTGACGATGAGAGAGTTATTTTACGGACTCTACAAAGATTATTTCATCGTAAACCTTATAAGGTGCTGATTGCCGACAGTGCAAAAATCGCCTTAGAAATTATAGAAACTACCGCCATTGATGTCATTGTTTCAGATATGAGAATGCCTGAAATGGACGGAGCTGCCTTGTTAGAAAAAGTGGCGAACTCACACCCAAGTACCTACCGAATTGTCTTAAGTGGTTATGCCGATTTTGAGTCAACGGTTGCCGCCATCAATTTAGGGAAAATTAATAGGTTCATCAATAAACCTTGGAATAATGATGAACTCGTTAATGCCATCGAAGATGGTTTAGAGAAAATTCAATTAAAAAAAGAAAACAACAAGTTAAAAATTAAAATTGAAAAGCAAAATATTTTACTAAAAAGCTTAAACCACGATTTAGAAGAAAAAGTTAATTTACGCACTAAACAAATTAGAGCTTCATTGCTTAGGAATGAACGAAATAATAAAGCCTGTGAGAAAATGTTATTTAACTTTATTGCCATAGATCCTTATCTGAGTGGCAGTTTTGCAAAAAAGGTTGGCCAATTAGCAGGACAGTTAGGTATAGAAATTGGCTTAGATAAAGAAGCTTTACATGATGTTCGCTTAGCTGGCTTTCTAAATGAAATTGGTATGTTAGGTTTAGATCCTATCTTTTGTAGCACTCCTTTTAATTTACTTAATTTCGAGCAAAGAAAGCAATTCTTGACTCAAGGGGAAATTGCTCAACAAATTCTCTCCCCGGCTCAGCGGTTAAATAGTGTTAAAGAAATATTAACTTATCAATTCTCATCACTTGAAAATATTACCGAAACGGCTGATAGTAAAACATTAACTGCATGTAAGATAATTAATGTCGCAAGAGACTATTGGCGGTTTGCTTATGGGAAAATAGAAGACAATAAAATGGATCATAAAAATATCTTTTTAGAATTGATTAAATCAAGAGGGATAAAATATGACAAAAGTATTCTTGATATTTTAATTGCTAAACCTGAGTTGATTGAAGACTGCACTATTGAACAAGGCTTAACGACCTTACAAATTTTGCCTGAAATGATATTAAAGCACAGTCTATTTTCTAGCCATAATTTACTTATTTTAGCGGAAGGTCATGAATTTACCGAACATTCAATAGCGAAGCTTATTGATTACGAAAAAAATCAAAAACACCAATTGGTTATCGTTATTGAATAATGTTTTAAAATTCAAGTTATTAAATGATGGAGAATAATATGTTAGCTTCTATATAAAGCGCATTTTCCGACATATTTATCGAAAAAATGGCCATATCGCTATGGAATGGTTTTTAGCAAAGGTAAATCCTGGTTCTGAAGGGTTAATTACAGCGGCAGCTAAACACTTTGACCCCACTTAATGTATGCATAACAAAGCAAAGAATGTAAATTAATTATATCTTTCGAGGGATAATATGAGTGAGCCTGACGTCTATAAAGCAGCTTATTTTCGTGAAATAAAAGCACGCCAGTTAGCTGAAAAGATGCTTGAAGATAAAACCCGAGATTTATCCGATAGGGTTTTACACCTAGAAGGTGTTGTTTCTGGCTTTGAAACAATGCAAGGACAACTTATTCAGTCAGAAAAAATGGCTTCGTTAGGCCAGCTAACCGCTGGCATTGCCCATGAAATAAACAACCCCATTGCTTATACCTACAGCAACCTCGTTTGTTTGACGGAGAACATTCTCGAAATCTTTAAACTCGATAAAATCATCCAAGACAGCGATCTTGAAAATGATGATGCAAGGGTTGTACTGAATAAATATCAAAGCATGCGACAACAAATAGATGCTGAATATCTAATCGCAGACACACCTAGCTTGCTGATAGATTCGATTGATGGCATAGAGCGCGTAAAAACCATCGTCAATAATTTAAAGAAGATTTCATACAAAGGTGATGATACCTTCATTACTTGTAACATCAATGAATGTATCGACGACTGTTTAAAACTGGTCGTTAATGAATTGAAGTATTCGATGGCGATTAAATTAGAGTTAACTGATTGCGACAATATTTTAGGACAGCCCTATGACTTAAATCAGGTGTTTATAAATTTATTCATTAACGCTTCACATGCCTGTAAATCTAAAGGTATTTTAACGATTAAGACGGTTCAAGAAAATGGTAATGTCATCATTAACATTACCGATAATGGTAAAGGCATTAGTGAAGAAAATATCTTAAAAATTTTTGATCCCTTTTATACCACTAAAGTTGTCGGAGAAGGTACTGGCCTAGGTTTACCCATTTCTCATGGTATTATTTCCAAGCATAATGGAAAAATTGAGGTTCATAGTAAAGTTAATGTCGGTACTTGTTTTACGATAACCTTGCCACTTGCCTAAAGAAAACTAAGCTCGTTTACTATGATTAATCACTTAAATAGCTTTAAGTGATTAATTTCGTCTTTAAACCTATTCGTTTTGAGCAAAGCTATAGGTAATAACTTTTGTATCATCTACAGCAAGAATCACATCATTCTTTACCCCTAACGTATTAAGTTCTAATAAAATTTTACCGACACTCTTAGCCATTTCTAACCTGATATAGATTTGACCATTAGTATCAGTAAAGACTTTAGTTAATAGTGACTTATTTTGTAAAAGCGGATCATCAAATGCTGTTATTTCTGCATCAATGACGGATATTAATAACATAGCGCCAATTAATGGTTTACTTAAATTATCACTAGCACGGATGTCAAAGGTCACACTTTTAAAGCTATCAAAACTAAATGTTGCTTCAGCATATAGTTCAGACGAAGCGTTAGCAGTAATCTCTAACTTATCGGGATCAGGGCTGTAATCTACATCCTCTTCTCCTCCTGAATCAGTAGTCGTCTCTTCTGTAATGATGACAGGTACCTCTGACGAACCACCCCCTCCTCCACAACCTAAAAGACTGACAACAAGAAAAATGATTAAAGCATATAATTGATAATTTACAGTTTTATTTTCAATGAATTTCATAATTTATTTCCTTAATATTGCTTAATAAATGTGATGAATACGGTTATTAAAAACATGCCAGTCTTGGGAGTCGACACCGGAAGATTCGACCCAAGCTTCATATTCAGGGTATGCCCAAATCACATCAATATATTCCTGTGGATATCGCCAGTTTGTCGTCAATTTTAAGGCCCATGGAAGATTAACAGCGTTCCTAAAGTAACGGCCATTTGCTGGCTCTGAGGTATCATCTAAGGTACCAAAAAGGTTTAAATCAAATAGATCAGTAGGCGCATAGTCTGCAAAATGAATTTCATGACCACGATTCTGGGTTCTAAAAATAAAAAAATCTAATGATGAATGATTCAAAGAAGCTAAAGGGGTATTCAGCTCAACATCAAGCAAAAACGGCACGGGATCAAATTGGCTACAGTCTTTATGTGTATTGAAATGAGAACAGACACCTGATTCATTTGTTTGGGTAAAGTCGTGAGTATCATGCCATAAGACAATAACAGCATCAGATTGACCATTTTCTAATTGTTTAATATATTGCTGACCATCAATAGTTATATTAGCGTCCCCAATATCACTCGGCGAAACATCCATTAAGCGTACGGCAAAACCATTATGATTAGCAGCACCTCGAGCATTTATAAAGCCTGAAATGGTAAAACCCTGAATAGCACCAGCAGCATCATAGATAACACGTAACTGCTCTGATACGACTAAATCGTTTAGGTCATAATCTCCTATTTTTGGCCAATTATCTTCAAACGCTAAAGTAACTGAGTCATTCTGGTTTGGGTAATAACTACTATATGCTCTGTTGTAATCATTAGGAAATTCATCACTTTCATCAATAACTCCATCTGCGTCGCTATCATTTACTTGGGGAACAACAACCAAACCGTCACTGTTAATAGCTGTTTCAGGATTTGCCTTAACACTAAAGACCGCATCATTAAAATCATTATCACCCCATGTTCTTGGTAGGTCTTCAAATCCAAGAATAACTTCAGATACTTCTTCGTCATATAGTAAAACAAGGTGTTGGCGTAACGAGGGATCAGTTTCAGGGTTTAAATTTTGTAACGAGTAATAATAAGGAACTTGTGTTGGTTTAACGCCGGTATCGTACCAAAAACCATTAGCAGCAATAAAAAAACCAATATGGGTGTCGGCGGGAAATACTCCTAAGCTTAACCGATGTCCGTTGGTTAGATGTGGATATGACAAATTAGGAAAGACAATAATTTCATTTACCTCGGCTGCGGTTTGTGGCGGATTGTTCGGATCAAAAACAAAATAACCAAACGAATTTTTATATCCAGCACCTTCATGGATAAAAGTAACAAATACTTCGGCTTCTTCAGTTAGGCTAATTGTTGAACCGGTATCGTCAGTTAAAAATGCTTCATTAATTTCAGCTTCTGGTAACGCGTTATTTATTCTGGCGAAAAATTCAGGGCTGTAGTCATTGTAATGCCAAATTAAGTTATCAGGCTTACCTATACTTTGTTGGTAGCCTAATGGCCAAGGCTGTCCACTAAGAAATACCCACTGATAGACACCATCCACTTCGTCAGTTGCTCTTGTAATCGTTGTAATGCCGATAAGTATAATAATAGCAATGATGTTCCGTATGAAAGTCATGTTGTTACCCCTAATTTACTATCCAAAAAAATCAAACTGTTGTTGATAGTTATAGCGACTAACATGCCAATAACGTAGGCGATTGAAAACAAAGGCACTTATTATTTATCGCCTGTGCTTAAGAGTTAAAATTCGCATTATGCAATGCAGAAATGCAAATTATCACACTATAATTTACAAACCTTTTAAAAATATAAGCAAGTAACTGATATAAATAAAGTTTAAAATCTGGTGTCGATTTTGCTTACACTATAAATCATGACTAACAAGTTACCTGATCGGGTGGTTTTATGAAAAATAAAACATTAATACTGAGTATTGCGTTAAACGGTTATCAATGGATGTATAGCAAAGAACTTGCCTCACACTATCAATATGCTCAAAGGCACGGCTACGAGCATCAAGCAGTGACTCGTCCCTATATTTCTGAATTAGGTGTAGAGTGTTGTTGGCTCAAATTAACATTGATGCGAGCTGCTCTATTGTCTGGTTATGACAATGTATTATTTTTGGACGCCGATACTATGGTGAACCCCAATTGCCCAAGGCTAACTCACGTATTTGAAAGCGGTAAATATATTTATATGGCCAAAGGATATTCTAAGCGATTTAATTCTGGGGTACTTATCGCAAGGAATAGTGAACAAACGATTACATGGCTGACTCGGATAATTAATGCTAGGTTTAACCCGGTAGAAAAAGAGAATGATGTTGGTTGGGGTGAGAATGGCCATGTAATTGAGTTAAGTAAAGGGGTAAATTTTATTGCCGAGCTAGATCAAAGATGGAATAACACTTTCAACTATCAGTTAAATGACTATATTCGTCACCACAATTGCGGGCCGATGCGCACCGGTTTCACTCATAACTTCTTTCATAAAATTGTCTTCTTCCTTTCAGCTCGGTTATTAGCTTATTTAGATGGTAAACACTTAGTGCCTGAACATAAAAAGATTGAAAGTGTACTAACACTCGAAACAAATATGATCATATCAATTTACCCTAAACTCACTTCTTTCTAGAATTTCACAATGAATTGCAAAATGATAATTAAATTATTATCTTGCAATTACTCTTTACAATAACTTGATATTAGATATACATAAAATAAAATAAAAACGATAAATAACAGCACTATATATATAAAATGTCAAATTGGCACACTTTAAGCAAAAATCATGTATCTAGCAATAATGTAGGATAGCTGAAATGAAAAAAACTAAACTTTCACTTCAACGAATGGCACAAAGCTTTAAGCATTACGATTCCATTACATATACTTACAGTGGTACCTATATTGACCGACCCTTAGCCATTGTGCTTATTTTGATATTACTGCCCTGCTTCCTTATCAATACATTGCTGGCCTTAATTAGCAGAAAAAGTCTCTTTTCAATAGTACGTAAGACTGATGCTTTGAATCAACAAGTCATATTGCATAGCTTTAGTTGTGGTCTTTGGGTGAAAACAGCCGTTCTTTTCGATATTTGTAGAGGAAAAATTGCTTTTTGTGGTGTTCCCCTGACTCACAGCCTTTCACCCGATATACAATTCTGCATTCTAAACCAGATTAAAAGTAAAGCGGGTATTTTTAGTTTATATGATTTACATCTTAAAATCGGGCTTACTGTCATGAGCAAAGCGCAATTACTGGAGCAGCAATTAAATGGTAATCTTGCTGATTATCTTACCCTTATTTTAAAAAGCTTCATGTCCATTTTCCTTTATGGTCAAACAGTTAATAAATTAAAAAACGCCAAGTATTTATCTTTATTTGGTTTAAGAGTTAACAACGCTTCTATGGATGATGCCGTTAAGTGGATAACGGATACCGATACTCTGAACGATAAAACCCAAATAGGATTTTTTATTAACGTCAACTCAATTAACTTATCCATAGACAATACTCAATTTTTTAAGGAATTATCAAAAGCAAATGCTTTGTTTGCTGATGGTTCAGGAATGAGATTAGCAGCAAAAAAAGCCGGCTACTTGCTTAATGGTAATAATAACGGCACAGATATGCTGCCTCACTTGTGCAAACGTTGTGTCGAAAACAAGCAATCTTTATATTTATTTGGCGCCGCACCAGGTGTTGCCGACAAAGCAGCCAATACCTTAGTCAGCCAATTTCCAGGACTTAATATAGCTGGCACAGAGCATGGTTATAAAGCAGATAACAATGATGAACAAATAATAACCGCCATAAATAACAGTGGTTGTGATGTATTACTCGTTGCTATGGGCTCCCCTTTACAAGAACAATGGTTACTCGAACATCGAGACCAACTGCAATGTCATACGGCATTAGCTGTCGGCGGGCTTTTTGACTTTTATTCAGGAACCATTTCACGGTCACCTATGTGGTTAAGAGAAATAGGCATGGAATGGGTTTGGCGATTATTACAAGAACCGCGTAGCAAATTCAACCGTTATGTTATCGGTAATCCGCTTTTTTTATATAGAACTTTCTTTCTTGGTTTAGTAAATACGGGAGTTAAATAATGGCTATTCAAATTTCACGTCAATTTAAAAACCTTTACGTCGTTACGGATACTAACAAGGTTCCTTTTAAAAGTTACAAACACAAAGGAATACCCGTTATCTTACAACAAAGCGTCGCACTACTTACGTTATTATTAATTAGCCCTTTACTATTATTAGTAATGATTTTAATAAAAACTGAAAGCTCTGGTAGCCCGTTATTCTCTCAAATAAGAGTAGGTAAAAATGGTCGGCACTTTAAAATGTACAAGTTTCGATCTATGTATTTAAAATCAGACCCTAGTTATCAAGAACCAGATCCATCACAAAGTTCTCGTGAAGGTGTTTGTAAGAAATATATTAATGATCCTAGAATCACAAGAACAGGTCAGTTTATTAGAAAATATTCAATAGATGAAATTCCACAATTATTTAATATTGTTAAAGGCGATATGTGCTTGGTTGGACCAAGACCGGCATTAGCAATTGAAGCCTATGAATATGATAATTTGGTACAGCCAAGATTATTTACTAAGCCTGGCCTGACCGGCTTATGGCAAGTATCTGGGCGGGCAGATACAAATTTCGAAGAACAACTACAGCTTGACAAGCTGTATATTAAACAACAAAGTATTTTAATGGACTGCAAAATAATAGCACTGACAATTCCTGTTGTGCTAAGTGCTAAAGGTGCCTATTAGTTAACCCTTTCAACCAATAACTATTAAATAAAATATCTTAATTAAAACCTATAAGGGAATTGATAAATATCATTATCAATTCCCTATTTATTGACTAATTCACTGCTAAATCGCAATTTGCAAAGGTGATAAATCGCATTGCAAGTTGCAAAACATACAAAAACCTCAGCACCATCTAATTAACAACCCTATAGAATACAATAACTAACAACCTATCACTACTTGGTATGTTAACTGCAATTGAATATATAGTAAAAGTCATTAGGGAGAATTTTATGCGGTTTCATACCTTTAAAAAATACAAAATGATACCACTACTTGTCGCTTTACTTGGGACATTATTTACGCAAGGCTGTGCAAGACACTCTTCAGAAGCAATGGACAAATCAGCGCTTAGATTTTATGGCACACCGGCTGCTAATGGTGACGATTTTATGCACGAACATGCCGCTCAAAATATATTTTCAAATGGCTTAAATTGTAAAAAGTTTCAACACATGGGTGCGGCTTTAAATTATAGAACCGATAAACCATTAAACTTAAATAGACTAAATATTATTGCCAACGGCGAAAACGATCCTGTTCTTGCACAAGGTTTGTTATTAAGCCCAGGCGATCTGGTCGAAGTATTGATTGAAGATGGTGAAGGTTTTAACGGTCGTTATATTATTGATAACGCCGGCTACATAAAACTTCCTTTAATAGGCGTTATTGAAGCAGGTGGAGCAACGACCAACACATTAGAAACTAAACTAGAATTGGCTCTGGTTAGAGCAGAAATATTTCAACCAGCCAGTGCCAGCGTAACGATTCAGGTATTAAATTGGTCAGCCATTGAAGTTTCTGTTTCTGGTGCTGTTTTTCAACCAGGCACGGTATTAATAAATAAAAAACTAAGAGCTCCTCCAAACCCTGAACATTTAAAAGCATACGGTGATTTTTCATCCTCTCGCTTGCTATCTGAAGCGATCAGAAATGCATCTGGTATTAGACCTGACGCTAAATTAGATCAAATCATTCTGTTACGCAAAGGATGGCAAGTACAAATAGACATGACAGGTATGTTAACTGGAGATTTAGTGACAGATTATCCGTTAGTCGCTGGTGATCGGGTAATTGTCCCAAGTACCGGCTGTTTTCAAGAACATTTAGTCAGACCCAGTCTAATTACTCCAAAAGGTTTTCGGGTATTCATGTCGAACCTTATTGATTCAGCCGGTGATAATGCTAGCGCAGGCGTCGGAAAATATGCAACCAATCTACCCTATGGTACCCGTTTACTTCAGGCGGCAATTTCGGCTAATTGTGTTGGCGGTAAAGACTGGACAAATGCCCCACGTCGAATTGTACTTGCCAGTAATAATCCTATTACTGGTCAAACACAAGTGATAGAGCGTTCCGTTGAACAGTTACTGATGATGCCTAGCCAAGGTAATATTAACCCTTATTTAATGCCTAACGATTCTGTCGTTTGTTATGACTCAGATATTACAAACTTCCGTGATATTGCAAAAACAATTGCTGACTTTATTATTCCATTTAAATTGTTATAGGTGATTTATGAAATATCCTATGGTTGTATTAACGAAATATGGACTTGTAAGAGCACAAATATACACTATTTTAAAACGTCCATATTTAGTGGTTGGCGCGGCTTCGTATTTGATTGTCGCTCTGCTCATACTTCTTTACCTAAATAAAGCACCATCATACAGCAGTGATATGGAAATGGTTTTACCGGGAACGGGTAGTAGTAATAGCGTATCGCTGAACGATATTGGCCAAGTGGTTTCACAAACGAATGCGCCTTTCTCCGCTGGTGGTTTTAACCCAAGAGTAAATTATAAAGAGATGTTGTCTAGCCGTGGTGTTAGAGAGCGCGCGGCCAAAAGATTACACCTTACAATTGATCAACTAGGTAAAGCCAAAATTGTACTTACTGAACAAACCTCGATCATTTCTGTGCTAGTTAGCGCTAACAGTAAAGAGTTAGCACAAGCAAAAGCATTTGCTTTATATGAGTCTTTGCAAGATGAATTAAATATTCTCAGAGCTGATGAAGTTTTACGCCGTGACCAAAGCATTAAACAAGTATTAGAGCAATATCGAGAAAGAATGAACATCACTCGCAATGCCATCGTTGATTTTCAGCAGCGCTCAATTGTTGTATCGACAGAGCAAATGGACCAACTAGTGAATACTCTTTCAGGTGTTAAAGAAAAGCAACTATATGTAAAGGCTGAAGCTAATCATTTGCTGCACTATATCAATCAGTTGAGTGAAGATTTAGGGGTATCGCCGAAACTAGCAGGACAAGCTTTCATGCTACAATCAGACGTAGAGTTCAGAGCGTATATGACTGAATTAAAAGAAAGCATTACACAATTAGCTGAATATAGTTCACGTTGGGGTATTAAACATCCAAAAGTTATCGCTCAGCAAAAACGCTTGAATTACACCCGAATTTCTATTAATCAACGCAGTAGTCAAATGTTCGGTTTAAATTCCAGTGAAATATTTAACTCGCTAAATTTAGACTTAAATCCAAAACGCTCTGAGCTATTTGCCGATTTAATTGAAGCGTATGCAAAACATAAAGGCCAAAACTCAATGTTTAATGATTTAGGTCGCTCAGCAGACCGATTGGGCGACCAATTAAAAATTTACGCACGTGAAATCGTTGAATTAGAACGTCTTCAACGTGAGTTCAATATGGCAGAAGCAATATTTACCTCGGCCGCAGCTAGGCTTGAAGCGAGTAAAGCCGATGTTTTTGCTTCATACCCAGTATTACAAATGTTAACGACACCGTCTTATCCGCTGAAACAAAGTAGCCCTAAAAATGTGATTGCGGTAATTGCCGGTATCGCCGGTTTTATCTTTATCTCCTTTGGACTCTTTATCTTAAAGCAAAGAAAAAATTTAATTCAAGTTCTCCTTAAAAAAAGTGGCTAAAGTTGCGATCAATTAGAGTTTAGCCGTTCAACACTTTTGATCGGCTTAATATAACGGGCTTATTTAGTCTAACCAATATCTTAGTTAGGATTATCCTGTAAAAATTGACCTTTGATATATGACTTTGTTTATTCTAGCTAAATGACATAATTATCAGACTATATATAACCCTCAATTAATTGCAAATTGCAAAAACCATATTTTTATTTTACAACTCCCCTCTATCTTCAGCAATAGCGTAACACCGTAAACTCACATAAATATCGTTAAATAACCGCAAGTTAACGAATTTAAAAGCTATTGGCATAGCATGTGCAATCAATAGTTTACCACCGATAAATTAAGTTAATTAAAAATATGACTACACATACCGTTAATCCAACATCTACAGAAGAAAAGCTTGTCTGGTATGGGTTAACGTTAACTTATCCTTTTTTTGCTTTCGGTGGCCTATATATTATGGGCTCATTAATAGGCTGGATGATTTTCGCCATTGTTTTATTACGCTGGTTTGTTCATGGCAAAGATGAGCTGGCGGTCATCCCTAATATCGTTTGGTTATGGATTATTGGCGGACTTTTTATGTTCTTAGCCTTATTAGTTGCACATTTAAACTGGGATTTAGGCTTAGCTAAAACAATTAAGTCGTCAATTGGTTGGGCTAAAGGCTGGGCTCTATTACCGCTATTTTTTTTCCTTGGGGCATTTGTAGATATCAAACCCAAGTTAATTATTAGGGCAGTATGTATTCTTTCGTTTCATACCTTAATTTTTGCAGTGATAAGTTTCATTCTCTATAAGGCCGGCGTAAATGGTGATTTATTTGTTTCGCCATTACAAGTGATTGGTGGCCCAGGCGAAAGTTTTTTTAAGGTGAGTTTTTTTGGTTTTAATCCCGAAACAGGTATCGGCCGTTGGCGCTTCTTTACCCCTTGGGCGCCTGCTGCTGGTTTTATGGCCTGTTTATTTTTAATTTTCAGTTGCCAAGAAAAAGATACTTTTTGGAAAACCACCGCTATTTTAGGCAGCTTTTTAATGTGTTTACTGTCGCAATCTCGCGCAGGCTGGGCAATTTATATCGCCTTATTGCCCGTATGTTTATTTAGCAAAAATTTTAGAAATCCGGCATGGCTTGTCATTTTTGGCATCGCTATTCCTGTCATTCTCTTATACGGTGAGCCCGTATATAACTGGTTAAATACGACTTACTTAGATCTTAAAGCATCACGTCCTAACTCGACTAGGGTACGTAAAACTTTAGAAGCAATCGCTTGGCAGCGTTGGGAATCGGAAGCACCCATATGGGGGCATGGTATTGTCGAGAAAGGTCCTAAAATTGTTGAAGCTATGCCAATTGGCTCTCATCATAGTTGGTTTGGCTTGTTATTTGTGAAAGGAGTGGTTGGTTTTTTCGCCTTAGTAATTCCACTAATTTATACCAGTATCTACTTATTGTGGCACAGTTTAAAAAGTAAAATCTGCTACCACGCAGCATTAATGCTTGCAGTTATTATTTGTTATTCCTTTTTTGAAAATCTAGAAATATTAAGTTTTATTTTATGGCCTGCTCTTTTATGGATAGGCATTTCCCTTAATCCACTTAAATCAGGAGAGCACTATGCTTAAAAAATACGATGCTTATTTAGTCGGCTATTACGGCATGCGAAATAGCGGTGACGATGCGTTAATGTATGCTACTGCATGGGCTGCTAAACATCTTATTGGCTGCGACAATACTAAAGTAGGCTTGTATGGTGATTACACCAGAGAAACTAAAAGTGATCATAAACTCGCTTTAAAATTTAATCAGCAATTTCCAGGTCAAAATAGGCTACTACATTATAAAACCGCATTGCAAAGTAAACGTATTATTTTTGGTGGTGGTTCAGTTTTGCATAGTGAAACTGATATCAACCTTAAACGACAACTTATGTCTTTATCAAGCCCCAAAAAAAGCTTAGCGGTAGGAGTTGGTATTGGCCCATTTAAATCTCTTGCTGCAGAGAAGTCTTGTGCCAAGTTTTTAAATGAATGTGGTTATATCGGTGTTAGAGATAATGAAAGTTTCGAAATAGCAGAATGTATTGCCCCAAGAGCGAACGTTCAAAAAACCTTCGATTTAGCACCCTTATTATTATTAAGTTCAAAACGTGAACACCCCCAAAATATAGCACGTAAGGGCATTGCCCTTACGTTATGCTCTGTCGCGATTAATGCCATGGGAAATACGGATAACATTGAGGAAGAGAAGAGGTTCGAGCAGTTTGCACAATTAATTACCCGCTTATATCAACAAACCGGAGAGCCAATCACATTAATAGAATTTAACGGTCACCAGCTCTTAGGAGATTGGAAAATCAACAACAATATTGTCGCTAAACTTAATAAAAACATCCCAATTACCATAAAAAGATATGATCCTAACCCGATTGCATTACTTGAAAGTCTTGCAAGTTATAAAACGATTATAAGCATGAGATTACACGGTTCTATATTAAGCTACCTAGCTAATACACCTGTTTTATCTATAAATTATCATAGTAAATGTAAAGGCTGGTGTGACGAAATTGGCATGCCAAAAGAGTATCGAATAAATTTATCTGACCTAAACATTGAACATATTGTTAATCAAATAACACAAGGTTTATCAAGCAGTTTTAAACAGCCGACTTTATCGCTTGAAAGCGCTTTAAAAAATTCATTGTCTAATTGGAGTATTAAAAATGAAACATATAAACTTTACAGTAATTATTCCGCTATTTAATAAAGCCGAACATATCTTAAGAACACTAAAAAGCGTGGCATGGCAAAAATATCCCGCCGCAGAGATAATTATTATTGATGATGGCTCTACAGATAATGGCGCTTCACTGGTTAAAAATGAAAAAATTAAAAATGTAAAAGTGGTACATCAAGCAAATCAAGGAGTATCGGCTGCCCGTAATAACGGCGTTGCATTGGCAAGCCATGAATATATTGCATTTTTAGATGCCGATGACCAATGGTTACCGCTATTTTTGGATGAAGTAGCACGCTTAATTAACAAGTTTCCACAAGCTGAGTTTTTTGGAACTAACTATCAAATAGTCCAATCTAAAAACAATTATGTCGATGCTAAAATTAAGCTTGGCAGCTTAAACCCAGAAGGGGTGATATTAACAGACTATTTTAATATTGCTTCACAAGGTGATTTACCCTTCACGATGTCGTCTATGGTCATGCAACGCTCATTATTTAAAGAGATTGGTGGTTTTCCACTTGATGAACCCATTGGCGAAGATCAAGACTTATTTTGTCGAGTGGCATTAAATGCTGAGATTGCTTATTCGCCTAATATTCATTCGCTTTACCATAAAGATGCTCAAAACCAAGCAAGTAAAAATAATATTCCATCGACAGAGTGTCTATTTAGTAGTCGCATTACAGAAATGGCTAAAAAGAGACCAAGAAATGTAAATTCCGTACATATGTTGAAATATAGTGCTGCGCACTTATGCCACCTTGCAAAGCTCAATATTGGTGATGGCCATTTTGTCCAAGCAAGAAAACTGTTGTCAGATCCCCGATGTAAATTAAAACCTAGACATTTAATAGTCCTTTACGGACTGACATGGATAAAACAAACAGAACAATGGTTAGTAAAAATTTTCACTAACAATATCCATAAGTGTTGATAAGGTGTTTAAAGATAATTGGCCTGTTCCTGTAAATTTATTAACCATAAATTTACAGGAACAGGCCGTAATAGCATTAATACCAATTAATTATCTCTTGGGGTACAGCCATGTATCAACTTGAAATCGACACGTGCATAACCTGAAAAAGCATGACTTAAAAGAAGGAGCAATTATTACTACTGTAGCCATTTAATGGTTCTACTAAAACGATGCAACTGCCAGTTGGATTTAAGCAATATTTACCTGTCATTCACTTAATTTCCTTTTAACTTTAGTGAAAAAAGAAGCTTTTAAATCACATAAAAGTTCCTTATTCTTATTGATATCGGAGCTGAACTGAGCGGCCCAAGCAATGTTTCTTTGCTTACTTTGTTTTTTTGTTACTTGCTGTTTAGGGATCTTACTTTGATCTATCTCACAGTTCACAAAACTCGCTATGCTTTGTACTGAATCAGTCAGGTTATTACAAACATTATCAAAGTCCATTTCGATATAATTACAGCCATTCGCAGCTAATGCATACCTCCATGATGAGTTATCAAGAATAATACTGCGAAGAGCTTCATCAATCTGTTTAAAATCATATTTTGAATCTTCACTGACGAGCTGCTGCCCGGAGATCCAACCTCCGGTCTGACTAGCTATTGATAGAGAAACGGCCTGCTGCAGTACATTTTCTCTAGATAGCAAAATATAATATGCGTCAGGGAAACACTTTAGTACATTTTCGAAACCGCCAAACTCTTTGATATGTGAGTAATGTATCTTTATGCCAAACACTCCATTAGGTGATGTCCTGCGTTTTTTAAGTTCCGCGATGGTGTCTTGCAAATCAACAGTGTTTAGTTTCTTTTTCCATTGATTAAGGTTTGCCAAGTTTGCATATTCTAGAGGATAACCAAATGCATCAGTTTTATGTAACGCGTGTCCGAGCATATGGCTGCCACACCTGCCAGTAGATGCGATGATCAAAAATTTGCTGGGACTTTCAACTCTGGGGAAATCATGCTTATTTGAAAACTGATCTTCATATAAATTCATCTGATACCTTTAAAGCCTTTACTGACACACAATAATTCCAGTGAGGAACGAACTCTCAATATTCCTATCTCAACACAATAAATAGTAGTGAATAAAACAAAATAACAATATACTTTTTTTGGCTTAACTACCGACAAAATATTTATTAATATTATCTAAAGTAAAGACTAATATAGAGTAAAATCAATTAATTCAAACAAAATATCAACCATTACAGCTTATTTGTAAATATCACACTAATACAAATTCTCTTTCACCATAATTCATTTATCGATACTATTCCGGTTATGCGTTACCAAATAAGTGCTTGTCAGGTCTTAAGCCCTTAATCAAAAATAATGGCACTAGTTAACTGCTGCAAAGATACTTTTGATTATCTTGGCTATACTTACTTTTATCTAAATTTAAATGCCCATTTAATGTTTATGAATCTGTAGTTTGATTGAATAATTTTTTAAGGTTTATATGCCATCGAATACGTTATTTATAAAAATAAAGTCATGCTGTGTTATCGCATTTCTTCTCTTCATAATTATATTTTCGTTTGTATCTAATGGTGCAAGTCCTAAACGAGAACTTACCGTAGTCATTCACAATGACCACCACCCTATTTCTTTTGACTTACCTGATGGACAGCCAGCGGGTTTATATGTTGACCTATGGAAGCTATGGTCAGTCAATACAGGTATCCCAATTCACTTTGTCTCTGAGAATATGGAAAATGGTTTACGCTTGGTAAAGTCAAAAAAAGCAGTACATTCTGGTTTATTTAAAAATAAAAATAGGCTGCTGTGGGCCGATTTTTCTATCCCAATTCATCGTGTAGCATCAAGTGTTTTATATAATAAGAAAGGAAATAACAAAAGAAATTTAGCCGAGTTTGATGGAATGAAAGTTGCTGTGATACCCGGCACCTATCATGAACAATATATTTTTGATAATTACCCTGCAATGACAGTAGTGCCACTACAAGGAACAGCTAGTATTAATGATTTAATGAACGGAGATATCCAAGCCATTTTTAATGAATCCCCGTCACTTAATTCTTTAATAGCAAAAATGGGGCTGGGGGGAGTATTTGAATCAAATACTGTCGAAGATGTTTCTAATCTAGTTTATGCAGTTGTAGCAAAAGGACAGTCGTCATTACTAAAAGAGATAAATAATGGCTTTAAAAATATCCCCGTGCACGAACTGGTCTTATTAGAAAAGAAATGGTTACCTAATACGCCTGCTTTTTTTAACAATAAAGCTCCCTTAGATGTATTGACCCTATCTGAACGGGATTGGTTACAATCTCATCACTCTTTTACGCTGGGTGTTCACCATAATTATTATCCGTTCGAATTCATTGATAATACTAATAAGCTCAGTGGTATATCTTCAGATTATGTTGATTTCATTTCTAAGCAATTAAATATCAACCTCAAAGTAGTTGCGGGTATGACATGGGCTCAATCGCTTGATGCGTTAAAGTATGGAAAAATTGATGTTATGCTTTCGATGGTACGCACCGACCAGCGTGAAAAATCGATGTTATTCACCAAACCCTACTTCGAATTACCGTCAGTAGTGGTAACAAAGAAAGGCAATTTTTACGCTGAATCAATGAGTAGCTTAGCCTATAAAAAGGTCGGCGTTATAACAGGACATTTTTATGCAGAACTTATTACCCAAGATTACCCAAAGATAAAACTTGTCTACGTTTCTTCTGTAGCAGAAGGACTAAAGTGGTTAAATGAGGACAAGTTAGACGCTTATATTGGTGTTTTACCCACCATAAATCACCAAATAAACAAAGATCATTATTTAAATTTAATTGTTGCATCATTTACTCCCTACCTTTTACAGCCATCAATAGCTGTTAGGCTCGGTCTAGAACCATTAATTCCTATTCTCAATAAAGCATTGGACAGTATGGATATAAAATCTAAGTCAATAATTGCCAATAATTGGTTAGCCGTGCGGATACAGAAAGGGACACAGTTTAAAACAATTTTGAAATGGGCGATTCCAATCTTCAGCTGCTTAATGTTAATTATCTTTATTTTTATAGCCGTTAATCGCAGATTAATGAAAGAAATTAGTCAACGTAAAGTATTGGAAGAACAATTATTTCAGTCCCAAAAAATGAAGTCGTTAGGTGAAATGGCCGGAGGTATTGCTCACGATTTTAATAATATAATAAGCATTATCATCGGAAATTCGGAATTACTCCGCCTTAAATTCGCTGACGACGAGACAATACAGAAATATAATAACAATATATATAAAGCCAGCAGACGTGCAACTGAGCTGGTTCGTCAGATAATGACATTCAGCAGAATGAGTACAGTCCCTTTATTGTCAATCAATATTGGTGACGTTATTGATGAATGTTTAATATTAATAACGTCGACTTCACCAGCAAACATCAAAATATTGTACGATATGGAAAGCGGTTATGACTATATCGTTAAAGGAGATAAGACTCAGATCAATCAAGTATTGATTAATCTTTTTACCAACTCAGTAGATGCTATGTCTCCCAACCCAGGTTTGTTTCACTTGGAATTATCCGCTTCAAATATTAAAGCGCCGTGTGGAATGAGTGCAAGTAATGGCTACCTTTCACTTAAAGTGAGCGATTCTGGCTGTGGTATTGATGAAGCTATTATTAAAAATGTCTTCGACCCATTTTTTAGTACCAAAGAAGTAGGCAAAGGTACCGGCTTAGGATTGTCAGTTGTCTATAGCATCATCAATGGCCATAACGGCAGTATTTCCGTTATAAACAATGAACAAGGTGGTGTCGAATTTACTATTTTATTACCAAGAACACTTGAGACCCCATTAAATGAAAAACCTAATCTATCGGATGAATTTAAAGGATGCGGTAATATACTGATAGCTGAAGATGAGGAAGATCTTCGACTTTTATATCGCGAACACTTAGAAAACGCAGGTTACACAGTAACAGCATGCGTGAATGGTCAAGAAGCTTTGGCATTATTTACCTTAACCCCTGAGAAATTTGATCTTATAATGACAGATCACTCGATGCCACTAATGACGGGAACCGAATTAATCGCAGCCGTATTGAAAGTCAAAGCAGATATTCCCATCATCTTAGCTACGGGTTATGCCGATATTGAATTATTAGACAAAATTGTCTGCAAGGATTCTTATACGTGTATTGCAAAACCGATAAAAAGGGCTGTCCTACTAGAGACGGTCTCTATTGGTATTAAAAGTAATGCTCGGTGAGTATTTGTATGTTAAAACATAAAACATCTATATTTTCTCATTAATCAACTTGTCAAAGCATGTATTTCATCATCAGTTGCTATCAACATTGTGTCTTAGAGTTTTTAAGCAATACATCGATGTTAGCTAATGGCAAGAGCACCTATTTTACTGTTATGATTTAATGGCTGTGCTCGCTGCCCTTTTATTAAATAATTGATATTTTACTTAGCCCCATTATAATTCAATACCCCTTGATAATTTGGTAATAACAATTGCACAATATCGGCTTAGGTTGTACAAATTTCACTATCGCTGTATACATAGCAAATAAACCTAATATGCTTGAATATCAGCAATTAACCCTGATTTCCCCAGTGACATCAAATGAGATCAATTCCATTAATACCGCTTGTGGGAATGGTTGGCGTAAAGTTTTTAATGTTTATGCTAAATTGCTTTACGCGCTTGATAAAAAACACTTCAATTATTCAGCGTCGGCACCAAGTTGGCAAGCATATCGTGATCGTTTTTTACTTCAGCCAAAATCTCAAACAGCTTTATTGTTTTCTCCGCCACAACTTTCAACAAATAACCAATCACTACATATTATTTGTGGAAAAACTTATGCTAAAAATTTGTTATCTTCAGGTCATCTGCTGGCTAATTTAATTTGGTTAGATGAGGAGTTTGCTATTGATAAGAGACAAAACTTAATTGTTTGCCCGTATTTTGATTACCGACAATTATCAAATATTAAAATTGAAAAATTGGCGTATTTACTGAAAGAGCTAAAAACCCTTTAACTGTTTTTCATTCATTCAAAAAATGTTAAATTCATGTATACTAAAATCATTAAAGGAGAAAATAATAAGCCTCATGAAAAGGCAATCATAATAAATATCACTTTAATATTGGAATTTATCATTGCCACATTTTAATAAAAAAATACTTTTATTCATTACAACAATTTTAACCTTATTTCCTTATTCTCTTATTACAAGTTCGCTAAAAATATCACCATCTGTCTTACTAGGCTTTACCTCACTTATTTTACAAACATTAAGCGTGTTTTTTGTTGTTTATAGCTATGTAGAGACTAAGTCCCATTCATTAAAGTTGTTCTGGAAGTTTTTCTCACTGGCTATTATCATTGATCTTATTTCAGGTATTATCTTGGCGGGTGAATACATCAATGCGCCACCAATGCTTCAAGACTTCTTCTCATTATTTAGCTATTTTTTCGTCTTACTCGCCATAGAGACCAATCCTCATCTTAGTGAAACTCCCCTTAATAAATATATTGCCGGCAGAGTGCCCGCAATATTTTTTACCGTCACTTGTTTTTGTTATTTCGTGTTGCTGCCAGAAGCGTTTTCAAACGCTTTAGCAGATAAGATTTTACCTTCCGCATTATTTCATATCACGATTGCAGGGCTTATATTTACCAGATTGATGGTCTGTCTTCTTTCTGGTCGTGAAAAATTTTGGTTCGCTGTTTATGGACCACTAACGATTGGCTCATTAGTATTGTTAATTGATAACGTTAACTATTATTACCTCCTTCAAGAACAAGCCATTTATACAAACAACGATATCAAAAGTTTAATACAGTACCTTCCCTATTGCGCTGTTATCTTTTCTGCAAGTGCATCATTAAATAATAAAAAACCGACCAAGCCAATTGCAAAAGATACCTATCCCGAGCTGTATATTTTATTACTCGTTAGTATTGTTTTTACCATTCATATCGTTGGTTTAGAAAGAGATTCACCCTATATAACTAATTCTTATTGGCAGTCTTTTGTCGTAGGTATTTGGGGATCAATTGCTTTTATGTTGATTATTATTATTGCCTACAATAAAAGAAAGCATACCTTAGGTTTCAAGGAAAAAGTTTTTACTCAACATCAGCAGCAACAAGAGTTATCGAAAACAAATAATACCTTGATCAGTTCAATCCTTAATAGTGAGGATAAAGCTATTGTACGTGCCTCTAATAATGCTATTTTAACCACGTCAATTGACGGGGAAATATTATCGTCGAATCCAGCTGCTGTGCAAATGTTCCAAAGTTTAGATCATGAATTGAAAGGTAAAAATGTCAGTAGCTTGTTCTCACCCAATGATACTATGCATTACTTTTTTGACTTTAAGAGTAATGTTTATGCACTACAACGTAAAGATATCGGTATTTCAGTAGAGTGCGTAGCTCGTCGTACCGACGGTACTGAATTACCAGTACAAGCTGAATTACAATGGGCTGACCGCGAAGAGAAACCTCTTATTGTTATTACTTTTATTAATTTAACCGCTCGAAAATTAACAGAAAAACAAACGTTAGATTTAAAAGATAAATTTATCGCTAATATTTCTCATGAGTTCAGAACACCGCTTACTATTATTAATGGCATTCTAGATCAATACCTACTAAAAGCTAATAGTAAAGAAGAAGGGCTAGAACTTACCACGGCTAAACGTAATGGCTTACGGTTAGTTCGTATGGTTGAACAACTATTAGAGTTATCGCGTCTAACCGATAATCCTAAACTTTCACTATCGACTTACCGATTAAATCAATTAATGGCTATGCCGATAGATTCATTTTCTCGCTTAGCAAAGCAAAACAATTTAAGCTTTGATGCTGATATTTCTAATGACCTGTGGTTAGCATGTGATGCTCAAGGTTTTGAGAAAATCATCTTCAACTTATTGGCGAACGCAATTAAATATACCCCTGCTGGTGGCAGCATTAAAGTCAGTGCTTATAAAGTCCATGATAATATTATTGTCGATATTACTGATACTGGCATTGGGATTAATCAAGCATCTCAAGAGATAATTTTCGAACGTTTTCAAAGAGCTGATGATGATAAAAACCATTCAGTCTTTGGTGTTGGTATTGGTTTGTCTTTAGTTAATGAATTGGTAAAAGCGCATCACTGGCGAATTAATTTAGTCAGTGAGTATAATAAAGGCAGTAAGTTTTCTTTGTCTATTCCTTTAGCCGCGGCATTAGAAATCGAGACTGCCGTACCAATAAGCGTATCAGAAAGTGAAGTTTCTTCATTATTACTAGAACAAAATAGTAATAAAATAAAAGAAAAAAATAATCTACATAGTGTCGTTTTGGTTATTGAAGACAATCTAGATATGCAAAGCCACATTAAACGAGTCGTTGAGCAACAGCATCATTGTTTGTTAGCAACCAGTGGTGAACAAGGGCTTATCGTTGCTGAAGAGTATATTCCAGATCTTATCGTCTGCGATATTATGCTGACAGGTATTGATGGCTTTGAAGTACTCAAACAATTAAAAGAAAATGAGCTCACAGCTCATATTCCTGTTATTTTACTGACTGCCCGCTCAGACTTAGAAAGCCGCCTGCACGGACTAAATTTACAAGCAGATGAATATTTAAGTAAACCTTTCAATCAACAAGAGTTGTTAATTAGAATTGAGAATTTAATTGAAAATCGTAAACAGCTCCAAAAAAATTATTTACATAAATTTCGTACTCATCTAAAAGAAGAACGTAAAGATAATTGCGTTAAAAAAGTATCGCAGTTAACGGCTAGCGAAACGGTTACTTTATCGGTCGATGAAAAGTTCATAGAAAAACTAGAAACGCTTGTCGCTAAAATGTATTTAGAAACGGATTTAGGCATTCAGCAATTAGCCAGTGCTATGGCGATGAGTGAACGTCAGCTACAACGAAAAATGAAAGTAATTCTTGGTACAACACCTAATAATTTTATTAAAGAGTTTCGCCTAGCTAAAGCTCAAATACTCCTTCAAAAGGGATCTCAAATAGGCCGGATTGCTTTAGATGTTGGCTTTTCTTCACAAACCTATTTTGGTCGTTGTTTTAAAGAATCGTTTCATTGCACACCAAAACAATATCAACAAAAATTAGCGAAAAGCTAACCGACAATATTGATTTGTTTAGCCTTGCTTAATCTGAATGTTATGTTTGAGTGATGCTAATTTTGCACCTTGAATAACGTGTAAATAGCTAAATGGTTGTATTTTTGGTTCACATAAACCAAGCCAAGCGATATCATGGTTTTCACTTGTTAGCTTTAAACCAAGCTCAATCATTACACTGACTTGATCCCATGAAATATCCATTGGTAGCTCTCGATTAAAAGGATAAAAGGAATAAGCGACATTCATGGCTATTTTTTCGTCGAAGAGTTTGTCGAATCTGCTTGCTAATCTAGCCGCTAACTCAGCCGCGTTATTTTCTTTTTCGTAGCCAATAACCGCAAAGGTATCATCTGACCAACGTACAACTAAGTCATCGGTATTACGACTAAAAAGTAATAAATCAGTGATGTTAACCAGTTGGCTATTACTAACACCTGCCATTTCATTTACCTGCACCATTAATACGTAAAGCCGAGGTAAAGTATTTCGGTGTACAGGTAAAATATTCTGATGAATTTGATTCATTAGCTGGCTAGTTTGCTCAATATAAATATCTAAATATCGGCGACTTCTAACCCCGGTCACTTTGTCTACTGTTGCTGCTTTTTCGAGTAATTTATTTGCCTGTTCAAGTTCAGTATTCTTTGATTTAAATTTTTGAGTTTTCTCTTTTACTTGTTCTTTAAGATAGGTTTTTTGCTGTTGTTCAATGAGTAGTTTTCGGTTTAAAAAACGAGAATACACTAATAATGCTAAAGCAACTGTCATGGTATATAGCAAATAGGCCCACCAAGTATTCCAAGGCGCGGGCTGTACTTTAATATGAAGTGATAGACTGGGCTCGCTCCAAATATTGTCGCTGTTACCAGCAATAACCTGCAACTGATAGCTTCCTGCAGGTAAGTTAGTGAAAGTGGCCCGTCTTGACTTACCTGCATCGATCCACTCTTGATCAAAGCCTAATAAGCGGTACTTATAACGCGTCGCTTCCGGATTTGCATAATTTAATCCGACATACTCAAATGACACTAATTGATCGGTATGCTGTAACTCTAATGCTGATAATTCGGTTAATGCATAATCAAAATTGATCGGCTCATTTAACTTAAAAACATTAGTTAAACGTACTTCTGGTGCAAGCAAAGTATGATGGCTATTATCAGGTAACACAGTAGAGAAACCTTTACCCGCACCAAAATATATCATGTTGTTCGATCCCTTAAATATCGAACCATGGTTGTAATCCAGATCAACTAAGCCATGGCTTAAATCAAAATGCTTAAAACTTTCTTTTTCGGGAGAGTAGCGTGAAACGCCTTTATTGGAACTTAGCCAGATATCGCCAAATGTGTCTTGAACCATGCCATAGACGGTTTGGCTTTTCATTCCATCTTTAGTGTCAAAGAGTTTAAATTGAAAATTTTGTTTTATACGGTCTTCATAACTTAATTTATTGAGTCCTGCGGCTTGGGTGCTGATCCATAAGTTGCCACTTTTATCCAACAACATATACCAAGCAAGATCACTAGAAATGCTATTTAACTGCTCTTTATCACTCATTATGTGAATAAAGGTAGCCGATTTTGGATCAAAGCGATTTAAACCACCACCATAAGTCGCTAACCAAATAATACCTTGTTCATCTTCTAACAAATGTAAAATAGAATTATTACTGGGTCCAAGTTCAGGCGTGATGGTATTTTGAGCATAGCGAGTAAAGCCACCATCTTTATTATATTTGTTTAGCCCGTTATGGAATGTTGAAATCCACAGATCTCCCTGACGATCTTTAATAATATCTGTAACACCATCGGCAGAGAGTGAATAGTTATCTTGAGCATCGTGCCTAAACTTAACGACTTGCTTACTTTGCAAGTTAACGTTGTAAAGTCCTGACGCGCGTGTTCCTATCCATAAATCATCACCATCAGCAAACATAGTCATAATTCTCAAGTCAGAAAAATACTCATTTAAATCGATACGTATAACTTTTTTATTGCTATGAAGAATCTGGTAGATACCACCACTATATGTACTAAAAACAGTACTGTTACTATCCATCTCCACAAAGCTGGTAATATTTCGACTCTTTAAATCAAGATTATTCTTACCGCTATATTGGCTGAATGTAGTCATAGCAGGATCCCAGCGATTGACACCAGTGAAGGTTCCTATCCACATCATTTGGTTTTTATCTTCAAAGGTAGTTATGATGTAATCATTACTTAAACTATATGGATTATTAGGGGTATATTTGTATTGAGAAAACTGCTTAGTTTTATGATGATAAATAGATAAACCATTATCGGTTGAAATCCATATATTCTGTTCTGAGTCTTGGTAAATATGATTAATCGTATTGCTATTTATTGTTGAGTCATCATCACTATCAGACTGATAATGAATAAAGTCATTTGTCTTAACAATGTATTTTAATACACCTTGACTGACAGTGCCGATCCAAATATCACCATCGACATCTGTGTATAAAGTATTAACGAATTTATTAGCGTAGTTGTTACTATTATTATCACCGTGCTTAACTACTTTTATAAAGTTTCCCTGCAGATCAAAGACAGATATTCCACCACCATTGGTACCAACCCAAACTTGGTGTTCACTACTTTCCGTGATTGCATGAATGGTGTTGTGTGAAAGGCTTCTAGGATTACCTAACTCTTGATAGATTTGTTTTACCAGCCATTTCCCTTGATGTTGAGATAAAATGTTCAGCCCATTTTCTGTGCCAATCCAGATATTTCCAGAACTATCTTCAAATAAAGTATTAATGGTGTCATTGGTTAATTCAGAACCTTGGGTTTTGGAGGTGATATGGATAAAATCTTGTGTTTTTTCACGGTACAAATTAACACCACCACCACGCGTACCCACCCAAAGCTGTTGATTTTTATCGGTAAGTATACGACTGATAACATTAGAGCTTAAAGAGTTAGGTAGCTTAGCGTCATAATGAAAACTCACCAGTTGATAGCCATCAAACCTATGCAAGCCTTCTTGTGCGCCAAACCACATAAAACCTTTATGATCCTGAGCAATAGTCATGACAAATTTATAGGATATAGGATTATCAATACCAAAATTTTTAAATAACTTACCTTCTTGTGCAATAGCTGAATAGCTATAGAAAAACATCAAGAAAAAAATTAATTTTTTCACAATAGTTAAGATAATCCCATCATTAATAAATAAAAGTAGAGTAATAAAAGCTACAGCAATATATCTACTCTAGCTTAATATAGGGTTTTATTGGGGAGTAACCCAGCTGTTAATTCCAATAGTGTCACTACCGTTAATATCTACACTTGTCTTCCAGAGTAGACCATTAACGTCGAATGAGGTTTTCCACAATAATCCATCAGTGCCAAAACCTGTCTTCCATAGTAAACCATTTGTCTCAAAATTGGTTTTCCATAACAAGCCATCCGTTGTTGCACTGTTGTGCCAAATCGATGCATTAGTATCAAAACTAGTCTTCCAAAGGAGTCCATCACCTTCTACATTAGACTGTTCGATATCCCAAACATACTCTTGCCCTAGCCCTTCAATATAAAAATTTCCATCTTCATTGATATTAGCGGGTCCAAAATAGTGATTTTCACCCGCTAAGTCTTGCTCAATATTTAAAGCTTGGTTAGCACATGAACTAGCACTACTTAACAGTGCGTCATTAACATTAACAATACCAGCACCTTGCTGAAAGACACTATAGGCTAGAGTACCATCAGGTTTAACGGCTTTATGGGCACTGGCCATTAAGCGACATTTAACTTCGTCAGGTGTTAACGTTGGATCATTTGTTAGCATTAATGCTACCACTCCAGACACTACCGCAGCAGCTTGAGATGTTCCTGACATTTCAAAATAACGCCCCCCATCATGAAACTCAGGATGCTCCATTACAATTTGTGAATCAAAAGACATTAAACCAGAAAGGTGGCCGCCAGGTGCAATAATTTCCGGTTTGACGAAGCCTTCAACCGTTGGACCGGCAGCACTAAAGCTTGCAATTTTATCATCAAAGTTACTTGCTGTGTAATTATCAGTCATCGCACCAACGGTAATAATATAGGGAACATTACCAGGAACGCCTATTGTCATCGGATTTGGGCCGGTATTACCAGCAGAAGCAACCACAACAATACCTGCCTGCCATGCTTTCATTACTGCTTGGTTTAATGGGTCTTCCCAATAATATGAACGTACCGGGCCACTAAAAGACATATTCAATACTTTAAGGTTAATTTGATCTTTTACTTGTAGAGCCCAGTCGATACCCCGAATAACATCAGCGTAAGTTGCGGTTCCTGTGCCATCAAAAGCTTTTATTCCAACAACGGCAGCATTAGGTGCAACGCCGTAGATTCTGCCATAGGCATCATAATCGCTGTTTGCAGCAATACTTGCCACGTGAGTACCATGACCACTTGCTTCATCATCGTAATTACTTACCGTGTTGTTAATCGCATCATAAGTGCCCCAAGCTTTATCTCTGCCATATAAGTCAGTAGCTAAGCCTGACAACTGATCAAGTCCGGTATCTAAAAAGCCTATGGTTACTCCATCGCCAAAATTTTTCGCAGAATGTGCTGAAGTGGCATCAATATAATGAGGAACTACCGCTTTAGGCTGCCATTTACGTTTCCCCCAAGCATAACCACTTAGTTCAACCTTGTGATTTGTCGATACTTTTACAAGCAAACGCTCTTGCAATTGTAGTAGCTGAGTTTCGTTGATCGTTACGGCTACTGCATTGATTAAAGCTAGTTGATGTGTTGGCTCAATTTCGAGTAAAACTAACTCTTCGTTTAATAGTTGATAACTATTTGCGGCAATAATGTAAGATTTCGTTGGCGAGTCACCATTTTTATCAAGAGTTACCTGAATAAGCCAAGCAATAAGGCTAATCATAGCGATAAGTGAGAGTGGTTTTATAAATTTGTTTACAGAAACATTCAAAATATTTATCCCCTTTGCCCGTTACATCGTTTAAATACGTCAGGGTAATTTAGTTTACTGCATGTAATTTAGATATCAAAAATTAGTACATATATACAGTTTTTAATAATAAGTTACAAAATACACATTGACTGTGAACATAAACCAAATAAAACCGAATCAGTAATAACTTTTGGTTATATATATATAACCATTTCAAATGGGCTTTTGCTAAAATATGAATATCCAGCTCAAGTAATAAGCTGGATATCATGTAGTTAATTGAAATTACTTCCCTGTACTGACATGTCGATAACTAGAAATTTATGGTGATTTCTGCTGAACAATTACTGGTACCTTGGTCGCATACTTTATAAGTAAAAGAACCATAATTTCTGAAGCTATCAGTATATGAACCATCGTTTGCAGTAGTCGTTCTGAGAGAGCCGTTACGATAAATATCAACACTTGCTGTAACTGCATCTGACCAAGTTACGTCAACTTTATTTTTACCTTTAGCTCGGTATCCTGAAACATCTGCGATTATATCGCCACCCTCTACTGGAGGAGTAACACCGCCACCACAACCGTTAGCTGTTAGGTAATCGCTTGCCGCTTTTACTTTAACAATACCATGACCAAAGTAATCATCGTGTCCAAAAGCCCCGTTATCTTCTGCAGTTGCTTTTAGTGCATCACGAATATCGGTACCCGTACAACCGTTATGGTTAGACCATAATAGAGCGGCCATACCTGAAACTGCAGGAGTTGCCATTGAAGTACCGCTCATAAAACCGTAATCGCTAAGACCAATAGTAATTTCAGCTGTATTTGCCGATAAGAAAGTAGCTCGATTTTCAAATGCAGCACCAACAGCAGGGATAGATGTCGTGTTTGTATCACCTAATGTCGCGTATAACATGCCCGCTTCGTTATTAATGATAACTGCACCAATACCCCCTGAATTTTCACAGTTTTGTACTTTATCATGGAAAGAAATTACCCCGCGGTCAATCAAACAAATAGACCCATTTGCGCCAGAATCCGTTGATTCTGCAGTGCCCATGTAAAAAGTACTACCTGAAACTGAACCGGCGTTTTCCATGCGAGATGCAGCAAAAGCAACACCGTCAGCACTCATTGAAGTACTAATCGTCATACCTGCAGGGTAAGTAGATAAAGTATCAACACCACCTGCTGTTACTTCAACACAGATAGTTTCATCTGTTGTTGTTGTTTGTTTCTTGCCACGTCCTGAAGTTACACTACAGCTTGGGAATTGCGAGAAATCTGCAATGGCGTTGTTGTTATCATTAGCGCCAACCATCATTACCGTAGAATAACCTGCTGGGAATGAGCGGACATTGTTACCGTCGTTACCTGCTGCTGCTACAACTAAACCACCTGATTCTGTAAATGCTTTAAATGCGTTCTCTTCAGTGATGTTTGAACCACCACCACCAAGGCTCATGCTGATGATGTTAGCGCCAGCGTCAGCACAAATATTTGCCGCATGGGCTAAGTCAGAAGAATATCCCCAACCTGCTTCGTTAAATACCTTAACAATATGCATATCAACACCTGGTGCCATACCAACAACGCCGATGTTGTTATCTGCTGCCCCAATGGTACCCGCTACGTGAGTACCATGTGGACCGCCGTGTTCGTCCCAGTTACCTGTACCTGAATCGTTAGTACCGGTAATGTTATTCCAAACAAAATCAGGGTTAGCGCGATCTAATCCTGAATCAATAATACAAACTCTCATACCTGCAGCGGCGTCAAAACTAACTTGGTCTGCTTGCGATTGTACAACAGCATATGGAGTCAGTTGTGTTGTCATCGGGTTACCAGGCGTATCACTATAAATAGAAAGCGCTTTGCGGCGGTGATCTTCTTCAATTAACTGAATATGTGGGTTGTTCATTAATCCTTTAACTTGGCTTAAATTTTTACCAGTAAATGAAGCGGCAAAGAAACCATTGCCATCTACTTTCAATTCAGCGCCCAGCTTTTTAGCGAGTGCTTTTACAATGCCTTTTTTACTTTCATCGACCTTAATAATGTATCTGTCGTCAGCGGCTTGAGCTGTAAATGCTGTTGTAACAGCTAGGGCAATTATCGATGTTGCAAAGTTAGTGATTTTCATATGTTGTCCACTCTCTATTTATTATATGGGAACGTTGTTGGTATTATTGGTGTTAGCAACGTTGTTTTATTGAGTAGTCCTTTCTGCTTATTATTTATTGTTGTTAGCTAAATTCAGCGTCCTGCGTCTTGCGTCCTGCGTCCTGCGTCCTGCGTCTTGCGTCTTGCGTCTTGCGTAATTCGATAATATCAAGCCATCAAAGATTCCCTAGCACTATAACGACATCTTTTCGTACACGCGCGACAAAACGCCATTTACAACATAAATTACAATGATTTATAAAAAACAAATAAAAGTAACTCGTCGTTTTATTATTAAAAACAGTCCGCTATTTGCTAGTTAAATTATTGTTAAAAAGCCATTATTTTTGTATTGGTTTTTCATTTAATAAACCAATACATAACAAAAATACGTGGGGTCACTTAAGTGACTTCCAAAATAAACGTAATAACAAACGATGGAGTTTATATCAGATGAGAAATAACAAGCGCCTTGCACTAAGTGCAGTAGCCTTATCTATTCTAACCGTAACTAGCGCGGCAAGTTATGCAAGCCAAGCTAAGATCAATAAAGTAAATAAAAGCGGAATGGAATCTGCCCAACCAACAAAATTAACTTTTGCTGATTGGCGTGCACAACAAATGCTAGAAAAGCAGGATTTTACTGATCGTTTAATTATTAAATTTAAAAATAAGAAACATGGAAAAGCTATTCCCCCAGGACTAGCCAAAAAAGCGGGCTTGTCGTTAAAACACGAGAAGATTTTAAAGAATGGTCGTCACAGTATTTCTTTTGGTAAACAAAAGAACATTAAAGATGTCAAAAAAATGATCGCTCGGATGAAAAAAGACTCGTCAATTGAGTTTATTGAACCTGATTACAAACGCTTTTTAATGGCACAAAATCAACCATGGGGTATATCAAAAACACAATCAGACCAATTAACGGATAATGACGGCGCAAATATGACCGTTTGTATTATCGATTCTGGTTATGAACAAGCAAACCCAGATTTAAACGCTAACAATGCGTCGGGCACCAATAATTCAGGTACTGGTAATTGGTATCAAAATGGTGGCTCTCACGGTACTCATGTCGCAGGTACTATTGCTGGGGTGAATAACAGTGAAGGTGTTGTTGGTGTTATGCCAAACACCAATGTAAATCTTCATATTGTTAAAGTCTTTAACGAAGCAGGCTGGGGTTACACCGGTGAATTGACTGATGCAGTTGATACTTGTGTTAATAATGGTGCAAAAGTCATTAACATGAGCTTAGGCGGTGCCGGTTCAAGTACCACTGAGAAAAATGCACTACAGGCAGCAGCAGATGCTGGCATATTGTTAGTTGCGGCTTCTGGTAACGCTGGCAACACAACATTATCTTACCCTGCTTCTTATGATTCAGTGATGGCTGTTGGCGCACTTGATAGTAATAATCAACATGCTGAGTTTTCTCAATACACCAGCCAAGTAGAAATATCTGCGCCTGGTGAAGCTATTTTATCAACTGTTGCTGGCGATGGCCGTTTAGGCTTTATTAACATAGGCTCAACAACTTACGGTAATGATGACGTTGTCCCGCAAACGCATTACATACAAAGTGGCAGTAACTTCGTGGTAAGTAATGTTGATAGTAGTGCTAACGGCGTATTAGCAAGTTGTACAATTACCGGCAGCAGCTATAGCTGCAACAATGTTTCAGGAAATATTTGTTTAGCTGAGCGTAATGACAACCAAAAAGGTAGTACCTATCCAGAAATAAACCCAGCTAAAGCATGTGCTGACGCAGGTGCATCTGGTGTTATTGTTTACAGTGACAGTACCCGTCCTGGCTTACAAAATCCATTTTTAGTTGACGCTACTAATGCAGTTTCAGTACCGAGCGTTTCTGTTAGTCGTGCTTTAGGTCAGCAATTATTGACACAATTAGGTAGTTCAGCCACGTTAACGGTTAACGGCTCGCAAAACTATGCTTATTACAATGGTACTTCAATGGCAACACCTCATGTTACAGGCGTCGCAGCAATTGTCTGGAGTAATAACATTAATTGTAGCGCAGATGAAGTACGTAGTGCTTTAAAGTCAACGGCTATCGATGTTGATGTTGCCGGTCGCGACAACAAAACAGGCTTTGGCTTAGTTCAAGCAAAGGCAGCATCTGATGCGTTAGCAGCAAGTTGTGGTGGTGGAACAACTCCACCACCACCTCCAGCTGGCAATACTCTTGCAAATGGCGTGGCAAAAACAGATCTGGCTTCTAGCGCTGAACTTAGCTTCACCATGGAAGTACCTGCCGGGGCAACTGATCTGAACTTTGCAATGACGGGTGGTACTGGTGATGCGGATTTATACGTTAAATTTGGCTCAGCACCAACAAGTACTAGCTACGATTGTCGTCCTTATGCCGGTGGTAATGCTGAAAGTTGCCCCATAACCACAGCACAAGCAGGCACTTATTATGTAAAAGTTGTAGCATATTCTGCTTTCACAGCGGTTAGCTTAACCGGTAGCTTCACTGAACCTTCAACTGGTGGCGGAGCAACCGGGGGCAATGCTTCTGTAACAGATATTAGTGTCGGTCGTCGCGCATGGACTTATTACACCATTGACGTACCAGCAGGTATGGCAACATTAGACTTCACTATGAGTGGTGGCACTGGTGACGCTGACATGTATATTAGACGTGGGTCAAAACCAACATCGTCTACTTATGACTGTCGCCCATACGAAAGTGGTAATAATGAAGCATGTTCATTTACTAGCCCTTTGGCTGACACATGGCATATTGGTATTTACGGATACTCAGCAGCCAGTGGCGTAAGTTTGGATGTTGTTTATAATCCTTAAATTATCATAAATTAACTCATCACTTTATAGTGACAACACCAAAGGGAAACATTAATAATGTTTCCCTTTTTATTGTCGAATAATTCATCAATTTACATCTATAAACTAATCATGACTTATTAAGTGTTTCAGTTGATAAAATTAATATCCCTATTAAGTGTTTTCAGATAGATTAACAGCTGAATTTTGTCAACAGCTCTACCTAACTCGTAGGTGGTTATAGCACAAGGAAATCTAATGAAAATAAAAAAAATAATTACTTTTGTTAAAAGTAACAAAGCAGTAGCACTTACCCTAACCGCCTCTATCGTTTTAAGTGCTTGTGGAGTAGCTGATTCAGACATCGCAAAGAAGAGTGACAGCCCTAGTATTGAAAAAGCGTCCAGCGGTGATTTAAACATCGCTTATGACTCTTTTACTTTAGATAACGGTTTAAAAGTGATTTTACATCAAGATAAATCTGATCCTATTGTCGCGATATCAACTATTGTACATGTTGGCTCAAACCGAGAAAAACCAGGAAGAACGGGCTTTGCCCATTTCTTTGAGCATATGTCCTTTAATGATTCTGAAAATGTACCAAAAGGCTCAAATAGAAAGCTCATACCTGAACTTGGTGGCAGTCGCAACGGTGGGACATGGAGTGATGGAACTATTTACTACGAAGTAGTTCCTAAAGACGCCTTTGATAAGTTGCTATGGATTGACTCAGACCGTTTAGGTTTTATGATAAATACCGTTGATAAAGGCACGTTTGAACGCGAGAAACAGGTTGTAAAAAATGAAAAACGTCAACGTGTCGATAACCGACAGTACGGACATACCGGGCATGTTATTAAAAAAGCGTTGTACCCTAAAGAACATCCATACAATTGGACGGTGATCGGAGATTTAGCCGATTTACAAGCTGCAACCTTAGATGATGTTCGTGAATTTTATGCAACATTTTATGTACCCTCTAATGTCACTATGGTTATTGCCGGTGATTTTGAACTTACAGAAACGAAGGAAAAAGTAAAACGTTGGTTTGGTGAAATTAAAGCCGGTAAAGCGATAGATGTAATGTCTCCACAACCTGTCACCCTAAATGAAACAAAAAAACTTTATCATTTAGATAATTTCGCTAAATTACCCGAGATTCGTCTGACGTTTCCAACTGTTGAGCAATATCATAAAGATTCTTATGCTTTAGATGTTTTAGCTGAAATATTATCTTCAGGTAAACAAGCCCCCTTGTATCAAACCATCGTTGAACAGAAAAAACTGGCCCCTGGCGTTTATTCATGGAATAGCTCTGAAGAAATCGCCGGCACTTTTACCATCTTGGTACGTGGCAATGTTGGTACCAAGTTAGATGTAATTTACCAAGCCATAGAAGAGTCTTTGGATATCTTTGAACAAAATGGTTTTACCCAACAACAACTGACCAAAATAAAAGCAAAGCAAGAAACTTCTTTTTATTATGAAATTGAAAGCATTTTAGATAAAGCACAAAAGCTCGGTCAATATAATGAATACGCTGGCTCACCTGAATTTATCAATCAAGATATTGCTAATATTAAGGCAGTCAGTATTGCTGATGTAAAACGTGTATTTCAAAGCTATATCAAAAATAAAAACAGTATTATTACAAGTTTTGTACCAAAAGACCAAATCAGTCTGATTGTTACTGGCTCTGAAAAAGCAGATGTCGTTGAAGAAAAAATAGAACAGGCAAAAGAAGAGAAATTCGCTGAAAACGATGCAATAAAATTTGAAATCACGCCTACTATTCATGACAGAAGTGAGCCAGCATTAAGTGCATTACCTACCTTAAATGTTCCAGATGTTTGGCAAAATACTCAAAGTAACGGTTTAAAAGTTTATGGTATTGAACAAAATGAATTGCCAATTGTTAACTTCAATCTAACTATTAGAGGAGGTCAGCAATTAGATTCACATGAAAAACTGGGGACTGCGTCATTAATGACACAATTAATGAATGAAGGAACGCTAACTAAAACGCCCCAAGAGTTAGAAGAAGCAATAGGCCTATTAGGGGCAAGTTTACGTATTTCGAGTAATCGCGAGTTTGTTAATATTTCAGGCCAGTCATTAGCTAAAAACTTTGATGCTACCATCGCTTTATTAAGTGAAATGTTATTGACGCCAAGATGGCAAGAAAGTGAATTTGAACGGTTAAAAACCACGCGTTTAACTCGTATTAAACAAGCCAAGGGTAATGCTAATACCATTGCACGTAACGCCTTTAGCAAATTACTTTATTCAACTAAACATGTGGCAGGAAACCCCATTGGAGGTACTGCAACCACGGTTGAAAATATAACGCTAAACGATGTTAAGCAATATTATCAGCACAACATCACCCCCAATATGGCCAGTTTTCATGTCGTCGGTGCAGTGAACAAAAGCCAAGTAAATAAAGCCTTAGCTTCGCTAAACAGCTGGCAAGGAAATAAGATTAAATTACCTAAACAACCGCAGATTAAACAGCGTGACAAACCTCAGCTTTATTTCATCGATGTTGCCGACGCGAAGCAATCAGTCATTATGGTAGGAAAACCTGTTGTCTCTGGACAAGATGCTGACTTTTACCCTTTGCAAGTTGCTAATAATCGTTTAGGTGGTGGCATGAGTGGTAGATTGGCGCAAACTTTACGCATTCAGAAAGGTTATACGTACGGAGCATACTCGTATATTAGAGGCACGAGTTATCAATCACCGTTTGTTGCATCGTCGCAAGTGCGAACTAATGTTACTTTAGAGTCTCTTGAAATATTTAAAGAACTCATTGGCCAATATAAAAGCACCTTCTCCGAAGAAGATTTAGCAGTTACACAAAATATGATTATTAAGGGTAATTCTCGTAAGTTTGAAACATTAGAGCAATTATTAGGTATGTTAACTAACATGAGTAATTTTAACTTACCTGCCGACTATATTGAGCAACAACAAAATTATCTAACGGCTTTAAAATTAGCTAATATTCACCATAATATCGATAAATATTTTGATGAACAGTCGATGATTTATTTAGTGGTAGGTGACGCTAAAACTCAGTTAGCTCGTATGAAAGATTTTGGTTATGGAGAGCCAATTTTACTCACTATTGATGGTGAGGAAATTCATTAAGCATCAGTGATATTCTGTTAAGGGGGATAATAAATTATCTGCCCGACAAATAAATACTGAAAAACATCTATTAATATTATTCATTAAAAAAAACCGTTACTTAGCTAACGGGTTTTCTTTTGTGCCGTCAATCAGTTTAAAAGTTTTCTAGGGTAATCATAGTTGCGATTGTAAATTAAACTATCTCTGTTTTTACATTGATAACCTGCTTTCAGAGCAGGTTATAATAAATATGACAATACTAACAAGGCGACTTCTTTAACTCACCATAACAAGGAAAAATTAGCTGATGCAACAAAAGAACATTAATACATTGATAAAAAGTTAATTAAAGAGAATCAAACTGAAATTTGTCTTCCTTTGGCAGTACCTGAGCGTAACTAAATTTTTCACTATCGTCTAATGCTAACTTATCACGTTAAGTATTCTGTTTATTATTACCAGTTAACCAATGCAAGAGCTTTGCTGTTAACAAATTTGCTTCTATCGGTTTAGTTAAATAATCGTCCATGCCGGCATCAAGACATTTTTGTCTATCATCAGCCATAGCATTGGCTGTCATCGCAATAATAGCGATGGCTTTATTTAATTCACCCGCACTGCCAGCTCGTATTTGTAAACTAGCTTCATAGCCGTCCATTTCAGGCATCTGGCAATCCATCAGTACAACGTCGAAACTCATATTGTCACTTTCTTGTCTTAACTTTTCTAAGCACTCGAGTCCATTATTGGCAATATCAATAAAGTATAAACCTAATTTATTAAGAATACCCTTTGCCACCATTTGATTAATACGATTATCTTCCACTAATAATATTCTCGTATTTTTAATATTATCTAGTTCAGATTTGCTGAAATACTCATCTTTTGCTGGAATTAATGTTTTTAAATAATGACTAGTTACCAATGGATTAGCGTCTGCTAATACTTCCCCCCCTTTGGCCACAACAGATAGAGCGCCAAACAAATCAGCCGTCGTTGTTGGTTTTGGAAAATACCCGTCAAAGCCTAAATCAGCAAAAAAACGAGCATCTCCTATATGCCCCATAGAAGTCATCATAACGAGTTTCATCTGTTCAAAACGCTTATTACTCCTAATAAGTTTACCTAATTCAGCGCCGTCCATATAGGGCATTTGCATATCAAGGAATGCGACATCAAAAGGCGGTTTGTTATCGTCTCTACACTCTTGTTCACACAGTGATATTGCCTTTTTTCCACTGTCTGCTTCAAAAACAGTCGATCCCCAATGTTCAAGTTGTCCGCGTATAACTTCTCTGTTGGTCGCATTATCATCGACAATGAGTAATTTTAAATTTTTAATATCAACCTCAGGCATTACTTTTTGAGATTTAATACTTTTTTGCAAAACGACATGGAAATTAAAACAGCTACCCTTACCTTGTTCACTTGTCACACTAATGCTGCCTCCCATTAGATTACACAATTTTTTAACAATAGCTAAGCCCAAGCCAGTACCACCAAATCTACGCGTTGTCGAAGAGTCAACTTGGCTAAATGAGTCAAATAATAAAGAAATTTTGTCCTCAGGAATACCTAGACCTGTATCACTTATAGTACAATTAAAACGCCATGATGAGTCGTCATTGGGCAGTAAACGAGCACTAATAATAATTTCACCTTTTGTTGTGAATTTAGTCGCGTTGCTGACAATATTCGATATTATTTGTCTAAGCCTACTTGGATCACCTTTTACTATCGACTCTTCGACTTTTGTAACATCTAGGATGAGCTCAATGTTTTTAACTTGAGCTTGCAATCCCATCGCTTCAGAAAGCTCACCAAGCATATTACGTAAGTTAAAATCAATACTTTCTAGCTCCACCTTGCCAGCATCTGCTTTAGAAAAATCCAAAATATCATTAATTAAATTAAGTAATGATCTCGCGCTGCCCATAGCAATGTTGACTCTGTGCTGTTGTTCGTCATTTAAATCTGTATCGATAACCAAGCCTAACATACCAAGTACGCCATTCATTGGCGTGCGTATTTCATGACTCATACTGGCTAAGAACTCACTTTTTGCAATAACGGCTTGCTGCGCTTCCTCTGTTGCTTTTATCAGCATTTCCTCATTATTTTTTCGATTCGAAATATCAAGGTGAGTACCGACCATACGTTTGGGTTTTCCATCATCACACCATTCAACCACTTTTCCTGAATCAAGTATCCATACCCAATGACCTGCTTTATGCTTCATTCGAGTTTCATAGGTATACCGTTCAATTTCTCCTCGCCAATGTTGTTCTAATAATTGCCTAGATTGTTTTAGATCGTCCTGATGAGTGTGTTTTATCCACGTATTAATGTCACAGGGAGCCAATTCATCAAGGGTATATCCAATGATTTCAGCCCAACGCTCATTAAATACAACTTCGCCGCCTTGTACCTGCCAATCCCAAATTCCTGCAGCAGTACTGTCAATTACGAGTGCCAATTGGTTACTGCTTTCTTTCAGATCTAATAAAGCTGACTGTCTTAATGCAGATTCAATATTTAAGTTTTCAATAGAAGTCATATTTTTACTTAGTTTATTGACCATAACATTGAGATTTCTTCCCAATTCACCTATTTCATCACTGCCGAGATCTTGTATCTGATTATCCAACTCACCTTGACTAACACCTTTAGTAAACTTATGCAGCTGCTCTATTCGATATAATAAAGTTTTACCCAATAAGAAATAGAGTAAGGTACTCATAATCAATACACTTACTATACCCAGTATTAAAATGTTTCTACCTAAGGTTTCAATAACTCGCACTTCAACCTGACGATTAAATATCAGTAATGACGTCAGCTGTATTTGACCTACTGTTAAAGTCTTTTGCGATGAAAGTTCATCAGGACTTATTTGGTAAAGGCTGTTCTCATAATGGCTATGAGAAAGTGCGGTTTGTTTATTGTACCTGGCAACAATAATTTCATTTTCTGAATTCTTTATAATAGCGCCAATTAGAGAGTCCTTAGAGCTAGCTAACTCGTTAATATCCTCATCTAATTGCTTTATCACGATACGTCGCCAGTTAACACTAATGACTAACTTACCGATAACCTTGCCGCGTTTATTAATATTAACGCTGTACCACTGGCTTATATCACCTTTTATACCCAGCACAGGTAAATATTCATCTTGGCCAATTGAGCTTATACCGACCACGTTGGCATTTGCTTCTTGATAAAAGGGGTGACTGTTAATATTTTTTAGTAAAAGTTCCTCGCCATTTACTCTTTGCTTATTGCCATCACGCGTACTCGTTGAAAAAATAGTGCCATCTAACTCTGTAACGAGAATATAATTGATAAAGGGATATATTTCGATCATGTCATTGAGCTCTTGGCTAATGCCTCGATTTTCGAACAAACTTAGGGCTTTTGTTACTTGTCTATTTCGCGCAATTATTTGGCTAATATCAGCTATTCTTTCTTGTTTTTCCTCTAGATGAGAAGTAATGAAAGAAACATCACTGTTCATCCCTTCCTCTATAGTCTGCATACGGTCATATTTAAGATATTCAAAAACAAAAGACCCTAATGTACTGATAACAATTAGGGCAACTAATACACAAATTGAAATGACTTTAGGAATTAATTTCATGAAAAAGGGCTGGTCACTTTGTCCATTCAACTTTAAAGCTTAATTGCTCAGGAAGAATAATATCTAAATGATTCATGCTCTTTTGGTTGAATAAATAGGTGGGTGGTTGTTGTAGTTTAGACTCAATACTTTCGGGTAAAACCTTATCTAAAAGAATATCGGCGGCCATTTCTCCCGCCATATTACCCAGCTGATAAAAATCGGCCACAACACCAAAAGTTGCCCCTTGGCTAATACCTTCCTTATTAGCACTTAAAATAGGAATTTTATGAGTTAAAGAAAGCTCAATTAGCGCAAGTTCTCCACCACTTTGCATCAAAGTGTCTGTGGTCGTTACAAAGACATCAACTTTATTGACCAAGGCAATCGCTTTCAGTTTTAGTTCATCAATACTTATTACGGCAACGTCAGTTACCTTAATACCCTTTTTCTTAAAATAACGGTATAGGTTAGCGGTTTGAATTTTTGAATTTGGTTCACCTTTGCGGTGAAAAATTGCAATACTTTTTGTTGCTGGCAATACGCTTAACAACAGATTAACTGAGTGAGATAATGGTACATAATTACTGGTTCCGACCAAGTTATTACCAGAATATTCAAAAGATTCTATTAAACCAGAGTCAGCGGGGTAAGTGACAATAGAAAAAACTATCGGTGTGGTAACCGGCATAACCTCTTTTATAATGGTGGTTCCTGATGTTGTCAGCGAAAAAACTAAATCGATGTTTTGTGCTTTTAAGTTATTGGCAACCTTTTTTTGCAGTATTTTGTCGGCCCCAATTTCACCTTCAATAAAAGTAAGCTGTCTACCCTCAACGAGCCCTCTACTGGCTAGAGCATCTTTAAACCCTTGCACACAATTTGGGTAACCTGACCAAGTTGCCAAACCTATGGTGTAGTCTGTGGCATAAATGGGTTGGCAAGATAATATAAATATAAAAATTGCAATAAACTTTTTACTGATCTTAATCTTCATTATTTAGCCTACCATTTAATTAAATACTCTAATCCCACAGCCATATTATTTACATCTGAACGACGATACTCATTAACTCGGTACTCAAGAATAAAAAATAAATTTTCTACTAGTCTATAACCAAGTTGTACTTCACCGACCATTGGGTTATTGGCAGCATTAGCAGATAAGTTTTCATTGAAGGTATGATCAATGAAACCTGCCAAGTAGAGTCGTTTATCTAATGTTGGAAATGTCATGCGAAAGACATGTTCCATTTGCCAAACATTCTCAGAAACACTATCAAACTGTTTTAAATGGAAATTAATAGACCAACTTAGGTTGATAGCCTTAAAAGCAGAGCTAAATAATTGGGTATCATTTATGCGCCATCGAAAGCCTAACCGGTGTCGGTCGTTGTCATCGCCTGAACGAAAATTCATTTGCAGAGTGAGATCAATTGGGGACTTTTCGCTAACTTGCCAACGGATATTTTGTTCTGTATAGAAGGTGTTGATATCGCCTAAAGCTGTTTCTCCTTTTTCATTGCCAAAATTTGTTAAGCCAAAATACGAAAAGCGATTTTTCAGTTTAGCACCGATATTAAACGTGACCGTATTATCGTTATCAACATCAGACAAATAGGGGTAGACATTTACATCGATAAAACCTCCCGAGCTATTTTTATCGGCAGCATGTAATTGAAAATTTACCATAATGAGTAATAAGCACAGTGACATCCGAATTATCATTTCTTTCCTTAAATTAACGTTACTCTTTGTTTTGATAAATATAGTAGAAATAACTAAATAATGAAATATTTGTTCAACTTACATAAAAATATAACTAATATGTTTATAAACCCAGAACAAAAAATCAATAAGAACTGTTCAGTGTCATAGTATTTATTATTGGCTAATTTTCAAGCTTGCTGTCCCTTTATCTAAAGCGGCAATTAATATCCTTATAAGTGGCCATATATATCCCCTTCAGTTATATAACCATAAAACTAAGTTCATGATAAACACTGTAATTATTAACTTATTTGAACTGAGTTTCATTAGGTTATGTTGAGCTCCACTTGCCCCTAACAATAAAGCTAATGACCTTATATTAAACCGATATTGATCAAGATGTTGAGGTTGCAACTATCGGTCTGCTTATTGCTTGAGATATTTACAATAAAGATTAGACATTCGATTTGTCTTTTTAAAGACTCGCTAAGGAATAAACAATGACCGCCTCAATAATCATACATAACCAACATGTAATACCCAACTCGGCTTCAAGTAAACCGAAAAGCAACGACAATAAATTCAATGCGGAATTTAACAATCAAATTACCAGACAGCGCCCTAAATCAGGTTCAATTGAGCAAGTTATGTTTGCTGAACAAATTACTCATATAAAAAGAGCTGACTTAGAAAAAATTTATAACGAAATAAAATGGGCTGTAAAAAGTGAACTTGATGCTGAAAATTTTGGGGGGAAGGAGTTAAAGCCGTTTGATTATCTTCAGGGAAATATAGATAAAATCATGTACCATCCCATTGAAGTTAAGATAGATAGTGATGAGGTATACACAGCAATTATATATAACCGAATGGGGATTAATTACCTCGATTTGAAAAGAATTGAGACCAGAATGGGCTTACTAGAACTTGCTAAAGAAGATGTCGATATTAATGAAGACCAAGGGAATATTAGAAAAGATCAAACTCAGCAATTGTACAAACAAATTACCAGTAATCGACAAACATTAGAAAATGAAAAACAAGCCTTGTTAGACAGCAAGCAATTAAAAGAGAATGAGCAACGACTATTCGAACAGCTGACCAAGAGATTCATTTAAACGAAAGATAATTGATGGTTGTCAGCATATTTATGTTCTGAAAACATCTCGGTGTTAACTTCTTCACCATATTTTTAATTAATCTGCACTTTTATCGAGAAATATCAGGGTTATTATTTCACTAAGGGTATTGAACATTATTTCTTACGAGAATAACGGCTAAGCAGTTTTGTAGCTTTAGGCGTTTATTATGCAATTTTATCCGTAACATGAGATAGGTTACTCATCCAAGCATGCTAAAAACATTGGTTAATAAAAAGAATAATCCCCTGTTAGGCTTGCTGATAAATAACACTTTTTAAAATGAAATTGGTCTTATAACCATTTTAAAGCCGAGATATGTTCCAATGTTCATTGCTCAGCTTTTCATTAAATTTTTAAACAAATACTAACTTAATCTCTAAAAGCTCGATAGAATTGGTTATCTAGCTTTATTTTTAATTACGAAACATGATCATTTAAAAAGGATTCATTAGTGCCAACATCTTTACCAAGTTTAGAAAAAAACATTACCGCGCCAATCGCTGAAAAAGTGCCCCATTTAATGGAAATACATAATCATAAACGTGTAGATAATTACTATTGGATGCGTGATGACCAGCGTAGTGATGAAAAAATATTGGCACACTTAAGAAATGAAAATAATTATGCTGATGCCATATTAAAGGAGCAACAACCTTTACAAGAGTTACTTTTTCAAGAACTTAAAGGGCGGATCGTAAAAGACGATAATACGGTACCAGCTAAAGATGGAAAATATTGGTATCACAGTGAAATTAATGGTGAACAAGAGTTTTCGAGTCATTTCCGAGCAACCAGCTTTTTAGGTGAAAATAAAACGCTAATATTAGATGTTAATGCGCGAGCCAAAGACCATGAATTTTACGATTTAGGGGATGTATCGATAAGTCCTAATGATCAATTAATGTCGATATCAGAAGACATAGACAGCCGCCGTATTTACACCATTCGCTTTAAAGACTTAAGTCAGATAAGCAGTAAATCATCTGACTCTCCCGACGCTTATTTAGCGGATACTCTCGTTGAAACTGAAGGCGAAGTGGTTTGGGCTAATGACAATAAAACGGTGTTTTATGTAAAAAAAGATCTTGAAACATTGTTGGGCACTCAAGTTTATCGTCATAAATTAGGCTCTCCACAGTCTGATGATATCCTCGTTTATGAAGAAAATGATCACAGTTTTTATATCAGTTTGGATAAGAGCAGAGATGAATCACAAATTTATATTTGTTTACACGCAACTGAATCAACACATATTTTAGTGCTTAGTGCTGATGAACCTGATGGCAAGTTTATCGACCTATTTCCTTATCAAGATCAACACGAATACAATGCTGATAAAATAGGCGATCATTTTTATATTGTTACCAACTACCAAGCAAAAAACTTTCGGTTAATGAAAGCAGCTGTTAGTCAGGTTCATGATATTAATAACTGGCAAGAAGTGATACCACACAGAAAAGATGTCCTGCTTGAGGGTATTGAATTATTTAATAACTTTATTGTCGTCACCGAACGAGAACATGGTCAAATTCGCTTTATTATTCACACAACGCAAGGTGAAAACTCAGGTCATCATTACCCTTTATCTTTTGATGATCCGTGCTATTTTGCTTGCCTTGGTGATAACCCAGAGCCGAATAGTTCAACCGCAAGACTGTATTATTCAAGCTTAACCACACCCGGTTCTTTATTTGAATTTGACTTAGCTACCGGTGAGCGAAAACTGCTAAAGCAGCAAAAAGTATTAGGTGACTTTAACAAAGAAAACTATCAAGCAGAACGCTTATTTATTACCGCACGTGATGGCGTAGAAGTGCCAGTATCCATTGTATATCGTCGCGATAAGTTTAAAAAGGATGGTACTAACCCACTGCTACAATACGGTTATGGTGCGTATGGTTTAACCATAGATCCTGACTTTTCTAGTCAAACGTTAAGTTTACTCGACCGAGGTTTTGTTTACGTTATCGCCCATGTTCGTGGCTCTGAAATGCTAGGAAGACAATGGTACGATACAGGTAAATTGGAGTATAAACAAAATAGTTTTAATGACTTTATTGATGTAACTAAAGCATTAGTTCAACAAGGCTATGGCGCTAAAGATAAAATATTCGCTTCTGGTGGTAGTGCCGGTGGTTTATTAATAGGGGCGGTTGTAAACCAAGCACCTGATCTTTATTTAGGTGTTGGCGTGCATGTGCCATTTTTAGACGTGTTAACAACGATGCTCGATGAAAGTATCCCGTTAACCACTAACGAATATGACGAATGGGGTAACCCAAACGAAGCACAAGCCTATCAGAATATTTTAGCTTATTCGCCCATTGATAACATCAGTGCTCAACACTACCCTAATATTCTCGTCACCACAGGATTACACGACTCACAAGTTCAATACTTTGAACCCATGAAGTGGGTAGCAAAGATGAGGGAGCTTAAAATAGATGATAATGTACTGCTATTTAAAACAGATATGGAGGCGGGCCATGGCGGAGCGTCAGGGCGTTTTAAACGTCTAAAGGAAAGCGCATTAGAAATGAGCTTTTTTATTTCCTTATTAGCAGAATAAACAGCGACTTTATTATTTCAAGCTGAGTTTCTATAACTTGTGGCAAGTAGGCGCTGTAAAAAATTAATTCCCCAAAAATTTACTTAAACTAACAAGTATCATTTTTGGGGATACTGAGTTCTTAAAATAAGTTTTTATTTATAATCTCTTAATACACAAGACCGTGCACTAAACTTATAACCTAAGGCGTGCCCTTCAACCTTTTCGGCAACTAGAATTATATCTTCACCAATAATGCTCACTCGTTCAGCGTCTGTTTTCTCACAACGGGAAAGTTGGAAAGTTTCATATTCATAAACAAACGTAGCAATAGCGCGATCGAAATCAGTATATTTATCTTTAGCATCATTGATATCAGTATCAAGAATAACAATTCCCTCATCTTGCTTACTGCTATGCACATCATCAGCACTAACTGAAACTTCTTTCGGGCTAGTTTCTCCTGACTGACCTTCCGTACTTTCTATTAAATCATTTTTAGGATCTTTATTTTCAGAATCACCTATTTCACTGGTAGTAAATACCACCCCGGGCATCTCAATGTTTAACTCATTGTTATACCAATTAAGTGGTTGCATCAAAGTAACCATGATAGGTGATATTAATAACAGACGTATAAATATAAATAACACGGAAAAACGTTCACCAACACGTACATTGATCGGATGTAACCGTAATAAATTGACTAATTTAAGGAAGAGAAACCATACATTGCCTAAGGTAAATAACAAAATCAAACTCATCGACGTTAACAGTAGCAGCCATAAAGGCAGTACTAGAACCGTGGTAAAACCTTGTGCATAAATCAATGAATCTGGATCAACACCTGTAATGTAATTAACCTTTCTCGCGGCAACTGCAAGGGTAAAATTACCAATAATAACGTACATTATAAAAATTAAACTTTTACCAAGCAGTGTTTGCCAAACTTGAGTAAATATATTCAGTAACTCACGTAACATACCGATCATAGCAATAGAACCTACAATAAGAAGGCCAGTATTGGGTTCTAATAGAGTTTCTGGTGATAAAGATTGGTCTTGAGAAATACCAAATATGACCGCCAGTAAATAAATTTTTTGGTTTGAATGCAGTACCTGCCACCAAGAAAGCAACTTTTTTGGTAACCAAAGCGAAATAGTGACTAACTTTTCAATTAATATTGTTGGAGATTTTAACGTGGCTTGTAAACGCGCAAGCTGTTCCCTTGGTATCGTTACTTCTTTAGTTACTGGCTCAAAGTCTTCATCTTGCATAAAATTGCCATTTCGTTAAAATTAATGAATAAACATTATCGCATTACTAGTCCTTTATTTTCAACAACATAAATAGTTATCGACAGTTTTTAAAAAATTTAATACCTAGCAGTCTAAAATAAACAAGTTTGATACTTCATCAGTCATGAAACCATTTACCGATATATTTGGCGTGATAAAATGTATGGAGGCACTTTATGGTAGCAATTACGCTGCGCTAGTAAGCAAAGGACAAAACGTTACAAAGCTTATGACAGCCTCGGCAGACTTGCCGGTAAACGAAACTTAGTTGACCGTCCAACACTGGTTGAAACGCGAATAAAACAAAGCCATTGGGAAATAGATACCGTGGTTGGAAAATGCTCTAAGCACTACATTTTCACGCTCGTTGAACGTAAAACAGTTTACACATTGATAAGTCAATTAAACGAAACAACAGCTTAATCAACAAACAAGCGAACGATTCAACTGATGAAGAAAATATCTGAGCAATTTAAGACAATAACCTCTGATAACGGGAGTGAATTTCATCAGTACAAAAAGTTGAAGAAACCACTAATTGCCCTTAGTACTTCGCTAATCCACATCACTCCTGGGAGCGTAGAACTAACGAAAAGACCAATGGCTTGATCAGACAATATTTAGTTAAAGGAACATCAATGAAAGGCTTAACTCAGCAACGATGTAATAGCAGCGCTGCTAAATTAAATACACGACCAAGACAACTACTTGGTTATAAAACACCTGAGGAATACTTTAATGAATAATTACTTTTGTCGCACTTCAAACTTGAAACTAAGTTGCGGTTTAACCAAACAGAATATTTGCAGACTCTGGATCGATAAAAGCACCTAAAAACATTATTGAAATACCTAAATAAAACATTACAACAGAAAAAACTCCATGTTGCCAAGTACCATCAGTTGAAGCTTGCCAGAAAAATTTACGTATAACTCTAAAAAATAGATTGTTAACTTTTAAAATAGCATTTGGATATTCTAATCCTTTTAAAAAGACACCATTTCGTTTGTTTTCAGATTTAACCCGATTATATGTAAAAAGACTACTAATACCAAAGCGGGACAAAATGATTCCAATAAATAATAAAACCCAAAACATGAAAGTTACTCGAATATTTTTAGCAATATAAAGCCGCCTTAAGCGGTGAATAATTGTTGGCTAAAATGTGAAGCGAAGCGGAACCTAGCCAACTGTTAAAAGTGATCTACCCCCGATAAAACGGACACATTTTTTTTCATACTGCTATAGCTTCATATTCTATTGGTGAACAATAGCTTA
>JABSOY010000023.1 GCA_013215385.1 Colwellia sp.
GTATGGATCCTTAATTTGTGTTTGGTAGACACTAATAAACCTAGCTCATAGGTTGGAGGAGTCCATACATTGTGGCATTAGTGACGATTAGAATAATTAATTGGCCTATAATTTTGTTAACTCGTGGGATAGGCAAACAAAGTGCGTTAATTTAGCTAAAAGTTTACGGACTATCGTTCGGCAACTACTACCTTTTGATTTTTAATTTGGAAATTCAATATTTCAAAAAATATTTTCAACGGATTTTTTCGCACAAGAACTTTGTTAAATAAGGCAAGCAAGAGCCATACCCCAACGATTGAACTGTTACGTTAGATCTTCAAGGTAATAGAGACAGCTCTTAGGGAGATGGCTAACTAAATTCAACTCAGTTTAGTCTTACACCTATAAAGTGTATATATCAGCGTCTGAACGTTTATGCATTTCACCTCGGGCAAGTAATCGATCGACTGCGGTTTGTACTTGAGCAATATTGTGAGGGCACCTTTCATTGCCAAGCCACTGGTTACATATATGATGGATTGAAGCTGATGCTCCAGGGTTCACTGAAAGGTAATTAATAATACCTGTTTGGATTTCACTGTGGATGTCTGCCATTTTCACTATCATTATCCTCATATTATCGTGCTTATTAACAAGTTTAGAATAGTTGATGGCATTTTTCCTGTGCTAGCGATAAAAAGTCATAAAGTAATCACTGATGCTAACGACCGCAATGTCGGATTATTTACCGCTAAATAAGCATGCTATATCACCAATAATTCGCATTAAAAAAATGCTCTTCTGTGTGGAGAAAGTAAAGATTCAGAGTTATCTATTTTCGGATTAATAACCTCAAAAATTATGCGTAGTCAGACATTAGTTAAATAATACGCGCAGGCAAGTTATTTTGCTTACCGGCGCGCGAGTATTTTATTAGCACAAATTATATAAAGTGGCTAACTTCGGTATTACTTAACGCCATGCATTAACTTGTTAATCATTGGGCCAATAATAAACAGTAATACACCACCTGCGGTTAATAGCCAAAAGCTAAAACTAAAACCTGATAATGCTGAAGCAACCGTCATACCTGTTTCGCCGCTCATTGAACCGGCTAACATGCCCGAAAAATTATTACCGATTGCAGTACTTAAAAACCAACCGCCAAAAGCAAAACCAGCGAGAGAAGCGGGTACTAACTTACTGACCATAGACAAACCAATAGGCGATAAACATAACTCACCAATAGTATGTAAAACGTAGCAAGCAGCAAGTGGCCAAATAGGGATCATGTTATTTTCATCAAGTAAGTTTTCTAAAGCGTACATCAAAACTAAAAAGCCTAAACCTGTGCCTAATAAGCCCAAAGAAAATTTACGGGGAATACTCGGTTCAAGCTTTTTCTTTGCCATAAAAATCCATAAAATAGTAACGATCGGCGCAAAAATTAAAATAGAGACAGAGTTTACTGACTGAAACCACGCAATTTTAAATTCAATCGCTTCGGTAATGCTTCTATCAACAATATTCTGGGCTAAAAAGGTTAATGAACTGCCTGCTTGTTCAAAAAACATAAAGAAAATAACGTTAAAGGCAAACATAATTAAACAAGCAACAACCCGCTCAAAGGCGACTTTTCCGTCGCGTTTAGCATGAGACAGTAGCATTACAGCTAAGGCGACAAATAACGCGAATAAAATCCATGCTAGAATTTTTGCGCCTGCAAAAGCCATCAGAATGTAGAAAGGGACAATGGAAGCAATAGCGCCGAACACGACATAAACAAGGTTCCGGGTGCGCATCGGTGTTTTTTTAACACTGCCAAGGCCTTTTAATTGCTTACGACCGATGTAAAACCAAACGTAGCTGATAAGCATACCCACACCAGCTGCGCCAAAAACAGCCTTATAATTATCCATCATCGGTGTATCGGTTAATGTGCTGGCTAACCATTGGGTAATAATCGGAGAAACCATAGCCCCTGCGTTTATGCCCATATAAAAAATACTAAAACCATTATCGCGACGAGGATCACCTTCAGGATAAATTTTGCCGACCAAATTAGAAATATTAGGTTTAAATAAACCATTACCGACAATGACGGTCGCTAGGCCGACCATAAAAAATGTCTGGTCGGGCATCATGATCATAAACAATCCGGCACCCATTATTAACGCGCCAACGAGTATGGAGTGCTGTGAGCCAATAACTTTGTCAGCAATATAACCGCCAAAAATCGCACTTGCATAAACTAACGCTAAATATGAACCGTAAGTATTTGACGCAAATGATTGTCCTGAAGTATCACCATTAAAAAACTGCGCGACTATATATAAGGTTAATGCCCATCGAATGCCGTAGAAAGCAAATCGTTCCCAAAATTCTGCCATAAATAACATCCATAATGGTTTTGGATGTCCCCATAAATTATCAAATTCAGGTGGTGCCTGTAACGTTGTTGTCATTATTTTTCCTTTGACTATTATATTTTTTTATCCCTTTCAGCATACGCCTGAATAAATTTTGTACTTGAAGCCTTAGTGAAGCTCTTTGAAAGTTATGGTGAAGCTTTGGTGAATAGTTAATGAAACAGTTGCTCTTTGGTGAATATACGATAAATTAAGCGTTATGACGGAAATAAAAAATGCCACTGTAGTGGTAACAAAAAATAATAAAGTAACTCGCTATCTTATTGATGATCTTAACTTAGATGTGCAAAGAGGTGAGCTTACTCGTAACGGTGAAGCCCTGACGATACCAAAACTTAGCTATGAACTCTTGGTGGCATTAGCGCAGGCTGCTCCTGCCTTATTAAGTCAGCAAGAATTGATGCTAAAAGTTTGGCCTGACCGTGTTATTGGTGATGAAACCTTAAAACAACGGGTAAAGTTATTACGAAAGTCACTTGGTGATAGTGCCTGTGATCCTAAATATATTGAAGCTGTGCGAGGGCGCGGTTATCGGATTATTCCACAAGTAAGTTGTGAATGTGTGGTAAAACGCTCGCCATCAGTCACGCTTGATTCGTCTGCCAACGACTTACTGCCAAATTTATTATCTTCATCGTTACATCGATGGTGGCGAAGGCCTGCCTATATCGGTTTACTGATTTTTGTTGTTGTTGTTAGCTCGTTTATATTAACGTCATTATTTTATCAGCAAGAAGCTGAACTTAAAGCGGCGGTTAATGCAGAGCCATCGATAAGTTTGCTTGAGCAGCAAGTCGGCAAGTCTGCTTATAATTTGTATCAGCGAGGTCGTGAATATTATAAGCGTTACCGAGCACAAGATAATAAAATAGCGATCGACTTTTATCGACGCGCCATTGCTGAAAAACCAACGTTTTCGCAAGCCTATGCGGGTTTAAGCCAAGCCTATAGCCAAAAGTATTTTCAGTTTGGCGGTAACGAAAAAAGTAAACAAGCCGCTATTGATAACGCTTATCTGGCGATTAGTTATAATAATAATTCTCCAGATGCATATAAAGCATTAGGCACTGCCTATTACGTGTCGGGTTGGTTATCAAAAAGTATTAATGCTCTATTAAGAGCTGAAAAAATTGCGCTAGACGACCGTGAAATTTTGACTAACTTAGCTTTTATTTACAGTGAACAAGGGAAGTTTGCACAAGCTTTGTTTTGGCATGAAAAAGCCTTAAAAGCTGACCCTAATTACGCTGTCGCTATGTTACACCTTGCGATAACATTACAGCGTACAGAACATTTAGAGCTAGCATTACACTGGTACCAAAAATCCTTTGAACAACAACCTGATTACTTGTTAACGACCTACCATCTCGCTCACCTGTATATTAAATTAGAGCAGTTCGAAAAAGCGCGAGAAATAATTGCAGAAAGCTTAACTGTTCAACCGGAACATCCTTTATTACTTGAAGCGTTAGCGGATAGTTACTTTTATCAAGGAAAAGAAAAAACCGCTAACATCTATTACCAAAAAGTTGCGGATAAGCGAGAAAATCAACCATTCAACCATGCGAATATATTGTTAGCCTTATTAGAAAATAGTGGCTCAGCGTCACAAGAGAGAATAAACAAGCTGCTCGCTGAAAAATTTAAAAACCAGCTGATTAGCTTGCATTTATCTGGCAGTGAAAAGCCGAGAACGAGTTTATATCTTGCTGAAATTTATGCTGTATTAAACGATGAGGTATTGGCTATGCGTTATTTGGTGCAAGCTCTTGAACAAGGGCAGGTGTTTAATTATCAAATTGAACATTCGATAGCATTGACCAAGGTGAAAACGTTACCGCGTTATAAAAATTTACAAAAGCAAAAGCAAAAGGAGCAGGGGAGTTTACCTGCTCCTAATATTGATAAATACTTCGACAATTAACATTTATATTATGTAAAGCGAGCAACCTTGCCAATCGGTGAATCTAAAGAGTCTGGCGGCACGGTAAACCATTGTGCGCCTTTATCTGTCATATATAGGCAATCTTCAAGACGGACACCAAATTCGCCTGGAATATAAATGCCGGGCTCATTAGAAAAACACATACCAGCGCGAAGTTTTTCTTGTTCACCATGAACAAAGTTAACGCTTTCATGACCTTCCATACCAATGCCATGGCCAGTTCTGTGTGATAACCCTGGTAACTGATAGCCAGGGCCAAAGCCTTTAGCTTGATAATGCTTTCTTACTGCATCATCAACTAAGCCTGCCGGAGATCCTATTTGCGCTTGCTCTAATGCAATTTGCTGACCTGTTCGAACGGTTTGCCAAATATCTCTTTGACGTTTAGAGGGCTCGCCAACCACAAAAGTTCTGCTGATATCTGACTGATAGCCGTGGACATTACAACCACAGTCCATCAAGACAATAGAGCCTTCTTTGATAATATGTTTCTTTTTACTACCATGCGGAAAAGCACTTGCTTGGTCGATTAACGCCATATTCCATGGACTGCTGCCGCCTAAGGCTGATTGCGCATTACTCATTAAGCTTTTTACTTGTGAGGAAGTCATACCGACTTCTAGTTTTGCATAAACTTCAGCATAAGCTAATAAAGTGACTTCATTGGCTTTGTGCATCAATTGTAATTCATGATGGCTTTTAATGATGCGACAACCACGAGTTACTGGTTCAGCGCTGATATGCTGGAGGTTTGATAATAAATTCATTACGCCATGTTGCACAAAGTAACGTACAGAGTTTTCAAAACCTATCTTACCTTTTGCAAGGTTAATACCGCGGTCGACTAATATTTGTTTGATGCGCTCGAATGGGCTTTCATGTTCTTGCCAAACACGAATGTCACCGTCAATCGCTAAACTTTCTTGAATGCTCGGCTCTTCAAAGAATGGACAAACAATACCGACTTTACCTTGTTGAGGAATAACTAAAGCGGTAAGGCGTTCGCTGCGCCACCATTGAATACCAGAGAAATAATCCATTGCTGCGCCGGGCTCAATAATTAAGGCGGAAATGTTCATTTGTTGCATTAATTTTTGCGCTTTTTTAATACGAACTTCACGCTCAGCCGCGGTAATTGCAGAGACACCCTTGGTAATGTTTTTAAGCGTATCTTTATTCGATGTGGCTTTTTGAGTTGAAGAGGCAAGTGCTGTAGAAGTAATCGATAATGCAGCAAGGCTTGCGCCGCTGGCTTTTAAGAAAGCTCTTTTATTCATATTCATGGGATGTTCCTAGGATACTAATGTTGATAACGTGCTTATTATTTTGCCGATGCTTCATTGCGCTGCTTAGCTAAAACTTGCAATTGTTTGGATTGCTGATGCAAACTACAGCGTACTAAAATTTCACGGTCTTCTTCACGAATGTGTTGATAAACGACTTTATAGCTAATGCTTTCATTTTCAGTAGTCTCCGCTGAGATTATTTCACCACAGCAATAAATCGCGCAATTTTCATCGTTTAAAAATATTTTTAATTCAATGAACTGTCCGACAGAAAACGGCTGCTCGCTGCTGAAAATAATGCCGCCACCGCCAAAATTTATTCCTTGAAAACGTTGTGCTTCGCTGTCTTGCTGATTTAAAATATAACTGACCAGTAAATCAATCTTTTGCGCTTGATGATGTAAATAGTCAACCAATTGGCCGGCAACACTGCCGAGTGTTTGTAAGGGGCGTAAGGCTGCTTGGTCAAGCGTTATCATTTCAGATGCCATTTTAAAGGGCATTGGCATTTTATCCATGAATGTTTGATAACTCGGAGCAGTGTCGTTATTGAGGATCGAAATATTAATATTAAATGTATAACTGATGGAAAAAAACTCATCAAATTGAGTTGCTTTCGGTGCGCTATTTTCTTCAGACATTAGTTAACCTTGTTATTTTTTGTTGGCCGCATAAAAACCTTTACCACACATTCACACATTTCTTCAATGTGGCTGGTATCAAGGTATATGCCATCAATAAGTAAACGAACAATACCATGCAAAGCGCCCCATGTAACTTGTGCCAAACGTAAGCTATTTTCGTCGGTAATAAGCAGACCTTGTTGTTGCCAAACTTTGGTCATTTCAAGCTGGTAATTAAAGCTGGGGTAGGCAATATCACGTAATGCTTGATCACTATTGTTGTTTTTCCAAATGGTTTTGCCAAACATTAGCTCATAAAGTGATGGGTTCTGTGTGGCAAAATGAATATATTGATGGACAAATTGGCGGAACTTATCTTCATTTGATAATTTTTGGTCATCAAAAATTTGTTCAGATAATTTTTGCCATTGTACAAAACCTAATGCCGCAATAGCACAGAGCAAATCGTTCTTATTGTTAAAGTAATGATATGCCGCCGTACGAGAAACACCAATGCGCTCGGCAAGCTTACGTAACGACAAGCCTTCGATGCCTTGTTCATTCACCATTTCGGCACCTATTTCAACGAGTGAACTACGTAAATCACCGTGATGATAGGTCGTTTTTTTGTTTGATTGCTTCATCATTTTATTTCTATTAGCTATAACGATTTACGAGAAGGTAAGGCAACATTCGAAAAAATAAGCCCTGCCACTAAAGACATAAATATTAGAAAGGTTTGTGAGGCAATATTCGTTGTATTTAGCATATCGACCCCTGAAATTGCGCTGTTTAAACCGATATAGACTTTGCTACCAGGAACAAGTACCACCAGGCCTAATATCTTAACAATGCTCGATGGTAATTTCATGAGTCGAGAAAATAAATTCGCATAAATACCTAAAGCAAAAGCGCCGACAAAAGCGCCAAGCGCAGGGCCTAAATAAATTGCACCAATAATGCTTGCTCCATAAGCAATGTAACCAGCAATTATTCCCCAAGGCGCGTCTTTTTTGCGTACGCGAAACAAAATAACCAAGCTAATCGAAAGTGCCGTGACCGCCGCCCACGCTGTCCAAGTAGGTATGTCGCTGGGTTCAATAAAGGTAACTTCGCCCCACAATAGTTTACCTAATGCCATGCCTAACACTGCGCCAAAATAGAGCTTAAAGAGGATCATTATCGCGTCCATAATACGTGCGGTTCCCGACATTAGATTTCTAGCTGCTAGTTCCGCTAATCCAAGGGTAAGTGCTAAACCGGGAATAAATGCGATAATGGCAGAAAGAATAACTAAAGGCATATTTATACTGGGATCAATGAGCGTAATTGCTGAGGCTATTAGTGCGGTAGTAATAGCAGCAATAGGCTCTAACATATCGGTAACTCGACGAGAATTCTCAGCCCAAAAAACAAATAAACAAGCGACAAAACCTAGTAAGGTTGACCAGAACACATCATTCCAACTGGTGTGCATTAGCATAGCAAAAGCACCACTTGAGCCACCAAAAGCAAGAAATGTTAGCAAGCGGCCATAAGGGTTAGGTTTATTGGCAATCTCATCAAGGCGTTCAGTCGCTTCAGCTAATGTACGTTCTCCGGAACTTAATTCATCAACTAATTCATCGGTTCGTGCCAACGAGCCTAAATCAAGCTCGCCAGGTTTTACGCGCATAACATGGTTGTATTGCTGATTCTCTTCATCTTCAGAAAGTACAAAGGTAAGTGCTGTTGGCGTGATAATAAAACATGCTTTTAAATCAAGAAATTTTGCTACATTCTGTAAATGAGCTTCAAGGCGATACGCAGGAGTACCGAATTTATGTAAGGCTTTACCTAATCTTATAATAAATCTACGTTTTTCAGAGAAATCATCAGATGCAGTCATATAGTTGTTTACGTATTTTATTGGTTATTTTGCTATGGTAATTGAATAATTCACGAATGTAATGCTTATTTTTATTTCTTTAAAAACAGCTCGTTTTTTTGTGTTAATTATTTAAAAATTGAATGTAAGTAAAACGTATAAAAAAACGCTTTAAAGTTTAGTGTCGGTAACGCTATTGATAGTCGCTATTTCGATAATAATTTTGTTACACTTGCTAGATTCCCCAAAATGTTAAAGGAACGTTATGACCTTACTGATTATACTGTTAGCCGTTTTTGCTGGCATCGCTTTAATGGTTGTTTTAGGTGAACGCTTTGGTAAACCTATTGATGACGAAGAACAAGCAAAGTATTCAAAGATAATTCCTATCCTTGTTTTTATTTTATTGATGGGCAGCTTGATTAAGATGCTGGTGTAATCGATATATATTTATTTGATTCGTGCTTAAGTTAGTCTATTTTTATCTAGCTATTTGGTGCGATTCTTTGATCTAGAGGTTTGCTTGGTAGTAGGGATGATTTAATATTGCTTAAACCTATCATAGCTCAAGGCGCGTTACGCAGATAATGGTATTTTCTAATCAAGTACCGCAACACTGAACTGATGCTCTAGCTTACCTCCATACGACTTGCTGAAACCCGCATCTTGAAGTGTGATGGGGATATTATGATTTTATAAGGATTTTTTGATGTTAAGCATTCCACAACTCAATCTAAAAAATAAAGTGTCGACACAAGAGTGGCAAACTCGCGTAGATTTAGCCGCTTGTTATCGTCTTATTGCATTACAGGGGTGGGATGATTTAATTTATACCCATATTTCCGCGCGTATTCCTGACTCGGAGCATTTATTAATTAATGCCTTTGGTTTAGCTTTTGAAGAAATAACGGCATCAAACCTAGTAAAAATAGATTTAGCCGGCAATATTATTGACCCTGATTGTCCTTTTGAAATTAACCCTGCCGGTTTTACTATTCATAGCGCAGTCCACGAAGCTCGTCATGACGCGCAATGTGTTTTGCATTTACACACCAATGAAACTATTGCCGTAGCCAGCTTAACTGAGGGGTTATTGCCGTTAAGCCAATATGCAATGTTTGCACTGGCATCAATGAGCTATCATGATTACGAAGGTTTGGCGGTTAATGCGGATGAAAAATTACGTTTGCAGAATAACCTTGGAACTGCCAACTTTATGCTGTTAAGAAATCACGGTGGTTTAACGCTTGGTGAAACCATTGGCGATGCCTTTATGCATATGTACGACTTAACACGTGCTTGCCAAGTACAATTACAAGTAATGGCCACTGGCATGGAAGCCATTTTAGTTGACCAAAGTATTGTCGACGGTATTAAAGCTCAAGCGAATGTTGTACATACAGGAACAACGGGTGGACAAAAGTCGTGGCCTGCGATGGTGAGAAAAGCGTACCGAGCAGATCCAAGTTTCGCCACATAAAACTTATAGTAGTCACATTGAATGATAGCTGAAACAGTCATCCTAAATTATAGATAAACACGTCATCCTGAAACTGCTTACAGGGATGTAAGTACTTAGGTTTAGTCAGGAACAATAAACCTGTGTTTTAGGACCTCGAACCGGTCGTAACGAAAGTTGTTCATTGCGATAAAACCTAATATATTTTGAGAAAATAATGAAAGTAACTCACGTAGAAATTTTTGATATTGAATGCCCAAACCGTGCCGGTTGGAACCCAGTATTTATTCGCGTCCATACCGATGAAGGTATCTCGGGTGTTGGTGAAGCTGGCCTTGCTTACGATTGGGGACACAGCGCGGCGGCGGCGATGATAAAAGAGATCACCGAAGCGGTATTAATTGGCTTTGACCCTTTTAGAACTGAGCTGTTATGGTCGAGAATGTTACGAGAAAGCTTTTGGGGGTTAGGCGGTGGACCTGTTTTATATTCTGCCATGAGCGCTATTGATACCGCTCTTTGGGATATAAAGGGTAAAGCATTAGGCGTACCGGTTTACCAATTATTAGGCGGTAAAGTGAATGATAAATTACGCACCTATGCCAGCCAATTACAGTTTGACTGGGACGTTGAAATTAAAAAGTTATTCTTACCTGAAGAATATGCTGAAGCTGCATTAAAGGCTGTTGCCGAGGGTTATGACGCAGTGAAAGTTGATCCAATCGTTTATAACGCCGATGGCACCTCGTCGTTTGACAGAACTAAGTTATTTACTAAACCGCAAATGCGTTTATTTGGCGACAGGTTACGTGCTATTCGCGACGCAGTTGGCGAAGATGTTGACATTATTTTTGAATCTCATTCATTAATGGGGGCAGCATCTGCTATTCAAATGGGCGAAGTTGTTGAAGAAGTGGGCTGTATGATGTACGAAGAGCCGGTGAATTACTTGAATGCTAAAGTCCATAAAAAAGTAGCTGAACGTGTCAATGTGCCCATTGCCGGCGGTGAACGCTTGTATCATCGTTGGGATGTTCGACAATACTTTGAAGATCAAAGTATTGATGTGCTACAACCCGATGTAGGCTTATGTGGCGGTTTTACCGAAGCCAAAAAAGTGTGTGACTACGCCGATGTTTATGACATTCGCATTCAAGCGCATGTTTGTGGTGGACCAGTGGCAACAGCCGCATCACTTCATTTAGAAACGGCAATTCCAAACTTCCTTATTCACGAACATCATACTTATGCCACTAAACAGTGGAATCGTGAATTATGTATTCAAGATCCACAACCTAAGAACGGTTTTTTTCAAGTCACAGAAGTACCGGGTTTAGGTATTGAATTGAATGATGAAGTGGTAAAACGTTCGCCTAATATTACGGTTAATGCATTGAAATAATATATAAAATATTTTTTGATAAGATAACGTTAATATTTCATCATCATTAAGTAGCTAATTGATGAACTTTTATGTTAATAAAACTTTAATTGATTGTTTTTTTTGTTACTAGATGTATATTTGTTTTTAACTTGCAAAATGACTTGCCAGTTATTGATTTTTTAATAAGGAATGTTAAATGAAAAACAGCATACAAAAACTCATTACAATAGGAGTTTGCGGCATTGTAGTATTGTCGTTAAATTCATTTGCCGGTGTCACTGTCCATGGAACAACTAACGGAGTAACGACTGTTTCATGTACTGGTGGATGTACAATGGCTGGTGGGTTGTTAGGTATTGAAGTTTGTGACAGTAATGACGTATGCTTAACTGTCAGAGGTAGTAGAGTTAAGACTCAGTCAGAACCAAACAAAGAAACTTAATCAGTATTTTAATGCTTATTTATGAGCAGTTAATAGCTGCTCACTTTCAATATAAAAACATACACGGATGTTAAAATATGACAAAGTCATTTAAACTTTTTCTTAAGGTAAGTTTTCCAATTTTAGTCATTGGTATAGTTTATTATTTTGTTACTATTTATCAAGCTAACAACTCAACTGTTAAAGTTGAGTATGATGTAGAGAAACAAGACTCAGAAATAAAAGATAACAATTCACCTTCTTTACCTACCTCATCAGATGTTTCAATCGAAAACAATAAGAAAAATACTAGTACGGCAGAACCTTTAGAAAATTCGGATGCTATTTCCACAAATATAGAAAACACTCTGGCAAGTTTTGATGAATTAATTATTAATGAGAAAAAGGTGCAAGAGAAAGCTTTTGGGTATTTTAAAAAAATTAAAAACATTAATCGTGCCTTTGAAACTGATGAGTATGATGTTGAATGGTCAAATAAAATGCTTGATAACATTAATGATCATGTTTTATTTAATAATGAAAATGGAGAAGTAAGATTTTCTGCTATCCAAGTTAATGACTTAGAGTGCAAAGGAACCTTGTGCAAATTAGATTTTAGTAATATCTCAAATAATGACGATGCATGGGATGAGCAAAGAATGGATTTAATGTATGCACTGCTTAATCTTAATAGTAAAAATCCTCAAGAGCCCTCCAGTTTTGATCGTTCAATAAAAGCTATGTCCATTGAAGGTGGTGGTATTCGTTATTATATAAGCCGTGGTGTTAGTGACTTGCAATAGCTCTAAGCTCTTTATTGCTATCAAATATAATCAACAGGTAATGCTGTGGTATATTTAATCTCTTCCATGGCAAAGCTTGAGCTGATATCAGCAAAACTAGCTTGTGTTATCAGTTTTTTGTAGAAAGCGTCATAAGCTTTCATGTCTGAAACGACCACGCGCAATAAGTAATCGACTTCGCCACTCATACGATAAAATTCAATAATTTCAGGAAACTCTTTGGAGTTTTTACTAAAGTCATTAAGCCAATCAGGGTTGTGCTGATTCGTTTTTATCATCACGAAAACGGTTAAGCCGACATTCAGTTTTTCAGGGTCTGCCAAGGCTACACGGCCTTTAATAATACCGTTTTTTTCCATAGCTTGAATACGGCGCCAACATGGTGTTGTCGACAGACCAACCTGTGCGGCAACTTCGCTAACCGATTGTGTGCAGTCGTTTTGCAATATCTTAAGAATATCTCTGTCGAAGTTGTCCATTATATTTCTCATCTCAGCTAATTATTGGTAATGATAATTTAACTTTTGGTTTATTTGTAGATTTATTTTTCATTTAAAGCAATTATTACTAAATTTCGTACCTTTATCGTTACTGTGATAGTTAGTGATATGAGCAGTTAAATAAGTAAAAAGGCTTATGGAATAAGATAACTCCCCCCGCTGAATAGAGAACTATACTGCTAAATAAGGTTTCATTTTAACTGTAAATCTTTTTTGTTATTCAATGTGTTTTTACGGCGTGATACTAAGGGAAGCTCATGGTTAGTGATTCATTTTTTAGTCAAGAAAACTTCATGCCTCATGGTATGTGCTATTTATGGCAGCCAGACATATTATGGACTTCAGTGATATCCGATGTGACGACTGCTTTGGCTTATTTTTCTATAACTGCCGCCGTAATTACGTTTGTAAAAAAGCGTCATGATTTACCTTACCCATGGTTTTTTATTCTAGCAGGTTCGGTAATATTTGTTGCCTGTGGTACTTCTCACCTTATTAGCGCTATTGTTATTTGGAAGCCTATTTATGGGATTTCCTCTATCGTTAAGGCTATTACGGCAGTTGCTTCACTGGCAACTGGTATTGTTATCTGGTTTATATTGCCATTTTTTCTTAAGTTTCCAAGCCCGACGATGTTAGCAGAGAAAAATACAGCGCTAGAAGTCTCATTAAATAAATTGCAACTTGCTCATGCCAGTATTTTAGAGTCTCAAAAATTAGCATCGCTCACTAACTTAATGTCAGGGATGGCGCATGAACTCAATACGCCAATGGGAACGAGTATTACGGCAGCTTCTTGTATTGAAGATGAACTGGCGAAGCTTAAGAAAGAAAAGCTGACTAAAAGTCAATTTTACCATATTCTTACTAATATTGATCAAGGTTGCCAGTTAGTACAAAGTAATTTAAAGAGAAGTGCCGATTTAGTCAGTCTCTTTAAAGAAGTTGCTGTAATTGAACACAGTTCAGCAGAAAAACACTTTAATTTACATGAATTCATCTCAGACTTAACTATTGCCCTTAGCCTAAAGTTTGATTTATCCCCGGCACAAGTAAAGCTTAATTGTCCAAAAACTTTAAACATTTACAGTAATCCCAACGCTTTTATCGATATCATCACCAATTTTTTCACCAACTCAGTCACCCATGGCTTTAGTGAGTTATCAGAAGGTTGTATAGAACTAAATTTTGAAAATAAGTCAGCAAACCTATTAACGTTTACTTATTCTGATAATGGCTGTGGCATGGATACCGCGCAATTGAAAAGGATATTTGAACCATTTTTCACCACCAGCCGAGGAACAGGACGACCTGGTTTAGGGATGACCATCGTTTATAATACAATTACCAATTTGAAAGGAAAAATTGAATGTAACAGCGATACAGGTGAAGGAATGACCTTTATCGTTGAGCTGCCTATATAATGAGTCCGCTTGATTAATAGATGGATCTCAAACTAAAAACTATAAATCCGCTCTGTATTGTGGTGACATAATTTAGCAAGCTCGTCAGTTGAAAAGCTGGCCGTGGTAATTTGTTGCTGCCAATAAGCTTGATAAGAACTATGAAAAGTACACAAGGGAAAATTGCTCGCGAGCATGACACGCTTAATACCAAAGCAGCTAATACAGTGTTTAATTATGTTTTGTTGCCAAACACTAGTGTACTGCCTATTGGTCATTTCATAACCTGAACATTTTATTGCACAATGTTCAAACGCACTTAATATTTTAATTCCCTGCAACCAGCGCTGATGTTCACACTCTTCACTCTCTTCACTTTTTTGCTGTGGTGGCCATCCGGCATGATTAATTACCACAGATAATTGTGGCATTTCAGCTAAAAGTTCAGCAAGTAAATATACACTGTCTAGATTGTTAAGTGGCATTTGCAACTCAAAAATCAACTGCTCTTTCGCCAACAAGGCTAAATTTTTTTGTACTTGTGGATTAGATAAATAGTGAATTGCATTATCATCAAGAATATCGCGAACACCAACGACTGATTTAAATTTTTTGAGCTGAATAATTGCTTGTAAAAACATTGATGGTTCAAGCTGAAGGTCAATACCCGCGATTGATTTGAAGGGTAAAGTACAATGAGATTCTAACCAGTGAATTTCACGCCAAGGTTCTTGATTATTGAACCCTGCTTCAATATGGACAAAACCAGCAAGTTCGAATGGTGAAGGTAAGCGCAAGTCTTTTTCAGTGAAGTTTTTGACGATCTTTTTTTTATCTAACCAATGCGGGGGATTTTCAGCTTTTAGCCACTGGTAATCACCTTGTTCAAGGTTAAATAAATGTAGATGCGGATCTATTATTTTCATTTTATTATCATTACTTTTTATGACTGAATATCATTGGGCTATTGGTCATGCTGAACCACAGGTTTAATGTTCCCGACTAAACCTAAGTACTTACATCTCTGTAAGCAAGTTCAGCATGACGGTCTTTAGTTCAAGCTAATCATTCTTAAAAAAAACATAGCTATTGAGTGGTATAACCACCATCAATTACTTGTAAACTACCGGTAATAAACTTGGCTTTGTCTGAAGCTAAAAAGTAGACTAATTCAGCTACTTCTTCAGGTTGTCCTAAACGGCCTAAGGGTTGTAATGCCGCTTCTTCTGCATGTACTTGCGATTTATCTGCACCTGAACGCTGACAATAACTATTAATGGCTTGGTGGTATAAAGGTGTTTCTATAGTGCCCGGACAAACTGCATTGGCGCGAATATTAAAGCTGGCGTAATCAAGCGCAGTGGTTTTTGCCATTGAAGCTAGCGCTGCTTTACTCATGTTATAAGCAAAAGAGTTTTGCTTAGCTATTAACGCTTGGTCTGAGGCCATTAAAATAATAGCGCCGTTATTATTAGCTTTCATATTAGGCAATACTGCCCTTATCGCGGCGTAAGCACCCTTAACATTAATGTTAAATACTTTATCAAAATCACTTTCTGAGGTGTTTTCGATATTACCTGAAAAGTGAATGCCGGCGTTAGAGACCAATACGTCGATATTGCTCTCTTTGACAATGCTTGAAACAATGTTTTTTACTTGTCGGAAATCGGTAACATCACACTTTATAAATGTACCGGTATTACTTGGCTGTAAATCTAAATTGAATACTTGATAATTTTTACGGATAAATAACTCAACTATACTTAATCCAATACCGGAACTACCGCCCGTTACTATGCATGTTTTCTTCATTGTTGTTATTTACTCGTTAGGTTTTAGTCGCTTGGTACTTGTTAATAAATAATAACAGGGTTTGTTGTTTGTGGTGAAGTTATGTTGTCGATTTATGTTCAAATGGCTTTGTTTATTCGAGTAAAAGTACCTGTAACCTAATTGTAGAATATGGAATGATATGCTTAATAATCAGCTGTTGAAAAAAAAACTAAGACTTTATTATATTACGACTATATTTAGTCTATTTTTTGCTGTTGTTGGCTTTAGTTATAATGCTTGGCGGCTTGAAGTCAGTGAAGACAATAATAATATTCGTACCGCTTCATTTGAGGTGTTAAAAAGTTTAGCCGAGTTTGAACAAGTCGTTTTTTCCGCTCATTATGATCAGGATGAATCGGCAGGAAATCCTCGGTTAGGCTGGATAAAAATAGGCTTGGTCGTAGACTTAAGTGTCTTAATTAGTCCTGAGGTTGAAAGTAGTTCAGCTTTGTTAAAGCAGCGTTGGAATGACAATTGGTCGACAATTCAAGCAAGCCAAAATGACATTAGTTTTATCACCGACCAAATAGATGAAGTAAGAGCTAATATTAAAGCTAAATTAGCTGATCTCAATTAAGCTAATTTAGCCCTGTTCAGCTGCTACTGAGTTATAAACTTTATGATTTATGTTAATAAAAAAGGGATCAATTACTTTTGATCCCTAGGTTATTATTTCAGACTAAACTTTATTTCGTTAACTCAACCATCACTGCGGTATACATTTTTAAATTCAAAACGAACTGTTTCATGGTAATAAACTCATGCTCGGAATGCCCGGTATATTCGGCACCAGGCATAGATGGACCAAAGCTAACCGCATTAGGAAATAGGCGAGAGTTAGTGCCACCACCAATCGCAATCGGCTTAGCATCTTTTATACCGGTAAAGTGCGAAAATACTGAAAGTAAGGTATTAATATGTGGTGCATCTTTTTGTATAAAGGGCTCGCCAATATAATGTTCTAATTCAGTAATATTAGCCATATTGGTTAGTTTCCATGTGGCAAGAGCATGGTTAATTTCTTGGGTTAATTGCTGTGCTGATTTTCCGCGCGGACGACGAATATTAATGTTTAATTCAATATTGTGTTTTAGTTGTTTGATAACCGTTGGGGAAACCGTCATTGGCCCCATAAAATCATCACTATAGGCAATGTCACCAAACTTTTTCCCTTCAAGACCTAAACCAATATTATCATTAAGAAAGTTGACCAAGGTACCTGCACCATTCGATGGCCAGCGAGTCTCTGACAATAAGTCAGCTAAATACGGTATCGCATTTACACCTTCGTCTGGTTTTGAAGAATGCGCCGATTTCCCTAATGCGGTAATGGTTAATTGTTGATCTTTTAAAATAAGATCAAAGCTTATACCTTGATAGTATCTTGCTTTAACCATTAGTCGTTGGAGTAAGCTAATGTCAGCATTTTCAATAACAGCTTTAGCATCTTCAGGTATCTGGCTGCCAAAAAAACCACCGGTAAATTCACTAATATAGGCACCGATGCCGGTGTACTTTTCTTTGTTAAAGGCTATTTTTATTGTTCCGTAGCCCTTTTCTGCAGTTACAACGGGGTATTCAGCATCTATTGTGATGTTTGTTTGTGGTAATGTATGGGTTTTTATATAGGCTTGCAGCGGCGCCCAGTCTGATTCTTCGGCCATGTATACATATAATTCTATACGCTTATTTAACTTGATATTTTTATCTTTAATCGCTTTCATGGCGTATAACGCTGTTGATATAGGTCCTTTATCGTCTTCAGTTCCGCGTCCGATAAGTTTCCCTGGCTCAGAAGTTGTGTCAAGTTCAAAAGGTGACTTCTGCCACTTTTTCGGGTTAACCGGTTGTATATCACCGTGAGTAATAATACCAAAGCGGTCTTCACCTTCACCTAAGCCGATAACAACGACGTAACCATCATCTTTATAATCAAGACCCAACGCTTTTGCTTGCTTTTTAAGTTCAGCTTTAAAGGCAATATGCTCAGGGTTGTCGTTAGCTGAAAGACCGTCGACTGCTACGGTATTGTATTTAACTAATTCGGCTAAACTCGCCACCATAGCTTGCTGATATGTATTGGCCGCATATTCAGCCGTTTGCTCAGCAATGCTACTGACCGGCTTTTCTGTTGATAATGCTGGAAGGGCGATGAAACCGAATAAGACGAGTGAAGCTAGTTTTTTGAACACAGACTTTCCTTTAATTTTTTTAGATAATTAACTTGCTCTACTATAACGATTAAATGTCAGGGCAGACAGCTACAAAATTTTAGAAATAATACCTATACAGTTACTCTATTGTAAAAGTATTATTTATTACTCTGTTAGAGGCTAGGTTATCTATTGGTTCCATATTTATTTTTTATCTGCAATATACATAAGCAAAATCAGGGCAGAAAAATAAAAGAATAAGCATTACACGTACTGGAAATAGTTAGCTGTTAACGGTGGGAGGTTAAATTGAGCTGTGTATCTTCAAAAAATGACCGGCTGTTGTTCACCAAATTGTGGCTTTTTATCAATATCAATTGCTGGGGACGATTAACCGAGCAAAGTGTATTAACTTTACTCGTTTATTGTCTTGGTTAACAACAATAATCTCTTAAATCAGTAAGCTCTTGTCGTAAGCGTTTTCGGTCTTTATAGCTTTCTATTTCACGCCATTTTCTTTTTTGTGATCGCTTTGCTTTTGAGTCGTTAATTAACTCAAACGAGGTATTGAAAATATTATCATATTCATCAAAGCTAGTATGTTCCATGAGGATCCCTTATTAAGCTTTATTTAATTGACCTAGTGCACTCTACAAGCTGAATATGACTTTTTTCTTACAGTTAAATGACGATTAAAATACTTTTGCTTTAAGCCGTATTAAGCAAAAAACTAAAGCTTCACTATACTAGTTTTATAGTGTTTTTATATAAGGTTAGCCATGACAAAAAATAGTGATACAGAAATAATATCTCAAGCAGATATAGATAATTTATTACGTATTAATGAGTTTATTGAACAGCATGACGAAAATTCTCTGGTAAGTGAGTTAAAGCAAGCGATCTTAGATTCTGGTAAATTAGAGATAAGCCAATGGGAGTCTTTACGAGACCATATTCGGGAAATAGAAGAACTTATCCCTCATATTGATTTGATTATTAAATTGAAAAAGGAGACGAAGTAAAACTAATAAAGCCCATAACAAGTTCACTTTGTTATGGGCTTTTATTGATAAATATTAACTTGCTAAATGTCCCCTTTCCTCGGGAATAGTATTCATTGATATTTAAATAAGTTGCTGATTAATCCAATCAATCGTTAATTCTTCTAATAAGGCCATAGGCAGGCTGCCGTTCTTTAACATTTGATCGTGAAAAGTACGAATGTTGAATTTTTCACCGAGCTTTTCTTCAGCCATAGCGCGTAATTCACGTATTTTTATTTCACCAATTTTGTAAGATAATGCTTGGGCTGGCCAGCTAATGTATCGGTCGATTTGCATGGTAACGTCTGCCATGCTTAACGCGGTATTTTCGGCTAAATAGTCTATCGCTTGCTGGCGCGACCAACCTTTAGCATGCATGCCCGTATCAACCACTAAACGACAAGCACGCCATGCTTCATACGTTAATCGTCCAAAGTCGCTGTAAGGGTCTTGGTAGAAACCTATTTCTTTACCTAAACGTTCAGAGTATAACCCCCAGCCTTCGCCAAATGCCGCATGATAAAGTGTTTTTCTAAACTCTGGCATATCAACTTCTTGGGCAATAGCACTTTGCATATGGTGCCCAGGTTCAGCCTCGTGAAACGTTAACGCCTCTAAGGTATATAAAGGTTGGCTTTTTAAGTCTTGGGTATCTAAAAAGTAAGTGCCAGATGTGGTGCCACTACCATCTGAGGCTACATAATAGGCACCACCGTTAGGCGCGGGTTTTATATCGAAGGTTGAACGGGGTAATACTGTAAACCATTTTGGTAATTGTGCGGCCATTTTACGGGTAATGTAGCTGGCTTTTTCAATTAAGTCGCGCGGTTTATCGGTATAAAACTGAGGATCAGTACGTAAGAAGTTAATAAAGGCTTGAAAGTCCCCTTTAAATTTTAGGTCTTTAATGATGACGTTCATTTCTTGGCGAATTCGAGCAACTTCATTTAAGCCTAAAGTATGAATATCGTCTGCTGACATCGACGTTGTGGTATAAAATTCAATAAGGTATTGATAATAATCACTGCCATTTTTTAACGGGCTAATACCAACATCTTGACGACAGTTAGTCATATATTTTTGAGTGAAAAAATCATAAAACTTTTGATATTCAGGAATAACTGTTTCAGTAATTAACTGTGCCGCTTTTGTTTGATAGTTTGCTTTATCAGCTGCCGACATTCTACTGGGCATCGTTAATAATGGTTGATAAAAGTTACTTTTCTGTACATCTTTAACAATATGTTTGCTGATGCTTTTATCGTAACTCTTAAAGCTTTCGCAATAATGAGTATGCCCCTGAGCAACGGCTTCGGTTAAGTTATCAATATGCTCTTGGTTATAACGAGGAAAATCGGCAAGACTGATTAAATAGTTATCATAATCTTTAGCGGTTAAAAAGGACATATTGGCCGGAGCACCAGCAAAGTAGCTATGAAAACCTGCATAGATGTTCATCGGATAGAAACGGTCTAGCTGTTGATAGCTTTTAGCTTCGGTTTGACGTTCATATTTAAACAAACGATAAGAAACTTGTTCTTTAGCAGAAAGTGCCGACAGTTCAATTTTATCGAGTTTATTTAATAAGGACTGGTTATAGGTTTCACGCCTTTTTTCTGACGCTTTAGAGAAAGAAGGCAGTTTGCCATTCATTCGAAATGCATCAGGGTCTTTACGGAAGAATACTTGTTCTTTATTCGCCGTTTGCCAATGCTCATTCAAGAGTTGTTCAAATTGTTGTGACGATGTTTTAACTTCATCAGCGTTGACAAAAAATCCTGTTGTTGCCGTTATTGAAGCAATAAGGAGTAGGGTACTTTTAACTTTATTTCTTTTCATGTTTTATTATCTTTGTTTGGTATGGAAAGCACGGGTAATATACCAAGTGCGGTATCGCTTACAAAGTAAATTTATATGTTTTCAATGATTGTTGTGCTTTTATTCTTTTGTGGTTTAGGTTTTTTATTTTTAGAATTAGGCTTAGATGTGTTGTTTGTCGGTAGTTATTTGCTGCTAAGTTTGGTGGTTTTTGTTTGTTATGGTATTGATAAACGTAATGCGATAACAGGTCGCTGGCGCATTTCAGAAAAAACACTGCACTTATGGGCAGTTATTGGCGGATGGCCTGGAGCGTTAGTTGCTCAGAAAATGTTTCGTCATAAAACTCAGAAACGAGCGTTTATTGTGATGTTATGGCTGAGTATTATCGCTAATACGTCGGTGTTTTCTTATTATCTGTATTTAACAATAACGATTTATTAAAGCATCTAGCTGCATTGTTACTTGTCGAGGTACTAATATAATTTTTAGCGGTAACGGCTACATTTGATAGATGATCGTAGATTATCAAATGTAGCTGCTGTAATCGTTACTTAGTCGCTGGCAGGGTTGAAACTCATTACTTCTTCACCGGCGGCTTGTTTGTCGGCATGGTAACTCGAACGTACTAATGGACCACAGGCTGCGTGAGCAAAGCCCATTTTAACCGCTTCTGCTTGGTACATGTCGAATACGTCAGGATGTACGTAACGTTCAACTGGTAAATGGTGTTTACTTGGCTGTAAGTACTGACCAATCGTTAACATGGTAACGCCATGGCTGCGTAAGTCGCGCATCACTTGTAAAATTTCTTCGTCGGTCTCACCTAAACCAACCATTAAACCTGATTTGGTCGGTACGGTTGGATTTGCTTCACCAAACTTTTTCAATAAATCTAATGACCATTGATAGTTAGCACCCGGACGTGCCTTAGTGTACAAGCGTGGCGCAGTTTCTAAGTTGTGGTTAAATACATACGGAGGGCTCGCATTTAAAATTTCTAATGCGCGATCCATACGGCCACGGAAATCAGGGACTAATATTTCAACTTTCGTGTTTGGGGCATGCTTAGCTATTTCACTAATACAGTCAGCAAACTGCTGTGCACCGCCATCTCGTAAATCATCACGATCAACAGAGGTGATAACGACATATTTTAACTTCATGTCTTTTAGTGTTAGTGCTAGTTTTTTCGCTTCGTCTAGTTTTGGTGCTAATGGGCGACCGTGGCCGACATCACAAAAAGGACAACGTCGGGTACAAATATCACCTAAAATCATAAAGGTAGCAGTACCGTGGTTAAAACACTCAGATAAATTTGGGCAAGAAGCTTCTTCACACACTGAATGTAAGTCATGTTTACGTAATGCTGCTTTTATGCTGTCAATACGTTCAGAGCTACGCGGAAGTTTAATACGTAACCACTTAGGCTTTCTTAACATGGTTTCGCGTTCGGAAGGCACAATTTGAATTGGGATAAGTGCCATTTTTTCAGCATCACGCATTTTTGTGCCGGGGATAACTCGGGTTGTTTTAGTGGTCATTAGCTTCGTCCCAACCAGTTTTATAACTGATGTTATTGGTATTTAATAATTGAGCCAGGTGTTTAATTAAAGTTTCACCTGCTTGAACTGTATTTTTTAATTCGCTGATATCAGCCGTTTGCACCATTTCCAGACCTTGATAACCACAAGGGTTAATGCGTAGGAATGGTGATAAATCCATGTTTACATTTAGCGCTAAGCCGTGAAACGAGCAACCTTTTCGTATTCGTAAACCTAGTGATGCGATTTTTTTCCCGTCAACATATACACCGGGAGCATCAGGTTTTGCATTGGCGATAATATTAAAGTCTGCCAATGCGGCAATTAGCCCATTTTCAAGTAGGGTGACAAGTTCACGAACGCCAATTTTTCTGCGGCGAAGATTGATCATAAAATAGATCACTTGCTGACCTGGCCCGTGATAAGTGACTTGGCCGCCTCGGTCAACTTTTACCACTTCAATATTGCCCGGCATAAGCAAGTGCTCTTCTTTACCTGCTTGCCCCTGGGTAAATACCGCCGGGTGTTCTACTAGCCAAAGCTCATCTTGAGTTTCATCGTTGCGAACATCAGTAAAGTTCTGCATTGCCTGCCATACAGTGGTGTAATCCATGGTGGCAAGTTGTCGAATGATTAACGAGTTTTTCAAGTTTTCTCTTCGCTTAATTTGATTAAAGGGATTATATCCAAATAATAGTAGGAATACACCGGATAAAAATTAAGGGTATTCTTTAGATTGATTATAAAACGTAACGAACGACATCAATGGCAGTTAGTTTTGTATAAATCGTTTCAATTTGCTCTTTACTTGTTACTGTTACAGCAATCGAAAGAGAATGATAAGTGCCTTTGGAGCTTACTTTAATTTTTGGAGAGTAATCACCAGGTGCATGCTTTTGTAATTCATTGATGACTAAATCAGGTAATTCATCACAAGCAACTCCCATGACTTTAAAATTAAGTACGGTAGGAAATTCTAATAGTTCATCAAACTTGGTATTCATCTTGTATCTCTAAAGTCAGCGGGCTTGGTAAATAGTCAATATTGAGGCATTTTATCATTAATCAAATAAAATGTGATCATTGTATTTAGTGCTTTTATTAAAGTTATGATCTTGCAAAGAAAAAACTCGGCAGAAGCCGAGTTTTTAATGAAAATGTGTGATTATTAATTAGCAAATTGTAATTTTACATAATCAACTAAGCGGCTAAATATACTGCCTTCATTGACTTCTTGTAACGTCACTAATGGGTATTCTGCAATATCTTCACCGTCTAAACGTAAAAATAGTTTACCAACAACGGTACCTTTGGCTATAGGAGCTTCTAGTTGGTGGTCAAGTTCAAAGCTTGCGGCTAAATTTTTGCGTTGTCCACGAGGAATAGTAATCGGGGTATCGAGTAATATACCTAAATCGACTTCTTTTACATCACCCATCCATACACGGTTAGCAACAAATTTTTCGCCTGCTTTATAAGGAGTATAGGTTTCAAAAAATCGGAAACCGTAGTTCAGTAGTTTTTTACTTTCTACTTTTCTTGCCCGTTCACTGTCAGTACCCATAACAACACTGACTAAACGCATGCCACCTTTAGTCGCTGAAGAAACTAAACTATAACCGGCTTGTGAGGTATGGCCGGTTTTTAGTCCATCTACATTCATGCTTTTGTCCCACAATAAATTATTGCGGTTATATTGCTTGATATTATTGTAAGAAAAAGATTTTTGACTATAAATTTTATATTCTTCTGGCACATCACGAATGAGTGCCATTGCTAAGGTGGCCATATCACGAGGAGTGGTTTTATGCTCTTGGCTGTCTAGTCCGTGGCTGTTTTCAAAGTAACTACTGTTCATGCCTAGTTGCTCAGCATGACCATTCATTAATTGCGCGAATGCATCTTCGCTACCAGCAATATGCTCTGCCATAGCAACACAGGCATCGTTACCAGAAGCAACAATGATTCCTTGGTTTAATAATTTCACCGAAACTTCTGTGCCGACTTCAATAAACATTAATGATGAACCAGGGAAGTTTTTCGCCCAAGCTTTTTCGCTGATTGTTACTAAATCTTCATTTTTAATGTTGCCGCTTTCTAGTTCTTTACCAATAATATAACTGGTCATCATCTTGGTCAGGCTTGCTGGTGCTAATAAAGTATCGGCATTACTTTCAGCGAGAACTTTTCCAGTAGTGAAATCAATAAGAATATGACCTTTTGCTTTAACTTCTGGCGGAGAAGGGATAATGGTTACTGCTTGGGCAAAAGATGAGACGCTTAAAGCAACAGCACCAATAAAACAAAGAAGTTTTTTTGAAGTTTTAGCCATTTTTTCAGCTAATCGGTAAGTCATAATGTTCCTATGAGAATGAAAATAAAGGGAGATATTTTCAGAAGTATACCATTTTTAGTGATGATTACTATCGTGGTTTTCCGGCAATTTGTTACGAGAAATTATTTACGACTGAATGCTTTCGGGTAACCTGATTTTTTTAAGTTTGCCAAGATGGTATTTAGTTGTTCTTTATTGCCAATTGGCCCCATTTGAATACGATAAATTCCATTGTTTTTTGGGATTATTGTATTTATTTGATAAAGGTTTTGTAGTGCTTTTGCGGTTTTATTAGCAAGGTTTTCATTCTTAGTTGCAAAAACCTGGATATATTTACGTTGGTTAGTCTTAACAACTAAGGGCGACTTGAGCTTAGGCTGAATTACTTTCTTGGGTACTGAAAAGTCTGTAATAGCGGTAATCGTTACATTGGCTACACCGGTTTTCATCATACCTAACTTATAAGCTGCACTGTAGGATAAGTCGATAATTCGGTCTTGGTGAAAGGGACCACGGTCATTCACTCTGACAACAACCGATTTATTATTTGCATTGTTCGTCACTTTTAAATAGGTAGGTAGTGGTAGGTTTTTATGCGCAGCGCTCATGGCGTACATATTATAAATTTCACCATTTGAGGTTAAATGACCATGAAATTTTTTGCCGTACCAAGACGCAATGCCCGTTTGACTAAAACTTTCAGCACTTTTTAATACTGAATAGGTTTTCCCACGAACTTGATACTGACTTTTATTACCACCTCTGCTGTGAGACTCAGCTCGTGGAGTAATATCAACAAGCTCACTAGTCGTAGGAATGCGTGTTGGTTTACTGTCATTTCTTTGCTGATAACGGCCTGAGTTGCTACTGCAAGCTGCTACAACAAGTAAAAGTAAAACAAATTGTAAGGTGATGAATATATTTTTTCGCACTTTAGTGTGTCTTATTTTTTATTGGTGAATTTAAGCAATAAAGCGTTTATGGGTACTAATTGCCATTAGCATGCCAAAACCTGCCAGTAATGTCACCACTGATGTACCACCATAGCTTACTAAGGGCAGTGGAACACCTACAACGGGTAATAAACCTGAAACCATACCTATGTTGACAAAAACATATACAAAGAAGGTTAGCGTGATACTGCCTGCTAAAAGTTTAGTGAAGGCGTGTTCTGCTTGCACCGCAATCCACAAGCCCCGCATAACAATAATTAAGTAAACACTTAATAAAGCGACAACACCCATAAAGCCAAACTCTTCACTAAATACTGCAAAAATAAAGTCAGTGTGACGTTCGGGCAAAAATTCTAGTTGTGATTGAGTCCCTTGCAACCATCCTTTACCTTCAAAACCGCCAGAGCCAATGGCTATTTTTGATTGGATAATTTGATACCCTGAACCTAAAGGGTCTTGCTCAGGGTTTAGGAAGGTAGTGACTCTTTGTTTTTGATAAGCACCTAATAAATAGAACCATAATATTGGGGCAAAACCTAATCCTAAACCTATGCAAACACCAATTAGTTTCCAGCTAAGCCCAGCTAAAAAAATAACGAATATTCCTGAACTAGCGATTAATATTGATGTACCGAAATCGGGTTGCTTGAAGATTAGTATTGTCGGTAAAAGTACCAAAACTAATGCAATGATAATCGTGCTTAATTTAGCGGGTAAATTCTGTTGGCTAACATATCCCGCAATCATAATAGGCACGATAAGTTTCATCACTTCTGATGGTTGAAATTTCATAAAGCCCAAATCTAACCAGCGTTGGGCTCCTTTACCAACATGGCCAAACAACAAAACCGCGATCAACAGAAGTAAACCAAAAACGAATACCGGAACAGCCCATTTTTGATAAACAAGCGGGGGGATTTGCGCAACGGTAAACATCACTAATAATGCAATGCCCAGCCGTGTTATCTGGCGGTACACAATCGCCATTTCTTGGCCGCCGGCACTATAAACAACAAATAATCCTACCGTCATCAAGACAAGAATGCCCAAAAGTAGTGGTAAATCAATATGAATTCTCTGCCAAAAATTACGTTGTTTTTGTTGGTCATGCCCGATGTTACGCACTAGTTAGGTCCTACTTTTTGAGTTTTTTTGTTACTACCATAAATATTTTTATGCTGTGGGTGTTTGCTTTTGTCAGTACTTATTATTTCTCTGTCACCAAAATATTGATCCATTACTTGGCGCGCTACAGGTGCTGCGTTAAACCCACCACCACCCTCTAAAACATTTTCAACAACAACTGCTACGACAATTTCCGGATTTTCATATGGGGCAAAAGCAACGAACATCGCATTGTTTCGTTGTTTTTCTTTGATCGCTGTTGCATCATATTCTTCATCTTGCTTTTTTGATATCAGCTGGGCCGTACCCGATTTTCCTGCTGCGTCATAGCGAGCGCCTTTAAAAGCAGGGTATTTTTTTTGTGCGGTGTTATGCATAGCATCAAGGACTAAATTCCAGTTTTTATGGTTTTTTAATACAATGGGCGGTTTATCTTCAAATTCTATTGCTTCAGTGAGCATTTTTGTAACAACATTATTACTTTCATTAGCGACAGAAACATTATCTTGTGTTGAGCCTTGTTCATTTAAGGGCTTTATATCAACTGCTCTGGCTGTAGAACGTAAAAAGTGTGGTATTTTTTTCTGGCCTTTATTGGCTAAAATAGCAATAGCCTGTGCTAATTGTAATGGGGTTACTGTCCACAAACCTTGACCAATGCCAACGTTAACGGTGTCTCCTGTATACCAAGGTTCATTATATCTACTTCGCTTGGCTTCTCTTCCAGGTAAAATAGCGCGTTTGTCTTCCCAAATATCAACACCGGTCAAATCACCAAAGCCAAACCTTTCCATCATATTGGTAATGTTATCGATATCTAGCCTAACCGCTAAAGTATAGAAAAAAACGTTGCATGAATGTTCTATCGCTTCGTTTAAGTCAACCCAGCCATGTCCTTGCGGATACCAATCTCGGTATTTACGTTCAAGACCTTTTAGCTGAAACCAGCCAGGATCATAATAACGTGACTTTTGGGTGATAATTCCTGCTTCTAAGCCCGCTAATCCTAGTAAAGGTTTAACGGTCGAAGCGGGAGGATAACCTTGAACACTACGATTAAGTAGGGGTCTATTATTTTTTGGATCAAGTAATTTTTTATAATTTTTACTGCTGATACCATGAACAAATAAGTTACCGTCGTAACTTGGGTTAGAATACATGGCTAATATTTCACCACTACGAGGATCCATAGCCACCACTGCACCACGTTTACCTGCTAACGCGCGTTTGGCGATCATTTGCAATTCAATATCTATGCTTATGGTTAAGTCTTGCCCCGAAATCGGCGGCGTGTAATCAAGTGTTCTGATCACGCGGCCTTGACTATTTATCTCTACTTCTTGGTGGCCAATAGTGCCATGCAACAAGTCTTCATAATATTTTTCTAACCCTAGTTTTCCTATATTCCGCGTTGCTGCATAATCTTCAGATAAGTTTTGTTCTGCTAAACGGATGGAGTCTTTACTATTAATACGAGCTACATAACCCAATGAATGCGTAGTTAAGTCGCCAAAGGGATAATAACGCTTCAGACGGGCATCGATGAAAAAGCCAGGGAATCTGTGTTGGTTAACTGAAAAAAGAGCAACCTGCTGAGCGCTTAATCGAGAATGTAATTCAATCGGTTTGAAGCGACGGTTTCTTTTTAAGGCTTTGAAGAGTTTTTGCTGTTTTTCTTCGCTGATCTCAAGTAATTCACTGACCTCAACTATATGTTTTTTTAAATCTGTAGCTTGCTCGGCAATCACTTCTAATGAATATACTGGTTTGTTTTCTGCGAGAAGTACCCCATTACGGTCGTATATGAGCCCACGGTTAGGCGCAACAGGTAATATTTTTATGCGATTTGAGTTCGAACGGGTTTGATATTTATCGTAAGAGTTAATCTCTAAGTCGTAAATATTACTAAGTAATATTATTAACATTACCATAATACCGACGAAAGCAATAAAGGTTCTACGGGCAAATAAATTTGCTTCAGCCGAGTGATTTCGAATAGCTACGCGTTTATTCGAAGCCATTATTATTCTCGGTGATATGGGTGGTTATTATTAATACTCCAAGCGCGATATAAGCTTTCAGCAACAACAATACGTACCATAGGGTGGGGAAGTGTTAGTGGCGATAAAGACCACTTTTGTTCGGATGCTTTGATACACGAAGGTGCTAAACCCTCTGGTCCACCAATAAGTAAAGCAACATCACGGCTGTCCAACTGCCAGCGTTCTAGCTGTTTGGCAAGTTGTGGTGTTGTCCAAGGTTTACCTTCAACTTCTAAGGTAACTATGCGATTACCTTTTGGAATCGCGTTTAACAATAACCCGCCTTCTTTTTCTAGAATACGAGTTATGTCCGCGTTTTTACCACGCTTACCCGGAGGTATTTCGACTAAATGGAATGACATGTCACGAGGAAAACGACGACAATATTCGTTAAATCCTTGAGTAACCCATGTTGGCATTTTATTACCAACAGCATATAAGGTAAGCCGCATAATAGTTTAGTCTGTTTTCACTATTCGTTTAGTTCCACAATTCTTCTAACTGGTAACGGTCACGAATTTCATCGGTCATTACATGAACGATAATATCGCCTAAATCAACTAATGCCCATTCACCAACGTCATTTCCTTCAATGCCTAATGGTTCGATACCTTGAGCACGACATTCGATAGCAATAGATTGCGCAATAGATTTCACATGACGATTTGAATTACCTGAACAGACAACCATGTAATCAGCAAAACCTGATTTTTTAGCGATGTCTAAAGTCGTAATGTCACGACCTTTAATTTCTTCTAATTTTTCAATAACAAATGCTTTTAACGCTTCAACTTGCAAGGGGATTTCTCTTAGTATAAAAAGTAATACGCTATAATATCATTATTTTTTCTGCGAGTAACTATGAAGTTATTTTTTGATAGAGTTTTTCTTGAATTATATATTGATGTACTGTCTTAGTAAGAATATTTTCTTTGAGATACCCATCGTAAAACTGTTGACGTATTTCACTTGATGAAATATCAAACGATTGATTTTTATGTAAAATGATACCACCAGCATCTCGTTGAACTATTTCGTTAATATTGTTTATTTGATGATTATTTAATAATTCTTGCGTGGCAGTGTTTATTTGATTTAAAGGATATCCAGGACGAACATTTACCACAAGGTGGCACAGTGAAATAATGGTTTGCCATTGATGCCAAGTAGTGAAATTAAGTAAAGAGTCCATACCTATAATAAAAAAAATTTTACTCTTGGGCTGTTCTTGTTTGATTTCTTGTAAGCTGGTGACGGTATAAGAAGAACTATCACGCTTTAATTCTCGATTATCAAGATGAAACAATGGTTGTTGCTGACAAACAAGTTCCACCATCTTTTCACGGTGTAAAGCGCTCGCTGTCGTTGAATCTTTATGAGGAGGGATATGTGCAGGCAGCAGGGTAAGTTGATCTACATTCAGCCATTTCGCGGTTTCTTTAGCTGTTTCTATATGGCCACGGTGAATAGGATCAAAAGTGCCCCCCATAATCGCAATAATGTTTCTATCGGCACATTCTTTTTTATGCGTACTCATAATCTAAACTGAAATTTTTTGTAGTTTGTCCGTGATAAAGACTAATACAAACATCAGCCAGTAAAATAAACGGGTTAAAGTCGCTACTGGTTTTACTCAGTAGGTCGGTTTGCGCTAAACGAGCTTGGGCTTGGTAAAGATTCTTGCGAGTAATATTATTGAGCGCATGTTGGTACAGTGGTTTCTTCTTGTCCCAAATACGATACTTTTTATAGATGTCGTTAATGGGCACGCCTTGCTCAAGCTGCTCTACCATGCTGGATAATTGCGTTATTTCTTTATGCATAAACCAAACAAGTTGCCCTATAGCGGCGCCTTCGTGTTGTAGCTGGTCTAACATGCTAATACATTTGGTAAGGTTACCGCTGAGTAAAGTATCAATTACTTGAAAAGGGTTAAACTTTGCTTGCTTGATTAATAGCTTTTCGGCATCTTCAGCAGTGATCAGTTGACTACCAAATAATAGTGAAAACTTTTGTAATTCCTGCTCTAAGGCGGGAAGGTTTCCTTCGAATAATTCAATCATCAGTGGGATAACGTCACTGTGTATATTCAACTGCTGTTGTTTTATTTGCTGATTGAGCCATTGCTGGAGTTGACGACCTTCAATGTCATAAAGGGGGAGGAAACAACCTAGTTGTTCTAAGGTTTTAAACCATTTTCTTTTTTGACCTGCAGCATCAATCTTAGGGCCATGAAAAATCAGTTGGACATCTTGATGAAAATTTTCACTGAGTTTGAGTAATATTTTACTGCCTGCTTCAGCAACTTTCCCGGTGACTAATTCTATTTCAATAATGCGCTGCGCGGCAAACAAGCTCATCGCTTGATATTCTTCAACCAAGGTGTTCCAGTCAAATTTATCGTCAGCACTAAGGCGGATTATCTCACTAAAACCTTGTTGCTGACAGTGTTGTTTTATCGCGGATAAACTATTATTTTTTTGCCAAGGTTCATCACCAAAAACTAACCAAACAGGCTTAAACCCCTGTGTGAGAGTATTAGTTAACTGGTTATGATATATGCGCATTAGATTTTTATCGCCGACAAGTCACGTAAAATTTTAGTCGCGGCTTCTTTGCGCATTTCACTTAGCATTAAATCAAGTTCACGACTTTTAGCGAGAGCGACATTAGGATCATCTTGATAATCACGATTAAGCTCAAATTCGAAAGACCGTATATCGTCAGCTGAAAATGCTAATTGATACCTAACGGTATACATTAACTCGTACTCTGCCACTTGTCCGTTGGGGAAAACAGATAAAGTACGACGATTCAAACTGTCTTTTAAAATACGTAATTGAGGAATGTTTTTAGCTGGGCTAGCGACTAATTTTATTTTATTTAAGCTCAGATGTTGTTTAACTTGGCGAGTAAGTTCGCCAAATTTATCAACAGAGCTTAAATGCAAAGTTTGTAGTTGCGGTGACAATAAATAATCACCTCGCAAATGAAAGCCACAGCTTGATATAAACAAGGTTAAAAAAGCAAAAACGGCTATCGCTGAATGTGCTCTATATTTTGTGGTTAAGCTAAGTCTGTTGCTCATTTTCATTACCTCGATATTACCTTTATATGACTAATTAGCAACAATGTTTAAAAGTTTGCCCGGTATATAGATAACTTTACGAATTGTTTTGTCATCAATAAAGCGGATTACTGTTTCGTTACTTAAGCCTAACGCTTCAACTTCTTCATTATTTGCCGATGCTGAAACGGTAATTTTAGCGCGTACTTTACCGTTTACTTGTACGATGATTAACTTCTCATCTTCCACTAAAGCACTTTCGTCGACTATTGGCCAAGAAGCGTCTTCAATCGAGGCATTATTGCTTGCTGCGTCACCCAATGTTTTCCATATTTCATGACACATATGCGGAGTAATTGGCGTAAGCATAATGACTACAGCACGAACTGCTTCTTGCATAACCGCTCTGTCTTCAACACTCGCTAATTTCGCTTTTGTTAAATGGTTCATTAATTCCATAATTGAAGCAATTGCGGTATTGAAGGTATTTCTACGGCCAATATCGTCACTCACTTTTGCTATGGTTTTATGTAATTCTCTCCGCAATTTTTTCTGCGAAGCGCTCAAGGTTAATTCACTTAACGATGGAACTGTCCCATGTTCTTTGACTTGTTCACTAAAATCAAAAGCAAGCTTCCAAACACGTTTCAAGAAACGATGTGCACCTTCAACGCCTGAGTCAGACCACTCTAAAGTTTGCTCTGGTGGTGAGGTAAACATAATAAATAAACGTACAGTATCTGCACCATATTTAGCGATCACTTCTTGTGGGTCTATACCGTTATTTTTTGACTTAGACATTTTGCTCATGCCAGCAGAAATTACCGGTTGGCCGTCAAGCTTGCTAACTGCAGCGGTGACATTACCTTTCTCGTCACGTTCAACGTCTACATCTGTTGGTGAAATCCAATCTCGTGCACCATTTTCTGCTTCACGATAATAAGTGTCGGCTAAGACCATGCCTTGACATAACAGTTTTTTGAACGGTTCATCACAGTTTACTAAACCTGCGTCACGTAATAACTTATGGAAAAAACGTGCATATAATAAATGTAAAATAGCATGTTCAATACCACCAATGTATTGATCAACTGGTAACCAGTAATTGGCCTTGGCGGGATCAATCATTTGAGTATCGTCGTTTGGCGAACAGTAACGTGCGTAATACCAAGACGATTCCATAAAAGTATCGAAAGTATCTGTTTCGCGGAAAGCTTCTTCACCGTTATGAGTGGTTTTAGCCCACTCAGGGTTGTCTTTAATCGGCGAGGTAACGCCATTCATAATCACATCTTCAGGCAGTTCAACTGGAAGTTGGTCAAGAGGAACAGCTGCAGACTCTCCATTGGCTAAGTGCACCATAGGAATTGGCGTACCCCAATAACGTTGACGAGAAACGCCCCAGTCACGTAAGCGGTAATTAACTTTTATTTGACCTTTATCTTCAGTTGATAATTTGTAAGCGATAGCTTTAAATGCTTTTTTGAAATTTAAACCATTAAACTCACCAGAGTTGATCAGTTTACCTTTCTCAGTAATTGCGGCCTTAGCTATATCGTCATCTTCTGTGCCAGCAATAACTTGGATAATTTCTAAGCCGTATTTAGTGGCAAATTCAAAGTCACGTTGGTCGTGTCCAGGTACAGACATTACCGCGCCAGAGCCGTAATCCATTAAAACAAAGTTTGCCGCCCAAACAGGAACAATTTTGCCCGTTAAGGGGTGAATGGCTTTAAGGCCGGTATCAGCACCTTTTTTCTCCATCGTTGCCATATCAGCTTCGGTAGATTTATTGGTTTTACATTCAGCAATAAAATCGCTTAATGCGCTGTTATTTTTTGCAGCGGCTAAAGCAAGTGGATGTTGCGCCGCAAGGGCTACGTAAGTAACCCCCATTAAGGTATCTGGACGAGTTGTATAGATATCAAAACTTTCGCTTGAATCTTTAACTTGGAAGGTCATTTCAACACCTTCACTACGACCAATCCAGTTACGCTGCATGGTTTTAACTTGCTCTGGCCATTCAGTTAGTTGGTCTAAGTCAGTTAATAGTTCTTCAGCGTAATCAGTGATTTTAATAAACCACTGTGGAATTTCTTTACGTTCAACAATTGCGCCTGAGCGCCAACCGCGTCCGTCAATAACTTGTTCGTTTGCTAATACTGTTTGGTCAACTGGATCCCAATTTACGGTAGCATTTTTCTTATAAACTAAACCCTTTTCATAAAGTTGAGTAAAGAACCATTGCTCCCACTTATAATAATCTTTTTTACAGGTCGCTAATTCGCGGCTCCAGTCATAAGCAAAACCTAATGACTTTAGCTGGTTACGCATGTAATCAATGTTTTCATAAGTCCATTTTGCCGGAGCTGTCTTATTTTTTATTGCTGCGTTTTCTGCCGGTAAACCAAATGCATCCCAACCCATAGGTTGCATAACATTTTTACCTTGTAAGCGTTGGTAGCGAGAAATAACGTCGCCTAAACTATAGTTACGCACATGGCCCATATGTAAACGACCACTTGGGTAAGGGAACATAGCGAGACAGTAAAATTTTTCTTGGCCGGGTTTTTCTTCGGCTTTAAAGGTATTGTTTTCAGTCCAAAATTGTTGAACTTGCGCTTCGATAGCTTGGGGATTGTAAATGGATTCCATTAAAAATTTCTCAAACACTTTAGTAATGTGGTGTTCACTAGCGTGTCGATTGAAATTGACCGCGATTATGAACGCATATAAATAATGGCGATAGAATACCTTATATACCCGTCCCACTTCAAGATACTGTTTCAGAGATAAGCTAGTTTCGACAAGTTTATGTGATTAATTTTTTCTATAAATAAATGGCTAGCTATACTTTACTAAAAAGCATCTTAGGAGTTAGTAATGAAAACAGAAAATAGTGTTTTTCAAAAGCTCTATCAAGCAGTCTTAGTATGGGCTGAAGATATTAATCAACACGAGATTACCGATATAATTGAAAAAGTAGAGCGAAGCAAATTATATCTACAAGCGGCAGAACAATTACCTGCAGATAAAGTAACGCAATTTATTGATAACTTGCGTTTTGATATAAAAGAATTCATTGAGCAAAATAAAGCAGAAGCCAAGCATTCTTTATATTTAGGTTTGTTAAATGAATCGTTCTGGAAAAACATGCAAGCGATAACAGACAAGTCACAAGTTGAATGGTCTGAGCTTTATGATGACTTTAAGCATCGTGGCGAATATAAAAGTGGTGACTTTATTGGTTTTGGCTTTTTAGAATGTAAGCATTGCCATGAGAAAATTACTTATAGCCATGCATCTGATGTGGCTGATTGTTTTTCTTGCGGTGGAACTTCCTTTACGAGATTGCCTTTTTCTCCTTAATGTTAGCGCTGAAGGGTTGACTTACATTTACTAATTATTATAAATAAGAGTACACTGGCTGTACTACATTTATTTATTATTCCTAGCTTGTTTTTTGAGCGTTATCAGTGAGATATTGCATGCCATCAAAGGTTATACCTACTTCATCAGCAACTCGTTTAGCAGTTGAACAATTAACAGCTCAATTGTCTGCAGAGCAATTTTCTTATTCTGAAGTTACCCCCGATGTCGAGCAACGTTTTATTGGCCATTCTCGTGCTAAGGAGGCGCTCGAATTTGGTTTGTCGATGCAGGCACCTGGCTTTAATATTTTTGCGATGGGTGAACATGGCACCGGCCGACAAACATTAATTAAACAAATGTTATCCGCCACGGCGGGTAATGAAAAAACACCTTTTGAGTGGTGTTATATCAATAATTTTGATGATGTTCACGCCCCACATAAACTTTATTTAAGCGCCGGAGAGGGTAAGCAACTACTTACTCGCATTAATACTTTTATTGATGAGTTATTAGACTTGTTCCCTGAGATTTTTGATAACCCAAGTTATCAACGTCAAACAGGTGCAGTAGATAGAGAGTTTAATAAAAAATACGATCAAGCAATTGCCGAAGTAGAAGAGAGCGCTTTAAAGAATGACGTTTTATTGTATGAAGAAGATGGCGAAATAGGTTTTTCTCCTTTAGTTGATGGTAAACCATTAAATGATAAAGAATTTGCAAGTTTAGATGAAGGTAAACGTGCCGATTTTTACCTGTTGTTAGATAAATTAGAAAACCTTCTTTCTGAGCGACTTATTGAGTTACCACAATGGAAGCGTATTTCTTCTGACAAATTGCGTAAACTCAAAAATGAAACTGCTGAACATGCTATTCGCCCATTTTTAAAAGAACTAGAGCATGAGTTTGCCAGTAACATTGGTGTTTTAAAATTCTTGTCAAAAGTCAAAACGCATGTCGTTGATACCGTATTAGAAATACTGGTAGATGAAAGCGTTGAAAACCGAAATGATAAAGATGCGCGTAAATTAATGGTTGAGCAGTTTCTCCCTAATTTATTGGTTTCACAAGAAAGTAATGCCGGTGCGCCGGTTATTTATGAACAAAATCCGACTTTTCAAAATTTGTTTGGTCATGTAGATTTCGCAAGCTTTCAAGGCAGTACATATACCAGTTACCGTTTAATAAGAGCGGGAGCCTTGCATAAAGCCAATGGTGGCTACCTTATTTTAGATGCCGATAAATTACTCAATCAACCCCTTGTTTGGGCACGTTTAAAGTTAGCGCTAAAATCACAAGAAATAACCATTGAAAGTCCTTATTCAGAATATAGTCAGCCCGGTTCATTTAGTTTACAACCCGAAAAAATCCCGCTAAAAGTTAAAGTTATATTGCTTGGCGACCCAGAAATTTATTACATGCTGCAAGATTACGATCAAGAGTTTACCGAGCTATTTCGTATCTTAGCTGACTTTGATCATTACCTAGAAAGCAATGAAGAAACTTTAAATGATTATGCCCATTTAATTCGTCAACGGGCCTATAAATATAACTACCCACAAGTGAGTAACAAAGCGGTACTTGAACTCGTGCGTTATGCGCTAAGACGTGCCGAGCACCAGCAAAAAATTTCAGCAAATATCGTGCAAGTAAACGATTTGCTCGACGAAGCTTTTTACCTGTGGAGTAAAGGTGGCAGTGAAGGTGAATTAACGGCCAATCATGTCACGTTAGCACTTGCCGCTAAGCAACGAAGAACAGGGCGGATGAGTGAAGCTTGGTTAGGTGAAATAAAAGAAAAACAAGTACTTATTGATATCGAAGGAGAGCATGTCGGTAAGGTAAACGGGTTAACTGTCTTAGAAATTGGTGATAGTGTCTTTGGTACGCCAGCGCGCATCACAGCAACGGTTTATGCGGGCAGTGAAGGGGTTACTGATATTGAACGAGAAGTCGATTTAGGTAAGTCAATTCATTCTAAAGGGGTCTTATTATTAACTGGTTATTTAGGCCATAAATACGGGCAAGGCTTTCCTGTCTCCATTTCTGCTAATTTAGCGATTGAGCAGTCTTATGGACATATTGATGGCGATAGTGCCTCAATGGCTGAGCTTTGTGCGCTTATCTCAGCGATATCTTTATTACCTATTGATCAAGGGCTAGCGATTACAGGATCTATTAACCAACACGGCGGCGTACAATCTATTGGTGGTGTTAATGAGAAAATTGAAGGTTTTTATCGCTTATGTAAAGACGAGGGATTAACGGGTAAGCAAGGGGTTATAATTCCTAGAACCAATGTCAATAACTTGATGTTAGCCGACGAAGTGATTGAAGCCGTTAAAAATGAGCAGTTTTCCATTTATGCCGTTGAAGACATAGACCAAGCGCTAGAATTGTTAATGAATGAATCTGCTGGAAAAATTAGTAAAACAGGCCGTTATCCTCGAAAATCTATTCATGCTCTGGTTTTGAATAAACTTTCACTTTTTTCAGACTTATTAAATGGCGTTGACGAGTAGTCAGCGTGCGGTTTATCTCTTATTTCCCCTTTATAAATGTCTGAAAGAATAGTTATTTATCATTTTTAAATTGAATGATTATTGTGCAGATTTTTAAATCTTTTCTATACTCAACGTAAGTCACTTAAATAAGGCTTTTACCGTTTACCTATGGGTAATTGCCTTAAATAAGCTAATACGGACAGTTAACAGTCCAAGCTATTTACGGTATCTAATGTTTTCGTTATAGCTTTAAAATAAAAATAACATTTTTCGATAAGTATGCTGTCTATCGATAAAGCTTTCTTCATTTTAATATGATGAAATCTTATTGGGGAGCTCGTGTGAATTTATCCAATCAAATCGCCGAAATATGGCCGATAGCTGCATATTTTCTTATTCTTATTGTCATGCTCATTGCCATGATGTTGTTATCTCATATCCTTGGCCCTAAAACACGTAGCCGCGCAAAAAACACGCCTTATGAGTCTGGCATTATTGCCGCAAAAACTTCGGCTACTGATAGTAATAACCATACTCGCTTTACCAACCACTTCTTTTTATACGCCATTTTCTTTGTTATTTTCGACTTGGAAACAATCTATTTGTTTGCTTGGGTCATCGCCTTTGATGAAGTCGGTTGGGCGGGGTTTATCGAAGCAAGCATCTTTATCGGGGTGTTATTAGCAGCACTGATTTATATCATTCGTATTGGCGCTTTAGAGCTTAAGCATCGCCACTTACCTTTTCGTCACCAGCGCTCTGCTGAAATTTTAAGGAAAGATTAATCATGGAATGGTCTTTAACGAAAGCAAAGCTTGATGACGCGATGTCGCAAGCTAAAGGGATTTCAGAAGAAGAGTTAAACCGCAGTGTCTTTATGGCTAAACTTGATGACATGGTTAATTGGGGACGAAAAAACTCTATTTGGCCGTTTAACTTTGGCTTAAGTTGTTGCTATGTAGAAATGGCAACTTGCTTTACGTCGCGACATGACATAGCCCGTTTTGGTGCTGAGGTGATTCGCGCAACGCCTCGTCAAGCCGACTTAATGGTTATTTCTGGTACGTGTTTTCGAAAAATGGCACCGGTTATTCAACATCTATACGATCAATTATTAGAACCTCGCTGGATTATTTCGATGGGCTCATGCGCTAATTCTGGCGGCATGTATGACATTTACAGTGTTGTACAAGGCGTAGACAAGTTTATTCCTGTTGATGTTTATGTGCCTGGCTGTCCGCCAAGGCCTGAAGCTTTACTTGAAGCGCTATTACTTTTACAAACAAGCATTGAACATCAACCAAGACCCTTAAGTTGGACCGTTGGCGAACAGAATGTTAGCCAAATTGATAAACCTTCATTACGCGATATTAAGCAACAAGAACGCATTGATGTTACTACCTTAGATCCCCCTGATAGGTGTTAGCAAAACAAGTAACGATAAAAAAATCAATAATAAAGCAGGACGTTTGATTCATGGCTGAGTTCAATATAAAAGCAAGTAAAGATTGGCATTGGGGTTCATCAGAAAATACTTCTGATGCTCCACAACAACATGTAAAATTTACTGAAGAGTTAAGAGTAGAGATACTTGCCCAAGCCGCTGATATCGAGCTAAAGGCAGTAACTGCTATTGAAAATATTGTTGATGGTATTTGTACTTTTTGGGTTGAAAAAAGTCAACTGATTAAGTTAATGAATGTACTGAAGAATGAACTCGTTCAGCCCTTTGATATGTGCTTTGATTTGGCAGGTATCGATGAAACGACTCGTGAGCATCGAGCGCCACATTTACAAGATTTTACCGTGAGTTATCATCTACGTTCTTACCAAAGAAACCAAGATATTCGTATTAAAGTTGCTTTGCCGGCAAGTGACAAATCATTAGCAAGCGTTTGTCATATTTGGCAAAATGCTAATTGGTACGAAAGGGAAATATGGGACATGTTTGGCATAACATTTAGTGGCCATCCTAACTTACGAAGAATCTTAATGCCGGACACTTGGCAGGGACACCCGTTATTAAAAACACACCCTGCTCGTGCTACAGAGATGGACCCATTCACCTTAACCGCATATCAACAAGATAAAGAACAAGCCGCCTTACAGTTTGACCCTGAAGCTTGGGGAATGAAACGTCAAGATGAAGATAATGATTTCATGTTTTTAAACCTTGGTCCTAACCATCCTAGTGTTCATGGCGCTTTTCGTATCGTTTTGCAAATGGACGGTGAAGAAATTGTCGATTGTGTACCTGATATTGGTTACCACCATCGCGGCGCAGAAAAAATGGGCGAGCGTCAATCTTGGCATAGCTATATTCCTTATACCGATCGTATTGATTACCTTGGTGGGGTGATGAATAACTTTCCCTATGTCATGGCGGTGGAAAAACTCGCGGGAATTACCGTGCCAGATCGCGCGAAAGTCATTCGTATTATGACCTCAGAAATGTTTCGAATTCTCAGTCACTTACTTTTTTATGGCACATTTGCTCAAGATATCGGAGCGTTATCGCCGATTTTTTATATGTTTATCGACCGGGAAAAATTGTTTGGCATTATTGAAGCCTTTACGGGCGCAAGAATGCATCCAAGTTGGTTTCGCATTGGCGGTATTGCCCAAGACTTACCGAAGGGGTGGGATGTAATGGTGCGCGATTATGTGAATTACTTACCAAAGCGCTTAGATGAATATGAAAAAATGGTCATGCAAAATTCTATTTTGAAAAACCGTACGGTTGATATCGGCGCGTATTCAAGCCAAGAAGCTATTGATTGGGGCATAACCGGACCTGGCTTACGGGCAACAGGGTATTCGTGGGATCTTCGTAAACAGCGTCCTTACAGTGGTTATGACCAATTTGATTTTGAAGTTCCTCTTGGCAACAAAGGTGATTGTTATGATCGTTGCCGGGTGCGAGTTGAAGAGATGCGACAAAGTATACACATTATCGAGCAATGTTTAAATAATATGCCTGAAGGGCCTTATAAAGCTGAACACCCGCAAACCACGCCTCCTGACAAGGCTAAAACGATGCAAGACATTGATAGCTTAATTCCACATTTTGTCAACGTTTCGTGGGGACCGGTAATTCCTGCAGGGGAAGTATCGATGTGTGTTGAAGCCACTAAAGGGATCATGGGCTATCACCTGATTAGTGACGGTAGCACCATGAGTTACCGTACTCGTATTCGCACACCCAGTTTTGCACATTTACAAATGTTGCCATTAATCAGTAAAGGTCAAATGGTCGCTGATTTAATCGCTACTTTAGGTAGTGTCGATTATGTCATGGCTGATGTAGACAGATAGGGATTAAATATGAAAAGTGACGTTCTCTCCATGGAAAACATATCGACCGTTACCATAGATTACCGACAATACCTATCGACTACTGAGGTAGCCGCGATAGAGCATGAAGTCAGTATTATGGAAACGCGAGAAGCTGCGGGTATTGAAGCGTTAAAAATAATACAAGAGCATCGCGGCTGGGTAAGTGACGACAGTTTATATGCTATAGCAGACTTATTAAATATGCCAGAAGCAGAGCTTGAAGGCGTTGCCACCTTTTATAATTTAATTTACCGCCAGGCCGTAGGGCAGTTTGTCATTCATCTATGCGATAGCGTTGCCTGCCACTTAACTGGCTATGAGGAAATTTATCAAACGATAAAATCGTACTTAGGTATCGATTACGGACAAACGACTATTGATGGCAAGTTTACCTTTTTAACTAATGTTTGTTTAGGCGGCTGCGATAAAGCACCGAGTATGATGGTCGGAAAACAACATTATCAATCTTTAACTCCTGAAAATGTTGTTGAAATCTTAGCTGATTTAGCAAAGCAGGAGAGTGAAAATGACTGAGGCTATGCGTCCACTCATCCAATTGGTTAATCTGGAATCACCACTATCACTCAGTGAATATATTAGCGAAGGCGGTTATCAAGGTATCAGGAAAACATCCCATGTTCATCAATATTTAAATCCTGAAAATGTTGTTGAAATCTCAGCTGATTTAGCAAATCTGGAGAGCAAACATGACTGAACTTCTGAAGCGTCCACTCACCCAATTGGTTAATCTAGAGTCGCCACTATCACTGAGCCAATATATTAGTGAAGGCGGTTATCAAGGAGCCAGTAAAGCACTACATGAATATAGCCCTAAACAAGTTTTAGATTTAGTCAGTAATTCAGGGTTAAAAGGCCGTGGCGGTGCAGGTTTTCCAACAGGGATGAAATGGGGCTGTGTGCCAATGTTTGCTGATAATGATGACAAAGCTCCCGAATTTAAATACCTAGTGGCAAATGCTGATGAAATGGAACCGGGTACGTTCAAAGACCGTTATTTATTAGAAGGCGTGCCCCACCAGTTAGTCGAGTCGATGATCATCGGCTCTTATACCATGGCGGCAAATCGCGGATACATTTTTTTGCGTGGCGAATATCACCTGGCTGCCAAACGTTTACAGCAAGCGATTGACGAAGCCTATCAACACAACTGGTTAGGAAAAAACATTCAAGGTACCCAATTTTCTTTTGATTTATATGTACACACCAGTGCCGGTCGTTATATTTGCGGCGAAGAAACCGCATTGATTAATGCTCTTGAAGGGCGCCGGGCAATTCCAAGAGCTAAGCCACCTTTTCCACAAATGAGTGGTTTATTTGGCAAACCTACCGTGGTTAATAATGTCGAAACATTAAGCAATTTACCTCATATTCTTAAACATGGCGCTGCATGGTTTAAAGCGCTTTCTCCGGATAGCGACTCGGGCACTAAAATTTATGCCGCTTGTGGACGAGTAAAAACCCCTGGTTTATGGGAGCTACCTATGGGCACAACGATACGAGAAATTTTGTATCAACATGCCGGTGGCATGGCCGATGGCCTAAAATTACGAGGATTACTGCCAGGCGGCGCGTCAACGGATTTTCTTTTACCTGAGCACCTTGATACACCAATGGACTTTGACTCTATTGCCAAGGCGGGAAGTCGTCTGGGAACAGGTGGTTTAATTGTCTTAGATGATAAAAGTTGCCCAGTGGCCATGGTGCTTAATTTAATTAAATTTTTTGCCCAAGAGTCATGTGGCTGGTGCACACCTTGTCGTGATGGCACGCCTTGGGCGGTAGAAGTGCTAACACGTATTGAAAATGGTCGTGGCCGCAAAGAAGATCTTGATAGCTTACATAACCTCTGTGATTTTATGTGGCTCGGAAAAACGCATTGTGCGCTTGCCCCAGGAGCGGTTGAACCCTTAAAAAGTGCGTTACGCTATTTTCTTGATGATTTTGAACAGCATATTGATCACGGCTGTTGCTCATATAAGCAAAGCACAAATCAACAAACTAAGCTGAAAGGACATTGTCATGGCTGATAAAAAAATGGCGGTATCGCAAAAAGTCACCGTATATATCGACAATATTGCTTATCAAGTCAGTAAAGATAATAACTTACTTGCTGGCGTATTATCTCAAAAACTCAACTTACCTTATTTTTGTTGGCATCCTTCCATGGGCTCGGTAGGTGCTTGTCGACAGTGTGCGGTAACTCAATATCAAGATGAAAATGATACGCGTGGCCGTTTAGTTATGGCATGTATGACGCCGGTCAGTGATGGCATGCGAATTGGTTTACAAGATAATAGCGCTGAAAAATTTAGAGAACAGGTGATCAGCGCGATGATGACTAATCATCCTCACGACTGTCCGGTTTGCGCTGAAGGTGGTGAATGCCATTTACAAGATATGACCGTAATGACAGGTCATGGTTCACGAGATTATCAAGGTAGCAAGCGTACGTTCAATAACCAAAATCTAGGCGAACTGGTTGGCCATGAAATGAATCGTTGCATTACCTGTTACCGATGTACGCGTTTTTATAATGACTATGCTGGCGGGAAAGATTTTGGCGTTTACGGCTCAAGAAATCAGGTTTATTTTGGCCGACAAAAAGACGGTACCTTAGAAAGTGAATTTAGCGGGAATTTAGTGGAAGTTTGCCCGACAGGGGTTTTCACCAACAAAGTGTTTTCCGCACATTATACCCGTAAGTGGGATTTACAGTCTGCGCCTTCTGTGTGTGCACATTGTTCTGTGGGTTGTAATACTAGTATTGGTGAGCGCTATGGTTCCGTTCGTCGGGTGATGAACCGCTATAATTCCGATATAAATGGTTACTTTTTATGTGATCGCGGTCGTTATGGTATCGGTTTTGTCAATGGCGAACAGCGCATTAAAAAAGCGCAAGGCATCAGCCAACAATCTTTTGAAAAAGTAAGCCGTTTAGATGTATCAAAAGCGCTGGCGCATTTTCGCGGCAAACGTTTTATTGGTATTGGCTCTGCACGGGCATCATTAGAAGCTAATGTTTATTTGAAAAAAATTGTTGGCGAAAATGATTTCTCAGCCGGTTATAGCAATCAACAAATGAAGGTGGCAAGCGCACAACAAAATCTTCTGCAATATGCGCAATCAAGCGGTGAAATTTTAAGTCTTAGTGATATTGAAAAGTGTGATTTCATTCTGGTTATCGGCGAAGATATAACCAAGTCATCACCAAGAATGGCATTATCAATTAGGCAAGCTTGCCGTAATGCCGGTATTGATAAAGCAGCCGGTATGGGCATTGCTTCATGGCAAGACAGTGCGGTACGTACGATTAGTGGCAAACTTAATACACCCTTCTTTTCTCTGCATACTACAGCAACTAAACTAGATGAGCTCACCGAGCAATACTTACTATTAGCACCTGATGATATTGAGCACATGGTGTTAGTACTTACTAAGGCGATATATTCATTAATAAATGAAGACTTCGACAATGCACATGAAAAACAGTTAGCGAAACTTTCGACTCCTCAGCAACTTTTTATTAGCTGTTTGATCACTAAATTAATGGCGGCAGAATCACCCTTAATTGTCACGGGTGATAGCTTAGCTAGTGCAAAAATATTAGCCGCAATTGGAAAACTGACTGATTGTTTAGCACAAGAAAAATTGACGACGCAATTGAACTTAGTTGTACTTTCAGGCGCGAGTAATAGTTTTGGCCTATTGTCATTACTCGATAAGTCGACTTTATCAGCTGAACAGGTTTTATCTCAGTTCAGAGCAAAAAAAGTGCATGGCATTATTTGTTTAGAACAAGAATTAGCGGCTTTCACCAATGACGAACTAGCGCTGATAAGAGCGAGTGCAGAAACGATTATCGTACTTGACCATACACACTGCAGAGTATCCGACTTTGCTGATATTGTTTTTCCGGTTGCTGCAGTCAGTGAAGGCAATGGCCACTATGTTAATTACCAAGGGCGAGTGCAACGATATAACCAAGTACATGCTCCTGAATTGCCTATTTTAGACAGTTGGAAATGGCTGGCGTTGATTGAAGAGTCTTTTGAATCGTCAACAATGCCAACGGCGATACTGCGTAAAAACAAACTCGAACCCATCAATAACTTAGTCCAATTACACCGCTATTTTGCAGAATCACTTTCTGCTTGGCCGCTTTCTAATAAAGAAGTTAATCAAGAGGCTAATAAAGACAGTGGCAAGAATCAGCCGGTGGCTCGAATGACAAAACGTGCCAGTGGACGAACTTCACAAGCGGCTAACTATGCTATTCATGAAGCTAAAGTCACCCAAGATCAAGAATTGCTTTATAGCTTTTCTATGGAAGGAAATAAACCCAATACCAATAATGCTATGCCATTTACTTGGGCGCCAGGTTGGAACTCCAATGAATCGATTAATCATTATCAGGTCGATATTGAAGGACCACTTATTAATGATATCGAAAATGATGACTATTTATCTTTTGTGCATTCACTCTATGATTCAACACCTGACGGTGCAGAAGTAACCGAGGATAAAGTAGAGTCAGAGAACTCGCCACTTGTTTACTTTCCGCAAGGTTCTTTATTTAAAGGGGAATGGCAATCGGCCAACACGGCAGAGTTTAAGCTACTAACACATGAACACGAGAAACATTTTACCATTTACTTATCAAGTACATCGGCCGAGCGACAGGGATGGAACAATGGACAGTGGTTAAAAATCATTACCGAAGATGAAACCGTTATTGGACGATTAAGGTGCGATGAACATTTACCTGACCATCTAGCTTATGGCGACATTAATGAACTTACCAATAGGAACACCGGGGTGTGTATTACACTGGCAGAAGCTAAACAATCAGATGTTCTTTTGCAACTAGAAAATCGACAAGATCTTTATCAACAAGCTAAAGACTCGCAACAAAAAGTACTGCAACAACTGAAAAAATTTGACCAACATATTCCTATTCGTTTTGTGGCTGGAGGCTTAGATGAAGCCTGAAATACTTTGGCACTTATTAGAAATAACCATCATTATTGCGTTATTGATCCCAATAGCTGCAACTTTAGTTTGGGTTGAAAGAAGGATGATTGGTATTTGGCAAGACCGTCATGGGCCTAATCGTGTTGGCCCATTCGGAATTTTACAATCATTAGCCGATTTACTGAAAATTTTAGGTAAAGAAGATTGGATCCCACCTTTTAGTGATCGCTTAGTTTTTACCATTGCACCGGTTATTGGTGCGGTATGCGTATTGATGAGTTTTGCTGTTATTCCTTTCACCCCCGATATCGGCGTTTCCAACTTAAATATTGGCTTGTTATTTTTCCTCGCGATGGCGTCATTGTCTGTTTATAGCGTGGTATTGGCAGGTTGGGCGTCGAATTCTAAATATGCGATGTTAGGAGGAATGCGCGCCGCGGCGCAGACCGTCAGTTATGAAGTTTTTATGGGCTTATCTGTGATGGGCGTAGTGCTACTAACCGGCACCTTTAATTTGCGAGAAATCGTTTTAGCACAAACTGATGGCTGGTTAATACAAAGCCAGTTTATCGGTTTCTTTGTCTTTCTTATTGCCGGTATTGCCGAAAGTCACCGTTTACCTTTTGATTTACCTGAAGCCGAAACTGAGCTCACCGCCGGTTTTCATACTGAATACTCAGGTTTGAAATTTGCGCTGTTTTTCCTCGGTGAATACTTAAGCGTTACCCTTATTTCTGCCATGTCTGTGGTGTTGTTTTTTGGTGGTTGGTTAATGCCTGCACCACTTGATACTTGGCTACCACCCTTGGTGTGGTTCATTTTAAAGATTCTATTTTTTGTCTTCTTTTTTATTTTATTAAGAACCTCACTACCACGTCCGCGTTTTGACCAACTGCTCGCCTTTGGTTGGAAAATTATGCTACCGGTTGCTTTAGTTAATTTATTATTGACGGCAGCTTTACGTTTAGGGGGAATACTTTGATGGACACTTATTGCAATGAGCAGGTTAGTCAAAGGGAACTATTGAACAGGAGGCTGAAATGTTAAGTCAAATACGTACTATGTGGTTAGTGCTAAAACACACTTTTACCAAAGCAGATACCGTGCAATACCCTGAACAAAAGCCTTATTTGGCGCCACGTTATCGTGGACGAATTGTGCTTACCCGAGACCCTGATGGTGAGGAGCGTTGTGTCGGCTGTAACTTATGTGCGGTTGCTTGTCCTGTTGACTGTATCGCATTACAGCAAACTATTGATGATGACGGTCGAAAGCGGGCGGAGTTTTTTAGGATTAATTTCTCTCGATGTATTTTATGTGGTTTTTGTGAAGAAGCTTGCCCAACGTATGCGATTCAATTAACGCCAGATATTGAATTAGCAGAATATGATCGTAAAAATTTAGTTTATGAAAAAGAGCATTTACTGATTAACGGAACGGGAAAATACCACGACTATAATTTTTATCACCACAGTGGCATTAAAGTGGCGAATAAAGGTAAAGGAGAGGCTGAACAAGAACGTCCTCCTATTGATATTAAAGGATTAATGCCATGAGTCTATTTGCTTCAATTGAAGGTTTATTTTATTTAGCGGCACTTATCGCGGTTATTGCGAGCTTAAAAGTGGTGACGGGGAAAAATACTGTACACGCTTTATTGTATTTAGTGATTTCTTTGCTCGCGGTGGCGGTGTGCTTTTATTTAATGGGTGCACCTTTTGCTGCCGGTTTAGAAGTTATAGTTTATGCAGGCGCCATTTTAGTGTTATTTGTTTTTGCGGTCATGATGTTTGGCTTAGGAGTTGATGAAACTATGCATGCACCGCAATCAAAAGGACTTTCACTATGGTTTGGTCCGATGTTATTAGCCGCATTGTTATTAATTGAACTGGTTTTTGTCATTGATAACAGTGAACTCAAACTGCAATTAAGCAATAAGATGGTTGATGCAAAACAAGTGGGCATCTTACTGTATGGCCCTTATTTATTGGCAGTAGAAATAGCCTCGTTTTTATTATTAGCGGGCTTAGTTGCAGGTTACCATTACGCTAAACCAGAACATCAGGGAAGGCGGTTATGACCGATATTCCTCTCGCCCATGTCTTAATACTATCCAGCCTACTATTTACTATCGGTTTTGTTGGTGTGGTTGTTCGGAAAAATACTTTATTTATGTTGATGAGTTTAGAGGTGATGCTTAATGCGGTAGGTGTTGCTTTTATTGGCGCAGGTAGTGTCTGGCAAGAAGCCGATGGACAAATTATGTTTATGTTAATTTTAACTTTAGCAGCGGCAGAAGTTGCGGTCGGGCTAGCGTTATTAATACGTATGCAGCGACGATATCGAACGTTAGATATTGACGTACTCAGTAAAATGAAAGGCTAGGTGAACCATGAACTTATTAGCAAGTTTACCCTTATATCCGCTGCTCAGTTTTCTAGTCTTGATAAGCTTTGGCAAACGACTTTCTTGGGCGGTAGCATCATGGCTAAGTGTCGGCGCAATGGGCTTGTCTGCACTTTGTAGTATGTTGTTAGTTGCGCAGTTATCAACGAGTGAAGTAAACGTTATTACCTCTCATTTGTGGCAATGGTTTTCAGTTGGCAGTGCTAAGGTTAATGTGAGCTTTTACCTTGATGCACTTTCTGCTGTGATGATTTTAGTGGTGACTGGTGTCGGTTTTCTTATTCATCTATTTGCCGCTATTTACATGAAGAGTGATGAAAATTTCACGCGCTTTATGGCGTACATGAATTTATTTATTGTTGCTATGCTGGTGTTGGTACTTGCGGACAACTTAGTTTTACTCTATTTGGGCTGGGAAGGGGTCGGTCTCTGTAGCTTTTTGTTGATTGGGTTTTGGTATCAAGAAAAGAACAATGTCTTGGCGGCACGTAAAGCTTTTATTGTGACCCGCATTGGTGATACCGCCATGGCTATTGGTTTGTTTTTATTATTTAAATCGCTATCAAGTTTAAATATTGTTGAAATTAACCAGCTTGCGCAAACCAGCGAAACGTTTTCACTGTCTATAGCAAATAATGAAGCCAGTGATGCCTATTGGGCGGCTTTATTATTACTCGGCGGCGCGGTCGGTAAGTCAGCACAATTGCCATTACAAACTTGGCTCCCTGATGCAATGGCTGGACCCACGCCAGTGAGTGCACTTATTCATGCCGCAACTATGGTTACGGCCGGAGTCTATTTAATTGCCCGTATGAATGGCGTATTTATAATGGCTCCCGAAGTGATGACTTATGTCGCTTGGCTTGGCGCTATTACACTGCTACTTGCCGGTGTGGCGGCCTTAGCACAAACAGATATTAAGCGCGTGTTGGCCTATTCAACCATGAGCCAAATAGGTTATATGATGTTAGCACTTGGCGCCGGAGCATGGTCGGCAGGGGTTTTTCATTTAATGACCCATGCTTTCTTTAAGGCTTTATTATTTCTAACGGCTGGCGCTGTCATCTTAGCGCTACATCATCAACAAAACCTCTTTAAAATGGGAGGTTTATTAAAGAAACTTCCTTTTGAAAGTGCTCTCTTTTTTATTGGTTTAGCGTGCTTAGTCGCTTTACCGGGCACTTCTGGTTTTTTCTCTAAAGAAGCGATTATCGCCAGTTTATGGTTATCACCAACCGCCGGCGCAAGTTTGTGGTGGTGCGCAATCTTAGGGGCATTATTAACCAGTATTTATAGTTGTCGATTATTCTTTTTAGCTTTCTTAGGTGAGCAACGTTTTCCTAAGGATTTGGTGATCAGCGATCATCTTGAAACTAACCATTTATTACGAGGAGCTTTAGTTGTTTTAGCCTTGTTGTCATTGTTTGGTGGTTTATTCACTATTGATTTATCGACAGTTTTACCTTTAAGTAATGAAAGTGAGCTATCGCCGGGTTGGTTGCATGCTGTTGCGATTATCACTCCTTTTATCGGTATCGCATTTTCGTGGTTTTACTTTAAGCGTTATCGCAGTCGAGACATTATTTCACTTAACGAGAGTCAGTCTTCTTGGCTGGTGTTTTGTCGGAATGGCTTAGGTTTTGATGTTATTTATCGTTTTCTTTTAGTTAAACCTTATTGCTTTATTACCCAGTTGAATCGCCGAGACCTATTTGATCAACTGATTATGTTATCGGCTTGGTATGTGGAGATTTGGCGCGATGTATTATCGGCTAGTCAAAATGGACGTTTACGCTGGTTTGCTGGCACGTTTGGTTTATCGCTGGTTGGTCTGATTTTAGTGGTGATCTTATGATGCTAACTTTTGTTATTCTCGGCTTGTTATTGAGTGGTAGCCTCGCGTGGTATAGCGATGACAAGCCCTTTTTCGGTGTGAGGTTTCAGGCAAAGTGGGTCGCTTTAGTCGCCGTAATTATTTTCTCTCTAATTTTTGTTTTTTCGGTATATTTATCACCGTTAAATTTTCAAACATTACAAACCATCGCGCATGTTTCTTGGATCAACTCGTTAAATATCAATTATACACTTGCCCTTGATCATTTGAGTATTACGCTCATTATGCTGACTTTATTTCTTGCGCTTATTTGTATCTTAGTTTCCTGGGATGAAATACAAGAAAAGTCGGGTTTTTATTATTTTAATTTACTGGCCACTTTTGCGGGGATTATTGGTGTTTTCTCTGCGGTAGATATGTTCTTATTTTTCTTTTTCTGGGAAGTTATGTTACTCCCCATGACTGCACTTATCGCTATTTGGGGGCATGAAAAACGTTATTTTGCAGCGATAAAGTTCTTTATCTTTACCCAAGTCAGTAGCCTGTTAATGTTAGTGGCTATTATTGCGATGGCTTATATTCATCAACAACAAGTGGGCGATTTAAGTTTCTCTTATCAAGACTGGTTATCCCTCGAACTGAATAATGAGTTAGCGCTATATCTTATGCTGGGATTTTTTATTGCCTTTGCAGTGAAATTACCTTCTGTACCCTTTCATAGCTGGTTACCTGACGCCCATACCCAAGCACCAACTGCTGGTAGCGTGTTATTGGCCGGCGTATTATTAAAAACGGGCGCCTATGGCTTGATCCGTTTTGTTATTCAGCTTTTCCCCCAAGCCAGTGAAAACTTCGCCCCTATAGCCGTTACGCTTGGCGTTGTTAGTATTTTGTATGGCGCAAAAATGGCATTTGCCCAAACTGATTTTAAACGCTTAGTTGCCTATAGCAGTATTAGCCATATGGGTTTTGTGATGTTGGCATTATTTAGTTTCAATGAAATCGCTTACCAAGGAGTTATTGTTACTATCGTAGCGCATGGCTTAAGTAGTGCGGCACTGTTTTCATTAGCAGGCATGATTTATCAGCGTATTCATTCGCGAAATTTAACTGATATGGGCGGTTTCTGGCAAAGTGCTCCCCGGATGGGCGGTTTCGGACTTGCCTTTGCCGCCGCGGCCTTTGGTTTACCGGGCTTGGCTAATTTCGTTGGTGAATTTTTAAGTTTAGTGGGAGCTTATCAAGTATTTCCTGTGATGGTGATACTGGCGGCGTTTGGCTTAATTGGCTCGGCAATATATGGCATGGTGTTATTTCAAAAAACCTTTCAAGGTAGTTCGTTAAAAACCGTACCAGACTTGTCATGCCGTGAACTCATTGTTAGTAGTAGTCTATTAATGTTACTGGTTATTTTAGGTTTGTATCCTAATTTGCTTTTACAATACTTTCGAGGCGTTATCTTATGAGTACATCTCCCGAAATAACTAATAGCGTGATATTGAGTACGGAAATGTTTATCGCCTTATCGCCCATCCTATTACTTTCGTTTGGTATTGTGTTGTCATTACTGCTGATCGCTTGGCGACGATCGCAAAAAATGATTGCCCTATTTACGCAATTTATTTTGGTTATTACGTTGTTGCTCACCATTCACTTGCTCAGTGGTGACATACTGGTAGGCAGTGGGACTCAAATAACCACACTATTGAATGTAGACCGATTTAGTTACTTAAGCTTCGTTTTAATCTGTATTTCAGCATTCGTTGTCGTTAGTTTAAGTCGCTCGGTATTAAAGTCGGAAGTAGAGGTACATGACGAATATTATTTGTTAATTCTCTTAGTGGTTTTAGGGGCTGGAATATTAGTGGTTAGTGACCATTTTGCCAGTTTGTTTTTAGGTTTTGAAGTACTGTCAATCAGCTTAGTGGGTTTAGTCGGCTATTTTCGTGAGCATGAACACGCGGTCGAAACCGGTTTTAAGTATTTGATCTTAAGCGCTACAGCTTCAAGCTTTATGCTATTAGGTATTGCCTTTATTTATAGTCAAACGGGTAATTTAAGTTTTGCCGTTAGTTCAAATGTAATGCCTTGGAGCGCACAGCCGCTACAAATATTTAACAGTGTCGGTATTTTATTATTATTTTCAGGCATCGCTTTTAAATTATCGCTTGCGCCCTTTCATTTTTGGTCACCTGATATTTATCAAGGTTCACCGACGCCTATTACGCTATTAATGGCAACGGTTTCAAAAGTGGCGATGTTTACTGTGTTGATAAAATGTTGTTTTTCACAAAATTACTTTAACAATGAAAGCTTCATTGAAATTATTACCGTAGTCGCGCTACTTTCCATGCTTGTTGGTAATATATTGGCCCTTAAACAACAAAATATAAAACGATTAATGGCATATTCATCTATAGCCCATTTTGGTTATTTACTGATCGTTTTAACGGTATCTTCACTGCAAAACACTGAGTTTGCATGGCAAGGTGCATTGTTTTATTTGTCCGCTTATCTATTAGCTAATATAGCTATTTTTACCGTTTTATTAATCTCTGAGAAACACAGAGATAATATGAGTGGCGATAGAGATATTCATATTGTGGACTGGCATGGGATGTTTTGGAAAAACCGCTTATCGGCAGTATTAGTTATTTTCTCAGTATTAGCTTTAGCGGGTATTCCATTAACAATGGGTTTTGTTGGGAAATTCTATTTATTAAATCAAGCGGTTATATTCAAGTCGTGGTGGTTGATTTCAGGTCTAGTCATAGGTAGTGGTATTGGTTTAGCTTATTATTTACCGTTAATATTTGCTTTATTTAAAGATGAAAAAACGCTCGAAAACCAGGTTGTAGATGGGAGTGGCGTTTATTTAGTCACAACAGGTAAGCAATTGTTTATGTTTACTCTGTTAATAAGTAGCCTTTTATTTGGCATCTTTCCTGATTTGGTCAGTCAGTTTATTTATCGATAACTTTTTGAATAATACTGAAATAATAGGGAATGTAAGTATCAAAGATGGCTCAGGAAAAATAACGCTTACTGAAATCGATGGAAACTTATTTATAAATGATGACTCTGGAAGTATTTCTGCAAAAGGAATTAGTGGCAATGTTAATATTGAATACGGCTAAGTTGGCTTAACGGTACGTAATGTGAAGAGGACCATTATTATTGATGACGGCTCTGGAGATATTAATGTTGAAGATGCTGGTGGTTTGACAATTATTGACAGTGGCTCAGGTGGTTTGAAAGTAAATAACGTGAAAGGTGCTTTTGGAATAGATAGTTAAGAAGTATAACGCCTTACTCATTATGTATAATAAACTCAGGTTCAGTAGCTGAATTAGTGGCTAATAAAAAACAATAAACACTCATTAGGGGGTTTATTGTACAAATCATCAATATATCACTTGAATGATTGAATAATAGCTGTATAATGCGCGCCTCGATAACGGTGTTATGAAGATACTTTGTGTTTTCAACCTTTATGCGAAATGAGTGGGGTTTTCCGCCCAATAGACTTCTTAGCTAATGTATAAAAATTAGCCCTATATTCTTCAACGAATGTTCCTTAAGTCTTCCTGGTGGTTTCCTCGTATATATATGCGGGATGATATGGCTACTTTTAGCCAATTCCGCCACAAGAGAAGACAAAATTTATGACTACTTCTAACGATGCTCCTGTGAGCTTTGACTCTTTAGGCTTGCCTGAAACTTTATTAACTGCAGTAAAATCTCTCGGTTTTGAAAATTCAACTGATATTCAAGCTAAAACTATTCCCCCATTATTGGCCGGTAAAGACGTTTTAGGTGAAGCACAAACGGGTACAGGTAAAACTGCAGCGTTTGGTTTACCAGCTCTTGCTAAAATTGATTTATCGTTGAAAAAACCACAATTAATGGTTTTAGCCCCAACTCGTGAATTAGCAATGCAAGTTGCAGAAGCGATTGAAAGCTTCGGTAAAAACATGAAAGGTTTACGTGTTGCGACTTTGTATGGCGGTCAATCATACCAACCACAATTTCAACAATTAGAGCGTGGCGCTCAAGTAGTTGTTGGTACCCCTGGTCGTTTAATGGACCATTTACGACGTAAAAGTCTTAAATTAGGTAACTTATCTTTTTGTGTACTTGATGAAGCTGATGAAATGCTTAACATGGGTTTCCTAGAAGATATTCAATGGATACTTGACCATTTACCAGAAACTACGCAAATGGCTTTGTTCTCTGCAACTATGCCACAAGCAATTCGTAAAATTGCTAATCGTTTCTTAAAAGATCCTGAACATATTAAAATTGCTGCTGTTAAACAAGCAAAAGCAAATATTTCTCAATTTGCTTGGAAAGTTAGCGGCATTCGTAAAATTACGGCTTTAGAACGTATCGCAGAAATCGTTGATTATGATGCGATGATAGTGTTTGTACGTACACGTAGCGACACCGTAGAAGTTGCTGAGCAACTAGAGCGTGCTGGTTACCCTGCATTAGCGTTAAACGGCGACCTGAACCAAGCACAGCGTGAACGTTGTATTGAACAAATGAAATCAGGTAAGTCATCTATTTTAGTGGCGACTGATGTTGTTGCTCGTGGTTTAGATATTCCACGTATCTCATTAGTTGTTAACTATGATTTACCAGGCGATAACGAAGCTTATGTTCACCGTATTGGCCGTACAGGTCGTGCTGGACGTGAAGGTATGTCAATTGCTTTTGTACGCCCTCGTGAAATGTACTCATTACGTCATTATGAGCGTTTAACGTCTGGTGTTATTAAGACTTATGAGTTACCAAACATTGAAGAAATTGGTAAAAAACGTATTGAACGTACTCGTTTAGAAATGACAGCCGTTGTTGCAGACAAAGACTTAACGAATATGCGTGAAATTGTTGAAGCTATGGCGAACGAGTCTGAGCTTTCAATGACTGATTTAGCAGCAGCTTTATTATTCAACAAGCAATTAAATCAGCCATTACAACCAAAAGAAGATCCAAAACCACGTCGTGAAACTCGCGAACGTAGTGATAGTAGAAATGACCGTGGTGGCAGAAATGAACGTGGCGGTCGTAACGAAAGTCGTGGTGGCCGTAATGAACGCGGTGGCGAACGTGCTCCTCGTAAGGTTAAAGTTAACCGTACCGATGTTGATTGGCAGACATACCGCCTAGAAGTGGGTAAAGAACATGGTGCTCGTCCTGGTGATATCGTTGGTGCTATCGCAAATGAAATATCATTAGACAGTAGCTACATTGGTGCAATTAACTTGCATGACAAACATACCTATGTGCAGTTGCCTAAAGGTATGCCTGAAAAGTCATTTGAGCAATTAAAGCGTGTTCAAATTCGTCGTCAAACTTTAGCTATTACAGTTTCTAATGAAACAGCTGTTGAATCAACGCCGACAAGTGATCGTCCTCGTAAACGTCAAGAGCGTTCAAACCGTCCAAGCTAATAATTATAAATATTGATCAAAAGGCACGTATATCGTGCCTTTTTTTATGAGCAAAATTTAGCTGGATAGACGATGGTTTTAATGAATATATCGACATGTAAACTTAAGTGTACGCCTGTACTGTAAGTAGTATATGGTCTGTCTTCACGTCGAATAAATTCCCAACAAAATATACGTACATTTTCATTTACGATGTAGTCAGCTATTACATTTGCCTCAAGCTTTCTCTTCTCGATAAACCTAGTGATAATACACTCATTGATTATGTAAGAGAGAGAAATATGACTGACGTAAAAAATCCACTTAACCTTCGTGGTATCGAATTCACTGAATACGCAACACCAGATTCAGACTTTATGGAAAACGCATTTTACGGTTTTGGCTTTTCAAAAACGAAAACCTTTAAAGGTCGTGATATTGAATATTTTAACCAAAATGATATTCATTTTTTATTAAATAATGAAAAAGCAGGTTTTTCAAAAGAATTTGCTAAAAGTCACGGTCCGGCAATTTGTTCAATGGGCTGGCGCGTAGATAATGCTGAATTTGCTTTTGAAGAAGCGGTTAAGCGTGGTGCTAAATCAGCAGCTAACGAAGATAATAAATTACCGTACCCTGCTATTTTCGGTATCGGTGATAGTTTAATTTACTTTATTGACAAATTTGCCGCTTCAACGACTAACCCGGGTTCTATCTATGAAGATGACTTTGAACCGCTTGCTGACCCTATTATCAATGAAGACAAAGGTTTTTTACGTGTTGACCATTTAACCAATAATGTTCATCAAGGAACAATGGAACATTGGGCAAATTTCTATAAAAATATTTTTGGTTTTACCGATGTGCGTTACTTCGATATAAAAGGTGAAAAAACTGCATTGATTTCTTATGCACTAGCATCACCTTGTGGCACTTTCTGCTTACCTATTAATGAAGGTAAAGGTAAGAAAAACAACCAAATCGATGAGTACTTAGATGAGTATAATGGTCCCGGTGTTCAACATTTAGCTTTTATTACTGATGATTTAGTTGGTTCTTTAGATAAGCTAGATAAAGATATTATCGACACATTAGATATCGTTCCGGAATACTATGATGATGTATTTGATCGTATTCCTTGGGTTAAAGAAGATCATCAGCGTATTCAAGATCATCAAATTCTTGTTGATAGCCAAAAACAAGATTCGTACTTATTACAAATTTTTACGAAAAACATCTTTGGCCCTATCTTTATCGAAATGATTCAAAGAGTTGATGATAGTGGTTTTGGTGAAGGTAACTTTACTGCATTGTTTAAGTCTATTGAACTTAACCAAATGGCGAAAGGCACAGTTAAATAACTGATTCTTAACTCCTGATATTATAAGGCCTGCATATGCAGGCCTTTTTTATTGCTCAATAAAAGCTATGCTTAATTGATTTACATATCGTTTGTAATATTTTTCGGTTAGCCTGTCTGCTGATCAAAGAGCCAAAGAGCATATTTATGAATAGCATTGTTAAACCTTATTTATTTCGCGCTTATCTTGTCGCCAGTTTGGCACTGGTTCTTGGGCTTTCTTTATCCGTACTTGTCTATTCCTCATCACAAAAAGTAAAAGAAAATGCAGTTGAACTCGTTGAGCAACGCATTCCCATCTTAACCAGTGTTAATCAATTAATTGCAGACTTAAGTGAGCAAGAACGTAATATTTATGAATATTATCGCTCGCAAGATAGTGAGACTTTTGAGCGAGTACATAAAGACATTCAAGATGCCTTTAACATGCATAGTCAAATTTTGCATCAACAAATAATCTTCGGTGACGAAGATGAAATTATTGTTGCTAAGCAAGCTGAAATAAACCAATTAGCCGGACAGTTTCACCGTATTATGGAAAGTGATCTATATGGCGATGAGTATTGGAATGATTTGCGGGCCTTACTTACTGAAATATCTACGGTTAGACGCGAACTTTTACCGACCTTATTAAAGGTTGAAAAAATTACTCAGCAGGCGGTTGATGAAGCACATCATGCGACTTTATCACAAATGGATTTTACTCATAATATTGTCACTTTCTATGGTGCAGCCATTATTATGCTTGCCGGATTAATTGCTTGGTATATCAGGCAGTATATTCTGACTAATGCCAAGAATACGCGCTTAGCGCTCTTTACACACCGTAATCCTAACCCAATTCTTAGCGTGAATAATTTAGGCGAACTGGTGTTCTCTAATCCAGCATGCGAGAAGTTATTAGTGAGCCAAGGGTTCAATAAACAAAATAGTGAACAGCTTCTACCCAGTAACTTTTTTGAAATTAGACAGCGATTAACTGAATGTCATGAAAATGCTATGACTTTAGAGCAAACGCTAGGTGAACGAATTTTACAGGTGAGTATTCATTGGCTGAAAGAACTTGATGCTTACGATATTCATCTTATGGATATTACCGAGCAAAAAATAGCCGAACAAAAAGTTAAGCATTTAGCCTTCTATCAACCGCTAACCAATTTGCCTAATCAATATAAATTGAATGATGACATTGATCTTTGTCTTGTTAACAAAGATTGCTTTTCATTAGGTGTTTTCGCGGTGCGAGACTTTAACAAATTAATCAGCTCGGTGGGTGTTGAAGCCACGTCATTACTCGTTACTACGCTTGCGAACAATATTAAAGGGCAGTTAGAGGTTGGGGTAAACCTTTATCAACTTAATGATAGCCAATTTGCACTTATATCTCGCTATCAAATTAGTGAGATCTCTTTAGAAAACCTGACCTATAGTATTTTACAGGTGGCTCAGCGTTCTATTGTTACTTCATATGGTGAATTTTTTGTTGAACTTGATTTTGGTTTCTGTTTATCACCTGAGCATTCTGTTGAACGTGCTAGCTTACTTAAACATGCGCATGCAGCATTAGCTGAAGCTGAAGCTGATGAACATCAGCATTTTTCACTCTTTAAGGAAAGTTACGCCGATAAAATTGAACATAGTGCGAACTTGATTGACAAGTTGCGTCAGGTACTTGAAAAAGACGAGCTGTTTTTAGTTTTCCAGCCTCAATTGCACTTAATAACTAAAAAAGTCACTGGCATTGAAACGCTAGTACGCTGGAAACATGAAGGTGAAATTATTTCGCCGGTTGATTTTATTCCTTTAGCGGAGCAGTCTGGATTGATTGTACCTATTGGGGAATGGATCTTAAACCAAGCTTGTATTTTTGCAAAGCAGCTGGTCAACTCGGGTTATAGCGATATCGTTGTAGCTGTTAATGTATCGCCACGACAGTTCTCGCATCCGAGCTTTGCCGCCACTGTACAACAAGCTCTTGATCGCTCTGGTTTATTGGCTAAAAACTTAGAGTTAGAAATAACAGAGGGTGTGTTTATGCATAATGAAAGCGCTACACTAGAAGTGTTACATGAATTAAAATCCTCTGGTATTAGTTTATCAATAGATGACTTTGGCACCGGATATTCATCATTATCTTACTTAAAACGTTTACCCATAGATAAACTAAAAATTGATCAGTCTTTTATTCGTGATTGTCATAACAACGAAGAAGATAGGGTTATCGTCAAGACGATTATTGAATTGGGAAAGAGCTTAGGTTTATCGCTAATTGCTGAAGGTGTTGAAGAAAAATTGCATGTAGAATTTTTAAAATCACTAAAGTGTGATGAAATTCAGGGATACTGGTATAGCCGTCCGCTTGAAGCGCCTCAGTTACAAGAGTTTATCGACAAATCTTGAGGACAAAAGTGCAAGTTTTCACCTACAACCATGTACTAATTATGGCTGTAGGTGAGTTTAAGGTTTATCCGTTATTATTCAAAAGTACCGGTTCACCTAATCCTAGCGCTTTTAAACGCGGTAATTGTGTTTTTGCATCACCGACGACTAAGTAAATCATATGTTCAGGACGTAAGTATTCTCCAGCCAGAGCCTTGATAGAGTCTAATGTTAAACCTTCCACTAACTCTGCGCGTTCTAACACATAGTTTGCGGGTAAGTTGTACTTGCTCATATCTTGTAATATAGCGAGTTTGGCATTAAAGGTTTCAAATTTTCTAGCATTACTTTTTAAGTAATAACTTTGCGTTGTTGCTAAGTCCTTTTCATTGAAATCAGTTTGATATTGTTCAACAAGTGTTTTAATTAACGCTATAGCTTCAAGTGTTACATTACTGCGGACTCCACTACTAATTAAAAACTCACCACTGACATTATCGCCGCTGAAACTAGAACGAACACCATAGGTATAACCTTTGCCTTCACGTAACTCTTGCGTAAGTTTTGAAGCAAAACTACCACCACCCAAAATGTAGTTCATCACTTGTGCACTGTAATAATCTTTATGCTTGGCATTAATGGTTGGGTAACCAATACGCAATTGCGACTGCTTAGCATTAGGAACATCGTAGAAGTAAACTTTGGCTTGAACAGGCATCTTAGGCGCGGCAACTTGTGGCAGTGTTGCTGATGTTTTTAGCCATTTATCTGCTAAGTTTTCGAAAGAATCAATTACGTCCTGTTTGTCTACATCACCGACAATATGAACATTAGCTAAATTTGGCGATAACTTTGTTTTATAGAAGTTACGTAAATCGGCCATTGCGATTTTATCAACAGAGCTCAAACTGCCTAATAAGTTATTAGACAAAATATGCTGTTCGCCATACAGAAGTTTATTCATTTCATTATTGGCTAATTGGCCAGGATTAGTCTGTTGCTGCTTAATTTGACTAACAACCCCCTGTTTAGCGAGGTTAAACTCAGTTTCATCCCAACGTGGTTCTAGTAGCATTTCAGTGACTAAGTCTATGGTCGCTTGATAATTTCTTGCTAATGTACTGGCTGAAACTTTGATAGCATTTTGTGTGGCATAAATATAAATGCTAGCACCTAATTTATTAATAGCCTCTTCAAGTTGTTTTGGTGTTTTGTTTGCTGTGCCCTTATTCATTAGCTCTGCGGTTAAATTTGCTACGCCAACTTTGCTTATGTCGTCGAATAACATGCCACCATCGATGTTAATCGTTAGTTGTACCAGTGGAACTTCTGTATTTTTAGTACCGTAAAGATTCAAGCCATTGTTTAAGTTTTTAGTCCAAACATTAGGTACTGTTAATTTAGGTGTTTCGCCATATATTGGTTCTTGAGAACGGTCAAAAGTTGATGCTGTTTTAGTATAAGTAGATTGCTGAGAAGAATCGAAGCTTTGCTCTGCATTTTCAACGATTTTTTCCTCAGTAATTTGTGCTTTAACTGAATTTTCTAAAGCAATATTTTGTTGGCCTTTCGGTACAAAGCTGGTCGCGACAAAGTGTTTGTTTTTAATATATTTCTTATAAACACGTAAAACATCATCTTTATTCACGGCTAAAATGTTTTTTGCTTCTTGATTAATAAAACCAGGATTTTTGGTGAAAATATTATATTGTGCTAGCTGGAAACCTTTACCTAGCACACTTGATAATCCGCGATAAAAAGAGGTTTCTTGTCCCGCTTTTATCGTTGCTAGATCTTCATCGCTAAACCCTTTATTTTCAAACTCTACCAAGGCTGCGCGGAGTGCTTGTTCGACTTTATTTAGATCCGTATTTTCAAAAGCACGTACTTGTAGCATGAGTTGTCCGGCAAGCTCAGACTGATATTGATACATAGTGATGCGAGAGGTTAATTTTAACTCATCGATCAACTTTTGATTTAATAAGGCTTTTTTCCCATCACTAAGTAACTCTACTAATACGTCAAGGGCATAACTATCTGGGTGATATTGTGGAACGGTTGGCCAAGTAATACTAAGCTCAGGTAATTTAGCAAAATTATCTTCATGATAGATTTTTTTAGTTTGGGTCAAATTAGCAGGCTGTTTGTCTATTGGTGCAATTTTTTCACCGGCAGCTATTTCATCAAAGTATTTATGTACCCAAGCCTTCGCTTCGTTTTCATTAAAGTCTCCAGAGATAACTAAGGTGACATTATTAGGTACATACCAGCTTTTGAAAAAGTCTTTAACATCTTGTAATGTTGCGTTTTGTAAATCAGTTAAAGAACCAATAACTTGCCAGTTGTATGGGTGGCCTTCAGGGTAAAGGTTCTTATCAATAACATATTGAGTATGTCCATATGGACGATTGTCATTGCTTTGTCGCTTTTCATTTTTAACGACTTGTTTTTCTTTCGCGAGCACTTCTTCAGTAACAGTATTGATAAAAAAGCCTAATTTATCTGCTTCTGCCCAAATCATTTTTTCTAATGCATCGTTTGGTACGGTTTGAAAGTAGTTCGTTCTATCACGACTTGTTGAACCATTTGCTCCTGAACCTCCAATACGGGCGCTCATTTTATCTAATCCGCCTTTTCCTAAGTTTTCTGACTCAAGGAACAATAAATGTTCGAATAAATGAGCAAAGCCTGTTCGGCCTTGGATCTCGCGGGCTGAGCCAACATGAGCGGTAAGGGCTACTGCTACCACGGGATCAGATCTGTCTACATGAAAAACAACTTCTAAGCCGTTATCCAAAACAAACTTACTATATTCGATATTAATGGCACTCTTTGTTGCTGATGCGCTTTTAGTTTGTTGATTATTTTGTATGGTGCTTGATGAGGATTCTGTCGTGTTACATGCCGTAGTCGATAGTGCGGTGATTATTGCAAAGCTGAGAGCTGTCCATTTCATATGAGAACCTTATTTTAGTTATTATTGGTTAGTACTGATATTGTGCCTTTTATTTTATAGAACACCAATAAAAGTGAAGAAAAAACGTAAACTTAATGTTAATAAATATTACAAGCGCATAAAAAAAGCGCCAAAGGCGCTTTTATTGTTTAAATGATATTTTATAAGCGTTAATTATTTGCTTAAAGCTTCACCTAAATTAGGACGAATATCTTTTAAAATAGTTTTCAATAATCGAGGACAAGCTGCAACAACATTACCTGATACTGTATGGTTATGATCACCAACAAAGTCAGTGACTAAACCGCCAGCTTCAATAATTAATAATTCACCAGCAGCTGATTCCCAAGGTTTCAATCCTATTTGGAAATAACCGTCTACACGACCGGCAGCAACATAAGCTAAGTCTAATGCAGGAGAACCTGAACTACGTAAATCTGATGATTTAGTAAATAATGTTTTGAACATTTCTAAATAAGCATTGCTATGTTGCTTGTGCTTATACGGGAAGCCAGTAGCGATAATGGCACCAGAAAGTTCTTTATGTTGTTTTACACGAATTCTAAAGCCATTAAGCTGAGCACCTTTACCACGGCTAGCCGTAAAAAGTTCGCCACGAGAAGGGTCAAAAATAATTGCTTGGTCTAGTTTGCCTTTCACTTTTAAAGCAATAGACACAGAAAAATGTGGAATGCCTTTAATAAAGTTTGTTGTACCGTTTATTGGGTCAATAATCCACTGGAAGTCGTCATCTTTACCTTTAATTACACCGCATTCTTCACTAATAATAGTGTGATCTGGGTATGATTTTTTTAATGTTTCAATAATGGCTTCTTCAGCGCTTAGGTCAGCACTAGTCACAAAATCATTTGTGCCTTTTGCTTCAACTTCAACTTTATCTAATTGTTCAATGGCACGAACAATAACTTTACCTGCGTTACGCGCAGCGCGAATACCAATATTAAGCATAGGATGCATATAGAGACTACCTTTTACATATCTAGTAAATAGAATTAAACAGTATAACAACTTTTAAAAAGAACGAGGCTTGCCGCCGAGCGGATTTTCAAGCGCGCAAAGTGTAGCAAAACTAGAACTGATAAGCGACCATGAATTGATGGTTATTAACTAAACGACTAAAAAGCTTGGTTATATAGATGTTTAATAACTAATACATAATTTTTTGCACTAATCATTTGAGAAAAAATTGATGATTTTTTCTCAGCACAAGGTTAATGTTCTGTGGTAATATTATCATTAATTTTAGCCATCTAGATAGTTAAGTTATTTTATAAATTAGCTACAAAATTGAGTAATTGAAGATAATGTCAGAGCAATCATCACTTTTAAGCAATGTTCGGATTGTATTAGTAAATACCTCCGATTGTCGAAATATCGGTTCAGCCGCTCGTGCAATGAAAACTATGGGGCTAAGTGAACTTATTTTAGTCGACCCGATAGAAATGCCAAATGGTCAAGCGCAAGCTTTAGCCGCAGGTGCAACTGATGTATTAAAGAATGCAAAAGTGGTCAGTACGCTGGCTGAAGCGATCAGTGATTGTGGTTTGGTGGTTGGTACAAGTGCACGTTCTCGTACTTTACCTTGGCCAATGTTAGAGCCAAGAAACTGTGGTGAAAAACTTGTAGACGAAGCACATAACTTTCCTGTCGCCTTAGTGTTTGGCCGTGAAAGTAGCGGTTTAACCAATGACGAACTGCAATTGTGCCATTTTCATGTACAAATCCCTGCGAACCCAGATTACAGTTCGCTGAATTTAGCCATGGCAGTACAAACGTTAAGTTATGAAGTTCGTACAAGTTTTTTAATTAATCAACAAAAAACGTTTAAAACTGAGGGTGAAAATCTCAGTAAAAACTTACCTAAAAAAGTTATTGATGAAGAAGAACAATTTCCAATAATGGCAGAGACTGAACGTTTTTATCAGCATTTTGAAGATGCATTAAAAGCTACGGGCTTTATCACACCAACTCATCCTGGATTGGTTATGACTAAATTACGTCGCTTATTTAATCGCGCTCGTTTGGATGTAAAAGAAGTAAAAATGATGCGTGGTATTTTAGCGTCAATACAAAGAGTCGCTAAAGCTAGCGACAAAACACAAAATAAAGAATAACTGTGGTAAACACTCATTATATTGGTGCTTACTTACACCAATATAAATAAGGATAAAATTATGTTCAGCCGTATCAAAGAAGATATTAAAAGTGTCTTTGATAGAGATCCCGCCGCTCGCAATACAATTGAAGTGTTAACTAATTACCCTGGTATGCATGCTATTTGGATCCATCGCTTGAGCCATAAATTATGGCAGAAGAACTGGCGCTTACTCGCCCGTACTTTGTCAACTTTTTCTCGTTGGTTAACCGGTGTTGAAATACACCCAGGAGCGATATTAGGTCGTCGATTTTTTATCGATCACGGCATGGGGATTGTCATCGGCGAAACGGCTGAAATTGGTAATGATGTTACTCTGTATCATGGTGTAACCTTAGGTGGAACTAGCTGGAATGCTGGTAAACGGCACCCAACATTAGAAGATAACGTAGTTATTGGCGCAGGAGCACAAGTGCTTGGGCCAATAACCATAGGCAAGGGCGGAAAAGTTGGCTCTAACTCCGTAGTAGTGAAAGATTTACCCGCCAATGCAACGGCTGTTGGTATTCCTGCACGCATTGTTAATGAAAAAAGTAAATCTGAAAAAGAGAAACGCGACCAAGCAGCGAAAAAATTTGGTTTCGATGCTTATGCGGTTTCTGCTGATAACCCGGATCCTGTTGCCAAGGCTATTGGCCGTGTTTTAGACCACATGCATTTGATGGACAGCAAGGTTGCTGATTTATGCAAAGAAGTGAATCAATTGGGTGGTGAAGTTTGCCAAGAGGCGTTACCTGAACTGCATGTTGGCGAATTCGATGATGATGAAAAGGCCGCCGCTCAACGGAGAAAAACTATTGTCGATTCATTCGATCCTGAAATATAGTTATATCTAATAACGTTAATCTTGGTCCAATCAAGGTTAACGTACCTCTAAACATTTGACTCTTTTTGTAACAAGCGTAGAATACTTGAGTAAATTAGTCGGGTATTAAGTTGACTATTTTATAGGGTTATGTAAAATTGCGCAGCGATTCGATAGGGGCAAAAAATGAAATTGACTTCAAAAGGGCGTTATGCAGTAACAGCTATGCTAGATGTAGCTCTCCATGCAGTAACGGGCCCAGTACCTTTAGCTGATATTGCTGAGCGACAGGATATTTCGTTGTCATACCTAGAGCAACTTTTCTCTCGTTTACGAAAATATGGCTTAGTAAATAGTATTAGAGGTCCAGGCGGTGGTTATCGCTTAGGGATGTGCTCTGCGAAAATATCAGTCGCTGATGTTATCAACGCTGTTGATGAATCTATTAAGGCCACACGTTGCGCAGGTAAAGGCAATTGTCAAAATGGTCATGAGTGCTTAACACATAACTTGTGGGAAGGCTTAAGTGATAGAATTGAAGATTTTTTAAAAAACATTACGTTGTCGGAACTCGTTGAACAACGCAATGTAAAGATAGTGTCTAAACGACAAGACAAAGCTCATGCGAAAGCAAATAAAGCAATGTCGTCAATAGAGACATTGATTGAAACTAAAAATATTATGCACGACATGCACTAATTATGTGCGGTCAAATTGGAGAACGTTAGCGAATGAAGCTTCCTATATATTTTGATTACTCAGCTACAACACCTGTAGATAAACGTGTTGCAGAAAAAATGATGCAGTATATGACTACCGATGGTTTTTACGGTAACCCCGCATCTCGTTCACACAAATTCGGCTGGCAAGCTGAAGAAGCGGTAGATATTGCTCGTAACCAAGTGGCAGACTTGCTTAATGCGGATCCTCGTGAAATTGTTTTCACCTCAGGTGCAACTGAATCAAATAACCTTGCTATTAAAGGTGCTGCTAATTTTTATAATAAAAAAGGTAAACACATTATTACCTGTAAAACGGAACATAAAGCCGTTTTAGATACCTGTCGTGAATTAGAACGACAAGGTTATGAAGTTACCTATTTAGATCCAGAGACTAATGGTTTACTTGACCTTAATAAACTTGCTGCGGCAATGCGTGACGACACTATTTTAGTGAGTATTATGCATGTGAATAATGAAATTGGTGTTATTCAGGATATTGCGGAAATCGGCGAAATGTGTCGAGCTCGTAAAATTGTTTTCCATGTTGATGCTGCACAAAGTGTCGGTAAAATTGAAATTGATATGCAGCAATTGAAAGTTGATTTAATGTCAATTTCAGCTCATAAATTTTATGGACCAAAAGGCATGGGCGCAATGTACGTGAGCCGTAAGCCTCGTATTCGTCTTGAAGCACAAATGCACGGTGGCGGACATGAACGTGGTATGCGTAGTGGAACATTACCAACGCACCAAATCGTTGGTTTAGGTGAAGCTTGTCGTATTGCTAAAGAAGAATTAGCACAAGACAGAATACATGTAACTAAAATGCGTGACCGCTTGTGGGCTGGTTTGAACGACATGGAACAAGTATTCATTAATGGCGATATTGAAAACCGTTATCCAGGTAACTTGAATGTAAGTTTCAATTTTGTTGAAGGTGAATCTTTGATTATGGCACTTAAAGATTTAGCGGTATCTTCAGGTTCAGCTTGTACTTCTGCGAGTTTAGAACCTTCGTACGTTTTACGTGCTTTAGGTTTGAATGACGAAATGGCGCATAGCTCTATTCGTTTTAGTTTCGGCCGTTTTACCACGAGTGAAGAAATAGACTATGCAATCGCATTGATTAAAAAATCAATTGGTCATTTACGTGATATGTCACCACTTTGGGAAATGTTCAAAGATGGTATTGATTTAGATTCAATTGAATGGGCTGCTCACTAAGCATCCCGAAATAACTATTTTACTGATGAACGTCATTATTGATTCGTTCATCAGCTATTAGGAGAGAAATAATGGCTTATTCAGCAAAAGTAATCGATCACTATGAAAACCCACGCAATGTTGGCTCAATGGATAAAAATGATCCACAAGTAGCAACAGGTATGGTTGGCGCACCTGCATGTGGTGATGTAATGAAATTACAACTTAAGATTAACGATGACGGTATCATTGAAGATGCTAAGTTCAAAACATACGGTTGTGGTTCAGCTATCGCTTCAAGCTCATTAGTAACTGAGTGGGTAAAAGGTAAATCAATTGACGAAGCTGGCAAAATAAAAAATACCGCTATTGCAGAAGAACTTGCTTTACCACCAGTAAAAATTCATTGCTCTATATTAGCTGAAGATGCTATTAAAGCGGCAATTGCAGATTACCGTAGTAAAACAGCTTAGAAATCGGAGTTAATTATGAGTGTTACAATGACACCCGACGCAGCAGATCGTGTTAAGTCATTTATTACTAACCGAGGCAAAGGTCTCGGTTTACGTCTTGGGATTAAAACCACAGGATGTTCTGGTTTAGCTTATGTGATGGAGTTTGTTGACGAGTTAAATGAAGATGATACTTTGTTTTCTATCTCTGATGTGAATATCATCATCGACGGAAAAAGTTTAGTTTACCTTGATGGAATTGAAGTTGATTTTGTTAAAGAAGGACTAAACGAAGGTTTTAAATTTACCAACCCTAACGCCAAAGGCGAATGTGGTTGTGGTGAAAGTTTTAACGTTTAAGTGTGTTTTGTGAACGGCTTAATTTTAGGTCGTTCGCTGGAGTTGTTGTGAATTATTTTCAAATTTTTGGCTTTTCTGCCCAATTCGCTGTTGATATTAATCAGCTAGTTGAGCTTTACCAAACACTGCAAAAAAAAGTACATCCTGATAAATTTGCTCATGCCTCAAGCCAAGATCAATTGGTTGCTGTTAAAAAATCAACTTTGATCAATGATGCTTATCAAACTTTAAAAAATCCGTTGACGCGCGCTCAATATTTATTGGAATTACGAGAAAGCGATCAACCGAGCGAACAAGCTTCGTTTAGCGATAATAGCTTTTTGATGCGTCAAATGGAATTACATGAAATGCTTGACGATGTTAAGCATGCTGATGATATTGAACATGCTATTTTTGAGTTATCGAAAGAGCTAAATACTGGCTCTGCGGAATTATTTTCAACCATGCAGTCACAACTTGACGAGAATACTACGTCGTCAAACTTGTTAGCGGGTGATAATTTAAGAAAATTGAAGTTTTATAAAAAATTACAAGTTGATCTCGATAAACTCGAAGATCAGCTTTTTGATGACTAATATTGCTGAGTTTACGCGAGTTATTAGAAAATAAGTCGCAGCAAACAAGTGTGTTTTTATCATCAATGAAATATCATACCGCCCGTTAATCGTAACCGAATTTAAAAGAGTCTAAAAATGGCGTTATTACAAATAGCTGAACCCGGCCAAAGTACTGTTCCTCATGAGCATCGTCTTGCTGCAGGTATTGATTTAGGTACCACAAATTCCCTTATTGCCAGTGTTAAAAGTGGTTTGTCAGAAACGTTATCTGATAACGAAGGGCGAGATATCTTACCTTCAGTAGTTAGCTATCAAGAAAATGAAATTCTAGTCGGTTATAACGCTCAAGCACATTCGGTTAGCGATCCTGAAAACACCATTATTTCAGCGAAACGCCTTATTGGTCGCTCGTTAGCTGATATCAGCAACAAATACCCTTCATTGCCTTATACATTTTCAGGTGATGATAATCATCCAAGTATTACTACGCGAACAGGTGAAGTTAACCCTGTACAAGTATCTGCTGAAATACTGAAAAACTTAAAGCTCCGTGCTGAAAAAGCATTAGGTGGCGAGCTTACTGGTGTTGTTATCACGGTACCTGCTTATTTTGATGATGCTCAACGTCACAGCACAAAAGATGCTGCTAAACTTGCTGACTTAAACGTACTGCGTTTACTTAACGAACCGACAGCAGCGGCTGTTGCCTATGGTTTAGACAGTGGCAAAGAAGGTGTTATCGCTGTTTATGACTTAGGCGGCGGAACATTTGATATTTCAGTATTACGTTTAAACAAAGGTGTTTTCGAAGTATTAGCGACCGGCGGTGATTCAGCCCTTGGTGGTGATGATTTCGACAACCTATTAGTTGACCATATTATTGAACAAGCAGGTTTGCAACGGCCATTATCTACAACATTAGAACGTCAATTATTGCAGCAAGCTTGTCATGTTAAAGAAAAATTATCTGATACTTTGCTCACCAATTTTTCATTAATATTAGAAAATGGTAATGAAAAAAATGGCGATGTTAGTCGTGATACCTTTGAAGCATTAATTAATGTTTTAGTCACTAAAACGTTACGTGCATGTCGGCGTGCTTTAAAAGATGCTGAAATTACCATTGATGAAGTTATTGAAGTTGTCATGGTAGGAGGTTCAACGCGTGTACCCTTGGTGCGTCAGCAAGTTGAAAAACATTTTAATCGTCAACCCTTAACTACTATTGATCCAGATAAAGTTGTGGCTATTGGTGCGGCTATACAAGCAGATATTCTTGCAGGTAATAAACCGGACAGTGATATTTTATTACTTGATGTTATACCACTATCGCTTGGTTTAGAAACTATGGGCGGCTTAGTTGAAAAAGTAATTCCAAGAAATACCACCATTCCTGTTGCAAAAGCCCAAGAATTTACCACCTTTAAAGACGGTCAAACCGCAATGGCGGTTCATGTACTACAAGGTGAACGTGAACTTGTTGACGATTGCCGCTCGTTAGCGCGTTTTGAACTACGTGGCATTCCTGCAATGACCGCAGGTGCTGCACATATTCGTGTTACCTTCAAAGTTGATGCAGATGGTTTGTTAGAAGTTTCAGCAATGGAAAAATCAACAGGCGTAGAAACCAGTATTACTGTTAAACCTTCGTTTGGTTTGGAAGAGCAAGAAATTACTAAAATGCTGATGGATTCAATGAATAACGCCGAGCAAGATATTCAAGCGCGTATGCTTAAAGAGCAACAAGTTGAAGCCTCTCGCGTTATTGAATCAGTACAATCAGCGCTTACCAGTGACGGTGAGTTATTAAACGAAAATGAAATTAACACCATAAATAATGCAATAAGCGCTTTAGCGAAAATTGCCCAAAGTACGATTGCTGACGATATTGAAGCAGCGATTGAAATATTAAATGAAAGCACTGCTACTTTTGCTGAACGTCGTATGGATTCATCGATAAAAACAGCATTAGCAGGGCATTCAGTCAACGAAATTTAAGACCTTTTAGGAGCTAAAAAAACATGGCGAAAATTATATTTCTTCCCAATGAAGACCTATGCCCAGATGGCGCAGTAGTGGAAGCAGAAAAAGGTGAAAGCATCTTAAACGTTGCACTACGTAGTGATATCGGTGTTGAACACGCTTGTGAGAAAGTCTGTGCATGTACAACTTGTCATATGATCATCCGTGAAGGTTTTGACTCAATTGCAGAATCTGATGAACTTGAAGACGATATGCTTGATAGAGCATGGGGCTTAGAGCCTGAATCTCGTTTAGGGTGCCAAGCTTTAGTTGGCGATGAAGACTTAGTCGTAGAAATTCCGAAATACACGGTGAATATGGTCTCTGAAACTCATTAACTGATTGCTGAAGTCATTTCGTAAAAGGGTAATAACACGCAAGTGTAATTACCCTTTTTCATTTTTGCTGACCAAACAGTAAAATAGCTATCGTATGTTCTCTTTAGCTAAGATAAATAATCATGTTTAAAAACAAAGCTCCCCAAAGATCAAAGATTAGCCTTTAAAACTCACTATAATACAAAGTTTGGTCATGATCCGCCCTTAAAACAAAGTGTTGCATGATGACCAATATTATTTTAAGGGGTCTTCACGAACTCAACCTCTACATGTCTCACCATTTCATAAGGTCAACAGTTCAGTTTTTCAGACAAAGTAAAAATAGTTTTCAGGGTAGGTTACCCTTTCAGTGTGGATATATAGATTCAATACATAGTTCTTTATCAATTTTTTATGGGCATTTCTGAAGCTAACTACTTTGTTTGCTTATCTATTTTATATTTGATGTTTTAGTTATTAGTTTTGTTTTTAAATGTTTTTCAGGAAAAATTCAGCTGAAAATTTGTTGATTGTCAGGTTTTAATGACATTGCAGTGCTAGTTTTTGGAACGGTCTCATCATTAATTTTGAACTTCTATCGTTCAAGGTGATAGGACAATTTAACTCAAATATGCGCTTTACTAAAAAAGGTAAATGAGCGAAGTTCGCTTTTTGCTTGTTAAGTATATTTTTGTTCTGCAGCTAAAAAAACAAGGTATTTATAATGATTATAACAACAAAATACAGGATGTTAGGCAAGTTACTAGTAGGTTTAATTGGAGCCGGGTTATTTATTTCACAAGGTGTGTCTGCCGATTCGAAATTATCAATGATTGAAGATACACGCCCAATAAGTAAAGATACACGCCCAATAAGTAAAGATACACGCCC
>JABSOY010000024.1 GCA_013215385.1 Colwellia sp.
TACACACCCAATAAATAAAGATACACACCCAATAAATAAAGATACACACCCAATAAATAAAGATACACACCCAATAAATAAAGATACACACCCAATAAGCATAGATACACACCAAATAAGTAAAGACTATACTTTCACTGCAAAAGAATTGACTAAGTTAGAGCAGTCGAGTGTGATGATATTAAGTAATGATCAATTTGTTTTTAATAATGAGCTTATTGCACTTGACTGGGATAACGTTTTTGACAGTTATTTTCCTCACTTAAAAGACTATCAAGATACTATCATGCATTATGCAGGTTATTACAGTATAAACCCCAAGCTTTTAATTTCTTTAATTGAATCTAAAAGCAAATTAGTATCTTCACCTTCAAAAAAAGCTTTTATGTCACCGTTTGGTGAACTGTCTACTCAGCAAGGATTTAAAGCACAAACAAAAGACGTTGCCAGTAAATTAACGAAACGCTTTTATGCTTACAGAAAGCTTGTACTAAATATTGAACCATCAAAAAATATATTGTTGAAAGAGCGTAGACCTACTTCAGCAGCGACAGTGGCTTTAACTAGTTTGTTGGCCTCTTTGGATCAGGAAACTCAAACGGCGAAAGATGATGGGTTCTTAGATAGAACTAAAACGAAAAGAAAACAAAGAGCACCCAATGAAATTCGAATAGAAAAAACTAAAGTAAATGACGTGCTTAGTGCCTATGAAAATATATTTTTTGAGCAAAGAAACAAATTGCTTAAGGAGTCTTCAACAGGCTTATTTGAAAAAGTATCTAGTAAAGATAAAGTTCAGAAAGTTAGTAAAGTGGCTGCCAATGAGCCATATTTATACTTGCCTTGGAGCAGTGGTTGGAGTTGGGCTGTTACAGGAGGAGCTCATGGTTTTGATGGTAGTTCGTGGCCATTATCTTCTCTAGATTTTGCTTATACAGCAGGAAGCTCTTGGTGGGGAGGAGATAAACCACCTGTATACGCCGCCCATGGAGGCGTAGTAACTTGGCTATCAAGTTGTCAAATGCGAATTACTCATTCATCGGGTATTGCGACGAGCTATTATCATATGGATAATTTGCAATATGCTTCAGGAAGTTATATTTACGCTGGTACCTATATTGGTCGCTATGCTAATGATAAAAGTCAGGCTTTATGTGAAGGAGGTCAATCAACTGGTCCACATTTACATGTCTCATTGCTTAAAAATGGCTATTACCAATCTTTGCAAGGTCGTTCTTTAAGTGGTTATTGGATTCAAACAGGTAACTATAGCTACGATTCTGATTGTACGAGAAGCTTCTTATGGAAAAACGGCTATACATATTGTCCAGGAACCAATATTTACAAGCCATAAAAAGCGTTAAGGGTTGCATTAAATATGCTGAGTAATATAACTCATTCTTAAGTTTGAATTAAAGGTTTATAGCGAAGTTATAAACCTTGTTTTCTTGCATTGCGATAAAAGATGACAACTTTGGATTTATTATTATAAATTGCATTGCTCGGGGAAAATGCAATATTTGGCCACAAATCATTGTGGCCTATATTTTAATTTCGCATTGAAATAGGCTTATAACTATTTTTATTATATATTTCCTTTTAATTATTAGTTCCTCAAACAATATTTCCTATATATTCTTATATATATCTATTTTTATATGCTGGTATTTATGAGCAGAATAACTTTCCCACTTTTTTTAGTAACGAAATTTCAAGTGGCGGCTGTTTAGGTGAACTCTAACTGTTATCAGATTGGAGCGTTTCTAGTTGACCTTGATGTAGGGTTATTACAGTCTAAAGGCATAGAACAAAAATTACCGACACTTTCACGAGAGGTATTACTTTGTTTAGTTAACAGTGCCCCAAAGATTGTTACACAAGATGAATTGATCTCAACTGTATGGAAAGGTGTCGTTGTAACAGATGAAAACTTGCAGCAACGAATTCGTCTTATTAGAAAGGCTTTAGGAGATGATAGTAAGAACCCTGAGTATATAGAAACAATTCGAGGCGTTGGCTACCAGCTCATCGCAGAGACTCAAAAAATTGAGTGCATCGATGAAAATAAACTTGATATTAGCTTGGTGCCTCAATTACTAAATAGAGTTACAGCTTCTTGTCATAATATTATGCCAAAGAATAAAAAAAACAGAATTCGCCTTTATTTAGGCATTACTTTTTTTATATTCATCGCTGTAGTTTTGATAAGCTATTTTACCAAAGGCATTGCTCCCTTAGTCGATATTAAAAATCATTCAAATGATGTTAAGGAAAATAGCTTTTATGCGCAAGGAATGACATATTATAAAAGATATCGAAAGAATGATAATCAAATAGCTATTCAACTTTTTAAACAATCCATTGATGATGACCCTGAATATGCTCCAGCTTATGCAGGACTTGCTAATTCAATATTACAAGGGGTTTATCAGTATGATTTTTCTATTGATAAGTTAGAAGAGGCGCTATCTATTATTGATGAAGGGTTAACTAAAGATCCGATGGTTGCTCAATTGTATAAAGCAAGAGGCTTTGCAATGGCATTAAAAGGACATTACGGAAAAACAATTGAAGCATACCATCAGGCAATAAATATTGATCCTACATTACATGACGCTATTACCAATTTGGCCTTTACTTATCGAGAGATCGGTCAACTCAACCAGGCACTTAAATGGCATAAACAAGCTATTTACCTTGTCCCTGACTCTGCTGGTGGTTATCAACACCTAGCGCAAACATATGCAGCTCTTAATATGCCTGAAGAGGCAGAATATTGGTTCAATAAGTCAATTTCTTTAAAGCCTGACTATTCCCTTGGTCGAGTATTCTACGGAAACTACTTAAATGGCGTTGGTGAATATGGTAAGGCGATAGAGCAAGCCCAAGAAATACTAAGGTTGACACCAAGCTATATCAGAGCAAAGAATGTTATTGGTGATGCTTATTATTATTCCAGTAGTTTTGATAAGGCTATTCCGTATTACCAAGAGGTCGAAGCATCAGTGGGTCGTAATAAAGAGTATGCGGCTTTGCGTTTGGGGGTTCTGTATGCTTTGATAGGCGAAGATAAAGCATCACTTGTTCGATTGGAACCTATTTCTAAGTCGTTGAATTTGAAAATTGAGCGTGGAGCTCAAGATCCTGATATCATGCTTGATTTAGCTCGTGTTTATGCAGTAAGAGGTGAAGATAAAATTGCTAATTATTGGTTGAAAGCTGCCTTTGATGCAGGGGAAATCAAATATCACCTAATAATTAGAGAACCTGCTTTTATGGTGCTTTCAGCCACTCCTGAGTTTCAAATAATTATAAAAGAGATGAAACTCAAACTTTTTCATCTTCGTCAAAATACACCGTTTTATAGATAAAAGTAAATCGAACTTATCTATGAAATAGAGAAAGATATGAAAGCACTAATTCCAAGAAGCTTTTTTGATATTCATTCTATTTTTACCCTAATAATAAACGCCTGTGATGATATCAAGGGAATGACTAGAACTGATTCTGCATTCTATAAAAGGCAACTGCAAAATAAATACTTTTTATATGATGATTTTAAAGATCCATTGTTTAAAATTTAATGGATGTTTCTCCATATATTACAAATTGATAGTAATGCGCATAAAGCTAAAGCTGACACGATAAAGGGCAAATTGAAAAGGTATTTGATAAACGGAGAAAGGAGTTTGCTGAAAGTAAATAATTTGTCCTAAAGTGAACATACCATTAATATGGTCTCATTAACTGATTACTGAAGTCATTTCGTAAAAGGGTAATAACACGCAAGTGTAATTACCCTTTTTTATGTCTTACTATGTCTAAGAAAACGAGTTTGATCTTTCATAGCCTCCGGATAAAAATTATCAGATGGAACAAGGCCTTTATATAGTGTATGGCAGCCGTATTTATTATTAACAGAGAAGTAAACTTTCGTATCTTTCAAAAACACTTTCTTCTGTGTAAAACTTATTCAGGTTTTAAATGTTTTTCCAACATTTTACTCAATTGCTCAATATTTACTGGTTTGGCGATATATCCATTTGCTCCTGCTTGAAGACATTTTTTGTCATCTCCGGGCATAGCGTTCGCAGTGACTGCAATAATGGCTAACGAAGAAAATTTTTCTTGTTGTCTTATGCGCTCCATCGTTTCATAGCCATCCATTTCAGGCATCATTATATCCATTAAGACCAAATCAATATCATTATCTTCTGCTAACATTGATAAACATTGTGCACCACTTGAGGCAATACGTACTTCAAGTTGGTACCTACGAAGAACTTTAGCCAGTGCAAAAGTATTTCGCATATCATCATCAACAAGTAATACCGAAAACCCTTTTAAATTCAGCCCTGCTTCACTCGTTTGATTACTTACCTCCGTTATTTCATTTGCCTCAGTCGACGCTACTTCTGGGGAAGGTGCGCTTGAGTTATCAGTAACTGCCGAAGAGTCTTTAACTGTTTCTACTTTTTTTGGCGATAACGTTTTAGCTGACTGTTGCGGTTCTTGGTTAACTGGTGCCGATATCGGCCTGATTTGCGCAGCTGAGTTCATTTCTCCATCATCATCTTCGACCACATGTTCGACAAATGAGTGCACTGCCGTTAGTAGTTTTTCGTTAGAATGGCTAGATTTAATGACAATACGATCGGTGAACAGTGCAAGGTGTATTTTCTCTTGCTCTGAGAGATCTTTACCGGTATGAATAATCACTTTGGGTGGGTCAATTAATTCATCTTTAACTAAAATATCAAGTAAGTCTATGCCTGATAAATCGGGTAACCCCAAGTCTAATATCAATACTTCATAGACTTGGTGGCGCAAAGCTATTAAGGCTGCTTGTGCACTGCGAACCCCTTCAGTAGTAACACTTTCACGTCTGAGTAAACGTTTGATGGCAAATAAGCTGGCAGAATCATCTTCGACGATTAAGACATTAATAGGTTTCAACCTATTATTCGTCATTGACTGGATAATGTTGGTCATTTTCGCATGACTTATTGGTTTTGTTGCCTGATCCATAGCGCCAAGTTCACGTAAATCTCCAAGAGTATCTAATGCACTAACTATATGTACCGGAATATGCTGTGTTTTAGGGTCTTCCTTTAAATTAACTAATATATCGATGCCATTTAAACCAGGAAGCATATAGTCTAAAATTATGCCGCTGAAGTTATATTGGTGTACCAAGGTTAAGCCCGACTCTCCATCGTAGGCAATAATGGCTTGGCAATTTTGTTTGTGGCATTCATCAAGGACAATTTTTGCAAAATTAACATCATCTTCAATAATTAACAGCAGGGACTTCTTTTTATCCAGAGCCGAGCGATCATCAAAAGCGGGTAGAGCATTGCTTGATGTTTTTGCCATAGTTAATGATTTTGAAGAAGCTAGATTTGATGAATTTATATTTGCAGAAAAAAGATTTGGAACCCCGTTATCTTGCAATGCTTTCTTGAGTGGCAGGTATAAAGTAAAACTACTGCCTTTGCCCAACTCACTTTCAACCTGTAAATCTCCTCCTAATAAATGAGCAAAACTTAAGGATATAGATAAACCAAGACCAGTACCGCCATGGGTTCTGCTGGTTGAACCATCAGCCTGCTGAAATGCTTCAAAGATTGCACCATACTTATCATCAGCAATGCCAATGCCAGTATCCTTAATGGTAAATGCAATAACATCACTGGTACCAGCAAGTATGCCAGACTCTGTTTTGGCGTTGATAAGTATTTGTACCAAACCTTGGTTAGTAAACTTAATTGCATTACTAACCAAATTATTGATGATCTGATTTAGTTTGATAATGTCGCTAACAAAGTGCTCAGGTAAGTTGCTATTCATGTGCACTTCAAATGCGATGGATTTATCTTGTGCCATATGTTGAAAACGGTGGGTGAACTCACGTTCAAAATTAGCAATAATAATTTCGTCATCGATGACCGTCATTTGTCCGGATTCTATTTTTGATAAATCGAGTATCTCATTGATTAATTGCAATAACTGTCGTCCACTGTCCTGAATGACTTGGGCAGAAATAACGTCATCTTCGGTAAGGTTGCCTTCGTCATTGTCCGCCAATATGCCAGATAAAATAAGCAGACTATTTAATGGCGTGCGTAATTCATGGGACATATTTGCCAGGAATTCTGATTTATATCGGCTTGCTTCCTCTAGTGCCTCGGCTTTTTCTTCTGTTTCTTTTTGAGCACTTACTAAAGATAATTTTTGTTTTTCTAATACTTTGCTTTTAATGGTTAATTCATTATTGATAGTTGATAATGCTTCAGACTTATCCTTTAATTTTTGCTCTGAAATTTTTAATTGCTGAGTTTGCTGTTGCAAGGTATCATTTGAGGTTTGTAATTCGGTTTGTTGTTCTTGGGTTGTTTGTAGTAACTCTCTGGTTTGTCTTAAGTTATAAGCGAAATCAAATGCTATGGCGATAGCATCGGAAGATAGCCTAAGTATTTCCAGATACTCAGGACTTATTTGTTTGAAACCACCAATTTCTATCACCCCTTTAACTTTATTATTGGTAATAAAAGGGGCGACAATCACTTGGCTAACTTCGGATCTTCCTAATGCCGAATTAACATAAAAACAATCATTGAGGTTATCGTCTATCACCAAAATCTTTTGTTCAACCGCACATTGGCCTAGGAGACTTTCACCAAAATTTAATTGGTGTTTTAATTTATCGATATTAGGGTAGGCATAGCCACCACTAAAATTAAGTAAGTCTTCATTTTTAGTGGCATCGATGGTGAATAAAACTGCGACATTGGCGTTAAAAATCCTAGTGAAATAGCTGGATATTTTGTTCGCTAACGGCTCTATTTCATTGTCACCATTGGTAATTTCGGCAATTTCCGCCAAAGAGGTATTAAGCCAATTTTGACGCTCACTTGATAATTTAGTATTACGCAAGTTAAGGGTCATACTTTGTAGGGATTTGCCTAATATATCTTTGTCTGAGCGTGGGTGAATATTTGCGTCATAGTTACCCTCGGCAATATCTTCTGACTGATTTACTACGTCTTGCATTGCTGAATTTAACTGGATCAGGCTTTGCACTAAAACATCATTGTCGCTTCTCTGGCTTATTGTTCGAGTTAGATCACCGACCGAAAGTGCCTTTATTATATCTGTCACATCTTGAAAAGAATCGACTAGTTCGTGAAAGGTTGCGTTTAACATGCCTATTTCATTATCTGGAAATTTGATGTCACTTTTAGTTAAGCGTCCTTCAGCAATTTGACCTGCCCAGCGGGTTAATTTTATTACCGGGTTAACAATAGCCCGGGTGCTGTGAATTGATAATAAAATGACTATCACCATAGTAGATAGCAGTACCATGGCTACTTGCCATATTAATGTATGTAATGGCATTAATGCTTCACTCTCCTCTATTTCTGCAATGAGCATCATGGGCACGCTGGCAAATGAAATAGGTATTTGCACACTATAAACGGCTTGACCTCGATAGCCTTGATAAAGTTCTAGTTGCTCTAGGGTGTCTTCTTTAATAATGTCTTGTGCTTGTGCTTGCCATAATTTCGTGTTTTGTGTTTCGACTTTTGTTATTAAAAGGCTAGGCTCTACATCAAAGCGCGAGTTAGAGCGCATTAATAAGTCATCACCCAATAAAAATGCTTCTCCGCTAGTACCTAGGCCAGTATTTTCCTGCATAATATTATTGATTGGTGACAGGGATAAATGAATGGCTAGCAGGCCAAGTTTATCACCATACTCATCAACGACAGCCTGCACCAGAAAACTGGCGACATTATTATTGTAGGGTGGGTAAACTTCCATATCGCTGTATACCGGAAAGCCAGTTTTAAGTGCTTTTTGGGCAGCCAAGCTAAAAGCACTTATTTTAGCTTGGTTGCTGAAAATGTTAGACCCTAAATCATGGTCTTTTCGAATGCTGTACAGCACATTGCCTTGATCATCTAATAACAAAATATCAACATAATCGTAAGTGGTTAAAAAACGGGAAAAATCACCGCCGTATTCTTCTTCAAGTGTTACCCACTGATATCCTTTGGTTAATTCAGCTAAAGATTTCTTTTTGCTTTTATTCCTTAAGGCATTATTATCTTGATGAGCACTTTTCATCGCTTCCAGAAAACTGACGGTATTTTCAAGTTCTGCTTGTAGCCTTAAGTTGGTTATGGTCGATTTAAAATAGGCGGCTAACTGATCGTGTTTCGCTTGGGCAATGGCATCGAGTTTATTGGTTTGATTATTAGTAATTGTTTGTACACTATTTTGGATACTCATCCAGACGATAAAAGCCATAGGTAAAATAGAGATAAGTAGAAAACGTATGAGCAAACTTCTGCCTAATCCAGCCGAAAATAAACCACCAAAAAATTTCGGCAACTGTTTACCTTTAAAAGAATCATCCTTATTCATTTGAGAGCTAGCCTTTATTTTATGGTCATTATTGAATGGTAATAGCGGTTGCGAAACTTTCATCGGTAAATGCATCCAGATCAATGGGCGAACGTAAAATCCCTCCTTCAACCGCTAAATCCATTATCATTTTCATGCCCGGCTTTTCTGTATTTAAATTTTGGTAGTTAATAACATTGAGATCTATTCTAAGACTTTGAATAATGGCTTGTTCATTGTGCTCTGGAATATGTTTGCGCACCATAGTAGCGATATCTATTATAGCTTGACCGCCTTCATTCCTGGCGGCTTCAATGTCTAAACCTGCCTGATGAATGTAATATATCACTTCGTTAATCGCCGCTCGCTTGTCTTTAATCGCTTGATCTGAGGCTAAAGCAATACATTCAACATGCCCTTTTGGCCAAGGTAATACATCTTTGGAGTACCAGGCAACGTGGCCAAAATTTTGTGTTTCTACGACATCGGCCCAGGGCAAGGATTGTTCAAATGAAGCTGCGATACCTTTGCTGTTTTGACGCTTAATAAAGGCAGGCGCTTTAGGTGGTGCTACTGCGATGGCGATAACGTCTTTGTCGTTACCTCGACCAATACCCAAGGTTTTTCCATGGTCTTTTAAATATTTATAGAGTACCACCATATGGGTGGAAAATAATGAAGGAACACCTACTTGACTGGGGCGACCCATTTGTTGCTTGACCTTGGTATAGGCATTTGCTACTTTTTCATCAGGATGGCGGTCTTCTCGTTTTTTCGGAAGATTAACATGTTGATTAATTAAATCGTTAATCGCCAGAGCATTGCCATCACGATGCATTTGCCCGATCCACTTAAATGTTGGACTTACTCGGTACATGTCCATGGCGAGTGGACTCATCACAAATGCCATATCGGCTTGGCCATCGAGAAAGTATGCTCTTAACAAGGGCCAGCTTTTCATTCTTGATAGGGTAAAGTCGGCATGTTTCATTTTGCTGCGATACTTTTCAAAAGCAATAAGTGCGGCATAATGATCAGCAAGGGGAATATAGGCTGCGTTAACCGATTGTTTTAGTGAAACATCAGATGATTGATCAGCGGCTATGGCCATATGGCTTAATATACTGGTCAAAAAAATTATTAACACTCTAGGTATTAATTGTTTTATTACAGCGCTCATTCCAGAAAACATAAATATGACTGCTTTGCTAATACTAGAGGTGTTTTTCATTAAACGGTATCCTTACTATTTTCTTCAATTAATATTTAGATTTTTTACTTAGGTGCTTTTTCTGAATCGAGTTTGTCACTCAACCATTTTTTGAAATCGTTATAAGGCAAAGGTCTACTGAAATAATAGCCCTGTGCGTAATCACAACCTTCTTGTTGTAAATATTGCCATTGTGCTTTTGTTTCAATTCCTTCGGCGATAACTTTTAAACCTAAGCCATGTGCCATGGCGATTATTGCCCGTATCAAGACCATATCTTCTTTATCATCAGGTACACCACTTACAAAACTGCGATCAATTTTTACGGTATTTATCGGGCAGCGTTTAAGGTAGCTTAAGGCCGAATAACCTGTGCCAAAATCATCAACAGATAGATGGATACCCAGATCTGACATTGATTTTAAATGTCGGTTAATTTCTTCAGAATCTTCCAATAACAGGCTTTCGGTTATCTCTATTTCTAAATCCTCTGCCTTGATTATACCGCTGTCGATTTTGTCTTTTACTTGGTGATATAAATCAGCATTTTTAAACTGCAAGGTAGAGGCATTAATAGCTACAACGAGCTTTAATTTTGGCACTTGCTTAAATTGACTTCTAATTTCTTCTAATTGGGTAATGGCTGAATCTAAAACCCAAGCACCAATATCATGTATAGAGCCATTGGCTTCAGCTATAGGGATAAAATAGTCAGGTGGTATCATGCCTAACTCTTTATTGTTCCATCTTAATAACGCTTCAGCGCCATAGACATCAGCAGTTTTGACCTCGACAATCGGTTGAAAATATACCTCCATTTCTTGTTTTTGAATAGCGAGACGTAATTGCTGTTCTACTTGTTGTCGCTTGTGGGCCGCAGCATCCATTTCTTCAGAAAAAAAGCAAAAGCTATTTCTTCCTTGAGATTTTGCTTTATACATAGCGATATCGGCAAAATCGATTAATTTATCAGGGTTGTCAATTTGATCGGGGTAGACACAAACTCCGATACTGGCACTTAGTTGGATTTCTTCGTGTTGAAATTTCATTGGTTTATGTGCCGACAACAATACTTCATTGATCCGCCCGGTTAAATGTTGTGCATTATTGACATCAGTCAAGAGAATAATAAACTCATCGCCGCCATAACGGGCGACGGTGTCAGTTTTTCGTACTAAGTATTCAAAACGTTCAGCAATAGTTTTTAACACTTGATCGCCAATTTTGTGACCTAGGCTATCGTTAACCGCTTTAAAACCATCGAGGTCAACAAATAATAAAGCGAATTCACTCCCTTGTCGGTCCGCTCTGAACGCAGCTTTTTCTATATCAATCACTAATTGTCGCCGGTTCGGCAGTCCGGTCAATAAATCATGATAAGCTAAGTAGAGGTTTTTCTCTTCTAAGTCAATACGGGCTTTTACTTCAAGCTCTAGCCCATTTTTTAATCGCCACAGCACCATAAATAAAGATATTTTAGCCGTTAATATTTCCGGTTGAATAGGCTTGGTAATGTAATCAATAGCACCAGAGGAATAACCTTTTAAGATATGTTGTTCATCGCGATGGACCGCAGTTATAAATATAATGGGTATATTCAGAGTTTGTGGTTCTTCACGTAGTAATTCTGCCGTTTCGTAGCCATCCATTACTGGCATTTGTACATCAAGGAGGATTAATGATAAATTTGGCAGGGAGATCGCCTTTGCTAGGGCTTCTTGACCATCTTCAGCCTCAATTAAATCCGCCTCGACATGGCGAAGCAATCGGACCAAAGCCAACCGATTCGCTTTTAAGTCGTCGACAATTAAAATGATAGGTCGATCTAGTTTCATCATAACAATAGGTAATCTGAGGTTACTCAACAGAAGTATAAGTGTTATTTTGAATTTATCCTGTAATTTATCCTGTAATTTATCCTGTAATTTATTGTTCATACTACTCATAAGTTAAGCCGTTGTTTGCAAAAACCGCTGACATTTATTAAATGTTCCCTGTGGATATCACTAGTTTGATGTGAATAAAATATTATTTCTGAAGCAGGCTTTTCGGTGTTGTAAATATCGGTGTCAGCAATAATTAGTTCGGTCTCTAATAAAAGTAAACAGATGTTGAAAACGTATTCAACTATATTGATGTTGTTGCATGATTATTACAGCAAAGCTGCATTTATTGATTTTTAGCTTCAAGTCTCAGATGTGGCTTCATTCAGTAATAATTTGTGTCCTAAAATGAACAAACCATGAACATGGTGTCTTAAAATCATTAATCTATAAAATTTTAACGTTATTACTAATCGCGCTTTTGACCAAATATCATGTTTTTTTGTGTATTTTTCTTTGAGTACAGTTGTTTTTGTGAAACCTTCCACGGATTCCAAGCGTCAAAATAACTCACTTTATGAATTAACTCCATCATATGAGCATAGGTGCGAACCGGACGCATTAAAAAAGTACTGTACAATGGCATTAGGACCAAAAGTAATGAGATCTGTAGTTCTTCTTTCTTGATGGTATCTCCTAATATCAATAATGCGTATATGTATTGCAGTACATTAGAAATAAGGTATAAAACATAATTAACCAATAAAATAATATGTAATGAATCAGTATGAAAAACAACAATGTAAAAAAAATACACCCACCATTTTATGTTCATGGCAAAGTTAAAAACGACATTTTCCATAATGGTAATAAAATTTAAAAATGAAAAATTACGATTAAATATATTGAGTAAATCTCTGTGGCGACGCAAACGAAAACGAACTAAAGAACGATCCCAGCGAAAACGTTGTTTTGCTAATTTGGTAAACTTTACCGGTACATTTGTATAACAAATTGCATTGGGTTCATGGACAACTTTGTAGCCAAGTTTACGAAAGCGAATAGTGATATCGCCATCCAGTCCAGGACCTACATCCCATCCTTTAACTCGATTTAGTGCATCAGTACGAAAAGCGCCAAAGGCACCAGAAATAATTCGCAATATGCCAAATGCACTCGCAATAGTGCGTGCCGTCGTTATCGTTTTTATGTATTCCAGGCTTTGCAATGAAGCACAAACCGACGCTTGTAGATTATTTACTCTGACATCTCCGCCAACCGCAGCAATATTATCGTCCAGATAAAAGTGAATCAACATTTTTTCCAATGCATCATTTCTCGCTAATGTATCAGCATCTAAGTGAACAACAAACTTACCTTTACAAAAACGTAAAGCTAGATTTGCAGCAGAGGCTTTGCCTCCGCGTTGTTCATTACGGAAAAAGTTAGTAATCAAGCCACGCTTCAATAGGTGCCTTGCAATGGTTGGCGTATCATCATTTGAGCCATCGTCTACTACTATAAGTTCAAGGTTTTTATAGGATTGCTTTTTTAATGAACGTGCTAATTTATATAGATTTTTTCCTTCATTTTTTCCTGGAACTAAGACGCTTACTAACGGACTTTCCATAAAAAGCTGTTGCCGCGCCAATACCTTTCGATCTTTGAGTCTATAGCTATCAATAAAGTACTTTATTAAACCAATACCGTTAATCACGATATAGCGTAAAGAGTCTACAAAGAAAAAATACCAAAATGTTACTATTATCTCGAAAAGTGATAAACGGCTGATGAAGTTTAATGCATCATTTAATAACTCCATTACAGAAGAAGCCCCATGAGCTCATTAGCATCAATACTTTTAGTAATAGGCTGTAGTTTTGATGAGATTGGCACATGAAAATTAATGCTCGATTTTAATAGTTGATCAACGTCATTTAACAGGCGCTCCATTACTATTTTTGAATTCTGCTCTGGTGTTTCTATCAGTAAACCAACAATAGTACTTTCATTACTTGCTGAAACTAAGTCGCTACTACGTAAACGTATTTTAATGAGTTGAGTTAATTCGATAAAAAAACCTTTTGCTTTTTCTCCAAGCTCTAAGTATAGAGATTCAAGATCACTGATTTCGATCTTAAATAAACAACTGTTACTTACTTGATAGCGGTGAATACGGGCACTCTCTATATGAACAAAACGGTCAAAAGTGCTGAAATCTACTGCGTTAAAAACTTCTTTTACAACAGCCTGCAACATATTCTCTAAGCCATATAAAGCCGCATGTTTTGACAATGCACTTAACTCGAAGCTTTTTATTTTACGATGCACGAGATCATCGGGAACGCTTTTACTATGGCAGTTGTAACAAGTGGTTGTTATTTGTGCATCTTGAAAGTCATGGTGACAGTCGTTGCAATGATAAACTATTGAAGGTTTATCATAGTCAGCACCAATGTGTTTCAGTGTCTTTTCACATTTGGGGCAAACCATTTCACCATTTCCCTGTAAAAAGGCGTCTTTGTTATCTACATAAGCACAATAAAAATGATGGATAAGTTCATTCATTTTTAAATTACTACTTTGGCAGTGAGAACAAGTTTCCTGGAAATTTAAAAAAGCAGATTCACAACTATTACATTGATAACTCTTCTCTATTTCTTTACTTAGTAACAGATTGTGTGATTCAAGAAATTCTAAGGTATTAAGCAAAGAATGGTCTTGGCTGTCAAAAAAAGGTTCTAATATGGGGTATCTATAGCCGTATTGACTGGTAATTGTTCTGATCGGTTCGATATTTTTTTGATGAATATATAAATACCTGAGTATTTTAAAGGCTATTTGAATATCTTCAGCTTGAGGTTTTATTAACTCTTTTATTCGTGTTGTGCACGTAATAAACTGGTTTCTAATTTGCTGAATACTATAGGCGTCGAGCTTATCGGTTAATAGTAATGCATCAGCTAAATTCATTGCCGGAGCTATATTTTGTAACGGCGAACAAATAAATATAATAGGTGTTAAATAAACCGCGGGTGAAGGCTGTTGACGAATACTTCTTAAGTACTTATTTGCTATGGCTAAATCACTTGCATCAATATAGATAATATCCGCAATGGTGACATCACATTCATCTTCAAAAGAATATAACTTGGCATTTTTTAGTTATTCAGGGATAACTGATTGTTTAGAAAGATAAAATTCCATATTACAACTCGAATGTTAGGTTGACCGAAAAATTTGCAGATCGTTTAAGTAGGGAATCATATTGATGTGTTTCGGGTATTAAGCGAATTACCACTGCACTGGCTACATCAGAACTAACCGCCTGAAATTGACTGTTTTCCGGGTTTACTTGTACTACCTTTGCAGTGAAGTTAACGTTGGAAGTGCCATTATCGAAGGTAACTTTAGCGATCGAGCCTGGTTTCAAGTGGGAGAATGTATCAACAGGCACTAAAGCATCAATCCAAATTTGTGCATCATTTGGGATAAAGGTCAGTAAAATGCTACCGGCGAGAACAAATAGCCCTGGTTGAACATGTATTTTTTCAATTTTACCTGTATGTTGATTAAATACATCAACGTGTTTTTTTTTATTTTTCTCAATGACAATACTGTCCAACTCTTTCAGGTGAATCACTTCTGCTTCATTTTGTTTATTTAAGTTAAACAAGCTATCGTCGATGATATGAATACTCTCAGTTTTCAAGCGGATTTTATCTTCAAGGTTTAATCGTGTTTCAAACATAGCTGATTTTTCAAAGTTAATTAACTCCTGCTTCAATCGTTCCTTTCGAGCTTGTAAACTGGTTTTTTTTGCGAGCATTGCAACAAGTTGCTTTTCTACTCTAAGTTTTTCATTGAGAAAAAATGCTGTTGGCATTTGAATATGACTAATAGTGAATACTTTTTCATCTTTGGAAATAGTATCAAAAGCCTGTTTGTTTATTTTTTCGACGATACCAGCAACCGGTGCGGTAATACTGTGAGTTTGAATATTTATCATGCCATCCAATTTAGCGAAATACATGCGTTGATATGCATAATTACTAAGATAGGCGACAACAAACACTAAAAAACCATAATAGAAAAAACGGGTCAGACGATACGCCAACGTTATACTTGGGGGTTGAGCGCTACTTGCATTGATATAGTTTAATTTTTTACGTAGTTTCACAGTGGATTTCCAGTATAGGAGAATAAGGTCATAAGCTGTCGAAGGTTCTTTAAGAAAACAGTATTTTTAGGTTGATTAGCAAGTTGACGATTAATGTGCTCTTCCAGTGCTTGCTCAGAATTAATCTTGCTTAAATCGATCAAAGTGACAGGTTCTTTTTTCAAGTGTGATATTTCGCTTATATTGTCTAACAAGGCTAACCATTGAGTCAGTTCAATATTGATAACCTGCAATGAGGGGCTGGTTAAAACAAATTGCAACGAAATTCTCGATATGGATTCGAGACTAAAAGATAAAAATAACGTCTTAATTACATGCTCAATTACCTGTTCATTTTCTATTGGACCTATGGTCAACGATAGGTTTTTATGATTTTTTAATAACTCAGGGAGTGCTTTAAGCTGTTGGTTAATGTCGGGAATCCTTATCGCTAAAGAATGTTTAATTTTATAACGACCAAGTTTTTGTACCAGCTCTTGATATTTAGGCTGTTTAATGATGTCGATATTAAATACTGCGGTATCAATGTTTTTGGTGAAAAAAAGTTTAGTTATTGCATCAATATCATTAATGAATATTGAATTCTTTTCAATTAAGATACTTCTTTTACCATGCCGTGCTCGGTTATCCAGCGGCGAAGGAATATTAACTTTAATCAGCTGCGATTTATCATAGGGCGCTTTATTATATAGCTGGATATTAACAAAGTTACGATATAGCAACTCCGTAGTATTTACTAAAGCCAACTTTGAATAAAAATATTCCAGTAGTTGTTTATTTAACAAATTCTGGCTAGCTAAGTTATTTTGTTCTTGGTACTCAAATAATGCTCGTCTAAGTCGTTCTCGGCTAAGTGATAAATTGAATTGAATATCTATTGCAGCAGTGAGCTTATTTTGATGCTCAACGTATGAACTACGGAGTTGTTTTTCAATATCAGCTTGGGTTATTGCAAAATCCAATGCTTTTTTGTCAACTTGATAATTTTTGAAGTGCTTCTTTCCTGAGAATAAAGGTAAGCTATATCTAAGTCCAAGAGTCCATTCATCTTTAAGGTTATTAAATGAATTGTCGTCAGCCAAATTAGTGCTAGTACCGTATCTGACATAGAGTTTTAGCTTTTGCTGGATTAATGAATCGCGTTCTTTATTAAGTAATGTTTCTTGAAGTTTTTTTAGTTTAGCTTGTTGTTGACTTGATTGATGTTGATATAAAATTTCGTTAATATCTAAATCAAATAGAGGTAGTAGGTTTGATGATTTTTTTACATGTTTTTTCTGTGATATTGTTGCATATTGACGCTCATTCATTGCCTTAAGCAAGGTGATTTCTTGAACTCTCTTTTCTTCTTTGATAATCTCATCAATAAATATTTGTTTTGAAAAATAGGATTTTTTTAATGTGCGGATATAATCTGAACTATAGGAAAGAATGTCTTCTATTGCTTGTATTCTATATTGACTAAATATTTTACTAAGAGCTGCTTGTTGGCAAAGAGCTTGATTTTTTTTCTGTTTATCTACAGCCTTTAGTTGAAAAAGGTCATATTCAGCAGCCATAATTTTTTGTGTCAATTTATTTTCGTAATATCCACCACCTAATAAGTGAAATGCGAGTCCAATATAGGCCGAACTATTACTATCATGTGAAATACGCAAGCCTGATTCCAGATCCATTTCAAGTAATTTGATATCTTTATTTGCTTGATATTTAATTTTTTTTAATAGCGCGTCAATGTCTTTATTTTTACATGGTATGTTTAAAATTTTTTGTATGGCCAAATCTGGCTGATCGTAGCTTTCCTCTGTTTGCATTATTTTTAAAGCTTGTTCGATAAAGTCGCTGTTAGGCAATGTTGCCTGCGCTTTAGTAATTAAGCTGGCAACAACAAACAAGCTTATAAAAATGCCAAATACTACTATGCAATTGAGCACTCTATCCTTCCTGATCATTGTCGTCATACTAGTACGCTTTTCCTTTAAAATAATTTGTAATAAATATCATTGTTGACCTTTGATTCGCTTTAAATATTTTTGTTGAGATATTTTAAATTTCGACGTCTTACAAATTAAACGCTAGCAATGCCGGGTCTTCACAATAACTTTTTAAACGTGCTAAAAATCGAGCTGCATCGGCGCCATTGATTATTCTATGGTCAAAACCCAGTGATACATTCATCATCAAACGTGGCACAAAACTGCCTTGCTCTGGCGCAACGCCTTTATCTTGCGCTAAACGTGGTAACCATTGTGCGGCAGTCACACCTAAAATAGCTGCTTCAGGCCAATTAATGACTGGCATTATGCCCGTGACACCTAAGCCACCCAAGTTAGAAATAGTCATTACTGAACCTTGCATATCAGCCGGTTTCAACTTGCCATCACGTGCTTTAATACTGATTTGTGTTAGATCTTGGGCAAGCTCTACAATAGACTTAGTATTAACATCTTTAATGACAGGAACCACTAGACCTCTTGGTGTATCTACTGCAACACCGATATGGCGATAATCGCGGAAGACAAATTCTTTATTATTTTCATCATAAGCTGCTGAGAATACAGGGAACTCATTGATCACTTGTGCTAACAATTTGGTCAAAATAGCAGTGATAGTTAATGAGCCACCTTGAGATTTAACTTGGTCTTTATGACGTTTACGGGCATTTTCAAGGTCGGTAATATCAATTTCTTGTTGGATCCAAGCATGTGGAATGCGTTGACAACTATGCGACATATTTTCAGCAGTAACTTGTTGGATGCGCGTAGCTGCTTCACGTCGTATTTCACCAAAGGTTGAAAAGTCAGGTAAAGGTTTTTGCACCATACTTGCGTTATTATTATTGATGCCAGCATCAGAGGTTTGCATCTTTTTCTTAGTATAGGCTTTAACATCATTGCGACTAATTCGTCCGCGAACACCGCTACCTTTGAGCTGTGCTAGTTCAATGCCCAATTGACGCGCCAAGCGGCGTGCCGATGGACCGGCGCTAACCGACTGGTTATTATCATTAACTTCAAGCGTTGCTAACGTAGCATTTGGCATATTTGTGGCCAGTTTTTCTACCTTCTGCTTTTTCGCTTCAGCTTTAATTTCTGGGCTTGTTACTGGGGCGCTTACTTGATTAACTGCGCCTTGCTCAGCTTTACTCTCATTTGTCATGGTTAATTTAGCAAACTTGTCGCCCATTTCGACCTTTTCGCCAACGTTTAGCAAAAAGTCGTCAATAATGCCTTCATATTCACTGGGTACTTCCATCACCACTTTATCGGTTTCGACTTCCAAGAGGTTGTCACCAATACTGACTTTGCTGCCCGGTTCTACTAAGAGTGATAAAACGATACCGGTTGTAGTGCTATCGCCCAATTCAGGAATAGTTAGTTCAATTTGTTTTACTGGTGTGGTATCACAAGCACCAATACTCTTTTCTACCTGCGTAATAGCTTCTTCACTAGTTACTGCTTGGCCTGATTGCTCCGTACTCTCATCAAAAATATCAGCGGAAATACCATCTTGAACAACTGGGCTCAACTCTGCAGGGCTCAGCAGGGCAAATTCCGTACCCATTGCAACGGTATCGCCAACGTTAATCTCAAAACTGTTAATAATACCGGCTTGTTCGGTCGGCACTTCCATCACAACTTTGTCGGTTTCTACTTCTAATAAGTTATCACCGATATTGACTTTACTGCCCGGCTCAACCAAAAGTGATAACACAATACCCGTTGTGGTGCTGTCTCCCAATTCAGGGATAGTTAATTTAATTGTCATTTTTATCCCTTAGATACTAGTTGGATTTATTTTGTCACTGTTAATGTTTAGCTTGGTCATGGCGTTTTGTAGTTCAGTCAAACTTAAATGATTATTTTTGTGGAGAGCATATAAAGCGGCATGAGAAATATATGCTGCACTTACTTCAAAGTGGTCGCGTAATTCAGGACGCGCTTCACTTAAACCGTAACCGTCGGTACCTAAGGCGAGATAATCTTTCGGCATCCAACGAGCAATGCCTTCTGCCAATGATTTCATGTAATCAGTAGCGGCAATGAAAACACCTTGTTCATCTTTGAAAAGTTGCTCTAAGTAGGGAACTTTAGCGGTTTTATCTGGATTTAAACGATTCCAGCGGTCACAACTTTCCGCTTCTCGGGCGAGTTCAATAAAGCTTGGCATGCTCCAAATATCGACACTATATCCATCGTCTTCGAGCTGTTTTGCGGCCATAAGTGCTTGTTGCATAATAGAGCCACTCGATAATAAGTGAATTTTCTGTTCAGCATTAGCATCTTGCTGCTCAGAACGATGATAGCAATAGCCACCTTTAATAATGCCTTCTAGTACGCCTTCACTCTGTGGTAAAGCGGGCATCGAGTGATTCTCGTTATAAAGTGTTAGGTAGTAAAAAATGTCTTCTTGTTTTTCATACATGCGTTCTATGCCATCACGCACAATGACCGCCACTTCATAACCAAAGGCGGGATCATAACTTTTCATATTAGGTATAGTACTGGCCATAATATGGCTGTGACCGTCTTGATGCTGTAAACCTTCACCGTTAAGCGTTGTTCTACCAGCGGTGCCACCTAGCAAAAAACCACGACAAAGCATATCGCCACCACTGAAGATCATATCGCCAACACGTTGAAAGCCAAACATCGAGTAGAAAATATAAAACGGAATGGTCGGTATACCGTGCATAGCATAAGCAGTACCAGCTGCCAAGAATGATGCAAGGCCACCTGTTTCACAGATACCCTCCTGTAAAATTTGTCCATCGGTCGTTTCTTTATAAGGCATTAAACTTTCCGCATCTACTGGGGTATATTTTTGCCCTTCATGAGAATAAATACCGGCGACTTTGAATAATCCATCCATACCAAATGTTCGCGCTTCATCGGGAACAATTGGCACAACATATTTTCCAATTTCTTTATCTTTCATTAATTTAGATAATAAACGTACCATTGACGAGGTTGTTGATATTTGACGTTTGCCACTGTCTTGTAAAAACTCACTGAGTTTTTCTAATGATGGTGTATTGAGGTTCGGGCAATTGACTTTTCTTTCCGGTAAATAACCACCTAACTCTTTACGGTGCGTATGGAGATAGCGAATAATATCACTGTCTTCTGCTGGTCGATAAAAATCGGCACGCACTATTGCATCATCGGCTAGCGGAATTTGATAATCACGGGCACATTTTAAACGCTCTTCTGGTGATAAGTTTTTCTTCTGATGGGCGGTATTTCGTCCCTGAGCAGAAGTACCCATGCTATCGCCCTTAACGGTTTTAACTAAGATAACCGTCGGTTTTCCACTGTTTTTATTGGCTTTAGCAAAGGCGGCATAGACTTTTTTAGGATCTTGACCACCGCGTTTAATTTCTTTGATTTCTTCATCGGTTAATGAATTCATCATTTTTTCGAGTTCAGGGTTATTTTCGACCCACAGCTCTCGTTGGCGACCACCTTCGGAAACCGAAAAGTATTGATAATCACCATCAACCGCTTCATCCATTCGCTTGCGCAGTATACCTTCACTGTCTTGTGCTAATAACGTGTCCCAACCAGAGCCCCAAATGACTTTTTCAACATTCCAGTCGGCGCCACGGAAACTACGCTCTAATTCTTGAATGATCTTACCGTTACCTCGCACGGGGCCATCAAGACGCTGTAAATTACAGTTGACTACTAAGACCAAGTTATCAAGGTTTTCTCGAGCCGCAATATTAATGGTACCTAGCACTTCAGGTTCATCAGATTCACCATCACCAATAAAACACCAAATTTTGCCACCATCTTTAGGTTTTAAACCGCGGTTTTCTAAATACTTGGCGAAACGCGCCTGATAAATAGCGGTTGGCGTTGATAAGCCCATAGACGCATTTGGCATTTGCCAAAAATCAGGCATTAATCTGGGGTGAGGGTAAGAGCTTAAACCACCATCAGAACTTTTTTGACGGCGAAAATTTTTCAGTTGTGATTCGCTTAGTCGACCTTCAAGAAATGCCCGAGCATAAACACCAGGGGCCGCATGAGGTTGAACCATCACTAAGTCGCCACCATAGTTACTGCTCTTGTTGCGGAAAAAATGATTAAAGCCAACTTCGAGCATGGTCGCTGCTGATGCATAGGTAGCAATATGACCACCGACGCCACTACCATTATCAGCCGCTTGCAAAACCATCGCCATTGCATTCCAGCGATTAATATTTTCAATGCGCTTTTCCATTTCGATATCACCGGGATATCTTGGCTGGTCATGGACAGCAATGGTATTAATGTAGGGAGTATTTAATGTCGCTTCTTCAATAGCAATACCGTTATTTAGCGCGTGCTCTTGAACCACACGCAATATTTCTCTGACTCCTGCGTTGCCATACTCCCTGTTAATATAATCTAAAGAGTCTTTCCATTCTTTTTTATCTAGGGATAATTCATCTAATGCTAAATAGTCAGTTGTCATCACGATTCTCTGTTTTAATCATTTTTTTAGGTCTTATATCTTTTATTATTTTATGATATTTCGACAAATAGATGATTGCTTTTAATAGTGTCTTTTTGTCTGTTTTTGAAATATTATGTCCCAAACTTGATTGATATGAGTAAATTGTGCCGAAAAATGAATTAGATAAAGTTGATTACGAAATTTTGCATCATTTGCAAAATGATGCCCGCATAACGAATGCTGAATTAGCCGATAGGGTTTGTTTGTCACCATCTCCTTGTTTACGTCGTGTTAAAAACTTAGAAGAGGCCAATATAATCCAACGTTATACGGCGATAGTTGACCCTAAAGCGGTTGGCTTGCCGATCAGTGTTGTGGTTAATGTTTCGATGACTAATCAGGAGCGTTCACATTTAAATTTTTTTGAGCAACGTTTAGCTGAATGTGAGGAAGTTATGGAAGCCTATCTAATGTCAGGAAATACTGACTATATGTTACGGATTGTGGTGCCAGATATAGAAGCCTACGAAAGGTTTTTATTTGACAAATTAACACCTATCCCTGGTGTCACTGACATAAAAAGCAGTTTTGCTCTCAAACAATTGATTGGTCGTACAGAGTTGCCTTTAACCAGAAGTTAATCAGCGGCTTGCCTTGGTTTTTCGATTTTAGTGTCGAAGTTTGGCTAAGTTAGTTCTTATTTCTCTGCATGATAATTACTCATAAAAATTAAATTAGTTCTGAATAATTTTAAATACCTGGTTAGTAATAACTATCTTTGCGAACAATTAAAAATCTGCAGACTTTAAGGTAATGTTGGCAATTTAAAAATTTATCTTAAAGTGAACTGACCATCAATATGCTTTCTGATAATGACTAATCATTAACTATTACGACTTAAATAAAGAGTAAGAGCATAAATAATATTGCTCTTTTCTCATATTATAGACTTGTATTATTATCTCTGCTTTGATGCGCTTTCATAAATATTGACCCATTGTTCTACTGTCATTTTTTTAGCAAGTTGGCCGATTAATTGATAAGGTATTTTCTTTATATTTTTAAAGCGAATGCACGACTTACCCATATCTAGTTTATTAGTGCAATGCTTCGGGTATTCTTCTTTAAACCATGCTAATAAATCTTCATTGCTATATATGCCCATATGATAGATCGCGATAAAGTTCTTTTGAGAAGCAATGTTTATAAAAGGTAAAGGTAATTTAGGATCACAGTGATAGCCTTTTGGATAAATACTATGCGGAACAACATAACCTATCATCTTATAAGAATATACCTCGTCAAAGCCGGTAGGTAAATTATCAATAATAACTTCGCGGAGTCTATTGAAGACGACTCTTCTTTCTTGCGTGAGTGCATCTATATATGAGCTTATATCTTCTGGCTTGTTTTCCATATGACAAAATTGTTAAAGCAAATCATCCTTATAATTTAGCATACTTATTATTACATTCCATATGGAAACAATTAATAGTCATTTAACCACTTAATTTTTCTATAAGACTGCGATAGAATTACCTGAATAAATAGCTTTCAGGAATACAAATGAAGAACACCATAAACCACTACGGGTGGATAACTATTAGTGTACATTGGCTGGTTGCTATTACGGTCATTGGCTTATTTGCTTTAGGTTATTGGATGGTTGATCTTGGCTATTATGATCCTTGGTATAAACAAGGCCCTGATCTTCATAAAAGTATTGGCGTGCTTTTGTTTATTGTCATGGTAATACGTATTTTTTGGCGATACTTTCAAATCAAACCCGAAGCGCTAGATAGCCATACACCCATCGAAAAAAAAGCTGGGAGCATAGTACATGTTTTCCTTTATTGCGCACTTTTTGTTTTGATGAGCAGCGGTTATTTAATCTCAACCGCAGACGGTCGAGCCATCGATATTTTTAATCTTGCATCTGTAGCCAGTTTGGGTGAGCTATTTGCTGATCAAGAAGATCTCTCTGGCCTAATACATAAATACCTTGCTTATGCTCTGATGTTTACTGTTGTTTTACATGCGTTGGCGGCATTAAAACATCACTTTATCGATAAAGATAACACCTTATTAAGAATGTTAGGTAACAGAAAACTCTAAATAAAACCATATTAGAGATAATATGATAAAAAATTAATGATTAAACGACAGAAGGAACAACATGAAAAAATTATTATTAGCTTCAACACTAACCGCGCTTTTATTAGCTCCATTAAGCCAAGCAGCAGACTATACCGTTGATTACAAAGGCGCACATGCTTCAGTAAACTTTAAAATTAAGCATTTAGGCTATAGTTGGTTAACAGGTCGTTTTGACAAATTCAGTGGTGAATTTAGTTATGATGAAAAAAATGTTTCAGCATCAAAAATTGAAATTTTGATTGATACTACTAGCTTGAATTCTAATCACGCAGAGCGAGATAAACATTTACGTAGTGGTGATTACCTTGATGTAAACGCATTTAGTACAGCTAAATTTTCTAGTTCTAAAGTGACGGACAAAGGTAATGGAAACTTAGAGATTAAAGGTTTATTAACGTTGCATGGTGTTAGTAAAGAGATCATTATTGATGCGGTTAAAATTGGTGAAGGTAAAGACCCATGGGGTGGGTACCGTGCTGGATTTAGTGGTACAACTAAAATTGGTTTAGCTGATTTTGGTATATCAGCAAATTTAGGACCAGCTTCAACGCATGTTGAGTTAGAATTTCATCTTGAAGGTGTTCGAAAGTAATATAAAGCTCAATTGAGCTTGAACATTGAATGTTGCAAGCTCAATATCTTTATTTTTTAAACCGTCTTCTATAAAAAAGTAGCGATTTCTTCAAGAGGTTTTTTCACTTGTGCATGATGAGGAACTGTTGCATCTTTACTTGGGTAACCTGCAATAAGTAACATATAAGCGCGATCATTTTCTGGGCGTCCGCACACTTTACTTAGAAACGACATAGGTTTTGGTGTATGAGTTAATGTCACTAAGCCTGATGTATGCAAGGCGTTAATGAGAAAACCTGTCGCAATACCTACAGACTCATGTACGTAATAATTAGTGTTCTTATCGTCTGAACTTATCCCACCTTTCTTTTGACTAAAAATAGCAATTAGCCATGGCGCGTCTTCTAAATACGGTTTGTTAGCATCTGTGCCTAACGCCTTTAAAGCCCCAAGCCATTCTTCACCAGCACGGCCTTCATAAAAGCCACGTTCATGAAACTCAGCCTGTTCACGAATTTGCTTCTTAATATCACTACTGTGTACCGCAACAAAATGCCACGGCTGATGATTAGCTCCACTAGGAGCCGTTGCAGCCGCTTTTATACAGTTTTCAATAATTTCTTTTGGTACAGGTCTATCACTAAAACTACGAATAGTATGACGTCGTTTAATATCCAGATAAAAATTTTCTGAACGTGAAAGCATTTCTTCTACAGGATATTCAATATAGTCATTGAGTGGTGTTGCATCGTGTGCTTGCATGATAGTTAAGCCTTATTCCATTATATAATGGTCAGAGGATATAACATTACCGAGATATTGCAACTGCAACATATCGGTAATGTTAAAAATCATCAGGTTTTTCGTAATTATTATTTTACATTATCCACTATTAAATAAATTTTAAGTCTTCATCTATACGTTGCTGTAAGGGCAGCAAATATTTTCATATTGAGCTAACTCGTTAATTTTAAACAAACTAAAAAACTATTAAATTAGCTATATAAAACGTTGAAAGTTGTATGATTATTTTAGTCTAAATTATTCGTTTTAGGGTTAAATGAATCTTGTGGTTATTGATAATCTTTTGATAACTAAACTAGAGTTAAATTTGTCGATATCGAATAAAGAGAGGTAACGATTCATGAGTAGTTTTTCAAATATATTAACTTTAGCTGAATCGAGAACGAGTGATTTAATTGCAATTAAGAAATCAATAATTCTAGCGAAAAAAAGTAACGGCCACGTTACTGTTTTATCAACGAGACAAAAACCTTCCTCCTATCATCGATGGCTTAATAAAACGAAACATAATATCGGTGAGCATAGTGAACAAATTGAAAGATTAGTGAGTTTTGCTAAACAGCAAGGTGTTGCGATAGATTATGAAATAAGAGATGAGAAAGATCAGGTTAGCGCTCTTAAAAAACAACTTGAGCATGATCAATATGATTTGGTTATTGCAGAGCACCGAAAAGAAGAATCAAGGCTTTGGTCATTCGATGGTGCAGAATATTCTCGGTTGTTAAATGCATCTAATACCTCAGTTTTATTTGTCGGAGAACATAAGTGGCGTAATAATGGCAATATATTGGCCGCGATAGAAACAGAAGAAAACAGCTTAAATCATCATACATTCAATGACGAAATTATTCTTAAGTCGAGTGATATTGCAAAATTATTAATGAGTAATATTCATCTGTTTAATTGTTATTTAGAAAACTGCAGTATTTCATTTAGAGAAAATATGCCAACGCTTGAATTTACTCAGCATTTAGATAATTTAACTTCCTTAGTTAAAGCTTATCATTTAGAGGATAAATACTTGCACGTAGAAGAGGGGTTAGCCGATGATGTTATCCCTATTCAAGCTGATAAGTTTGATGCGAATGTCGTTGTAATAGGCTGTGGAGAGCACAAAGGATGGCTAGCTAAAGTTAAAGGGCATACCATTGATTATGTTTTAGATAATCTAGATTGTGACTTATTAGCTTTAAAGCAATCTAACCTACATTAGTTAAAATACATTAGCGATATAAAGGTAAAAAAAAAGCACCCATAATAATATGAGGTGCTTTATTTTTTCTAGTGCATTAGCAGTGCTTAACCAATAAAGGCACGAGCATTACGGAACATGCGGACCCATGGTGAATCTTCTTGCCATTCGTCTGGGTGCCAAGAGTTAGCTACAGTTCTAAATACACGTTCTGGATGAGGCATCATAATAGTAACGCGACCATCAGTAGTCGTTAGTGCTGTAATGCCGTCTGGAGAGCCATTCGGGTTAGCTGGGTATGTTTCAGTAACTTGTCCATAATTATCAACATAACGCATTGATACTGTGCCTGAATCATTGGCTGCGCCAATTGCATCTTCAGAGCTAAATTCTGCATGGCCTTCACCGTGAGAAACAGCGATAGGCATACGTGAACCTGCCATTCCCTTGAACAATACTGATGGGCTTTCTTGAATTTCAACTAATGAAAAACGGGCTTCAAAGCGTTCAGATTTATTTTGAACAAAGTGTGGCCAAGCATCAGAGCCAGGAATAATTTCTTTTAGGTTTGATAACATCTGACAACCGTTACAAACACCTAAAGTAAACGTATCTTCACGTTCAAAGAAAGCTTTGAACATTATTTTTGCGTCTTTGTTGAATAAAATTGATTTTGCCCAACCTTCACCAGCACCTAATACGTCACCGTAAGAAAAACCACCACAAGCGACTAAACCATTAAAATCAGCTAAGTCAGCACGGCCAGATAAAATATCAGACATATGTACGTCAATGGCAACAAAACCAGCTCGGTCAAATGCCGCTGCCATTTCTACATGAGAATTAACACCTTGCTCACGTAAAATAGCAATCTTAGGGTTCGTTTGCTTTTGTGTGTCTTGCGCGATTAACTTAGCGACAATATCTTCATTAATATCAAAAGTAAGTTCGGTATTTAAGCCCGGATCTTCAGTATCAAATTTCACGTCATGCTCTTGTTGAGCACATTCAGGGTTATCACGCATTGACTGCATTTTATAGGTGGTTTGTGCCCATGTTGTACGATAGTAAGTACGAGAGTTTTCTAGTACAACTTTTCCATCGCGGCTAAAACGAAGGGTATCTTCGTTATTAATGCGACCGATATCAGTACAACAATCTAAAATACCATGCTCAGCTAAAACGGCGTGAATTGCATCAACATCGCTTTCTCGTATTTGAATTACCGCGCCAAGCTCTTCACTAAATAAAACATCGACGTCGTTACCTGATTGTGAGGTTAATTTAGTTAAATCAATATCAACACCGGTATGACCTGCAAAAGCCATTTCTACAACAGAGGTGAATAAACCGCCATCAGAAATATCGTGATAAGCAATAAGTTTTTCATCACGTACCAATGTTTGCATGGCATTGAAGAAACCCTTTAAAGTTTCTGGGCTATCAACATCTGGCGTTTCGTTGCCAAGGTGTTTATAAACTTGTGCTAAACAAGAACCACCTAAACGATTTTTACCTTTTGATAAGTCAATGGCAATAATGCGCGTTTCGCCTTGATCGGTTCTTAATTCAGGAGTTACCGTTTTACGGATATCTTCAACAACACCAAAAGCTGTGATGATTAATGACATTGGCGAGGTAACCGCTTTTTGTTCGCCATTATCTTCCCATTTCGTTTTCATCGACATTGAGTCTTTGCCAACAGGAATAGTTAAGCCTAATGCCGGACAAAGTTCTTCACCAATGGCTTTAACTGCTTCATACAAACCAGCATCTTCACCAGGGTGACCCGCTGGAGACATCCAGTTAGCAGATAATTTGATACGGTTTAAATCACCAATATCTGTACCTGCAATGTTGGTTAATGACTCAGCTACGGCTAAACGAGCAGAAGCGCCAAAGTTTAATAAAGCAACCGGTGTACGTTCACCTAAAGACATTGCTTCGCCGTGGTAAGAGTCAAGAGCAGAAGCGGTAACACCACAATCGGCGACAGGTACTTGCCAAGGACCCACCATTTGATCACGATTAACCATACCGGTTACCGAGCGATCGCCAATGGTAATTAAGAAGGTTTTTTCAGCAACAGTTGGTAATGATAAAATACGCTCTGCAGCGTCTTCTAAGGTGATATCAGTTACTGAGAACTCATCACCTTTCGCGGTCGCGGTTTTAACGTCTTTGTATATTTTTGGTGTCTTACCTAATAAAACATCCAATGGTAAATCGATCGGCGTATCTAACTTCTCATTTCCTGCAAAGTGAGCATCAGTAACCGTTAAGTGCAGTTCTTCAGTTGCACGACCAACCAAAGCATATGGCGCACGTTCACGGGCACAAATTTGTTCAAAAACCGCTAAGTTTTCATCTGATACGGCAATGACATAACGCTCTTGAGACTCGTTACACCAAATCTCGTGTGGCGCCATGCTACGTTCGTCGTTAGGTACATTGCGAAGTTCAAAAACACCGCCGCGTCCGCCGTCAGAAACCAATTCAGGGAAAGCGTTTGATAAACCACCGGCACCGACATCATGAATAAAGGCGATAGGGTTTTCTTCACCTAATTGCCAACACTTATCAATAACTTCTTGGCAACGACGCTCCATTTCTGGGTTTTCACGTTGCACAGAAGCAAAGTCTAAACTTTCAGCAGATTGACCTGATGCCATTGAAGAAGCGGCACCACCACCTAAACCAATGTTCATTGCTGGGCCACCAAGGGCTATTAAATGAGCGCCAACAATAATTTCGCGTTTTTGCACGTGTTCATCACGAATGTTACCTAAACCACCAGCCAGCATAATCGGCTTATGGTAACCACGAACTTCTTTACCATTAAACGAGTTAACTTCTTCTTCGTAAGTACGGAAATAACCTAAAATAGCAGGACGACCAAATTCGTTGTTGAATGCCGCGCCACCTAAAGGGCCTTCCATCATAATATCTAATGCCGAAACGATACGACTTGGCTTGCCAAAGTCGGTTTCCCAAGGCTGTTCGAAATTAGGAATACGTAAGTTTGATACAGAAAAACCAACTAAACCCGCTTTTGGCTTAGAACCAATACCCGTTGCGCCTTCGTCGCGAATTTCGCCACCTGAACCTGTCGCAGCACCAGGGTAAGGAGAAATTGCTGTAGGGTGATTGTGTGTTTCAACCTTCATTAAAATTTGAATGTCTTCATGGTGGTAACCATAAACATTGGTTTGCGGGTTCGGGAAGAAACGACCGCCTTTATTACCGACCATAACCGCTGCGTTATCTTTATAAGCACTTAATACGTAGTCAGGATTAATTTCATGGGTATTACGGATCATTTTAAATAATGACTTTGGCTGTTTTACACCATCGATAGTCCAGTCAGCATTAAATATTTTATGACGACAATGCTCTGAGTTTGCTTGTGCGAACATGTAAAGTTCGATGTCGTGAGGATTACGACCTAATTTTGTGAAGTTTTCGAATAAATAATTAACTTCGTCTTCAGCTAATGCTAAACCGAGTTCAATATTCGCTTGTACTAACGCATTCTTACCGCCATTTTCGATATCAATGACGGTTAATTTACCTGGTTCAGCTGTAGCAAATAGAGATGTTGCTTGTGCCATTTCAGTAAATACCGCTTCCATCATGCGATCTGAAATTAGGTTATTAAGTTGAACTTGTTGTTCAGCACTTAATTCGCTATCAGCTTTTGATAAGGTGATGTAATAAGCAATACCACGTTCTAAACGAGATACTTTAGCTAGACCACAGTTATGCGCAATATCTGTTGATTTTGAAGACCAAGGAGAAATAGTACCCGGACGTGGGGTTACCAATATCAATTGACCAACAGGTTCGTGTTCTTCGATGGTTGGACCATACTTAAGAAGTTGTTGTAAAACTTGAAACTCTTCATTATTAAGATCTGATGAGATATGTGCAAAATGTGTGAATTCAGCATAAATATCTGTCACAGGAAGTTGTAATTCAGCACATTGAGCTAATAATTTTTTAACTCGAAAGTCTGAAAGTGCCGGAGCGCCGCGAAGGGTTTTCATCAACATCGTCATAAACGTATTCACCAGTTTAGTTTTATTTTAACCACTTTTTGCAGTTAGAATAATGTAAGAAAAATCGCGCATATTATAGTTTATATATAACGTTTTGATAAGCACTAAAGGTCGCTCAAATTCACTTTAATGATAAATCAAAGAAAAAAGTCCTTTGATAAATAATGAAATCACGCCACAATGATGGACTATGATGAAAAAACATTTAAAAATATCTAAAAAAATCAGCAAGTTTGTCAGCTTATTACTGATGAGTACTTTGTTATTGTTGGGCTGCCAACCAGCAGAAAAAAAGGCGAGCTTGCAACGAGTTATTGACCGAGGTTATGTAACTGTAGGAACTATCTTTGGCCTGACAAGTTATTACCTCGAAGCTGAAGGGCCAACAGGTTACGAATATGAGCTGGCAAAAAAGTATGCCGATTCTCTTGGCGTTGAATTAAGGGTTATACCAAGTTACAGCCTTGCTGAACTTTTTGAAAAACTAGATAGCGGACAAGTTGATCTTTTGGCTGCGGGTTTAGCGGTAACCGAAAAAAGACGTCAGCAATATAATTTCTCACCAAGCTACAATCAAATCAGCCAAAAATTAGTCTTTAAGCAAGGCGCTATTCGACCACGTGAATTGAAAGATTTAACCGGTGAACTCTTAATCATGGCTCACTCTAGCCATGAAGAAAATCTTATTCAATTGAAAGAAAACCATAGTGGGCTGGTATGGCAAACTAGTAATGAATTCGATAGTGAAGAATTACTATTAAAAGTTTTATCAGAAGAAATAGATTATACCGTTATCGACAGTAATACCCTTGCCGTGAATCGTCGCTATTATCCTGAAATCAGCATTGGCTTTACCATTAAGAAGCCACAATCACTTGCTTGGGCGGTAACAAAAAATAATGATCAGTCCATTTATGCCAGCCTGGTTGAGTTTTTTGGTAAGGTCCATCACGACGGTACATTACTAGCACTTGATGATAGGTATTACGGACATGTTGAAGAATTCAATTATGTTGATACCCGCATGTTTATTAAAGCAGTAGAGAAAAAGCTCCCGAAATTTCAACCGTTATTTGAAAAGTATAGTCAAGAATTAGATTGGCGACTATTAGCAGCAATAAGTTATCAAGAGTCTCATTGGGACCCACATGCTCGCTCTTATACCGGTGTGCGAGGCATGATGATGCTAACACTTCCTACGGCGAAACAAATGGGTATTAAGAGCCGTTTAGATGCTGAGCAAAGCATTCGTGGTGGCGCAAAATATTTTAAACAAATGATCGACAGAATGCCTGATCGTGTGCAATATCCTGACAGATTATGGTTTGCTTTAGCGTCATACAACGTCGGTTTAGGTCATTTGAATGACGCAAGAAAAATCACCCAAAAGCAAGGTGGAGACCCCGACCGGTGGGTTGAAGTTAAGGACCGTTTACCTTTACTGAAACAGAAAAAATATTATAAACCCACTAAATATGGCTATGCCCGTGGTGATGAAGCGGTAAACTATGTTGAAAACATTAGACGTTATTACGATACGTTAACGTGGATGGATGACAAGGTTAAAGAACAAGAGTTACTGAAACCTATTGAAGATAAAACAGTAACAATTACAGAATAAGTTTTCATATTGCTCAATAAATTAAGCATGCTAGCTCTTTAGGCAGTATTTTTATTTTATTGAGCCATTAGGTTTATTTATATAAATTTATCTTTTGTCATAAAACAGTCATGTTGTTAAATGATACTCAAATAATAGTAATGAGCATATTAACAACAACTAAGTTTAAACAAGTGAGAAATAATGATGAATCAGAGAATTAAACGACAAGTGCAAAGCACACAAAGAAAAAGACAGTTACAACATCAAAAAAATAAAATAAATTCGCGACGATTAGCAAGATTTTTAACTGAAAATCAATAGATTGACCTTACATCAATCTATTGTTCGTGTTTTTTACATTAACCAATGGCTGGAACAAACCCTGTCATCTGCATAATTTGTGCACCAATAATACCGACACCAAGAATAGCGGCAATCGCTAAAGCAGGAACTCCACCTTTTACACGGTAATCATCTAATAAGTGTTCACGTTGCTTACGTTGAACCCAAACCATAGTCACAGGTAAAAATATCGCTAGAACAACTAGTGCAATAGCAGCATAGCCTAATGCTGCAATAAAGCCTTGCGGATAAAATAAAGCAAAACCTAAAGGAGGGAAAAAAGTAATAATAGCAGTGATCATTCGATCACGACCAGAATCACTTCGCTTGAGTACGTCACTAAAGAAATCAAATAAGCCTAAACTAACCCCTAAAAAAGAAGTCGCTAAAGCTAAATCAGCAAAAATAGTTACCGCACTGCTGATGGTTGGGTTTGCCAATAAAGTACTTAAACTATTGATAAATCCTCCAAGACCGTCACTCTCAAGTAAATGACTCTGGCTCATTACGCCTTGGCTAATCACTTGCCAAAATAGATAAATTCCTAACGGCAAAGTGGCACCAAAAATCATAACTTTACGCAACGACTTAATTTCCATGCCCATGTATTTAACTATAGAGGGAATAGAGCCATGGAAGCCAAATGAAGTGAATATTACCGGTATGGCTGAAATGATTAACCCTTGCTCTAACGGCATTTCAAGTAAATGTTTACCTTGAACATAAGGAGTTAACATGTAGAACATAATAGTAAGCACAATTATTTTAATGGTAAAAAGCACGCGATTTACTTTATCAACCGTGCCAGCACCTAAGGTAATAATCGAGCCAAAAATTACTGCAAAAATAATCGAACCCACCTGTGGAGCGATATCAATTTGACTCCATTGCATAACGTTAACTTGCAGTTGCGATCCGCCGCCGGCAATGTAAGCCGCGCATAACGCATAAAAAAGAAAAATCATCGAGAAATTTGCTAACCATTGGCCTTTTTTTCCCAATAATGTTTTTGCTAGGGTATTTAGTGTCGCCGTTTGTTTGGCATGCTGGTGAAGCTCTAACATGAGTAATGCTGTGTAGGTCATTAATAACCAAGCACCTAGCAGAATTACCACCGCGGTTGAAAACCCTAATCCGGCTGAAACAATGGGCAAAGCTAACATACCTGCGCCAATTGTTGTTCCCGCTATAATTAGCATGCTGCCAAGTGTTTTATTTATGTTCACAAAGTGCGCCTTTATTGTTAGATGTGTTTGTAGCTGTATTGTTAATAACCCAAAAATGGTCTGATAAAATAAAAGTATCGGCATGTAATTGGAATAGCAGCTAGGCAGAGATTATTTGTTAGCTTGTAAGTTTATATTTACGCGAGAAAAGTGCTGTTGTTATTTTTTTAATAACATATTTTTACTAAATTTTTATTATTACTTGTTTTTAAAGACTTTTTGTCTATTTTAAAAGCTTACTAGGGAAATAGCTTAGTAAGCTTTATTGCACACTTAATACTTTATAGGAAGTTTTAAGGCTAAATATGCTTGCCACGGATCCATGTTGAACCGGTTAATAATCGCTCACCTGCATCAACCGCGCCTGTTTCCATTGTCGTGCCCATTGAATCATTCCAACGATTCAAAAAGCCGAACAAAGAAATAACGCCTAAAATTTCTACTATCTCGCCATCATTCCAATATTTATGGAGTTCTGCCGAAATATTATCGTCTACGGCATTTGGCACACTTGACGCGGCCAGGGCAAATTCAAAGGCCGCTTTTTCACCAGCACTGTAGATGTCGCTGTCACGAAATGACCAAATGTTTTCTAAACGTTCATCACTGCCACCATAACGCTCGGCGGCTAAAATAGTATGTGCTTCACAATAACGACAACCTGTGTTTGCACTGGTAATGTAACCAATCAACCTTTTTTGTTCAGCGGTTACCTTGCCTTCATTCGCCATAACGGCCATGTTCAAAGCAATAAAAGCTTTAGCAATTCCAGGGCGAAGTTGCATCGTTAAAACACTGTTAGGGCAAAAACCGAGTGTTTCATTAAAAAATCGAGCAAGCTCGGCAACTTCTTCATTTTCATCAATAGGAAGTGGGGCAACTAGCGCCATAGTTTTCTCCAGTTTTGTTATGTTGATAATTAATAGCTAATTTAAAGGTAATATAAAATGGAAGATATTGCAAATGCAATATCTGATAATTTTATATATTTACATTCAAACGTTGAGTCGTGTTATTTATTTTTGATTAATGATAAAGTGACGAAATCAACGAGAACCTCAGGTATATCATTATTAACTCTGCCAGAAATAAAGCATTTACGCTGACTCAAGAAATTACCGAACCACTCGACTTAACCACACATTTACCATTTCGCGTGGCGGTTGTGAGTAACTTACTTGCCTTGAATCGTGATTGGCATATTCGTGAATTATGCGACCTAGAGCCGAGAGAAATGCGAGTGTTACTTAATATTGGCTCATATATGCCAATTAATTCTGCAGATATTGCTTATCAGTCACGTATCGATTCATATAACGTCAGTCGAGCGGTGAAAGCACTCGATAAGAAAAACTTACTTGATATTCGACGAGATGAAAAAAGCAAAAATATAAAAATATTGGCTTTAAACGAACAAGGTAAAGCGCTTTATCGTCAACTAACTCGCGCTATGGAAATAAGATCGACCGAGCTTGAGAGTGTTTTAACACCAGATGAAACGACTGCCTTCTATACTATGCTCAGTAAGATTGAAGAAAAAGCTGAGCATCTATTAGCGAAGCAGGCATTAGCAAAAATAGCAGAAGGTCAAGAAGCGCCTGCGGATCAAAAAGAACTAGTGCGCTGGTATAAAAAAAGTTTGAACGGAGAACTTTAAAATTTTCTTTACTAACTCTGAGCTAAGTCTGAGCTAAGTCTGAGCTAGATTTCAGTTAAATATCGTTGATGTAATATTTTAACTCGCTCCACATACATTTTAGTTTCAGGGTAGGGCGGTACACCATTGTACTTTTTAACAGCCCCTTCTCCCGCATTATAAGCGGCTGAAACTAAAGTTATATTCCCGCCGTATTTCCTTATTAATCGCGCTAAATGTCTACTGCCTGCCTTAATATTTTGTCGAGCATCAAATGAATTTTTCAAACCTAGCTCTTTTGCTGTTTCAGGCATAAGTTGCATCAGCCCTTGCGCGCCAGTTTTTGATAATGCTCGTGGATCAAAATGTGATTCTGCATGGATAACAGCGCGAATAAGTGCATGATCTATATTATAAAGTCTCGCTTGCTGATTAATCGTTTTGTTAAAGTGGCGAGGGAAAAGTCGGGTATTATGCCAATTAACTAATGAATTTAGCTGACAAGCAAAACAGCCGACCCGTATTTGTTGGTAATGAATGTCGACAGGAGCAATATCAGAAAAAGAACTGATGCCTTTTGCTGATTTATATTGGTAAACGGACACACCATCTTCGGAAGTTTTCCCTTGTACAACAAGAGAGCTAGAGATAAACAGCACTAAAACAATATAAAGTGACAGCGTTAGCTTCAATGCCTTTTCTCCTATATTTTGCGATGAAACGCTATGCATTATATTTTTTGGTAGGGTGTAAGTACTAATATAAATTCTAAACTATCCAATCAAGACTGGATTGAAGAAAAATTAGTGTTTAGCATTAAGGTAATTATAGTGCGAGTTTACTTTTTTTCTTTAATGCTTTTTTCTCTGCTCTGCGGCGTTTAAAAAAAGCAGACAATAACTGGCTACTTTCTTCCGCCATCACACCAGAGTGTACTTCAATTTGATGATTATGTTTATCGTCACAAAGTAAGTTAAAAGCACTACCTGCCGCGCCCGTTTTTAAATCGGTTGTCGCGTAAACAACACGTTTTATTCGACTGTGTACTAATAAACCCGCGCACATCGGGCAGGGCTCTAAAGTTACGTAAAGTGTACAGTCAAGTAAACGGTAGTTCTGTAACACTGTGCCTGCCTGGCGAACCGCAACCATTTCAGCATGGGCTGACGGGTCGTTCAAGCTAATAGATTGATTATAGCCTTCGCTAATTATTATATTATTGGCGACCACTACAGCGCCAACGGGAATTTCGTCAATCGTTTCAGCCTGCTGAGCAAGTTCATAAGCACGTTGCATAAACTGTAGATCTAATGCTTGTTGCTCTTCACTGACCGTCATTATAAAAACATCTCTAATAAATCATTCAAATAACGATGGCCAAGTTTAGAAACCTGCCAGCTGCCGTCTGCGTTTTCGGTCATTAGTTCTTTTTGCTTAGCTATGGTTAAATTTGGCAAAATAGTATCGACAGACAGTCCAGTACGGCTTTGATAGTCAGCTAAGGTAAAACTGCTGAATAAACGTAGTCTATTCATCATGTATTCAAAGGGCAGCTCGTCTTTGCTTACTTCGTTAAGGTGATCTAAATGGACACGACTATTATCTAAATAGCCCTTTGGATGCTTAACTTTTACTGTACGATAAACCTTCTGGTTAATGGGGTCAGTAATTTTTCCGTGGGAGCCACAACCTATGCCTAAGTAGTCACCGAATTGCCAATAGTTGATATTGTGCTGGCATTCAAAGCCGGGTTTACAGTAAGCAGAAATTTCATATTGTTGATAACCTGCATCCGCCAATAAGGCAATGCCTTGGTCTTGAATATCCCATAATACTTCGTCTTCAGGCAACTTTGGCGGACGTGAATGAAAAGCCGTATTAGGCTCTATGGTTAATTGATACCAAGACAAATGTGTCGGATTAAGTGAAACTGCTGTAGTTAAATCGTCAAGGGCATTAGCGATATTCTGCTGAGGTAAACCGTGCATCAAATCAAGATTAAAAGTTTCTATGCCACATGAATAGGCAAGCTCAGCCGCTTTTTTAGCTTGATTGCTATCATGAATTCGACCCAGTTTAATTAACTTGTCTGATTCGAAGCTTTGTACCCCAATTGATAGCCTTGAAACGCCGCCGTTGAAAAAGCCAATAAACTTCTCGGCTTCTACCGTGCCGGGATTGGCTTCTAAGGTAATTTCAATATCGTCTTTGTGTTCAAAGCGTGCAAGTACTTGCGTTAATAACTTTTCAATGGCCGGAGCTGAAAACAAACTAGGCGTACCGCCACCTATAAAAATACTGTGTAATGGGCGATCACTTAAAGCAAACTTAGCAATATCGGTATCTAAATCTTCAATAAGATTTTTTACGTATTCCTGCTCAGGTATCTCGGCTTTTAGCGCATGAGAATTAAAATCACAGTACGGACACTTTTCCACACACCAAGGTATGTGGATATATAGAGAGAGTGGGGGAGCTTGTAACACGATTATTTAACACCAAAATGTTGCACAAGTTTTGCCAGTGCTTGACCGCGATGACTTAAACTATTTTTTAAATCGCGTGGTAATTGCGCCGAGGTCATTTGCTGTTGTTCTTGCCAAAAAACAGGGTCATAGCCAAATCCTTGGTCTCCTATTTTCTCGCGAGTAATACTGCCTTCCCAAACGCCATGACAAATAATAGGCGTTGGATCGTTTTCGTGCTTCATATAAACCAAAACACAATGAAAGCGTGCCGTGCGTTGTTTGTCTGGCGTATTTTCTAAAGCCTGTAATAGTTTATTGGTATTATCTTCATCTGTGGCATTTTCACCGGCATAACGGGCAGAGTAAACGCCAGGTGTGCCATCTAAGGCATCAACTTCTAAGCCTGAATCGTCAGCGATTGCCGGTAAACCGGTGATCTTTGCTGCATGACGCGCTTTAATAATGGCATTTTCAACAAAGGTAGTGCCTGTTTCTGCAACTTCACAAACATTGAATTCGCTTTGTGGTTTTATTTCAATATTGTGTGCGGCCAATAAATGGCTAAGCTCTTTTACTTTACCTTTGTTGCCTGTGGCTAATACTATGGTTGACATTTTTATACCTGAAAATTTAGATGAAAAAATAAAATCAGGGATCAGCCTGATTTTATAGAAAGCGTTAAGAATACTTAGTAATGATTAATCAACATAAAACTTTTGTTTAAATTTTAGTTGCTGAGTTTCTTTGCCGTCGTTGATAGTGATATCAAAGTAGAAAGTTTCTTCATTGCTGTAATTGATTTGGGCTAAATAATAAATTGCGTCGCCTTCTTTTACTTCGTCAAACGATAGCGTTTTTATTTGGCCAAGATCATTACGCGCGGTACCACGAATGGCTACAGTTTTAGCCGGTTTTGATTTTTGGCTGTCATCTAATACCGAAATATTAATTAAGCCATTAAAACGGCTGCGTTCAATATTATAAGCTTTTGCTATTGCAGGTGTTAAAAATGTAGCATTTATTGCCATATAATGAATTTGCATTGACCCCATTTTTTTCATGTTTTCAGCAAAAACGTTACTGACTAACGTTAGTGAAACTAAAAGGGTGAAAATTGCGGTTTGTAATAATTTCTTCATAATGAGTTCCTTATTGATCTCAATTATTCATACATTTAATAAGACAGGTTTTATGGACAAATGATTACAAAACCTGTTTATGATGCACTAGGTCTTATAGTATAGCCCAACCAGGCACTGCACCTGATAAGAAAATATTAACCACGTTAAGTAATAAAAATGCGATGATTATCGATAAATCTAAACCACCAATACTTGGTATTATGCGTCTTATTGGTTTTAAAAAAGGTTCAGTTAATTGGTTTAGTATTGCTTGTGTTGGGTTATAACCTTGTACTACCCAGCTCATTAACGCCATAACTAACATCAACATAAACAACAACACACCGCTTTGTTTGATTAAGTAAATAAACCCTAAATAAAGCGCAGTAATAATATTTATATCGCCACCGTTAAGCAGTGGCACAATAATAAATTTTAATGAAGCAACTGCAAATGCTAATAACAAGGTTGGCACATCAATCCCACCAAAGCCGGGAATAACTCGACGCAACGGAATAACTGCTGGGTTGGTCACTTTTACAATAAATTGACTGAGTGGGTTATAAAAATCAGCTCGTACTACTTGTAACCATACACGTAAAACTAACAACATTAATAATGCATCAAAGGCAAAACTCAGCAAATAATTAATGGCTTCCATCGACTTCTCCAAAACTTAATAATTGATAAAAATTCAAATTTGTTTAAACGTTATTTTGCGCCATTTCTTTAGCGCGATGCAATGCACTATTCATCGCATTTGTTACTATTTGTTCCAAGCCGTCATCAATAAAGGAATTAATGGCTGCGTTCGTAGTGCCACCCTTTGACGTAACGTTAGCGCGCAGTTCACTGATAGGAATATCATTGTTGGCTACCATTTGAGTTGCTCCTAATGCGGTTTGTTGTACTAACTCTCGGCTTTCTTTTTCCGTAAAACCAAATGCTAAAGCCTGTTTTTCCATAGCTTCCATGAATAAGAAAAAGTACGCTGGACCTGAACCGGAAATGGCAGTTATCTGGTCAATCTCATCTTCTGTAGTTAACCATTTTACAATACCCACCGAGCTCATTAACGCATCGGCAACTTGTTTTTGCTGGTCACTTACTTTTTCAGCAGCATAAAGACCAGTAACGCCAAGTCCTAATTGTGAAGGCGTATTTGGCATGGTGCGAATAATTGCACATGGATTTACTAACGCATTTTGCATTTGAGCGACAGTGCAACCAGCTGCAACAGAGATAAAGCACTTGTTGCTAATATTAATAGTTTCGCTAATCTTTTGACAAACACTGGTAATTAAATGAGGTTTAACACCCAGTACAATAAAGTCAGCAAAGTTAGCCGCTGCAATGTTATTGTCGGTCTCTAGAATGCCAAGTTGTTCTTTTAACGCTAGGCGTTTTTCAGGAGAAGGATTCGACACCATAATATCTTTAGCGCTAAAACCCGTTTTTACTAAGCCAGAAATAATAGCGCCATTCATATTACCTGCGCCAATAAAAGCTATTTTTGTCATTATATACCTGTAAATAATATCGATCGAAATGGATTTAATAATTTCGCTATTGTAACGAATAAAGCGTTAATAAAGTGAAATAGATTGTTATTTATCTTCTCTTGCACCAAAAATAGCTGAGCCTACTCTTACCATGGTTGAACCGGCATTAATCGCGGCAACTAAATCGCCAGACATACCCATTGATAATGTATCAACACTAGGATGAAGTTTTTGTAGTTCAATGAAAAGTTGTTGCATCTTTTCAAAGCTCTGGCTTGAAGCATTTTTTTCAGGAATCGCCATTAAGCCACGCAAAGTTAAATGTTCGCATTCTTGTATAACGTTAACGAGGTCATAAAGTTCACCAACCGTTACTCCAGACTTACTTTTCTCACCACTAATATTGACTTGTAAACAAACGTTGAGGGGAGTATCTTTGCTAGACCTATGATCATTAAGACGTTTTGCTATTTTTATTCGGTCAATACTGTGTACCCATGAAAAATTTTCAGCAATAAGCTTGGTTTTATTTGACTGAATAGGGCCGATGAAATGCCAAATGATATCGGTGAATTTCTGTAGCTTATTTATTTTTTCTACCGCTTCTTGAGTGTAACTTTCACCGAATGCGCGTTGACCTGATAAGTAGGCCTGTTCTATCATTTGGCTTGTTTTAGTTTTACTCACCGCAAGTAATGTTACTTGTTTTGCTGAGCGCATTGCCTGTTGGCAGGCATTAAAAATTTGCAGATTTATGTTAGCAATATTATCTTTAATGGATGTCATATCGTTTTTTGTCAACTTACTTTCAATTTTAAAATGAATTTTTAAGAGGTTCTTATGGATATTACCGAATTACTGGCCTTTAGTGTGGAAAATAATGCATCAGATTTGCATTTGTCAGCGGGTACTCCGCCATCGATTCGTGTTGATGGCGATGTGCGTAGACTTAATATTCCTGCATTTGACGAGAAAGACGTTAATGCTTTGGTCTATGATATTATGAATGATCGCCAACGCAAAGAGTATGAAGAAAAATTAGAAGTCGATTTTTCTTTTGAAGTACCTAATTTAGCCCGTTTTCGTGTTAATGCTTTCAACCAAAACCGTGGTCCTGCTGCTGTATTTCGTACCATACCCAGTAAAATATTATCATTAGACGACTTAGGTTGTCCTGATATTTTCCGTGATATTGCTGATACCCCCCGTGGTTTAGTTTTAGTCACCGGACCGACAGGTTCTGGTAAATCGACAACCTTAGCGGCAATGGTCGATTATATTAATAGCACTAAACATGATCATATTCTCACCATAGAAGATCCGATAGAATTTGTTCATGAGAATAAACAGTGCCTAATTAATCAACGTGAAGTTCATCGCGACACGCTAAGTTTTGGAGCCGCTCTGCGTAGTGCATTACGTGAAGATCCCGATGTTATTCTTGTTGGTGAAATGCGAGATTTAGAAACTATTCGTTTGGCAATGACTGCGGCCGAAACAGGTCACTTAGTGTTTGGTACTTTACATACCACGTCAGCACCGAAAACAATTGATCGTATTATTGATGTTTTCCCTGGTGAAGAAAAATCAATGGTACGTTCAATGTTGTCTGAGTCCCTTCGAGCAGTTATTTCTCAAACCTTGATTAAAAAAGTAGGCGGTGGTCGCGTTGCCGCTCATGAAATTATGCTGGGTGTTCCTGCGATTCGAAATTTAATTCGTGAAGACAAAATTGCGCAAATGTATAGTGCGATTCAAACAGGTATGTCTAATGGCATGCAAACGATGGATCAATGCTTACAGGGCTTAGTGAATAGAGGATTAATTACCAAGCAACATGCGATGGAAAAAGCGGTAGATAAAAACCAATTTCGTGGTTATTAAAAGTAAATAGTATTTAGCCTTATCTATTTTATTTAAGGCTTTAATTCTACTTATATCTCCATATTAGGCTACAAAGATAAGAGAAATAATAATGAATTTTCATAATTTATTACAGAAAATGGTACAAGAAGAAGCATCAGATATGTTTGTTACCGCCAAACTCGCAGTAAGTGCAAAAGTGAATGGCGAGTTACAAGCGATTGATGATCATCTTTTAACAAGCGATGAATCGTTAGCGCTCGTTCATAATGCTATGAATGACAAACAGATAAAACAATTCGAAGAAGAAAAAGAATGTAATTTTGCTATTTCAATTGATGGTATTGGTCGTTTTCGTATTTCTGCTTTTTGGCAACGTGATATGGCTGGCATGGTTGTTCGACGTATCGTGACTGAAATTCCTGATGTTGATGATTTAGGTTTACCGTCGGTTTTAAAAGATGTAGTGATGTCGAAACGCGGTCTAGTACTTTTTGTTGGTGGTACCGGTACCGGTAAGTCAACCTCAATGGCTTCATTGATTGGCTACCGAAATAAAAATTCGCGGGGTCATATTCTTACTATTGAAGATCCGATCGAATTTGTTCATGAACATGGCCGTTGTATGGTGACACAACGTGAGGTTGGCTTAGATACTGAAAGTTTTGATGCGGCATTAAAAAGTTCATTACGACAAGCGCCAGACGTTATTTTAATTGGTGAAATTCGTAATCAAGAGACCATGGAACATGCCTTAAGTTTTGCTGAAACCGGGCATTTATGTATTGCTACCTTGCATGCTAATAATGCTAACCAAGCCATCGACCGTATTATGCATTTAGTACCGGCAAATCAACACGGCAAGTTATTGTTTGATTTAGCGTTAAATTTACGGGGTATTATTGCTCAGCAGTTGATACCAACACGTGATGGTAATGGTCGTGTCGCAGCGATTGAAGTATTACTTAATTCACCTTTTGTCGCAGAACTGATTAAAAAAGGTGATATTGGTAGTATTAAAGAAGTCATGAAAAAATCAAAAGAGCAGGGCATGCAAACGTTTGATGGTGCTTTGTTTGAATTGTATCAAAAAGGCTTGATTAATTATGCTGATGCGCTTCATCATGCGGATTCGCCCAATGATTTACGCTTGATGATCAAATTACGCAGTAACGACCAAGGTGGGACGGGAGCATTAAGTGGTGTTACCCTTGATGGTTTAGAACCGAAAGACGACTAGCCTTACTTAATCTTTAACACTTAATACGAATAAAGACAAAAAAATGTCGGTTACCATAGCTAATAATTAATTAGTTTGGCAACCGACAATTTATTTTATCAGTACTGAGCTTCAAAATAGCTTTCTATAATCAACCTTGCCGATTCCGCATCAATATTGTCTTTTTTCAAATTACGATAACCACCCTCTGCAAACAATCGCTCTTTTGCATCTGCTGTCGTTAAACGCTCATCTTGAAACTCTACCTTTAGAGAAAACTTATTAGATAAGCGATTACCAAATTTCTTAGCATCACGGGTGAGTTGTTGTTCACTACCATCCATATTTAAGGGTAAACCGACGACTAAATAGTCCGGTAACCATTCTTTGATAAACTTGGTTAATTCCATTTCGTTAGGAATACCATCTTTTGCTTTAATCGAGCCTAAAGGTGAGGCACTGCCGGTAAGTTCTTGTCCGACAGCAACACCAATATATTTTTTACCAAAATCAAAGCCTAAGATAGTGCGTTGGCCTACTTTATTTACCACTTAATTTCCTTAACGTAAAATAAACATAAACATAAACATTCTGATTTTAAGCATGGCCAATATCTGCTGATAAATGCCGGATATCAATGCCTAGCTTTTCGGTCGCCTTTTGCCAGCGTTGTTCAATAGGTGTATCAAAGACTATATCGCCATCAGCAGGGGTTAACAGCCAAGAATTAGTTTTTATTTCTTCTTCAAGTTGGCCTGGTCCCCAACCTGCATATCCTAAAGTAACTACATATTTTTCTGGTGCATCTTCGGTACCTAGCGCCATTAAAATATCTTTAGAAGTAGTGATCATAACGTCTTTACTTAACGACAAAGATTGTTGCCAACAATCTTGTGGGCTATGTAAAACAAACCCTCGGTCTTGCGAAACTGGGCCGCCTTTTAGCACTTGCTGGCTTAATTCAGGGGTTTCCTCTTTGTCAGCATCTATTTGGGTGAGTAACTCATTTACAGTAACGTTAACGGGTAAGTTAATAATAAGCCCCATCGCACCTTGTTCGTTGTGTTCACAAATATAGGTAACGGTTTTATTAAAACATAAATCATCTAATGCGGGCATTGCGATTAAAAATTGATTTTCTAAGCTTTCCATACCTTCACCTTTTTACATCTTTAGTTTTTAAAACTATATGCATGATTGTTTTATAGAGGTATTGTGACCCTATATTTACCTAAGGATCACTGCTAATAAGAGACTCAATAACTTTATTTTATGATAAAAAATAATATCTAAAGTTATTAAACTCTAGGACGAATATTTTCTTCGATTGCATCCATTAATTTACCGCAGATGTTAATAGGATAGGCGGCTTCAATTTCTCTAATACAGGTAGGACTGGTTACATTAATTTCGGTAACTTTGTCACCAATAACATCTAACCCTACAAAGTATAGACCACGTTTCTTCAATTCAGGGGCTATTGTTTCAGCAATTAATTTATCGGTCGCACTAAGGGGACGTGCTTCACCTCGCCCACCGGCAGCTAAATTGCCACGCGTCTCGCCTTGTGCAGGAATACGCGCTAAGCAATACGGCATAGGTTCACCATTGACAATAAGAATACGCTTGTCGCCATCTTTAATGGCTGGCAAGAACTCTTGCACCATAGCATATTGATTACCATGGTTAGTTAATGTCTCTAAAATAACCCCCACGTTGGCATCGTTTTCTTTGATACGGAAAATGGATGCTCCACCCATGCCATCTAGCGGTTTGATAATAATGTCTTTTTCTTGTTGGTGAAATTCACGAATTTTATCGTTATTACGCGTTACTAAAGTACGTGGTGTTAGCTCTGGAAACCAAGCAGTGAATAGCTTTTCGTTACAGTCTCGTAAACTTTGCGGTTTGTTGACAATTAAGGTGCCTTCAATTTCAGCACGTTCCAGCATATAAGTGGCGTAAATAAATTCGGTATCAAAAGGAGGATCTTTACGCATGAGTACTGCGTCAAGCTCCGACACCGCAATGTCGTTTACTTCGTCAAGTTCATACCAATGTTCAGTATCGTCAAACACTTTTAATTTTTGAGCTGTTGCCCGACATTGCCCTTGGTCAAGGTACAAGTCTTTCATTTCCATATAATAAATTTCATAACCACGTTTTTGAGCTTCGAACATCATCGCCATAGATGAATCTTTCTTTACATTGACCTGTGAAATAGGGTCCATTACTACGCCAAGTTTAATTGTCATTTTTTTTCCTATATATGTTCGTTGCTATTTAATGTCGCCAAAACGGCATTGTAATGCGGTAATTGCAGTTAATGCCGCTGTTTCTGTTCTTAATACTCTAGGTCCTAATAAAACATCGACAAAAGATGCTTCATTGGCTTTTTTAATTTCACCATCATTTAAACCACCTTCTGGACCTATCAGTAAGCGGACGCGTTGTTTTGAATTAGTCTGGTTATTTTCAGGCAGATTCATAATAGAATATTGTGCTTTCGGGTGTAAATTTAGTTTTAACGCCAAGCTCTCTTGAGCGAGCCATTCATCTAAGTAAATGGCAGGCATAACAGTAGGGACCGTACAACGGCCACTTTGTTCACAAGCACCAATAACTATTTTTTGCCATTGGTCTATTTTCTTCTGTAAACGTTCGCCCGTTAACTTAACACCGCATCGTTCAGTGAACAGTGGCGTTATGGTATTAACACCTAATTCTACTGACTTTTGTAAAGTGAAATCCATTCTATCGCCTCGAGAAATACCTTGGCCTAAATGAATATTTAACGGCGATTCAACATATCGTTCGGCAAAGCTTTTAATCACCACTTGTGCTTGCTTTTTACTGACGTTTGTTAGCTCTGCTTGATATTCACCTAATGAATTATTAAACAATTCGCCATTAAATATGGTGAGGGTATCGCCATCTTTTAAGCGTAAAACACGTACCGTATGACCAAAAGCATCATCAGTTAATGTAAGCGTACTTCCAATCGTTAGCGATTGATTTTGATAAATTCTAGGATTGCTCATTTTTATCTGTTTTTTTATGACCTTGTGAAGAAATATATGGGCGAAAGTCGATTATTTCAATTCTCATTTTATAAAATCAAAAGAAAAAATGCTTTTATCTAAAAATAATAACAAATTAAGAGTCTTTGATTACATTTAACCACTGAATTAACTATGATCTAATGCAATAATAAATTTTTTAGCAGCTTTATCATTGATTAGCTGTTTTAGTTACGTGCTGTTACATCCTAAACGGAGAACATAGATGTTCACAAAACACCTAAAATCTTTTCAACCTGCTTTATCTCGCGTTAGTTTTTTGTCAGTCATTGTATTTGTTGTTGCCAGTTGTGGTAAAGCAGAGCAAATAAAAAAAGCGCCTCCAGCTCCGGCTGTTTCTGTTTATGACATAACCGTAAATGAAATTGGTAGTTATCGTGAATTTGTTGCTCGTACCGTTGCTTCGAAAGAAGTTGATTTACGCGCTCGAATTGAAGGTGAGTTAATCGAACGGCAGTTCGAAGAAGGTTCTAGCGTTGAAAAAAATCAAATACTCTTAAAGATTGACCCCGCAGCTTACCAAGCTTCTTTAGAATCGGCTAAAGCTGATTTAACCAGTAAAATTGCAGGCGCAGGTGGTGCCTCGCGAGATTTAAAGCGTGGCCGTGAAGTTGCAGGTCAAGGGTATATTTCGCAATCTGATCTCGATAAATTAATTACCAATGACTCACAAGCTAAAGCCGCCGTTAAGGTCGCCGAATCTACCTTAGCAAAAGCAGAGTTGAGTTTAAGTTACACCATTATTAAAGCGCCATTCTCAGGTCGTATCGGTAAGGTCAATTATAATGTTGGTACTGTTGTTAGCCCGACCAGTAATACACTGGCAACATTAACGGCCACTGACCCCATGTATGTGAGCTTTCAAGTTGAAGAAAGTGATTATGTTTCTTATTTACAAAAACATAAAAACACTCAAAAACCTGAAGATTTATCAATTGATATCTCTTTACGTTTACCCAATAACACCAAATATAGCGAACCTGGATTGTTAACGTTCGCCGATACAAAAATCGATGAAGGTATGGGAACTGTAGAATTACGTGCGAAATTTAATAACCCTGACGGCATTATTTTACCGGGTTTGTTCGTTACGTTAATCATTGAAGGTAAGAAGAAAGAAAGCATGGCATTAGTACCTCAGGCTGCAGTGCAAGAAAATCAACAAGGAAAGTTTGTGCTTGTTGTTAGCGAAGATAATAAAGTCACTCAACGCTTAGTTACGCTAGGAAGAAGAATAAACGCAATGTGGGTCGTTAAGTCAGGTGTTAAAGCCAACGAACGAGTGATTGTCGAAGGCTTACAAAAAGTAAGAAATGGCATTGAAGTTAAACCTGTCGGTAAACGTGTTGATCCGCTTACTGGTACAATTTCTGACTTTTTAGCGCAATAAGGGTACATTTATGATCAGTAAAACGTTTATTCAAAGGCCTAAGTTTGCCTTTGTTATTTCTATTGTTATCACCTTAGCCGGTTTAATTGCTATGGGGTTACTACCGGTAAATATGTACCCAGAAATAACGCCACCGCAAGTTCAAATATCAGCCGTTTATCCCGGCGCTAGCGCACAAGTTGTCGAAGAGTCTGTTATTCGTCCCATTGAAGAGAAAATCAATGGTGTTGAAAATATGATGTATATTGAGTCAACGGCATCAAATAATGGCACTGCAACCATTACGGTGTTTTTTAAAGTGGGCACAGATGACGATATGGCACAAGTGAACGTGCAAAATAGAGTGGCACTCGCTCAAAGCTCTTTACCTTCAGAAGTAACCCGCCAAGGCGTAACGGTTAAGAAAAAATCTAGCTCGATGTTAATGGCGATTAATTTATTTTCAGAGCAAGAAGGCATCGACCAACTATTTTTAAGTAACTATGCAACCAATTCATTAACTGAACCGCTAGGGCGTATTCCTGGTGTTGCAGAAGCTAGTGTAATGGGTGAAATGACTTATAGCATGCGTGCATGGCTTAGACCTGACCGTATGGCATCATTAGGTGTTACGGTTACCGAAGTCAAACAAGCACTGCAAGAACAAAACCTAATTGTTGCCGCAGGTAAATTAGGTGCGAGTCCATCATTGCCTAACCAGCAGTTTGAGTATTCAATACAAGCGAAAGGACGATTAAAAACGGTTGAAGAATTTGGTGCAACGATCATTCGCGCTCGTTCAAACGGTAACTTTGTCCGTTTATCTGATATTGCCCGTTTAGAATTAGGCGCGCAAGACTACGGCACTAAAGCGCGCTTAAATGGTAAAGAAACCGCATTTTTAGTTATATACCAATTGCCTGGCGCAAATGCTACTGAAGTTGCTCGGTTAGTGAAATTAGAAATGAAAAAGTTATCAGAGCGCTTTCCTGATGGACTTGAATATGTCATTCCTTACGATACCACTAAGTTTATTATTCGTTCCATTGAAGAAGTTAAAACGACACTATTTCAAGCGGTAGGTTTGGTCATTTTAGTGGTTTTCTTATTTTTACAAAATTGGCGTGCAACACTCATCCCGACTATTGCTATACCTGTTTCATTAATTGGTACCTTCGCTTTTATGTTAGTGATGGGATACACCATTAATACGATTACCTTATTTGGTTTGGTACTGGCAATAGGCATTGTGGTCGATGACGCCATTATTGTTATTGAAAATGTCGAACGAATTCTTAAAGAAGAACAACTCGAGATAAAAGAAGCGGTAACCAAAGCCATGGAACAAGTTTCTGGCCCCATCATAGCAACTACCTTAGTGTTACTTGCTGTATTTGTTCCTGTTGCTTTTATGCCGGGAATTACCGGTGAACTCTATAAACAGTTTTCAGTAACCATATCGTTTGCCGTTATTATCTCTTCTATCAATGCCTTAACCTTGAGCCCCGCGCTTTGTACTGTTTTATTAAATAAAGATAATATGAAACCGATTAAATGGTTAGCACCCTTTGAACGCGGTATTAAAAAGATGACAGGCAGTTATACTACAGGTGTTAACTTCTTATTAAAACGTGCTGCTCGTGTTGGCATTGTTGTTGGACTATTGTTTTTAGCAACGGGGTGGTTAACCACTTCTGTACCGACCGGCTTTGTTCCTGGCGAAGATCAAGGTTATGTTTTCCTTGATATTCAGTTACCAGATGCTGCTTCAAGTAATAGAACACAGGCCCTTATTGATAAAATAACGCCGATGATAAAAGCAGATCCTGCGGTTTCGGATATTATTACCGTGTCAGGTTTTTCATTATTAGGTGGTGCGGGTTCTAATAATGGCTTGGGCATTATCATGTTAAAAGATTGGGAGGAGAGAACTGATAAAGAACTGCAATTACGACAGGTTATTCGTCGCTTAATGGGACAACTTTGGACCATGCCTGATGCACAAATTATGATTTTTAATCCGCCACCTATTCCTGGTTTAGGGACAAGTTCGGGCTTTGAATTTAAATTGCAAGACAGTGAAGGGCGAAGCCCAACTGATTTGGCACAAGTGATGAATGGACTGATATACGAAGCGAATCAGCGCCCTGAGTTAAACCGAGTTTTCAGTACTTATCGTGCTAATGTTCCGCAATACTTTTTAGAAGTTGACCGTAACAAAGCCAAAGCTCAAGGTGTCGCTTTATCAGATATATTTATCACGCTTCAGGCTCAGTTAGGTTCAATGTATATTAATGACTTCAGTCAGTTTGGTCGTACCTATAAAGTTACCATACAAGCGGAAACAGAATTTAGAAAAGATCCTTCTGATTTGCGTCATTATTTTGTTCGTAACCAAGATGGAGAAATGGTGCCATTAACGACACTGGCGAAGTTAGAACCTATTTTGGGTCCAACAAGCATCAGCCATTTTAACTTATATCGTAGTGCGAGTATTACCGGGCAAGCAACCGCTGGTCATTCGTCAGGTGAGGCGATAGCTATCATGGAGGAATTGGCTGAGAACTTACCGCAAGGTTATATTTTTGAATGGGCTGGTCAGTCTAAACAAGAGATAGAGGCTGGCAATCTAGCGCCGATTTTATTTGGCTTAGCTTTGCTGTTTGTTTACTTGTTTTTAGTAGCACAATACGAAAGTTGGACCATACCATTCTCAGTACTAGCGGCGGTACCTTTGGCGTTATTCGGTTCAATGCTGACACTTTATATTCTTGGTATGGAAAATAATATTTATGCACAAGTTGGCTTAGTATTACTGATAGGTTTGTCCACTAAAACAGCGATTCTAATTGTTGAATTTGCCATGGAACTGCGAGCCGCAGGCAAAAGTATCATGGAAGCTGCGCTTGATGCCGCAAGATTAAGGTTTAGAGCGGTATTGATGACCGCTCTTTCTTTTATCTTAGGCGTTATTCCATTAGTGATGTCGTCAGGTGCTGGCGCGAGTAGCCGGATATTCCTTGGTGTCACTGTACTTTCTGGTATGTTAGCAGCCACTATATTGGGGACCTTATTAGTACCTTACTTCTTTATGGTGATTCAGCGTATGCGTGAAAAAATCAAAGGTACGGCGAGCTAATTTTTCTAAGGTAAATATTAGTTAAGTTATGTTCTCGATTATAAAATGACTTTTCATGAAGATGAAAAGTCATTTTTTTTGCTCTCAATTCTTACAGTTACTGACATTTTCCTCACAATTATTAGACATTAAGGTTACTGAATTAAACAGGTGTTGTTGATGATAATACCGTTCTACTCTATTTCATTAAATGGTTAAAACATGTCGACAACAAGGAATATCAAGCACGGACGTTTATCGCAAACGAAAATAGCTTTAACACTCATTTCACTTTTTTCAATATCAGTTTCATCTTATGCTTTTTCAAGTGAATCCCTTCAACAACTACAGATAAAAACAGTAAACATTAATGATGAACCGATAGAGATTATTGAAGTTAAATCTCGTCGTAATCAGGCAAACTCAGAAGTTTCCCATGAAACGCAAAAGCTTTTTAAAATTGCTGGTCTTGATCATGACCCCTTGAGTGCAGTTTATAGTATGCCTGGTGTTGTTTATGCCGGAGGTGATGATGGTGGCGAGCCGGCAATTCGTGGTTCATCACCCGACGATAATGCTTTTTATATTGATGATATGCCCGTGGGATATATTTTTCACTTGTTCGGCGATAGTATTTTTAATGAAAATGTAGTCGGCGACTTTTCTCTTCACCCTGCTGCTTTTGGCAGTCAATACGGCAATGCGACGGGAGGTGTTTTTGATGTAAAACTCCGCGACCCTCGTAATCAAGACTTCAAAACTATTGTTGATGCGAGTTTAATGAAAACAGGCGTGATGATCGAAAGCGGTGTTAATGACGATCAGGCCTTTTATTTATCATATCGCCGCAGCTTGATTCATTTATTTTTACCTGAGGGTGAAGAAGAAGATGGCTATACGATTTTTAAAGCGCCAGTAAGTGACGATTATCAAGGAAAATACCAATGGCTTATTGGTGATGAACATAAATTAACTTTTACCTTAACGGGAGCAACTGATGTCGGTGGTATAAATATATCGAAAGCTTCAGAAGAAGGCCGAATAGATCCCGATGTTATTGGCGATTTAAAAATAAAAAGTCAATTTGATAGTCAAGGTATTTCATGGCAATACTATGGCGATAATGGCCGATTAATGCACTTAACTTTAGGGCATACCATAGAAAAGTCAGAAGAGTCGTATGGTGAAGGGCAGTTCATTAATCTTGAAACTGAATCTTATAACGCTAGGTTTTTGTATCAAATAGACTGGTTTGAATCGCATAAGCTGATCACAGGTATCGATTTAAGTAATGAAGAAAGTAGCTATAGCTTTGATGCAATTCCTTATTATTGTACTGATCACGATCCTGACTGTGAAAGTAAAAAAGGCGAACGAATTCAAGACAAAGACAGTTTAACGAATAACAATAGCGCCGTTTATTTTAATGATATTTGGTCGTTTGATGAAAACTGGTCTTTAGAAATGGGCTTGCGCGCCGAGCATAATGATTTCACAAAGCAGGATTTTATTCATCCGCGAATATCATTGAATTGGTATGTAAATAATGATTTAACCATTAAAGCTAAAACGGGCACTTATAATCAATTTCCAGAACTTGAAACGGTATTGAAGTCAGTTGGTAACCCGCAACTAAAATCACCTAAGGCGACCCACTACGCCTTGAGTTTTTCTTATCAAGTAAATGACTTATGGCAAAGCTCTATTGATTTATATTATAAGGATTTAGGCGATTTAGCGCGTTCACTCGACGAAGATGATGTTAATGCTCACTTACATTACAGTAATGACTTGTCAGGTACCGCGAAAGGCTTAGAGTGGGTCGTTAGGCGAGAGGAAGCTGACGGTTGGTATGGTTGGGCATCACTGAGCTGGTCGAAGAGCGATAGAACAGATGATTTCACTCGCGTGACCACCGAATACTATTTAGATACACCTTTACTGGCGAATATGGTGGCAAATTATAAGTTGAATGACCGATGGGATTTCGGCATCAAACTTAGTGTCAGGAGTGGCGCAAAATATACCCCTATCGTTGCTTTACACGATAACCCTGCTCACCAAGGGTATTACTTACCTACTTATGGCGATTTAAACTCGAAAACGTTGCCGACCTACCAGCGCTTAGATATTCAAGCGAATTATAAAACAACGATGTGGGGTAATAAAGCCGAGTGGACATTTGCTTTATTAAACGCAACGGGCAGTAAGAACATTTCTGGTTATTATTATGCGCCAGATGGTACTGAAACCAAAACCGATTATATCATTGAAGGTGAAGAGGGCATGGAGCCGTTTCCTTCTATTGGATTAAAAGTTCAGTTCTAGTGATGGAGAAAAGTACCGACCTGCTTTATCTATATAAGCGCTTTTGTTAGAATGCGCGTCTTTTGGCCAACACCGATGTTAATTTGTGTTGGCTTTATATTAATCTACAGCTCCGGATTTACGTTCTGGCTGGCTCAATGGGTAACATCATGCAAAATATCACCGTCTGCGCACTTTATAAATTTGTCCGCTTAGAAAACTTCGAACAACTCAAAACTCCTTTATTAACTGTAATGTTAGATAACGACGTTAAAGGGACATTGTTACTAGCTAATGAAGGAATTAACGGCACGGTTGCTGGACGACAATCAGGTATTGATGCGGTATTAGCTCATTTAGAAAATGATCAGCGTTTAAGCAATGTTTCTTACAAATACTCATATGCCGATGAAAACCCTTTTCAACGCAGCAAAGTTAAATTGAAAAAAGAAATCGTGACCATGGGCGTTGAAGGTATTGACCCATTATTAACGGTTGGTACTTATGTAAAACCAAAAGATTGGAATGCCCTTATTTCTGATCCCGAAGTATTATTAATTGATACCCGTAACGATTATGAAATTGAAATTGGCACTTTTAAAAACGCAGTGAATCCAAAGACTGAAACTTTTCGTGAATTTCCAGAATACGTAGCCAAAAATTTAGACAAAAATAAGCACAAAAAAGTTGCCATGTATTGTACCGGCGGTATCCGTTGTGAAAAATCAACTGCTTACCTAAAAGAGCAAGGCTTTGAAGATGTCTATCACCTTGAAGGTGGTGTCCTTAAATATTTAGAGGAAGTTGAACAAGACAATTCAATGTGGCAAGGAGAGTGTTTTGTTTTCGATGGTCGCGTTGCCGTAGGACATGGTTTAGAGCAAGGACAATACGACCAATGTTTTGCTTGTCGTTACCCGATAACTGAAGAAGAAAAACAAGGCGAACATTATGTTAAAGGCGTAAGTTGTCATCGTTGTTATGATAAATACTCCGATGAACAGCGCAGTGGTTTTGCTGAACGAGAGCGCCAAATTAATTTAGCTAACCAACGTGGTGAAAAACATATTGGCGGAAATGTTAAAGACGTTATTGATCAGCGACGGGAAAAAAAAGTAGCGACTAAAAAGGCTCAATCAACTCAGTAATAAATGACTCTAGTTATTTATGCTACTAAAGAGCCAATAAACAGCCAATAAAAAAGCGACTCACTGAGTCGCTTTTTTATGTGTCTTAATAGACTAAAGGTTCTACAAACCCGCTGATTTACGAAGCGCGTCTACTTTGTCGGTTCTTTCCCAAGTGAAGGCAGTAAAAGTATCATCACCTACAGTTACTTCAACAGGCTCACGACCAAAATGTCCATAAGCTGCTGTCATCTGGTACATAGGGTGTAACAGATCAAGCATCTTCGTTATTCCGTATGGACGTAGGTCGAAATGCTCACGTACTAACTCAATCAATTTTTCTTCAGATACTTTACCGGTACCGAATGTTTCAATTGCTATCGAAGTCGGCTCAGCAACACCTATGGCATACGATATTTGAATCTCACAGCGTTCAGCTAACTCTGCGGCAACAATATTTTTTGCTACATAGCGGCCTGCATAAGCGGCACTACGATCAACTTTTGATGGATCTTTACCTGAGAAAGCACCACCACCATGACGTGCCATACCACCGTAGGTATCAACAATGATTTTACGGCCGGTTAAACCACAATCACCAACGGGACCGCCAATGACAAAGCGGCCAGTTGGATTGATAAAATACTTTGTATCTTTAGTTAATAACTCAGCAGGTAACACAGCTTTAATGATATTTTCCATTACCGCTTCGTGTAAATCGCTTTGTGATATTTCAGGATTATGCTGTGTCGATAATACTACGGCATCAATCGCTACTGGCTTATTATCTTCATAAATAAAGGTCACTTGAGATTTTGCGTCTGGACGTAACCAAGGTAATACCCCTGATTTTCGCATTTCGGCTTGACGCTCAACTAAACGGTGAGAATAAAATATGGGGGCCGGCATTAATGTTTCAGTTTCATTGGTCGCATAACCAAACATTAAACCTTGATCACCTGCGCCTTGATCTTCAGGCTTTACGCGATCAACACCTTGAGCAATTTCAGGAGACTGTTGGCCAATTAAATTCATAATGCCACACGTTTCACCGTCAAATCCTACGTCTGAAGAGGTATAACCAATATCGCTGATAACATTACGAGTGATCGTTTCTAAATCAACCCATGCTGTTGTAGATACTTCACCTGAAATAATAGCTACACCTGTTTTCACCATAGTTTCACAGGCAACACGAGCATTTTTGTCTTTAGCGATAATCGCATCAAGTACCGCATCAGAAATTTGATCGGCGATTTTATCCGGATGACCTTCAGAAACTGATTCAGAAGTGAAAAATTGAGTAGACATATAACCTCAGGAAAATGTAATTGTTTAAGATTTTTTCGTAATGAAGTTATTCTAACTGCAAGATTAACTATTTTCTAGTTTTTTTACGCCTAGATGGCTAAACGGCCAAAAATAGTTGAAAATTCTTGCTCTAAAGTAGAGGAAGTGACTGTAGGGAGCTATTTTTGCCAAATAAGGTCGACATTAATTTTTCCAAATGGGGAGATACTTTCGAACTAAAAAAACTTTGTTCGAAAACATGATCACCATTGGCTAATAAATTATTATGGCTGAGTTGCCTTATAAGTTGCTCGGTAACCGGTAGCGCAGTTTCCATAATGGTAACCTCTTTGCCAACTATTTCTTTTATCATTGTGCTAACAAAGGGGTAATGCGTACAGCCGAGCACGAGCTTATCAATATTATTTTTCAGTAAAGGCTGTAAAAAACCGTTAACTAATTGATGACACTGCTCACTTTCATGTAAGCCTTGTTCAATGAGTTCAACCAGCCCAGCACAAGGCTGAATAAAAGCTTCTGCCCCATTTTTATGTTTATTAACCAAGGCTAAAAAACGATGGTTAACAGCTGTTGCCTCAGTTACAAGTAAAGCAATCTTTTGAGTCGCACTGTGCAGTGCTGCAGGTTTTATCGCCGGTTCTACACCAATAATAGGAATGTTAACTCTTGCACGTAATTGGTCAATAGCAATTACGGTCGCGGTATTACAAGCAACAACTATCGCTTTGACATGCTGGCTAATTAGCCAATCAGCAAGCTTATTCACTCGTTCAATAATTACATTTGAAGATTTATCACCGTATGGGGAAAATAAACTATCAGCAACATAAATAAGACTCTCATTAGGTAAATGTTGATGAATACATTTTGCTATCGACAAACCGCCAACACCAGAGTCGAAAATACCAATAGCTTGGCTATTTACCTTACTTTCATTTGTAGCGACTTTAGTTGAAAAAAGCGCGCTAGTTTGTGTCATTATTCATTACATCTAGACTCATATTTAAAGATTGAAGTTGTTATATTGATTTATAGGCATAAAAGTAAAGTTTATCCTGTTGTTTTCCCCACTATAATATCAGCAATAACTTGATTCATCCTTACTAAATAACCAGCAGTAGCTAAAAGAGAAGATAAATGCAAAGCGATGTGTCATTAAAACGAATAAAGCAATTTCCACCTTTGTTGTGGATTATATTATTTGGCGCCTTTATTACTCGTGGTAGTTTTTACATGGTATGGCCATTCCTCTCAATTATTTTATATAAACGTTTTGGTATTTCGGCAACAGAAGTCGGCATGATTTTGTCTTTTGCTGCTTTAATCTCGGTGTTTATTGGTTTTATTGGCGGTACCCTATCCGACAAGATTGGACGACATCAATTAATGTACACCAGTGGTGTTTTATACGTTTTTGCCTTTTCTTATTTAGCGCAAGCAAACACCTTATCTGAGTACGTTATTGTTATTACCTTATGCTCTATTGCTAAAGCTTTATGGGAGCCGCCCACATCTGCGTTAATTGGCGATATAGTGCCGGATCCACAAACCCGAGAATTGGCTATGCAAATGCGATATTTCGTTGTTAATGCCGGAGCAGCAATTGGCCCTATGGCTGGCGTTTGGTTTGGTTTAACGGGAGAGCAGTCAAGTTTTTATATAACGGCAGGAGCTTTTGCTGGTTTACTCGTCGTGCTTCACTTTGGTTTTAAAGCGCACGGCAAAGTTGAGCTGGGGAAAAGTCACAGTAAAGGTGATGAAAGTCAGCCCAAAATCGTAAAATCATCAGACAATAGTTTTAAAAGTACGCTTAATATCTTAAAGCAAGACAAGTTATTACAATGCTTAATTGTCGCGAACATTATATGTATGTTCATTTATGCACAAATGGACTCGTCGCTTATTCAGTACTTAACGCGTGCTGAAGTGCCTGACCTTATTTTTCTAATTTCGTCGATGATCGTTGCAAACTCATTACTAATTATTTGTTGCCAGTTTATTTTATTGAAAATGATGGCATCGATGGCATTGGAAAATCGTATTCAAATCGGCTTATTGTTACTTGCTGCTTCACAAGTTTGGTTTGCGGTTAACCCGCTCGATTTTTTCTGGGGTTGGATAGGTGCTGTGTTAGTGATGAGCATTGCTGAAGCCATTTTGTTTCCAACAATGAATGTCCATATTGACCGACTAGCACCGCCTCATTTACGCGGTGCTTATTTTGGTGCGGCATCCTTTTATTCTTTAGGCTTTGCTATTGCACCATTAATCGGTGGTTTTGTGCTTGATCATTTTGGCGGGTTTTGGTTATTTATGGTGGCTTCAATGCTGTGTTTTGTTGTTATTTACTTATACCGAATATTACCTAACTTTAAACGACCTGATTTTGAGCAGATAGCGGAGCATAAACTTAAGGCTTAAGTTTATGCTCGACCACGTATATTGCTTTCTAAATAGTCACTGTTATTACTTAAGATCCCGACCTCTTTCTCTGTTGAGGTAATTTGTGCCAGCTGTGGTTCTAATTACCTATATCGCTACAAATGCTTGCTAGTAAATTTTGCATTCAATTTAAAAAATCCTAATGTCTTTCTAAATTAACCTGCTTATTTATTGGACGCTAAACGGCCTGATTAACGAACAAATAGAGGTTTTAGATCAAGGCTGAAAAATCATCTTTTTTCCTGATATTAAAACAATGTTTAACACGTTACTGTGCCGCGATTAATAATATGACACTTTTATTAATTTTCTGAAGAAAATAGTTATATCTATATATAAAAATGGTCTCAACTTATTGTTAATCTCATTCGATATTTATAAATCTTATACTAGTATTTTACATGTTTGATTAACTTTATTGCCGTTTGACAGGGTGTCATTAGGTAAAGGATAAGGATGTAAAATGTTAAAAAAGCGTATTTTTAAAACTAAAAACGAAGTAGAAATCACCTTTGAGCACGTTAGTGAAAGCCATAATAAAGTAGAATTAGTTGCCGACTTTAATAGTTGGCAGCCAGTTAAAATGGTTTATAGCAAAAAATTTAAAGTTTTCAGGGCTTCAATTAGACTTCCTAAAAATGGTCAATTTCAGTTTAGGTACTTGGTTAATAAAGTTCAGTGGCAAAATGAGCATATGGCAGATAGTTATTTAAATAATGACTTTGGCAGCGATAACTCTGTCGTTTCAACTTTCGTTAACTAGAAATGACGCCGACAGAGCAATTATGCTACCTACAAGGAGTAGGGCATAACTACATTGACTTTTATGGTCAAAATAAAATAACTCCTCTTCCGGTACGAGAAGCCATTCTTAAAGCTTGTGGCCATAAGCTTGATCCGTTATCAATTGAAGCTGCCAATGCTAAAATTGATGGCCAGCCATGGAAAAAAATTGTAGCAAACTTCCAAACAACAAAATCTAGTAACCTTTCTATCCAATTGCGGTTCCCCCAAACGATTCTAGGGCAGAAGTTTTGCTGGACAATAACTGATAGTAAATCTGATGAGCATGCCTCGGGGAGGAGTAATATAGATGACCTTGCTGAGTCTGGTAATTATGTTTATCAAAATAATTATTATACGCAGCGTACTCTCGAATTACCTAAATTAGCACCCGACTATTATACCTTTACTCTTACAATAGCGAAGCAACACTTTACTGGGACATTAGCGGTATGTCCTCAGCATTGTTATCAACAAGCCATAGAAAAAAAAATCTGGGGACTTTCTGTGCAACTTTATAGTTATACCGCAGGAAATAATTTTGGTGTGGGTGATTTCCACGACTTGAACGAGATAATTGATTACAGTGCGAAAGCAGGCGCTGATTACATTTTACTGAATCCATTACATAAATTATTTTCTGACAACCCTGATGACGCAAGTCCGTATAGCCCAAGTGACCGCCATCAGCTTAATCCGCTTTATATTTCGCCGCTAATGTCTAGCGACTTTTCTGATCAAACCATAGGTTTAGACGATAACAGTGATTTCATTAATTATAAAAAAGTTACCGAGCGAAAATATATAGTTTTTTCGAAAATGTTTGAAAATTTTCTTCGTAATGAGTTGTCATGTAACAGTTTGCGTTATCGAGAATTTTTAAAATTTTCTGACGATAATGAGCATTGGCGTTTATCGCGTTTTGAGTATTACTTGCAATGGATCGCAATTCAACAGCTTGAACAGTCACAGCAACGTTGCAAAAGTCTCGGGATGCAGATTGGACTTATCTTAGACTTAGCGGTTGGTTGTGCTGCTAATGGAGAGGAATACCAACGTAATCAATCTTTATTTGCTCAAGGCGTTTCTATTGGAGCCCCAGCAGATAATCATGCTGAGCAAGGACAAAATTGGGGATTACCACCACTTGAGCCATTAAGATTAAAAGAAAATAACTATCAATTCTTTATCCAATTACTTAGAGCCAACATGAAAATTGCCGGAGCGCTAAGAATTGACCATATTATGGGGATGTTTCGCTTATGGTGGTGCATAGAAAATCAAGGTAGCGAGCAGGGAAGTTATGTTTATTATGGCTACCAAGATTTATTTGCAATTTTAGCGTTAGAAAGTCATAAAAATCGATGCATGTTGATCGGAGAAGATTTAGGCATAGTACCCGAAGAAATTAAAGTAACGATGGCTGACTTTAAAATCATAGGTAACGATATTTTCTATTTTGAACGTGAACAAAATGGCGAGTTTAAAAATATCGAAGCATTCAGGGGGGATGCGCTATTAATGATCGCCAATCATGACGTTGCGCCTTTTATCGGTTGGTGGAAGTACCAAGATCTCAATATTCAACATTCATTAGACCTTATAACATCTCAGCAAAATTATCAGCAAGCGATAGAAGAGCGTACTCGTGCTAAATCCCACTTATTAAAATGGCTAGATCTCGAACAAGAACCTATTGACTTAAATCATCTTTATCATGCACTTGTTATTAAACTTGCGGGGAGCTCAGCTAGGATTTTATGTCTTCAATTGGATGATCTAGCCGGTTATGAAACGCCAATAAATATACCCGGCACCCACCTTGAATACCCTAATTGGCGAAGAAAAATTACGGTGCCGTTAATAGACATATTTAATCAACCTTTTCTTTTTGAAAAAATTAATCATGGTAGGAATAATGGCTAATACTGAATGTTTACAGCAAGGTAGGTTTGCAGGTTATCAGCAAAAGGTAATAGAAATAGAGCAGGGAAGCTGCGATGACATCTTTAGCTTTTTAGGTTGTCACCTAGAAAAAGAAAACCAAGTTAGCTATAGAGTTTATTTGCCCAATGCACAATATGTTCAATTGATGCTGGCTAATGAGAGTCAGCGTTTTAATCGATATAAAAACAGTGATTTGTTTTACTTAGAAATACCCAAAATAAACGACTTTAATCAATATCAACTGAATATCCAATATGCTGAACAGCAAATAAAACAATATGATTGTTACTCATTTCCTTCCGCGTTAGATGAAGAAGCAATGTATTTGTTCAGTGAAGGGACCTTAGCTCATGCGCATAGGCATTTTGGTTGTCAAAAAAGAGTAATCAATGGCATTGAAGGTATTCAGTTTAGTTTATGGGCGCCTAATGTTCTTGCTGCCTCTTTAATTACTGACGCCAATCATTGGGACCCTAGAGTACACTTAATGAGGAAGCACCCTGCATCAGGTGTCTGGGATATTTTTATTCCACAGCTAACTTGTGGCCTGAACTATAAGTATAGCTTGTTGCTTAAATCGGGGGAACGAATTGAGAAAGCTGATCCTTTTGCTTTTCAAATGCAGCAAGCTCCCAATACTTCTTCGGTAGTTTGTACGCCGCAGAAAATCTATCAATCTGCGGCAAGTCAGCAGCAAGACAAAAACAAAATTGACCAAGCGATAACTATTTATGAAGTTCACTTAGGTTCATGGCGAAGAAAAGGAGCAGAAGGTCAGCAGTATTTGTCATATCGCGAATTAGCTGCAGAGTTAGTTGAATATGTTATTGACTTAGCGTTCACCCATGTTCAATTAATGCCGATTAGTGAATATCCATTTGATGGCTCTTGGGGATATCAACCAGTTGGTTTGTTTTCGCCAACCAGTAGATTCGGTAACTTTGATGATTTTTGTTACTTAATCTCTGCGATTAAGTCTGCAGGTTTAGGCGTCATTATTGATTGGGTGCCTGCTCATTTTCCGGCCGACGAACATGGCTTAGCCAAATTCGATGGTACCCATTTATATGAACATGCTGATACTCGTCAAGGTTTTCATCCTGATTGGAAAACGCTCATTTTTAATTATGAACGGCCAGAAGTAAGGAGTTATTTGTTATCAAACGCGACGTATTGGTTGGAATTTTTTGAAATTGATGGTCTGAGAGTAGATGCAGTTGCTTCTATGCTTTATCTCGATTACAGCCGTGAAAATGGTAGTTGGGTACCTAATTGTTATGGTGGTCGAGAAAACTTATCTGCTGTGAGTTTAATTCAGCAAATTAACCAAGCGGTATATCAACAAAATCCTAACATCATGATGGTGGCAGAAGAATCTACTGCTTGGCAGGGCGTTACTAATTTCACCGCTAATGGCGGCTTGGGTTTTGGTTATAAGTGGAATATGGGATGGATGAATGATTCACTTTCTTATATGAGTAAAGCGACCATCCACAGAAAACACCATCACCATGAGATGACTTTCTCTATGGTTTACGCTCACTCTGAAAATTTCATTTTACCGTTAAGTCATGATGAAGTTGTTCATGGTAAAGGCTCTTTGATCAATAAAATGCCAGGTGATGATTGGCAAAAGTTTGCTAATTTACGTTGTTATTTTGGTTATATGTGGGCACACCCAGGAAAAAAGTTACTTTTCATGGGTGGTGAGTTTGCGCAATACCATGAATGGTCCCATCAAAAGTCTCTTGATTGGCATTTATTAAATGAATCGAAACATCTTGGAGTACAAAACTTAATACGTGAGTTAAACCTTATTTACCGTAAGACACCTGCTCTATATCAAGATCATTTACGTGCAGAGGGATTTCGTTGGATTGACAGTGAAAATTGCCAGCAGAGTATTTTTAGCTTTATTCGCTTTGATGCTAATAAATCTCAAGGTGTTATTTGTATCAGTAATATGACTCCCCAAGTATACGAAAATTATCAATTAGGGGTTATTAGCGCTAAAAAATATCAACTTATTTTGAATACAGATGAGAAAGAGTTTGGCGGTAGCGGTGTCTCTCCTGGCGTTGAATTTACTGTTGAAAATAAAGCTTCACATGGTTTTGAGCAAAGCATTAGGATCACGATTGCTCCTTTAGCCAGTTATTATTTATTGGCAGACATTAGTTAATGAAAAATATCGAGCAAAGCCGTGGTTATGGCAATACTTTAGGGGCGTTCTATGATGGTTTAGGAACAAATTTTGCTATCTATACATCTACTGCTGAACATGTAGTTTTAAATTTGTTTTTTACTGATAACCACGAAGAACGAGGATGCTACCCACTCATTAAAGGGGAGAATAATATTTGGCATTGCTATTTAAGTAATGTTGAGCCAGGCGACTTATACCACTACTACATTGATGGTGCATTTGAACCCAAACAGGGCTTGTGGCATAAATCTGATCTTCCTTTAATAGATCCATATGCTCGTCAATTTAATGGTCAGTTTTCCTGGTTAAATAAACAAGGTATTTCATATAAATCATTAAAACAACAACCTAAAATCCCTAAGAATGAAGTGGTAAATATTAATTTATACGAGGGGAGAAAACCCCAAACACCTTGGAATAAAACGGTTATTTATGAGTGTAATGTTAAAGGCGCCACGCAAGAATTTCCTGATATCGATGATTTACTCAAAGGAAAGTTTTTAGGGCTTGCCCAACCCAGCTTTATTAAGCATTTAAAAAAACTGGGGGTAACCACAGTACAACTTTTACCTGTGCATTATTTTATCGATGAAGAATTTTTACTCGATAAGGGCTTATCAAATTATTGGGGCTATAACAGCCTGAGTTTTTTTGTTCCTCACCATGATTACCTTGTTAATGGTCAGATCCAAGAGTTTCAGGAGATGGTGAAAGCATTTCATCAAGCGGATCTCGAAGTAATAATTGATGTGGTTTATAACCACACGGCAGAAGGCAGTAACTTAGGACCCACTCTTTCGTTTAGAGGAATCGATAATAAGTCATATTATCGAGTACATCGAGAAAACCACGCAGAATATATCAATGATACGGGTTGTGGTAACACCATTAATGCTTCATCAAAAATGACAATTAAACTGATAGTGGATAGTTTACGCTATTGGGTTGAATATATGGGCGTCGACGGTTTTCGTTTTGATTTAGCTTCGATTTTAGGACGCAACTATCAAGGGTTTCGTGATAATCATGCTTTCTTTCAAGTGCTCAATCAAGATCCTTTATTAAGCCAAGTTAAGCTAATTGCAGAGCCGTGGGATATTGGTCCTGGAGGTTATCAGCTTGGTGCTTTTCCTGCGCCATGGCGTGAGTGGAATGATCAATATAGGGATGTGATCAGACGGTTCTGGCGAGGAGAAGCAAATATGCTACCACTCTTGGCTAAACATATTCATGGCTCAGGTTATTTATTTGAACATCAAAGTCGGCCTGTTACATCGGGCATCAATTTTATAACCGCTCATGACGGTTTTACCCTAGCCGACTTAGTGAGTTTTCAATATAAAAAAAATGAAAGCAACCAAGAAGATAACCTTGATGGTCATAATGAAAATTTCTCTTATAACTGGGGATACGAAGGGACCACTGATGATAAACAGATAAATGCCCTGCGACTAAAGTTACAGAAAAATATGTTACTGACTTTAGCTTTTTCATTAGGGGTTCCCATGCTTTCAATGGGCTGTGAAGTTGGCAACAGCCAGCAAGGTAATAACAATGCTTATTGTCAAAATAATAGCCAGGGCTGGGTTAACTGGCCTGAAAAACCAAGCGAGCATCCATTAACCGAATTTATTGGCACCATTTTTAATTTAAGAAAGCAATTTGATTTATTTAAGCATACTGAGTTTATTCATGATGATGATCATCGCTTTAAAGTGAATTGGCTGAATGAGTATGGAAAAGAAATGTCTGAGGATGATTGGCAATACCCAACTCATTTAACATTAGGTTATTACTTGTCAGATAACATCAAGCAGCAATCATTGCTTATATTACTTAATGCATCGGCAATGGATATCGACTTTCCGTTACCGACATTAGCATTTAATACCAAGTGGTATAAACGACTCGATACTCGCATTTTATCTGATCCTCTTAGTACAAATGAAGTATTTCATTCAATAGGTTTAGAGGCTTATTCCGCAATCGTTTTATCAAGTAATTTAAGGATAGATAATGAAGAAAATTATGGATGATTTAAAAGAGAGTGAAATGAATTTATCTCGATTAAAGGATTATTCATTTGAAGATGACCTACTTCATCATTTTCACTATACATTAGGTCGAGACCATTTTAGTGCTTCTCATTATTACTTATTTCAAGCATTGGCTTATACAATAAGAGATAGGTTGGTGACGCGTTGCAGACAAACCATTGAGCAACGTTACTTGCAGTCAAGTAAACAAGTAGCGTATTTATCCTTAGAGTTTTTAATGGGTAGAGCATTAACTAATGCTGTACTAAACCTCGACTTAGCAAGTGATGTCGAGCAGTCATTAAGGAGCTATGGCATTAAATTAGAAGAGCTAGCACAAGCAGAAAATGATGCTGGTTTGGGCAATGGTGGTTTAGGACGACTAGCAGCATGCTTTTTGGACAGTTGCGCTACCTTATCATTACCCGTGACAGGTTATGGTATCCGTTATGAATACGGGATGTTTAATCAAAGCGTTAACAATGGCTATCAAGTAGAACATCCTGATAATTGGTTAAGAAAAGGACACCCTTGGGAGATATCGGCACCTGAACAGTTTCAACGTATTAAATTTTACGGTCAGGTTAGGATACAAATCGATAAACATGGGCGTCAGCATCGCGTTTGGGATAATAGCCAAGACGTACTTGCTATCCCATATGACATTCCAGTTCCTGGCTATAAAAATGAAGTGGTTAATACACTCAGGTTATGGAAGTCAGAAGCAACTGATGAATTTAATTTAAATGAATTTAATGCCGGCAGTTATTCAGAAGCCGTCGCGACAAAAAACCTTGCTGAACAAATTACCATGGTGCTTTACCCTAATGATGCTAGCGAAAGTGGCAAAGAGTTAAGGCTAAAACAGCAGTACTTTCTTTGCTCTGCAACATTACAGGATATTATTAGCCACTGGGTCGATAACCATGGCGCTAATTTTCACGATTTTAATAATTTTCAAGTATTTCAACTAAATGATACTCATCCTAGTATTGCTATTCCAGAATTAATGCGAATTTTGCTCGACGAGTACGAGCTAACGTGGCATGAAGCATGGCGGGTAGTCAGCCAATCCATGGCGTATACCAATCATACATTACTACCTGAGGCATTAGAGAAATGGCCTGTTGAGTTATTTAACTATTTACTACCCCGCATTCTTGAAATTATTTATGAAATTAACGCCCGCTTTTTGACCGAAGTTTCTTATCACTGGCCAGGAGATATCGAAAAGCAGCGTAATATGTCCATTATTGAAGAAGGAGAAAAGCCAACCATTAGAATGGCGTATTTAGCAATCGTTGGTAGTTTTTCGGTAAATGGCGTTGCACAATTACATACCCAATTATTATCATCAGGCTTATTTAAAGATTTTTATCTTTTATGGCCGCAGCGCTTTAATAATAAAACTAACGGTGTAACGCCCAGAAGATGGCTTGCCCATTGCAATCCCGCACTTGCTCGCTTGATATCGACAAAAATAGACCATGACTGGATCTTAGATTTTTCTCAGATCAGTCTGTTAGGTCAATATAGCCAAGATAGCGAGTTTATTGAGCAATGGGCGACAATAAAACGTGCCAACAAAGATAAGCTCAGCCAGCTAGTAAAATCAACATGTGATGTACAGTTTGATAGTGCCATGATGTTTGATGTTCAAGTTAAGCGAATCCATGAGTACAAACGACAATTACTCAATATTTTACATGTGATCCATTTATATGAATGCATCCGCAATGGTGAAGTTGAGCATATTGTGCCCCGCTGTGTACTTTTCGGTGGCAAAGCAGCTCCTGGCTATTTTATGGCAAAACTGGTGATTAAGCTCATCAATAATGTTGCTAAAGTCATTAACGATGATCAAGTCGCTAAGCCGTTTCTCAGAGTGGCATTTCTCCCTAATTATAATGTCAGTGCGATGGAGATTATTTGTCCGGCAACTGACTTGTCTGAACAAATATCAACCACAGGTAAAGAAGCATCGGGCACGGGCAATATGAAATTCATGATGAATGGCGCGCTAACCATTGGCACTTTAGATGGTGCAAATATTGAAATATTTGATGCGGTAGGGGATGGAAATTATTTTTCCTTTGGAGCACAAATCAATGACATTTCAACAATAAGAGAAAATTATAATCCGCAGAGCATCATTAAAGAGTCTGCTAATTTATCTCGAGTTGTTCAATTATTAGAAAGTGGTTATTTTAATTTATTTGAACCTGAAATCTTTACGCCATTAATAAAGTCAATTAAAGATCCCAATGATCAATGGCTGACTGCCTATGATTTCGATGACTATGTTGCAGCACAAACAAAAGCCAGTGAACTTTATAAAAATAAAACTCAATGGCATAGCCGAAGTATTTTAAATACCGCAGCCAGTGGGTATTTTTCTAGCGATAGAACCATTGCTGAATATAACAAAGATATTTGGCAGTTAGTCCCTTCTCATCAAAAACACTCTAAGACTTAAGGAAAAGTTACCATGCCCAATTTTCAAGATAGATACATTAGTAATTTAACCAAAGAAACCTATGCGCTTATTTTAGCTGGAGGAAAAGGCTCTCGTTTACATGAACTTACTGATTGGCGAGCAAAGCCAGCAGTATATTTTGGCGGAAAGTTTCGGTTGATTGATTTTCCATTATCAAACTGCGTTAATTCCGGTATCCGCCGTATTGGTATTGCCACACAATATAAATCTCATTCATTAATCAGGCATGTTAACCGAGGTTGGGGGCATTTTAAAAAGGAACTAGGGGAGTCGGTAGAGATATTGCCTGCATCACAACGTTGTGGTGATGCATGGTATTGCGGTACTGCTGATGCTGTGTTTCAGAATATTGATATTATTCGGCATGAACTGCCAAAATATGTGATGATTTTATCGGGTGACCATGTCTATCGAATGGACTATGGTGCTTTGATTGCTCAGCATGTAGAAAATAACGCAGATATGACTGTTTGTTGTATCGAGCTACCGGTTGAAGAAGCGGCTAACACTTTTGGTGTAATGAAAGTTGATGATAATAATCGAGTTATCGCCTTTGAGGAAAAACCAGAAAAACCTGCTGCTACTCCGCATAACCCATTAAAATGCTTAGCATCAATGGGAAATTATATTTTCAACACTGAGTTTTTATTTGAGCAATTAGAAAAAGATGCAAAGAATAAGTGTTCGGGTAGGGATTTCGGTCATGACATTATTCCTTCATTAATAAAAGAACATGAGGTCTTTGCTTTTCCATTTAAAGACCCGGTATCTGACAAACAGCCATACTGGCGTGATGTAGGTACTATCGATAGCTTTTGGGAAGCTAATATGGACTTAGTAACGCCAACACCACAACTTGATTTATATGATAAAAGTTGGCCTATTTGGACTTATCAAGAACAGCTACCGCCAGCTAAATTTATTTTTAATGATGATGATCGCAGAGGAACCGCAATCGATTCTACGGTTTCAGCTGGCTGTGTGATCTCCGGGGCTATAGTGAAAAATTCACTTCTGTTTTCTAATGTTCATTTACACTCTTATTCTAAAATAGAAGAGTCAGTTGTTTTACCAAATGCGAACATAGGGCGTAACTGTTTAATAAAGAAGGCAATTATTGATCGCGGTTGTGAAGTGCCAGAAGGGTTATCAATAGGTGTTGATCATCAGCAAGATATTAGTAATGGTTTTAGGATATCCGCTAAAGGCATTGTTTTAGTTACTAGGGATATGCTAATTGCATTGGCGAATAAGCCATCTCCTCAAGTTATTGAACATACCTCTGTTATTAATATACGAGAAAGTGCATAAGGAGTTTCGAGTATGCAAATATTAATGGTAGCTGCTGAAAATGGCATGATCTCAGGTGCTAAAGTGGGAGGTGTAGCCGATGTTATAAGAGATGTACCTATTGCTTTAGCGGCAGAAAAACAATCGGTCGATATTGTTATTCCCGATCATGGTAATTTCCACCAAAAGAATAAGTCGGTTTTAGTCAGTCAGCTTAATGTGTCTTTTAGAGGTGAATTAACACAGGTAAAGTTATATCAACTTTACCTAACAGATCAGGTAAGTGCTAACCGACAATATATCGTTGCGCACGACAGTTTCAGCCAAGAAAATGGCCAAGTTTATTATCACGATTATGACAAAGGTCCATTTGCATCTGATGCCAATAAATTCGCTTTATTTTCACTCGCCGTATGTGAGTTTATGTTAAATGGCGATATAAAAAGACCTGATGTTTTACATTTACATGACTGGCATACTGCGACTATCAGTGTCTTATTGACTTATGAGCTCAAATACCAAGAGCTTGAGACCATTAAGCGAATATACTCTATTCATAATATTGCCCTACAAGGTATAAGACCATTTAATCAAGATGAGTCGAGCTTAGAAGCATGGTTTCCACAATTGAGTTATAACGGTGAACTAATCTGTGATCCTAAATTCTTACATTGCTATAATCCAATGAGGGCAGGCATTAATTTAAATCATAAAGTACATGTGGTTTCACCTAATTATTGTTTAGAAATATTGAAAGAAAGTAACCATGAACAAGGCTTTTTTGGTGGTGAAGGACTAGAAGGCGATTTAAGAATAAAACATTCAAACCATGATGTTATTGGCATTCTTAATGGCTGCGATTATGAAGCGTTAGATGATCAACAAGCGGATTACACGATGTTTTTGCATGATGCTAAGAAAGCGTTACTTCGTTTTGCTAGTAATAGTTCTCTGCTAGAACCCGCGATTTTTATAGCTAATGAGCGTATAAATCAGTGGCTGAATAAAACAGTCTTTGCTGGGCCATTAGTAACCAATGTTGGTCGACTAACATCACAAAAAGTAAGCTTATTACTTGATGATTATCAACACCAGCAAGTATTGACTTCCTTACTTACCGAATTAGAACTTCACCAAGGCCGATTTATTTTAATTGGCAGTGGCGATAAAGTTATTGAAAAAGCTTTCACTCAGTGTATGGCAATACATAATAATTTCTTATTTATCAATGGTTATGACGAAACACTTTCGAGACATTTGTATGCACTAGGGGACCTTTTTTTTATGCCTAGCTCATTTGAACCATGTGGCATCAGTCAAATGTTAGCAATGAAATATGGTCAGCCATGTTTAGTTAATGATGTTGGTGGCTTAACCGATACAGTAAAACATAATGAAAATGGTTTTGTTTTTTTCGGTGGTAATAAAGAAGAGAAAATAACATCGTTAATAAAAGTATTTCAATTAGCGATTAAAACATTTTGTAATCATGCTAAAAGGTATCAAGTATTAGCTGATGCTGCAAAATCGCAACGATTCGGTTGGAAAAATAGCATCAATGAATATATTGAAAAACTCTATAAATAGGGGACATATTTACTGTCATTCTAGCGTCGTATTGAGTAGCTAGAAATTAGTCGAGTAAAAAGAAAAGTACTTTCAAAATACCGCAGTCGACTTTAGTGCTGAACGCTGTGCTATCTTTTCTAAAGATAGCACAGCGGTATTATAATTTAAGTAGCTAGCAATTAGCCTAGTAAAAAGAAAAGTGTGCTTCCAAGATGCCGCAGTCGACTTAAGTGCTGAACGCTGGGTGCTTTTCTAAAGATAGCACGGAAGTATCATAGTGTGAGTAGCTAGCAATTAGCCTAGTAAAAAGAAAAGTGTGCTT
>JABSOY010000025.1 GCA_013215385.1 Colwellia sp.
TTAGATGATAATGGCATTAAATACAGATTAACAAATGCGAAAATGCAGCGCGGTAGAAAAGAGCTTGACGCTATAGGGGCTCGCTCTGTACCAGCCCTTAAAATTGGTAATGAAGTAATGATTGGCTGGAATCTAACAAATTTTAAGAAACTCTATGCCGAAGGTTAATAAACAGAATGATCTACTTAGATAATTGAGCAACCAATCGGCACGGAGTTATTGATTACTCAATTTCGAGTGGATAACAAAATATTGAGGAGCAGAGCATCATATAATCCGCCCCTTAGCATTATCTCGCCAAAATATGATCAGTATTGCAATGGTATTAGTTAATGCTCAGGAGATATTTGTATAAATATTCAGCTTAGTCTTGTTAAGTAGCCGCTTTAGTTTTGAGTGAGTGTCCTTGTTATTTTAACATTTGCCATAAGGTTTAGAAGGTTATGGCTTGAAAACCATGCCATTTTCAACGTTACAAAAATAAAAAGCCTGTTTGATTACTCAAAGCAGACTTTTTATTATGTTATTGATTTAACCAATCATTTTTATTGAGTTTTTGCTTGAATTTCCTTGGCAACTTTTTGCACATCATCAAGTACTCGTAATAAATTTTCACCCCAAAGTTTTTCAATGTCTTGTGCATTATAACCACGTTTTACCAGCTCTAATGTGACATTAAATGTTTCAGAAGCATCATTCCAGCCATTGATACCGCCGCCGCCATCAAAATCAGAGCTGATCCCGACATGACCAATACCGATAAGTTTTACGATGTAATCAATGTGGTCGACAAAATCGCTAACGTTAACTTGTTCAATCGTATCACTGATCGCATCAATCTCCGATTGTGCTTGTACGCTAATTGCATCATATAAATCCCAATATTCATCTAACTTATCCGCGGATAATGCTTTTCTATCTTTTTTAGTTAAAATCTTTGCCCCTTGCGCTAAAGCAAATTTTTGGTAAATATCAAATTTAACTTTGGCAAAGTTTTTAGATTTTTCGCCATCAATATAAGAACGGAATGCAACGGTTTGTACCACTCCTCCGTTCTCCTTAAGGGCAAGTAGCTCTTCATCATCAAGGTTTCTACTGTGATCATACATTGCTCGACTGGCAGAATGAGAGGCGATAACCGGGGCTTTTGATAATGCCATCATCTGCATATTAGCGGCTTTTGATGGATGAGAAATATCGACCATAATGCCCCATTTGTTCATCTCAACCAGCACTTGTTTTCCTAAATCACTTAAACCGTTATGAAGCCATTGCTTATCTTTATCACCAGTATTTGAATCACTCAATTGGCTATGACCATTGTGTGCTAATGACATATATCGAGCGCCAAGGTCGTAGAATTTTTTTACATTAGAGATATCAGTACCGATAGGGTAACCATTTTCAACACCTATCATCGCGACTTTTTTACCACTTTTTAAAATACGGCGAACATCATCAGAAGAGAGCGCTAATTCAATTTGATCGGGGGCGATTTCTTTGGTTAAACGATGAATGGAGTTAAATTTCTCCATTGCCTTTTTATGTGCATTAGTAAAGCCGGCTTCGTTAAGCTCACCTTGACCGGTATAAACAATTAACCATGAAACATCTAATCCACCTTCTTTCATTTTAGGGAGATTAACTTGGCTTTTTAAGCGCATGGTATAGTTTTTATCTTCAACAAAGTTAGCGTTGCTAAAATCATTGTGGGTATCGAGCACGATGGCCTTTTGATGAATAATTTTTGCTTGTTCTTCTAAAGATAATGTTGATGTGTCATTGAAACAGCCAGATAAAGCAAATGTGGCTAAGGTGATAAGAGATAATTTAAACGTCATGTGTTGTCCTTATTATTTTTGTTTTTTCGTTATCATTTTAATGAGTTTATGATGTTGATTAAATATTTTCAGTAATTTGCGACGAAATAATTGTTTATAAAGATTGATTGATAAATTAAATTTCAATTAATTTCAACCTTTTCGCAAAAGTAACGTATTAATAACTTAAGTTTCTGGGTTCACTTTTATCCAATAAAAGTGAAGCTTACCTCACTCTATCCGCTCTTGGCGTAGGTGAACTATCCATTTACATGACTTGTGAAAAAATCAATCGCCGTTCGTTAAATTAGCCATTTTATTTACTGCCAAAGCAATGATGGCTGTAAATAAGCCCTAGAATTTACTGGCAAAGTTCAGTCAATTAAGATTTGTTCTAATGCAGGTGATCCACCAAACATTGTTTAATTAGACACCTTTATTGCGTCACTTTTACTTTACTAGCGTTTGTTAGGCCAAAAACATCACTGCGATACATTGCTTCAGCCTTCGCTGGAGCAATGTTGAACTCCCCTACATGGCGGACACGGCTGTAATACGATATTTTACGTTCACCTTTAGCAAGGTGTCTTAAATACCAGTAGGCTTTACCTTCACGAATTTCAATGCGAGTATGTGAATGCCAGTCTCTTCCTAATTCTTCTATATAGAGCTGATTCTGATTACCCAATGCAGGGTTAATTGCTTCAAAGCCACCCGCGATTGAGTCTGTTATTGCTATATGCTCGCGATCTAAAGGTGAATTAATGGTTATTGTTGTTTTTACAATGTCACTCACATTAAGCGGTGTTTTAGCAGTTACCTGATGCCATTTATCGCTCTTTTGCACATACAAGTCTCTGGTTACAGCTATGCCAGCTGAGACAGAGTTTACGTCTTGAAGCTGTTGCTGATAACTCATTCTTAGCCAATGGTTACTGCCTTTATTAACCTCGTAATTAAGTAGTGAGTCAGAGTTTGTAAACTTAATAGCAGTAAACGAGGAATTACCTGATTTACCGTCTTTTAAGGCGTAACTACACACTGCATTGGCGAAAGTAGAGCCAAACTGACCATTTTGCTGCTGTTGTAAAATTACTTCTGATAATAAACTTTCTCGTTGTTTAGAATCTTGGTTAAAGGCTAAAGCGGCTAAACACTTCTCACTATTCTGGTTAAATACGTTGTTATTAGGATCAACATAACGGTCACTACTGAGATGTGTTATGTCATTTTCATACAAGCTTGATGCTGCACCTAACGCTTTAAGTGCCAATGCCTGCAACACAGTAGCTTGTGCATTACTCTTACCAAGCTTTTGTCTAATAGATAATGCTTGTTCTAAGTTGATATCTTTATTTTGTGCTAATGCAAATAAAGCCATACTTTGTGTTTGAGCATCTATATTAAAATAGTGAGCGTATTCATCACCTGCAATAATTTTCTCCATTAGCTCTTTCATTTTTTCTCTATCTATCTCAATGGGTGTTGAGCTATCGGCTAGCCAACTATGAGCTAAATAGGTATAGGCTGTAAGGAATGGGTCAGCTTTCATATATGGAAAATAGGTGAACATATCAAAGTAACTTCTGTACTTATGTTTTTGCCCAATTAAATGTTTGAACTTACCTTCGCCTTCAGGCCACGCTGTACTCGAAACAGGGTTAAATTGGTAACTTATCGCTCTAGAAACAGTTTGCTCCCAGCATTGGTGCGGGTAAATTTTGTCAGAATTAGATAATGCATTCCAGTCAGGAAATAATTGACCGGTTTGCATTTGAGTAAGTTGGATGCTGCCAGAGATAACGTTATTTGGCCCGATAACTTTACCAGCACTACTCTCTTCTACTAACCAAGTTTTTTGCTGGTTAAATAGCCCTTCAAGCACATTAATTTCATGGTAGGTAGCAAAGTCTGGCTGTATTTCACTTGTTAACATCAGAACATGTTTACCCGTTGTTAACTCAGGCAATGTAATGTTGGCTCTTTGGTATTCATCACCATTTAACTGCACATCAATGGTATTTATCTTTTTGCCATCAACCCAAAGGTGCAATTCATCAGTAACCTTTGTTGTTCCTTTATTTATTTGTGTAACAGCAAAACTGGCTTTATCAATATTAAATACGGAGCTAGGTGCATCAAAAAAGTACTCTACGTCTCTAACGGTTGAAATAGAAGTCGAGTCAATTGCCATAGTTTGTGCTGTAGCGGTTAACGCAAATAGTTTCCAACGCCCTATCAATTGAGGCAGTTTAACTTTTACTTTTTGTACTGTGTTAGCCTTTAATTTAACCGTATCTAACCAAACGGATTGGGCGAAATCTAATTTACTTTTTTGGTCACCTCTCCCCCCTGAATCAGCCATATTAAAAGACAGGCCTCCTCCTGTAGCAAGCCGATTACGCATTTGAGCTGCAGATTTATATAGTTTTGATTCTTTATCTTCACCAAAAATGGAGTCTAATATCAGGTGGTTGGTTAGCACATCAAAGCTTAATTCATCTTCAAATGCATAATCCGAGGTTAACCTTTTATAATAATCATAATTTTCCTCTTCAATCCTCATTAGAGGTAATAATGCTTCGTTGACTAACCAAATTTGGCTTTCTGCATCGACATTAGCAGTAATCGTCAATGTTACTTCTGATCCCGCTTTAACTTCTTTACTGTCCAATAACACCTTGACCTCAGGAAGGTCATTTTTTGATTCAACCGTAATTAATTCACTTGTTGTAAGAAAGCGCTGGGAGCCTAACAATTCCTTAATTAAATTTTGTGGCAATGGTGGTTGTGAATAACCAGATTGAATATTTTCATTTAAAAGCTGAAGTTTAGTCAGTTCATTAGCTACTTTTCTATCAACAGCTAAGGATGCGTACACTCTGGCATAAGGTAACCAACTAGCGTCTACAGCAAGCTCAATCGTATTTATTCCTTCTTCAATGTCTTGTTGCCATACCTTTTTAATATTTCCTGCTTGAATAATAAAATTAGCTTTACCTGCTAACGAAGAGGTTAATTCTAATTTAGCTATATCACCTACAAAAACTGAATTGAGTTTAGCTTTGATCTCAAACTTTTCTTTAAGATCTAATGGATTGTTTTGCCTGATTATTCCTGTGTAATAGTCGCGATACCAAGCGTAGTTTGCCGCGCCACTTTTAATAACTAAACTTATAGCCTCATTTTCTATATCGATCTTACATGTATTGGGTAACGTTTTTAGTTTACAGGAGGTAAACAATTGCTGAGGTTGGTTTCTTTTACTCGTTTTAATAAATGCTTCGATGTTTACTTCGATATTCGAAAGCTCTTTACCTTTTTGGTTCACAGCAATTACATGGAGATTTTTCGTTTTTTCGTCAAACTTGGTACCAATGTAATGCTGACGAGAAAAGTAAACTATCTCTGAGTCTTTAGCTTGTGTCTCACCATCATCTGACAATATTTCTGTGGTTAATATAACCTTGCCATAGGGAACCGTTGATTCCAGTGTTTCACTAACAAAAGTGTAGTTTCCTTGGTCATCTAACTTGGCTTCTACTGTCTTTAATGATTCTTTATCATTTTCATTGTTATTAAAATCATCCCAAGAGTTAAATTCATATTCGTTTGGCCAAGCTTCAGGTGTTTTATAGTTTCTACGAATATTCGCGCGAATCTTCACTTTGGCATTTTGAAGTGCAATTCCATTCATTCTCCTAGCCGAGACCTTAGCTTCAAATGACCGATGGATTTTGACTATTGCTGGTAACTGCACAAATTGCTCAAATTCTGGTGGTGTAAATTCCGCAACCATAAAGTGACCAACCGTTTCTCCTGCCCCTGTGCGCTTGTCTGTTAAATGAATGCGGTAATAGCCCATCGGTGTATCTTGGGCTAAGTCATATTTTGTATTAGAAAAACCTTGGGCTGTACTTGTAGTCATCTGTAAGGGCGCTGTTTTATTCTGCTCTGGTAGCAGTAGCTCTACTTTAAAGTTACTTAAATCTGTAACAGGCACCAAGCCATTATTACTTCTACTTCTTGCAATTAAGCCTATTCTTACCTGCTCACCTGGTTGATAAATTGGCTGAGCTGACCAAGCAAATATGTTTTGGGTGTTTCTAATGGCATTGTTTACCGATGGAAGTTTTATAGCGGAAACTTTGTTAGCTAGCTGTGTCCATATCCAACATGCTTGCTGACGATGTTCTTGATAAATTTCTTGCCATTGCTTCGATTTAATCCAAAGTGTGCCATCTTTTTTAGTAGACCCAATGACCATTGCTTCTGTTTGGCCTTCACAGACTAACAAAGCCTCAACGTTAGCAATCGGTTTTGCTTGCCAGTCAACAATTTGTAAGAGTAGATCTTGATGATGCCAAATAGCTACGTTGTGATCAGCCGATTGAGCCATAAAGCTTTTAGTTTGTAGTGATAATTCTTGTGGTCCAAAATGAGCTGAACTGATTCCATTCAATTTAACATGCACTAACCCTCTTTTAGAGGATAGATGTTGTCGAAAATCAATGGGCTGTTCACTCATTTTTTTTATCGTCGCCGCTGTTGGTTTAAGTATGTTTTCGTCGCTAGTCGATAAGTTACCATTTAGAAAGGAAAGCAGTTCTTCATGGGTATTTATTGGGGTAAGTTCTTGATGGATCTCATCAACATTTCTGCGCAATATTGATGGCAAGCCATTTCTATCCGTCTCAACGAAAGTGCCAAATGAGTCATCGAAATGCCACTGAGGTGTCGCTGCTTGTGTCTTAAATATTACTCTTTCAGGCTTATTTATTAACTTACCTGTCATTGATTTTATTTTGCCTAAATCTAATTCATACGACGTATCACCGTTTAAATAAAACATGTGATAGTACATACGCTTTTCTCTTGTTATACGGCCTACTTTGTAGTTTGAGCCGATTAACCAATCTACTTGGTTATCGGGATTAAAATGAGGATTTGAGTCGTTTTCCCTATCATCAGCAGGCATTGAAAATTTAAGAGAAACCTTCTCAGGAGCACATGGCAATATGCCATTTTCTAATAAATCAACATTTTCAAAGCGCTTTGTATAGTCATCACTCTCACAGGCAAAGCCGTGGAATGTGAATTTTGTACTAAACCAAAAACCGCTTAACACAGCTTCATCTTGTAAGCTTATTTGCGAATTACTAGCTTGAAAGCCTTTAGGCAAAACAATTTCGTAATAACCCTCAGGCAATGACTTAATGCCCTTATCTACCGAGATTTTTAGCTCACCTTTACGGTACTTGTTGGTAGCAGCAACAACATTTAATTCTTTATATCTGCCATTTGGAAGTTTTAACGACAATGCTTCATCTAAAGCTTTTACTGAGATGTTAGTATGGGTGTTATCAAACACAGTAATTGAGCTAGGAAATTGGCCATTGTCACCTTCATAGTCAATTCTTACTGGTGGTACCGGAGTACTTATACTGACAGTCTTACTCTTTGATAAATTAATACCTAAAGCATTAAAAGATTTATTTATCACTATCTCATATTTACTTAAGTACTTTAAACGCTCGTTAAGCTCACAAGCGATTTGATTTAACGTAACAAAACGCCATGTACAGCTTTTATCTAAGCCACTTGAAATCGAAACAGCGTTAATTTGATTATTGCTAGGTACTGCACCGATTACCGCTACATTTTGATTGAAGGTAAAGACTATTTGCTTAATGGCTTCTTTTTTAGAGGTATCAAAACTAATTTTTTGGACTAAAAGCGGCTTAGCGTTTGAATTTTCATCGCTGCTTTCACTAGCGCAGTTGATGAGCATAATGCTGGTGACAAAAATGAGTAGGTATTTTAGCATTGGGAGCCTTTCTTCTTTTTATTGGGGAATACTATCTAAACGACTGACCTGATGATTAGGGGTTATTTTTATTTTATTTTATTCATTTGAATTATTCGTAACATCAGAAGGTATGACAAACTCAACAGCTTTAAGGTTTTCAATAATATCTGTCTTACACACTTCTTTATGAGCTTTCTTTAATAGCTTCTTTAAATGAGGTTTTAAATAACTAGTGGCCGATTCGATTGAAAAGCCCTTTAATTCAAGAAATATCGCGAGAGCATAAACATGTTCACTTTCCGATAAATAGCCGCTTCTACTAGACTTCCAGCCTTGGGAGTCAGAGTCAGTAAATTGGCTAAAGCTAAAGGCAGAATTAGCCATAAAGACACCAAAGCCAAGAAATGTAGCGGCAATGTCTGTAGCAAACTCCCAATTTTCCCAGCCTCCAGGCGGTTGTTCTTTTGAAGTCGCGGTAAGATAATGCGATAACTCATGTGCAAACGTTGCAATCAATTGAATAGGTTGCGAAGTTAGCGCTGGGTTGTAGGTAATGATCACTTCGTTTTGTTCAGTTGCCTGAAAAGTACCTTGCGGACTAGTCGGCGCATTTTGAATAGCAAGGCTTGGTGCGACTATCGGATTTGCATCTTCGTCTTGAACCACGAGTTTACACGTCCAATTTTCAAGCCCGGCATGCTTTTTAACAGCATCAAATGTTTCAGCGGCTACACCTTCGGGGCTATTAACCTTAGAGGGAAAATATTCTTTGCTAGGTAAAACTAAATCTGTTGTTTTATAGAAATCATCTCCACCGAAATTCTTTAAAAGCCATTTAAAGGTAGCAAGCTGAAACTCAATATCAGATGGGGATAATAGTGGTTTTGATTTGAAAAAATTGAGCATAAATCTATTTATTTATAAGACGTAAACATTTGATATTAGATTACTTTATTTGTGAACACTTATCAATTTATCCTAGAGTGTCAATCAGCATAGTCGCTGTTACATACCAGTGCACAGCCAAGCTCTGAATGAATAGTACTCAAGCTTACCTAAGTATTAAGTTATTTGCTAAACTCAGCTTTAAGCCGACTTTTATGTTTTTCTTCTATTACGAAGATCGTGTCAGCTCATTGAATGTCTTTTGAATTTACCGTTTTTCTTGAACTTGCACTAGTTCCGACTGATCTCACATTGAGTTCAGCGTGCTTGTTAAATATTTGTTCACCTGTAGGACTACGCCACTGGTTTTTACTACAGATGAAGAGGATGTTTTTCAATTAAAACGCCTTAGCGTTCAATATATTTACCGATAAGATTAAGTTTTATTTATCACTTTTCACCTTTAAGAAACCTATGTTCATGCTCTTTAGTTGGCAACATACAAGTATCGTACTGACCAAATAAATTATAGCGATTAAGGGCAATACGGTCATAAAGCCAATTCCTTATGCCCTTCGGAATAATTTTAAATAGGTATAATAAACGCCATGGCAGCCCAAGTTTATTCACCACATTTAAAAAAGCGTCACTCTTATTAAAACATTGGTTGCCTTCTACAAGTAGCATGGTTTCAACATGGTCAGTTGGCATTTCAAAATGGTTTAATATGTTTTGCCCTTCTGGTGATTGAACGCTGCATAATTTAAAGCGCTGTTGTTTATCAATCTTAATGATAAATTGACACCAGGTATTACAAAGCTTGCAGACACCATCAAATAAAATCACACAATCATTTTCACCAATGTTGGGAGGATATTTTGAAACGGTCATACACTCTCCTTGTTGTTCACATTATCTGACTCATTTTTCAATTCGAGTAATAATATCAAGCTAAAACCAATTAAGGCAATATTAGTGGTAACAGGATTAAATGCTTCAACAAGTAAATGAGGCTGCATTAAAGCAACAAAACCTAGTAGACCAGTAAGCCCGATAATATTTAACAAAACAATGACTTTATTGCGGTAAAACACAAAGAAGAGCACCCCGAAAATAACCTCACCTACCCCTGCTGATTTAGTCACTAAGTAAGAAAGCTCGTTTGATAAACCTAAACTAGCAGTCATCACTTTTTCTAATGGCGCTATATGGACAAGTTTTGGAAAAATCCCGTGATATAACCAACTAAAGGAGATTATGAATCGAGCAATTTGTATTGATGACAAGGTAGACCTCTTTACATTATGGGCTTTGGTTGAATTACTATTAACGTTACTGACACATTCATATGTAGCGCTTGATTAAGAGCATTTAGGAGGTATGCATTCCAGTTCAGGTCTATAAGGCAAATCTTGAGGTAATACCAACGCCCAAACTAAACCTAGTTTCTGTAGTAGCATCAAAACAGACCAACCTAAATCAGATTGACCTGACTTGATCCCTAATTTTGCTGAGCCTGGATAGGCATGATGGTTGTTGTGCCAGCTTTCACCCATAGTTAATATGGCAGCAAAGCGCACATTATGACCTTGAATATGTGCATCTTTAACATGCCAGTGCCGTTCACCTTGATTGTGAGCGAAATAACCAATAAGCCAATGCCCTAGTATTGAAATACTCACTCTCATACAGACGCCCCAAATAACCCAAGGTATGCCCCCTATTAAGAACAACAATAACGCCAAAGGCAGTTGCTGTAACATCCATGTACTTTCCATGAAGTTAAAAAATCTATCTTTTTTTACTCTATCTTCTAGCAAAAATTTTGGTGGTTTATCTAGCTCAATATCACAAAACAACTGCCAGTAGGCATCAATAAGCATTGGCTGTTGATGACCAAAATAGTCGTGACATTTATTTTGTCGCTGCGCCCAATCGCGCATGTCGTGTGTTTTTATCATACCTATTGGACCTGCTAAACCAACAATGACGCCGAGATGAACGAAGATATATTCTAGCCATAGTGGGCATTGATAACTTTGATGAATTAACCTGCGATGCATTCCTAATGAATGACCTAGGCAAAGTGATACTGCCGTTGAAATAACAAATACAGACAGTACTTGGAGGGTAAACGTCAATACGCCACCTATTATCGATATAAGCAACATACTGCCGAGCCACAGCAGCTTTGTTTTTGACAATAAAACTTTGCCATCATTAGCATTACAAAAGCCTAAATCTTCTATCCGTTCGTTGTGATACTTGGCAACATGTTTGAAGTCACTCATGTGTCATTACCTAAATGTTTAGGTGTTATCACTTCATCCAGAAGAAATTGAGCTGACTTTCCTACCGCATATTCTTGTAAAGGTCCGAAATACCATACGGGATCAAGGAAACGGTGATATTTTATCCGCAGAGTGACTTTAGTTTTATTGTTATCTATTGCCTCTAAATTAATCTCCGTACCATAAAGTTTCAGGTAGTTTGATATATAACTGGTATCCTCAATAAATCTCGTTCGAATGTAATTATCTTCTACTTCACTAATTTCTAATTTCATACTACCTTCGTGTGTATTCGTTACAAACCATCGGTGGTAGCGAAAGTTAATGGTATGCACATCTCCGGCAACAAGTGTTTCTGCGTCTATGTTATAAGGCATGGGAAAAAGAGTTAGCAACCAATGTCTGGATTTATCCAACTCAATAGGCTGCTTTAATTGTTGTTTAATATCATCAATATTTGCGGAGATTATTTTTTCACTAACAACCTCGTATTCTCGCTCAAAACTAAATTCAGGGATCACGCCTTCAAATGCGCTTAATAGGATGAGTACCGGCAGCAGATGCACATAATTTGTCCCTTGATTCTTACTATTTCTATACCTCTTAAAGGCTTCAAGCAAAAACATCAAAAATATGATAAAAAAGTAGATGGGCATAAACATTACGACACATAAAAACCCTTCAAACAGTATGATCGAGCTGCCAAGCATTATGACCAACGAAAGTATAATTATATTTACGTAGCGCCTTTTCCAATTATGTGGAGGTTCGGGTCTTTCAATAAAAAGAAGAGTGAAAGCAATTAAAAATGGAATGCCGACATACAGCAACGCTGAACGGTCAAAGTTGTACTCCATAAGTAACCTAATTAATATCGAAACAACACCAATAATCACTAGCAAGAGGATGTTTTTGTTTCTGTTCACCTGAAAAACAGGCTTAGTCATGGTGTTCTACCTTATTGATCATAATTAAAAAAATCAAAACAACAATAGGAATATTCTTGGTTATCGGCCCAAATGGATGTAACCAAAAACTCGGTTCGATAAATGTTAGCAGTACGGTATAAACAGCAATTACTGATATTTGTGTAATACAGCACAACCTGATTTTAAATGAAGACATAAGCCAAAGGCCAAGTACTATATCTAGTATTCCACCAGCATAAACAGCTATATCTGCACTTAAACCTGTGATATCTGCGTTAGCCAATAATTCATAACCAATTTCAGGGGAGAAAAAAACAGAAGTTAGCCCTGTAAATATCCATAAAAAGGCTAACGAATACTTAGCGGCTTTCATTAACTTTTTTACTTCGTTAGCTTGATTGATAGTGTTCATGCCCTAACCTTTACGCCACAGCAAATGGTTTGAAAACCATTAACCAAAAGATGCCCATGATTGCGGTAAAAGCAGGAATGCCTAGTAGCGTCCATGCTGTCATTAGTGACTTAAATTCAGGCGTTACTTCATTCGCGTCTATCGAAATTTTGGCTAGCTCACGTAACTTGTATTGAATTTTCAAAACAGGTAACCAACATAACCCAATGAACACTAACAGCCCGACCACCCAATAAAACCACGGAGATGAAAATGAATAACCCTGCATGTTCATTAATATTACTCCTGTGATTATCTGGGTAATAACCGCAGGTGTTGTAAAAAACCAATCCGCTAAAATAACGTGTTGCGCAGTAACATAAATGGCCTGAGTATTATTAGAGCGATTAGCCATAAACATAAAAAAAGCAATACCCGCACCTGTACCTGTTACGACAACAGCGGCTAAAATATGAATTAATTTCAGGACTAAGTAGTATTCCATTAAATATGCTTCCATTATGTCTTCTGCTCTTGCACTGCAAGAGAATGACTTTCTTCAAAGGTGAGTTCTAAAGCATCAAAAGAACCACTAAAGTCGCTCAACTGCAATAAACCTACACAGGGTTTAGCGCCAGCTGCTAGCTTTGTGCCTTGGTTTGTACCTTTCTTTGTTTGGCCACTTGAAACACTCAGCAGCTTTCTTGCTAAAATTATGGTTGAAAGCGTTGGAATATTAGGGCCATTACCTTTAGGGGCATACAAGGTCCATTTTACTTGTTTAGCAATTCCATCTTTGTCTTTACCACAAAGAAGTACTTCCATAGCTCCTTTATCGCTACCAAGCGGGAGAAATATATTACTGGCGCTAACAATAGCTTTTGATAAGGGTGCCCAGTTTTTTACTAGACCTATTTTTGATAAATAAGCCATAGCAACCATAGTTAAGTGCAATAGCCGAATTTCTAATCCTGCCTGAAAGCTCACTTGCTGCTTTACACCGTAACGGTTAGGAAATAACTCTAAATCTGGTACATCTACATTGGCCAAATGGCGTTTACCAACAAAGCCGCCAAAGTCGTTTACTTTGGAGTCCATCCAACCATAAACATCTTGCCAACGCCCTTCTTTAAAAACGTTAAAAGGATGCCCAGTATAAGACAAAATAGCTTCAACTGTTGCCAAGCCACGTTCTGCCTTATTACCGGGAGCAATGGCTAAATTTATCGATTCAATGACGCTAAACTGATTTTGATAACTATCAACAACGGCTGAAGATAAACCAGGTACAGAGCTAGCCCCACTAACAACTAGCACACCGCTTTCTTTTGCTTGGCTATCTAGCTCGGCAATATCACAAACAAATCTGCGATCATCGGCTAAATCAATGTAATGAGCACCACATTCAATACAGGCTTTAGGCACACGGTAATCTTGGCCTTGAAATGGTCCACTGGTATGAATAACAAGAAATGGTGAAAGACTAGCTAATTGTTCTTTGAAATCATCAGCGTATATATCAATAACTAAAGGCGATAAGCTAGCAGAGCAAGTACTATTCAAACTTTCGACTAAACTTGATGATTTGCTTAAATTTCTACCGGCAATGAGTATGTGTATGCCTTCAATGCCAGCAAGATTTTCAACAATTCTTTTACCAAAGTTTCCATATCCACCTAGGACTACTACTTTTTTCACTTAGCTATTCCTTTTAATCGCCAGTTAATTCCATAATAAATAGCAGCACCCAATAAGCCACTATATAAACATAACTTGTGCAACATCGGCACTGAAATCAGAGCTAATAACGGATTATCTAACAAAAATGGTAAGAAGGGTTCAACATCGATATGCATAATACTATCAAGTAATACATGACTAAAACTGCCAATAAAGGCACTTAGGAACACTACCCACCAAGCAATAGATATGGGATTTTCATTTTTAGAAATACCTAGCAGCTTTAAACCAAGCTCGGATAAGTATTTACCTGTTAGCGCAGTAAAAATAGCTATTAGTACTGCGCCAACATAAGTATGGGTAAAACCATGAAGATGACCTTCCCCTGTTATCAGCACAATTAGCGGTTGGATATCCATTACGATTTGGGTCCAGCCAAAAACCAACAAGCTAAAGCTACTTTGTAACATAGCTTTAATGAGAATCCCTGGCCCCATGTGTATTGGCGTAAATGGCATTATTAATACCTATTTTCTTTAAGGTGAGTGTCTTTAAGGATCAAGGTTATAGCCGCTGTAATCAGCCGCGCAGACTCTTTGGGCTGTGCTTGCAAAATAAAATGAGGCCCTTCAATTTCTATATACTTAATATTGGTGAAGACTTTGCTGAACTCTCGACCTTGCTGTGATGATATAAGTCTGTCTGAGAGTGCTTGAAGATAAATTGCAGGCATATCAAATGTTGTTGCTGGAAGTCGTTGTTTGCTCATAACGTCTAATCGACTTTTCAATACGAAGTCAGGTATTGATTTAGTTACCGTTACAAATTTTGATAACAGCTCTTTTGATGCCCCATGACCAAGCAGTAAAAACTTATAAAAAATCGTTGATAATGGTGCTGAAGCTAAAGCTTTAATAGGTAAGCGCTTAGCTATCGATAATAAGAATTGGTTAGGAGAACTGAGAAAACTGGCAATGAAAATCACGCCTTTCAAATATGGGTTATTTTGCTTAAGTAGCTCAGCAATAATACCGCCAGCAAACGATTCTGCTAACAATATATAATCTTGTGTTGGTAATTGCTCCTTTATTACTTTAGCCAAAGAAACATGGTCTTGAGAACCCGTTTGAGGTAATGGTATTACTATATAATCTTCGTCAATGTTAGACAAAAACGCTTCAAATAATTCGCCAGTGCCATCCATTCCAGGTAATAAAACTAATTTAGTAATAACCACTATCCTTGTACGTTGCATTCATCATCTAAGTAGCAATCAATAAATCACCTTTAAAAACAAAAGCAATTAAATACAGTTAAATGAATGCGTTACACTACAAATAAAACAATACGACAATATCACAGCTACATAATAAAAACTATTTAAGACTGGAACTCTATTCGAAAGAAAAGTGCTACAAACCCGTTATATAAAATGAAGTGACTAGTTACATATTTAACCTCTTTGCTTCCCATAAATGAATATGTTCTACCTGTAATCAGATATACGGCCAAAGTCTTGTTTCCACAACCTTTACTACGACGGACCTAAAAAAGTAACCCGATAAAGCAAAACTCGCCAATCGTCGTCGTTGAAAGTTAATGAAGTGAAGGAAGGTTTTACGCTATCTAACGAGGAATTGTGCCTAACTTATGGATAAGTCTCCCTCGCAATTCATTTAGTTTTTCCTGATGTTTTTTCAGCAATAATTTGAACTCAGGATTTTCATACAAAGACCGTAAAAGATGATTATTCTGCAAGGACCACCATTCTCTATGATAAGACTCGAGCCAGCCCATTTCTAACGCCTTTGTCAAATGGTGTAATGCTTGTGGAGTATTAACTAACTGTGCATTGATTTCGGCTAAGGTAAATTCAGCCTGCATTTTATCAAATACCCGATCTTGTTTGAGGAATGTTTGTACCTTGTGCAATAAAGGAGCAGCGACCTCTTTTTCGTCTAAATTCGATAAAGTAGCAGCGTACAACACCAGTGCCATATAGTTATCTGCGGTAATTTCAGCCAGCACAATTGACTTTTTGTTGCGCCATTCTGGATACAATTGTAACAAGCTGGTTTTGGCCAGACTAAAATTTGCTGCACGAAACTGTGCAACAGCTAGGTCGAACATAGCCTCTCGACTATATGGAATATGCTGTACCGTTCGCTTTATATTCGATAGAACACTCTGTACATCTCCTTTCTCGCTGAGTGCAATCAAGTTTATCGAATGTAATAAATGACCATGTATTGGTCGCATTTTATTGAGCAGTTTATCTGCTGCTTGGTGTGCACCTATGCTCAAGTAAGACAGAACCAGCTGCTCACAGTATTCAACGCTGGAACATGTGGTGAAAATTTCTGGATTTGCCATTTGCCACGCAGCCATGGCCATGACCGATTTTTGGCTATGCCTATTAACCTTAGCTGAGTCAATAACATGTGAGAAATTATCAGGTTCAAGGCTTAAAGCTCGTTGATACATTCTTTGTGCCGTATCAGGTTTACCCATTGATTTAAGTAAAAAGCTGAAGGAACGCTTCATGGATGCCGACAATGGGTTAAGCTCAATCGCTTTATTGAGGTGCTTAATTGCTTCCGACTCTCTTCCTAAACGACTTAATAATGTACTATACCAGCGGTGGGTAGTGGCATTATTATCCAGTTCGAGTGAGCGTATAAAGGCCTGCTCAGCTTGTTGGTATAGTGACGAATCAAGCTCGCCTAAGCCAGCCTTCGCCTTATCAGACAGGATCATTCCTTTCGCAGCCAAGGCGGTCGGTGAATTTGGTTTCAAGGTTAATGCTGTCATAATATGAGGCAGAGCTGCGTCTATCGCCCGCCTTTCATACCAGTCCCCGTACGTATGAAGAAACGCGTAGCTAATACCTAAGCCAACGTGTGCTGCGGCGTAATCAGGCTCTAACTCAAGAGACTTCTTAAAATAAGTAACTGCCTTGGCAAGGGATTTGGGGTTTCGTTGTCGCCAGTGGTATTGTCCCATCAAATACCATTCGTAAGCCTGAGTATTGATTGTTTTAGCAGGCTTTGAGCTTGGGCTGCCATCTATTGGGACATAACCCGGCTGAATTATTTCTTGTATAGCGGCACTGATGTCGTCTTGAAGTTGAAAGCTATTTTTAGTGTCGCTATCAAAGGTTTTAGACCAAAGTTGTTGACCATTTTTGGTGCTGAATATTCTGACATTAATGCGAACCTGTTCCCCCATGGTTTGCACACTGCCGTCAAGCAAGGTATCGACTTGCAATGCTTGACCAATTTCTGTTGCATTATATTTTCCCCGATAGGTGAAGGAAGAATAACGCGAGATAACTTTTAACGACTTGATTTGAGAAAGTTGATTGATGATGGCATCAGACAATCCATCGGTAAAATGCTGATTATCCTGCTTTGCACTAAGATCATCAAAAGGCAATACTGCGATGGAGTTGATATTAATTCGATTAGCAGCTGAGCCTTTATCAGTGTTGATGAAATACATCGCCAAAAATGTGGCTATTAGTAATAAGGTTATAATGCCTATAGTGATACTTGGCTTATATATGCTAGAGAAGCCAATTCTTTTGCTACGCCCTTGTTTAGGCTTCTCTATTTTATTTACATCGCTAATTAATGTATAACCCACACCTGGCAAGGTTTTGATAAACGTCGGACTGCGAGCATTATCGCCCAATGCTTTTCGAATTTTACTCACCGCCACAGATAATATGTCATCTGCCACAAAACTACCTTTCCAGACATGTGCAAGAATCTGGCCTTTAGTGACGTGTGCTCCACTATGGTGAATTAAAAACAACAACACTTGCATACTTTTATTGTCGATAGAATGTGTGTCAGCTTTATTGGTGATGGTATTAGTTTGTGGGCAGATTATCCACGAACCCAATTGATATTGCTGACTATGTTCCAAGAATGTATCCGAAGGGTAAAGATGATTTTATTGTAGGGAGAGTATACCTCCATCTAAAAATGTATGCTTTGTTTTTAACTTGGCTGACCTGCTGTTGATCGTATTGTATCAACATTAACTAAAGCAGTTCCCTCCAAATAGACTTTAATTTAAATCAAAACCATGCGACCCAGTTATGCTAGCTAAAACTTATACTTCTTTCATAGGCCACCAGATACGCAAAAACAACACATAGACTAACCAATTGATAGTATAGGAAATTACTATCTACCACCTTTTATTTAGGTTACTTATCAGCCGTAATTTAAGAAGATTTAAGAAGTTTTAAGTTGTTTCCCCTCCCTCTCCACTGTAGTTTTTTCACAGCTGAGCAAATGTATGCGTGCACTTATATTTTAATGAATGATGGCACGATTAAGTGGCCTCATATTAGCAATAAAAGTTAGTTTTAAAACACATAGTTTTTTCTAATACCGATAGGATACAAAATGGTTATCAGTTTAAAATTAAAAGATTTACTCGCCGTCGTTTTATTAAGCGGCATTTGCAGTTTAGCCGCTGCCGCCCCTGAAAAAATCGTTGAGGGAAATAATGACCTCGAAGGTCCCTATCTCGGTCAAAAGCCACCAGGCTTAATTCCTAAATTGTTTGCTCCTGGAATTGTTTCGACAAAAGAGTATCTTGAAACTGAAGTATTGTTTTTACCAGATATGAGGGAACTCTCTTTCACTAGGTCTGGTGGAAAATATAAAGAACCTACCTTGTTTGTTATGCAATACAAAAATAATAGTTGGAGTAGGAAAGCTGTTCCGGCAACTGATATCAATAAATATAAGGAGCGATTCAGCCCTAATGTGTCTGAGATGAAAAAACATGAAGCATTCAAAGACATTCCGATCACGGGTTTCACCGAATCCGCTAATGGAACCTATTATTTTTATTATATAGATTTCGAAAGAGATGGCAGAGGCCACATGAGTTATTCACGCCTTATCGATGGCAAATATGAAGAGCCTCAAAAAATGAGCAAAGCGATTAACACAGGAAAATATATTGCTCACCCCTTCATTGCTCCAGATGAGTCCTATTTAATGTGGGATGCTGAGAAAGAAGGTGAAAATACGCCTGATATCTATATTAGTTTCAGGCAGAAAGATGGTTCATGGGGAACAGCAATTAATATGGGCGATAAGATAAACACAGCACACTATGAACAGCGCGCGAAGGTGACACCCGATGGAAAATATTTATTTTTTTGGAAGGGAGATGTAAAACATAGAGAAGATGGCAGTAGGTATGTAGTAGGAAACCCTTATTGGGTAGATGCGCAGATTATAGAGACACTTAGGCCCAAGGCATAAATCATAAATTTGCCTTGAGTAGAGGCATTTACAATCTGGAGGATCAATATCACCATCAACTTGAATTTCAACAGTTTAATCGCTGGCGCAAGAGATGTTCACTTAACCATAACAGTTTGAAATTTCTAACCTACAACTCTAGTATTTCCCAAAAACCCAGGTAATAAAACCAGTGCAGCTGCTGTTGTGCAAACCAGCGTTGAATATTACTTTTGCTTATGAAAATGTGCACATAAGCACTAATACCGAGAACCCTGAACGGTTAACTTATGTTTATTCAAATAGACTTGCTTGAGCAGGTGATCTACTTTGCGTAAACAAAATCTTGACTATTTACTCATCATAAATTTTGGCGAGTTCTTTATATTGACAAATACATTTTGTAGCGCATATACTACATTTGTTAATTCAAATAATATAAACCGATTCTTTTAGAGAGATTGATATGATGAGTGATTGTAAAACAAATGATATTTGGCTTGTGAGTCTATGGAAAAAAATGCTGAGAAAATTGGGCTATTTAGATTTTTTGGATAAAGTGAGCCACAGCCCCATAGCGGATAAAATGAAAACTAAATTCACCCGTAGGCTTACAGTGATCCTCCTGATTTGTAGCACTATGATGATGGGCGCTATGCTGACGCAGGTTTTTAGCACTGCTTTTTTTGAAGAAACAGTTCAAGGCCTCATGATATATCTTTATAATTTTCTGGGCATTATGGTATTCACTTTTATGGCTTTGCTTGCCGAAGTGGCATTGGTGGTGCAGGTGCGTTCTGTGGTCTATCAGCCCTTTGATGAAAGAATGCAGCAGTTAAATCTAAAATCAAAAGAAGGCGGGTTTTATTTTACCGGTGTTTTATTGTTGATTGCCATATTAACTGGCTGGTTTTCTATGATAAATCCTTTAGAGCTTGATTATGCGATAAAGCTATATTCATCCATTACAATAGGGTTATTGCTGCTCGTTACTTATGCGCCTCTAATGGTTTTAAGTTGGCAGCTGCCGGATGAACTGTTGGAAGAAGATTAAAGATGGCTGATAAAACTGTAAATTTTCACAACCGTCTTAAAATGCTGCGGGCGGAACGTAATATGTCGCGTAAAGAATTGGCGCAGCTCACGGATATTCATCCGCAAACCATTGGCTATCTCGAGCGGCAGCAATTTAACCCAACCATTGAACTGGCGCTCAAACTTTCCAAAGCGCTTGGGGTGGGGCTGGATGCTATATTCTCGGCGGAACCTTTTGGCTTGCTAGATGATAGCTCGCTTCGGTCAGATAGAAAATAAGGGCGGCATAGGAGCTTAAGTACACCTGTTTTTCAATAATATTACCACCGCATTGAAAGCAGGTTTCGAGCTCTAATCCTGTCCGTTTTGTCGGAAGAGCTGTCGGTAGTTAAACAAGGTCTACCGTCAGCAATGCACAAAAGGGAGCATTAATATTACTGACTTAGTATCAAGTAATATGACTAAAAAAAAATTCCATCATACAGGTATGATTTGGCTGTAATCTTTTAAAACAGAAGTATTGCATATGAGTCCATTATGACAACATGTATTAAATAATAATTATCAAACATTGCTCAATTGAGAAGTTTAAATTACTCAGCTTTTTAAGCAGTAACCGAACAGGAAACTTCTTTCCATATTTACCAAAAGTAATATTTTTATGTGTATGCCCAACTAATTGAGCAACCATTGATTCATCTATTCCTCCTGCTCCAGTTCATCAATTAGTGTATGCCTAAAACTATAAGTTGAAGGGCGATTGTTTGGTAATAATTTGATTGTCGTTGATAAACGCCCTAACCTTTGACAATAATTTTAGACCAATCATCCTGCCCTGTCGGTTCACAATTAAATAGTGATTTGGACTGTTTTACTTTCACACCATTAACAAAATCAATGAATACAGATAAGCCATCTTATTCAATGATATCGTCTTTGTGTAACTGACACGCCTCACCTGGCCTTAACCCCTGATATAACAGGCCTAAAGTTTTCCATTTAATAAACAGGGATATTTCGACAAGGTATTCTTTATTGGTCTGGTGACTTCGCCCCTCACTTAGTAATAAATTACGATAAAAAAGAGCACTGCTCGTGTTAGTTTGATTGACACTTTGATGTTGAGTGAATGTTATGAAGTGTCTGCTACGTTGAGCTAATTGTCTCACCGTTGACCCTAAAATATTTTCTTTGTATTTCGACTCAACAAAGACATCTAACGCTTGAGATAAGGTAACTTGAGTAACATAAGGCTGTGAGGGTAAATATTGAACGGCTTCAGGGACACAGAGAGGTCTTATTAAAGTAACCGGGTATCGCATCAAACTATTCTCTTAACTCATTAATACGCTTATTCAGAGATAATTTGAATTCAACAGGATTTATCGTTTCGTTAATACGGTCTATATGCTGTAAAACAGCTAAAGAAGTAGTTAAATGATGTTTCGTGGCTTCTAGCCTGTATTTAGTAAATAATGATATTTTAAAATCAAAAGGGAAACCTCTGTTTTTTAAGTCTTTTGAAAAACAGATACGGGCAAAATAGGTGCAATTATTAGCGCGAAATAAATCCATTGTCACAGTCAATCCTGTTGGACTGATTTGAAAACCTTTTTTCATTTTTAATGTGGCGGTGAAATAGCGATTTGAACGCTACTCGAAGGTTTAGTGCTATAAACCCATTATCTAATTTTATAAGCTATAGAGAGCAAAAAGCCCGTTAATCTTTCGATTAACGGGCTTTTCTTAATGTGGCGGTGAGATAGAGATTTGAACTCTAGGACGGGATAAACCGTCGCTGGTTTTCAAGACCAGTGCTTTCGACCACTCAGCCATCTCACCTGAATGTCTTTAAACAATTGCTTGCTTGAAGACGGGGCGAATAATAAATAGTGTGACAGTGTTTGTAAAGTGCTAATTTCAATTTTTCTCGTATCCGTTCGATAAACATACACTTATTGAAAAATAAATCATAAAAACTGTTTAACCGTATTATTTTTACTCATTAACGACTTAAAATTATCAAACTATATGGCGCTTGTATTACCTTTTTAAATAACTTAACCGTTAATTGCTAATCTTATAACTTTAGAATGAGTGTCACTTTTCATCAAAAATTATAAATATATTTAAAAAAGATCAATATTAACGCTTATAATTCCCAACGTTTAAAGATTATTGAGCTGTTAATACCACCAAAAGCAAAGTTATTTGTCATTACATGATTCGTTTTAATTATTCTGCCTGCCCCGCGAATAGAAGCTAACTGGCCACAAGCAGGATCAATTTCATTTAAGTTAAGGGGGCTGCAAACTTCAGTGATAATGATATTGATACCGAATATATTATTCCAGGTAGTAAGCAAGCATTACTACATTCGATTACTTTTGATGTAACCAAGATAAGGCGTGATGGAAAATACAAAGTTACAGCGCATGTTTGGCCAACAAAATACTATATTGAGTCATATAAAAAATTGATTTTTCCAACAAGCAATGATTATACAACACAGTAATTAAGCAAAGGCTTAAACATATAAGGCCGTTAGTCATTCAGCTAAGTCGATTATACGATCATGCTATTTCTAGTCGGTTACGACCTTTAGCTTTAGCCTGATATAAAGCAGAATCAACTCGATTAAATAATGAAACAATTGATTCGTTTGGTTGATATTCTGTAATACCAAAACTTACGGTAACTGCACATTCGTTATCATCTTCTCTGAGGTGTTTTTGAATACGTTCGGCAATATTCACCGCAGAACCAATTTCAGTATCTGCTAACATAATGATGAACTCTTCTCCTCCCCATCGACAAACTGAATCACTATCTCTAGAATGAAGTTTACATATTTGTGCAACGTTATGAATAACTTTGTCGCCAGCCAAATGGCCGAATTTATCATTAATATTTTTGAAGTTATCAATATCAATTAACATCAAGGACAGGTGATTACCTTTTCTTTTATTTTGCTCTAAATTATTTTCAAGAATAGAATCAAATGCTTGACGATTAAGTAATCCAGATAATTTATCTATCGTCGCCATGCTCTCTAATCTTTTCTGATAGTTATTAAAAGTAAAATGAGCGATGAGTAGTACACCCGCGGTTACCAATATACTGAGTAATATATTAATCTTAAAGGTATCTGTTAATTTTTTTTCACTGGGATCTGATATCTGCTTCACAACTAAATACCAGTTAAACTCTTCTATATAACGCGTATTAAGATAGATTGTTTTCCCTGAATGACGGTATCGAATAGAATTACTCGGATTTTCTAAAATATGGGCTGCATATTTTTTAATACCCGGTCGTTGATAAATATCTAAACTGCCAACGAAACTGTCGCCATTAAGTGTAACCTTGCCTGCTTTATCGATCAAAAACACGGTACGTTGATACTTTTTTTGATAGCTTTCAATTAACGTCTTAACGGTATCAAGTGCTAAACCAACACCGGTTATACCAATAAAGTTATTGTCGTAATCAAACACTTTATAATTAACAAAGACAACAAGCTGACCATCGCCTGCCGTATCGTTATCAACGTTTACTTCATAGAGTACTGACTCAGGAAGATTTTTAACATGAAAATACCATTGGTCTTGTTTATCTTCTTCAGATATTTTTTTTATGATGCCTTTCGAGTGATAATAATTTCGCGTAGCGTCACTAATAAAATAGCTTGTTACTGTATGGTACTTTTCTTGAATTTCATTCAAATATTTAATCAGGTTTTTCGGATTATTTTCACCGTTTAATTTCCAATCTCGTACAAAAGTATCTTGTGCCATTAGTGAAGAAATAAACACGGGTTTAAATAAATCATGCTGAATTTCAGAATAGATATTGTCGGTAGTTAAAGGCATCGCGTCATTTGAATTTTTTGTTTCAATTGACTCATGCGCAACACGGTAACTTAGCCAACTCGTGGTAACAAAACCTGACAAGAGTAATATGGCTAAAAGTAGACTAAATCGTCGCCGGTTATTGAGCATTAAAAGCTTACCTGAACAGAATAAAAAGTTAATCCATTGTGAATGAAATAATAAACATTTCAAGCTTTTTAGAAACTTACATTAACTTTTATGTGCACTTTAACAAGGAAAAAACTAACATTCGTCAGGATTTATTTTTTTATTTCATAATCGAGACATTAAGATAATGACCAAGTGTTATACAAATGTGCAATAGCTATTAATTATATAAGGAGGGAAATTTATTTTTAAATGCCTGATGTGCACCAGGCATTTATCACTTGCAGTTAACTATACTAAATAAAATAGAGCCAAACTAAAGTATCGATCAAACTCAATTTTTACGCACCATGAGCCTTTTCGGCTTGGTAATCGTTAGTATAAAAAGCGGCATAGGCAAGCGTACTAAGTGAAAAATACAATGCTAATAATATATAGATCACATTAAAAACAATATGCCCAGAAGACATCATTGAATTAACGGCAAAAAACCAAAATACTACCGCTAAGGGGGTAAAAACTAAGGCTTTAAATAAGCTTTTATTTTTAATCAAACTATCTGTTTCTTCCGCATAGATTTCGTTGGTATAATAAGCGGCATACGCGAGCGTACTAAGTAAAAAATACAATGCCATTAATACATATATAACTTTAAATAAAACAATCCCAGAAGACATTAAAAAACTTTCTGCGAACAACACTAATACAATGGCTATTGGCGCACTAAATAAAGCTCTGAATAAGTTTTCATTCTCTACGACTAAATCTCTTTTAACATTCCCCATTGAAGCTTCCCTCTTAATTAAAATACAAATTATTATTATTAAATTGATAACAGAAATTTTTATTGTTTTTTATTTAACCATTATCAGTAGTAATAAGAAACAAAAACTATGTTTTTTAAACACAATAACGCTTCATCTGTAAATTAACGCTTTCTTTTAAACCGACAATAGCTCACAACAAGTAACTCTATTCGCAATAATCTATAGAAGTTCTAACAAGCACTTTATTATTATTTTTTCATGTCTCAAAGTTTTACTTTTAAATAAAAATACTTGCTCTTATTAGCTTAAATTGTATTATAGACCACCATGTATATTGTATATTGTATTAAGGTTTGAATTTGAGATTTATGGTTAAGTCGATATTACTACTCCAGATTGCTGTTTCAGCAGTATTAACAAACTCATTTCAAGCAAGTGCAGACACTCGAATGCCTTGGGAAAATAATGAGGTTTTTGCGATAAATAAAGAAGCAGCCCACGCAACACTTTTTCCCTTTCAATCAATTAATGAATCCTTAAATAATGTAAAAGAGCAAAGCGATAATTTTCTTTTACTAAATGGCTTATGGAAATTCAATTGGCAGCGCTCTCCCGCCAATAAACCGCTAAATTTTGCAGCTATGTCTTATGATGATAAAGCATGGTCGGTGATCCCAGTACCTGGTAATTGGGAAACAGAAGGCTTTGGCTACCCAATTTATTTAGATGAACGCTTCCCCTTCACTACAACTTGGCCCGATGCACCGCAAGAATACAATCCTATCGGATCATATCGTAAACCCTTTAAATTACCGGGATCTTGGAAAAACAAGCAAGTATTTCTGCATGTGGGTGCTGCAAAATCATCACTTGATGTCTGGCTCAATGGTGAGAAAGTCGGTTTTAGCCAAGGTTCAAAAACACCAGCTGAATTTGACTTAACGCCCTACATAAAAACAGATAACAACTTACTCGCTTTTCAAATACGTCGTTGGACTGATGCCAGCTATTTAGAAAGCCAAGACATGCTGAGAATCTCAGGGATCGAGCGTGATGTTTACCTTTATGCGACCCCTAAACAACATATCTTTGATTTTCATGCTAAACCAAGACTTAATAGCGACTTTAGCCAAGGTACCCTTGATATTGATATTATTCTGAAAAACTTTGTCGCTAAAGCATCAGAACAAAAGCTTGAAGTACAGTTATTAGACCCTCGAAATAACATGGCGGTCATTGCAACCAAGCAAAAATCAATTACGCTTTATGGTAATAATTCACAAACGATTTCATTCAGCGAGCCTATCAATACCCCTGCACTTTGGTCTGCAGAGACGCCGAACTTATATACTTTATTAATTAATTTAAAAGATAACCAAGGCAACATCATCGAATCAATACGTAATGATATTGGTTTTAGACATTTAGCAGTGATCAATAGCCAGTTAACGATAAATGGTAAAGCCATTACCATTCGCGGCGTTGACCGTCATGAAACGGATCCTCTGCATGGTCATGTGGTGTCTAAAGAGTCTATGGAGCAAGATATTAGATTAATGAAAGAATTTAATATCAATGCCGTACGCTCCAGTCATTATCCTAATAATCCATATTGGTATGACTTAACTGATAAATATGGCTTATATGTTATCGATGAAGCCAATATTGAATCGCATCCTTTAGCGATTGATGAAAAAACACAACTGGGTAATGAAATGAGTTGGTTACCCGCTCATTTAGACCGTACGCAACGTATGTTCGAACGCGACAAAAATCATCCTTCTATTATTATTTGGTCTTTAGGAAACGAAGCCGGTAGAGGTAAAATATTTGAAGCGACCTACCAATGGTTAAAAGACCATGATGACAGTCGTTTAGTACAATACGAACCTGCTGGCGAAGATCACTACACTGATGTGTTTTCACCCATGTATCCCTCCATCGAACGTTTAGTTAAATACGCAAAGTCAAAGCCGAAACGCCCAGCTATTATGATTGAATATGCACATGCTATGGGTAACTCTGTCGGTAACTTAAAAGATTATTGGCAAGCTATTGAAAAATACGATGTATTACAAGGTGGCTTTATTTGGGATTGGGTTGATCAGTCATTAGAATATACCAATAAAAATGGCGTTAAGTTTTGGGCCTATGGTAAAGACTTTCATCCAACCCTACCCAGCGATGGTAACTTCTTGAATAATGGTTTAATGAATCCAAATCGAGAACCTCATCCTCATGCATTCGAAGTTAAAAAGGTTTATCAAGCTATTCGCTTTCATGCGTTAAACAGTAAAAATAGTCAGTTTATTGTTGAAAATCGTTATGATTTTATCGACATTAATCAATATGATTTACAGTGGCTAATAGAAGCTGATGGTGAATTGTTTGCAAATGGTCATCAATCATTACCGTCCGTTAAAGCCGGTAACAAAAGAGTGATTAACTTAACATTACCCACTTTACCCAAGCAGGATAATAAAGAGTATTTTATCACCTTAAGTGCGGTATTACGCGCGCCACAAGGTTTACTCACTACCGGGCATGAATTAGCTTTTGAGCAATTCAAACTGCCAGTTACCTTAGTTGCAAAGCGACAAAAAACGACTGAACTTAAAATCAACCTTGTTGAAAATACCGACCAGTTAATGCGTTTTGATAACGGCTTTACTGCAATAATTTTTGACAAACGTTCTGGCTGGCTCAGTGAATATCAGCATCAGGGAGAGCAGTTAATGAAATCGCCAATGAAAGTCAATTTTTGGCGCGCTCCTACTGATAATGATTTAGGTAATGGCATGCAGAAATGGGCAGCTATTTGGCAAACGGCCAGCGAGAAATTACAACTTATAAAAATATCAAATATCGCGGTAGCTGATGGCTACAAGGTAACCACACTTTATAAAAGTAAACAGTTTACTGGGCAATACTCGGTTCAATATCATGTAAAAAACAACGGGCAAGTGCATGTAAAAAACCAGTTAACCATTGATAAGGAACAAAACCTACCTAACTTACCAAGGCTAGGTATGCAATTAGCTATGCCTGGCAGTTATCAGCAGTTATCTTGGTTTGGACGAGGCCCACATGAAAACTATAGCGATCGTAAAAGCTCTGCAAAAATATCTCATTATAAAAAAATGGTAAAAGATCAAATACATCATTATGCTCGTCCACAAGAAAATGCCAATAAAACCGATGTTCGCTGGATAGCACTTAAAAATGAAAAGGGCCTAGGCTTACTTGCTGTAGGTGACCAACCACTAAATGTAAGTGCATGGCCCTATAAACAAAGTGATATCGACTTTATTGCTGGTAAAGATGGTTCAGCTTCTGCTTCAGGGTTAGTACCTGTTACCACCAAACGAGGCGCAGAAGTGCCGATGCGTGATTTAGTAACCGTGAATATTGATCATAAGCAAATGGGCGTGGGTGGCGACACTTCGTGGGGACGATTAGTACATGCACAGTATACAATCCCTGCCCAAAATTATAATTATGGCTTCACCCTTGTACCTTTTAGCAAAAAAGAATCAAATATAGCTGAACTAGCACGTACATTACTTAAAACACCAAATAAATAGTTCATTAACTAAAGTATTTACATCATTATTGCTTAGAGGTAAACCATGACCATCGAGACAAATCCTTCATTTTCTGATGATGAATTATTAACTGTATTAGCAGAGCAGTATAATTTAAGCGGGCATTTAAAGAAATTACCTGGCTATTGTGATCAAAATTTACGCTTAACTACCGCTGACAAACTTCAATATATTGTAAAAGTTGCTAATGCTGCTGAGCCGAAACTTGAACTCGACATGCAAAATGCTGCGATGAAACATTTAACTCAACAAAACTGCGCTGTACCTCAGGCTTTACCAAATAAACACGATAAAACTATAACCACGATTAAAGATACCCAGCAACAATCGTATTATTTAAGAGTGTTAACGTATTTGCCGGGCGATTTTTATGTCGATGCACAGCCGCTCACTCATACACCTGAGTTATGGACTGATTTAGGTCAGTTTATCGGCAAAATAGATCTCGCTTTAGCCGATTTTACACATGCCGGAGCCTATCGTTATTTAGAGTGGGATTTAGCACAAGGCTACCGTGTTTGCATGAGTAAAAAGTCTCTGCTCAATAACCAACAAATTCTGTTAGTTGAGCACTTCTTAACACTGTATCAAACACAAACCATGCCTTTGCTTGGGCAACTACCCCAAGGTGTTATTCATAACGATGCCAATGATTACAATTTGCTGATTAACAAGGCCAGCGCCCCGTCAAGCATTTCAGGGCTTATCGATTTTGGCGATATTGTTCATAGCCATATTATTAATGAGCTGGCCATTACTTGTGCTTATGCCCTAATGGGTGAGAAAGAAATAAAGCATGACTTATTGAGCGTATTAAAAACCATTGTTGCTGGTTACCATAAAGTGCGTCCACTGCAAGCTGCTGAACTCGAAGTTTTGTTTTCATTAATCGCCTTACGCCTTTGTACTTCGGTGTGTAATGCCGCTTTGGCCATATCGCAACAACCCGACAATGACTATTTATTAGTCTCGGTAAAACCCGCGTGGCAGTTACTTGCACAGTTAAAAACATTGAACCCATACGCTGTGTTATGCCAATTGCTCGCAGCTTGCCAATTATCAGTTGATAAAGGCCATGCTAAAAAAACTATCATTAACTACCGTAAAAAGCATTTGGGTAAAACCTTAAGACTAAGTTATCAAGCCCCTTTAAAAATGGTGCGTGGCCAAGGTGCTTATTTATTTGATGAACAAGGTACACCTTATTTAGATATGGTGAATAATGTTTGTCATGTCGGTCATTGTCACCCTAGCGTCGTTGCTGCCGGTCAACAACAATTAGCCAAATTAAACACCAATACCCGTTATTTACATGACAATATTGTTAACTATACCGAGAAACTATTAGCGACTATGCCAGACGAGTTGTCTGTTTGTATGTTAGTTAATTCAGGCAGTGAAGCTAACGAACTCGCCTTTCGCCTCGCACGTTGTTATACAAAATCAAAAGAACTCATTGTTGTTGATGGCGCTTACCATGGCAATACTAACGCTTGTATTGAAGCCAGCCCTTATAAATTTAACGGCCCAGGCGGTGAAGGTCAACAAGCTTACGTTCATACCGTTACTTTGCCAGACCCTTACCGCGGAGAATTTTTAGGAGATTCTGCTAATTCAGCGCAAGCTTACGCCCAGAGTGTTCAAGAAACCATTAGCCAGTTACAACTATCAGGTAAAAAACCTGGCGCTTTTATTTGTGAATCTTTACAAGGTGTTGCCGGCCAAATAATTATGCCAGCCGGATATTTATCAGCCGTTTATGACCATGTTAGATCGGCGGGCGGTGTTTGTATTGCCGATGAAGTACAAGTGGGCTTTGGCCGCGTCGGTTCACATATGTGGGCATTTGAAACACAAGAAGTAGTGCCCGACATCGTTACTTTAGGAAAACCTATTGGTAATGGCCACCCTATGGCTGCAGTTATTACCACGCAAGCCATTGCCGATGCCTTTGTTACCGGCATGGAATACTTTAATACCTTTGGTGGAAATCCCGTCTCTTGTGCGATTGGTTTGGCGGTACTCGATGTTATTGAACAAGAAAATCTTATGGAACACGCCCAAACACTCGGCAGTTATTTCCAACAGGAGTTACGTGGTTTACAAGATAAGTTTGACCTTATCGGTGATGTTCGCGGCCTAGGTTTATTTATTGGTGTTGAATTAGTTGAAAATAGAATATCCAAGTCCCCCGCCACTGAAAAAGCCACATGGCTGGTGGAGTTTTTTAAACAACATCAAATATTAATGAGTACTGAAGGCCGTTTCTCTAATGTTTTGAAAATAAAACCGCCAATGGCATTTTCAAGCAACGACGCTGACAAGTTTATCAAGGTGCTCGAATTAGGCTTAGTAGAGCTTAGTCATTGGTCAGGGTCTTAAATGTTAAACCTAGTTGTAGTCGTTACAGTGAAATATAACCTAAACTAACAGATGAAATTTATATTATGAGTAAAGTACATATTTGGCTTCGCGCTGAAACAAAACCTGATGAACAAAGAACCGCATTAACACCTGAAGGAGCACAAGCTCTTATAAAAGCTGGTTTTAAAGTAACAATAGAGTGTTCGACACAAAGTATTTTTCAGCAAGATTTATATCAAGGTCTTGCGGTAGAACATGCACCAGAAGGAAGTTGGGTTAATGCGCCTAAAGCAGCTATTATTTTGGGATTAAAAGAATTGCCCGAAGATACATTTGAGCTTATTCATCAACATATCTATTTTGCCCATGCCTATAAAGAACAGTCTGGTTGGCAAAATTTACTTTCTCGGTTTAAAGCCGGTGGTGGCGAATTATTTGATTTAGAATATTTAGTTGATGAACAACAACGGCGAATAGCTGCATTTGGTTATTGGGCAGGGTTTGCCGGCGCAGCGTTAGCTGTATTAGCTTGGACAAATCAACAAAAAAATATTACTCCAGCGCTAAATGAACTCTCTTCCTATGCAAACAAGCAACAATTGCTCAATGAATTAACACAAGCGCTGGCGCAAGGTGAAAATAAACCTACAATTTTGGTTATGGGCGCTAAAGGACGTAGTGGCAGTGGCGCGGTTGACCTAGCTAAAGCACTCTCCCTTGACGTGATTGAATGGGATTTAGCGGAAACAAAAATAGGCGGACCTTTTGTTGAAATTAATCAAGCAAACATCTTTGTTAACTGCGTTTTAATTAACCGAGATTTACCTCCTTTCATAACCGATGATATTTTGGATAAAGAAGACAGACAACTATCGGTTATTGTTGATGTTAGCTGTGATCCTTACGGTAGTTACAATCCGCTACCTATCTATCAGCAATGTACAACATTCAAAACGCCATGTTTACTGCTGAAAGAGCAAAATAAATTAGAGCTAATCGCCATTGACCATTTACCTTCATTATTGCCTAAAGAAAGTAGTGAAGATTATTGCCAGCAGCTATTAAACCATTTACTGACATTAACCGATAAAACACAGGGTGTTTGGCCACAAGCTATCGCACTTTTCAACGAAAAAACTAAAGCATTATAGGTATTTAAAGGAACATTATGAAAAACACAATACATTGGCTTGGCGCTGGCCTTTCATCAGCTCCAGGTATTAAAGCACTTGCAGAGAAAACAACGCCACTTATCGTGTGGAATCGTAGTTTAGAAAAAGCTAAAAAAACGCTCGCAAATAGCGACATTGATATTAGACAGTTAAATTGGGATACCTTAGCGGAAACTGTGCAACAAGGAGATGTACTGGTTTCAATGTTGCCAGCGACTATGCATGTTGAAATTGCCGAGTTTTGTTTACAACACAAAGCTCATTTTGTTTCGAGTAGTTATATTGCACCTGAAATGCAGGCCTTAGATAGCCAAGCAAAAAGTGCGGGGGTTTGTTTTGTCAATGAAGTGGGTCTTGATCCAGGTATTGACCATTTACTTGCTCATTTATTGGTTGATAAATATAAAAACAGTAATATTTTTGCGCCAGAAAATCAGCATTTCTTTCGCTCATACTGTGGTGGTTTTCCAAAGGTCGCTAATGACTTTAAATACAAATTTAGCTGGTCTCCTTTAGGCGTATTAAAAGTACTACGTTCTAAAGCACAATGGCAGCAAAATGGTCAAGCGCATACATCTAATGCACCTTGGGAAGCGTTAAGTCGTTATGAAGCTCAACTGAGCGACAAAAATGAAGTCTTTCAAGCTTACCCTAATAGAGACTCTTTACCTTTTTTAAAACAATATCATTTTGATGAAAACTGGGATGTTCAACAATTTGTCCGCGGCACGCTGCGTCTTGATGGCTGGTCTACTGCGTGGCAGCCTTTGTTTGATGAAATTGCTCAATTATCGGGTGATAAAGGTGAGCAGCGTTTACAAGCCTTAAGCGAAGAACTGGAAGCAAAATATAGTTATGCCCAAGGAGAAGCCGACCGCGTGGTGATGTGCGTAGAGTTAGAAATTCGTTCAGCCGGTAAAGTTATCTGGCATCAAAGTTATCATCTTGATAGTAAAGGCGATGAACGAGGGCAAGCGATGGCTCGATTAGTTTCAATTCCGGTAAGTCTTGCCATAGAGTCGGTACTTAACAATGAAATACCGTCTGGTGTAACGGCTGCGCCAGACCAGCCTGAGCAAATTCACGCATGGTTACAATCCCTAGAAAAGGTCGGTGAAACTATCGTTTTTAAAGACCACTTAGCATAATAAAAACCCCATTAAGCATCATTGTTTAATGGGGTTTATTTTATTGGCCGTTCTAAAAAGTACATAATAAAAAGTGAATATGGAAATTTATCGAGGTAACTATGAAAAATAATAATAAAACACCTTCACTATTTGACGCGCTTTTCCCTATTACCATTTTACTCGGCCTACTTGCTTTAGCCGTTTATTTCTTTGGTGATGACTCTTCTTCCGGGCCTAATCAAATCGCCTTAATATTATGCGCTGGCATTGCTTGTTTAATTGGTTTGAAAAATGGCTATAACCGCACTGAAATTGAAGAAGGTATTGTTAAAGGTATTAGCCTTACCTTAGGTGCAATACTGATTTTACTAGCGGTTGGCTCGCTCATTGGTACTTGGTTACTCGCTGGCACTGTACCAACGATGATCTATTTTGGTTTACAGTTTATTGACCCACAATACTTTTATGTCAGTTGTGCCCTTTTGTGTGCCGTGGTCGCTTTGTGTATTGGCAGCAGCTGGACGGTAGCGGCCACCATAGGTGTTGCTTTAATGGGAGTTGCCAGTGGTTTAGGTGTTTCAGCACCTATTACGGCTGGCGCCATTATCAGCGGTGCTTATTTTGGTGATAAATTATCACCTTTATCTGATACCACCAATTTGGCTTCGGCAGTTTCAGGAACAGAGCTTTTTGTTCATATTAAAAATATGCTGTGGAGCACTGTGCCTAGCTTTATTATTGCCTTGGTTATCTTTTTCTTGCTCGGCTTAAACAGTGTAGAGCAATTAACCAATAACCAAGTTAATCAGTTATTAGTGAACTTAGAGAGCGAGTTTCATATTGCCTGGTATTTATTACTGCCTTTACTGCTGACGCTTTTTCTGGCGATGAAAAAAATGCCGGCATTTCCTGCTATCGGCATTGGCGCCTTATTTGGCGCCTTATGGGCGATATTATTTCAACAAAACCTGATACTTTCTTATGCCAATGAAGGGCTATCGGTTATTGAAGCCAATGTTATGGTGGTTTGGCAAGTTATGTTCGCCGGTGTAGCACTAAATACTGGCAACGAGTCTATAGATCGTTTGCTTAGTGGTGGTGGTATGGCTTCGATGTTAAATACAATTTGGCTTATTATTTCAGCGATGATTTTTGGCTCTATTATGGAAAAAGTCGGTTTGTTAAAGCGAATCGTTAAAAGTTTATTAGGGCTTACTCGAAAAACAGGATCTTTGATTTCTACGACGATAGTAACGGCGTTTGGCATAAATTGTATTTCAGCAGACCAATATATCGCGATTGTCATGACAGGAAGAATGTACAAGGACACTTATAAAGACCATGATTTAGCGCCTGAAAATTTATCTCGTGCATTAGAAGATGGTGGTACGGTTACGTCAGCATTAATCCCATGGAATACTTGTGGCGCTTATATGCAGTCTGTTTTACTGGTCAGCCCTTTAGATTATGCCGTTTTTTGTTTCTTTAACTGGTTATCCCCTATTATTGGTATTACTTGCGCTTTTGCCGGATTTAAAGTGAAATCCTTACTGGTTAAATCAAAACAAGAACCTGCCAATTTACCTTCGATTTCATCCAATTAAATTCATCTAGTTTATCGCCTTATCATTCTGGTAATAATTAACTGCTCAAAGATTAAGTACGCATCCACGACTATTACGCCAGCCAATAATGGCTGGCGTAATAGTCGTGGATGAGGTTACATGGCAATCAATTTTGCTTGACTGGCACTTCTCTCACTATATCTGTCGAGCAAAAATTCACTTTGATCTCTGGTTAGAAAAGTAAAACGCATCAACTCTTCCATTACATCAACAATACGGTCTCTATAAGCTGACTGTTTCATTATGCCATTTTCACTAAACTCGGTATAAGCTTTTGCCACAGATGATTGATTAGGGATTGTTAACATTCTCATCCAGCGTCCCAATATTCTCATGTTATTGATTGCGTTAAAGCTTTGCGAGCCACCTGTTACTTGCATAACAGCCAAGGTTTTTCCTTGTGTTGGCCTAACTGCGCCCAGTGACAAAGGGATCCAATCGATTTGGGTTTTCATTACACCAGACATATTGCCGTGTATCTCGGGCGATGACCAAACCTGTGCTTCAGACCATTTTACTAATGCTCTCAGCTCTACCACCTTAGGATGCTCAACTGAGTCATTGTTATCAAATAACGGCAGTCCTTTAGGATTAAAGAACTTAACTTCAGCGCCCATGGTTTCCAGAATACGCCCTGCTTCTTCAGCTGTTAAGCGACTAAATGAAGTTTCACGCAAAGAGCCATATAACATTAATACTCTTGGTTTGTGGATGCTAACTTTATTGATTGTAGGGCGTAGGTTAAATTGTTCGTTTTTTAAGAAGTTCATCAATAGTTCCAATGTGTTTATTTACTCATAAGACGGCTGAGATTACGAAAAGACGAAAAATTAATGAGAAAAGATTAAATATATTAATTTCACTGCTTTTTCATCTTTTGTGCTTGTCGCTCGCCTAGTATCGAGGCAGAATCAACTCAAAGAGTTCACGGGGAATTTTTGACAACTGAAAAACCTCGTTCGAGTAGTGGATATGGTCAGTAAAATGAATATAGAAGATATATGGTTAGAATACAGAGCAGCGCTGCAGCGATTTTTACATGCAAAGGTCTCAAATGAAGCTGATGTAGAAGATTTATTGCAAGACATCTTGATAAAAACCTATAACAATCTAGCTGCAGTAAAGTCACAAAAAAGCGTTAAATCTTGGCTATTCCAAATAGCCAATAATACGATTATTGACTACTATCGGAAAAAAGGCCGAGCTCAAGCAAGCAATATTGAAAATCCCTTATCTTTTGAAGAACAGCAAGAGAAAAAAGTCGACTTATCAAACTGTATATCACCTTTTATCAACGCGCTGCCAAACGAGCATGCGAGCTTATTAACCGCTATTGATATAAATAACCAATCACAAAAGCAATATGCTGAGCAATTAGGAGTAAGCTACTCCACGCTTAAATCCCGAGTACAAAAAAGTAGAAGTTTACTTAAGCAGGTATTTGACGATTGTTGTCATTTTAAAATTGATAAATTAGGCAATGTTTATGATTATGATGTAAAAACAAAAAAATATGATAGTTGCCAGTAATCGGTATTTCCTAATATCTGTGCATGAGTGATTAGGTTTGAACGTAGAGCGCTTAACAATAAAAGACTCGGTTAACGTTGAAATATAATAGAAAACAACCTTAAATATCTTCAGCTATCTCATTGTAACAACTGAACATAAAAGAATATCCCCCCAGATGATGAATCTTTATGTTATGTGGTTTTATTGAAAACTAAATGTTATATTTTTGATGTTAATTATTCTGGGGAAAGTTGCCCCCCGAAGCGGCTAAAGAAGCTTAATATAATAGAAAACAAATGAAAATAGCTGTTATTTACCCATATTTTTTAGGGATAAAATGACTTTACAAAGAAAGCATAATATTTACAGATAAAACTTAACTAAAACAAACTATTTGTTGTTTCAATAATTTAATTTGTTTTATTGTAATCTTGATAATCATTCAAATTACACCTTTAATGTAGATGAGTATATTATTAATTCTTCAAGATAACGCTATTTAACGCATGTGACTTTAAGGCTAAAGGTAATTAGAAGAAAGGATACATTTATTATGCATTCAAAATATGTATATGCAGTGATCATTTTTACTCTTGGGGTTCTGATAGGTCGAGTATCAGTAGATTTTTTAACAACCAATAATGATATTACACAGACAAAAAAAACCCTAGATGCTGTTGTACAAGAAACCTTGTTTTCAAAAAAAACAGACCGTTTAGTAGAAAAAAATGCTTCCGCCTCCTCAGGTATCAACGCCGCTTCAATTGCACCTCCAAACGAACATTTACGAGTTATACCTATTGAGGGCTCATCACTACCAGAAAATGATTGGCAACGTATACTCTATGAAACAGATGATTTAGAGCTAAAAATAGCTGCTATAAATAATCTTGTCAGTGATGATGCAACAGAAGAGTTAGCGATTGGTTTGGGCGATACTTCAGCATATATTCGTCAAAAAACGCTGATAGGATTAGGTACTATCAATACCGAGAATTCCATTCGTATGGTTGGACAAACGCTATTTTCAGATCGTTCGATAGAAAACCGTCTACAAGCCATTAGTATATTAGAAAATAATTTTGATATGCCTTTTGTTGAACATCTTTTAACTTTCACAATGAAACATGATCAAGATGCCACTGTTCGACAGCGTGCTGCAATATCGTTAGGCTTATGACCTATGACTCGCTTTAGAGGGTTAAGTGGTTTGCGGGGGCTAGCGGCACTGGCTGTGTTTGCAGTGCATTATAACCAGATAGTTGATATTGACATACAGGTTGGTATTTTTGATTTCTTTCTTTTATTTGCCAATGGCGAATACGGCGTGGCCCTATTTTTTATATTAAGTGGCCTGTTGTTATCGCAACCCTATTGGAAATCTTTAATACATCAACAACCATGGCCTAATACAAAAGTTTATTTTACCCATCGTATGGTGCGTATATTACCCGCATTTTATCTGACACTTACACTTATTATAGTAACGACTGATTATTGGAAGTTTCCACAAGCGTGGCCAGATATAATATTACATTACAGCTTGTTATTTAATTATGCAGAGTTTGCCATTTTTAGTCTCAACCCACCTTTTTGGACTTTGGCAATAGAGATTCAATTTTACTGCTTACTCCCCTTTCTATTTAGGCTGATTCGCAACGATAAAATAGCGAGAGTATTCATTTCATTAGTTATTCTTTCGGTAATTACCTATATTTTACACTACTGGATCTCTTCATCTATTAGCACAAATACAACCTGGCCAGGAAATCAGCAACTTGTTTGGATCCGACCTTATGGCGCAGTTGTTAGCCACTCATTATTAGCGCATTCCCCCCATTTTATTATCGGTATTATCTCTGGGGGAATTTTATTAAAAATGACCCAAACAATGCCCCGCCACGAAGTAGATGGAAACTGGCGCTATGATGTTTTCTTTGGTATTTGTCTCAGCCTGTGTTTGTTATTACTGTCAACTCCATTCAGTGACCGTATACAAGTACCCTTTGGTAGATATAGTTTTCCATTAATCCCTTTGTTAATTGCCGGATTACTGATAAGCACACCGTTAACAAAGTACAGTGTAAAATTATTAGACAGTAAAGCGCTTAAACAACTAGGCGCAATTTCTTATGGTATATATCTCTATCATTTTCCTATACTGGCATTAGTAGACCGTAAAATGGCAAACTTAGGATTGGATGCTCAACAACATTGGGGGTATTTGGCGATATTTTCACTCACTATTACCCTACTTGCCGCGACAATATCTTATTACCTGATTGAACGACCCATGATAAAGTTGGCACTTAAAAAGCAAATAACTATTTAACGACTGGCAGTTTTGACAATGGATATTTATTAAGATGGACATGAAGCTTTTTATTTAAAGCCTCGGTCCAAGTAGCAGGCATAACACTATTAACCTCAACAAACATTTGTTTCGATTTTTCAAGTTCATCGTTGTTTTTAAATCGCTGTATACTCGCCGATAGCCAGAGAAATGCCTTCGCAAGTTCCCTTTCATTCCACATACCATTATCTGGATTTTTTGGGGAATGATAATACAACAACGCTGTTTGATAATAAGCAGGTACATAACCTTGGGCAGCAGACAGCTCAAACCATTCGCGGGCAATTTGGCTATTCGCAGCTATGCCTATGCCATCACGTAGCATTACACCTAGTTGATATTGAGCTTTAACGGAATGGTAACTCGCCGCCTTAGCATACCAATCTAAAGCTATTTTATTTGCCGAATCTTTATTTTTTAATAAACTAAACTGACCAAGTTGTAACATCGCAGGAACTGAGCCTTGCTCTGCAGATTTTTTGCATAAACTTGTACCTTTTTCAAAATTTTGCGCTACTCCGTGCCCTTTAACATAAAGCGCACCAAGATGACAAAAGGATAAATGATAGCCTAGATCAGCAGCCTTCTGATACCATATAGCGGCCTGAGAATAATCTGTTTTTTGATGTACTCCATTTTCAAAACAAGTTCCTAAAGCGTCTGCAGCGACAGGAAGTTCATGTTTAGCAGCCTGTTCATACCATAAACAGGCCTTTTTTCTATCTTGCACTCGCCCCCAGCCATAATCATAAAACATCGCCATGGTTAACTTTGCCAAAGGGTTGCTCTTTTCCTGAGCTAAACGCTGGTATTTTTCGAAGGCATTATCATAATCTCCCATGGCCAATAATTTTTCAGCGTTACGGATTTCTCGGCTGTCATTTGCTCTGACATTATTGGCAAATGTAAAAAAGGTAACCAAAATAATAAACAAAATTGCACGAGTAACAGACATAAAAAAAACCTAAAAATAGGGCTAAAAAATAGAATCGCTAGCTTAATACTAGCGATTTTTATCCCGCTGAAATAGCCATACTTAGTTACGTGATGGAAATATGCCAGCTAAAGCAATGATATGGTTCACGCCTAAAAATGGCATCATGTTATTATGAGCCTGACTACCGCCGCTATAATTTTCAGCAATAGAGCCAACATGCATATCGACATCAGGTGCAGCCGAACTATAGATGTTAGTACGGCGTTTAGTCGCTAGGCTGTTTCCATCTGGTGTAGCAGAATTACCACTTGCATCCTTTCCACGTAACTTCACATCATGATTGTGAGATGGCATTTCGGCAGTTGTTAAAGTAACCATTTCTTGTCCCCCACGTGCCCCCAGAGCACGAGGGCTTAATCCAGGACCATTACCTGGATGTATTGCAACACGACCGCGTAAATCGGGTAAACCAAAGGTAGTGCGACCATCGCCACCATATGTTGTGCCCAATATAGAAAACAGTGCGGTATTTGACGATATAGCGAGTAATTGCCCGTCACAAAGTGCCCACCCTCGTGGTGCAAAGTTACCACCAAACATAGTTATTTGAGCAAGGAATGGCTCTGACGCTATTGCTGATTGACTAAAACTTAAACTCACCACAAGTGCTAGTGAACTTGCAAACGTACCGGCTTTTAATAATAATTTTTTAAACATGTTAAATTTCCTTCTTCTGTATGATTAATCAGCAATACAGCTCAATTTAACTGATGACACTAAATTATTTAGTCCTGAATAAAGTATTTTTTCTCCCTAATCCTAATATTCCGATCGCGAACAATAGTAACGTTGTTGGCTCAGGAACGCTTTGCGGGGGTGCTGTCTGCTGAAGAGTCACAGAATCTACTGATAAAAATTGAGAAAAGCTTGCGATGCTACTTCCGTTATCATATTCACCACCTTCTAGTGTCCAAATTAACTCCAGGTCAAGAATATCTAAAGGGTTAAGGATAAAATCAAAGAGCAGCGTATCACTTTCAGTCATTTCACCGCCAAAGTCTCCGTTAAGGACACCACCAATTTCATTACCATAAAGCGAATCCGAAAGAAGATCAGAGAAAAATATTTCACTGCCGTTGGCCATTAAAACAAATTCAGAATCAGCATAAGCATCATCCCCTGTTGCATTAACCAAATTACTGAAAGTGAGTTTGAAAAACACCTGGTAAATATCAACCAATGATGAGTTTTCTACACTAAGAAAAGAATCAAAGCCGATTAAATATTCATCACCACTGACATCAGCAGCACCAGAAAACCCAATGCCGTCGTCGGTCTCGGTAAGTGTGCCCAATAATGGATTTACACCTGTAGTAACAGTATCTCCTGCGAAAATACTTGTCGTTGTAGTACCTCCTTCAATTACACTAAAATCTCCGGCAGTTTCTCCAAAACTAGATACGTCGTCAAACGTTATTGATGCATCAACAATGTTTATATCAGACGTTATCAGTCCTGCATAAGCTGATGATATCGAACAAACTGAACATATAACAGCAAAAGAAAAACCTACAAATATTTTCCAGACTGGCTGTTGAAAACTCATATTTATCTCCTAGGCTAATTTTATTTTTCATCCTAGGAGATAAAAGCATAATTTATACCATGCTTTTTATTTACTATAATTCAAGAGCATATATCAGGAGATTTTATTTTTTAAAAAACATGTAAAATATGCTGACACTTATTAAGCGTATATCTTGTTAACCTGTATAGCTTCATCTGCGGCTACTAAGGTAAATTAACGATAGAAAGCGTGCTGTTTTTACGGTAATAATATTCGATGCTTTTATTACCTTTGCAAACCTAACAGACCGGAACACGTCAACTTTTTAGTTAGCTATTTCTCTTAATATAGAGGTGAGGGAGAAATTTGAACTCTATGCAAATGTGTAGCGCTATGAACCTTTTGTCTAACTTTTATAAACTGCAGATAACAAAAAACCGCTAACCGTTCGATTAGCGGGGTTTTTTAATGTGGTGGGCAGAATGGGCCGAGTATGGCCACTGATTTTATTCAATAAAATTACCTTTAAAGTGATTTTTAAAGAAAACTATCCAAGTTTATTAAACGAATAGAGCTACTCTTAATCATAGAGTTAAGCTCGTCTAGAATGAAATAAAAATCTATTCAATTATTGATGCCAATAGACTTCATTAGAGAGAAGCTTTTTATCATTTTATACTATATCCACCTAGATTTGCTATCATAACGGCTTTTCAAACCCATAAGGCAGCAGCACTGCGTGGCAGCTTTTCAACTTAGAGATTATCAACAAGATGCCGTTTCTGCGGTGCTCAAACACTTTCGAAACACCAACGAATCTGCGGTGATTGTTTTACCTACTGGCTCAGGTAAAAGTCTGGTAATTGCCGAACTTGCTCGCTTAGCAAAACGAAAGATACTCGTACTAACTCACGTGAAAGAGTTGGTCGAGCAAAATCATCAAAAATATGAAAGCTATGGTGTTACTGCCGGTATTTATTCTGCGGGATTAAAACTTAAAGAAACTCAACACCAAGTCACGTTCGCCAGCATACAATCGGCAGCCCGCAATCTAGATGATTTTAATGAGCCCTACTCCTTAATTATTATTGATGAATGTCATCGAGTTAACCTAGCCAGTACTGACTTGTCTAATGATCAATCTAATGATCAATCTAAAGATAAAGCTAAAGACGCGTCAAATGACGAATCAAAAGAAAGAGCAAGCAGTAACCAGTATCAACAAATCATTGAGAAGTTGATGCAAGTTAATCCCGAAGTAAAATTACTAGGTTTAACCGCCACCCCTTATCGTTTGGGCATGGGCTGGATTTATAAAAAGCATTATCGTGGTTTCATGCGAAGTGAAGAAAAGCGGCCTTTTGATCACTGTATTTATGAGCTAGCGCTACGCTATTTAATTAAACGCAAATATTTAACCGAGCCCAATTTAGTCGATGCCACCATAGAACACTATGATTTTAGTAGCCTGCGAGCAAACGCTTCTGGCGAATATAGTCCTACGGATATGAATCATCTATTAAATAAAAACCCAAGGGTGACGCAAGGCATTATAGAACAGGTCATTGAGTTAGGTGAGGACCGCCAAGGTATTATGATCTTTGCCGCGACAGTTGAGCATGCCAAAGAGGTTTATAGTTATCTACCCGCCAAATTGAGTGCGTTAATTACCGGCGCTACCGACAACATTGAGCGCGATCAGTTAATCAAAGCATTCAAGCATAAAGAAATTAAATATCTGGTTAATGTTTCGGTGTTAACCACTGGCTTTGATGCGCCCCATGTCGATATGATTGCGATATTACGTCCGACACAATCGGTTAGTCTCTATCAGCAAATAATTGGTCGTGGCCTGCGCTTGAGTGAAAACAAAAAAGATTGCTTGGTGATTGACTATACCGGCAATGATTTTGACCTCTATCATCCGGAAGTCGGTGAGAAAAAGCCAAATAGTAAAAGTCAGCCTGTGCAAGTTGTTTGCCCTAGTTGTGAATTTCCCAATACATTTTGGGGAATCTGTGATGATAACGGTTATTTAGTTGAGCACTACGGCAGACGATGCCAAGGCCTCGTCAATGACCCCAGTGAAGAGCGATCTACAGAGAGTCAGTGTGACTACCGCTTTGTCTTTAAAGAGTGCCCTCACTGTGGTGGTGAAAATGACATTGCGGCTCGGACCTGTTTGCAGTGTTTTGAGGTCTTAGTCGACCCCGATGATATGTTAAAAAAGGCACTGCAACTCAAAGATTCAAAAATTATTCGCTGCGCAGGTCTTAATTTAACCAGAGTTAGTAATAAGGTTAATGATAAGCTCAGTGATAAGGGCGCTGATAGGTTAAAAATCACTTACCATGATGAAGAAGGCACTGAGCTTAATGAATCTTTTGATTTTTCTAGACCTAATCAGGTTAAAGCGTTCAACGATATCTTTTCTAAACGCCTTAGCGCTAAAATCAGTGTTCAACTGGGTTCAACTGAGTCGTTTGAAGTGACTAATCTAGAGCAAGCATTAAAGCTAGCGAACCTGTTGCCTTGCCCAGATTTTGTCATTGCCAGAAAACAAAAATACTACTGGCGTATTAAAGACAGACTTTTTGACTATCAAGGTAAATACCGAAAAGCCAATCAGCTTAAATAAACTAAATAAAAATAATGTTCAGCTTAATATTTAAGCTTGCTAGGGAACAAAGATGAAAGCAAAAAAACGCTAATCTTTCAATTAGCGGTTTTTTTAAATGTGGCGGTGAGATAAAGATTTGAACTCTACTCGAAGGTTTAGTGCTATAACCCCTTGGTCTAACTTTTATAAACTGCAGATAGCAAAAAACCGCTAATCTTTCGATTAGCGGTTTTTTAAATGTGGCGGTGAGATAGAGATTTGAACTCTAGGACGGGATAAACCGTCGCTGGTTTTCAAGACCAGTGCTTTCGACCACTCAGCCATCTCACCTGAATGTTTCAAAACAATTGCTTGCTTCAGAACGAGGCGAATATTAAAGTGTCGAAAAAGACTTGTAAAGCATTTCTTTTATAAAAAGGTTTGTTTGCTAGAAAAAACATCACATTGCTAGCAATTTAAGCAATAGTTTAAGGTTCTTATATGAATAATGACAATTCAATCGAAAAGATTTGCCGCTGCCCTTGGCTTGATACATCAAAACCTGACTATGTAAAATATCATGATGAAGAATGGGGAGTACCTGTTTATGATGATCAAAAGCTATTTGAGTACTTAACATTAGAGTCTGCGCAAGCAGGCCTAAGCTGGTATACCATACTAAAACGACGTGAAGGATATCGAACGGCATTTGCTCAATTCGATGTTGAAATTGTTGCTAAGTACAGTCAAGAAAAAATTGAAGAGCTAATGCTCAACAGCAATATAATCCGTAACCGTTTAAAAATAAATGCTGCCGTTAATAACGCTCAGTGTTTTATTGATATCCAAAAAGAGTTTGGCAGTTTTAGCACTTACATGTGGCAATTCGTTAATAACAAAACCATTGTTAATTCATGGGATAATTTAGCCGACTACCCTGCTACGTCGGCTGAATCAGATGCTTGGTGCAAAGATTTAAAAAAACGCGGTTTTAAGTTTGTTGGCTCAACAATCTGCTACGCACATATGCAAGCTTGCGGTATGGTCAATGATCACAGTAAAGACTGTTACAAACGTTCACAAATTATCAATGAATATCAACAGGTCTGAACAACTAAAGCATAGTAATTTAAAAATCACCGTGCCATAATATGTCAAAATGTCTTTAGTAAACTTTAAGCTTACCTTGAATTTTGCTAAAATGGCCTTATCTAAAAAGTATAACCAAAGTTATCAGAGGAAATTTTATGCAATCAAATATTAGTTTACAGGGTAGTAAAAGTTCAGCTATCGAAATTAACAAAGTACTTAAAAATACTTACATGTTGTTGTCAATGACGCTAGCATTTAGTGCGGTTGTCGCAGGTTTTTCTGCATACCTAAATTTACCTCACCCTGGAATGATAGTTTCTTTAGTCGGTGTTTATGGATTAATGTTTTTAGTGCATAAGACTGCAGACTCTAGTGCAGGTTTATTAAGTGTATTCGCCTTTACCGGCTTTTTAGGTTACATCACTGGACCAATAATTGGCATGTATGTAGCAAGTGGTGGTACTGATCTTGTTGTTATGGCTCTCGGTGGGACAGGTTTCATCTTCTTTGCTTTGTCTGCTTTTGTTTTAACAACTAAAAAAGACATGAGCTTTTTAAACGGAATGCTTTTTGCTGGTTTTTGGGTATTGATAATTACAATGGTTGCTAATATGTTTCTTAATATTCCAGCATTAGGCTTAGCGATTAGCGCCCTATTCATCTTATTTTCTAGTGGCATCATATTAAAGCAAACTAGCGATATCATTCAAGGTGGTGAAAGAAACTACATTATCGCAACACTTACTTTGTTTGTTTCTATCTATAATATTTTTATGAGCTTATTACACATATTAGGTGTTACTAGCGGTGACGATTAATATCTCAAGATAATAGAATGTAAGCTGAATATTGCTTATAATACGAAACCTCGTTGATCATACGATCAACGAGGTTTTTTTATATTGAACTTTTGTTATTAAGCAGCTAGGACACCTTGTGAAAAGTATCGCTTTTGTTATCACCACCCCTCCTAATAGTAATTTAACCGCAACCGCTATCAATATGGTTACGACTGCATTAACAATGAAGATGAACGTTGTCGGGGTATTCTTTTATCAAGACGGGGTATTAAATGGTAGCCAGCACCTTGCGTTGCCTAATGACGAATATCAAGCACACCAGCAATGGCAACAGTTATATCACAAGTATAATCTTCCCTTACATTTATGTGCTACCGCGGCAGAAAAACGCGGCCTAAGTGATGATATTAATGATAAGCACGCAACTAATGTTCATCAAGCTTTTACCTTGTCGGGTTTAGGCGAATTAGTTGAATTGAATGTTAAAGCCGATCGTTTAATTCAACTTTGAGGATATATATATGTCAGTAACTGAAAAGTCAGTCGCTATTCTTAATGCTAGCGCGCCATTGTCAAACGCTAATGCTAAAGATTCTCTCGATATTGCCCTTATTTTTGGCTCGTATGAACAAGCCATAAGTTTGTATTTTCAGGGTGACGGCGTTTATCAATTAATAGCTAAGCAACATCCTGAACTGATCCAGCAAAAAGATTTTTTAAAAACCTTAGACGCGTTAGAGTTTTACGATATTGAGAATATATATGTTTGTCATCATTCTCTTAATCAACGTGGTTTGCCTAGTAACTTTTCGATTGAAAATGTTCAGGTACTCAAACAAGATGACTTTGCAACATCATTACACCAACACCAAACAATATTAAGGTTTTAATTCATCATGAGTATGCTTCATTTAGTACGCACTTCAGCTTTTCAAACCAGTGATTTTGAGCAATGTCTTAACGTAATACAGATAAGTGACACCATCGTTTTACTTGATGATGGTTGCTACAATCTTAATCATGATTTATGGCAACAAGCCTTGAATAAAGTTGCGTTACCAGCACTTTATATTATTGAAGCGCATGCTCAGGCAAGAGCAATAACTATTGATAAGGATAAAATTAATACTTTATCACTAGATGCATTAATGACATTAATTTGTGAAACACAAAAGTCGGTAACTTGGCAATGAGTTTAGTTTTTAACGAGCAAGAAATAGCGACCGACAAGCAAGGTTATTTAATCAACTTTAAAGACTGGCATAGCGATTTAGCCCAATTAATTGCTGACCAAGATGAATTAGTATTAACAGAGTCGCATTGGGAAGTTATTCGTTTTGTTAGGGAGTTTTACCTCACCTATAATACTTCGCCCGCGATTAGAGCGTTAACGAAAGCGATGAAAGCTGAGTTTGGGGAAGAAAAAGCAAGTAGTCGATATTTATATCGATTATTTAAAGAAGGTCCTGCTAAACAAGCGACAAAGTATGCTGGCTTACCAAAGCCAGCACGATGCATTTAACCGCTTAAAAATACTCTAAACCAATATTAAACTTTAATATTGATATTATGACCACTATTACCAACCGTTGGTAAAGCTGTCGAACCAACACTACCCGCTGAAGCAATAAGCTTTAACGCCATTTGACCTTCAATTTCTTGCTGGCCCTGTGATAATTTAGCCGTTTTCAGCGCATGGCCTGTGGTTATATTAGTTTGAACACCTTCAGTATTATTTAATGATATTGACATAAAACCTCTCACATTTTAGCTATTCGACATAGCGAGTTAGAACAAGTACAACATTGGTCAAAGACTATATCGACAAGCTCTATAATAACTTTAGCCATAGCGTAAAATTTAAGCAAAAGCCGCTAATAACGCTTCAACCGGATGACGCGTTTGCATGCTTCCTAATCGTTTTGTTTGGCTTCGACATGAATAACCGGTCACTAATACTTGTTCAGCCTCTAACTTAGCTAATTTTTCCTGCCAACTCATTTCAAACAACATTTTTGAATTTTCAAAGTTTACTTGTTCATGACCATAAGTGCCTGCCATACCACAGCAACCCACAGAGACGTTTTCAAGCGTTAAACCGAATAGTCCAAATATGTCTCGCCATTGCCCTTCACTACCCGCCAATGCCGTTTTTTCAGTACAATGGGCAAACAATTTATAAGGCGCTGCTTGCTTATTTTTAAGTAACGATGAAAGTGCCGCTTGGGTGTTTGGGTGATCAGTCACCGTTAATAACCATTCGTGCGCCAACAGCACATGGAAATCGCCACGCTTGTCGCCAAGTGTTTGTTTGTATTCATCTCGGTAGCAAAGCGTTAATGAAGCGTCTAAGCCCAGCATAGGAATATTTAATTGATGAAGCTCGTTTAAAAATTCAGCGGCATTTTTAGCTGTTTTAGCAAACTTGGCCAAAAATCCTTTTACATGCTGCGGTTTACCGTTCGGTTTGAACGGTAATAATATTGGCGTAAAACCTAATTTTTTGATTAATGCCATCATGGCTTCAACGACATTGGCATCATAAAAAGAGGTAAATGGGTCTTGAACTATCAATACATGCTTTGCTTGTTGCTCTGCGTTAAGGTTTTTCAAATAGCCCAGATCAAAGCTTTGATAATTTTTGTCACTCACTTGCTTAGCTAAAGTCGGCACAGAAAGTATCGGTGTATCAATGTAACCTATGGTTGCACGTGAAAGTTTGTCGTACCATTGATGAGATAACACGGCATTAATTAATTTAGGTGCTTTTGCCATTAACGGCGTTAATGTTTCCACATTAGCGACTAAATGGTCTTTCAACGGTCGGAAGTATCTTGAGTGATATAAGTTGATAAAACGTGCTCTAAAGTCTGGCACATCGACTTTTATCGGACATTGGCTCGCACAAGCTTTACAGGCTAAACAACCTTGCATAGCTTCCATAACCTCATGCGAAAAATCAGCTTGCTGGTTAGCAGAGAAGCGAGTTTTCACTTTATCCAGTAACCTTTTTACTGACCAATGTTGAATATTCTCTTCTAAGGCAAGTATATCAACACCCTTAGCATGTAAAAGGCGTAACCACTCACGCATCAACCCTGCTCGGCCTTTCGGAGAATGCCTTCTGTCGCGCGTTACCTTGCTAGAAGGACACATCGGGCTATCTGCGTCATAATTAAAACATAAACCATTGCCGTTACAGTCAAGGGCTGAACTAAAGGAGTCTTTTACCGTTATGGGTATTTGACGGTCATAAAAACCACGTTTAGTATCATCAACTGATACTAACTTTTCATTCGATTCATAGGGTGTACAAATTTTACCTGGATTCATTTTATTGAAAGGGTCAAACGCGCTTTTAATTTTTCTTAACTCGGTAAATAAGTATTCGCCAAAAAAGGCTGGGCTGTATTCACTACGGTATCCTTTACCGTGTTCTCCCCACATTAAGCCGCCATATTTAGCCGTTAATGCCACCACTTTATCTGATATTTCTCTAAGCAGTTTTTCTTGCTCTGGATCGCACATATCAAGCGCTGGGCGCACATGTAAAACACCCGCATCAACATGGCCAAACATACCATATTGCAAATCATAACTATCAAGCAATGCTCGAAACTCAACAATATAGTCGGCTAAGTTTTCTGGTGGCACCGCGGTATCTTCTGCAAAGGCCAATGGCTTTTGATTACCCTCAGTATTACCTAATAAACCGACTGCCTTTTTACGCATACCGTAGAGTTTATTGATACTGCTTAAATCTGTTGTGACTTGGTAACCAATAACACCAGTTTTGTTACTTATGTCTTGCGTTAAACGAGCCGTTAATTGTGCAACCTGCTCTGCTAAAGCGTCTATGCTAGTACCGTTGTATTCAACGATATTAATACCGTCCATCACTTTATTTTCAACGTCGGTGATTAAATCACTGACCGAATGCCAAACAATATCTTGTTTCGCTAAATTTAATACTTTTGAGTCGATAGTTTCAACTGAGGTTGCTTTTGCTTCAACCAGCGCAGGAGAATGACGAAGCGCTGAATCAAAACTATCGTACTTAATAACGATAACTGTTTTTGCTTTTAATATTGGGGTTAAATTCAGCTTTGCTTCACAAACAAACGCTAAAGATCCTTCAGAGCCGGTGATTATACGTGAGATATCAAGTTGGCTTAAGTCGTCATTGAAAACGTTTTCTAAATCATAACCGGTTAAAAAACGATTTAAGCGTGGGAATTTTTCTAATATTAATACGCGGTTATCACGACACGAGCTAAGAACCTGTTTAATAATATTGCCGTAGCTATTATTTTGTTTGGCCAGTTCTTCGGCGTCTGCAATAGGCATTGGCGATGTTGACAATAAATCGCCATTGGCGAGAACAGATTCTAGTGATAAGACATGGTTAGACGTTTTACCGTAAACCAAAGAGCCTTGTCCAGAAGCATCGGTATTGATCATCCCACCAATGGTTGCACGGCTACTGGTTGATAAATCTGGCGAAAAGAAAAAACCATGAGGGCGTAAATAATCATTTAGTTGATCTTTAATGACGCCAGCTTCAACACGTACCCAGTTTTCAGCGACGTTAATTTCTAAAATACGGTTCATGTATTTTGATAAATCAACCACGATACCTGGTGTTAAGCTTTGCCCGTTAGTCCCTGTACCACCACCACGGGCACTAAATTTTATACTTTGATATTTTTCGCAAGAAGATAATAGACTGATCTCTTGTATATCTTGCTTATTTTTCGGGTGGAGCACCAATTGTGGCAGTTGCTGATAAATACTGTTGTCCGTAGCTACAGCTAAACGAGCGCTATACTGGCAACTTATCTCCCCTATATATTCACTATTAGCGAGTTCTTGAGAGAATTTTTGATACAGTGGCGCAATCAGTTCTTGGTGTTCTATTGAAGGTAAGCTTTGAGACATAAACGAAAAATATACTGGCAGTTTAATATTAATTTCAGTATATCACGCTAAATTTATTTATTTGTACAAGGCAGTAAAAAGGCTAAGAATTTTTTAAACTAAACTTATAGTTAAAAAATACTTAGCCTTAAATAATGTTTGACTGACAAAAAATGAATATTAACCTAAATACCATTCGCTAGCATAGTTAGGTGATATCTATCTTTATTTAGTACCCGCCTACTTATGGTTTTCAGCGATATAAAGCCAAGTTGCTAATACGGTATCTGGGTTAAGCGATACACTATCAATACCTTCTTCAACTAACCATGCAGCAAAGTCTGGGTGATCAGATGGTCCTTGACCACAAATACCGACATACTTGCCACGTGCTTTACACGCTTTAATAGCCATTGAAAGTAACGCTTTTATTGCTGGGTTACGTTCGTCAAATAAATGAGCGATTAAACCAGAGTCACGGTCTAAACCTAGCGTTAACTGGGTTAAATCGTTTGAACCGATAGAGAATCCGTCGAAGTGATCAAGAAACTGATCCGCTAATAAACAGTTCGAAGGCAATTCACACATCATGATAACGCGTAAACCGTTCTCGCCACGCTTAAGGCCATTTTCAGCTAATATCTCAATAACCTGTTCCGCTTCTTCGACAGTACGAACAAATGGGATCATGATTTCAACGTTGGTAAAGTCCATATCGTTGCGAACACGTTTTATCGCTTCACATTCAAGGGCAAAACAATCACGGAAATCTTTAGAAATATAACGCGCGGCACCACGATAACCTATCATCGGGTTTTCTTCTTCCGGTTCAAATACGTCGCCACCAACTAAGTTGGCATACTCATTTGATTTAAAATCAGACATTCTAACGATAACTTTCTCTGGCGAGTACGCACAAGCTAACGTGGCAATACCTTCAGTTAATTTAGCAATATAGAACTCAACAGGGCTAGCATAACCAACAATGATATCGTTAATTTCATCTTTCAAATCTTCAGATTGCTCATCAAAATTCAATAATGCTTTTGGATGAATACCAATCATTTTATTAATGATGAACTCTAAACGTGCCAGGCCAATGCCTGCATGTGGCAAACGCGCAAAACCGAAAGCTCGGTCTGGGTTACCGACATTCATCATTATTTTTAAAGGTACGTCAGGCATTGAATCAACTTCAGACGTTGTCACGGTAAAGTCTAACTTGCCATCGTAGATAAAACCGGTATCGCCTTCAGCACAAGAAACCGTTACTTTATCGCCATTAGCGATGAGTTTCGTGGCATTGCCACAACCAACAACCGCTGGAATGCCCATTTCACGTGCAATAATGGCAGCATGACATGTTCTTCCGCCACGATTAGTCACAATCGCAGATGCACGCTTCATGATAGGTTCCCAATCAGGATCGGTCATATCAGTGACTAATACATCACCTGGTTTAATTTTGTCCATTTCAGCAAGAGATCCCAAAACCTTTGCTTCACCACTACCAATCTTGTGACCAATTGAACGGCCTTCACAAATAACATCAGCGGTTGCTTGTAAGTGAAACTGCTCCATTACATTAGCGCTTTCGCGGCTGCGTACTGTTTCAGGGCGCGCTTGAACAATATAAAGTTTACCGTCTAAGCCGTCTTTTGCCCATTCGATATCCATTGGACGCTGATAATGATTTTCAATAATTATCGCTTGCTTGGCAAGTTCTTGTACTTCATCGTCAGTTAATGAAAATTGGTTTGATAATTTTTCTTCAATATCGACAATTTCAACTTGCTTGCCATGGTTTTGATCTTTGGTGTAAATCATTTTAATGGCTTTACTACCGATGTTACGACGAACAACTGCAGGTTTACCCTTAGCAAGTGTTGGTTTATGAACATAAAATTCATCAGGGTTAACGGCGCCCTGCACAACCATTTCACCTAAACCATAACTTGAAGTAATAAATACTACATCTTCAAAGCCAGATTCAGTATCAATAGAAAACATCACACCACTTGATGCTATGTCACTACGAACCATGCGTTGAATACCGGCAGATAAGGCGACACCACGGTGATCGTACCCTTGATGCACACGGTAAGAAATTGCACGGTCATTAAATAATGAAGCGTAAACATGTTTTATAGCGATCATTACAGCATCGAAACCACGTACATTTAAGAAGGTTTCTTGCTGACCAGCAAAAGAAGCATCAGGCATATCTTCTGCGGTTGCTGATGAACGAACAGCAAAAGAAGCGTCGTCTGCAAAACCGTCTGCTAACTTTTCATAAGCTTTAGCAATATCAAGCTGCATTTGTGGTAAAAATGGAGTTTCGATGATCCAGTTACGGATCGTTTCACCTGATTTTGCTAATGCAGCTAAATCATCGACATCTAAATTATCAAGGAGCTGATATATTTTGTCGTTGATGCCACTTTGCTCTAAGAACTCATTAAATGCAAAAGACGTAGTGGCAAAACCACCAGGAACTTGTACACCTACATTTGAAAGATTTGAGATCATTTCACCCAGTGATGCATTTTTTCCGCCAACGCGGTCAACATCATTCATTCCTAAAACTTCATACCAAAGTACATTTTCTTGCACGACATCTTCTCCAAAAAAAAGAAACAAAAATAAATAGATTTATCAGTTATATCAGTATATTTATAGCTTAAGACATTTTACACTGCGAACTTTATAAACTGAAATGTTATTTGAAAGATTTCAGTATAAGTTACAACGATTGATAATAAAGAGGTTTTAAATGCGCGCTGCTTTTTATATTTCTGATGGCACAGCCATTACATCAGAGGTTTTTGGTCATGCCTTGCTTTCACTTTTCCCCACTGAGTTTGACCACGACACTATTTCATTTGTTGAAACCATAGAAAAAGCAGAAGCGGCTAAGTTAAAAATCAACAAAGCGGCTAAACGCACCGGCGAGCCACCTCTTGTTTTTCACACTTTTGTTAATAACGATATAAGAGAAATTATTGATAGTTGTGACGGTGTTATTTATAACTTTCTTGAGCACTTTATTGCGCCATTGGAAAAAGAGTTAAAACTAGAAGCTAAACCAACCGCCCATAGAACACACAGTATTCATGAGAATAGTTACGATTACCGTATAGATGCCGTTAATTATACATTAGCTAATGATGATGGTTCGAATGTCACCAACTATGAGCATGCTGATATTATTCTGGTCGGTGTGTCTCGTTCAGGTAAAACCCCTACTTCATTATATTTAGCGCTTCAATATGGTATTAAGGCGGCAAATTATCCCTTTACCGATGATGATATGGATGAACTAACTCTTCCTGATTTCTTAAAGCCACATAAAAAGAAGCTGTTTGGTTTAACGATTGACGCACAACGCTTAATTGATATTCGCGGTGAACGACTGGCGAACAGTAAATATTCTTCCGCAAGACAATGTAGAATGGAAGTAAGAGAAGTTGAAAAACTCTATAAAAAAGAAAAAATACCTTTCATTAATAGCACTAAGTTTTCAGTTGAAGAAATCTCCGCGAAGATTCTTAATGAAACAGGCTTACAGCGTTATAAATATTAGCTGATTTTCAGAAATACTGAACACTGAGATAACGACCAATTTATCGTAAAGACAACTTGTCTAATTAATTCACGTTTGATGGCGTTTATATAAAAAAAGCGCAAATATTAAATTATTAATATTTGCGCTTTATTATTTTTTTATGCTATTTACCCGTGCTTAAAAACTATATTTTACACCGGTATAAAATTGGCGACCAACGCCATTATATAACAAAGTACCACTGTTTAATCCTGGTAAAGCAGGTGGTCTTTTATCAGCCACATTCTCTATACCAGCATAGACTGAAAGTCCTTCAGCAGCGTCATAGTTAAAATATAAACTATGGTAAGTATAAGAACCTACTTTATTGTTAAACCACTCAGGATATTGGTCTGGAGTAGCATCATTATTAAAGTCACTGCCACCAACATGGTTCATGGTCCAACTAGCTGTAAAGTGATTAAATGTATATACCGTAGTAAATAATCCTCTAAAATTAGGCGTACCAACTTCACCTGCTTGTTTGTCTATATCATCAGGAAATTCAATATTAGTTTGAAAGTCTCGTTTATCTAAATAGGTGGCTTTTAAATTGAAATTTAATTCGCCGTAGTTTGATAAACCAAGATGATAATTTATATCTACATCTGTTCCTGAAGATGCAAAGTTTGCCACGTTAATTGATTGCGTACCAACACTGATAATTTGGTTGTTAGCATCACGATTTACAAGCTCACAGTATTTGGCATTTAGCGCCGAGCTATCAACACAATTAGATAAAACATCCGTTGCAGAATAGGTAGTAATAGCATCATCAATACTTATATCCCAATAATCAACAGCAATACTTAATTCATCCATAGGTGTAAGAACAATCCCTACCGTGAACGTATCCGCAGTTTCTGGTGACAATTCTACATTACCACTGCTTTTTACACCGCGGGTGCCAAATTCTGCACTTGAACTAAAGTCAGCAGGAATGCCTAACGCTAAACAGTTAGCTGCACGATTGGCAGGGTTAGGACCTTCATCAGTTCTGCCACTGTCACAAGGGTCTGTCATATTACCACCACCGATCTGTTCGGGTGCGAATAATTCCTCGATATTTGGCGCTCTAACGGCATGAGAAAATGTTGTACGTACTCTAAATTCCTCAGTTACCGTCCAGTTCAAGCCTGATTTCCATGTGGTATCACCACCAGTGACACTATTATCACTATATCGAGCAGCTAACTCTAAATCTAAGCTTTCAATACCAGTAATTCCTTCAGCAATTGGCACAAGTACTTCTGCAAAAATTTCTGCAACGTCGAAGCTACCATCTGTTTCGCCTAAATATGCATAACTCGCAACGTTAACACCAGAGGTAGAACCGACTTGCCCAGTACCAACAACACTTCCGTCAGCTAAAGTTTGTTTCGTTTTTGTTAATTCATCAGGATTACTATTAGATGATTCATCTCTATATTCGACACCAAATGCAAAATCAACAGAACCTGAGTCTATTTCAAACAACTCACCGTTAATCGAGAAATTGGCAACAAATTGGTCAACTTTTTCATCAGTTCTTAAGTTCACGCCGACATAGTTTAACGCTTCATCTGAAGCTAAGTTATTGATCGGATTAAAAGCAACACAACCATTACTGCTATCTCGACAAACAGCATTACCATTACCGTCATCAACAGCATCTAATGCTTGGTAGTATCTTGATAAGAGTAAATCTTGATTATCGATTTCACCCTTTGTTTGACCATATTGAACATAGAAGTCGTAACCATAATCACCTAATTCACCAGTCCCACCAAACATAAACTGTGTCGTTTCACGAGATGTTTCTGAACGAACGCCCATACCAACAACAGCGAGTGCTGCTTGAGTATGGCCACCTGCGATTAAAGCATCTTTAATAATCTGAGGTGCAAAAGGGTTATCAATGTTAATTGGAATTAATGGCCCAAAGTTATCATCATGAAAAACACTGGCTTGGCCTGACGCAGCAGACTCAATTTTACTGTATTTAGCTTCGGCAAAGATTTGATGTTCATTATTGATATTATAACTACCGCGCATGCTCACAAGCAGACGTTCACTTGGCGTCATCAAGGTACTTGACTCTGAGGTACGAAAGCCATCACCGCCATCACAAGGTACGGTATTACAATTAATACCCGCAATAAAAGCTCTGGTATCACCTGAATTTCTATCTACTGCGTAAGTATCATAACCATTAGAACCAAAGGGCTGGATTGGATCATCAGCAAAAATAGGATAAAAGCCGGCATTATTTATTTGGGTAATTGGTAATTGTGGAAGGTTTCCTCCCCAGGGTGCTGGATGATTACCATCCCATAAGTAATTACTATTTGGTACATAAAACAGCCCCTCTTCACTTAAAGCTTGATATCGCTGATCAGCATGTAAAATAGCTTGGCCTTGATGACTGGTAAAGCTTGGCGTTTTATTAGCGTAATCGCGATCAGGTATCGCTATTTCTGCTTGGTCATAATACGAAGCATTAATAGTAAAATTACCTTTAGAGAAGTTTTTCCCCCAAGATAATGACAAATCTTTTTTCTCACCATCACCTTCAGAAGTTTCTCCGTAGTACGCCTCTACTTCAAAACCTTCGTAGTCTTTCTTCATAATAAAGTTAACAACGCCTGTCACCGCGTCAACACCATAAACAGCAGATGCACCGCCAGTAATAATCTCAAGACGTTCTATCATCGAAGTAGGAATCGTACTCATATCGACAGATGCTGTGCCTGCACTACCGGCAACTTGGCGACGGCCGTCAACTAAAACTAACGTACGATTTACTCCTAAACCACGTAAGTTAGCCAGTTCTAAACCGGCATTATTGGTATTGCCGCTATTTTGAAAGTTAGTATTACCACCGCTGATGCCATCCATTAAGGCCGGTAATTTGTTCATTAACTCACCAATGTTTTTTACACCAAACTGAGCAATAGTTGCAGAATCGATGACTGTAGTAGGAGTCGCCATTTGCGCACTGTTCTGTTTAATACGGGAGCCCGTAACCGAGATACGCTCAGTGGTCTCTTCTTGTGCTTCTTCAGCAAAAACTGGCATCACTAATGTGGTTGCCATAATCGCTAAGCTTAATTTTGATAGTGTGAAACGCATTATCTCTCTCTCTTATTTTTTATTATCTTTAAGTATCTCGTACAAGCTCAGATTTAATCCGGATGTATCTCAGATATTAGTCACATAATTAAAATATAAAGTAAATACGAAATGTTATTGAGAAAGGTCAATAGTTGCACTCTAGTGTAAACAAAGAGGTACAAGGATAATGTGGATAAAATAGTGAATTAAACAAATGAAAGAATCTCTTATACTTATATATTGCTAAAAATACTCTTTAAAGGGTAAAATTTACATTTAGTTGCATAAACTGGTTCACAATAGCGAATAATTTCGCTATGTTAGCCGCCATATCTATTACCGATAAGCTGTTTATTCACTTGTCGGTATCAATAAAATTGAAACATTAGAAAATCATGACTATTAAAACGGATGAATTTAGAACCACGCTAATTGAGAATCTTGTAACCCCTGAACAATTAGCTCAGCAAATCCCACTCAAAGATGAGACTGCTAATTTTATTATTCAAAGTAGAAAAGACATTGAAGCTATTATTACCGGTGAAGACGACCGTTTGTTGGTTATTATTGGTCCTTGTTCAATTCATGACACCACAGCTGCAATTGACTACGCAAAAAAACTTAAAGTATTACACGAAAAATACCTTGGTGATTTATTAATTGTTATGCGGGTTTATTTTGAAAAACCACGCACTACTGTTGGCTGGAAAGGGTTAATTAGTGATCCCGATTTAGACAAATCATTTCATGTTGCTAAAGGTTTGAATCTCGCGCGTGCTCTATTAATGGATATTAATACACTTGGTTTACCTGCCGGCACTGAATTTTTAGATATGGTTACTGGTCAGTACATCTCTGATTTAATCAGTTGGGGAGCTATTGGTGCTAGAACAACTGAAAGCCAAGTTCATCGTGAATTAGCTTCAGCTCTATCATGTCCTGTTGGCTTTAAAAATGGCACTGACGGTAATGTACAAATTGCTGTTGATGCAATAAAAGCATCAAGTGTTCCGCATGTACTTTATTCTCCAGATAAAAGTGGCCAAATGTGTATTTATCAAACACACGGTAATCCTTATGCTCATGTTATTTTACGTGGTGGTAAAGAGCCAAATTATCATCAAAGTGATATTAACGCCGCGGGTGAAATATTAGCAAAGTCTGATTTACAAAATCGTATCATGATCGATTGTAGCCATGGCAATAGTTATAAAGACCATAATAAGCAAATTGATGTAGCCCGTTCATTAAGAAAACAAATTGAGCAAGGTGATAAAGCGATATTTGGGGTAATGGTTGAAAGCTTCTTGGTTGAAGGAAATCAAAAAGTGATTGACGTGAACGAGCTTACCTATGGTCAAAGCATCACTGATGCCTGTATTGATTTAGATACAAGTGTCGGCTTACTTGACGAACTAGCGGCTGCCGTTCAGTCAAAACGCTAAACAAAGATATAAAAAATCCATAAAAAAGCCGCTAAGCATAATATGCTTATCGGCTTTTCTTTAAGTAATATATTAGATTAAACGCTTTAAAAAGCCGTCACTGGCATCTTCAACTAAATCAAGAACAAATTTAAAACCACCCGCACCACCATAATAAGGATCAGGCACTTCGAGCTCTTCATAATTGTCTGCATACTCTAAAAATAATTTAATTTTTCCGTGTAAATGCTCTGGTGCAACCTTTTTGAGCTCTTTCATATTATGCTCATCCATCGCTAAAACTATATCAAAGTTGTCAAAGTCTTCGACTGTAACCTTACGTGCTTTAATATTATCAAACGAATAACCACGCTCAACACCTACTTTTTGTGCACGATGATCAGGCTTTTCTCGTGCATGTGAACCAATAGTCCCTGCAGAGTCAATGGTTAGCTTTAAATTCAGTTCATTTGCTTTATGGCGAAAAGCAGCTTCAGCACTTGGCGAGCGGCAGATATTGCCCATACATACAAATAAAACACTCTTTATTTCTTTATAATTCATAAGTTTATCTACCAATTTCCATGTGTTTGACATATGATTTTAGCATTTTTCATACGAATAAAATCAATGACTTATGTTTTGTTTTTTGGGGTTTATAAAACTATTTTGTGCTATTTTTATAAGAAGGTAAAGAATAATTATCTATAGGTAATCAGTTTACCTCAATATAACGTTATAGACTGAAAATGAAAAACCAGAGTTACAGATCTGCATTGATCTTTAGTTTTTCTATTTGACAGGCTTATTTTGTACTCGAATAATACATTAGGTATTACTTCCTCTTTTGGTCTTCTTATCGCTAAACATTAGGCTGATTAATTAGTTACTGCTTACTCGTAGGTTTATCATCCAAATTTCTAGGCCTAGACGTTTTACTATTGTTGGTTATAATTTTTTATTGCCCTAAAATTATTGGCATTGCGAAATAGAAAAACATTTTGTCATTATTATAAAGTGTAGTGCTACATTGAGTTTGACGACCTAATTAGAGGTGTTATCATGCACCCCATCAAACTTTAGGTGACACTACAGAGGCAGCATGTCAGAATTTAAAGCACTTTCACTTTTAGAGTCAATTATTGACCGCCTTAATCTTAAAGGCTATAAACAGCCCACACCGATCCAAAAAGAATGTATCCCAGCTCTTATTAATGGGAATGATCTTCTTGGTATAGCGCAAACAGGAACAGGAAAAACTGCGGCCTTTTCATTGCCTATTATCAATAATTTTGGGCGAAA
>JABSOY010000026.1 GCA_013215385.1 Colwellia sp.
TATCCGTGAAGGTGGTCGTACTGTTGGTGCTGGTGTTGTTTCTAAAATCATGGATTAGTCCCCGATTTTAGTTCTCACGAGAACTACATAAAAAAAGACGCTTCGGCGTCTTTTTTTATCTTGAAAATACTTCAATATGATCAGAGCATGCTGCCAATGTTGAATTATCATCCAATCGTTCTGTTTGATTATCATCAAAAATATCAATCGATAAATTAGCATTATCTAGTGAGTTTTCTTGTCACACTCAATGAACTCCTTTAATCATAAGTATTAGATAATTCTATACTTGCCGATTTATTAGAGGTGAAACATTATAAGAAGGAATTAAATCCGTTTACTTACTGAGCTAGAACCTGTGTGATAACCTTTTTGTCTTATTAATTCAAACGCTTCTTTTAATCGTGCATTTTCTTGCATAATATCAATTTGACTACGCAGTAATTTATTACTCTCAATTATTTTGCAATGCGTTCGAACTCTTGCTTGTACTAAAGGTGGGTCAATAGGTTTAGTTATATAATCAACCGCGCCTAAATCTAATCCCTGAACTATATGTTTTGTTTGATCTAATGCGGACAAAAAGATTACGGTAATATGCTGAGTATGAGGGTTTGCTTTTAATCGGCGACAAACTTCCATACCATCCATGATTGGCATCATTATATCTAACAGTATCAAATCTGGTTGAGGTTCAATCTGGCATATTTGTAATGCTTTTTCACCAGAGGTTGCGGCTTTTACTTTGTAATCTTTACGTAAAATCTCACTGATCACTTTTATATTATCAATAACATCATCAACAACTAAAATTTGCAGTGGTTGCTGGATATCTTTTTCACTCGCTCTTTGGCTATTGTTTTTAGCTAACCTAGCTAGCTTATTCGTTGCACTGTTATTGTTCTCGAAAATAGCTTTAGATAAGTGATTAACAAACTGTTTTTCAGAAAAGGGTTTTACAATATATTCTGCAACACCATATTTAATCGCTTCGAGTACTTGCTCTTGATTTATCATTTCAGCAATCATTACAAAGGGGATTTTAGACGTTTTTGGATGTGCTCTGGATTGCTTTAATAATTGCATACTCTCATCTTTGGGCAATTGTGGGGCAGTAATTATCAAATTTATTTTTTGTTGGAATAAAATATTTAATGCATGAGCGCCATTTGCCGCATGAACGATATTATCAAAGGCCAGTGTAGATAACATATTAGTCAGTGTGCTTTGGATGTTCTCAATATTATCAACGAGTAACACGGTAAAGCCGACAAACATATTTTCTTTATTGTTATGGAGCTTTTCGATAGACATGATTATCCGTTATTTTTATTTTGCATGTTTTGAGGTTATTAACCTGTAGATTATAACTAAGTTAACAGCAGAGTGCATTTACTTAGTATTAAATCAATTAACTACATCATACTTACCTAGCCATCTAGTTGGTTAATCGTTATATATATTAATTAAACAATGTATAGATCAATTGTGAATACGAATTAGCTATTAGATGTTGGCCTATAAAGTTAGCCGAAAAGTTCTGAATGGGCTTAGTTTATTGTTATATTCTTCTTTTTATCGACCTTTTTGTAACTGGTTTGTTATGTTTAATGGCAAATATCAGTTATCCTTTTTATCAAGATGTTTAACTCATAAAATAAATACAAAAAGTTAATTTAAATTAACTATAGCGATGTATTCATCTTCGATTTAATCGTCTGTAATGAAGCATTATATTGAATATACAGCTAACAAGGAGTCATTGGTGACTAAAATAGCATTCGTGGTTGATGATGAGCCGGCAAATATAGATTTGATTAAAGGCTTAATGCCAGAAGGCGTCAAAGTAAAGGCTGCGTTATCGGGTGAAATAGCACTAAAACAATTAGCTAAAAAATTTCCGGATATCGTTTTTCTTGATTTACTAATGCCAAAAATGGATGGTTTTGAAACCCTACAAGCGATAAGGAAATTACCCGAAGGTGATTCCCTACCGGTATTAATTATTTCGGCTAATGCTAGTGAAACGGATATCGAGAGGGGGAAAGCGCTCGGAGCAATCGGACATCTAATAAAACCCATAGATAGTAATAAGCTTGCTGTATTTATAAATCAATATCTATAAAGGAGTGGTATATATGCCATCAAAAATTAAAGCAACGATCTTAATCGTTGATGATGCACCTGAAAATATTGATGTACTCACAGGTATTTTGCGTCACGATTACAAAGTTAAAGCTGCGTTAAACGGTGAAACAGCAATTCACATTGCTAATGGAGAAAAAAAACCTGATTTAATCTTATTAGATGTTCTTATGCCTGGCATTGATGGTTACGAAGTATGTAAACAACTAAAAGAAAATGTTGAAACGGCTAATATCCCCATCATTTTTGTCACTGCTAAATCAGAAGTTAAAGATGAAGAGTATGGTTTTACGTTAGGCGCGGTTGATTATATTACCAAACCTATCAGCCCACCACTTGTATCCGCAAGAGTCAAAACACAGTTAGCAATATACGACCAAGCACGTCATCTAGAAAAATTAGTACAAAAAAGAACCGCTGAATTAAATGAAACTAGAGTAGAAATAATTCGCCGTTTAGGTCGTGCTGCTGAATTTAAGGATAACGAGACCGGCATGCATGTTATTCGTATGAGTTGGTTTTCACGTTTTCTTGCTGAACAAATTGGCAAGTCAGAACAGTGGTGTGACTTATTATATAATGCTGCTCCCATGCATGATATTGGAAAAATCGGTATCCCTGACCGGGTTCTATTAAAACCCGGTAAGCTTGACAGCGAAGAATGGGAAATAATGAAAAAACATGTCGAATATGGGGCCGAAATTATAGGTGACCATAGTTCACCTTTATTGAAACTTGCTAAGGAAGTAGCGATTTATCATCATGAGAAATGGAATGGCAAAGGTTACCCCAAAGGCGTGAGTGGTAAGGATATCCCAATTTCGGCTCGTATTGTTGCTATTGCTGACGTATTTGACGCTTTAACAAGTGAACGTCCTTATAAAAAAGCATGGTCTGAAGAGCGGGCTATCGCGCTATTACAAGAAGAGTCAGGCGAACACTTTGAGCCGTATCTAGTAGCAGAATTTGTAAAATGTTTACCTAGAGTCAGAGATATTCAATCTCAATATCAAGATAACTTTGATGATTAATAGCAACACTTTAGCCTTTGAAATAAGTTTACATATGCAAATGGCTAATTTATCAAACAGTTTATAAAACTCGAATATCAAAAATATAATAAAGGCGTAAAATGCACCTGCTCCATAAAAACACTATTCGGTTGTGCGATAAAATAGCGAAGTTACTGTCAATCGCACTGATGCTTTTTGGTTTGTTGATTCTAACTGGTTGGCACAGTGGCAATGTGGTTTTTATACAAATCATTCCACATTTTGATTTAATTACTTATAACGCCGCTTTGTTATTCCTAGTTTCAGGTCTAGGTTTGTTTGCTGCTTGTCAAGGGATGCGTAAATTAACCATTTTTAGCGGTGGATTTTTGCTGTTTTTTGCAAGTATTACTGCTGCACAATATTTAGTCGGTATTCAACTTGGTATTGATGAGTTACTAATGACTGATTCTCTTACTGCCAATCTGATATCCCCTGGCCGAATACCTTTCTGCGCTACCTTGTCGTTTTTATTTACTGGGCTTTATCTCTGTTTAGCATTTGCTAAAATACCTCTTTTTATAAAACCAACCCTTTCGGCGACCATATTCTCATTAGCTTTTATTGCTTTCGTCGAGCATTTAATGAAAGTTGATATGAGCAGCGGTTGGGGAATGTATAGCCAAATGGAAGTACATACTTCATTTGCATTTTGTATAGTTTCGTTGATTATAATGCTCAAAGTATTGGTAAACTTGGTCAATGTTACCAGTCTACGCTGCTTAATTAGCCCGTTAACAATCGGGGGTAGTGCGATAACTATAATGTTTTGGCAAGCATTCGAACACGAATATGCGGTAAAGATTGAGCAAAATTTCTTGCTAACAACGACTTATGCCGGTGAAGCTATCCTTGTCTTAGGTTTTTCATTAACTATATTGGCGGGTTACTTGATACATTTGGAATCTGACAATGATAAAGCCCGTCAGAATAGAATTGCTATTTATGCCAGTGTTTATTTTGGGACTATTTTATCGTTACTTTTATTCCAAGTTGCTCACAATGAAGCGCAGAAAAGCATTCGAGTCGACTTTGTTTCTGTTGCAGATAAAAGGGTAAGAGCATTAGAGTTAGCCATATTACCCTATTATGAAAAACTCTATATTGTGCAAACAGCATTGCACGCCAATCCTGAAATAGACAAACAGCAATTTCAAGAAATAATACAACGTTCAGCCGTTGAAAAAGAGGGGGTAATAGGTTTAGGTTGGTTGCCTAAAGTTGCGGTCAGTAGTGAAAACAGCATGATACAAAAAGCGCATCAATTTGGCTTAGATTACTTTGAAATATTTTCGTTTGATCAATACGGAAAAATACGATTAACGAGTGATAAAAATATTAAAGACGTTTATCCATTAATGTATGCCGTTCCAACTAAAAATAATAAAGAGGTAATAGGTTTAGATTTTTCGAGTATCTTGCATATCAAGCAAGCAATGGAGCGTTCTTTTGAAAGTAATAGCCCCGTGATAACGAACCGTCTAAATTTTGCCTATCCGGGTCAAAACTATATCGCTATGGTATTGCCAATATATTCTACGCATTTACCTCATGGCTCAACAGAAGAGAGAAGTTTGGCATTAAAGGGATATGCAATCAGTATCATTGATGTCGATGCTATGGTGAACTTTACCTTAAATAAATATACGTCAGTTGGCGGGATGCATATTTCCTTTAAAGATATAACCAATAACGAATTATTACATTACCATCCATCTAGATCCCCCAAAGCCCTACCAATAGAAGAGTTAGTTGAGTTTAAAAGCTTACATTATAAGCGGACATTGGATATTGGCGGCAATGAATGGGAAATTGAAATTGTCGGCGCAGATCCAGAAGCTTTCGCTGTTAATGAACTGGATATTATTAGTGTACCTTTGTTTATTTTTATTTTATCCATATTTCTTGCTTACTATTTAAGAAACTCACTTAACAAGGAAAAACAGCGAGAACAACTATTGAGTTACCAAAGGGCTTTACTTGATGCACTGCCAAACCCGGTGATGGTTTCTGATGAATCATTAAATATATATGCAGTTAACAAAGAGTTTGAATTAGCGTTTGGTGTTTCACGTGAAGATGTTATTGGAAAATCTTTGCTAGAAAACAATTTTTTCTCTAAAACACTTTGTGAAACGTTTCATCAAGAAGACAAAGAATTACTGGTAAAGGGCGGCAGTAGTAATCGTGAAATGCAATTAAAGTTTGCCGATGGCAGTGAACGCGATGTGATGTATATGAGAACATCGTTTGAATTGGAAGGTCGTGCTCAAGGTATAATTAGTTTAGTCGTCGATATTAGTACGCTTAAAATTGCTGAAAGAGAATTGTTTGACAATCAACGTCAGCTAGAGCTGGCGATGACAGGAGCCAATGCTGGCTTATGGGATTGGGATTTAGAATATAAGCACCTTGATATCGGTGATGTTTGGGCTTCCATGCTTGGTTATAGCAAGATGGAACTACATCGTTTATATGGTAATGCTAATAATTATTGGCAACAGCTCATCCATCCAGAAGATCTTGATGAAATGCGCGCCGCACTAGAGTTTCATATGCAAGGAAGAACCGATGTTTTTCGTGCAGAAATGAGAATGAAAACTGCAAAAGGCCAATGGAAGTGGATACTCAGTGTTGGTAAGGCGTTTGATCGCGATGAAAATGGTTATGCGTCGCGTGTTATTGGTATCAATCTAGATATAAATGATGCCAAAAACATGGAGAATGATTTATTAATGGCGAAAACTTCTGCTGAAGAAGCAACCCGAGCTAAATCCGATTTCCTAGCTAATATGTCTCATGAAATACGTACGCCAATGAATGCCATCATTGGAATGAGTTATTTAGCTTTAGAAACGGATCTCAATAATAAACAACGAAATTATGTTCAAAAAGTTCATCGTAGCGCTGAATCTTTGTTAGGTATTATTAACGATATTTTAGATTTTTCAAAAATTGAAGCCGGTAAATTAGACATCGAAAAGGTTGATTTTCGTTTAGAAGATGTGATGGATAATTTATCAAATTTAGTGGGATTAAAAGCGGAAGAAAAAGCACTAGAATTACATTTTGATGTATCAGCTGAAGTACCTACTGCCCTAATAGGGGATCCATTACGTTTAGGACAAATATTGATTAACCTCGGAAACAACGCGGTTAAATTTACCGAAGCGGGTGGCGATGTTGTTATTAAAGTTGAGGTAAAAGAGTTTGTTGATGATGAAGTAGCAGTGCATTTCTCTATTCGAGATACCGGTATAGGAATGACACCTGAGCAACAAGCTAAGTTATTTCAATCATTCTCACAGGCAGATAATTCCATTACCAGAAAGTATGGCGGTACTGGCTTAGGACTCACTATTTCTAAAAAGTTAACTGAATTAATGCAAGGTGAAATTTGGGTTGAAAGTGAAGCAGGGGTTGGCAGTACTTTCCACTTTACTGCACAACTTGGCAAACAAAAAAATGGCATGTCGCAGCGCCTGCCAGTAGAAGCCGATTTAGGTGTCTTACGTATTTTAATTGTAGATGATAATGCAACAGCAAGAGAAATTTTGTCAACGATTCTTTCAGGTTTCGGCTTTCAAGTTGATCAAGCTAATACTGGCGATCAAGCGCTTGGCTTATTGAAAAGTGCAGATTTAAATGACCCTTACGATTTAGTCTTTATGGATTGGAAAATGCCAGGAAAAGATGGTATTGAAACGACTAAAGAAATACAAAAAAATGACCTGATTAAGAATGTACCCACAGTGATAATGGTAACTGCGTACGGGCGTGAAGAATTATCAAATGCGGCAAATCATATTGATATAAGTGGTTTTTTGACTAAACCTGTAACCGCCTCTGGTTTACTCGACTCCATCTTGTTAGCGATGGGCAAAGATGTTGTTAGTGAACGTCATGTTGTCGAAAAAGACAATTTAGCAGAAAGTGCCATTGCTCATTTGCAAGGTGCTAACCTATTACTTGTTGAAGATAACGAAATGAACCAAGAGCTGGCGATGGAATTACTGACTATGAATGGTTTATCAGTTACGCTTGCTGAAAATGGTCAAGAAGCGCTTGATGAACTAACTAGACAGTCGTTTGATGGCATCTTAATGGATTGTCAGATGCCGGTGATGGATGGTTATACCGCGACTAAAAAAATAAGAGCACAAGTTCAATATCAATCCTTACCTATCATCGCGATGACAGCTAATGCGATGGCTGAAGATAAAGCCAGAGTAATTGCCAGTGGTATGAATGACCATATAGCTAAACCAATCAATGTTAATGGCATGTTTATCACCATGGCTAAATGGATAACGCCAAAGGAGCCGAAAGCGAAAGTGATCATTAAATCAGACCCATCAACAAGTGACAGCAAAGAAACGGAGATACCGAGTGTGTTAGGCATAGATACAGAAGCAGGGTTAGCCGTTACTCAACATAATAAAGTACTTTATTTAAAGTTATTGAAACGTTTTGCAAGTAGTTATCAAAACTTTGGGCAACAATTTTTAGACGCGATACAAGACAGTGATGATAAGGCTGCGATAAGATGTGCGCATACACTCAAAGGAACGGCAGGAAATATTGGTGCTAAATCAATACAATATTCAGCAAAAGTATTAGAGCAAGCTTGTGAAGAGGCGTTTGAGACAGGAACTTTAAAAGTTAATGGTGAAGCGAGTGAAAAAATACAAGAACTGTTGAATAAGGTAATACAAGATTTAGTACCTGTGGTTGAAGAGCTAAGCAAATTATCTAGCCCGGCTAAAACTATCGCGGAATCACAAGTGCTAGATAGAGTGAAAATCAAACCTATTTTTGCCGAATTGGAAGAACTGATTGAAGATTTCGATACCGATGCTACCGATGTATTAGAGCAACTAGACCCTATGTTTCAAGGAACCGAATACTATCAGCAACTATCTCAACTTATTGAAGCGGTAGATGCATATGATTTTGATACGGCAGCGACAATTTTTACAGCCTTGAAAACCCAATTAGACGAGTGACCATTGTAATCATTCATGCGAGCTTATTCGTTACATTTTATTTAGCAACGGCTAATACTATTTTTAAGTACATATTAAATTAAGTAATTACTTGATTTAAAACTATTTCCCAATTACTTTAATGAAGAGAGTAAATATTATCTCTTGGTATATTGTAAAAAATAATGAGGTTTTTTTGGATTACAAACAGCTGTTAGAGCCTATCGAAGGGGATAACCCTTCAGGACGTTATCTGAAAGGTGAACGTGCACAATATCGTGCTTTACGAAATACGTTTAATGCCGCTCAATCTTCTTTTCGACGCTTTATTGAAACGCCAGACTCATCAAACGATGAAGAATTATTTGAAGAAAACCAAAAAAACTGGCAAGCCGTAAGTGACGCCTGTTGGCAAACATTAAATGAAGAAAGTAAAGACATAGAAATATATTGCTGGTGGGTTATGTCACTAGCATTTCAAAGTGATTCTATTAACAAAATAGCCGCTAGCTTGGCGACACTCAAGCCCTTTATTGAAACATTTTGGCCGGATATAAACCCTTATTTACCCGACAATAAACTTAAATCCTCTGAAGTCTCGCAACAAGCTTCTGAGCGCGCTGAAATGCAGCTTAAACCCTTGGTCCAATTATTAGGGGAAAGCAATGGTAGTGGTTTACTATATATGCCATTACAAATGTTTGCCTTAGTTGGAGGAATTAACCTGACAAAATACCTATCAGCTACCAAGACAGGTACGTTGCCGGCGCTTAAATCCAAGGCCCAACAAGACTTTTCTTCATACAAAGCAGATATTATCCAGTCGATTAAAGCCCTTGATGCTGCAATTAAGTCGGTAGAATCGCTTGATTTATGGTTAAAAACTAAGATGACAGAGTTGTCTTTTTCTGTAATTAGCACCCAATTTTTAAAAACAAACTTGTCAGATTGTTTACAGGCTATAAAGTACTTAGTTGAGGATAGTTTCCAACATTGGCCGCTTGAACAACCGCAGGAAATTGAAACTCCCCAGATCCAGCTTGAAAAAAGTACTGATACGAATATAGATGAGCATCTGAATACAGACGTTAGCCCGCAGACGGTTACAACTAACCGACAAACAGCGTATGTTGAATCAGTAGAACAGCCGATGAATAGAGATTCTGCTTTTCACCAGTTACGCAATATAGCCGAATATTTTGCGAAAAATGAACCTCATAGTCCGGTGTCGTATTTACTAGAAAAAACGATTAGATGGGGTTATATGCCCCTGCCAGAGCTAATGGCAGAATTAGTCTCAGGTAACGATAAAGTCTTAGAACAAATTAATCTGGTTACAGGTATCAGTGGGAATAAAGCAGAGCTCCCTGGAAATAACCTCACTGCTCCGACGAGCTATAACAACTCGACAGATGCTAAAGTATCAGCTATAAATGACACAGCTACTGCTGCTCAGTTAACTGCAAGAGATTCAATGCCAGTAGATGGAGGAGGATCTCCTCGTCATACTGCTAGTTCTTCAGGAAATGCTGAAAATGCTGAAAATGACGGGAATACAGAGTTTAGTTGGTAAAATTTTGATAACACAGTCGTTATCTGATTTTATTACCTAAAACGAGAAGTTAATTAACCAAATCGGTTTATAAATATTTTAGGGATATTCATATTTCTTCCTTATTTATCTATTACAATTTTTTACCGATTTAAAGCACAATATTTCATAGTATTACACCAAGTAATTATATAAACACAACGAGGAATAGAATATGGCTTCAATTTACATGAGAATTGATGGAAACGACACTATTAAAGGCTCAGCAACGGTAACGGATATCGGCGGCAAGAAAGGTTTTTTTGCTATAGACTCTATGTCTTGGAGTGCTATGCGAAATGTTTCAGTAGACATTGGTAACTCAGATAATAATGATGGCGGCATGGTTGCCCTTGGTGAAGTTCAGTGTTCGAAACAGTTAGATGGAGCAAGTCCTTTTTTAACTACGTTTCTTTTTGCTCCAGGTGAAACAGGAAAGACAATAGAAGTTGTTTTCACCAAGCCAAACCGTGCGGGTAAAGGTTTGATTCCATATTTAATTGTTACTTTAGAAAATGCACGTATTTCTAGTTACTCTATTGCAGGAAGTGATGGCAGCCAACCGAATGAAAATTTCGCAATGACCTATGCAACTATTTCTCAGACCTATTATGTCGAGTCTGAAGGTGGCAAAGTTGAAAAGTCGGCGGAAGTTGCATTTAATACCCAAACTGCTGAAATAACTTCACAAGCTGATTTGAAATAATCATTAGATAATGAAGGTAGGAATAAAATAATGGCATTAAATTCACAACATAAACGTGTAAGTAAAAATCGCGTTAGCATCACTTATGATGTTGAAACTAACGGAGCTGTAGAAACTAAAGAGCTCCCTTTTGTTGTTGGTGTTCTAGGTGACTTTTCAGCAGATAGAGAAGATAAACCAGATGCTGCTGACCGAGAGTTTTTTCAAATAGATAAAGATAACTTTGATTCAGTATTAAAACGTGTTGGACCAGAACTGAAAATGAAAGTTGATAATGTGCTGACTGATGATAATAGCCAAATCGAAGCAAACTTATCATTCTCATCGATGAAAGACTTTACACCAGAAGCCATTGTTGAAAAAGTTGATGTGCTTAAAAATTTAGTCGAAACACGTAATCAATTAAAAGTCTTACTCAGTAAAGCAGACCGTTCTCGTGATCTAGAGAAACTGCTGAAAGAAGTGTTAACTAGTGCAGATACTATTAAGTCGTTATCTGATGAATTAGGCTTGAACTCGGGAGATGAAGCATAATGAGCACTGAACAAGAACAAAGTGGTGCACCGGAAGGTCAAGCACAAGATGTTAGCTTTTTAGATAGAGCAATTGCGGCGACCACACAAACTACTCCAGATGCGACTAAAGAGCTAATTTCAACGTTAATGGACCAAGCTACAGAGGGGACAATAACGTGGGATAAAAACTTAACCAAAACAATTGAAAATGCTATCGCGGCGATTGATGAAAAGCTTTCTAAACAATTATCTGCTGTTATGCAGCAAGATAAGTTTAAAAAACTCGAAGGTTCATGGCGCGGATTAAATAAACTTGTCCGCGAAAGTGAGTTAGGGTCAAGTTTAAAAATTAAAATGGCTGATTACAATCGTGATGACATTTTAGAGCAGTTTGAAGATGCCCCAGCAATCGATCGCAGTCCATTATTTAATACGCTCTATCAAGGCGAGTACGGCACTGCTGGTGGTGAACCTTACGGTTTATTATTAGGCGATTACCAATTCGATGCCAGCGATGAAAGCGTTTCATTGTTACGTTATATGGGCGAAGTAGCCGCTGCTTGTCATGCTCCTTTTGTTGCTGCTGCCTCATCTAATATGTTTGAATTAGATAGCTATGAAGTCTTTAATGAAGGTAAACCAATTGCACCAGCATTTGATTCACCCGCTTATGCTTCTTGGAATTCATTCAGAGAAAGTGATGATGCCCGTTATGTGACGTTAACATTACCACAAACCATTGCTCGTCTACCTTATGGTCAAAAAGGTATTGCTACTAAGTCTTTTGATTATGAAGAACTAGGTACTGATGCTGAAGGTAATCCAAAACCTACCGGTAATGATCAAATTGTTTGGTCTAATGCAGCATTCGAAATGGGTCTTAAAATGACTCAAGCATATTCTGCGTCGGGCTGGTGTACATCGATTCGTGGTTTGGAGAACGGTGGTAAAGTAGAATCTCTACCTAACCTAACCTTTAAATCTGAAGCTGGTGATATTCAACAGCAATGTCCAACGGAAGTTAATTTAACTGATGAACGTGAGAAAGAATTAAGTGACTTAGGCTTTTTGCCTCTAGTTCACTATAAAAATTCTGATTACGCGGTATTCATTGGTGGACAAACAACTCAGAAGCCAAAAACCTATACTGATCCTGATGCAACATCTAATGCGGCTATTTCAGCGCGCTTACCATTTATTATGGCCAGTAGTCGTATCGCGCATTATTTGAAAATAATGGGTCGTGATAAGTTAGGCTCAAACCTTGAAGCGGCAGATGTATCTCGTGATTTGAATACTTGGATCAGTCAGTTTACTAATCCAGGTGCTATCGGTAATGAGCAACGAGCAAAAACACCTTTAGCAGAATCGGCTATTGAAGTTGTTGAACAACCAGGTAAGCCTGGTTCATATTCAGCAATTGCCCACTTGAAACCATGGTTACAAATGGAGTCACTAACGACTTCTGTTCGCATGGTAGCTAAGATCCCAGGGTAATACTTAATAAAGCATTAAGGCATGACCTAAGGTTATGCTTTAATGCTATTTAAACTTCGCTGATAATTTATATTTTTAGCCTGTGTGGCGATTAACAACCCTGTTATTCATTGTAAATAGCTTAGCGGTAGTTGTGCTATTTTGATGATAAAATAGAGTGAATTCAGTCTAAAATAACGCCTGTTGATAGTGTATTTTAAAAATCACATTGATAAAGAAAAACATTTTGATTTGCCTTTTTTTCAAAAGAAAATATTTGCTAAACTGAATGATAAAGATGCTAATAATAGTATGAAAATAAAAAACAATACTGTTTGGTTAACAAAGCTGAATACGTTAAATAGTGAAGATCCCCTGTATTTACAACAAGCTTTGGCGTTGTTGACTGAATTAGATCAGGCGTTGATATCATCATTGACAGCCGATACATTCAAAGCATTAATCATTACACTTATCGCAGAGATTGATTCAGCATTAAGTGATCAACTCTCTAAAGTTATGCAACACTCTGAATTTACCGCACTTGAAGCAAGGTGGCGTGGCCTAAATAATTTAGTTAGTGTGCCATTTAATAAAAATCGAATCAAAATAAAGTGCCTTGATTTTGATTGGGACACCATATCGAGTGATGTTAATTTATCAAGTAGTTTAAAACGTAGTCAGCTCTACAATAAAATTGGTAATAAAGAGCTCAACACCTTGGGCGGAGAGCCATTCGGCACTATCATTATTGATCATCAAGTCTCAGCAGAGTTAAATGACTATAGTGATTATGATGATTTATATACCCTTGAACTGTTAGGAGCGTTAGGACAACTCTGTTTATGTCCTTTTATTTTATCACCTGATGAAACTTTTTTTGGTGAGGCGGGAGCACAATGGTTAACAGATACCCATCGTGTGCAACGTGTTGTTGATGGACCAGATTACCAAAGCTGGCAAAAGTTACGGGGTATGGCATCTAGTCGATTTATTGGCTTAGCTATGCCTAAAATCAAGTTACGTTCTTTATATAAAAATTACGGTTGTGGCTTTTTGTTCAATGAAGTATCACATGATAAACAAAGAGGGCTTTATGGACTGGCTCATTTTGCTTTTGTTTCAACTATTGTGCGTGAATTTGATCGTATAAGTTGGTTTGGTTTTTTAAAGTCTCGTTGGAATGATAGGTTACAAGGCGCGGTGATTAATTTACCTGACACAGGCGTTCAACATGATTGGCATACGCCTCAACCTAAAGTCCGTTTATTCGGCAATATAGCTCAATTCTATGCCAAATTAGGTTTTATACCTTTAGCTCATAGCCCTTTAACAAAGAAATATTACTTTATGGATAACCACTCTGTTTGGTCAGGCCAAGATAGTGGTGATGATAAAGTACTCTCTTTAATCCAAACAACGTTAATTTGTTGTCGCATCGCCCATTATTTAAAAGTACAAATACGCGACGTTTTAGGTAGTTTCCTTAACGCAAATGAATGTGAATTACATCTGTCAAAATGGCTGAGTAAATATGTTTCTAATGTCTCATCAGCGAATGATGAAACATTGTCCAAGTACCCATTAAGAAGTGCTAAAGTTAAAGTTAAAGAATCTGTACATTCTCCGGGAGAATTCTCTTGTCAGGTTGCTTTACAGCCGCAATATCAATTCGACATGTTTGCTGGGCAAATCCTTCTGACCACAGAGTTAGGAGAAGGGTAATGGTCTTTATTAAAACTTTTTTAAATGAATTACACTCAAATGATGAATCTCACTTGGTGACTTCGATTAAATATAATCTAAAACAACTATTAGAGAGTGAAGCCCCCTTGCTGGTCTTAGATCCACGTCTAGTTGAATCACAGCACTCTATTTTTGCTTTTGGCGTTGAAGACATTCAAAGTTTGAATTATCAGATGGGTAAAAATATTTTTACTTCACGAATAAAAGCGCTGATTCGCAGTTTTGAACAGCGAATAGAAAATGTAGAAGTTGGTATTCTGGCGGATAAAGATAAGAGTAATACCATACGGTTTACTATTTCAGGAGACTTAGTTGATGGACAAGCATTTCAATTGAACAGTAAATTAAATATTAGTGATTTTAGTTTAACGATGGAGAATGAAATTGTCTGAATTACTCAATCGTTATTTTGAACGAGAATTATCATTAATAAGACGTTCTGGCGGGAGTTTTAAAGCTAAACACCCTGATGCAGCAAATAGTATGCATTTAAATGAAAAGCATTACGAAGATCCAAATATTACGCGCTTATTGGAATCAGTTGCTCTATTAAGTGCTAAGAATGAAATGAAGTTAGATCAACAGTTACCTCATTTATCCAATGCGGTATGTTCGGTCTTATATCCATCTTTTAATCAGCTTATGCCTTCTGTTATGAGTGTTAAGTTTGAAGCGGATTGTAATGCTTTTGTCGAGCCTGAAAACATTTCAAAGCACGAAGAAATTAAAATTAAAAATGAAAACGGGCAAGTGTGCCAGTTTAAATTTTGTAATGATGCTTTATTCTCGCCACTAACGCTCAACGATGTGAGTGCGAGGTACGCCCCTTTTCCTTTTGATTTACCAATAAAGCATGATGCCAATGCGGTCATACAATTAAAAATTAATACTAATGATCCCCAAGCGATGATCTCACAGCTAATGCCTAACTCATTAAGCTTATATCTTAATGGTTTCGGTGAAGGAGCAACGGGTTTAATTGAGTTACTACTTTCACAATTATTGTTTATCTCAGTTTCAGATCCTAATTTTAGCCAACAAATATTATTAGATAAGTCATCTTTTAAACCTCGCTGTCTCGATGCTGATTTTAATGTACTCGATAAGAAAGCTAATGAATTCACCGCTTATCAAATGTTATTGGAATATTTTAATTATGCTGAAAAAAGAAAGTATTTTTATCTTAAAGGACTTCATAACGCCTGTTTAGCACTTAACACTAATGAAGTGGTGCTAAGCTTTTTTGTAAAAGATATTCCGACAGAATATATTGGTTTATTTGATAGCAGTATTTTTCAATTAAATACCGCCTTAGTCGTTAACCAATTTACTCATCGAGCTGAGCCTATATATTACTCACATCAACAGTTATCGGTTCCGATAAATCCTGATGTCAGTAATCAAGAAAGTAATATAGAAATCATTGCAGTAGAAAACGTGAAAGAAGTTAGACCCGATGGTGAGTACCCATTGAAGCCATTATTCGCTAAACGTTACTTTGATCAAGACCACCCTTTACTTTGGTTTAGTGAAAGTCATATCAATAGTGACAGGAAGTTTCAACATCATTTATCTATAAGCTTTGAGCCCGCAGACCGTAATCAATATGAAGTCACACAGCAACACTTATTGTCTACGGAATTAGTGTGTTGTAATGGTCGTTCACCGAGTTCTATAACTGCAGGTAATGAAGCTAAATTCTCTGGCGCAATTGAACTTGCGGGCAAGCTAGTTTCGCACAATATTCCAACCGTGCCACTTTATCCTAATGAATCACAGCAGTTACATTGGCAACTTATCGAGCTATTAACGACTAACTTCAGTTCTTTGATTAACGTTAATAATCCGGTTGAAAAATTAAGAAATCTATTGTCAGTGTTCAGTCGTTCGTCTCAGCAACAAGAATTAGCGGGGGCAATTCAGAAAGTTGAATATCAACAGAAGGTTGCACGTGTTTTTATTGATGGTGTCAATATATTTACTTCAGGTACCCTGATCAAAATTGATGTGTCCGTTTTTGATCATTCAAATTCAGCTAACCTATGGCTTTTCATTCATCTGCTGAATCAATTTTTTGCAAGTTTTTGTAGTTTTGATCGTTTTGTTGAATTAGAAGTGACGTTAGTCACAGACCAAGGTAAAGAGGTTATTCAGTTTGATAAAACTCATGGCGCGCAACAATGTCTATGATGCAGCAAGCTTCTTTAATAGAACAAGTACAGGAATATCCTGAAAACTTTGATTTAGTACAGCTAGTTAGAGTACTAAATCGTCATTTTTCTAAAGTCTCTAAACCTTTTGAATTGATTATCGAAGCTGACCCTATGCCTAATAATATTGCGGCTGAAATTAGCGATTTTAATTTGGTGGGTCAAAAAGCAATTATCTCTAGCAGTAAAACATCACTTACATCAGGTTACAGTGTTGTTCCTATTTATATATATGAAGAGCTATTAACCGCATTTCATGAAGAACAATATGCGTTAGCCGACTTTCTTAATATCTTTAATGATCGCTACTTTAAGTTGTATGTTCGCACAGTAGAAAAAACTCACTTACTATTAACCGATGAAATAGATCGCTATTTAAATAGCACATCATTTCAACAGAAAAACCACAAAAAAGCACAAGTGCAACTGGCTAGCTGTCTTGCACAATTATCGGCTTTACCTGATGAAGTAGAGGTTAAAAACTGGCTAGGTTATAGTATGATTTTAGGGAGTCCCCATCGCTCTTTAGATGATTTACAACAAGTAGTCGCAGACTATTTTTCGTTAAAAGTGAGTATTAATAGTGGTCAACTAAACAAATATAAACTTGACCAAGAAAGCTGGACACGTTTAGGTGTTAAAAAATCTTTAAATAACCAAGATATAAATGGCAAGTTTTCAGAGCAAAACAATCAGTTAGGTCGTGGTTTTTTGCTGGGCCAACGCTGTTGGTTATCTAAAAAAAGAGTGAATATAACGCTAGAAGCTGAGTCACAAGAACAGCTGAAACTTTTAGTCAATGATAGCGCTTGGTCTCGAGAACTAGCGAATATGACTCGTAGCTATTTACGTGATAAAACTGAAATTGCTATCTATCTAAAAGCACCTGATAGCTGGTTTCACAGTATTCAATTATCAGTTGATATCGAAAAGACCGTTCGTTTAGGCCGCGGTTTTCACTTAAAAAATTCGCAACAGAATAAACCTGTTGTTTATCTGAACCACCTAGTTAAGGATTAATATCATGTCTCAAGTAAACTTACCTAATTTAATCGCGAAGTTAGACTCTGATACAAAGCGGGCTTTAGAGCTTGCTGCTGGTGATGCGATGAATTCACATTATCCATCAATTGAACTAGAACATTGGTTATTGCAAATAATATATAAGCCGGCAACTGAGGTAAGTGAATTTTTTGCAAAACAGAAAATAGAAGTGGAAACTGTTATCAAAGAGCTTTCTTCTAAATTAGCAAAATTGAGTAAGGGCTTCGAGGGACAGCCAAGCTTGAGTGGCAATTTAACTGAATTGGTCAAATCAGCATGGTTAATTGCTACCGTTGATTTTTCACACAGCCAATTAACACCCTTGCATCTCATCTTAGCGAGTCAACAAGTTAGTGAGTTAGGCGTAAAAGCGCTTTCACTAAAAAGTTTAGAAAACTTTTCCGAATCTGCATTACGTAGCCAAATATCGCAATTAACAGTGGCACAATTGGGTACACAATCGGCTGGCGCTCGTACTGCTGGCACTAGCTCTGGAGATGCTTTAGCAAAATATACGATCAATTTAACGCAAGCAGCACGCGATGGTAAACTGGATAATGTTTTAGGACGAAATCAAGAAATTAGAACGGCGATTGATATACTGTGTCGTAAGAGACAAAACAACCCAATATTTGTCGGCGAGCCCGGCGTAGGTAAAACCGCAGTAGTAGAAGGCTTAGCTATTAAAGTAGCACGCGGCGAAGTACCTGCGATAATCAAAGATATTGAAATTCTTAGTTTAGATTTAGGCTTATTACAAGCTGGCGCGAGTGTTAAAGGTGAGTTTGAAAACCGCCTTAAGGATGTGATCAATGAAGTTAAAAATTCAGAGAAGCCAATTGTCGTTTTTATTGATGAAGCACATACTTTAATTGGTGCCGGTGGTGCTGAAGGACAAAATGATGCCGCTAATTTATTAAAGCCAGCACTGGCTCGCGGTGAGTTTAGAACATTAGCCGCAACAACCTGGGATGAATATAAAAAGTATTTTGAGAAAGACCCCGCTTTAACACGTAGATTTCAAGTGGTTAAGATTGAAGAACCTAGCGCTACCGATGCACTGCAGATGTTACGTGGCGTTGCTGAGTCATTGCAAGCCCATCATAAAGTCTATATTCGAGAGTCGGCGGTTGAAGCTGCTGTTAACTTATCTATTCGTTACTTACCTGCGCGTATGTTACCTGATAAAGCGATTAGTTTACTCGATACCAGTTGTGCCCGTATCGCTTTAACACAAGGGGCTAAACCTGAATCAATTGAAAGCTTAGAGCAAAATTTGCAATATATGCAGAACGAACTTGAAGTCATGCAAAGAGAATCTGCAGTATTCGATGATGTTATATTTGAAGTGGAAACGCTCACCAGTAACATAGCGAAAGCTGAAGGTGAACTTGAGTTGTTGAATGCACGTTGGACAAAAGAGCTAGCCTTAGTCGAGATAGTGTTAGCATTACAAACACAAGTGACAGACAATTTAGCTAATGATGTTGAAGATAAAGAAAAGCATAGCGAATTGAACCAAAAACTTGGTGAATTAGAAACTTTACAAGCCGGCGAACCACTGGTGAATGCAATGGTGGATGATATTACTATTGCACAAGTTATTGCTTCATGGACGGGTATCCCCATTGGCAATATGTTAAGTGATGAAGTTAAAAAATTACTTACCATTGAAGAAAACTTACATAAGCGTGTTATTGGTCAAAATACGGCGATTAGTGAATTAGCGAAAAGTATTCGTATATCTCGGGCCGGATTAACGGATAGCCGCAAGCCTATCGGCGTATTTTTAATGTGTGGACCAAGCGGTGTTGGTAAAACAGAAACAGCGGTAGCATTGACCGACTTATTATATGGCGGCAGTAATGATATGACCGTGATAAATATGACAGAATTTAAAGAAGAACATAAAATATCAATGTTGTTAGGTGCGCCGGCAGGATATGTTGGTTTTGGTAAAGGAGGAGTGCTGACAGAAGCGGTACGTCGTAATCCATATTCAGTGTTATTATTAGATGAAATGGAAAAAGCGCATCCTGGTGTGCATGACTTATTTTATCAAATTTTTGATAAGGGCTGTATTTCAGATAGCGAAGGCCGAAATGTAGATTTTCGTAATACCATTATCATTATGACTTCTAATGCAGCTGATCAAGCTATCTGTGATGCTTGTGATGAGAATGAGGAACGCTTACCGAATGAAGAACTGGTTGAGAAAATTAGGCCTGCATTGCAGCAATATTTCAAACCAGCCTTTTTAGGCAGAACAACTGTGGTACCTTATTATCCATTGAATGATGAAGAGCTAAGTAAAATTTGTGAAATAGCGCTTAACCGCATCCGCAAAAAATTAGTTGAACAATACAAAGCAAGTTTTGATTATGACCAAGAGTTTATTAATTATGTGGTCAACAAAAATAATGATCCAACAACAGGTGCTCGTGGGATTGAGCAGATCATTAACCGTTCGTTAATGCCAAGATTAGCAGAGCAATGTATTACATTGTTGAGTGAAGGCAAAGAAATTAACTCGGTGACTGTAAAATGTATCCATGGTAATGATTTTGAAGTGAATATTGCATCATAAGCCATTTATTAAGTAAAATGAGTTACCTAGGTAGCTCATGACGATAACGACTAGCAGTAAAGTAAATGTCAATAACAATACAGTTAACTGAAATACCTGCGAATGAAAGTGTGCCAAATCGCATCGTTACCTTGTCTCCAACAGGCGGTAATTTTGGTTCGGCATTTGACTGTGATATTCAGTTGCCGGATCGTAGTGGGCAAGTGGCGGCAAAACATGGTTGCTTTATTGCTAATAAAGACAAAATGATGATACATACTTATTCAGGGCTAAGTATCACCATACAAGGAACGCCATTAGCGCCGGGTAAAAGTGCCATGATAGAAGATGGCACTATCATAGGTATCGCTGACTATATTATGCTAGTGAGTATTGTCGCTAATATGGATAGTGAACCAAGCGACAACGATATAGTAATTAAACCAGATCAAAATTATCAAGCCTATTTTTCCGATAACAGTCTTGATGAAGACGATTTTGAAGATACTATTGTAATGAAAGATGATAATGACGGTATGATAAAAGGGCAAACAATGACACAAGATAAAACACCACATTTTGCTGCTAGTGGCGTATTTTCTGATGATCCTTTTGAAGACGATCCATTTAAAGATGAAGACATTTCTTTTAATGTAAATGAACGAGCGTCCTCTGAAGAAAAAAGATTTGCTCAACCGGCAGAGAGTATTGAAACCTTTATTGCCCAAGAGAGTGATAACGATGATACCGAGGTTATTTTTATGAACAATAACCTTATTAAGACAGCTGAGAGGGAAAGCAATCAGTCAAATGATGATAAAAACCAGGGAATCACACAATTAGTCAGCTTATTAGAGAATCAAATAGTAAGTAACAATGATCAGCAAAGTAAGATTTTTCAGGCCATTGATAAGACATTAACAACTTTTATTAACGAATTCTCACCAGAACACCTCGAAGAGGTTTTTGATGATTTTGGCACACCTTTTTTTGTACAAAAAGAAAAGCAATATTGGCGTTCTTACCGTAAATCATTTAGCCGCCGTCTAGATAAAGGCGAGTATCATCGTATGTTTAAAGCCTTATTGTTAGAGAATATGCAAGGTAATACTGCAATCAATAAAGGTAATAAGGGTGAAAATGACTAAACATTTACACACTTTATTACTATTCGTTTCATTGTTATTAATGATTGTCACGTTTTCGGCATGTAGTGTTTTTTCTAGTACTGAAGAGGAAGAAGACCTTATTGAACTCAAGTTGTTGCTCAAAGCTGGCGATAATATCAACCCTTCTCAAGTGAGTAAAAGAAACCCTGTTGTTGTTAATCTCTATCAATTAAAAAATATAGATGCGTTTAAATCTTCTCAGATACTTGATTTATACGAAAAAGATATCGCAATACTTGCTGATGATTTAGTTAATAAAAAAATTCTTGGCAGTGTACTGCCACAAGAAAAAAGAGCTGTAACGCTTGCTATAGCTCAGGGAACCAAATATTTAGCCGTATTTGTTCAGTTTTCCAATTACTCTCAAGCTAAAGCTAAAGCATGGTTAGAGCTTAAAGAAATTGATGATATTGAACAGATAAATATTTCAATTGATTCATTAACCGTTAATATTGAACCGGTTATCGAACAAAGCTTTTGGTCATGGTAATTATTTTTGGAGAAATCACTTGGATTTAGCTAAACAAGTTGTTTGGAAAGAGGGGATTTTTATCTCACCACAACACTTTCAACAACAAGCTATACATAATAAATCGTATATTCAGAATTATGCGAGTACCCATGGTTATACTGATCACTTTGGTTTAAGTGATATTACGCTAAATACGGATTTACTAAAAATTGGTAAAATAGCAGTAACCAACTGTCGAGGTTTATTCCCTGATGGTTATTATTTTAATTTAACTGAAGAAATAGTTATCGATGTGCCAACAGATGCCGTTGAGAAGAATGTATACCTCTCTTTACCTATCGCTCTGCAAGGTTCGGCTGCTTTTGCTCAAGAAAGTGCTCAAAATACCCGTTATATTTGTCAAACGATGACCAGTTATGATAATGCATCATTCCAAAATGATAGTATTGAGCTTGAAGTGGCGCGCGATAACATTAGTTTGTCGATTGGCAAGCAAGACATGGCCGGCTTTGTTTCATTCCCAATTGCTCGTATTTTGGAAACAAGAGAAACCGGAGAAGTGATTTTTGATAAGAGCTTTATACCTGCTTGTATTCATTTTCAAGCTTCTGTTTATCTCTACGATAAAGTCAAAATGCTGCAAAGCTTGATACAAACACGAGCCCATGAAGTACAAAAACGTATCGCCATTGGTCAAGACAGTAAGAGTGAACCAACGTTATACAAAGACTATTTATGGCTACAAACATTAAATAGATGGTTACCTTGGAGTGATTGGGTACAACAAGACTTACAATATACCACTCATCAATTATATCGTGATTTAACGACATTTTCTGCCGAATTATCAGGATTAACACCTGAGTTGCCTAGTCAATTCAATATGTTAAAGTATGATGGACTTTATCAAACATTTAGTCCTATTTTCATGAAATTACATCAACAACTGAGTATGGTATTGCAAGACTCTGTAATTATTTTTGACTGGGATGATAAATTATACGAAAAACGTCGCTTACTTCGCACTATAATTAATAATCCAGATAGTATGATAAATCGCCGGTTTGTTATCAGTGTTGAATCATCAATGAATTCTGCTGATATTGCGCAACTATTACCACAAGCTGCTACGTTAGCGGGTAATACGAATATTGTTGAACTAGTTCGCAATGCTATGTCTGGTGTAGAATTACGACACCTTTTAGTGGCACCTCATGAATTAAAGCCAAAAACTACGGCAAGTTACTTTGAAGTCAATATTAAAAATGAATTATGGATTGATATGTTAAATAAAGGTGAAGCGCTAAATATTCATATAGATAATAGGATCTCCGATCTAACCGTCACCTTATATGCACTTTCACTGGGTTAATTTATACTAATGTCAGCTGCTTTACCTAACACTACTACAATAGACTTCGGTGATAATATCATGGGTAATCAAGCGCCTTTTGATTACTCCGACAATCAACTTTATAACCTTAGTATTCCCTTATTGTCGATATTACTTACCTTAGAGCGATTACCTAAACCTGATAACTTGTCAGTTTTTAAAAGCTTACTTAAACAGCATATTGTCGATCTGAGCGAGCAAGGCAAGAAGCTAGATTATCCTTCAGCCGTTATCGATAAGCTTTGTTGTTTACATTGCATTGTCTTAGATGAGTTTATTATTCACAGTCGTTGGGGCATAAGTGCCGGTTGGGAAAATAATACCTTATTGAGTGAATTATTTAATTTACAAAGTGGTGGTGATTTATTTTTTACAATCACCGAAAAGGCAATGCGTCAATCGGGTAAAATGATAGATCTGTTAGCCGTTATCTATATTTGTTTGCAAATGGGCTTTAAAGGCAGGTATCGCTCTCGACAGTCGGAAAAAATAGGCATTATCATAAAAGAAATTAGAACGGTGACTATTGATAATAAAATTTTGCCAAAAGTCATTATGCAAGAAACGCCAGTGAACAAGGGACTGTTTCTTACTAGTCGACGTTACTTTTCCTTTGCCTTAATTATGATGCTGTTATTAGTGTTTGTGGTAACATTTTTTGATTATTGGTTTAAAGAGACTTACCCCGCAAGAAGTCGCGAGGTGCGAGAGTTGAATAAAATTATTACCAGCTATAATCAGAACGAAGCAAGCTCACGTTTATTTAGCCTTACTGATAGCACAGCAGAGCCGTCAACTACCAATGACAATATTACGGTTACTGATAATCACCAGCAAACTGAACTTGATAAGTCAGGGCAAATTTCAGCGCTATATCGGGTGCAATTAAATTCATTTTCTGCTCGAAGCAACGCTGAAAATTTTCTTAGTAAAATTGACAATAACCTTTATGACTTATCAATAAAGCCGATCGGTAAATATTATATTGTTTATAGCCTTGCGAATTCTGAATTAGCGGCCGAGCAACAGCAGCATTATTATCAGACAACCTATCAACTCTCTGCGATTATATTTCAGCTTAATAACATGAGTAAACGCGTATTATGACTATTACGCTAACTAAACGACACCTAATTACCACGTTATTCATTCTGCTATTTTGTGGATTCAGTTTCTCATGGTACCTGTTGCCAAGTTTTTATTGGTTATTTGGGCCGGCAATGGCCTTAACCGTGATCACAGCTATTACTTTATGGCTTACCAATCGCGAAGACGATGACGTTAAGCAGAGAAAAAACCGCGAAAAGCATGACAAAGATACTATTAATAAGTTATTTAGTTCTTTATTACGAGAGTTAAAAAACAGGGGACAATATAAACAAAAATATCGTTTACCTTGGTATTTATTTGTCAGTCATAACATTCAAGCAGATAGTGCGGTATTAAGCCAAATGGGCTTTAAACATAGTTCAGCCATCAATCTTGATAACGAGCTGGCAGTGCAAATTTGGCTGAAGAACAATGCAGTGATGATAGCAGTAAGCCTATCAGAAGATGATCACCGAGTATTGAATTGCACTAAGCTATTATTGCGTAAAATTAAAAACTTCAGATCTCGGCAAGCATTAAATGGTATTTTACTTAGTCAGTCGATTGATCAACTACTCAATCAAGATAAAAGTAACAACAAACAAAAGGCTAATGACAGTCGCCTTGTCATAGATGAAGCGCAACAATTGTCTGGTCAAAAATTACCGCTTTATGTGTTATTTAATCAAATGGCGAATCTAGCTGACTTTTGTCAATTTTTTTCCTCTCTAGAAGAAAATCATTTAGAGGGTTGTTTTGGAGCTGTTAACAATAAACCTTCACAAGCAGAGTCCTTCACCTTACCTTGGTTTAATAGTGCCTTTGATGACCTTTGCCATCGAATGGGGAAAGCAGTTGTTTTTGCTATTGATAATCAATTAAACGAAAGTTTTAGACGTTCTGTTATTGCGGCCCCTGTACAGTTTAGACAAATAAAAGGTGATATAAGCCTCTATTTATCAGAGCTATTTCTATCTAAAACATCACCACAGGAATATCAGTTTAGAGGCTTTTTTTTTACCAATACAGAAAATAACGCGACAGTCATTGACCCTTTAACCAAGCAAATTGCCTATCAACTAGATCACCATGAAATGCTGGTATCTGATGGCATGAAGATGTCGCATAGTCTTTTTATAGCTGAACTTTTTAATCGTTTTATTCGACCTGAAGCGGGTATGGCTCAGGTAAACAAATTACGTAAGCGACTACTGCTTACTTTTCAAATGGGCTATTTTGTTTTTATTTTATCAATATTTGGGATAACGGCAGGGCTATTCAAAGTAAATTTTGATTATTATCAATTGCTCAATGCTAATACTTTAGTACAGCTTGACGCTTATAAGAAAAGCGTACAAAAGATCCCATATCAAAGCGGAAGCTTAGTTGACAACGTCAATAACCTTCGCCTAATTGAAAAGATTTACTTAAACTATAAAAGACCAACTCCTGTATATATATCGGAATTAGTGCCAAATCCGAGTTTATTCAAAGCACTCGAAAAAACATATCATACTGAGCTATTAAATGTACTTATACCTTCGTTAGTTAGTGATATCGAAACAAGGCTATTGTCTAATCACAAATCAGGTAATATTCTGCAAACTGCAAATTTGCTGAGTTTAGCCAAATCATTGCAAAGACACAGCAGTGCTGATTGGCTAGTATTAAAAAATTATTACCAACAGGTTTTTAAAATTAATAATAACCATGATAAAACATCGGTTAATAATTTAATGCTCTTGATGGATGATGTCTATTTATTGGGTATAGCTAAAATAAGCGTAAATCAGCAGCTCATTGAAAATGCTGAATCAATGTTAAATGAGGTTAATCGCAGTCAGGTGATTTTTAACTATATTAAAAATTTACCACAATTCTCGTCTATTATTGATATTAAAGATGAACTGGGCACTAAGTTTTTTCAGTTGTACCAAGTCAAAAATAGTGCAATGTTACAAGTCCCTATTATTTATACTCCTCAAGGATATGCTGCGTTAAATCTCAATGCAAATTCACCTTTGATAAAGGGTGTAATTACTGGGAATAAGTCATTGTTAGGTGAGCAATTAAACGAATTTGAAATTAATAATTTAGTTCAGCAGCTACAACGTTTATATCAACGAGCATACATAAATTATTGGCTTGGATTTATTGATAACCTTTCGCTTAAGCCGATATCAAAACTGAGTTTAAGCTATTCTTTGAATCTGTTAGCAACAAAGAAAGATGCTCCTTTAAGTCAGCTCTACGACGTCATTTCCTACTACACCTATCCGAAATTACAATCTGCAGCTTCTCAATCGGTAAAAGAAAATGAAACAGATAAAAAAACGGCATTATTACTTGATAATAAACCTACTGTTGTAATGCCGAGTGCGGATCAAAGATTGATGGAAAAGGCTATCCAAGAGAAGTTTTCCGTTTATCATGACTTTATAAAAGCAGATGAAAATGGAATAAGTAAGCTTTCAAATTTAGTCTCCCACTTTGCTAAAATCAAAAAATGGCTTGATAAGTCAAATAAAAGTAGCAAGGTCGATGTTGAATTTTTCCAACAATTATCCGCTATTGATAAAGACCAAAGTTTATATCAATTAAGTGAGACTAAGGTTGAAATTGAACTGCTTGATGATTATAAGAGTGAATTGATTAGCGTAATCAGTAAAGATATTCGCCGAAAGGTGGTTAGCTATTTAGACAAGCAATGGCAGCAAAAAATGAGCATTCCTTTCTCAACGATTTTTGCGAATAAATTTCCCTTTAACATAATGAGTAAATCGAGTGTCACCTTAAAAGAATTTAATCGTTATTTTAAAGTAGGGGGGATATTTGACAAATATACTCAGCAGCTATTTGCTAAGTTCAAACAGGTAGAAGGGCAAGTATTTCTCAATAGCTTCATACCTAATCAGGCGATTTATGTCAGTAGCGAAACTTTGACCCAGTTGGCGAGGTTAGCTGAAATTAGACAAGTACTTTATCGACAAGGACAAAACCAATTTTCCATTTCATTTAAAGTGAATGTTAAATCAATGTCAGCAAATTTACTAAAATTTGAATTCTTTTCACAAAGAACCTTGATGAATTACCAGCATGGACCTAAATTATGGCAGGATTTTGTTTGGCCAGACTTATCAACACAACATGAGTTATTGGCGATTTTCACTGATACTCAAGGTCAAAAAAGTACCACTACCTATACGGGGGATTGGGCTTGGTTACAGCTTATTTACCAAAATAATCAAAGTGTTCAGGGGAAAACCGAAATAGTTCTTGGTCAAGAGAATAAGGATATAAGATTAATACTGTCTGTTGATAGTGATGAAAATCCTTTGTCCCCGTTATTTTTCAGCCAATTTGTGCCACCGAAACAGCTGTTAATATCGCATTAGTTATAGCCTGACTATGAGCCACTACAAAAAAGGGTTTCATAGTCAGTAGATCTTATAACTGCTGAAGTTAGCCAATTAATACCGTTGGCATGCCTGCGACGACAGTGCCACCATGTGCACTACTATCTCCCATGCGAATAGCCGGTTTAGAACCAAATAGAACGGTAGTACTGCCCATGATTAAACTATCGGGTGGACCGATACAAGTACAGCTATCTCCCATGACAGAAGCTGGCATACTGCCAATTAGTACGGTAGGACAGCCAGGGCCTAATATCGGACCACCGACATGTGGGATCGGGGGAACGGCTGGTGTTTGCATGGGACAAACATGCATATCAGTTAGTCTAGCTGCAGGTAATCCCACTATTGTTCCTCATTCATGGTTAGTAACGTGATATACAATGGTGCCCCTTGCGCGATGTTTAAAGCTTGCTCTATGACCTTCAGGTAGAATTTTTCATAGCCCATATCACGCTCTTTCCAAGCTGGTACTGCAGCAGCTACAGAAATAGCTGCGGCAATGGCATGGCCATATAAAAAAGCTGGCGGCATTACTGCTGGAAGTTCCGGGGCAACTATACTACCGGTTCCAGACCAATAAACTGCTTTTGCTATCCAAGCAGGAGCAACTTCCAAGCCTATTCTATCGCCCAGTTGATTAGCACGTATCCTATGGGTTTCATTCGGTTGCTGTAACCATTGTCGAGCACTATTTATTGCTTGTCGCTGAGGGTTATCCCATTCATCTATTCTGAGTGCTAGTGCTTCACTTGCCCAGAATATGCCATCGATCATGGGAAGGGCATGGGCAATAAACTGTATAGCATCGTTATACAGTTTTCCATCGACTAAAGATGCAATTGCTTGTTTAGGCGACATTTTAAGGTCGAGTATCGCTTGAGCTTCTTCAGTTAATTGATATCGCTCTATAATGGCGGCGATATTTTTATTGGGTATTTTTTTTAACATTAGTTTACTTGCACCAGAGAGCCAGAAATTTGTGTGATCCCAGAAGAGGATACTTTAGTTAAGGCGCTTGAACTTAATTCAGCGCCAGCAGTGCCGCTTATTTTAACTTGTGCGGTTGAGCTTATTTCTGCGCCAGCTGTTCCAGCTAAACTTAGCTTAGCTGTAGCACTGCCTTTCAGGTTGGCACCGGCACTAATTTTTGTATCAGCGGTACTACTAATTTTAATATTAGCGCCACTTGCTGCGATATCGCCTGACGATTTTATGGTTAACTTATCGCAAGTGATCGTAATACCACTGCTGCTTAACTCTATTGAATTACCACCAACCGCCAAAGTAATTTTATCATCGGCTTTAATACTTATTTCTTTTGCTGTTTCAGACAGTGTTTTAGTTACGGTTAGCGAATAATCATCCTTGCCTATTATCGTAATTGCTTTTTCTGTGGTACTGCTAAACTCTGCTGTTACTGTCTGAGTGTAATTATTCTCAACTTCAATAAGATGATCTTTTGCGGCATGAAAATAGAGTTGCTCTTTATCGGCTTTATCATCGAAGCGTATTTCATTTGACTGTTTACCTAATTGTGTTTTTATACCGCTTTGACTGCTATTAACTTCTGGGTAAGGAGGTTTGTTTTTACTATTGTAAACACTGCCAATAACGACGGGTTGGTCGGGATCGTTGTTAACGAAGCTGACTAATACTTCATCGCCAATACGAGGAATAAACTGCATGCCTAGACTAGCGCTCGCCATAGGTTGAGCGACACGTATCCAACAACTTGGGCTATCGCCACCGACTTTATCCCAATAAAATTGTACTTTAATCCGGCCACTTATATCGTGTTGTGGCTGACCTACGTCACCACCAATAACAACGGCAGACTGTAAACCATTAATGATTGGTTTTGAAATAGGTTGAGGAAAACTAGGACTCGAGATTGGCCGACAAATAAAGTTATTGTGATATTTCACCGATTGCTCAGCAGCCTCAATCGAGTGCGTGATGGATTCAATCGCGTAATCACCAAGCTGTTTACTATCTGGGTGTGCTGACAAGCTAAATTGAGTCGCTAGCGTGATATCTTCGACAATACTTTCTGCTTCAACTGAGCTGTAATCACTCTGCACTTGGTTTAGACGTATTTTGGCTGTGTCCGAGCTTAAATCACTCATATCACCTTTAATTGAGTTAGTACCAAATTCGTATTGGGTTAATTTAGCATTATTGGCAATTTTATTGGATGACTTTGTTTCACCACTATCAATGAGTTTTGTGCTCTCATAATCATAATTTACTGTACTGATAGCCGCTGAGTGTACCTTTAATTTAGGTTGCCATTTAGTCAGTAACATTTGTTCACCAGAACGACTGGCAATGTAATCTAGTTTATTTACGCTTGCCTTTTCATAGGGAGAGCTTGGATCATGTAAGGTTAGTTGATGACTTTTATTATTATGGGTGAAGTAATAATGTATCCCTTGTTCAGCGAGTAATCTCTGGACAAAGTCAAAGTCTGTTTCATTATATTGAACACAATAGTTTCTTTCATCTGACGGTAATGAACCTAAGGTATAATTACCTGAAAATCCGGCGTCATTGAAAATACTTGTTAAAATGGCTGATAGGGTTTTTTGCTGAAATACTTGGCTATTTTTACGTAGCGTCAATAACCATAACCAGGGCCTTAACGTAATTTGATAGCGCTGAAAATCATGATCACTTTGACTCTCTAGCAATTGTATTTCAGTTAAATAACCGTTAAAAACTCTTTTTTCTTTTTGTTTGTTGTCAGCAATTTCATTCCAGTGGCAAGTAATCAATTGTCCTAATTGATCTGCAGTTGAAAAGTTATTGCTGACTAAAATTCCTTGGATAAGAAAGGGATTAGATAAACTTTCTTCAATAATGACTTGATGTCCAAGATGAGTATTACCGCTTGAATCAGAGAAATATAACCCTCTATTTTCAACTTGATATGAAATGGCCACTCAGTATCCTTTAAATGATTTGAATGAGAAATATATACTAGTAAGTGAGTTTGCTTTATTACGATTAAAGTGTAGTAAACAGTATTCTTAACCAGCCTAAACTCGATATTGTTAGCCTGCTGATACCAATTAGCCCCAACAAACTTGTAAAGGGAAAATGATACCAGCAGTTGTGCTGAGATTTTTCTTGGCTAGTCCAGTAATACTCTCGCATTGTCACCTTGCTCATAAATACAAAGACTGACACTTGATAATGCTTTGATCTCTTTTAGTTCAACAGTAAGGCTTTGGTTACCCCGAGATATATTGCCATTTAAGCGCTCAACTAGTTTTGCTACTTCGATTAATGCTGTGTTGGCTTTAGGCACACGATTTTTAATAAAAGAAAACCATTTATCTCCCATATTTTTAGCTACTTTTTTAATAACCTCGGTATTGGTGATGGTAAAGGGTTTATCTAAAGTGCCACCATCACGTAAGATGTCATAAATAATATGGCCATTCTTTTTCGCTGCCATCATATTTTTGGTGTTTAACTGTAATTCACCAATATTGCCATTGGCCATTTTAAGAAAAAACTTAATGTCTTTATAGCCGGCATCAGTAGCGCCGCAATTAAATTTTGAATTTGCCCCTTTACTCGTCCCATATCGGTCTTTCATCGCCGTTTGAAAATGTTGTAATTCAATAAATTCTTCTGTTAATGAAATCATTGCTTTGGCGGCAACCATATCTTCCATATTGTCAAAAATTATGGTCATACGAGCAGCATCTTTTAAATCACCGATATCATAATTTCTTTTGCGATTTGTTATTTTATCGAGCGCGCCATGAAAATCTTTAACGCCAAAATAAGCACCGGGTGGTTGTTTTACTATACCGTTACACACAGACGCAATTTTTACCGCATAGTTTTTAAGTGCTTCTTGCGCTTCGATGGTTTCAAAAAACATCATAAATAACTGTTTACGTTTTAATTGGGTATTGGCTAGCTGACTTCTTGAAGCATTACTGTGCTGGCCAGTTTGCATAGTACTTTTAGTTTTTTGATCGAGATAATTATTGATAGAACCCTGGCCCGTCATTATGTCGATAATAGATTGATCTTGTGCTTTATTCGCATCGTTTGAATATTCGAAAGAGGCTAGTTTTTGCTTTAACTGTTGAATTTTGTGTTGATAATCTTTTACATTTACGAGTCTAAACCCTTGAGACATGTGGTTTTGTAAATTAATCTTAGACATTACAGCCGCACGATTTTTCTTTATTTGTGCTGGTGATAATTCTACATAATTGTTATTTGAATTGTTGCTTGGCATTAGATAGACCTCAATGTTTATGCTTGATTGAATCATTCATACGATTAATATATCTAGTAGTTATTTATATTGTCACTTTAGTTTTAAGCTATTCACACCTGATTATTTTTAAATAAAGCGTTTTTTCTAAACTCATTTACCATGAGATTGAAGCTGAAAACATCGGGAGAATATCTTTACTGTATATTGATGAATTACTGCATTTCACGGTAACAATATATAGCGAATAATAAATAGTAAATTCACTAAAAATCCCGCCATTATGACCATGGGTCTACAGGGGCTTGTAATGTGTTAAATTTATCATACCCGATGGTGTAATCTCAATAATTATTTTTTTATCAAAAAACCGTACCCTAAAGGCTAGAAAATAAAATGAAAAATTCAACTGAAAAAATAAAATTTAATCATATCAGTTGAATTTATGGTCATATCTACACTTTGAATTGACTTACCGTAGCCGTTAATGTGTCTGAGTTAGTTTGTAATCCGTCTAAACTATCAGCCATGCTTGTGGCACTTTTAACGGTATCATCGGTAAGTAAGCGGACATTTTCAATATTTCGTGATACTTCTTCAGCGACAGAAGCTTGTTGAGAAACAGCATCAGAAATTTCATGAGTTTGCTGCTGAAATTCAGTTATAACCGCTGATATATCGTTAAGCACAGTGTGCACTTGTTCAGTTAAATCAACACTTTGCTTTGCTTCGATTTGACTACTATTCATTACTGCCACAGCCTTAGTCGCGGTACTTTGTAATTCATCGATGATTGACTCTATATTGCTAGTAGATTCTTGTGTTCTCGACGCTAATGTTCTAACTTCATCAGCAACAACGGCAAAGCCTCGTCCTTGCTCGCCAGCTCTAGCTGCTTCAATAGCAGCATTAAGCGCTAATAAATTAGTCTGTTCAGCAATACTTCTAATAACGCTGAGTACATCGCCAATACCCTGGGTACCATCTTTAAGTTGATTGACAACATTTGCTGCTGAAATTACATTAGCTGAAAGGGTATTTATTCCTTGCTTAGCTTGTTCAACAACACTGACACCATGTGATACTTTTTCTTCTGCTTGGCTGGCTAGATCATTAGATAACTTTGCATTGATAGAAATATCGTTACTGGTTTGCGCAAGCTCTGTGGCAGCCGTTGCTACCATATCTATTTCTTGTTTTTGATCTTCGATAATACCGTTGGTTTTTTTGCCTATATTGGCAGCCACTTGTGTTGACTGATTTACTTCAGTACTTATATCAACCGTTTCTTTGACTAACTGCTGAATTTTGCTCACGAAGCTATTAAACTCGCCAACAAGGTTACCGATTTCATCTTTTTTGACGACTTCAATACGTTTGGTTAAATCGCCTTCACCCGTAGCCATATCACTCATCGCAACTTGCAACATATTAATACGTTTCATCAGTGGAATGGCCATTAACCAAACTACAAAAGCTATTAAAACGATAATAATAATTACGATAATACTTGAGGAAATGAAAGCTTGTTCAACAGGATCTGAAATTAATCTGTCAGGGACTAAAAAACCCAATTTCCAATTCATTAAGGGATAATCACTTTTTACTTGATTAAAAATGACTTGATAATCTTCTCCTTGCCAGCGGACACTTGAAGCACCTGAGATGGCACTTGTGATTTCAGACTGTAATGCATCAAAGCCATGGGTATTGGGAAAGTTATCATCAATTGATGACATTAATGAGCCCGGTTTGAAGTCATTATTAAAACCAGGAAAAAAGACCAATTGACCGCTGTCAGTCATTAAAAATGCTTCGCCTTCGCCTTGGTATTTTATATCAGCTAATAAGTCTTCACCAATAGTAGAGATTAAAATGTCTATGCCACCAATACCTAAAAAACGGCCATTGGGCAAATAGTAAGGACCTTTTACCGTCGCTGAAATCGAACCATCATTAGCATCAACGGCAGGCTCGGTAACGTACATTCTGCCTTTATCAATCCCTTCTTGCCACCATGGTCGTTTATTTGTGTAATAGTCAGCATCATTATAACGGCCATTTAAATCGAAGTATTCGTGGGTGTTTTCAGTGCCAAAAAAGACGCTTTTAATTGCGGTATCATTATCCGAAAAATATTTAAAGTATTGGGTCACGTCTTGATAATTTTTATTATCGTCTATATCTGACAACCGTTGATCATATTCAGTAAACCAATCGATCACTTGCGGATTAGCGAATATAGCGTGGTTGATTTGGCCTTTAGCAATAAAAAAGTTACGCACTTCAGCTGATTGTTGGCTAACAATACTTTCAATAGAACTGTTGACCTGTTTACGAGTATCTTCGCTGATATCCGATAAAACAAAATAGGAAGTCACGATAAGAAGAAAGGCGACTGCAGTTGAAATACCAAAGGTTAATTGGCGTAAAATTGAGCGACGCAAAAAATTTATCATATATTATATCCGGTTTAAGAGGTTGTTTTAGTTATTAAAGCGCTATTCAAATAACGTCTTATTATTATAAAACTTTATCATGACAGTTAAGAGATCGCTATTGTGTCATGCAATAATTTTAAATTGCTTTAATCACTAACTTCCAGTGTTTTATTTAAGTTAATGAAGGTTAGAAGCGATTGATTAAGGTGGGAATGTAGACGTGAGACCACTGTATTCATTAAAAATTCAGTCTCTTAAATAGCGGTTAGTTGTACTGCTGGCGTTATGATTGCAGTCATAACCGGGCTCGTTAACCCGGATATATTGATCACTAAAAACGCTAGATCATATTTCTAATTTTCAATTAGTTGAATTTATTTCCCCTCTATAAGTTCAGTCAAATCACAATAATAATGCAAATGATAACCATTGTTATTTGTATTGATCTTTTCATTACGTTTAGTTACCATTGGTTAATATCTTGATAACATTTAAACTTTTAATACAAATAGGTAGGAAATAATGAAGTTCGGTTCTGTACATAAAATAACAACAGCGATTTTACTTGCAAGTGCTTTAACAGCATGTGTTGACGATGGTGATGATGGTGCACAAGGTGTTGCAGGTATTGATGGTGCTGCAGGCGCTGCTGGTACTTCTGGTGTAAGTGTTTTTGTCACTCGTGACGATGTTGTTACCACTAATGCCAATATTGCTTATGCTGTATATTCAGACTCGTTATTTGCTGCAATAACATTGCGCGATTCATTAGCTACATTTGTTACTACGCCAACGGCAGATAACTTTGTCGCAGCCAAAGAGTCATGGAAAGCATCACGTGAACCTTACGGACAAAGCGAAGTGTATCGTTTCCGTGGTGGTCCAATTGATACTAATGCTGATGGTAGCGAAGGCGGAGTTGAAGGTGCAGTTAATGCTTGGCCTTTAGGCGAGGCTGTTATTGATTATGTTGCAGGGCAAGTAGATGGCGATGATGGCATTGCTACTTTAGTTGGTACAAATATTATTGCGGGTACGGCAACAATTGACCAAGATTTGTTAGAGGGATTATTCGAAAAGAATGGTGATGCTGATGTAACTACTGGCTACCATGCGATAGAGTTTTTACTGTGGGGTCAAGATTTAAATGCAGACCAAACAGGTACAGGTACTAGAGATATGACTCCAGGTCAGCGTCCAGTAACTGACTATGCTTTAGATGGTGCTTGTACCTCTGGCTTGGGCAATACTGTTACTCCTGTAACTTGTCAACGTCGTGGTGAATATTTATTAGTTGCCGCTGATATTCTGATCAAAGATTTAAAAACTGTTGTTACTGCATGGGAGCCACAAACGGGCAGCCATTATAAATCTTTTGTTGCTGGAGGTGATGACTCTCTTGGTATTATTTTGGAAGGAATGGGAAGATTAAGTTACGGTGAATTAGGCAGTGAGCGTATCAATATCGCTTTGATCAATAATTCACAAGAAGATGAACATTCATGTTTTAGTGATAATACCCATCGCGATATTTTCCTCAATGCGAAAGGCGTACAAAATTCATTTAACGCTCAATACACCCGTATAGACGGTGAGGTGATCGAAGGCGCTTCTATTTATGACTTATTAGTTACTGAAGGCGAACATGAATTAGCGAATAAATTACGTGCTTCATTAGAAGCGACTATGTCAGCTGCTGCAGTTATCGATACAAAAGCAAAAACAGGTATGCCATTTGATGTGTTGACCGCGGTCGATATTGAACAGCCAAATGTTGTGGCAGTTATTGCTGGCTTAGTTGCGCAAACGGATGATATTGAACAGGTTATTGATGCACTTGGTGTTACTGCCGGTGACTTAAAACAAGATGGCAGCACAAACATCGAATAACACTCTGTATAGCATTTTTAGTATTCATTTATTCATGGGCTCTTTAAGAGCCCATTTCCAGTTTCAGAAACTTAATAAAAAGTAAGAGCACATACGGTGAAAGAGTTGATAAATAAAGTTGTTATAGTGATCTTTATTGCGAGCAGTTTAGGTGCGTGTGGTGGTAGTTCGAAGAGTAATGAGCCACCCGTAGTGATGCCCCCCGTAGTGGTGCCACCCACTCCTATAGTTGATCATAGTGGTTTAGCACCATTATCCGCAGATATTATTTTAATCGAAGAATATTTAGCCGGGGGTGATGCCACCGTTTTTGTTGATAACCAAGATGCTTTTGGCACTCGTCCCGACTTAATTAAGAGTAACTTTAAACAAGATGGTTTTTTCACCGCGGGAGATCACTTATTCCGCACGAAGCATACTGATATTGGACCATTACTCAATAATCCGGTTTGTCAAAACTGTCATATCAGTGACGGAAGAGGTGAGCTACCGGTATCAAAAACGCAACCAATGTTAACTATGTTACTCAAACTCGCTGATGAAACGGGTGCAGAAGATCCTATCTATGGTAATCAATTACAACCTTTTGCGGTACAAAGTTTTGATGGCGGTGATATTAATTTAGGGCTGGCTGTTTACGATGGCTCATTAAATGGTAATGAGTTAGTTGGAGAAGCAACACCATATATTGAATATGAAGCACTGCCGGGAACTTATCCAGACGGTAGCGCTTATCAGTTACGTTCACCCATTTATCGAATAAAAGATCTTAGTTTTGGTGATTTTACCGACAACATCCGTTTTTCTCCTCGATTAGCACCAGCAATTTTTGGCGTCGGTTTATTAGAAGCAATACCCGCCGACAATATTCTGGCCTTGGTTGACGCATCAGATCAAGATAATGATGGTATTTCAGGGCGTGCTTCTATGGTTACTGATGCTATAAGCGGTGAAGTAATGCTAGGGCGTTTTGCCTATAAAGCGCAAAATCCAACAGTATTGCAACAAGTAGCAGGTGCCTACCAAGGAGATATGGGTATTACCACGAGTGTCTTTGGCGATGAACCATGCTCAGAGCAGCAGCTATCATGCAATTTTATCGCTGAACAAGAAATAAAAACTGCAGACAAAACCGACGTCAGTAACAAAGAACTTGCGCTAGTCGAATTTTATAATCGAGTGTTAGGGGTCCCAGCTCGCCGTGGTTATGATACTAACAGTGAGCAGTGGCAAGATGATATTGCACTAGGGCGAAAGTTATTCTTTGAAGCAAATTGTGTCGGATGTCACACACCTCGGCATGTTACTGGCATAGCTGCAGGCAGTGTCTTAGGAGAATTAACTTTATTATCTTTAGAGCCTGATGCTCAACCCATTGACCTTTTGTCAGGGCAAACCATTTTTCCTTATACAGATTTATTACTGCATGATATGGGCGGCTCTTGTACGGTAACGCGTGAAATGGTTGACGGTCAATTATGTACCGGAGGTGCACAATGTGAATATGTGCAACGTTGCGAAGGACTAGCCGATGATCTTATTCAAGGTGATGCTGGTGGTACCGAATGGAAAACACCCGCTCTTTGGGGAATAGGCTTAACACAAATAGTGAATCCGCAAGCTACTTTTTTACATGATGGGCGTGCTAGAACAATTGAAGAAGCCATTCTTTGGCATGATGGTGAAGCCAAAAATAGTAGAAATGCCTTTATGCAGTTAAGTCAAAGTGAGCGAGAGCAGTTATTACAGTTTGTTGAGTCTTTGTAATGATAAAAATCAATTTGGTTTTTTATCAAACCATTACCACAGTAAAAGAAAGCGCTAAGTATCTAATGCTTCTTTTTGCTGTTTTCGCTTCGGGCTGCTCAGAAAATAAAGCGCCCGCCTTTCAGCAAAGTGAACTGTCTCCTGGCGGCACGATGACCGTAAAACGGTTACAAAGGCAAAGTTATATCCATCCTGGAGCGGCAGTGAAAGGAATGCAAAAACTGAATTTTTGGACCGGGTTCTCATTTTTTAGAGATCCATGGGTTGCTTCACCCAGCTCAACCAAATCGCGAGATGGTTTGGGGCCATTATTTAATACCCGTTCATGTATTAGTTGTCATGATGCGGGCAGTCGGGGACCTATGGCTAAGGTTGGTGAAAGTATGCCATCTTCCTTAGTTATTAAACTGGGTTTGCGTGATAAATCCAATGATATTAATTATCAGGAGACAGATTTAACGAAAAGTCTGACATTGGTCGATCCAAATTATGGCGATCAAATTCAGCCACGAGGTATATTGTTTAGACATCCGAAACTTGCACATGCGCCAAAAGGAGAAGCTCTGCTTAAGCTAAGTTACCAAACCATTGATGGTCTTTATGCCGATGGGTCGAGTTATCAATTAAGTCAACCTAAATACCAACTAACTAAAATGGCCTATGGTGATTTAGCTGATCATATCGGTTTAACTCCGCGTTTTGCTCCTAATATTTTTGGTGCAGGTTTGTTAGATGCAATCCATGTCGACGACCTACTTGCCCAAGAAGACGTTGATGACAATAACCAAGATGGAATTTCAGCTAAATACAACAGAGTAATGAATATTGCTACCGGTACGTTAGATATAGGTCGATTTTCATTAAAGGCGAAACACCCCACTTTAGCCCAACAAATAGCGGCAGCATTTCGTAATGATATTGGTATTACTAGTCGTTTATTTCCAACCGAGAGCTGTACTGAACAACAGATAATTTGCCAACAAACCGCGCGTTTGGGGGAGTCATCAAATGAGCATAGTCATCAAGCTGCCTTCGAAATATCAGATAAATTATTTAACCTAGTAGTCAGTTTTAATCAGTTATTAGGTGTCCCGCCAGCTCGAAACTTAACGACAGAAAAAGTATCAAAAGGCCGTGAACATTTTTATCAACTTGGCTGCCAACAATGTCATACCCCAAGTTATAGAACCGATAAGAACTATCCAGTTGAAGTTTTAGCCGATCAACTTATTTGGCCGTATAGCGATTTAGCATTACATGATATGGGAGAAATGTTAGCAGACAATGTTAAAGAAGATGACGCGAACGGCCAAGAATGGCGTACACCACCCTTGTGGGGTATTGGTCTGCAAAAATCGACGACTAAGCAGCAACGATTTTTACATGATGGTCGAGCTAATAGTATTAGTGAGGCCATTCTATGGCATGGCGGAGAAGCGGCGGTAGCCCAGAAAAAATTTACTCAGTTAACCGCGAATCAACGACAAGAACTCGTTGAGTTTGTGCGAGCAATTTAGTTTTAATTTAGAAATACCAGGAAATAAGCATGAAAAATATCAAATCAATGAAATGTTTTTATCAGCAAGCATTACTTGTTGGCACACTCGCTCTAGGCGTCATTGGCTGTGGTGGCGGTAGCGGTGGCGAAACACAACCGGCGCCAGATATACCAACGACACCTACTACGCCAAGTGGCACACTTGATGACCAGTTTACGTTATGGCTGACCGATTTAACTAACAAGGTTATTTTACCTAATTATCAAACTTTAGATGATGAAGCTAAGCAGTTTTCTGCTGATAGCTTGGCATTTTGTCAGTTAGATAATGCTAAGGCATCAGATTTAACTGAATTAAAAGTGGCTTGGCAGGAGTTAAATTTAGCTTGGCAGAGTATTCAATGGGTAAAAATCGGACCAATTCTCGAACACAACCGAAATTTCAGAATACAGTTGTGGCCAGACAGTCGGGGTTATGTTGTTCGGGATGTTGATAAGTTTTTACTGACACAAAGTACACTTGATGTAGATGCAGTCGCTAAAAGCAGTGTCAGTGGGCAAGGTATTCCTGCGCTTGAATACTTACTTTATCCTAATTCAAACCAAGACTCTTTGCTTAACGCGGGCAATAAAATTAAGCGCTGTGAAGTCGTGATGGCGATCAGTGAAAACTTAGCCACTATAAGTGCAGAAGTCTTAGAGGCATGGCAGGTAACGGGTGGGAATTATATCGCTCAAGTTATTGGCGGTACTGGTGAGTTTACCAGTGTCAAAGATGCGGTCGAAGAAATTGTCACCAATTGGCTGGAACAAGTAGAACGAGTTAAAGATGAAAAAATGCTTGCCCCTTTAGCATCAGGTGCTCCAGGTATCCCCGCAATTACAGAGTTTTATTTAAGTGAACAATCATTAGTGAGTATTCAAGCAAATGTAAAATCGTTTCAGCAAATATACACTGCTGGCGATGGCCATGGCTTTGAAAAAATACTTGTTGAGTTTTTAGAGCAACCCGCAATTGCGACTCAAATGAACGATAGAATTGCTGCGGCAATCACAGCCACTGAAACCTTGTCAGGTTTATACGCAGAACTACTTAATAGTGATGATGGTCGGGTAATTATTGATAATAACATTCAAAAGTTACGCGATGTACGCGATATTTTATCTATCGACTTCATTCAAGCAACTGATATTAATATTGGTTTTAATTCAAATGATGGTGATTAGCCGTGCAAAAATTTCCTTTAACTCAGTTAGGGCTCTTGTGTACATTTTTTCTGACTCAAATGTCTATTACCGTTCAGGCAGAAGAGCTTGAGCGTAAAACAGACCAAGAGCAACAAAAAGCATCTAACAAGCAAAAAGAAAAACAGCTTGAAGTGATCAGTATTTTTGGCCAGCGCAATCAATTAAGAACAGCAACCGGCTCTGCATTTGTCGTTGACGAAAAAACGTTAGAGCAATTTGAATTTGATGATATTCATCGAGTATTACAATCTGTGCCAGGTGTTTATATTCGAGAAGAAGATGGTTATGGTTTAAGGCCCAATATTGGTTTACGTGGTGCAACGACAGAAAGAAGTAGCAAAGTTGCTATCATGGAAGATGGTATTCTCATTGCTCCAGCACCTTATGCTGCACCTGCTGCCTATTATTTTCCGTTGATGTCACGTATGACTCAGGTAGAAGTATTTAAGGGCCCATCAGCAATTAAATATGGTCCAAATACCGTGGGCGGTGCCATTAACATGCTGTCACGTCCTATTAACAGTGATAAAAAACCGCAGGCGAAGCTTGATTTAGCGTTTGGTCAAGATAAGTATCAAAAAGCGCATGGCTATCTCAGTCAAACAGCAACCCTTGCGGGGTATGGCGATTTAGGCTTCTTGATTGAAGGATTAACTATTAATTCTGATGGCTTTAAAGATTTAGATGGTGGTGGTGATACAGGTTTTAAAAAAAATGAGCTTATCTTTAAGGCTAATTTTGTTCCTAGTAATGCCTCGTATTATCAAATATGGCAGTTAAAATTGGGCTATTCAGATGAAGTTTCAAATGAAACTTATTTAGGCTTAACTGATGCAGACTTTATTGAAAATTCTGAACGTCGTTATATCGCCAGTAAAAACGATAAGATGGATTGGGAGCATTATCAATTTCAGCTATCTCATTATATCGAAATAGATGACCAAACTAGCCTTTATACCCAAGCTTACCATCGTGAATTTGATCGTGATTGGGACAGGTTAAATAGTTTTAATTCAAGTCGTAGCATGCAAACGATATTAACATCTCCTGAAACCGGTATTAATGCTTTATTTATGGATGTATTAAAGGGCGAGCGAGATTCAACGACCTCGCAAGAAAATTTACTCTTTACTTTAAATGACCGTCGCTATTATTCACAAGGTCTTGAAAGCAAATTATTGTGGGACAGTGAGTTGATGGGAGCTGATTTAGCTCTTGATGTCGGCTTACGTATTCATCGCGATGAAGTGGTCAGAAATCATCGCGCCGACCAATATTTTATGCAAGCGGGTGAATTAGTTTTTGCTAATGAGCAGCAACAAACCACAACTCAGAATAAAGATACAGCGACAGCACTGGCGAGTTATGCCAATGCCAATTTAGATTTTGGCCAGTTTAATATTACTGCCGGTATGCGTGTTGAATATATAGAAGGTGAAAGCCATGACTATTTAACCGGAGAAAGACTAAGTTCTTCTGATACCGTTGTTATGCCTGGCTTAGGGGTTTTTTACCAAATAGATGAGAGTCTTGGTTTATTGCTTGGTGTTAATAAAGGCTATGTGCCGAATAGCCCTGGTCAGGGCGATAATGTCGATCCAGAAGAAAGTTGGAATTATGAATTTGGTTTACGTTATAGCCAACAAGACCTTAGAGCTGAAGTTATAGGTTTCTATAACGACTACAGTAATCTAAAAGGCACTTGTACGTTTTCAAGTGGTTGTGAGCAAACATTAGATGAAGAATTTAATGCCGGTGAAGTAAACGTTTATGGCTTAGAAGCAAGCTTTACTGCAGAGTTCGAATTAACCAGCGGATTAACTTTACCTATCAACCTAGCATATACCCACACTGAGTCGGAATTTCAGCATAGTTTTCAATCTAATTTTTCACAATGGGGTCGTGTTGAAAGTGGTGATGCCTTACCTTATTTACCAGAAAATCAAATAAGTATAGAGGTGGCACTTCAGCATGAGCATTGGCGTGCTGCTTTATTGTTAAAACATATAGATGCAATGCAAGAAGCCGCAGGTGATAATACAGAACTAGCAGGGTTATGGACTGATGAAGTGCAACAGCTTGATTTTTCATCATGGTATCGATTTTCTGCTAATTTTAAAGTCTATCTTAAGCTTGATAACTTAACCGACGAAACAGTTATTGTTTCTCGCAGACCTTTTGGGGCTCGACCGGGTAAAACAAGACAAACAACCATAGGTGTGAAGTTAAGCTTCTAAGGGATGATCATCATGTTGTTAACCCGTCGGAAATTTTTAGCAGCCACCGCCGCCACGTGTGCTGCGGGGGCATTCGCTTTTGTTTCTAGTAGGAAAGCTGATCAGTATTGGTTGGTCAGTGCAGCTACAGATAATAAAAATCAGCACTTTGTCAGTGCGATTGATTTACAAGGTCATGAGGTTAGCCGTATTTCTCTACCTGTACGTGGCCATGATGCTATTGATATAGCCGGGAAACCCGGTAGAGCAATAGTTTTTGCACGACGACCGGGCCTCTTTGCTTTTGAAGTTGACTTTATTGCCGGGCGAATTGTTCATCAAATAGAACCAGAGAAAGGTTATCACTTTTACGGACATGGCGTGTTATCAACGAAAAACAATAGTTTACTGACCAGTGAAAATCACTATGGTACTGGTAATGGCTATATTATTGAGCGTGACTTAAGTAATTACCAAATTATTAATAGATATCGCTCTGGTGGAATAGGCCCTCACCAAATTGCCTTGATGTCAGATGAAGAAACTTTAGTTATTGCCAATGGTGGCATTAAAACTCATCCTGAACAGCCTAGAAAAAAATTAAATCTGCATTCGATGAAACCAAATTTATCATATTTAGATGTAGTATCCGGAAAAATTATTGAACAGCATCAGCTTAACAATCCACAACTGAGTATTAGGCATCTTGCGGTTAGCGCAGAAGATAAAGTTATTGCCGGCCTACAATATCAAGGAACTAAAACAGATCTTGTGCCATTAGCTATTTCACATTTTCAGGGGGGGGCGTTGCAGTACTTAAAAGCACCAAACCATCAATGGCGGTCTATGAGTCAATATACGGCAAGTGTATGTGTTGATAACAAGAATGCTTTAGTCGCGATAAGTTGCCCACGGGCAGATATGATTACTTATTGGTCTTTACATAATGACCGTTTTTTAGCAACGGAGCGCTTATCAGATGGTGCTGGTCTTGCTTATACAGATAAATTATTTGCGAGTAGTGGTAAAGGCCAAATTACTGAGCTAGCAAAAGGGAACACTTATTCATCAAAGCTTGTTTTTTCATTTGATAAGCTGCGCTGGGATAATCACATGTTAGCAATGAAAATTAGTTAAAATAAACATACAAATGAGAATGATTTCTATTTACATTGTAAAAAAGGTTTGTTATTATTCTTTTTGTTGATTGGCCCCCCAAGTCATCGATGTTTGGAATAGTAGAAAACTTAAGTTACACACTTTTGTATCGTTTAACCCATATTATTTTGGGTGTATTATCTCCTCCAGATAAAATGATGTTTGCGCAAAGCATCATTTTTATTAGGCTCTATGTAAATAGAGCCTATTTTTTTGCTTAAATTTTAATTAGATACCTGATTGTTCAATCAGCACAAATAAGCTGTTTTTTTCTTATGGTACTTAATAATAAGGCAGAGTTTTCTGGTAATTGTGCACAGCCGGCGAGTAGATAAATAACTTTTTGTCCTTTTTCTGATAAATCTAAGGCATGCTGAAAATTGACCATAATAGTCGAGCAGATACTTTGCGGGTATTTATCGGCATCACGTCTTATATATTCTAATAAATCACTGTTAACATTTTCATCATAAAATACCGCATCTGCAAATTGCATTTCGCGATGGATTTGCAGTGTTAATTTATCTGGATTACCTGTTTTAGTATGAACAAAGACTATCTCTCCCTGCGGAGGTGGAACTTCGTTTTTTAAAGTAGTTATTAGCTGTTGCTCAGCCTGAAAATGGTCACCATCTAAGACAGCTTCGCCTATAGTGCCACGCAATGTATTTTCCCAGAAGGTACGGCGGTTACGTAAACCTTTCACTCTGGCTTTAACATGATCGCGAAATTTAAACGAAAACTCCGCTAGCTTGCCATAATTATTTGGCAGCACTTTTTCAATTTGTTCCCTTAGCATTCTTAAAAGTATTGGCGCAGTACCTGAACTACATATTGCGATGATCATCGGGGAACGATCTATAATTGCTGGCGTTATATAAGTACAAAGTTCGGGTTGATCAACAACATTGGTGAGGATATTGAGTGGTTTGGTTTCTTCAGAAACCGCTTTATTTACCGAGCGATTGTCAGTGGCTGCAATGACTAAATTAATATTCGCTAAATGACCACTTGTGTAATTATGTGCTAACCAAGGTAAATTGTGTGATTGAATCAAGCGATGAACACTGGGGGAGACACTTTCAGACATTACTACAATGTTTGCTGTGGTTTTAAGCAATAATTCAATTTTACGAGCAGCGACGTCACCACCACCGATCACCATGGCTGAAATGTTTTCAGCATCAAGGAAAATGGGGAAATATTTCATTTAATTAGCCTATTGTACTTTGATATCAATCCTAACATGAACAAAAGTATAATAACTTGTTCTAGTTAACCTTTATCATTTCTGTCATCGCCATAAGAGTATACGAATAACTTAAATTCATCATCATGAAGGCAATGATAAGGGCTGTTCACTGATTGCCAAACCATTACAGTCACCATATATAAACTGTCCAGGAATAAAAGTTATACCCGCAAAAGTAACAAGAGTATTAACCTTGCCAATGCCCAGCTTTTCAGTCTTTATTGGGCAACAACCCAATGCTTTAACACCTAAGTTGAGTGTAGCAATAGTACCCGCATCACGAATACAGCCATTAATAACAATGCCTTGCCAGCCATTATTTACAGCTTTTTCAGCAAGCATGTCGCCTAAAAGTGCATGAGTGGTACTCGCTTTACCATCTACCACCATAACTTTGCCCGTACCGTCAGTAGCCACTAAAGCTTTTACTTTTGAATTATCATTGAAACAAGCAACAGTAACAATTTCACCGCTGAAAATTTTCTTTTGGCCATAATCGGTAAATAAAGGCTGCGCGAGTAATAGCTCGTTTGGGTAAATATCATATAAGTCGGGTAGTAAATCGAGCATCGTTTGTTTCCTTAATGGGCAGTGAGATAAATTAATTCGGATAAATACTCTAGCAGAAGTATATATAGGTATTAACTGACAAATGCTAAACTAGGATAAATTTTATTGTGAGAGTTTTTCATGCCTTGGATACAGCTTCGCCTAAGTGCGAATGAAGATACATCAGAAAAGTATAGTGATTGGTTAAGTGCCTGTGGCGCACAAGCGGTTACCTTTATTGACGCACAAGATACACCTATATATGAACCATTACCGGGCGACGAAGTAATTTATTGGAGCAATACCGTTGTTATGGGCTTATTTGAAGCAAACCATGACATGGATAAAACCATTAGTTACTTACAAAGTATTCATCCTGACAAAAAAGAGATGGCCTATAAGCTTGAGCAACTTGAAGACAAAGATTGGGAAAGAGAGTGGATGGATAACTTCCACCCGATGAAATTCGGCCAAAGATTATGGATCTGCCCAAGCTGGCTTGAAGTTCCTGATCCGACAGCGGTAAACGTAATGCTTGATCCTGGTTTAGCTTTTGGTACGGGAACACACCCAACAACGGCATTATGTTTAACCTGGTTAGATGGACTAGATTTAGTCGGTAAAACAGTGGTTGATTTTGGCTGTGGTTCCGGAATTTTATCGCTGGCGGCACTAAAATTAGGTGCTAAAAAAGTGATCGGCATTGATATCGACCCTCAAGCACTACAAGCAAGTAAAGCCAATGCTGAACGTAATAGTGTCGACGATCGTTTGGAGCTTTTCTTACCAAAAGATCAGCCTAACTTAAAAGCAGATGTCGTTGTTGCTAATATTCTGGCGGGTCCATTACGTGAACTCGCACCCACAATTATTGAATTTGTTGCCCCAAATGGTTTGCTTACATTATCTGGTATTCTAGAAGAACAAGCCAATGAACTACAAATTATTTATGGTCAATGGTGTGAAATGGACGCTATTACTGTGCAAGACGAGTGGGTTCGCCTTTCGGGAACAAAAAAATAGTTAAAATTTCTGTTACAAAATGAGCAGTATTTGTTAGCTATTTGTACAAATTCTGCTCCCACCAATGGTTTGCAAAAAGTCAATATTAAAAACACAAAAAAAAGCTAAAATTGTTCAATTTATATGCTTTCCAATTCAATAAAAAACACGTAAACTTAGCGCCCTTTTGAATAGTAGCTCAAAAAAACAGCAGCATGAAAATAGGTTCGTACACTTTATCAAGTAATGTAATGCTTGCTCCGATGGCCGGAATAACCGATCAACCGTTTCGACAACTTTGTTGCCAAATGGGAGCAGGGTTAGCTGTATCAGAAATGATGTCGTCTAATCCAAAAGTATGGCATACCGAGAAATCGATACGACGAAGTATTCATAGTGAAGGTGCCGGTATTCGTTCAGTACAAATTGCCGGTTCTGATCCACAAGAGTTAGCGTTTGCTGCAAAAGTTAATGTTGAAAATGGCGCACAAATTATAGATATCAATATGGGCTGTCCTGCTAAAAAGGTCAATAAAAAGCTCGCGGGTTCTGCACTATTAAAAGAACCTAAATTGGTAGAAGAAATTGTGCGAAGTGTGGTTGATGCGGTAAACGTGCCAGTGACACTAAAAATTCGTACTGGTTGGTGTGAAAACACTCGTAACGGTATTGAGATTGCTAAAATTGCTGAACACCATGGTATTCAGTCTTTAGTGGTTCACGGCCGAACGCGTAACGACTTTTATAAAGGCGATGCGGAGTATGAAACAATAAAAGCGATTAAGCAGGCGGTTAATATTCCCGTAGTGGCTAATGGCGACATTACCAGCGCAGTAAAAGCCGCGCAGGTATTAAATTTTACTGGGGCTGATGCCGTAATGGTGGGTCGTGGTGCCCAAGGGAAACCTTGGATCTTTCGAGAAATTAATCATTTCTTGAAAACGGGTGAACATTTGTCTACCCCCTCATTGGAAGAGATTTGTCCGATAGTTATTGGGCATGTAAAGGAGTTACACAATTTTTACGGTGATTTTACGGGTGTTCGTTTTGCTCGTAAGCACGTCTCTTGGTATATGCTCGCGTATGATCAAGAGAAAAAATTTCGTTCTGTTTTTAATGGGTTAGAGTCAACTACCGACCAGATTGACGCATTAGAACTGTATTTTGATAATTTAAATTAACTAGAAAGAGTCTGAACTTTATGTTTGAACAAAATATTTCATCACCATTCGTTACTGGCAAGATCCAAACTCAAGCCGAGTATTCTCCATTACGCACTCAAGCTAAACAAGCGATCAGTAACTACTTATCACAATTAAATGGTAATGATGTAGACGATATGTACGACCTTGTACTTTCTGAAATCGAAGCACCAATGTTAGAAGAAGTGATGAAGTATACTCGCGGTAACCAAACCCGTGCAGCTAACTTATTAGGTATCAACCGTGGTACGTTACGTAAGAAATTAAAAAAATACGGTCAGAACTAAAAAAGTCGACAGGTTGTTCCTGTCACTTAAAAGCACCCTAGGGTGCTTTCTTTATTTCTAGCCACGGCATTTGCTACAGCTAGCTACCCAAAACTGGGTAGAGGACTTACCTCCTTGAGAGGTAACCGCCAAGGACAAACGTCAATGGCCAGGCAATTAAACTAACTTTAAGGTTAACAATAAAACAATGGATACTCCACGCCCAATCAAACGTGCATTATTAAGTGTTTCTGATAAAACAGGTATTGTCGATTTCGCCCGCAGCTTAGCGCAAAAAGGTGTTGATATCTTATCAACTGGCGGCACAGCAAAATTATTAGCTGAAAATGGCATTCAAGTAACAGAAGTTTCTAATTACACGGGTCACCCTGAAATCATGGACGGCCGTGTTAAAACACTTCATCCAAAAGTTCATGGCGGAATTTTAGCGCGTCGCGGTATTGATGAAGCGGTTATGCTAGAAAACGATATTAGCGCAATTGATATTGTCGTCGTTAACCTTTACCCATTTGCTAACGCAGTTAGCGATGAAAACTGTTCGTTAGAAAATGCGATCGAAAATATCGATATCGGCGGACCAACAATGGTACGCGCGGCAGCAAAAAATCATAAAGATGTTACTATTGTCGTTAATGCTCATGATTACGATCGTGTCTTAGCTGAAATGAATGCCAACAATGATTCATTAACGTACAAAACACGTTTTGATCTAGCGATTGCTGCTTACGAACATACGGCCTCTTACGATGGTATGATCGCAAACTACTTCGGTAAAATGCTTAACGCTCACGGCACTGAAAACGTGGAAGTTAAACTTAAAGACAAAAATAAATTTCCACGTACCTTTAACAGTCAGTTTATTAAAACTGAAGATTTACGTTACGGTGAAAACTCACATCAAGATGCTGCTTTTTATGTTGAAGCAAATCCAGTAGAAGGTTCAGTTTCAACAGCTAAACAACTTCAAGGTAAGGCGCTTTCTTACAACAATATTGCTGATACAGATGCCGCTTTAGAATGTGTTAAAGAATTTGATGAGCCGGCGTGTGTCATCGTGAAACATGCTAACCCTTGTGGTGTATCAATTGGCGACAATATTTTAGCCGCTTACGAAGGTGCTTATAAAACGGACCCTACCTCAGCATTCGGCGGTATTATCGCCTTCAACCGTGAATTAGACGCAGACACAGCAGAAGCTATTGTTTCACGTCAATTCGTTGAAGTGATTATTGCACCAAGTGTTTCAGAGGCCGCTGCACAAATTGTTGCAGCTAAGCCTAACTTACGTTTATTAGAATGTGGTGAATGGTCAACAACAACATCTGGTTTTGATCTTAAACGCGTAAACGGTGGTTTATTGGTTCAAGATAGAGACCAAGGTAAAGTAACGAGTGACGATTTAAAAGTGGTCACTAAACGTCAGCCTACAGCTGATGAAATGCGTGATTTACAATTTTGCTGGAAAGTAGCGAAATACGTAAAATCGAATGCCATTGTTTATGTTAAAAATAGCATGACAATCGGTGTCGGTGCTGGCCAAATGAGCCGTGTTTACTCCGCTAAAGTAGCTGGAATTAAAGCAGCTGACGAAAATCTAGAAGTTAAAGGTTCAGTTATGGCATCCGATGCATTCTTTCCATTCCGTGATGGTTTAGATGCAGCTGCTGAAGCTGGTATTACTGCGGTAATTCAGCCGGGTGGTTCAATGCGCGATAATGAAGTTATTGCTGCCGCAGATGAACATAACATTGCTATGGTGTTCACAGGTATGCGCCACTTCCGCCATTAAATGAAATGCTTGTCGTTGTGAAGCCCTCTTTATGCGTTAAAAGTACTCACTGACTAACGTCAGCTCCGTGCTTTCTCCTTCAAAGAGAACTTCACAACTTAAAGCATATTCAATTAACTGCTTTATTAGCCTTGTTGATAAAATGTTACATTTCAATAAGGCTAAATATCTCTCTTTTAGACCCCTTATCTGTTTCTTCTTTTAAAATCTGCTATAACATATCGAGTTAAATTTTACTCTTGATATGGAAAAGCAAATGAAAACAATAAAAACATTACTGTCTGCCTCAATTATTAGTCTGTCACTTGCCAGCGTTTCAGCTGCTGCTCACACAATGCACTCTGCGGATAACGCACAACTAGCACAAGCGGTTGCGAGTGAGCATAGATCTGCTGCTAATAAATTACGTGACCAATACCGTCACCCCCAGCAAACATTAGAATTTTTTGGCTTTAAATCGAACATGACCGTTGTCGAGATTACTCCCGGTGGTGGTTGGTATACTGAAATTTTAGCTCCAGCGCTAAAAGGGAAAGGCAAATTAATTGCTGCTCATTATCCAGATACAGGTGAAGATAACTATTACAGTAATTCGCGTAAAAGATTAGAAAAGAAGCTAGCTGGCCACGATATGTATAGTGAAGTTGAACTGTCTAATTTTGTCCCTAAAAAAGCCAGTGAATTAGCTCCAGCAGGTACTGCAGATATGGTACTTACTTTCCGTAATTTACATAACTGGGGCGAAGAGGGGGTACAACAAGTATTTATCGACGCATTTAAAGCACTAAAAGCTAATGGAGTCTTAGGTGTTGTTGAGCATCGCTTACCAAAAGGTGCAATGGCAAGTGATGAAAATCGCGGCTATGTATCAGTAGAGAAAACGATTGCTCAAGCAAAAGCAGCAGGCTTTACCCTAATTGCTAGCAGTGAAGTGAATGCAAATGTTAAAGATAAAGCAAACTATGAAAAAGGCGTATGGACCTTACCACCATCTTTTGCTTTAAAAGACAAAAATAAAGAAAAGTATTCATCGATTGGTGAAAGCGACCGCATGACTTTAAAATTTGCAAAAGTAGCTAAATAATCTTAAGACTTGCGCTATAACTTCCCTTATAATAGCGCAAGTTTTTTAGCATATTTTCTAGCAGATAAAGTAGGGTTAAGATAAATGAATGTTTTAGTAATAGGTAGTGGCGGCCGTGAACATGCACTAGCATGGAAAGCCGCGCAATCAACACAAGTAGAAAAAGTTTTTGTTGCGCCAGGCAATGCAGGTACGGCAACAGAGCCTAAAGTAGAAAATGTTGCCATATCTATTGGTGATACCGCAGCATTAATTGACTTTGCTAAAACTCGAAATATAGGCCTAACTATCGTCGGCCCAGAACAACCTCTGGTAGATGGTATCGTTGATGCTTTCCAAGCTGAAGGTTTAACCATTTTTGGTCCAAGTGCTAAAGCTGCACAACTTGAAGGTTCAAAAGCATTTACTAAAGACTTCTTAGCACGTCATGATATACCTACGGGTTGGTACCAAAACTTTACTGAAATCGAACCAGCATTAGCCTATGTTCGTGAAAAGGGCGCGCCAATTGTTATAAAAGCTGACGGCTTAGCGGCAGGTAAAGGTGTTATTGTTGCGATGACATTAATCGAAGCTGAAGATGCTATAAAAGATATGTTAGCTGGTAACGCGTTTGGTGATGCAGGTCATCGTGTGGTTATTGAAGAGTTTCTTGAAGGTGAAGAAGCAAGCTTTATTGTTATGGTCGATGGTAAAAACGTTTTAGCTATGGCTACCAGTCAAGATCACAAGCGCGCTTATAATAACGATGAAGGGCCAAATACCGGTGGTATGGGCGCTTATTCCCCAGCTCCTGTGGTAACTGCTGAGATTCACCAACGTATCATGGATGAAGTTATTTATCCAACCGTTGAGGGAATGGCAAAAGAAGATGCAGATTACACTGGCTTCTTATATGCAGGTTTAATGATCGATGCGAGTGGCACGCCAAAAGTTATCGAGTATAACTGTCGATTTGGTGATCCAGAAACTCAACCTATGATGATGCGTTTAAAATCTGATATTGTTGAATTATGTTTATCAGCTTGTGCGGGCGAATTAGATAAAGCAACGATCGAATTCGATCCACGCCCAGCAGTCGGTGTAGTACTAGCCGCTGGCGGTTATCCAGGGACTTACGGCAAAGGCAAAGTTATTGCAGGTTTGGATACTAATCAGCATGCAGACAGAAAAACTTTCCACGCTGGAACAGCTCAAAAAGATGGTGAAATTGTTACTGCTGGTGGTCGCGTATTATGTGCAACCGCATTAGGTGAAACTGTTACAGATGCACAACAATCGGCTTATGCTTTATTACATGAAATAAGCTGGGAAGAGGTACAATTTAGAACTGATATCGCTTACCGTGCAATTGCTAGAGAGCAAAGTTAAGTTACACTTTTTAAGTGTTGAAATGAAAGCCTCTTTTAAGAGGCTTTTTTATTACCTAAAATTTACAAAACATAACAGGATCAACTGGTATTAATTTAAATGATCTTAATATAGTTTTGATCCGTTGCTTTTAATAAAAACGGAATTCATCAGCAAACTGCTCGAATAAACTTCAATAAACATATAGTCTGTACGTTAAGTGAACGAACGATCGTTTATTTCAAAAACATGACAAAAAAGGGTTGACGCCGAGCGAGAAATCTCTAGAATGCGCTCCAGTTCCAAGGGGTAACCCAAACGGACGTTTTGATAAGTTAACTTCTCTTTA
>JABSOY010000027.1 GCA_013215385.1 Colwellia sp.
TGAAGCTCCTGTCGTTGAAGCTCCTGTCGTTGAAGCTCCTGTTGTTGAAACGCCTGTTGTTGCAACGCCTGTTGTTGCAACGCCTGTTGTTGCAACGCCTGTTGTTGAAGCTCCTGTTGTTGAAGAGACAATTGAAGCAGCGCAACAAGAAAATACAACTGAAATTCAACAAGACTTACCTTTTGATGAGCCACAGTTAGCGAAAGATACAGTACAAGTGACTCCAGCAGAAACTGTGAATGAAAACGCTACAGAAGTAATTATCGAAACTAATGATGAAGCTGCCACAGAAGAAGTTACTAAAGAAAAATCTAAACGAGTAATTTCAAGAAAGCCAAGTCCAAAGATTACAACGAAAGCAGGTAAAGTTTCGAGTAAAGTTAGTAAACCTGGTAAGTCATCAGCTCCGATGACAAAGACAGAAACTATTACCATGATCAATGAACTCCCTACTGACTTCGTCGCAAGCGAAAACCGTAAAAGACATACATCATCAGGCCGAATAGCAATGGTTTCTAATGCTGCAAGTCGAAGTGGTGCAGGCCCAACTAAACCTTAATATTTAGTTATACTGAAAAGTAGCTCTAAAAAAGCCAGTCATTTGACTGGCTTTTTTTATGCGTATAGTTTGTTACTTATAAGAGAAGCTAGTTAAGCAATAGCATCAAGCAAAGGTGCTTTTACAATAGTATTATGAACCGCTTTAAGCCAGCCTTTAGCATCGAAAGATAGCCGCGTATCATCAGAAGACACTTGTAGATTATTTTTTTGTTGGCTGTACTTTTTTTGACAGTAAAGTGAAGTATTCGTTAATACATCATGAGAGATATGTCGCGCATCATTTCTAAAAGCTAACGGTTTAGGTGATAACACATTACTTAAATGAAGCTCGCTAAGACGATTTTTATTAATAAGTTCAGCTTGATTGAAGCTCGCTATAGAATGTCTATCATCAAGCGCTAACGGGGCTTTATCAGGTAATTCAAACTCTTTACGTAGCACTTCATCATTTACTACATTTGCTTTACAAACACTTTGCGGTAATAAGAATTGGCTATGGCTTTGAACATCATCAGTTAACATCGCTAATAGTAACGAAAAATCAGCCCGTCGAGCACTGTGTACACTTTCGTTAAGCTTATCGCCCAACTGTAATTCGTGTACTAAAAGCTTGCTGTCAACTGACTCTACCAACAATAAAATTCAACTTTGTTATTTTCAATAAAGCTTTATCGGCAGAGTCTTATTTTTATTGAGGTATATTTTTATTTTTTGTTTGTTTTTATTAACGATTAGCTACGAAATATTTATTTGTTCAAGTGGCCACGATAAAACGAAACAGGCGCCACCTAAATCACTATCTAAAATATCAACACTTCCTTGATGCCACTCCATAATACGACTAACAATAGCTAAACCTAAACCAAATCCTCCAGTTTCACGATTTCGCGACTTATCGCCACGAGAAAAAGCATCAAAAATAACGGATTTAAGTTCATCACTAACGCCACAGCCATCATCTTCGACCATTATTGTGCATTGTTCATTTTCAGTAAGAAGCGTCACTTTTATATTATTACCGCCATACTTTACCGCATTGCTAATATAATTATTCAGTGCTCGCAAAATGAAATGCGCATCGAAATATATTTCCGATTTGTTTAATTGGTTATCAATACTAATGCTGCCTGAAAACTCCTGATAATTAGTTAACTGTTCATTAACTAAAGCGTATAAATTATACTTATCAATATGCAAGCTTGGCTTGTCGCTATCAAATTTCGCATATAACAACATTTCGTTTATCAACTCTTCTAACTCATTTATGTCATTACTAATTTGAGTTCGGTATTTTTCTTGTTTAACTTCATCTTTACTCGTCGACAACATTTGTAAGGCGAATTTAGACCTAGCCAGTGGGGTGCGTAATTCATGAGCCACCGCATTGGTTAATTCTTGATGAGCTTCAATTAATCGCTTGATACGCTGTGCCATCATATTAAAAGCACTCACCATAGGCATTAACATGGTTGATTTGGCTTTAGGTGCTTGTATGCCAAGGTTTCCATCACCAAACTGACTTGCTGACTTTCTTAATTGGTCTAAATCTCGTGACATTGGCCTTAACCAATAAAAGATAATGCCACCTAAAATAGCCATTATTAACACACGAACTCTGGCTGCAGCTCTAGGTCGTGTGGGCAATTTTAAAGGCCCTAAAGTCAATAAAGTACCTGTACCTTCTAATAAGTGATGCAAAATAAGGTCGTCATCGCCATAAAAGATATAGGTATTACCTTTTTTTAACGACTTTCTGTCTTTTCTTTCAACATTATTCAAATCAGCTAATGCCATCAAACTGAAGTTTAATTCGTATTTATCTCCGGTTTTTTTGATGATATCTGGCCAATCTTCCTCCGGCTTATCTCTTAAGTAATCACCAACTGCAGCTATCATGGTTTTGTAACCGGTATACGACTCTATATCTTGTTCCAGGTAAGAGCTCCACACTTCATCCAATAACCATGAAAACACAATAAAAATAAAAACGATTACAAAGTATAAGCTAAAGAATGAACGGTTAAGTTTCATATAAGACTCGAAAAGTTAAAAGTAAGCAGTGGGTGATATTTTAGGTTAAATCACCTAAAAAAATGAGGCTAAAAGCCCCATTAATTACAACCAGATTATTAGTTCCATGCATCAGGAACAAATAAATAACCTTGTCCCCAAATAGTTTTAATGCGGAATGGTGTTTCATTGTTGTCGTGCAACTTTTTACGTAAGCGTGAAATACGTACATCAACACTTCTATCCATGCCATCGTACTCTCGACCGACAACAGCTTTATAGATGAAGTCTCGGTTTTGTACTTCACCGGCACGATTTGCTAAGAGCCATAATAAATCGAATTCTTGGCTTGTTAAATCTACATTTTCATTATGCAAGGTAACTTGACGTGACCCTTTACTGATATGTAATTCACCACAGGTAATTTCTGACTTCTCATTACCATTCGATGGTAATTTTCCGCGGCGTAATAGCGCATGCACTCGTGCGAGTAAAACCCTAGGTTCAACGGGTTTTATAACGTAATCATCAGCGCCAATCTCTAAGCCTAAAACTTGGTCAAAGTCGGTTCCTTTAGCAGTTAACATTAAAACGGGACCTTTAAAGGTTGATCGTATATCTCGGCAAACAGCAAAACCGTCTTTACCAGGCAGCATAACATCTAAAATGATAATATCAGGTGAAAATGACTCTATTCGCTTTTCTACGGTGTCACCACGAAACTCTTGTTTTACATGATAGCCTTCACTTTCTAAGAAATCTGATACTAAATCAGATAGCTGACGATCATCTTCAACAAGTAATATTTTTTTCACTGAGGTTTTATTATCAAACATTTCAACTCCTGCAAATTCTTTGCTTATTAAACATCGACATTAAATGTTAATATCGATAACTTCCAATATTTATATTCTAAGGCTAGATTAGTCAATCACCTTTCCTTTAACAAGTGTTAATACAGGGTATTACACAATTGTTACATATGATTACAATATGATTTCATTCTTGAAAATACACTTAACTCCCCCTCTTAGATAAATTAATCGTAACCATCACTTATAACTTCTGGTAGCATGTGCGAAAAATTAATTTTGGATCTTTTGTTATGAAAATTATCAGCTTTAACATTAACGGACTGCGCGCACGCTTACATCAATTACAAGCCATTATTGATAAACATCAGCCGGATATTATTGGTTTACAAGAAATCAAAGTTCATAACGATGCCTTTCCCGTTGAGGCTGTTGAAGCGATGGGTTATCAGGTTCATTTTCATGGACAAAAAGCCCATTACGGTGTGGCGATGTTATGCAAAAAACCTGTAAACGTTGTTAAGATGGGATTCCCAAGTGATAACGAAGATTCACAAAAGCGCATGATCATGGTTGAAACGACCAATGAACACGGCGAAAAAGTAACAGTACTAAATGGATATTTCCCGCAAGGCGAGAACATTTCCCATGAAACTAAATATCCGTATAAACGCCAATTTTATAAAGATTTAATGACTTATTTAAATGATAACCATACACCTGAAGAACATGTTGTAGTGATGGGGGATATAAATATTTCACCAGCCGATTTGGATATTGGTATTGGAGAGCCTAATGCAAAGCGTTGGTTAAAAACAGGTAAGTGTAGTTTCCAACCAGAAGAACGTGAATGGTTAGCAACATTAATGAACTGGGGCTTTAAAGATACGTTCCGAGTATTACACCCAGAAAAAACAGAATGTTATTCTTGGTTTGACTATCGTTCAAAAGGTTTCGTTGATAACAGAGGCTTAAGGATAGATGTAGTCTTAGCAACTGAAAAAATGGCAAATAATTGTATTGAAGCTGATATTGATTATGAATTGCGTGGCATTGAAAAGCCGTCAGATCATGCACCTATTTGGTCAACCTTTAAATAATTTAACCGTTTCGCTATTCGGTTTATGCCTTCAATCAAAAAGATAAGTTCAACATTATGTTTTTAGCACAGTATTCATGCCCTATTTGTCAGAAAGTCTTATCTTTTATTGAAAAAAGCTATCGTTGTGAAAACAACCATAGCTTTGATCAAGCCAAAGAAGGTTACGTTAACTTACTTCCAGTTCAACATAAGCACTCTAAAGATCCCGGTGATAATAAAGCGATGGTTAATGCTCGTCGAGCATTTTTAGATAATGGCTTTTATCAACCGCTCGCAGATGAATTACAAAGACTTTACCAACAATATGCTGATTTAGCGCAGCCCGTTTTTGACGCTGGTTGTGGTGAGGGCTTTTATACTCATCAATATGCTAATAATACAAATACTGTCTATGGCATTGATATTGCTAAGAATGCGGTCCGTATCGCCGCGAAAAAATATAAAGATTGTCAATTTAGCGTTGGCACTTTATCGCAACTTCCTTTTGCCGATAATTTTTTTGCCTGGATTAACTCTATTTACGCACCTATTCTTGAAAAAGAATTTACCCGTGTATTAGCAAGCAATGGTTACTTAGTCACAGTAACACCTGCTAAGAATCACCTGATCGAACTTAAACACCTGATATACCGTGATGCAAAACAGCATGATACTAATAAGCTTCCTATTGAAAATTTAACTTTAGTTGAAGAAAAAGAAGTGAACTATGTGATGGAGTTTAACAAAGGCACGGATATCATTAATTTATTATCAATGACTCCCTTTGCATTTAAAGCTACAGAAAAATTATTAGATGATTTAAAAAGTAGAAAAAGCTTTACTTGCCAAGCCGATTTTTTGATCCGGCTTTATCAAAATAAAACTTAATAATGATTAGATACTATGAAGTTATAATTTTGAATTTAACGTTTGATGGCTAATATTTAGTAATTTAGCTAAATCGATAAAACGAGGTTTATGCACTGACAATTTCAAGGAACCACCTGCCTCATTAACCCTAGCAACACTTTCTTTATACCAAGCGGCAAGACCCGCTGGTAAAAACTTATCGGCTTTAACACCCAATAAGACTAAAGCCTGTACCGGAATACTTAAAATAAAAAAACAGTACATTAAAGCTTGCGGCAAAAAAGTTACTGAACCTAAATAAAGCTGCATTATAAATGAAAACAATGCAAGCCCTGGTAAGTAACGAAAAGCAAAACGGCTAATTTGCACCGCTTGATATTCAGCAAAATAATTACCTAATTCCGCTCTCTGTGGCCAAAGTTGCATGTACCTACGGCCTAATTTTATTAGTTCTACTACACTCATATTCATGGGCGACACACTATAACAACTGTTATTTAAAAGATAGCACAAACTTGTCACTACTTTTATTAAAACTGTACTAAAAGTAATATCCTTACTTCATCTCAAGCTTTTATTTATCTCTTTAACCTATAATCAATGTAACTAACATATTGGTTTAGCGTGTAATAACACAATTAATTTTTACATGAAGAGTATGATGAAAAAAAATCTTATTTTAGTCATCAATTGTGTAGTTTTTCACTGAAATTCTCATTAATCAAAGCTGAAACTGATGAAACATTAGCTTTATTTAAACTTAATTAGAATTATTTACTATTGGCTACCCGGTTGTTCATAACGGAGAAACTATTGTGCCCCGCAGATTAATCGCTGAAAATGTAAAAAGCATGATTAATGATTTATGGCGACTTGCTCAATTAGATAACCCAGTAATATTAATCGGTATAAACGCAACAGAATCAGTATTTTCTGAATTTAACGTAAGTTGCTATTTTTGACACCGTATTTATTCAAAGTAGCCATGATAAGTTACACTATCGACAGCTCTGGTTTCAGCGCTGATGTAGAAAAAGTAGTAAAAGAAACAAGCATCACGCAAAAGGAACGTCCAGAATTAATAATCGACGGCCAGCTACAATACGGTGCCGCAATTATTGCAGAAGTAGCAAAGAAAAAAGCACCAAATAATCCTGTTGCAGATAAAGCTAATGTTTTTATTTCTCCTGACCTTAACACTGGCAATACCACCTACAAAACAGTGCAACGCTCAACAGACTTAGTGAGTAAAGGCCCAATGTTACAAGGGATGAAAAGCCAGTCAATGACCTATCTAGAGCCGCTTCAGTGAATGACATTGTCTATACCATTGCATTAACAGCCATCCAAGTGAAATTATAATTTGAAAGGGACAAAGCAACAAAATAGGACCTTTTAGCCTTAACTTTTGCACAACTAAGGTTAATATTACACCCGACCAATTATTTTGTTGACATTTCATATTTACAATAATGAATAGAGACTAGTCAAAAAATAACCAATGCGTATTTTCCATTATAAAACATAAAGATAACTCAACTAAAAATAGTTATCCACAGCAATGCCCACAGTTTATGTGGATACTATCAATAAGTTAATCCGTAAATATAACCAAATTACATTTGAGTATTCTGTAAGTTTTAGCAACTCCACAACTATTTGTTATCAAGATAGCCAATACCATTAAACATAGGGTTATACTTTTAAAAATGCCTATTAAAGGCTATAGTGAACTTTTTCATTTATAGTACTTATCAATGAGCACTTTAACGCTAAAATTACTCGAAGAAACCTTTGCTATACATAGCTTGGCTAATAACATAGCTATTCCAAAAGCTGTTTTTGACGCGCCGATATTTTTTATTGCAAAAACCTACGAAGAAACGTCTATCGTTTTACCTCAAACAATCACGATTATCAGCGATGAAGTAGAAAGAGACTGGCAAGCACTTGAGGTTGTCGGACCGCTAGACTTTAGTTTAACGGGTATTTTATCAAAAATATCTACTGTACTCGCCAATGAAAAAATCAGCATTTTTGCTATTTCTACTTTTGATACTGATTATATTTTAGTAAAATCAGAAAATGTCTCATTAGCCACGAGTGCCCTTATTGCCAATAATTATCAGATAATTTAGTTTTATATCTTTCTAACCCTTTATTTATAATTTCTAGGATTACCCATGATCACTGTTTATGGCATAAAAAATTGCGATACTGTTAAAAAAGCGACAAAATGGCTCGATAGCCAAAATATCACTTATTCCTTTTTTGATTTCAAAAAACAATCGCTAACTACCGAGTTACTTAACGAATTTGTCAGTAAAAGTTCTTGGGATGTTCTTCTAAATAAACGCAGTACCACATTTAGGAACTTACCCGACGATATAAAAGACAACTTAACTGATGAAGTCATATTTCAAGCGGTATTATCGCAACCAACATTATTAAAAAGGCCTTTGTTAGATCACCAGAAAGGCTTCCATGTTGGCTTTAAAGAGCCTCTATACCAAGAATTGTTTTTATCATGAGCAATAAATTAACTGAAAACATTGTTATTACATTAGCAAAAGATTTGATTGCTCGCCCTTCTGTAACACCTGAAGATTTTGGTTGTCAAAAAATGATGGCTGAACGCTTAACATCATTAGGTTTTAAAAATGAATCTATGGTATTTGAAGATACTACTAATTTATGGTCGAGGCGTGGCACAACAGAGCCTGTATTTTGCTTTGCGGGTCATACCGATGTTGTGCCGGCAGGGAATTTAGATCTTTGGCATACTCCACCTTTTGAACCAACCATTATAAATGGCATGTTACATGGACGAGGCGCCGCTGATATGAAAGGTAGCTTAGCAGCAATGCTGGTTGCAACAGAGCGTTTTGTTAATGATTATCCTGATCATCAAGGTTCTATCGCTTACTTAATTACCAGTGATGAAGAAGGCCCGTTTATTAATGGTACAACACGTGTTATTGACACACTTGAAGCACGTAACGAAAAAATAACTTATTGTATTGTCGGTGAACCAACGAGTTCTAATAATGTTGGTGATGTTGTAAAAAATGGTCGTCGCGGCTCTATTTCCGGAGAATTAATCATTCATGGCAAACAGGGCCATGTTGCCTATCCTGAACATGTTAAAAATCCAATTCATTTGGCCATGCCTGCTTTAGCAGAACTAAGCCAAATGCATTGGGACCATGGTAATCAATATTTCCCAGAAACCAGCTTTCAGCTATCAAACATTGAGTCTGGTACGGGCGCAACAAATGTTGTGCCGGGTCATTTAGTCGCTTTATTTAATCTGCGTTTTAGTACCGAATTAAATTTTCAAAATATTATCGATAAAATCGATGCGGTACTCACCGAGCATCAGCTAAATTATGAAATAAAATGGACATTCAACGGTAAGCCTTTTATAACTGAACCAGGGACATTGGTTGACTCGACAATAAAGGCAATTAAAACCGTTACCGATATTGAAGCCGAATTATCAACGTCTGGTGGCACATCGGACGGACGTTTTATTGCACCTACAGGTGCACAAGTTATTGAACTAGGCCCCTGCAATACTACTATTCATCAAGTTAATGAAAGTGTTAGTTGTGAAGATTTAATTTCACTTGCAGATATTTATTATCACATATTGATTAATGCCCTAGCTTCAGAGAAAACCTAAAGTGAACGACTTGATATTGAATAATGAGCAACTCACCGGACAAGATGACAGCCATATTCATTGGTTAGATGAACATACGGGTATTCACTTTGAAATGATAACTGCGTGGCAATCTTTGTGCGATTCAGCAAAAGTAGCCGGTTTCGATTTAATCATTGCAAGTGGTTATCGTAGTTTCACTCGACAGTTGAGTATCTGGAACCGAAAATTTTCAGGACTGTTGCCCGTAAAAAATCGCCAAGGAGAGAATGTTAATATAGATACGATGACAGATACTGAAATTGTCAATGCTATTTTACTATATTCTGCATTACCTGGCGCGAGTCGACACCACTGGGGTTGTGATATTGATATTTATGCCAGTAATTTTTTACCTGAAGATCAGCAATTGCAATTAGAACCTTGGGAATATCAAGAGAAAGGACCCTTTCATTCTCTTAGTCAATGGCTCTCCTTAAATGCTCATCATTACGGTTTTTACCTCCCTTATGATGAGTACAGGGGGGGAGTCGCAATAGAGCCATGGCATTTATCTTATCATCCGCTAGCTAAACAATGCGAAAGGCAATTATCTATCGAGCTACTGAACAAGGTGATATGTTCAAATCAAATAAAAGGAAAAGTAGCAATAGCTTCACAAATAACTGAAATATTTAATAAATTTATAAATAATGTAGGGAGTATCAGTCATGAATGATTGGTTAGTTATTGCTATAATAATTGCCGTATTAGCGTTAATTATCGGTAATTTCAGTGTAGTACAAAAAAATGCGAAAACACCTTTACGTAAAACAGGTCTAAATGACTTGCAGGAAACACTGCCCAGAAGTAATAAGTCTGCTCATACAATGCCAATAATTGTCTCAAAGGAGCCAGTTGAATTAACGGCTAAAAGTGCCTTGGAAACTGAAGTAGATGAAATAGAAGAACAGGTAAAGAATAAAAAATAACCAATATTTACTATTAAAGTATTACTTTTTCCTTAAGTATGGTGTCCTTTGACTGTCAATGCCCCGAAAAAATATTAATGCCATGTCAGCGTTGATGTTTCAATACAATGATACGTCTCAAACATCAATCGCTCAGCCATAAAAAAACTCCGTTGAATCTAATCTAAACGGAGTTTTTATTTACCATCGAACAAACTCGAATATCAACGCTTAAAAAGCATCTCTAAAAGATAAGCCAGCTTCCATTACAGGGAAGATGCGTTCTAACGTTTCAACGGGTAAAACATTACCGTTGCCGTCATAAAGCGTTACTGAGGTTTTACCATCTAGGTCAGCTAGAACAAATTGATACTTAGCATCATCAACGTCTATAATAGGTGTATCATCACCCCAAATAACAGCCCATAAACTATTATCAGGTTTAACAAAATCAACAAAATAAATTTTCTTAGATTCATTTAAGTCGGTAATTTCAAAGCCGTAATCAGCAAAAAACAATGGCATATTTGACCAAAGCATTTCAATATCTATTTCAGCAATATAAGCAGGCTCTGCTTCAACATTTTCACCAATAGTGACAAACTTCTGGTTGGCGCGCATTAAACGATTTTCGCGCTGTTTTAAACGGTATTTAAAGTCAACCTGTGCAACAATTTCATTAAGCATTGCCATTTCAGCACGTTGCTTATCAATAATGTCCATGGTTTTACTTGCGCCACTTTGATCTGTTCTCATGTAGTCAATCAGTTCAACTGTTACCGCAACACTGCGTCCATGAGGCTTAGTTTCAAAAAGAAAACGAAATCGTAAACTTTCCGAACTTTCTACAGATTCAAAAAGCCAATAACCTGAAAGTACTTCACTGTGGTACCACTCAGATTCAAGAACGCTGTCTGATGAATCAACGGTAGTTAAGATGACATTATCAGACGCTAATTGTTCTTTTAACGCTTCTCGAATAAAGGTATTTAAATCAGTATCTTCTAAAACTTGATCAAACCAAATTTTAGCCGATTGAGTACCCGGCACAACCCGTGAGGATGATGCTACAGGCAATACCAATGAAGGCGCTCTTACATCAACATTTACGCCAATAGGTCCTTGGTGATTAATGTCATCCGTTATAAAAAAATCTTTAGCTTCTTTAGGATTATCTAAGTTATCCGGTATGACTATTTTTTGTGCTTCTTGTTCTTTAGCGTATTCAAAATCACCCATAGCGGTTTTATTATTAACACTACCACAACCGGTTATTGCAAGACTTAACAAGGAAAAATAAAATATACGACGATTCATTAACACTCCCGAGGATACAATCTGAATCTTTAAAATTTTTGTTCGTTTATAGCTAATTATTAGATGACAAATATTTCGTTAATAACTACATGAAATTAATGGTCAGCTCTTTGAGTTCAGTTAAACAATTTAGTTCCATAAAAATAATGGTTAGTTATTTTTACTTTATTCACCAGAACTCAAACTAATATCAGACAGAATAATGCGCCCCATGGTACTTGGCTGTTTTTACAAACACAAGAATTCCCCTATAAAAATTATAAATAAATATCGCCCTTTACGATTACAGCTATCCATCTTGCGCGAATACGTTACAATAGCGCCTTTTTACATCATACAGGTTAAATATGTCTCAGTATTTAGTGCTAACTGCAATGGGCTCCGACAGAACGGGAAGTGTTAGTGAGCTGACTAAACTTGCCAGTAAATGTGGTTGCAACATCATAGATAGCAGAATGGCTATATTTGGCTTAGAGTTTTCATTCATTATGTTGTTGAATGGTAGTGCAAAGGCGATTAATCAAATAGAGAATAAATTGCCTGCGATTGCCGTAAAGCTAGAATTGCTCACCATGATGAAACGAACATCTGGCTATAAACCACGTGCTTTCACTCATCATTATCAAGTTGACTACGCAGGGATTGACCAACCCGGTTTACTAAAAACAGTCACCGCATTCTTTGCTACTCGAAATATTGATTTATCATCTTTAAAGTCAGAAATAGATCCCATCAGTAATCATATGCGGGCAACCTTAATGATAGCCTTAACAGAAGAAACCAGCATTAGTGAACTTGAAGCTGAATATTTTGAGCTTTGTGATCAAATAGATGTTCAAGGCTGTATTAAAAAAATCAATTCAAACCTTATTTAACCAATATAAAATCAGGAACATCATGAAAACAATTAGTGTTGGCGAAATCGCCCCTTTATTCACCCTACTCGATGAAAATAATAATGAAGTAGCATTAGCTGATTTTATCGGTAAGAAACAGGTACTCGTTTACTTTTACCCGAAAGCAATGACACCAGGCTGTACGGTACAAGCCCAAGGCTTAAGAGACAGTAAAACCGAACTTGAAAAATTAAATACTGTTGTTTTTGGTATCAGTCCTGATGAAACGAAACGTTTGACTAAATTTTGTCAGCGAGATGAACTTAACTTCACTTTGTTATCTGATGTTGATCACAGTGTTGCTGATGCTTTTGGTGTTTGGGGTTTAAAGAAGTTTATGGGTAAAGAATACGACGGCATTCACCGACTAACTTTTTTAATCGGACTTGATGGTAAGATAAGCCATGTATTTAATAAATTTAAAACCAAAGAACATCATCAAGTTGTTCTAGATTTTTTATCGAATAACTAGTCAGGTTAAATAACAATGACTTAGTTGCTCAATAGTGCTGTTTTAGCCAAATTTGAATGAAAGCAGCGCTAATTAGCCTATATATTTACTTCATAGTATTCAATGGATAATAGCTAGGATTACTATTTCAACAAGGAAAGTATTATAGATGGTCGTTAGCAGCACATTATCGACAGATTTACTCAGCAACCCCCCTTAATTCGCATCAAATTTATAATTGACTGATAAGGTATGATTATAATAACTACACTTATTTAGAGCCTCATCTCAATAAATGTTAACAACATTTCATATAGTATTTCATGCCATACTCGGTAATAAAACTAAATTGTCACTACTTAATATATTTGACCTTTTAATTCTAACTGAGTTAGGTATAAACGCATTTCAAACTCTAACTGATGATACTCAGGCAACATATGTTGGCATAATTGATAAAAGGCCTTATCGTGCGCTTTTACCCTAATGTGGGCTAATTCATGCACGACGATCATTTCTAAAAAAACTGCTGGTGACGTTTTGAAAATGTCACTAATTCGTATTTCATTTTTGCTTTTTAATTTATTTCCCTGAACTCTTGAGATATACGTATGCAAGCCAAGCGCGTTATTTACAACATGAATTTTTTTATCGTAAATAATTTTACTTATTGGTGGAGACTTTCGTAAATGAGTTTTTTTCAAACTCATAACATATTCACGAAGCATTTTATCATTGTTAATTTTGTGTATTTTGGGATGTTTGTTAAGTAAAAATGGACCTAATGTATTTTGTTCAATCATCGACCTGATTTGATCTTGTACTTCAAGTGAATATGAAGATAGGTACTTCAATGGAATTAAATGAATTTTGGCAGGTGACATCAGTTAAAAATATATAATTTAATAGATGAAATTGTATATTACTTCTTTTAAATTTGATAGTGGGCAGTGGCCTCAACAGTGTCATTCAATACCCCCTAAAACAGATTAAAGTTAAACGTTTCTTTAATAGCCTTAGGTAAAGTATCGTACAACGCACTAATTCAGTATCAAATACCTTAATGATTTCAACAACGAAGAATACCTTTCTATATTCTAAATTCTATAAAACAAAAACCTTAGTAAAGAAATTACTAAGGTTTTATTTTATCTAGCTTTAGTTTACTTTAATTAGTAATAGCTTAGCTTTTACTTGAAGCGTGAAATACTGCCTTTAGTGTCATTAACCGTTTTCCACGAAAAAGACTGACCAGTAACACCGTAGGCTTGGCCATTTACATTCCAGCCAGGATTAGAGAAATAGTCATACTGAGTTGCACGACCAAAGACATGAGGGTATGCCATTATACTAACAAAAGAATCCTGTACACCATGACCCATTCCATCTGTGTATACACCACCAGATGTATCCCCTTGTTTTCTCGAATGCCCTAAACCTTGGTTATGACCTAATTCATGAACAAATGTTGTTGCTCCACAATCAACAGCAGTAACACTATACATTCTGCTATTATAAGAGCTATAAAGAGAGCCGTTTTGTCCTTGACCAATCCAAGCTAAACCACAAGAGATCAAACCAGGAGTACTTGCTGACTCACCAGTGCCTAAAACGGCAATCATATCTGCTTTCCAAGAATCTCGTAACCCTTGAACCCAGCTACTGTTAGTAAAAGCGTTTAATACATTTTCGCTAGGAGTCACTTTATAAGCGCCGACACTTTGAGTACCAGCTAATCGTAAAGTAATATCAATACCATTTTGCTTATATACTTGGTTACTAAATGAAATCAATTGGTTTATTTTAGTTTGAATATTTGCGGTTTTAGATGCAGCACCGTCATCGTAAAAGATACCGATATCGATAGTTTCTGCTTGAACAGCAGTTGTCGCTAATAAGGCAGTTAACGATAAGCTCAATAGTGTCTTTTTCATGTTTATACTCTCTTAGTTGGTTTTTCGTAGAATTGTTAATCAATTCTTTTATAGTTTTAGTTTTAGTTCTTTATCTTTGGTGCAAGTGGATCATCAGCCCCACTTACGGTAGTTCCTGAAGGCACGGCTTCAAACTCTACATGGCTTTTATAAAGTTCGCGTTTAGATGCCATCCAGCCATACTGGTCTTTTGATTCAAAAACCCAGTTGCCTGATATGGTGGTAAATTGTCCATACATGGCATCTTTCCCGACAGTGATCACCGTCGTATGAAAATCACCACCTTGTCCGATGACAGTGCCAACGATGTTTTTATCACCGTTAGGGAATTTTTCAATGCCCGTTACTTCCGCTGTAAAAATTTCTTGTGTTTGTGGTATTTCCAAATCAAAGGTACCACCTACTTCTAGCGCCCTGAGTGAGTCTAAGTCAAATTCAAGATAGACTACATTTGCGCCAACTATATCGCGAGGTAATACTCCAGCGTCTTTCAGAACAGACTCTGCTTTATCTGATAAACGTGAAATCGTGGTGAATTCATCATCTGTTATTATTTCAAGAGACTGAACAGGCTCTTTTATATTTTTTATTATCTGAGTTGACATATTTTGAGGGGCTTTTAACTCTTGAATATTACCCTTCAGGATTGGCTTTTTTTCTTTAATTTCTGTTGAGCTCTGTAAATGTTCGCTGTTATCGGTAGGTAAAAATGAATAAGCCAGCGTTGCTATCACTGCGACAGCGATTAACATTATCACAAATTTAGGTTTTATTTTTACTTCACTCATTTCAGTAACCACTTAATTGTTAAAATTCACATATTGAATAAGGAAGAAAGCATCAAATAAAAAATAAAATAACACTCTGTTACGAGCGAAACCTTCAATGCCGTCTCTTTTTTCGGCACTAAACATATCGCACGAACACCTCTGTTGCAACATTTAGATGACAATTAGATGACAATTAGATGACAATTAGATGACAATTAGATGACAATTAGATGACATAACTTACACTAAGACCGAAAGGAGTAATCATAATCACTTGATATTTAGATGTATTAAATTAAATCACTTTGGTGATATTGTATGCTTAACATTAGCCTAAAATTTAGGATGTAGTGGAGATGACAGAGAATGAGAAACTACGGCACTGGATCAAATTTAACGTTAACGTTTAGGAAAAACAGCCAAAGTTCCTGAAGCCTCAACTATAATTGTTAGTGGCAAGGTTGACCTTTCAATCGAGATGCTATGCTGACAGCAGAGCAAACTACTATTAAAATTTAGATAAACACTTAGGGGATAGCCAAGCCGCAATGTTCTCCCTCTGTTTCATTTTATGTGATTCGGGTTCTTTAGCCGGTTTTCCTATTACCTAAGTAGTGATGAATACTAATATGAAAGGTGGTTGGCACGTTAATATTTTTTAAAAGTGCGTAAATTCAGGGAGGTAAAAGCAATAAGTCAATTAGCTATGCATAAAGAATGCTGGAGTGGCTATCAACGAAAATTACAAAACCTATAATCCAATAATTCCAACTGCAACTTAATTCGAAGCTATTAGCTTTTCATTAATCAAGTCATGTTTGCTAACGCCACTAATGAAAAGTTAATGGCGCAACATAAGGTGGGGAATTCAAATAATCAATTAATTTTATCAACGAGACTATAAAAGAAATAGCTAAAAAATCGAGTCTACCTAGTCAACACTCGCTTTCTCAAGTAACTCATGATTTGATGGCCAAGCATTAAGTACGGCTTTCACTAAAGTCGCCAGTGGTATAGCAAAAAACACCCCCCAAAAGCCCCACATACCGCCAAATAAGATAACAGCAACAATGATTGTCACAGGATGTAAATTTACCGCCTCTGAAAATAATAACGGTACAATTATATTGCCATCTATAGCCTGAATAATACCGTAAGCTAACATCACATAACCGAATTCACTGCCGGTACCAAATTGAAATAAAGCCACGAGCAATACAGGAAAAGTGACAATAGTCGCACCTACATAAGGTACGAGAACAGATAATCCGACAAGAACGCCTAATAACACGGCATAATTTAAACCCAAGGCAATAAAAGCTATTGTAGAGGCCGTACCAACAATAACAATTTCAATCACTTTACCGCGGATATAATTCATTATTTGTTGATGCATTTCATCGCCAACTTGCGTTGCCATTAAACGTTCTTTTGGTAAAAAAGAAGTTACGTTAGCAATTAACTCTTTTTTATCTTTCAAAAAGAAAAATACCATCAAGGGCACTAAAATAAGATAAATAAGTAAAGCTACAATATCTGAAATGGAATTCAGAGACGCTCTCAAAGCTACTTGTCCCCATTCTATTAGTTTCTCATTTACTGCACTAATTAGGGTTTCTATTTGCTCTGCATTGATCAACTCTGGATATTGTTCAGGTAATGTTAATAAATAAATTTGTCCTTTCGAAACCATATGCGGAACTTCTTGCAGTAAATTACTGCTTTGTTGCCATATAACGGGCATTAACCCTAAAATTCCTACCAGTGAAACACCAATAAAAACGGCCACCACAATACTGACTGAAATAGTGCGTGATAAACCCAAATGTATTAAACGATAAACAGGTAAATCAAGTAAAAAAGCAATCGCAACCGCAACAAATACCGGCATAAGTAAATTATTAAAGAGATAAATAAATAAAAATACCGTTAATAAAATGACTAATAACGTTACCGCATTAGGATCTGAAAATTTACGCTTATACCATTGAGAAAAGAGTGAAAACATATAATGTATTTACCTGTTTATTTAAATTTAAATGATAGATGAATTGCTATCAAGGCTATTTCGAGTAATCAAAAGCTCAAGTACTGTATTGTTAAGCCAGTTTTTTTTGTATCCATACCCTTTTTTAGTCAATAGCTTAGGTATATCTGTTAGTGAGCCAGGGTCTGAAATTTTGAGTAAGCAGCAGTCATCTTTCGACATGTTTTTCAAAAGCAGTCGTAATTGTACTAACGGAACAGGACACTTTTCCGCACTCGCATCATATTCATAGATCATAGGAATTGGACCATTAAAATTACTTAATACAAGAAAATAAAGAATACTTAGATAAAAATAAGAATAAATTAAGTAAACAAACCTTTTGTTTGATTATCTAATTTGCGACAATTGATTACAATGATATTTATTGCATTCTTTAAATTTAATAACAAACCTGAGATTTAATGAACGAATTACCCATAACATCAACGTTAAAAGAAATAACCGCCTATAAAAAAAAGCTTAATTGGGGAGATGTACCCGCTATTTATCACATGACATCTTCTTCAATTAGTGAATTAGACGGTATTCTCACTCATGGCTTTGACAGTGCTTATAAACATCTGTTTGACAAAGGTAATTGGAACTTAGATTTATTGGATGGCCATATTGACAACAATGGCAAAATTTTAGTAACTCAAAAGCCAAAAATAACATTACGCCATTGTTACGATGAGCAAAATTATGAACTTCACTGTTATCCTATAGTCCAAGGTGAAAGGCTTAACGTATCATTATCGCATCATTCATTGTGCCCTTTTCAACAATGGACACCTGAAACGATGCAAATGTTGTTTAGAATAAGTAATTTAGTCTCCTTCATCGTTTTTACGTTTAAAAGCGGTGACCAAGCAGACTTAGCATTAATAAAATACTCACATAAACGTGTTCAAGAACTAATGAATGAGTTAAGTACATCTTTTGAAATCGTTAACGTTATCGGCTACTCCATTGCAGATTTTTGCAAAGAGCTATACCGGAAAAAACCTAACTTCTCCATAGCTGATTTACTTGATACACCAGACGAAAATATGGACTAATATCTTGCATAAAAATAATATTTTTAAAATAAAACCCTTATTACTTGCTTTCGCATTAACATCAATACTTGCTAGCGCGAGTAGCTTTTCTCAGGAAAATAATAAAAATAAGTTACCTGAAATTGGCGCCGCTGGTTTTAGTGTCCTGTCGATAGACAAAGAACGGCAAATTGGTAATGCGATGATGCGTCATATACGCGCTTCACAACCATTAATAAACGACCCTGTATTAATTGAATATATAAATGATCTGGGTAATCGGTTAGTAAAAAATGCTCAAGATGTTAATTACAGCTTCGAATTTTTTATTATTAATAATAAAGAAATTAATGCCTTTGCCTTTTTTGGTGGCCATGTTGGTATTCATAGTGGCTTGATCACTTTGGCCGATTCGGAAAGTGAGTTAGCTTCTGTTATAGCTCACGAAGTTTCGCACGTTACTCAACGTCATTTAGCTCGTCGCTTGGAAGCGCAGAGTAGAAGCCAACCATTAACAATGGCAGGAATGATTTCAGGAGTGCTACTTGCTTTAGTCAATCCAACAGTGGGCATGGCGGCATTAACCACTGCAATGGCCGCATCAAAACAATCAGGTATCAATTTTACCCGAGGTAATGAACAAGAAGCAGATCGAGTTGGTATAACGCTATTGGCAAATAGTGGCTTTGACCCTCAAGGGGCGCCAGCCTTCTTTAATAAAATGGCGACTAAGTATCGATATAAATCCAAGCCACCTGCAATGCTTTTAACACACCCAGTTCCCCAATCTCGTATTGCCGAGGCTAGAATTCGAGCACATGGCTTAGAAAGCCAACCTTTAGCACCAAGCTTAACCTTTGCTTTAGCAAAATCACGCATTGAGGCCCGTTATGAAGGGGACCCAGAAGCAAATATCGCTAAGTTCAAAAGTAGAATTAAGAAATTACAATATACCTATAAAGAAGCCGCTCATTACGGCTTAGCATTATCATATTTTGAGGGGAAAAATTATGGTGAAGCTAAATCTATAATGGAGTCTTTAATAAAAGACGATAAAAACAATCTTTTCTATGCGGATGTCTTAACTGATATATATATAAAAACAAAGGAATTTGATAAAGCAATAACCATGTTAGATGAACTTAACTTGCTTATGCCAAATAACCAAGTGGTTGCATTAAACTATGCTAATGCTCTACTAGAAGCCAAAGAATATTCACGAGCAGAGGTCTTACTGCAAGACTTTTTATTAGTAAAATCTGACAACTTTATGGCTTATGACATTTTGACCACTGTTTATAGAAAGCAAAAGAAAAGTGCGTTAATGCATGCGACTCAAGGAGAGGTTTTCGCTTTACTCGGGGCATATGCACGAGCAATAGACGAGTTACAAACTGGCTATAATTTTGCTAGTAAACAACCGCTTATTGAAAAACGTATTAAAGCGAGAATATTGCAGTTTCAAGATCAAGAAGATAAGCTGAAAAAACTGTAAACCAATTAATTATTTATCTAGCATAAAAAAGAGAAAAACATGTTAACAATTTACCATAACCCTCGTTGTTCGAAAAGCCGTCAAACATTGGCGCTAATCGAAGAAAACAACCAAGAGGTTGCCATTGTAGAATATTTAAAAACACCTTTAAACGAAGCGACAATAAAATCACTTCTTGCACTTTTGAGCATTTCTGCCATAGAAATGATGCGTGTTAAAGAAGCTGAATTTAAGGAGCAGAACTTAGCCAATGCAGATGATGAGCAGTTAATTAACGCGATGATAAATACGCCTAAACTAATAGAACGCCCAATTGTAACTAACGAGAGTAGAGCCATAATCGGTCGCCCTCCAGAAAATGTCTTAACTCTCTTTTAGTCTTTTAACTTTATATGTTGGTGTCATATGCCACTTGGTTTTACACTGCCATCAACAGGATACCTTTTAATGCAAAGCACACAACGATTTTCTACACCAACATTAAAAAAAATAGCACTTAGCAGTTATTTTTCCTTATTGATTTTAATGCCAATTTGGCTAGTTTTTCTTAATCCTTCACAAGGATTATCTCCGGTATTAAGCTTGTCCTTATTTACTCTACCCCTCTTGTTCCCATTAAAGGGTTTAGTTACCGGTAACCCTTATACATATGCTTGGTCAAATTTCATTTTAATGATTTTCTTTTTGCATAGTTTGACTACACTTTGGGTTTCACCTGAAGACATAATATGGGCTTCGTTAGAACTTTTTTTTACCTCGACAATGTTTCTGGCGAGTACTTATTATGCGAAATATCGCGGTCAAGAGTTAGGGTTAAGTATTAGGAAGACAAAAGACAAGAAATAATTTATATCTTTATACTGTATTTAGGGAAATGAAAATGAAAAACATATTAATCCTGTTAACTTTATTACCTTTGATATATGCGTGTGGCAGTGGTGATAAAGATAATGATGCTGCAGTCTCTGGTGATGCGCCTACTATTATTGCTTTAGATGAAGATGCCAAAGTATCACAAGCCGTTGAGCTGCTGCTTCTTACGCCAGACATGGGTGTTAGTGATATTCTTTGGCAACAAACCTCGGGCGAGCTAGTAACCTTTCTAGCGCAAACAAGTAAGGTGATAGCCTTTACCCCAACCGTCGCAGGGCAATACAGTTTTAACGTTTCATTCACTTTAGAAGACGGTACGTCGAAAACACTAGACTACACATTGACAGTTAGCCCTGAGCAAAGTTATATTTCTGCACGTTTAGGACATGCTGTTTTAGAAGGAAGTAAAGTTTCATTACGTGCGACAATAAATGACGAACTTTCTGCTACCTCCCTTGTTTGGCAACAAATATCAGGTCCAGATGTGAGTTTTACCGATAGTAACACAGACGGACAATACGCTGTTTTCTTCGATGCCCCTGCGGTTGAAAAAGATACCTTGCTTACCTTTTCAGTCAGTGCCAATGGCCACAGCGATATTGTCGGCATTATTGTTGAAAATGCGGAGACGATTAATAGCGGACAAAGTGATATTGCTTATAAGGAACGATTAGCCCGTGTTTTCCCTTTTATTAATAATTCGCCCTATGCAGACGTATTAGTCGGTTGTGTTTATAGTAACGAGATAAACTTCAACGATACTTGTCAATTTAATGAATTACCGCTTATAGCTCAAGACACAACAACGCCTTCAATCGACGATATCATGGATCGAGTGGTGGTATCTCATCATTGGATGGGAGAAAATTTCAGAGAATTTTTAGAGAACAATGATCCACATGACGATTTTAAAAATTTACTAAGAGCTACCACAGCTATTGTTATTTCTTACGATGTTAGACCTTCATACTACTGGGTCGTTACCGGTGCAATTCATCTTGATGCAAATTATTTTTGGTTAACCACTGATGAACGCGATACCATTAACCAAGCCCCTGATTATCGCGCTAGTTTTGGCAGTGACTTAGAGTTTGAAATGCCATGGCGCTATGTAAAAAATAATAATTACACCACAACCTACATTGCTCAAAATGCGAGGGAATCAAGACAACCAGAAGATATTTTATTTGGCTTAACGTCCTTAATGTATCACGAACTGGCACATGCCAATGACTTTTTCCCGCCGAGTAGTTGGTCGAGTTTACAAAGTACTGATGAAATACTTGTCGCGGCACAAAAGATCTCAAATACTATAGGTTACCAATCAGATCGTTTAACAAACACTTTGCCACTATTAGGTGATGAAATGTTCGGTTTAGCACAGGTTCGTTTTCATGGTGTTAGTGCAAATGAAACACAGAAATCTTACCAACCGAGTGACATCGCAGCATTTTTCAGTTCAGAAACTGCCCCGCAATTTTATAATTACTCAAGTATTCGTGAAGATTATGCGATGTTATTTGACGGTTTTATGATGAAAGCACGTTATGATATCAGCCGCGATGTTGCCGTGACAAACTCACCTAAGAACGCCACTGAGACTTACGTGGTCAATTGGGGGCAACGTGGGCGTATTGGCGAGGAAAGTATCAAACCGAGGGTTTTGTACGCAGTAAAGAACATTCTTCCAGAGTTTACTAATGCCGAATCAACCGTTAATGCCCTGCCAGAACCTATTATGATGAATAGTGGCGGAACATGGGCAGATAACCTTGCAATCAGCCCGATGTCTGCAATTCAATCTAAACGTTATATTATGGAGAAGAATTCAAAAGAGCGGAAAGATAGACGTTTTATTCAGCATCATTTCTATGAAAAACCTGTTCCGTTAAAATAAAATATCTTTAATGAAAGGTATGGTGATTTTACGTTGTTCTCGAATTGATGCTTCATCAAGTTCACTTAATGCTGCAATTAAGTGACTCATCTTTCGAGATAGGTGACTCAGTAGGTATTTAGCTACATCATCACTTAGCAATAATCCTCGTTGCTGTGCTCGAAACTTTAGTGCTATTAATTTCTCTTCATCATCAAGCGGCTTTATTTGCTCGGTCATGCCCCAAGATAAACGAGAAACAAGATCGGCTAAGTTGATACCTAGTTGCAAGGCACTTTGATCACCAGTAATGATCAAGCGCTTATTGTGTTCAACAACCCGGTTAAATAAATCAAATACCGCTTGTTGCCATACTTTGTCCCCGGCAATCAACTGAACGTCGTCCAAACAGATTAAATCTATATGTTCAAGACCATCTAATACTTCAACAGATAACTGTTTAAGTTCAGAAAAAGATAAACAGACAGACGACAAGCCCTGTTTTTCAGCATAGGTACAACTTGCGTGCAATAAATGCGATTTACCTACCCCAGATAGACCAAATAAATAAAAACTGTTCACTTGGCTTGACGTAGTACAAGTATTATCGACATTTATAAATGCTTTTAATTGCTCAACAGCAGGATAATTAGCAATGCTTTGAAAGCTTGAGAAAGTTTCGTCATCAGGTAATTGTACGGATAACGCTAATTGCGAGGCTATTTTCACTATGGCTCCCAGTAAAAAACAGGTACAACATCAACAGAGTCAGCTAAAGGGACAGCTAGTGGATCAATATAATGTTTCAACTGTTTGTTAAGCTTTAATGAGGCAAGCAATGCTTGACCCGAGCTTTTTAAACTTAATTCAAACCGCCGGTTATCACCGGAGGCACTTAATAATTTAACCGTCTTTACTGACGATAATTGTTGAAGAAATTGTTCAACTTTAATAAAGCGTTTAAGTGATGAAATATTAGCGACGTCTATAATATAGCGATTATCACCATTACTCATTAACGCGTATTTTTGATAAATTTTATCACTAATTGTTGATAGCGCTTGTTGCAGTAATTCTTTAGGCGTTGGACCATAAATAATTTCACCAAAAATTTGCCCATCAATCTCATCGACACTAGAACTTTGTGCATCAGCAATAAAACTCCAATCAAGCGCATACTGACTTTTTTGTTTTTTACATAACAAGCATTCTTTTTGATCTATTATTTCACTATCAGCGGTTAATGGTACTAATGAACTATTTGATAAACGAACAATAATAATTGCTTCCGGATTATACCGAACGGAAGCCGCTTGCACTTGAGTGGCAAAACGCCCCCAAACATCAAACGTTAAAATATTATTAGCATCAGTTAAGTCCATTAACGGCATAATTATAGGTAGACCTCTTAATGAAGAAAAATCTTCAACCATTTGAGGGAGATCATTATTAATATCTAGGGAATGAGTGGATGTTGACACTATTGTACGAGTAAGCCCACGTTCTTCAACCAACCATAAAAGTATTTTTGGACGTAGGCGTCCCCATATAGGAGCATTGATTTGTTCAAAAAGTTGATTTATTTTATTTTCGTCAAAATTTACCATCAATTGAATATTTTCGCCATTACGCTGGTAGCGATAATTAGCAACATAACGACTTACGTTTTTAACCGCTTTTCTTATCTCTGTTGCTGACAATAATGAGTGCTGCCCACCAACTTTCAACACGACCGCACGCATAGCTTGTTGCAATGCGCGTTTTCGTTCTGAGTTTATCTGCGAGTTCACAATAACTTGGGCGTTGTATAAGTTTTCCACGTCAACAGCAAAGATTTTCATTGAAGAAAAAAAAGTACTTAAAACAACAAATAAAACGATGAAATATTTAAACATATTTTTTAAACAGTCGATTTTTATGTGTAAGATCTTATCATAGTGTTAAGCAATTTAATTATTAATAAAAAATAATTTATTATAAAGATTTTCACCGCGCCATTGCACTGGTAGAATGCGCCTTTAAAGTTCTTATGCTAATTAATTGAGGTTTCCCCGTGAGCGAACAAAAACAGTCTCTAAGCTATAAAGATGCTGGCGTTGATATAGATGCAGGTAATGCCCTAGTAGAAAAAATTAAAGGTGCGGTTAAGCGTACTACTCGCCCTGAAGTGATGGGAGGCATTGGCGGTTTTGGTGCTATATGTCAAATACCTACCGGTTATAAAGAGCCTGTACTTGTATCAGGTACCGATGGTGTAGGAACAAAATTACGTTTAGCGATTGACCTTAAAAAGCATGATACCGTTGGTATCGACTTAGTTGCCATGTGTGTTAACGACCTTTTAGTATTAGGTGCAGAGCCATTATATTTCTTAGATTATTACGCAACTGCTAAACTTGATGTAGACGTAGCTTCTGATGTTGTTGCTGGTATCGCTGAAGGTTGTATACAAGCAGGTTGTGCTTTGGTTGGCGGTGAAACTGCTGAAATGCCGGGCATGTACCATCCAGGTGATTATGATATTGCAGGTTTTTGTACCGGTATTGCTGAAAAGTCTGAGCTAATTGACGGCTCTAAAGTAGCGGCTGGTGATCAACTAATTGCTTTAGGTTCATCGGGTCCACATTCAAATGGTTTTTCATTGATTCGTAAAGTATTGGAAGTAAACAATACTGATACCACTGAAATGTTAGGTGATATAAGTATTGCAGATCACTTACTCGAACCAACAAAAATCTACGTGAAATCTGTCCTTGCTATGCTTAAAGAGGTTAAAGCACACGCCCTTTCTCATATTACTGGCGGCGGCTTTTGGGAAAACATTCCTCGTGTATTACCAGAAAGTGCTCAAGCAATTATCGACGGTAACAGCTGGCAGTGGCCTGAAATTTTCAACTGGTTACAAGAAAAAGGTAACATTACGACTCACGAAATGTACCGTACCTTTAATTGTGGTGTCGGTATGATAATCGTAGTTCCTGCTGACAGCCTTGCACAAAGTCTTGAAATTTTAACTGCTCACGGTGAAAACGCTTGGCACATTGGCGAAATTGCTGATATGCAAGCAGATTCAGAACAAGTTGTGATCAATAAAGGTTAAGTTAATGCCATCAAATAATATGCAAGACAGTAAATCAACGAGCAATATTGTAGTGCTAATTTCTGGTGGCGGCACAAATTTACAGGCAATTATTGACGCTTGTAAAGCTGCTGATTACCCTGGCAAAGTTGTTGGGGTCATTTCAAATAAAGCTGACGCTTATGGCTTAACTCGTGCTGAAAATGCCGACATAGCCCATTGTGTGCTCTCTCATAAAGATTTCGACAATAGAGAAGTTTACGATCAAGCATTAATCAAACAAATTGATTTATACCAAGCTGACGTTGTAGTTTTGGCTGGTTTTATGAGAATATTAACCCCAGAATTTGTGCAACATTATCAAGGTAAGTTAATTAATATTCACCCTTCTTTATTACCTAAATACCAAGGTTTACATACGCATCAACGCGCTATAGATGCCGGTGATAAAGAGCATGGTGTCAGTGTGCATTATGTCACTGAAGAACTCGATGGTGGCCCAGTAATATTACAAGCAAAAGTACCTGTCTTTGAAGGTGATACCGCTGACGACCTTGCACTTAGAGTTCACGAGCAAGAACATAGGATTTATCCTTTAGTGGTAAAATGGTGTTGTAATCAGCGAATATCTATGCACAATGATACAGTGCTTTTTGAAGGTATAGTGCTTCCTTCTTCGGGTTATGCGAGTGAAGATTAAAGTTTGAATAATTAATAATAGGTAATTAAATGCTGAATAAAATATGTTGTATTGCTCTAGTGTTAGCTAGCCAGAGTAGTTTAGTTTTCGCGACTAAAGCTGCTGACATCCAAGCTGAACAACGTATTATTCAGCCTTTTACTGCGCAATATAATCTTATTCGTTCCTCAGATATTGTCGGTAAAGCCGAGAGAACATTAAAATATTTACCAAATAATCAAGCCGAGTATAGTTATAAAACGGATATTGAATGGTTAATATTTTCAGACGAACGTAAGGAAACCTCGCTAGTCAAATTAATCGATCATAAAGTTATTCCTTTGAAATATGACTTTCTCCGCTCAGGAACTGGTCCTGATAAAAACGAAAATTGGCAATATAACACTGCTAAAAACCTTGCTATAAATATCAAAGAAAATATAGAAGTGACCATTGATTTCCCGTCAAACATACAAGATAAACTTAGTTACCATCTGCAAAACCGGTTAAACTTAATTCAAAATCCAGAACAAAAATTATTTGTTTATCCTGTAATTAGCCACTCTGGCTCAATTAAGAACTATGTTTACCAATATGACGGAGAAGTTGAACTCATGCTACCTTATGGCTTAGTAAAAACGATCCGCTTAAAGAGAGAAGTCATTGAAAAGAAAAGAGTGACTTATGCATGGTTTGCTCCTGAATTGAATTATTTACTGGTTAAGATACAGCAAATAAAATCTGGCGTTGAGCAGTTTGAAGCACAACTCACTTCGGTTGAGACTCACTAAACTTTCGATAGTTAAGGTTATTTTTCGTTATATACCTCTTTTCCAGATGCAATAGACTCACCTAAACGAAATAAATGCCACTGACCCGTAGTCATTTTTTGCCAGGTTTCGTTATCCGTTAAAGGCTGAGTTGCAATCACTGTAACGACATCATTATCCGTTGTTTCCTCAACAAAATTAACCACGACTTCCGCATCTATTAGACTCGCCTTACCAAAAGGAGCCCGCCTAGTGATCCAATGTAAATTATTTGCACAATAGGCAAACAAGTACTCACCATTGGTAATATTGACATTAAACACACCTAAGCTATTTATTTTTACACTCAATTGCGCAATATATTTAAAGAGTACTTCCGATGTCGGCTCGTTATCAGCAAACTTGAAATGAAGTTGATCTAAAATCCAACAAAAAGCATGTTCACTGTCGGTAGCTCCGACCGGAATATGCAATTTTACCGGTAACTCTTGTTCAACATTTTCGAGTTGACCGTTATGTGCATAAGTCCAATTTCGTCCCCACATTTGCCGGGTAAATGGATGAGTATTCTCAAGGGAAATACCTCCTGAATTTGCTTGGCGAATATGACAAATAACCACTTCACTTTTTATCGGATAATTTGTTACCAGCTGCGCAATCGGAGATTGAGCACTCGGTAAAGGATCTTTAAAACTCCGACATCCCTTACCTTCGTAAAAGGTAATACCCCAACCATCTTTATGAGGTCCCGTATTACCTCCTCGCTGCATTAAGCCACTAAAACTAAAGCAGATATCGGTTGGCACATTTGCACTCATCGCAAGAAGTTCGCACATTTTATAAATACCCTTTAAAAACAACAATATAAAAGAAGATAAATCAACATTTAAACAAGGAGTGTCAGTTTAAGTGTCAGTAACGGAAAAAGAAAAGCTAAATAGCATGGTTCGCTAGCCAGCTTTTTTTATTTTACTCAGTAATCGAGCTTAAATCACTATGTTATGTTGATGAATCAGATTTATAACCAGTAAATGCAGTGGCTTGAATAGGAACACCTGAGCCGCCCGACTTATGCGCATGCGTTGCTAATGCCGTATTCATACCTTTTACTATAGTGATCAAATCTAATAAAACTTGTAATACATTTAAACTATCGTTGCCCAGCCAAACCGTTTCACCTTTAATTTTAGCCAGTTCCGCCGCTTTTTCCTCAAATGTTTTTAAGCTTTCAAGCGTCATGTTTTCGGTGCTTTGCAATTGAATTTCTTTTTTTCTGCCCAGCATTATATTGTCTAAAGCGAGAATTAGCGCTTTTTCACCGATAACCGTCTTAAGCGCTCCCATTATTTCATTAACTTGGTTGCCGTCAATTTTGGTGGTGTCGTGGCTTTCTATCGTTGTATTTCGTTGATGGTATTCTTGTTCTCTTATTTGAGTTTTAACATGTGATTTTTGGCTTATCTGTTCAATTTTACCGTCGGTTTCAAGCGACCAATCGCCATTACTGCCTTTAATTTTACTACGACTTGATTGTTGTAAAACAACATCGGTAGCACGGTTTTCGGGTATTAATGTATTCCATGGCAATAAAGAAGTAATTACAGGCATTAAATCTAAACCATCAATATATTGAATTAAACAACGCATGCCCACGTTTGGTTGGTATTTTTGACGGTGATTTCCCTTTAGTAGATAGGTCCGAAACAGTTTCTAGTGGTGATGTGATTATTGCTAATTTTAATGGTGAGTTTATTTGTAAGTTATTTGATAAAATAATCGAATGCTATTATCAGCAAATAAAAATCATGCTCCAATCAAAATAAATGAAGAATACCATATTCAGGTTGAAGGTGTGGTTACTCGTAGTATACGAATGCACAAACCTGCACCTGAATTAAAAATTTGAATTAGTTTTTGGAAAACTTACAATGGGAATCCAATGGACTGAAAACCGTTACGACACTATTTTCAGTTGGCCTGTAGATGTTCACTTTTGCCACAGGCTGTGTGAAAACTCCCAGCGTAAGTTTTTTATGAGACGCTACGTAAATTAACAAAGAGATTTACATCAAATGTACTGCAGAACTTACTCTGCAGAGCCTTTTTTAATTGATATTATCCAATTACGTTAGTTCAAAATAGTTTTCACACAGGCTGGCCACAAAGCCGACTAAATTTAGGCTCCTATTTATCCCAATAAATAGTCCATTTTGCCAGCAAAGCTGGTAGTTAATCGTTCAATTGATAACGCACACTTTGCGCGCTTGTTGACTAAAACATAAAGCTAGGTAACGACAGGTGTATGATCATAAAACGGAAGTTCAGTGGTTACAGGTTTATTTATTCAGCTAGACTTTAATTACAGCATCCATTGCATACGCTGTCAGGCCGTTGTGAACGAGGAACGGACCTTGACTAAAGTTAATCACAGGTTGCATTTTGGCTCTAATTTACATTAGACGCCTTAGTTTAAACATACAGAAACCAGACTCTTTTAGTTGCTTAATATTAAACTTATCATTTACGAAGCTTAGCTATTAAATTTCTAATTAAATTTCTAATTAAATTTCTAATTAAATCATACAGGTACTCAAATAAATGGTGTCTGTTTGTTTTACACTTTTAAATATTAGTTAATTGTACGAAGGATAAAATAGACTAAAAAACATAGGGTTACTGTTGTGGTGTGTTTTATGCATACGAGCCTGACGATAATATTAACAATATCGCCGCCTCGTTTGTGCAGTGTGGAAAGGTATTAAAAGGGATAATAATATGAAATTTATAAAGGTTACTTTGTTTAGTATAGTTTTCACCGTCAGTAGTTTGGCCAATATAGCAAATGCTGGGTTGATAATAGCGGGGGCTGGCTTATCAGCAACCGATTTTAATGAGTCTAACGCCACTTTCAGTGATTTAAATAACACGAATCTATTAGTTGGAACTAACTATACGTTCGCCGATGTGGGCACGTTCAATGGTTTTTCGAATCATCCAACGGGACAGTGGTTGTACCAAAACGGAGGAACCAATGGATATATTGAAATAGCAACTATTGGTGGGGTCGATCTTACCGGATTGGAGTTTAACGTTGCGAACGGATGGGACACACCAGTTACGCAATATATATGGCTGCAAACGTTCAGTGATGGAGCTGCTACCGGTTATAATTTTGACGTAACGTCATTTAGCGGCAATCTTCTCACTTTAATTGCGGATAACGGTACAACGTTCGACATGGTGCGGTTGATGGTCTATGACACCGCGTTAAACCGTGATGTACACAGTGAAACTGGATATAGCGCGGCGGCGATTTCGAATGTACGAGGAAAAACGTTTGAACCTTCAACTGAAGTGCCTGAGCCATCTACGCTTGCTGTATTTGCATTAGGCCTAATGGGCTTAGCAGCACGTCGCTTTAAGAAAAAACTTAAATAAGTTTATTTATCGAAATTTAGTGTCGACGACGGTATGCCTGAATAACCCCATATGACCCAATATCGCCGATAATTATCAAGAAGCATCTGCCAGTTTGGTCGGTGCTTTTTTGTTAATGACTATTCTCACCAAACAAAGCAGATAAAATTGTGATCAAAATATCTTCAGATTAATAGACTAAACATGGTCAAAGTTAGCGTTCAGGGATAGATTGTTAACGACAGTTTAAAGCCATAGAGCAGACATTAAGTATAACTATTTTGTTATTTCTGCAATGTGCACAAAGTGAACATTACAGTTCAACAAGTAAATATCGAGTAAATCTTATGTTTTAAAGGTCGCGTTCTGCCACAATGAGGAAGTTAGCTTTGAATCAAAATGAGAGTTATTTCTAGCCGTTTTAGAAAAAAAGCAGACCGTAAAAGATACGACAAAGCACCAAACATAACGAATGGTGCTTTTCTCTACTTTAACAATTTAAGTATTGATTAAGATTGTTTCTTAAATCGACGTGAGGCTATCCCCATTAGGCCTAATGCGAAAATGGCAAGAGTTGATGGTTCGGGAACAGAAGTTGTTGACTCATATCTGTTGTTACCTACTTCAACCATAACTGGACTTGTTAATTTATCTATAGTCAGATTAAACCTATCTGCATCTATAGGGTTTGTGAAACTAATTTTAGGATCAGCGAATGTTTCCATATATCCAGAGCAACCGCGACAAGCTCGCATTGAAGCATATGAAATTAAACCTATGGTATATTCTTTACCAACTTCAAAACTAGCATCGTAATTTTTGCCCCATGTTCCTTTATAGGTCTCAATCTCAACTCCAGATGCGTTATAAACTACTTGATGTTGTATACCGCTAAAGGTCCCCCAAATTTGAGAAAATCCATATACGCTCTTTTTATTCACCTCAACACTCGGAACTAATGGGTCACTCAAATCTTGGTAGAGTAAAGCAAGGAAAATATTAATGTTTAAATCTACATAAGCTTCTTCATTATCCAGAGAGTTAACAATAAAAGAGTAAGAGTAGGAGGTACTAACTCTAAGTTGTGCAAGAGGATTTCTGGAACCGTAATCTAATCCATTATCAACATAAAGTACTCTTGAAATAGATGCTGGGGCTACTATATCATCCTCAGAACCAAAGTCCTTCCGATTAGCATCTCCAGCAAAAGCATATGCCCAAGATGTTTCTTCTGATGCTGTATTGTCTACAAAAACTCGTGGTTCAGAGCTAGTGTTTTGAATTATTATTCCGGCCTTCGCCACATTGACCAGACAACTAGCAGATAAAATCAATCCTACCAAAGCAGTATTTAAAAAATTCAAGTTCATTTTTTTCCTTTATTTCAACTGAAATACATATTTATTTAATTTGCCACGAAATAGCAAATATCATGCCAATAATCAAAAAACCAATAATGCCCGCAGGTTAGGTATTTAGCGGAGTTGAGCTCATTAAAAAGTGTTAAAAACACGGACGCTTAAATTGTGAATAATAATAATAAAGTAAATACGCATGCCAGCATAAAAAAATGTGGCTAAATTAGATACTCAAGAATCCACTTAAATTTACACCCATAGCACTACCCCCCTTTTCTTCTCGTTTTTTGTTCAAGTTCACGACCAATTCCTTTGCTTCATCAATAAAGTTGGGCATTGCATTTTTTCTTCAATTCTCAAATGAATCTCTTCATCAGTTTCTTTTTCACGTTTAGACATTTTGCAAGAAACCAATTACTTGGGTATATTCACCGACCTTCTCATAACTTTCTTTTAATATTACTTCGTAGTCTTCATCGGCTAGACCGTCAGAAACCTCAAGTAAAGAGATACGTATTCCTTTGCTGTAGTCGTTGAGTAATACGGAATAACACACAACAGCACGGTTTTAATTTTTATATAGATTGATCAAAGCAGCGGTTTGCATCGAATTCAGATTTCTTCGGGTTTTGTTATAACGGTCAACATATTGCTTAGCTAACACCTTCTCATGGGTAACGGTACTGAAAATATAAACAGTTTTTTGATTGGTGGTAATAGGGCTTCGGTTTTTTGTTACGCTATACCATTGTAATTACTAGCTTTTTTCACACCACAAGAAGTTCGCACATAAATTAATTTCCTCATAGAGCATTCGTTTTATTATCCTACAAATTAGTGCATGACGATAAATATATTTGTATTTTATTGAGCATAGATTTAAGCTCAGTATATGGTCGGACCTCTTTATAGGAACTTTAGGTCTTTATTTAACAAAAGGAAAATTAATGGAACAATTTACTTGGTTCATTTATGCCGTTATTTTAACGGGTTTTATGGCGTATACGCGCGCAGCATTGTCAACTTTCACCTTAAGCTTTGCGATATTAATGGCGCTCGGTACTTTTTTTGGTGTACTGTCTTTTTTTAGCTGGATAATATTTGCATTAATCGCCCTGCCCCTAAATATATCTGACTTTAGAAAGCAATATATAAGTTTGCCACTACTTAATATTTTCCGAACAATTATGCCTAAAATGTCAAAAACTGAACAAGAAGCCATCGATGCTGGCACGACATGGTTTGAAGCTGAGCTGTTTCGAGGATCACCTGATTGGAAAAAATTACACAACTACGCAACTCCCCGACTAAGCGTTGAAGAACAACTCTTCCTAAACGGTCCCGTCGAACAAGTTTGTAAAATGACCAATGACTGGCAAACTACTCATGTTAATGCTGACTTATCGCCACAAGTTTGGCAATTTTTAAAAGATAACAAATTTTTCGCCATGATCATTAAAAAGAAATATGGAGGATTAGAGTTTTGTGCCTATGCACAATCTCGCGTATTACAAAAGCTATCTGGCGTTAGCACCGTATTAGCCAGTACTGTTGGCGTACCAAACTCTTTAGGTCCAGGTGAGTTATTGCAACTTTATGGAACTAAAGAACAACAAGATCATTATTTACCTCGCTTAGCTGTTGGCGATGAAATTCCCTGTTTTGCCCTTACTAGCCCAGAAGCTGGCTCAGACGCTGGTGCTATTCCAGATGAAGGCATTGTTTGTTACGGTAAGTTCGAGGGCCAAGACGTACTCGGCATGAACCTTACTTGGGATAAGCGATACATTACTTTAGCTCCAATTGCCACCGTATTAGGTTTAGCTTTTAAACTAAAAGATCCAGATCACTTGCTTGGAAATATCGTTGATTTAGGTATAACTTGTGCACTTATTCCTACAAATATAGACGGTGTAATAACCGGACGTCGACACTTCCCGTTGAATATACCTTTTCAAAATGGCCCAACTCAGGGTAATAACGTGTTTGTTCCGCTTGATTTTATTATTGGTGGCGCTGAAATGGCGGGTCAAGGCTGGCGTATGCTAGTTGAATGTTTATCTGTTGGCCGTGCCATCACATTGCCCTCAAACAGTGCTGGCGGTATAAAATCATTAGCCCTTGCTACAGGTGCATACAGCAGGATTCGTCGTCAGTTTAAAATTCCGATAGGGAAAATGGAAGGCATCGAAGAAGCTTTAGCACGAATTGGCGGTAACGCATACTTAATGGACGCAGTTACAACGATGTCTACAGGTGCAATCGATTTAGGTGAAAAACCATCGGTTATTTCAGCCATTGCTAAATACCATTTAACCGAGAAAATGCGTAATTGTGTAAACGACGCTATGGATATTCATGGCGGTAAAGGTATTTGTATGGGAGAAAGTAATTATCTGGCTCGAGGTTATCAAGGCGCTCCGGTAGCAATTACCGTAGAAGGAGCAAATATATTAACCCGTAGTTTAATTATTTATGGCCAAGGTGCTATTCGATGTCATCCCTATGTTTTAGCCGAATTAGAAGCTGCTAACGAATCTGATGATAATGTCGCTCTAAAAGATTTTGACCATGCTTTATTTGGTCATATTGGCTTTGCTATAAGTAATGTTTTTCGCAGCTTTTGGTTTTCAGCAACAGGAGCAAGAATTATTAGAACTCCTTTTTCTGATAAGACTTCTCGTTACTATCAACTATTAACAAGATTTAGCAGCAACTTAGCCATGTTATCTGACATCGCTATGCTAACACTAGGCGGTGACTTAAAGCGCAAAGAAAGAATATCAGCTCGTTTAGGCGACATACTTAGCCACTTGTATTTATCTTCGGCCTGTTTAAAGCGTTATCATGATGAAGGTCGTCAAACTGAAGACTTTCCATTACTGCAGTGGGCTGTTGAGGACAGCTTATATGAAATTCAAACAGCCATTGATGCATTGATCAATAACTTTCCAAATAAAGTTGTAGCGCTGTTTTTACGTATGATGGTTTTCCCATTAGGCACCTGGTTGAAAAAACCCTCTGACATTACCGACCATGAAGTAGCCCAAATACTGCAAACACCTGGTAAAACTCGTGACCGATTAGGTCAAGGGCAATACCTGACAAGAGAACCTGAGAATGTTTTAGGCCAACTTGAACAAACTTTAGACGATATTATTGCTTGTGAACCTATTTTTAAGAAAGTTTGCCTAGCATTAGGCAATGATCTGCCTTTTTACCAACTGGATGAGGTCGCCAAGAAAGGTTTAGCTATAAATGCCATTAATGAGCTAGAAGCACAGCTTTTATGTAAAGCTGAAAAAGGCAGGAAATCTGCAATCGATGTTGACGACTTTGATTCAGATGATCTATGTGCAAAAGGAAGGAAAAAATAACTAAATAAAAAAGGTGTTCCCAGCTATAATATTGGATTCACCTTTACACTTTGTACTAAAGCTGCCAATTTTTTATAGATACAGCTCTTGTAAACTCTGTTGAATACACATAAATTGCGTTAATATTCACTTGTAAATTGAATTGACATGAATTTTATGTTAATTTTATGTTAATAAAGTGTAAATAAACAGTAAAGAGCCTAACTATATGTTCATGACTAAGGAAAGTACTCCTGTAAAACGACGGAGTAAAGGCGAACAAACTCGCTTACTCATACTACAATCAGCAACAGAAGTATTAGCAAAAAATGGAATTAAAGGCACGACACACCGAGCAATTGCTAACCATGCAGATATTCAGCTCTCTTTAACAACCTATTATTTTAAAGATATACAAGAACTTGTCCATCAAGCCTTTACTCTCTGCTCTTCCCAAATTATGGCTAAAACAAGTTTAGCTTGGCAACCTGCCGTTGATTTATTGACCAAAGTAAATAAAACAAATTTACGTAAAGTCAGCGAAAAAGAAAACTTACGAAAAAAATTGTCAGAAATGACGACTCGGCATTTAATTAATAGAATTAACAATTCTCCAGTAGAGCTTGCCGTAGAACAGCTCTTATTTACTGAAGTACAAGTAAGTCCACAATTGCTAGCACTAGCAAATATGCATCGTACGACTTTATTAACACCATTCATTAGACTCTGTAAATTCTTTAATTCACACGACCCCCATATTGATGCTGACATTATGTTAACGGTATTTACACAACTTGAATATCGTAATTTAGCCGTGCCAACTGAGCAATTAGATACAGAAAATATTTTGGCTATTGTCAGCAGAACCATTGGTAACGTAATGAACTTAAAGGGTTAAAGAGCCTTTATTGATTGTCCAGAGTTTCTCTTAATGTGTTTGTACAAATGTTATATTTAATGTAAATTAGTTTTAATCTGGTCGTACCAATTAAAACTCATTGATTTTACTTTAACATTCAGCAGCATAAGGGTTACCATGGCTTACAATGCAATACTCACAAAGCTTAACCACTATTTTGATACAAACACCACTCGAAATATCTCATGGCGTCAGCAACAATTACAGGCAATAAAGCAACTTGTTCTTGAAAATGAGCAAGACTTCCTAAACGCATTACAAGAAGATCTTGCCAAGCCAACACTCGAAGCTTGGCTCACAGAAGTTTCTTATGTCGCTAACGATGTTGACCATGTTTGCAAACACCTCAATAATTGGTCTAAACCTAGAAAAGTAAGTACTCCCTTAGTTGTTCAACCAGGTAAATCATTTATTAAACCCGAACCACAAGGCACGGTATTAATTATAGGAGCATGGAATTACCCATTACAATTAGTGCTTGCACCTTTAATCGCGGTAATAGCAGCAGGTAATTGTGCGATTATTAAACCCTCAGAGCTAGCGCCAGCGGTATCAACACTTATTGCAAAGCTTGTACCTAAGTATTTAGATAATAACGCCATTAGTGTTGTTGAGGGCGGTGTTGAAGAAACCACGGAATTACTAACCCTACCCTTTAATCACATTATGTATACAGGCAATGGCCAAGTAGCTCGTATTGTGATGAGTGCTGCAGCGAAGCACCTCACCCCCGTGACTCTAGAACTTGGCGGAAAAAGCCCAGTTTATATTGACAAAAGTGCAGATATTACCATTACCGCGCAACGTATTGCATGGGGAAAATGGCTGAATGCAGGGCAAACCTGTATTGCTCCTGACTATTTATTAGTCAGTAAAGAACTAGTTGAACCACTATCAATCGCTTTAAAGGCACAAATAAAAGCAATGTTTGGTGATGAGCCAAAGAACAGTAAAAGTTATGGACGTGTAGTTAATCAACGGCATTGCCAGCGTATTGCTAACTATTTTACTGACGGTGAAATAGTAGCGGGTGGTGAAAGTGATATTGAATCTTGTTACATTGCGCCAACTATTATGATTAATCCTTCTTTAGACAGTGCGTTAATGACTGATGAAATATTTGGTGCAATCTTACCCATAGTAACGATTGAAAGTTTTGATAAAGCAAAAGAATTTGTAAAACAAAGAGGTAAACCACTTTCAGCGTATATATTCAGTCGTGACACTCAACAAGTTGAGCAATGGATAAATGAGATAAGTGCCGGTAATCAGTGTATCAACGATGTGATCATGTTTAATGCAGTTCCCGACTTACCTTTTGGCGGCACAGGACCAAGCGGCATGGGACAATATAGCGGCAAAGCAGGTTTTGATAATTTCAGTCACTTGAAGTCAGTTCTTAAGCGGCCATTTTTAAAAGATTTACCGGTACGCTTTGCCCCTTATTCAAAATTAAAATTAAAACTACTACGTTTCATTCGATAAAAAACAAATATTTTCATGTTTGCAGCATACATTGATATAAAGGTGCTAATGCTGTGAATAAATGGATGTAGAATAAGGCTAATTAAAATAAAAAACCTTTTACAGCGAACTGCAAAAGGTTTTTTAGAGCGAATCAATTATAAAAACGATAATAACTCTTCATCTAATTGCATTAACGTTTTCGGATCAGCCATCATTGTTACAGCTAAAGATTTAGTTCTTGGCAACATACGTTCAAAATAAAACTCTGCAGTTTTAATTTTTGCTCGGTAGAAGTCTCTATTTTCAACATCAGTCGCTAATTTTTCATAAGCAGCTTGTGCCATTTGTGCCCAGAAATAAGCCATAGTGATATAGCCAGAATACATTAAGTAGTCAACCGAAGCCGAACCGACTACATCGCGGTTTTTCTTTGCCTTCAGTGATAAGCGAAGCGTATTTTTTTGCCAGTTAGCAACAGCTTTACTTAATGGCCAAATAAACTTATTCATTTGACGTTTATGAGGATTGCTTGAAAGCATACTTTTGTCTTTACAAAAGCCTAAAATTTCCATGGTAAAGTGTTTTAAATATTTACCACGATTCAATAAAATTTTACGACCTAGCAAATCAAGTGCTTGAATACCCGTTGTTCCTTCATATAAAGTAGAGATGCGAGTATCACGAACAATTTGCTCCATGCCCCATTCTTTAATAAAGCCGTGCCCACCAAATATTTGTAAACCATGGTTCGCACTTTCTGAGCCCATTTCAGTCAAAAAGGCTTTTAAAATAGGAGTAATAAAACCTAAACGATTATCAGCTCTGCGGCGCTGTTTTTCGTCTTTTATCATTTCGATGTCATCAACTATCTTCGCCGTATAATAAATCATTGCACGGCCACCTTCAGTGATCGCTTTTTGCGTCATTAGCATTTTACGAACATCAGGATGAACAATAATAGGGTCGGCAACCAAATCAGGTTTCTTAGTACCCGTAAGTGAACGCATAGATAAACGTTCTTTTGCATAAATCAATGAATTTTGATAAGCAAGTTCAGCAGCACAAACGCCCTGTAAAGCTGTACCAACACGTGCTGTGTTCATAAAGGTGAACATACATTCTAAGCCTTTATTTTCTTCACCAAGTAAGACACCTTTAGCATTATCAAAGTTTAGAACAGCGGTAGAATTGGCTTTAATGCCCATTTTGTCTTCAATAGAACCACAAGTAACATTGTTGCTTCCGCCCACATTACCTTGCTCATCAACGGCCATTTTAGGAACAATAAATAATGAAATACCACGTGTTCCTTTTGGAGCATTAGGTAGTCGAGCTAAAACAATATGTATAATATTTTCAGTTAAATCGTGCTCGCCTGCTGAAATAAATATTTTTGTACCGCTAACGTTATAAGTACCATCATCATTTGGCTCAGCTTTTGTTTTAACCTGGCCTAAATCTGTACCACATTGGGGTTCAGTTAAACACATGGTGCCAGTCCAAGTACCTTCAGTAAGCTTAGTTAAATATATTTTCTTTTGTTCTTCGGTACCATGCACTTGCACAGTATTCATTGCGCCATGGCTTAAACCTGGGTACATAGCCCAAGACCAGTTAGCTGTTCCCATCATTTCTGACTTCACCATACCAAGCGAAGCAGGAAGGCCTTGTCCACCGTGTTCAATTGGATGAGACAAACTTTGCCATCCACCATCAACATATTGCTGATAAGCTTCTTTAAAGCCTTTAGGAGTTGTTACGTTACCATTGTCAAATGTACATCCTTCTTTGTCACCACTTTGATTTAAGGGTAATAATTCATTTTCACAGAATTTTGCACACTCTTGGAATATAGCATCAACCAAATCAGGTGTTGCTTCTTCAAATTCTGGATATTGCTGATAATGCTCGTAGTAATTAAAGACATCTTCAAATAAAAACTTAATGTCTGTGATCGGTGCTTTATAACTTAGCATGTATCTCTCCAACGCTTTTTTAAAACTATTTATAGTTAAGTGTTATCGAATATAACAGAAAAAGAACTGGTCATACCACTGTTTTTTTAAAATATAAAATCATAAAATACAAAATTCATTTAAACGTAGCGGACGATTGAGTTTTTCTACAATAAAAAAGTTACCGTTTACCATAAAACAAGTTTTGAAGTTTTGAAGTTTTGAAGTTTTGAAGTTTTGAAGTTTTGAAGTTTTGAAGTTTTGAAGTTTTGAAGTTTTGAAGTT
>JABSOY010000028.1 GCA_013215385.1 Colwellia sp.
AGAGTAGGACATTGCTAGGCTTCTAATAAAGAAAGCCCGATACGAAAGTGTCGGGCTTTTTGCTGTCTGCAGAAAAATTCCAGAGCCTTATGTAAATGCATAAACGCCGATGCTAGTGTGCTTATTTGGCAGTAAAGCCGATGTGAGAGCGAAGCAGACATTGCTAGGCTTCTAATAAAGAAAGCCCGATGCGAAAGCTCGGGCTTTTTGCTATCTGAAAATAAAATATACAAACAATAGTTATTTGCCAATCGAAACTGTTAATCCTCCAACAACATTTATTTGATCAATTACTTGCACTACTTTGTCATAATTAGTCTCATAGTGTGGAATAACAACCGCCGTTGACACGGAATTTGTCGCAAGAAAGTTCTCAATATTTGCTGGTAAGCGTTCTATATCTGTTATTCTATTGTTTAACGAGACAATACCATTTTCATTTATTCTTATAAGTAAAATGGGGGTATTAGTATTGTTTGACTTACCTCCATCAGGCATACTCACGAGAAAGCCTTCTTCTTTGACAAATGAAGTAGTTACGATAAAGAATATTAAAAGAATAAACACAATATCTAACATAGGCGTCATATCAGCTTCAGCCTTTTGTTCATCATAAATTCTGCTTCTCTTACTCATCACATTTCCTTATTATTTTAATTTATTATATACGATAAGTTTCGTATATAATAAATGTAGCCAATATTTACTAAAAAAACAATCTTATTACGATTGTTTTCGTATTTAATGTAAATTAATATTTATACATCTATTGTTAGTTAGTGTGAAAAGCCTTTGAACTTGCTAAAATCTATTTATTAGTAAATTACTTAGTGTTGTTATGGCTATTAACTGGTTTCCTGGGCATATGCATAAAGCCCAAAAAGAAATAAAAGAAATTCTCCCTCAAATTGATGTCGTGATAGAAGTGTGTGATGCACGGCTACCCTTTAGCAGTGAGAACCCTATGATCACAGAGATTCGAGGGAATCTACCCTTAATTAAGATTTTAAATAAATCAGATCTTGCCGATCCTGCTAAAACAGAAGTTTGGTTAGAATATCTGGAGGCTCAAAAAAATGTTAAAGCAATTGCTTTAACCACGAATAATCCCACCGTAGCTAAAAACCTTATTGGTCTTATTCGTAAGTTAGTACCTGGAAAAGATGAAACGGGAAAGCAGATTAACGTAATGATTATGGGAATACCTAACGTTGGCAAGTCTACTTTACTAAATACCCTTGTAGGTAAAGCGAAAGCTAAAGTGGGTAATGAGCCAGCAGTTACTAAGGCACAACAACGCATTCGTTTAGAGGATGGCCTCTATTTGTATGATACCCCTGGCATGTTGTGGCCTAAAATTATTAATGATAACAGTGGCTATCGATTAGCTATTACCAGCGCTATTAAAGATACTGCATTTGATCATGATGATATTGCTTGTTTTGCAGGTGAATTTTTACTTGCAGAGTATCCAGAACGGTTACAACAGCGATATAAATATGAAACGAAGCCAGAAACTGAAATAGAATTACTTGAGGAAATTGGTCGTCGACGTGGTTGTATTCGCTCAGGTGGACATATTGACTTTCATAAAGCATCTGCTATTTTGATTCACGAAATACGTGATAAAACCCTTGGTCCTATTACTTTTGAAACACCTGATATGGTAGAAAAAGAAACCGTCTTTTTTGCCGAGAAGGAAGCTAAAAAGGTTGCCGCTCGAGAAGCTAAGAAAGAAGCGCGTGGCCGCGGTCGTAGAAACAAACGCTAAGAGAGCAAACATATGCCTAATACTTTTCAGCTACATGAACTATTACAACGTGACGCAATTGAGTTACTAGAACTGCCATTATCAACGTTATTACTGATGAACGATAGCAACTATCCTTGGTTTGTTTTAGTGCCTAGGGTAGAAAATATTCAAGATATTTATCAACTCGATTGGGAGCAACAGCAACAGTTTTTAAATGAATCAAGTTTACTTAGTGAAGTATTGATGCAGTTATTTAATGGCACTAAAATGAATGTTGCGGCACTTGGAAATATTTGTCCTCAACTTCATGTTCACCATATTGTTCGATTTTCTGATGATATTGCTTGGCCTAAACCAGTATGGGGCGAAGTACCGATGAAAGCATACTCAATAGAAGAGTTAGAACAGTTAAAAGAAAAAGTACTTCCTGCGTTGGCTATTATAACAACACAGGAATAGTTATTAATTTTGTCTCGCCGAGTTAAGCAACTTTATCTTGGTGATTCTCAATTTTGTCTAATGATTGTTTAAGATCTTCAAGTAAATCGTTAACATGCTCTAAGCCAACAGATATACGTATTAAACTATCACTAATGCCTGCAGCTGCTCTTTCTTCTGGAGTATAAGGTGAATGTGTCATTGAAGCCGGATGTTGTATTAATGACTCTGCATCTCCCAAGCTTACCGCGATAGCAAATAAGTTCATACGGTTAATAAACTCTGCACCACCTTTTAAATCTGTATTTAATTCAAAAGCGATCACACCACCGGCAGCTTTCATTTGTGTGCCAATAAATTTATAGCCGTCATGAGATTTTAAACCAGGATAATATACTTTAGCTATCATAGAATGGCTTTCTAAATACTCAGCAATTGTTTGGGCATTAGAACAGTGGCGTTCCATACGCAATGGGAGAGTCTTTAAGCCTCTCATAATAAGCCATGCATCATGAGGGCTCATCGTTGCACCAATATCTTTAAGTGCAGTTAACTTTATATGACTGATCATTTCAGCATTGCTACAAATGATACCTGCAACAACATCACCGTGGCCATTCAGATATTTAGTGGCACTATGAACAACGATATCCGCACCAAATTTACCGGGTTGCTGTAAAACAGGGGTGAGAAAAGTATTGTCAACAATAGAGAGGATTTTATGATGTTTTGATATCGCTAAGATACGCTTTAAATCTAAAACAACTAAGTTTGGATTGATAGGTGTTTCTAGGAATATGACTTTAGTGTTTGGTTTTATCTCTTTTTCGATATTTTCAGGAATACTCATATCAACAAAGGAAACTTCAATACCGAACTTGGTCAGCATATGGCTAATTAATGCATATGAACAACCGTATAGAGCGCTTGACGAAATAATATGATCTCCACACTGTAAATTAGCTAATAAAGCGCCTGAAACAGCAGCCATTCCCGTTGCTGTCGCCGCTGCATCATCCATATTTTCCATGGCGGCAACACGCATCTCTAATTGTCTTACTGTAGGGTTTCCTAATCTACCATAGATATAACCTTCAGCTTCACCGGCAAAACGATCAGCACCTTGCTGGGCACTGTCAAAAATAAAAGTAGAAGTTTGGTAAAGAGGTGTAGCTAATGATCCGAACTGTTCATCATTAATCCGGCCAGAATGGATTGCTTGGGTTTCAACGTATTTGCTATGTTTCATTATTTCTCTGCACTATATTAAGTTTGAATGAAGTAAATTATTGGTGTAGTTTTTTGTTTTTAGTTTGTTACACCGATAACCTCCCTCAAATGATAAGGTTATCGTTGTTATAGCAACAATGAAGCCAGTAATTATTTTATGTGTTTAATCAACGTGTTAGGTGTTTTTCGTCTGTATTCTGAATAATAAGTGTAATATTTATATTACAATGTTTGGCTGGAATAATTATATAAATAGCAGAAATGCCAATTATCACTGTTTTAATTGAATTTTTTACTGTAACTTAGTTATTACAGTGTAATTTTATTGGTACAGATTATTGAAAGTTGAAATTGAATCATCTGATAGATTGGGCATCAGTCAAGAAATTCTCTCGATATTCTCTTTAAATGCGTGGAATTTAAAGGCTATTGAAGTAGAAACATGTTTTACCTATGTCTCCATTGAAAGTCAAAATGTAGATTTTCATAAAATTGAAGAAGCCCTCAAAGAAACTAATGGCATTGTAAATTGTCGTGAAATTGACTTTATGCCCTCGGAAAAAAGAGAAAATCACCTTCATACACTGTTAGCAAGGATCCCCGACCCTATTATCGATATCGACGAAAAGGGCGTAGTACTTGTTATTAATCAAGCAATAAAAGAAATAGTGTCACCTATTGAAAATAACTTGGTTGGCAAGTCTATTGTTGCTTTTATAGATTGTACGCTGGATGAATTGTTAAAACCTAAAGAGCATAGCCTTTCTATTACTTTTTACGATAGACCATTTATTGCCGATATCTTACCTGTGTATTCCAAAAAAAGAATATCAGGAGCGGTTATTAGTCTGCGATCAATTGATAAGCTCGGTCGACAAATCGCCTTAATGCAGTCATCTACTGATGGTATTTTAGATAACATTGTTGGTAAGTCAGAAAAATTACAATCAGTCATGGCGCAAACATTACGGTTTGCAGAGCTTGATTTACCCGTACTTATTACCGGAGATACCGGAACAGGTAAGGAACTTATTGCCCGGGCACTACATCAAGAAAGTAGTAGGAAAGAAGCGCCTTTTTTGACGATTAACTGTGCCTCGTTACCTGAGCAATTGCTTGAAAGTGAATTATTTGGTTACGAATCTGGGGCATTCACGGGAGCCGCTAGAGGTGGAAAGCCTGGTTTATTTGAACTGGCCAATGGTGGTACTGTTTTTTTAGACGAAGTTGCGGAGATGTCGGTATATTTACAGGCTAAGCTGCTTAGATTCCTACAAGATTATAGTTTTCGTCGATTAGGTGGAATTAAGGAACTAACGGTTAATATAAAGATAATTAGTGCCTCTCACCAAAATTTTACTGAATTAATTCAAAAAAAATTATTTCGAGAAGATTTATATTATCGCTTAAACGTTTTAAGCCTTGCTTTACCTGCACTAAATCAACGCGTTGAAGATATCCCATTATTAGTTGAACATTTCGTTAAGAATGCCGCTCGCCAAGTTGAACAAGAAGCGCCTATATTAACGCCTTCTGCATTATCATTATTACAAACATACCAGTGGCCTGGTAATATTCGACAATTAGAAAATTCAATTTTTAGACTGGTAGCATTAAATACCAAACGTGTTATTCAACGGAATGATGTTGAAGATATTCTATCGGTACAAGTGTTTGATAAAAATGATGAGATTGATGTTGTTCAATATGAGAGTTTTAGAGATTGGGCAAGTGCACAACAACATTTTGAAAAGGCATTACTCATGGAATTATACCCTTCATATCCGAGTACTCGAAAATTAGCTGAGCGCCTTAAGGTCTCTCATAATAAAATAGCGATGAAATTGAGAGCTTATAATATACCGAGTTAATGTCAGTCTATCCGATGAGACTACACACCTACCGGGCGTTATTGAACATTGTTGTGTGGCGTTGGTCGCGTGTATAGTCTTAGGTGATAACGGTCGTTACTCTGTAAACTCATGCCTGTTGAGTTATATAGCATGAAGTTTCTGCTGAAAATCTAAAAGGTTACCAATAGCATAGGCATGAATTGAAATCATTTGACGGCGTTTATCTATTATGAATGTTTAGACTAACCGCCAACAAATTTGACTTTAAAGCCGTTACTTTCTAAAACTTGTTTTATTTGCTCTCTTTTATCGCCTTGAACTTCAATTACTTCTCCGACAACACTGCCACCAGTGCCGCATGTTTTTTTTAATTTTTTAGCTAATTCTTTGAGCGCTTTAGCATCAATGCCCAAACCGCTAATGGTAATTACACCTTTACCTTTTCTGCCTTTAGTTTCCCGGCGGACTTTTGCAAAACCATCGCTTGGGCCTATGTCTTGAGTTGGTTTTTTTTGTTTTATACGGCCAGTTTGTGTTGAGTAAACTAATGAATTATCGCTCTTGTCTTTCTGCTCAGTAGAGGAGTTTAGATTATCTGAAACTAGGGGATCTCGGCCAAAAGCACCGGCCAGATCACTTAAACTAGAAAATGAGTTTTTCATAACGTTATTATCCACAGTAAATATTAAATTTCAGGCAAAAAAAAGCCACTATACAGTGGCTTTATTATACAGAAAAATTACCGAAAAGTTGAACCTTTAAAGCTTATCTTCAAGCTCTGGTAATACGTCAAATAAATCACCAACAATACCGTAGTCAGCCACTTGAAAAATTGGCGCTTCAGCATCTTTGTTAATTGCCACAATGATTTTGGAGTCTTTCATACCAGCTAAATGTTGAATTGCACCACTAATACCTACAGCAATGTATAAGTCCGGAGCGACAATTTTACCCGTTTGGCCAACTTGCATATCATTTGGCACAAAACCAGCATCAACAGCAGCACGTGAAGCGCCAATTGCAGCACCAAGTTTGTCTGCAATTCCTTCAAGTAACTTGAAGTTTTCGCCATTTTGCATGCCACGACCACCAGATATAACCACGTCAGCAGCGCCTAACTCTGGACGCTCTGATTCAGATAATTGGTCGCTTACGTGAGCAGAAAGACCTGCATCAGTAACAGTGTCTAGTGAAACAATTTCTGCACTACCGTCAGTTGCAACAGCATCAAAACCCGTTGGACGAACCGTAATCACTTTTTTGCTGTCTAAGCTTTGCACTGTCGCAATTGCGTTACCTGCATAGATAGGACGAACAAAAGTATCAGCACTTTCTACAGCAATAATATCTGAAATTTGAGCGACATCTAATAAAGCTGCAACGCGAGGCATGAAGTTTTTACCTGTAGTTAATGCGGTTGCTAATATATGCTCGTAATCACCAGCAAGCTCAGTCACTAATAGACTGATGTTTTCTGCTAACTGGTATTCGTATGCAGCATTGTCAGCAACTAATACTTTACTTACACCATTAGTTTTTGCAGCTTCTTGAGCTACAGCTTGACAATTGTTACCTGCAACTAAAAGGTGAATATCACCACCAATAGCTTGTGCTGCTGCAACTGTTTTTAAGGTGTCTGCTTTTAATGTGCTGTTATCGTGTTCAGCAAATACTAAAATACTCATGAGATCACCTTCGCTTCATTTTTCAGTTTTTCAATTAATGTATCAACGCTATCGACAATGATACCTGCTTGGCGTTCAGCAGGAGGCGTTACTTTTAATAAAGTTGAGCGTGGACGTAAATCAATACCAAAATCAGCTGCAGGCATAACAACTAATGGTTTACGTTTCGCTTTCATTATATTAGGTAATTTAGCATAACGAGGTTCGTTCAATCGTAAATCAGTGGTCACAATTGCTGGTAAGTTAAGTGCAACAGTTTGTAGGCCGCTATCAACTTCACGGGTAACATTAACTTTATCGCCTTCAACAATTACTTCTGAAGCAAATGTACCTTGTGGCATACCGGTTAAGGCAGCAAGCATTTGACCTGTTTGATTGTTATCGCTATCAATAGATTGCTTACCTAAAATAACTAATTGCGGTTGTTCTTGCTCAACAATCTTTTGCAGTAATTTGGCTATATTCAAAGCATCTAAGTTTTCATCAGTTTCAATTTGAATCGCACGATCAGCACCTAGTGCAAGTGCTGTTCTTAATTGTTCCTGGCAAGATTTATTACCGATAGATACGGTAATAACTTCAGTTGCAATACCGGCTTCTTTTAAACGAACGGCTTCTTCTACTGCTATTTCACAAAAAGGGTTGATTGCCATTTTTACATTAGCAAGATCTACATTTGAATGGTCTGCTTTTACGCGAACTTTGACGTTATAGTCAATTACACGTTTGATAGGTACTAATACTTTCATCGTTGCCTCTGATTGTGTTTGTTGTATTTATATAGTTAAGCTAACGTTTTTTTACACTAAACTAAACATTAGCAAGTATTTCTAATTATTGCTCGACAGACTAATACTAGAGTACGTGAACGTCAACGTAATATAGTGTGCTGTCTCTGATAAATTGAGCATATCTTGCTTTTGTCACATTATCTTTAAATAGAAGATAGTATTTATAGACAAAATATCTATAATGAGTGATATTATCAAACAGGTGTTTGAAAATCAAACGAGTGTTTGATTATATTTCAATGAATATTTTTTTGGGGAAGTTTATGGAACGTGAATCGATGGATTTTGACGTTGTTATTGTTGGTGCTGGCCCGTCTGGTTTAGCAACTGCATGTCGTTTAATGCAGTTAGCACAAGAAAAAGATCAAGAGTTAACGGTTTGTGTTGTTGAAAAAGGCTCTGAAGTGGGCGCACATATTTTGTCAGGTGCTGTTTTTGAACCCCGAGCACTTAACGAATTATTCCCTGATTGGCAGGAAAAAGGCGCTCCTTTAAACACCAAAGTTACCGGTGATGATATTTACTTGCTAAATAGTGAAAGTAACGGCATAAAATTACCGAACTTCTCAGTACCAAAAACTATGCATAATGACGATAACTATATTGTTAGTATGGGTAATGTTTGTCGTTGGTTAGCAGAACAAGCCGAAGCGTTAGGCGTTGAAATTTTTCCTGGCTTCCCAGCCCACGAAGTTCTTTATAATGATGACGGCAGTGTTGCGGGTATTCTTACCGGTGATATGGGCTTAGATGTTAATGGTATTCCAAAAGATTCATTTGAACCTGGTATGGAACTGCGTGCTAAATATACGGTATTCGCTGAAGGTTGTCGTGGTCATTTAGGTAAAGAGTTGATCAGTAAATTCAACTTAGATGCAGGAAAGTCTCCACAACATTATGGTCTAGGTTTTAAAGAAATTTGGGATGTTGACCCCGAAAAACATCAAGAAGGTTTAGTGGTTCATACTGCGGGTTGGCCATTAGATAAAGGCACTACTGGCGGCGGATATTTATATCATGCTGAAAATAACCAGGTCTTTGTCGGTTTGATCGTTGATTTAAATTATAGCAATCCACATTTAAGCCCATTCGATGAGTTTCAACGTTATAAACATCACCCCAAAATTAGTCAATATCTTGAAGGCGGCAAACGTGTATCTTATGGAGCACGTGCTATGGCTAAAGGAGGCTTTAACTCATTACCTAAAATGACTTTACCTGGTGGAATTATTGTTGGCTGTGATGCTGGAACCATAAACTTTGCGAAAATCAAAGGCAATCACACAGCAATGAAATCTGGTATGTTAGCCGCTGAAACTATTTTTCAAGCGATAGCATCGGGTGATGAAGGTGGTAAAGATTTAACAAGTTACACCGAAAGTTTTAAATCGTCTTGGCTATATGAAGAGTTATATAACACACGTAACTTTGGCCCAGCGATGCATAAATTTGGCACTATGTTGGGCGGGGCTTACAATACGCTAGATCAAAACTTCTTTAACGGTAAATTACCTTTTAACTTTAAAGACGATACGCTTGACCACGACCAGCTTAAACTAGCGTCAGAAGTTGCGGTTATAAATTACCCTAAGCCAGATAACAAGCTAAGCTTTGATAAGTTAACCTCGGTATTTTTATCTAATACTAATCATGAAGAAGAGCAACCTTGCCATCTGAAGCTTGCTGATGCAGCAATACCTATTTCTGTTAATTTAGCTAAGTACGCAGAGCCGGCCCAACTTTATTGTCCAGCGGGTGTTTATGAAGTTGAAGCAACAGAGCAGGGCGATAAGTTTGTGATTAATGCACAAAACTGTATTCATTGTAAAACGTGCGACATTAAAGACCCAAGTCAAAATATTACTTGGGTTACACCTGAGGGTACAGGTGGCCCGAACTACCCTAATATGTAATTTACTGTCTGCTAAATATAAAAAACCTGCATAAGCAGGTTTTTTATGTTCAGGATGGCCTTTCTCAGACATCCTGTCTTTCAAGGCATTAGTGCATCCTTGCACGTCAACGGTCATGATTTTAGTTCCAGACAAATCATAAGTACCTGCATCCATTTAGGTAATGTCACGGTCACATGGCCGTTTTTTGACATCCATGTCATCACGGCATTAGCACATCCATGTGCGTCGATGTGAATGAGTGACGATGTTCACGACTGCATGGATGCCCGAGCCGAGGATGGCCTTTCTCAGACATCCTGTCTTTCAAGGCATTAGTGCATCCTTGCACGTCAACGGTATGTTTTTAGTTCCAGACAAATCATAAGTACTTGCATCCATTTAGGTAATGTCACGGTCACATGGCCGTTTTTTGACATCCATGTCATCACGGCATTAGCACATCCGTGTACGTCGATGTGAATGAGTGACGATGGTCAGAGAAATTTTTGTTTTACTATATTGAAGACTTTGAGGATGCTACTTATGAAACTACTTGGTTTGAATTAAATCGAAATGACTCAGTTGTTCGATACTTTGCTGTAATTCGTTTTCAAGCTGATCTAATTTCTTTAAGCTTCTACAGAACTGTATCACTTTTAATTTTATTTCTTGTGCTCTAGGGCCAACTTCAAGCTTTAAGTCTTTTTCCATACCTCTGATGCGCTCATCGAAGGCTTCAACACGTTGCTCACTATTTTGTTCTTCATTGTTGGTCATTGCTTCACCAACAGCCATTAAAATGGTGCCAATTGATTCTGTAACTATGCTTTCAATTTCTTGCTCAAATTCACCAGCAAAAATATCATCAAAATCATCAAAGTCTTGCGAGGCAATGTAGTAATTTTTATCACTGTGATTAAAACGTTCACGTAATCTATATTGCATTTCGTCAAAGCGTTCTTGAATTTTTTGATGGGCAGCGCTGTTTTCGCCCGTAAGGCCAGCAATGACTTTATTAACTGCTTTTAAGCCAATATCAACACCTTCAATGGCAATAGCGACAATTTCAGGGATTTGTTTACGAATACCTTGACTATAAATAGTCAGTAAGACCATTTGCTGCTGGTTTAGTGATATTTCTCGGCCCTGTATAAACAATTGATTATCATTGTTGATTTGTACGTGAGTTTGACTTTTTTCTAAGATACGTACGTGATCAGGATTGATCACGACACCGTAATTAAAATGAATATCACACTGTTGGGCAGAAACACTCGCAGCAGCTATAGTCGCTGCAATGATAGTAGGAGTAATTAAATTCATATATGAGCCAATTTTAGCGAATACAAATTATGTGTGAACAATTGGATCAAAATGAATTTTTCGTTCTTTGTAATTCATTTTAGTCGGTCCATATTCTCGACGTGATCTATCGTGAAAGTCACCGACAATTAATTGTACGCCGTGGTAAAGTTTTTCTGTTGCTTCAACAGAAACACTGGTCATAAAAGTTTGAAATTTTTCTTCAAAAATTTCTTTTTCGTTAAGAATTTCACCCATACGATTAGCATGAAATTTATAAGTCGAGATTAGTTTACTGAGCATTTCAGGATTTACTTTGTCTTTTGGTAACTTTTTAAGTTTTTTAACTGCGTTTTGTAGTTCAGTTGTTTTATCAGATTCAACTTTTAGTCTTACTTCTATATCTTCAAGCTGTTCTTTCATAACATCAACTTTTTTGGAAAAATTAATGATGGTTGTACTACCTGCTGTAGCACCGACTATACCGGCATGAACAGATTGTCCTGCATAAATATAACCCGCAATGAGCTTACCATTAGCTTTTTCATCAGTGCCTAGCCAAAGTGTTTCTTCTACATCAATAATGCTGTGCATCATTTGATTTTCAATGCGTAAGGAGTGGCAGGATATTTCGGCATATTGACAGTATTTAGCGAAAACTTTTCCTTTAGCGCGAATACAGACACTCATTTGAATATCATCAATAGAAATTTCTTCTACATCTTGCTTTCTGCCGATTATACCACTGCCAATGGTAATATCACCGCCGGCTTCTAATGTTGCAGATTCAACAAAACCGCCAATGGTGATATCGCCAGTAGCCGTTACCTTCATACCTTCACAGATATCACCATCAATAATCACACTACCTTCAAACTTGATGTTTCCGGTACTAACATCTACATTTTTAATACGATAGACACTGTTTACTTCCATACCGTTATCTATGATTCTTGGTAAGCCGACAAGTGTTGACACTAATATTTGATCGTTCTTGGGGCTGATAGTCGTACCTTCCCCTGCATGTAGGGTTACATCTTCTCCTGCAACAGGTGTTAACGGTGTTCCTGTTACTGTAAAACCTTTAACTCCATCAGTTAACGGGATTTTTTTCGCCAGTGGGTCACCAATTTTTACACAAATAATATCGCCTAAGTCACGCATATCAACACTACCGTCATCACGCTCTTTGGGGCGTAAAATACGATCTTGGGCACTTTGTACTAACATTTTTATTTTTGAATCTTTACCATTAATAGCATCTTTGCCGTGAGCTATTTCGCCCTTAACGATTGAACCTGCTGGCTCTTTAGCCGCTTGATGAGCAAGTTTTAATAATTGCTCTTTGGTAAAACCCTTACTAACACCTGATTGCTGAGCAGAGTTGAGGATAGCTTTAGCAGTTAAATGTTTACCGCCAAGTGCTGTTGAGATTTCAGCCGTAGCAGACATTTCATCTTTTTCAATAGAAATGGTGATGCTTGCATCTCTGCGCTCGAGAATTTGATAGTTAATTTCTCGTCCAGATTTATTGGCTTGCAGAGGTTTTAAAACGCTATTAAGCTCAGCAATAGCATTTTTAATATTACCATTATCGACATACAAACTTTTATATTCAGAGCTTTTAATAAGCTCATGAATAGTCGCTTCTGTTATTTGAGAATCATTTTTAACCGGCTGTAAAACAAGGTCAATATTATTTTTTTTATTTGCTACTAAGCTTGCTTGTGTCACGCGAAAATCACTCCAGTATTACAACTTAAAATAAAAGATTATGTGTAGTTTTCTTGGTGTATTTTAATAAATGATCCAGTGTTTACTTTCGAATAATCTATTTTATATTCTTTGTTGTCGAGCGCTTGAATAAAAATTAATGTTTTTGACTCACCAAAAACATCAGTTGCACTTACATCAACAACATCTTGGTATGCTTTTTTAGCATCAGCCTTTTTACGCGGTACTTCTCCTTTGTACACGCCAATACCACGGTTACTCACAATCACCACCGGGTGGCCACCATTTAGAATGAGTAAATCAAATTTTCTCATTTTGTGAATAATTGTGTTTCGACCACTTACGATGAAATTTTTCTCTATCAAAATATGCTCCTATCTTTTATGTAAACTATTAATGATAATTATTATTTAATTATTGATATGCAATCTAATAGTATTATTCTAGTTTATTCTCAGCATAAATATATAAAGTTTTGATTTACTGCGCAATAAAAAGATGTTCTGGCAGTTATTAGCCAATAATTGCTCAAATCCTAACATTTAATTGACCGCTATTGCACAAATTAATGATGAGCCGGGAAATATAGCGGTGTATTTTTACTGTTTATTAATAGTCGCCTAATCAAATCAAGCGCTCTCGCCGTTACTATTTGTTGAAAATATGTTCGATTGGCTTTAATACAGAAATATTGAGTATTGATTTTTTCTTTATTTCCCCAAGCAATCCATACTGAACCAACGGGTTTGTTTTCTGAACCACCCGTTGGGCCCGCAATACCAGAAACGGCAATAACTAGATCCGCATCGACATTTTTTAATGCTCCTTCTGCCATGGCTTTAACTGTTTCTTCGCTAACGGCTCCATGTTTATCAAGTATCTCTTCATTAACATTGAGTAATTGAGTTTTTATAGCATTGGAGTAGGTAACAAAGCCAGCTTCAAAAGACGAGGATGCGCCTGCTACCTTAGTCAGTTCACTGGCAATTAGTCCGCCGGTACAAGACTCGGCAGTTGTTATTTTGAGATTTTTTTGTTGGCAAAGTTTTAAGACAAGTTTGGCTAATGACTGTGGTTTATCGGTGATTTCTTCAATAATATGATCATTGAGTAGCCGTTTTATTTGTTTAATTAACTCATTCTTGATGGGGACGTGTTCGAGTTTTTCCGTGGTAAGTTTTAGCTCTATTAATGGTGAGGCTGCTCGAAAGCCCACTTCGACCTCAGTGGGCCAATTTGGAAATTCTTTAATGAGCATCATTTGCAATCTTGACTCCCCAACGCCAAACAATTGCAGGCGGGTAATATCCATTTCAGCGGTAAAACTTGATTGCGATGCTAGCATTGGAATTATTTGCTCATCTAGCATGATTTTTAATTCACTGGGCACACCGGGGGTACAAAATATTTGGCAGTTATTTAGTGGTAATGAAAAACCAACGGCACTGCCCACTCTATTAGCAATAATATCGCAATCTTTAGGTAATATCGCTTGCTTTAAGTTCGCTTGGCTTAAATGGGCATTACGTAGTTCACACCAAGACTCTAGGTGTGCTAACGCAGTAGGATGCTGTTCTAACGGCTGTTTTGATGCTATAGCCAATGCTTGCGCTGTTAAATCATCAGTGGTTGGGCCGAGGCCACCATTAATAATTAATATATCTGCACTTTTAGTTAACAAGATTATTTCTTGGGATAATAAATTTAAGTCATCAGCTAGTGTTACTTTACGACTTATCTTGATACCAATAGCTTTACATTGTTGAGCGATCATTGCCGAATTACTATCAACAATATCACCTGTCATCAATTCATTACCCGTTAGAAGAAGGTGTACTTTAGCGATAGCCATTTTAAAACCCTAAAAGCCCGAATATATTTAATCGCTAGGTTACTGTATAAATCAAATTATTGTTAGGCATTAAATGTAAGAAAAAAAATTATTAAAAGATTTAAAAAAAATTAAACCTTTTGCCGCATAGAGGGTACTTAATCATTATTCAAACTCAAATAATTAATAAACCATAAGAGAAGCCCATGACATATTCATTTAAAAAACAACTTTTTTTAGCCTCAGTAATATCACTTTCAGCTATTACCTCAGTATACGCTGATGTTGAAGAAACCATTGAAAAGTCATTCGATGTCAATGAGCAAGCTACTTTCCGCTTGGCTAACATTAATGGCGCTGTAGATATCCAAGGCTGGGATAGAAATGAAATCAGAGTGACCGCGTTTATTAAGGCACAAACACAAGAAGCTAGAGATCGCATAAAAATTGAATTTAATCAAAGCTCAAATGGCGTAAGCGTTGAAACTGAACATAAGCAGCAGTCCTCGTGGAATAATAAACAATCAGGAAAAGTTGACTATACAGTTATGGTGCCATTCGGTGCCTCATTAAGCGATATTGAGTTAGTTAATGGCTCGCTGGTTATTGATAAAGTACAGGGCGAAATTAAAGCTGATACTGTTAATGGCTCTATAAATATAGCCGGATTCGCCGATAACATTGAATTAAACTCGGTGAACGGTAGTATTAAAGCAACGTATAATGAAATCGATAAAGGCATTAATAATATTGAATTATCGACAGTTAACGGCAGTATTAAGCTTTTTATGCCAGATAATTTGAATGCCACTATTGATGCTGAAACAATGCATGGCAGTATTAAAACTGCCTTTGGTTTATCAAGTGATAAGAAAATGTTTTCTGGTCGTACATTATCGGGAACCGTAGGCAGCGGAGATATCCGCATTAATTTAGAAAGTGTTAACGGTAGTATTAAAGTATTGAAAAATTAATTTTTAATTATTATTTAAAAACCTAGATATTTGGCCACAACATTTGATGTTGTGGTTTTTTTTATTTGGTTGTCGATAAAAATAATGCACAATAGCATTCATTATATTGGCTAAAACAAATAGGGATAACGTTAAGTGACTGAACAATATAGTCGAGAATTATTAGCTGGTCGTTGGTATCGTAAGGAAATAAACGCTGAAGGTAACCAATTAGTTGAATATGCGGAACTCTGCATTGATGGCAGTTTTGAGTTCTCTTTTGTCGAACAAAACGCTCAAAGCGAAGTTATTTGTCAAAATATTGAATTAGGTGATTGGGGGTTGGTAGGGGATATTCATTTTACTATTACCCAAGAAGAAGTGGATGATGGTGAACATTATCGCGCAGATTTAGCCGATGAAAACAATTATCATGCCTATAAAGTTTTAGCACTAGACAGCCAAATTTTTAAATATCAGCATGTTGTTAGCAATGAAGTGTTTATCCTGCGACGAGTTGTTGATAAAATCGGTCATTGTTAGATGATTTATTTATCTGAAATAATAACAAATATTCCCATTTACTTAATAAGTAGTTGAAAAAAATGAAAAATATAAAAGCAGCAAGTTTAATTACTGCGATAAAAACCCCTTACAATGCACAAGGTGAGATTGATCTTGTTACTTATGACCAACTTGTTGCACAGCAAATAGCAGCTGGCGTTGACGGCATTGTTGTTGGTGGAACCACAGGCGAGGGGCACTTATTAAGTTGGGAAGAGCATTTAATGTTAATTGCCCATACGGTTCATCAATACAGCGATAAGCTTATTATTATCGGTAATACGGGTAGCAATAATACCCGTGAAGCAATTAAAGCAACAAAAAATGGTTTTGCCATGGGAATGGATGCTGCATTGCAAATTAATCCTTATTATGGCCGAACGTCGATGGCTGGTGTTGCAGAACATTTAAATAAAGTGCTAGAAATTGGTCCTGCATTTATTTATAACGTGCCAGGAAGAACAGGGCAAGACCTTACGCCAGACTTGATTGAGCCGCTTTCAAAACATAAAAACTTTATTGGCGTTAAAGAATGTGCGGGTAATGAACGTATTGCACATTACGAGCAGCAAGGTATTGCTTGTTGGTCAGGTAACGATGATGAAAGTTATGTGGGTCGTCACGAATTTGGCTCTCATGGTGTTATTTCAGTAACATCAAATGTTGTTCCAAGCTTAATGAGAACCTTGATGGATACTCAAAATAATGAACTCAATGAGCGACTGAAAAACTTAATGACATGGTTGTTCTGTGAGCCGAACCCTATTGCGATTAATACCACGTTAATGATGACAGGTGCTGTTGAACGTAATTTCAGATTACCTTACGTAGCATTAACTTTAGAACAGCGACAGCAAGGTTTTGACTTGTTAAGCAAATTTGACACGGCTGAACTTGTTGGTGATAAATTAGCATTATTGAAAGATAGTGATTTTGATTACTGTTCGTAAATGAACTTTATTGTAGAGTGTCTAATGATGGCATTAAATGCTCTGGAAGTTTGAACGATCTTTGTGCTGCGGTTAAAGGACAAATAAAACTTAACGCCACTGCACAAAGCTGTAAATTAATATTATCGGTATTAGTCCCCTCTACTAATTTTCCGTGTAACCTATCACCAACCACCGGCATTTCAATACTTGCCGCATGACTTCTTATTTGATGTTTTCTACCGGTATCTATTTTTACTTGCACTAACGATGCATTATTTTTTTCATCAAAATTAATATGAGTAAAGTGGCTGCTGGCGCTTTTGCCATCAACATCACTTGATAACCTATCCGGTTGTGGACGTGAACGGTGATCGCCATGAATGATAATGTGGTAAATTTTCTCTAAATCATGCTTTTCAAACATAGCACTTAATGCCCGTGCCGCTTTTTTACTGTGCGCGATTAAAATTAATCCTGTTGCCGCTCTATCTAAACGATGGACAATAAACGCAGCACGTTCAGGTTTTAAATGTGTTTGTGCCCAGCGAGCAATAGTACAGTGGTCGCTCCATTTAGACCCTTGCGATAACATGCCGTAAGGTTTGTACCAGACACTGTAATCAACACAGTCTGCAATTAATAAAGCTTCATTAGGCTGTTGGCTTAATACTTGTTTATCATAATAAAAGTGTAAAACATCGTCTATTTTTAGTGGTTTCTTTATGCGTCGTAATCGCTGTGTGCTTTTACCGCGAGTTAACCACAAAGCACCTTGATGAATTGCTTGCTTTAATTGGGCATTACTTAATGAACATTGTTGTTTGAGTTCAGTGATCACTGCACTGTTTTCTGTGGTGATATCAAGGTGAAGCTCAAATTTATTCAAGGCTATATTCAAGGCTAATATTTCTTTTCGATAACTAATGACGTTAGTTTATCAAAAATAACGACGAACTAAATTGGTATTCTGTTTTTCATCAGATAAAATAACAAAATATTTGCTTAAAACAGAAGATAAAAAATGAACCGTGATTTAGCCCTATTTCCTGAAGACAATATTGGCAATGCTTTATGGCAGATGATGATTGATGGTGACGATTTAAACCAAGCACGCGAAATTGAATTTTCAGTGTTATTTTCTAGTGAAGAAGCTGCTTTGAAGTTTGGTAAACTATTATTAGAAAACAATCAAAAAGTATCGTTTTCTCCGTATGAAGACAATGCTGATTTTCCTTGGGAAATTACCGCTTACCCCTTTGTAGCGGCGAGTTATGAAAATATTAGTTCGTATCAAAATTTGTTGGAATCAAGCGCTGAGCCATTGGCTGGTCAGTATGACGGCTTTTATTGCGCCGCCGTTTAACACTCATAAATTAATAAAACCTGCTTAGTTTACTCATAACTAAGCAGGTTTTTTAGCTATTAGGCTACGAGTACTTGAACCTGCTCTTCGTATATTCGAATATCGTAGTTATTTACAGCCAGTGTTTCATCGTCTAAACACTTGCCCGTATTTAACAAAAATCGCTGTTTATAAAGCGGAGAAGCAACAAAAAGCTCACCATTATCATCGCCGATAATTCCTCGATAAAGTACGTTCGCATTGCCGATAGGATCCCAATTGCTAATCGCATACACTTCATCTTCGTTGATTTTAAAAAGTGCTATCTGCTGATTATTCTCTAAAAGAGCACAAACACCCGAATGTGTCACTAAATCGTCTTTGTGGCAAATGGTTTGCCATTGGCTTTTTACCTTCATTTTATATTCCTTAAGCTTTTTCAGTGATGCTGAGACTAGTAATATCTAGACTGTGAATAGCGTGACCTTGATAATTTTTTTCTTCGTCACGCGCGGGGCGTATTTGCTCTCGCTCAGTAACAAACTCAATATTTTTATCAGTATCACTAGAGTTAACAAACTGACGGAAACGCTTTAATTGTTCAGGACTTTCAATGGTCGTTTTCCATTCACATTGATAAGTGGCGACAACATCAGCCATTTGTTTTTCTAGCTCGTCACATACTTTTAAGTGGTCGTCGATAACCACAGATTGCATGTAGGCTAAACCACCTGCCAAGCTTTCAATCCATACTGAGGTACGTTGCAAGCGATCGGCGGTGCGCACATAGAACATTAAATAACGGTCGATGTATTTTACTAAGGTTTCATCATCTAAGTCGGTGGCGAATAAGTCACCATGGCGTGGTTTCATGCCGCCGTTACCGCTCACGTATAAGTTCCAGCCATTTTCTGTGGCAATAATACCAATATCTTTACTTTGTGCTTCAGCACATTCACGAGTACAACCTGAAACGGCAAATTTTATTTTGTGAGGCGAGCGTAAACCTTTATAGCGATTTTCTAAAAATATTGCCATGCTCATGCTGTCTTGCACGCCATAACGACACCAAGTGCTACCCACACATGATTTAACGGTACGTAATGATTTTCCGTAGGCATGACCTGTTTCCATACCTGCGGCAATTAATCTCTCCCAAATAGGCGGTAGTTGATCAATACGTGCACCAAATAAATCGATACGCTGACCACCGGTTATTTTAGTATAGAGATTATATTCTTTTGCTATTTCACCAATAACAATCAGTTTATCTGGCGTGATTTCACCACCGGGCATACGGGGCACAACAGAATAAGTACCGTCTTTTTGCATATTGCCAAGGTAAGTATCGTTAGTGTCTTGCAGTGGTAAATGATCGTTTTGTAAAATATAGTCATTCCACACCGACGATAAAATAGAACCCACGGCAGGCTTACAAATTTCACAACCTAATTTAGCATGCTCATTACCGTGCTGACTGATTAATTTACCGAAGGTTTTAATTTTTTCTGCTTTAATAATATGGAAAAGCTCAATACGGCTGTAAGCAAAATGTTGACAAATATCTGTGCTCACTTCAACGCCACGTTTGGCTAATTCATTATCGGTTACGTTTTTTAATAATGCCGTACAGCCGCCACAACCCGTGCTAGCTTTTGTGGCTGACTTTACTTCGCCAACATCAATTGCGCCGCAATCGATCGCGGCAATAATATCGCCCTTAGTGACATTCAAACATGAGCAAATTGTCGCGTTGTCGGGGAGGGCATCAACGCCTAACGTCGGTTTTTCGCCATTCGAGCTTGGTAAAATAAGTGCGTCGGGAGATTTAGGTAATTCAATGCCATTTAAGGCGTATTGTAAAAGTGAATCGTATTCACTGGTATCGCCAACGAGTACGGCACCGAGTAAAGTTTTACCGTCTTGGCTAACGACAATTTTTTTGTAGATATTATCGGGTTGGTTTTCGTAGGTATAACATTGCGCACCAGCCGTTTTAGCGTGAGCATCACCAATAGAGCCAACTTCAACGCCCATCAGCTTTAACTTAGTGCTCATGTCGGCACCAGTAAACTGCAAATCACCACCGGCAATATGGCTAGCTGCCGCTTTAGCCATGTTATAACCCGGAGCTACTAAGCCATAAATAAAGTTATTCCAAAGCGCACATTCCCCAATGGCGTAAATATTATCATCAGATGTTTTACAGCTGTTATCGACTACAATACCGCCACGCTCACCTATGGTTAAGTCGAATTCTCGGGCTAAGTTGTCGTAAGGGCGAATGCCGGCAGAAAATAAAATCAGGTCGGTTTCTAAATGACTACCGTCAGCAAACTCCATGCGGTGCACACTTGTCTGACCATCAACAATAATTTTTGTCGCTTTTTCGGTATGAACCGTAACGCCTAAGTCTTGGATCATCGAACGTAATAACTGCCCACCTGCTTTGTCTAATTGTACACCCATAAGTTGTGGCGCAAATTCAACCACATGAGTTTCTAAACCCAGTTGCTTAAGAGCATTAGCGGCTTCTAAACCTAATAAACCACCGCCTACAACGACACCAATTTTACCGTTATTCGCTGAAGCTTGAATGGCGTCTAAGTCGTCAATTGTTCGATAAACTAAACAATGGTCGCGTTCTTTACCGGGAATAGGGGGAACAAAGGGAAATGAACCGGTCGCCAATATTAGTTTATCGTAAACGTATACATCACCACTTTCAGTAGTTACAAATTTAGCCGACTTATCAATTTGAGTGACTTTAGCATTGAGTTGAAACTTAACACCTAACGATTGATAGTTTTCAGGTGTTGTTAAGGCTAAATCTTCTGCCGTTTTTCCACCAAAATATTCAGATAAATGCACACGGTCATAAGCTAAACGAGATTCTGCTGATAGAACAGTAATATCAAACAGATTGTTTTCGCTGAGTTGCTCAACAAAATGATGACCCACCATACCGTTACCAACGACGACAATTTTTTGTTTGATATTTGTGGATATTTGCGATTTCATATTTTGCGAACCTGCTTTAAAGTTAATCTCGGTGTAAACACCTAGATAAGATAAAAACTATTTTGCAAGCTAAGTGCCAGTCTTGTTAATTCTTTTGTTTCAATAGGTTATGTTATTATTGGTTGTCAGGGGAGTTTAAAGTGCACTAGAGTGAATAACTTAATGCACTGCTCTAGTGCGTGAGTGCATTAAGTTAAGTCTTGTTGAGATTAACCGACTTGTGGTTTTTCAGTGCGTGGTCGCCATTGCCACCATTGTTGTTCGCCGTCTTTAATATTGTTTGTTATGCCATCGGCTGTTTTTTGTGCTTTGGTTTGATAAATATCCCAAGTAATTAAATAATCAGGATCGGTGGTTTTTACGTTTTCAATACTAGTATGAAAGTCACCTTTAGGCGCATTAAACCAACAAGAAGTATTTGCCGGTAAAATAAATTCTGCTTCTTTATTTTTGGTATTGTTTGCTGAATTTAGTGTTAATAAGTTTAGCTTAATGCCCATCTCTTCATCAACAGATGTTACCGTGCCGGCGAGTAATGTTTGTTTTAGCTGTACTCCATTAACATCAAAGTAAGTTAAGCCAATCAAGCATCTTTTTTGTAGAGTATCGTTAAGTGTTTTTATTGTCATAATGAATATTCTCGGTGATTGCTCCTTCATTTCTCTAATTTCTTACATCCATGTAAGAATCTTCTTAAAGTTATTAACCCAGCTTTTAAGTCTTATAAGTACTGGGTGGGCTCACTTAATGGACTTGATATTAATGGGCCAGTGGAGCAACCCCAGTAGCGGGATTATCTGCTAAACCAATATCACGAGCATGTTGTTCAAAACCTTTGTTCTTCCAAAAGAATGCACCAGGCATAGTCGTTGGAATAACTAAAATATAAAATAACGCTCGGCCAATTGCTGCAGTAAAACAATTAACTAATGCTAAAGCTAACCAAACAATTAATAAGCTTACCTCGTTATAACCGATTAAATTAGCGATAAGTAATGCCGATGCTAAGGTAATGTTTATCGCTAATAGCCAGTTTCGGAAAAGGTAAGTTTTGCCGAATGTAGTACATTGAACATAATGTGCTGCACCGCCTTCATTTTCGCTGCGATTTAAATCGGCATTATGTTTGAGTAAACCTAAAGCTTCTATCACCATACCGAGTATAAATACACTAGTAAAAGTTAAACTTGCTTGGTTTATTGTTTCACTAGTAGCACCGTTGAAGATAAAGGTACTAATAACGATAACACCGCTAACTAAAGCACCTAAGGCTAAGCTATTACCTGCAAAAGAGGTAGCTGTTTGCAAGTGGTGCCAAAATGGTCGTGCTTTTATTTGATAACATTTGTTCATGTAAAACATGCCACCAAAACCTGCCAGTAAGGTGAATACTCCGGTAACTTTAACAAGTATTGGTAGTGGTAAATCCTCAGTTAAGGTAACTAAATCTAAGCCCAACATACTCGCTGATAATTCAACTAACCAATCGTTACTGGGTAATAAGCAAAGTGCTGTTAAACCACAGCCCATAGAGAATAAGGCTAAACCCAAACCTTCACGTGCCATCGGTGAAAAACGTAAGTTATTAAAACCGCGATAGAAACGCATCGGTTTGCCTAAATGGGTAACACTCATTAATAGCGCGAAAGCTGTCATGATTAATGAAGCAAGGCTTAATGGTAAAAACATATCAGACTGAGTAAAACTCACTAATGGTTCAATGCCGAATAACGCTCCTAAAAATGGAATAAGAAATACTCCATAAGCGGCTTGAGCAAATAGTGTGAATAATACCAGCGGGTTTTCTCTACTGTTTAATTTTGCAAAGTTCCAGTGCTTCGCTTTACCTGCTTTTTGATCAATAACCGGCTTAAAGTTGCCATCAGCACCTTTATGATATTTTACTGGCATAGAATCTGTGCGCGTCATTTCATTGGGCATCGACTTGGTTTGTTGAAAACGAATGTTCGGATGAGTTATCTCAGGATCAGGAAAACCCGGAATAGATGTTTTACATTGCTCACGGTTTTCGGGGGTATCTTCAATAACGCCAAAATCTAAGGCATTACCTAGGCACGCCGATACACAAGCTGGCTTTAAGCCTACTTCTAAACGGTCAACACACATATTACATTTTGATACTTGGCCTTTTACCGGGTCAAGTTGCGGAGCGTTGTACGGGCAAACCCAAGTACAATAACCACAGCCGAAACAAGTTTCAGGGTCTTGTAATACTGCGCCATATTCGGCATGTTTAGTGTAAGCGCCGGTCGGACACCCCTTTAAACATACCGGGTCATCACAATGATTACAGGCCATCGATATGTTCATACGTTTATAATCTGGGTATGACCCCCCTTCAACATAACCGACACTACGAAAGGCTAAATGAGCTGGGTTATCATTTTTTTCTGAACAAGCCGCTTCACATGCATGGCAACCAATACAATTGTCTGCCGTAAAGAAAAAGCCATGTTGTTTATTACGATTAGGATTCGTGCCTACTTCTGGATTTTCATTGATGAACATTGAACGATCTTTAGGGTTATCGGTAAGCTCAATAAGATCAATGCGTTTACCATAGCGATTTTCTATCTCACTTTGATCTTCATCTGCTTTAGTGGGTAAAAAAGCATAGCTTTGTTCTTGAGTACGCACTTCCCAATGATTCGAACGACCTATCTGCTCTTTACTTATCGGGTCACTGGTTACTAGGTCAATATCTACTTGGTCATTTTTAGGATCGAATGACTGTACTGATGCTGATGGTGACTTTACTAATTCAGTTGGCTCTTTGGCAATATTCATAATTGATGACTCATGTTAGCGTTATTCACTATTTCTTCAGAGGTATGGCTAATAACTGTGACTAATAGGTGCGACGTTCGACGTTTAATTTCGCCGCTTCTGCTTGGTCTACATGCTCAATACGTACCGAGCATTGTTTAAACGCTGGCTGGCGAGAATGCGGGTCGAGCAAACCGAGCGTTAAACGATTTACACAGTCGTGATAATGAAAAGGCACAAACACCATATTGCGTGGTACACGCTGAGTTAACTGTACTAGTACTACGGCGTCGCCTCTGCGGCTGGTTAAACGGACATAACTTTGGTGAGCAATGCCTAAATCGGCCGCGGCATCAGGGTTCATTTCCATATAAGCGGTAGGGCTAAATTTATTACAATTACCTATTTTTCCTGTCCGAGTACGGGTATGAAAATGTTCAACCACGCGGCCACTGTTCAACCAAAATGGATATTCACCACAAGGTTGTTCATTGTTGTTATAAAATTTAATTGCTATTAAATTGGCTTTGCCCGATTTTGTTGGGAAGACTCCGTCGCTATATAAACGTTGAGTCCCTTTTAAACTTGCCGATGCAGGTAATTGGTCATCTTCTTCACGACTTTCTTCCTCACGATAGGGCCACTGGATTCCACGGGCTTTAATAATTTTTTCGTAGCTCATACCGGAAATATCTAAAGTACGAGGGCGACCATTATGAGTGCCTTTTGAAAGTTCTTTCATTTCATTAAATGCACCTTCAGGCTCATCAGGAAACTTCATTGTTTTGCTATTTTCAAAACGTTTTGCCATTTGGTTAAAAATCCAAAAGTCTGGTTTTGAATTAGCATAAGGGGGTAATACGTTATCAATTAAATTAACACGGCGTTCAGTATTGGTATGGCAACCTTGCTTTTCTGCCCATACCGAAGCGGGCAAATAAACATGAGAATATTGGTTGGTTTCAACATCTTCATAAACGTCTTGCACGACGAGGAACTCAAGTTTTTCTAACATTTTACGTATGCGGGCGGTATTTGGCATAGAGGTCATTGGATTGGTGGCAACTAACCATAAGCCTTTAATCTCACCCGTTTCAATGGCAGGGAAAATATCGGTTTGGGCAAGGCCACGTTTTTTTGGTAAAAAATTAACATCAATGCCCCAAAAGTCAGCAATTTCTTGGCGTTCATCTTCGTTTTCTAAATAACGATAACCGGGTAAACCTGAGCAAGACGACCATTCACGAGTACCCATCGCGTTACATTGTCCAGTGATAGATAAACTCGTGCCGCCAGGTATACCGATATTTCCGGTAATTAAATTAAGGTTATTAATATTAGCAACACCGTCTGAGCCGTGTGTTGATTGATTAATACCCATAGTCCAAATACTCATCGCTGATGGCGCTTTTGCGTAAATGCGCGCGACATTACGAATGGTGTCTTCATCGATACCACAAATATGTTGAGCTGTTTTTGGATCGTAATCTTGTACTAGCGCTTTTACTTCATCGAAACCTTGGGTACTGGCGTCGATATATACTTGATCTTGCAAGCCTTCATTAATAATGACGAACATCATGGCGTTAATTAATACGCAGTCGGTACCGGGAGTGATAGGTAAATGAATATCAGCAAATTGCGCGAACATAGTGACACGAGGATCAACCACAATGAGCGGAAACTTTCGTTTTTCCAATGCTTCTTTTAAACGCCAGTAAATAATGGGGTGTTGCTCAGGTAGGTTTGAACCAAAGGCCATTAAACAATGGGTATGTTCAAAGTCTTCATAACAACCTGGCGGGCCGTCTAAGCCAAAAGTGCGCTTATAACCACTGACCGCCGATGCCATGCAAAGTGTGGTATTGCCATCGTAATTGTTGGTACCAATACAGCCGCGGGTGAGTTTTCCTAAGGTATAAAACTCTTCAGTAACTAACTGGCCGGTGGATATAACCGCGAAGGCGTCTTTACCGTACTTTTCTTGAATTTCTTTAATTTTGCTGGCGGTGGTATCTAGGGCATTATCCCATGTGGTTTTCTCAAGCTTTTCAAAGTGTTTGTCGCGTATTAATGGCTCTGTGCCACGACCTGGGCTTTCAAATAGCTCATGTTCAAGTAGCCCTTTAATACACAATTTTCCGCGGTTAACATCGGCACCCGCATGGCCACGCGAGGTAACAATTTTTTTATCTTCACTCAAACCTATTTCAATAGAGCAACCGGTTGAGCAATAGTTACAGGTAGTATATTTCCACTCTTTAACTTGTTTACTGGGAATAGTAATGGGTTTTCTGTTTTTACGACCAAATAACATGCACAGATCCTAAATAATTTATTGCTAATAATTCTTTATTTAGAGTAGAGCAGATACTGTGCCAGATAATATTTACTTTTAAATCATGTTGTTATATGTTTTTGGATGGTGGGTTTTGTGCTTTTAAAGTGCTTGTGCGCTTTATTGGTGCGTTTCGGCTTTGCATTTATGCTTTAGGTTAAATTTTTGCTAACCTGATGGTATTTTCAAAAACTCGCACTTTAAATGGACATCAATCTAACTTTTCGGAGATTTTAGATACTTTTTTATTTTGACGATATAGTAATGGTTGCTTTAAAACGCCTATAAACGATTGTTGAGCAGGCTTTCGAAAATATTCTAACCCGTAAGTTATCGGTTGCATTACATTGTTTGGCTGGGTGAACGTGCCAAAGAGCCTATCCCAAAGTGTAAAGATCATTCCATAATTGCTATTAGTGTAGGTTTTGTCAGCTGAGTGATGAATTCTGTGTATCTTTGGTGTCACCAATATATAAGCTAAATAATTATCGAGTTTGGCGTTTATTTTGATATTGCTATGGTGCCACATTTGAATGATAGCGGAGACTCCGCCAAATATAACTAATACGCTAAAATCTATTTCTATAAGCCAAACGAAGCTCGACATCAAGCTCCACGTTAGCATTAACTCAAAAGGGTGGTGCCTAAAATTTGTTGATATATCTATATTTAAGTCGGAATGATGAACACAATGACATCGCCATAAAAGATGATAATAATGCATTGTGCGATGTAACAAATAATAAAATAAATCTAATAATAGAAACAGACTTAGCAAGATAAATAAGTCTTTATTTGCGAATAAGGGTGAAAGTAGTTCGGTATTGATATTATCCGAGGAACTTAAACTCGATATGAAATTGAGTGAAGCTGTTATTGCGAAAGAGATGAGTAACAAGGAAAAATTTATTACCCATCTGTGTTGGATAGTTGCTAACGATTTGTCAGGAGATATATTTTCCCACAAGAGGAATACTGCCAATGATAGCCAAATTATATCTGTACCTGCTAACACTTAGTTAGCTACTTGTTACGCTTTTTGATAATAAAAGCAATTGCGCCAGCGATCGCGAATAATGCAATAGCACTAGGTTCAGGTACCTGTGTAGAGTCTTGTGGTAGACCAGCAAATGCGCTGCTCATATTGGCTAAATATAAAGAGACTAGAGCGATTAATTGAATTTTTACGTTTTTAATTTTCATAATATTCCTTAAGTATTCTAGGAGTACATAGAAATGCATAGTTAGTACCATAAATACAAGTGTCTATATTTTAATCGTTTTTAAACCTTGTATAGATAAAATCTTTATATTTGTAAAAATAACTGACAGCAAAAATTAGTATGATGATGTTTATTGTAGACTCAGCTGACAAATAATCTAGTTTGCTAAAACAATGACCAGCACAATAAATAATAGTGCCGATACGCCTTGCCAAAACTGCACCGGATTGCGCTGCATAATAGGTTGGCTGTTATAGTCTGCAATGGCTGATAAATTGGGTTTGTTTAAATCGGCATTAAATTCTGAAAATGCGTGGTAACGAAGGCTAGGGTCTGCTTTAGTTGACTTTTCTAACGCTAAGTCTAACCAAAGAGGTAAGTCGCCACGAAATTGCTTAATACTACGATATTGCCACTGGGTATAATCGTTAAAGTAAACTTCAGCTCTGCGCATAGGTTTATAGGGTAATTCACCACATAACATCTCATAAGCAATAACACCTAAAGAAAATAAGTCACTTTGATGATCCGCTTTAAGGCTTAATAGTGTTTCAGGAGCAATATAGTTCATGGTGCCCTGCGGTACGGTTTCGTTAATTGTATCGCAATTTTCGGCGAGCGAAGCGATTAATACCGTGCCGTAATCAATCAACTTAATTTGCCCGTTATTGTCGATCATTATGTTGTCAGGTTTTAAATCACGATGCACCAACTCTAGGCGCTGAAAAGCGCGTAAGGCAAGGGTTATTTGTTGAATAATATTTCTAACTTGAGCAATGCTTGGTTGAGGGTTATCAAACATCCACTGGGATAATGTTTGGCCATTAATGTACTCACACACATGATAAAGAAAAGGGCTGTTAACTTTCGCCGTTTTAATTTTCATGATGTGCTGATGACTTATTCGCTCTCCGAGCCAAGCTTCGCGCATGAAACCTTGTAAGTACAAAGGATCGTCTGAAAAATTTTCAGAGGGCACTTTGAGTACCGATAAAGTTTTATTGTTTTTAGTCTCGTTATCAGCAAATTCTTCGACTAAGTCCTCATCTACACTTTCAACTAAGTAAAGATGTGAACGTGTGCTGGCGTGAATAATTTTACAGACTTTATAACCATCTAATTTCATGCCTATTGATAATGCTGGCGGTATCGTTTTACTTAATAAGTCTCGCTCAATTTCAATAAGTTCTCGATTTGGCGTGCTATTAATGTAAACCAATAAACAACTGACATTATCGTCACTGCCATGCTCTATTGCTAACTGGGTTAATTGTTGGCTAAGTTGTTCTAATGCTAGATTTGTTGGCGGGCTGTCAGCTTGTCTCTTGAGTTTCAGTAATGCGGCGGAAATTTGTTTATCGGTCAAATATTCATGTAGACCATCACAGGTTAATAGGTAAATGTCGCCAGCTTGAATATCAACTTGATGTACATCTACTTTTAAACGACTATCTGCGCCAAGTGCTCGGGTGAGTACCGTATGTCCATGACTTTGTTTTCGATTATGATCATGGGTAATAGCGCTGATTTTATTTTGGCGAAATAAGCTGATACGCGTATCACCGACATGAAAAATATAACCCGTGCTAGATTTTACAATCAGCGCTGAAAAAGTAGTTAACCACTCGGCGCTTTGTTTATTCATGCCATCACTTTGTGAATACAACCATTGGTTTAAACTGGTCAGTACTTTGGCCGCTGACTTTTGCGTTGACCAAGTTTCAGGTGTTGCGTAATAGTCATTAATAAACTGAGTAACACTGAGTTGTGCCGCTTCTGCAGCTTTACTGGCGCTGGAAACTCCATCGGCAATAGCGGCAATAATACCTTTGCTAACAATGTCACTTTTTTGTGGGATAAGCGCGGCAAAAGCATCTTGGTTGTGTGCTTTTTTACCCGCACAACTGTAACCACCAAAGCTCAGTGAAAGTTTATTTTTACTTGGCTTTGGTGACGTTACCGTTTTATCTTGTGATGACTTAACTGACATGAATGAGCTCAACCGTACCGTCTTCGTTTATTTCGGTCATAGCGCCTTTGGGCTCTTCCATTAATAGCAATACCATAAACCCTAACACGGCGGTTGCTGAAATCACTAGGAAGAAGATTTGGTAGCTCACTAATGAAAGTACCGTTAAATATACCACTGCACCAACGTTGCCATAAGCTCCGGTCATACCGGCAATTTGTCCGGTTAATCGGCGTTTAATTAACGGCACGGCGGCAAATACTGCCCCTTCACCGGCTTGCACGAAAAATGAACATGCCATTGCAGCAATTACCGCTAATGCTAAAGGCCATGAACTATCAATCGCCGACATAGTAAAATAACCTATCGCTAGACCTGCAGTTAAAATAAGGAGCGTTTTTTTACGACCATATTTGTCACTTAACCAGCCGCCGCCTGGGCGAGACATTAAATTCATAAAGGCATAAAGAGACGCTAATAAACCCGCGTAAACCATATCTAAACTAAATACATCAGCAAAAAATAGCGGTAGCATTGAAATAACCGCAAGTTCAGAGCCAAATGTCGCGAAGTATAAAATGTTCAATACCGCGACTTGTTTGAATTTATATTGATGCTCAACCAGTACTGGTGTGGTAAAAATATGTTTGTTTACTTTATAAGTTTGCGCGACTTCAATAATAAATAAAACCACTAAAGAAAGATAAGCGATTAGCGCGATATTATCGCCAAATAAATTGACTCCCTTAGGTGACAATTTCCAGGTTAATAATGCCAAGGCACCATACATAGGTAACTTCATGACTAATAACAGATAGAAGTCGCTAATACTGGTAACTTCCATTGCTCCGGTTTGTTTTGGCTTGAAATAGGTTGAACCCTTTGGCGTATCGTCAATATTGAAATACCAAATAAAACTAAAAACAAGGCTCATTAATCCTGTTAGTGCAATTGCATAGCGCCAGCCATTTTCGCCGCCACTCACGTAGCTAAAGTAAAGCGCGATTGCCGGTAAAGACATTGCTGCGGCAGCTGAACCAAAATTACCCCAGCCACCGTAAATACCTTCAGCGGTACCCAATTCGTTAGCCGGAAACCATTCACTGACCAGACGAATGCCAATCACAAAACCAGCACCAATAAAACCTAATAAAAAACGGGCAAGGGCGGCTTGTTCAAAGTTATCAGCCAGGGCAAACATAAAGCAGGGTATGCTACAAACTGCCAGTAATATCGAGAAGGTTAAGCGAGGACCATACTTGTCGGTAACCATGCCGATAATCACCCTCGCTGGAATGGTGAGCGCCACATTGAGAATAAGTAAGGTTTTTATTTCACTTGCCGACAAACCTAAACTGACTGCTATTACCGCAAGTAATGGCGCATGGTTAAACCAAACCATGAAAGTGATGAAAAACGCCATCCAACTTAAATGTAATGTTTTCATTTTTCCTGTAAACGACAACAGTTTAATACCCGTTGATGTATTCTTTACGCTCATAACCATAAGCTCCATAAAGTTAAAATTTTTAATTAACTGAACTAGAGCAAACACAGTGCCAGTGAATGATGTTTTTTTAACTGTTATTTATTAGTAGCTTAATGGTTTTGTTTTTTTATTAGCTGTGCAGTTGTGCACTAAAGTTACGGTAATGCACTGTTAAAGTGCACTGACATTTTTTATGATTAAAATATTATTTTCCAGTGAATTACAGATAACGTATGATAGCCGGCAATAAACGCTTGGATTATCGGTTTATTGCTCCTGACTACAGTTAAGTACCTAGATTAATGTCGACACAGGTTTATCTTTTAATTATTAATAGGCAGTTTTATGCTTGATATAAAGCAGTTTGACCAACTTAAGAAAACAAGCGCAAAGTCATTTAATGATCAAAAAGCCTTGATCAAAAAAGTGATGGCTGGGCGACAAATGAAATGTGATACCTGCGGAACGATTATTAAATTAGTAGTACCCGAAGATAAAGGGTCTCCAGGTCTTTATTGTGACAAAGGCTGTACTGATATCTCTTTAGATTTTATTTAATTGCTCACTACTCAGCTCAGTTGAAGCGCAACAAATTTCTTTTAGCTCAGTAATTATTGGCGAGTCTTCTTTATTACGTTTAAACGCTAAACCAATATCTTTAACTAACGTGTTGTTTGCTATTGGCACGAGCGACAGTTGGTCAGCTTCCAATATTTCTTGCCAATCAGGCAGTAACGCTGCGCCGATACCAGCACAAACCAATTGCCATGCATATTCTATGGTTTTAATATTAGCGCGTGGTTGAAACCTTACTGATTCATCGGCCATAAGTACTTTTAATTTATCTAGCGCGTCGCATGGCGATCTATTGATAAAAGGCATGCCTTCGAGTTCAGTAATATCAATAGATGACTGCTGAGCGATAGACCAACTCTTCGGCACAGCAAGTTGATAACTGTCTTGCCAAATAGGAATAAAACGTTCATTGCTCGCCACTGAATGGGCGACGACAACTCGTGCATCACAGGGCTCTTCTGGATCAACTAATGTCAATTCTACATTCGCTATTTTTTCAGTGATATTCTTCAATAACGAACACATCCTTTGTGCCCCTAAAGAACGCATTATGCCTAATCTTAAAATTACTGGTGCAGGCGAGCCGGAAAAAAGGTGGTTAATTGACTTGGCATTATCGGCAATTTCCTTCGCTTTCGGGTACAGCTTGTCGGCAGCATCTGTAGGTAATACGCCGCGAGCATGACGAATAAATAAAATAATATCTAAATCTGATTCAAGCTGTTTAATAGCGGTGGTAATCGAAGGCTGAGAAACAAAACAAGCACGGGCAGCTGCACTAATACTACCTTGCTCATAGACAGACTGAAAATATTTTAGTGAGCGAAGTTCCATGAGTATTTCCATTTAGGTTTTAAAAGCTAGGTTTATTATATTTGATATATGCTTTGTGAATGCTAATCGAGATCAAGTATAGTTTATATCTATACCTTTCATAAACAAATTATATTTTTCAATGTTAAAGACAAACAGTAAAGTTAATTAATATAAATCAATAACGTCACCTTGAATGAATTTCAGGCTCTTGCGTTAAGATGACCAGTTAAAATAAAAAGAAGGTAACGATGATAAATAAATTTAGCACCACTGCCGCAGATGCTGTCGCCGATATTTTTGATGGGGCGACCGTGATGATCGGCGGTTTCGGTGAAGCGGGTAGCCCGATTGAGTTGATCCATGCACTTATTGATCACGGTGCTAAAAACCTTACCGTTGTTAACAATAATACCGGCAGTGGTCATGTTGGCTTAGCGGCATTAATTGAAAATGGCCAAGTAGGAAAAATGATTTGCTCATTTCCTCGTACCGCCAATTCAACGGTTTTTCCTGACTTATATCGCGCAGGTAAAATTGAGCTAGAACTTGTGCCGCAAGGCACGCTTGCCGAACGTATTCGAGCTGGTGGCGCTGGCATTCCAGCATTTTTCACCGCGACTTCGGTAGGAACGCCTTTGGCTGATGGCAAAGAGCATCGTAACTTTGATGACCGTGATTATGTGATGGAGCTAAGCTTAACGGCTGACTTTGCCCTTATCAAAGCGAAAGAAGCAGATCGTTATGGCAACTTAACCTACAACAAAACAGCACGGAATTTTGCACCGATTATGGCAATGGCAGCAAAGACCACCATAGTGCAAACGAGTTACTGTGTGGCGGCTGGCGATATTGATCCCGAAACCGTAGCTACCCCGGGCATTTTTGTTGACCGCATAATTCATATTGAAAAGCCGTTACAAGAATCTAACTTAAATGCACAAGGGAGAACTTACCCATGAGCTTAGAAAAAAATACAGAAGCCGTTGGCTGGACACGCGACCAAATGGCTGAGCGTGCCGCACTTGATATTCCTGATGGTTCATACGTTAATTTGGGCATTGGCATTCCTGAAAAAGTCGCTCGATATGTACCACAAGGGCGTGAATTTATTTATCACACCGAAAATGGCTTATTAGGCATGGGGCCGACACCAGAGATTGGTGAAGAAGATGCGGACTTAATTAATGCCGGCAAAAAACCGGTAACGGCTATTGCTGGGGCAGCCTATTTTCATCATGCAGACAGCTTTGCAATGATCCGCGGACAGCATATCGATGTTTGTGTCTTAGGGGCAATGCAAGTGGCACAAAATGGCGACTTAGCTAATTGGTCAACTGGCGCGCCAGACGCTATTCCTGCGGTTGGCGGTGCGATGGATCTCGTCGCTGGCGTTAAAACCATTTATGTTATCACCCAACACACCACTAAAAATGGTATTGCCAAACTGATTGAAGCATGTAGTTACCCGTTAACAGGTCAAAGTGTTGTTAGCCGAATTTATACCGACTTATGTGTTATTGAAGTGACCAGTAAAGGTTTTGAATTGGTTGAATTAGCCCCTAATGTAGCGTTCGACACTGTTCAAGAACGTACTGGTGCACCGCTTATTGATTCACGTAAATTTTCGGAGAAGTAGTTATGTCTACAAACCCAAAAGAATTGAGTAAAAGTGCGGTATTATTTTCTCGCGCAAAAAAAGTATTACCGGGCGGTGTTAGTCGCAATACCATTTTTAAATTGCCACATCCTGATTATGTTGAAAAAGGTCAGGGCTGTTATGTTACCGATATTGACGGAGTTACTCGCATAGATTTTGCCAATAATATGGCGTCACTTATTCATGGCCACGCTAACCCAGAAATTACCCAAGCGATTATCGAGCAAGTACAAAAAGGTACTGCCTTTACTATGGCCACCGAAATTGAAATTGAGTATGCCGAATTATTATGTGAACGTGTGCCGGGCTTTGAAAAAATTCGTTTTGTAAATTCTGGCACGGAAGCGGTAATGGCGATGATTAAAGCGGCGCGTGCTTTTACCGGTAAAGAAAAAATAGCTAAAGTTGAAGGTGCCTATCACGGCGCTTATGATTACGCCGAAGTTAGCCAAACCGCAGCCCCTAAAAATTGGGGAGATGAAGACCAACCGGCTAGTGTTCCTGTAGCAAACGGTACACCAGAGGGCGCTTTAAATGACGTTATTATAATACCTTATAACAATGTTGAAAAAGCCTTAGCCATTTTAAATCAGCACAAAGGTGAATTAGCGGGAATACTGATTGACCCCGTTTCTCATCGTGTTGGTATGGTGCCAGCGAGTGAAGCTTTTGTTGAAGCACTTTATCAATGGACACGAGCAAACGACGCGTTATTGATGTTTGATGAAGTGATCACCTTCCGCGTTAATTATGCTGGCGCTCAGCAAAACTATAAAGTGGCTCCTGATTTAACCGCGATAGGAAAAATGATTGGCGGTGGCTTTCCTGTTGGTGCATTTGCAGGCCGAAGTGATGTAATGGAGGTGCTTGACCCAACTCAGCCGAAAGTTTTATTGCCCCATTCAGGTACTTTTTCTGCCAACCCTGTCACTATGACCGCAGGACTTACCGCGATGCGTTTGTTTGATGAAAAAGCGGTAGATTATGTTAATGCTTTAGGCGACTTAGCCCGTAAAGAAATTACTCATGCCATTGAAAAAACCGGTATTAAAGCTTGCGTTACGGGAGCGGGTTCGATGTTTCGTATTCACTTAAAAGCACAAGCACCAAACAACTATCGTCAAGCATATGCTAACGAAGACGAAGCGAAAGGCTTGAAGCTTTTACTCTCGCATTTGTTTGAACAAGGACTGATGATGATCAATACTTGCTCGGCGATGTTATCAACGGCAATGACAGAAAAAGAAATTATGATTTTAGTGGAGCATTTAACCTCGGGCTTTGAAAAAGTCATCGAGCAATATCCTTCACTTAAGAAAAGCTAAAGAAAACTCAAGTAAAATAAAACTCAAGCAAAATAAAATTAAGCTAAAACAAACTCAAAAGAGAAAAAATGAATGAGTGACTTTTCAACTGAACAAATAAGCACTTCACAAAGTGAAAGTAATGAGATAAATGAAGTCTTTATTTGTGACGCAATTAGAACACCGGTTGGCCGTTTCGGTGGTTCACTAGCAACCATACGTGCTGACGATTTAGCGGCATTGCCCTTAAAAGCATTAATGGACAGAAATCCCGATTTAGATTTTAGCCAAGTAGACGATGTTATTTTAGGGTGTGCTAACCAAGCAGGTGAAGACAATCGTAACATTGCGCGTATGGCGACTTTGTTAGCCGGTTTACCGTATCAAGTTCCAGCAACAACGTTGAACCGTTTATGTGGTTCAGGTTTGAATGCGGTCGGTATTGCCATGCAGGCGATTAAATCTGGTGAGGCTGAAATGATTATTGCTGGCGGCGCTGAGAGTATGACTCGTGCACCTTTTGTAATGGGCAAAGCAGAAAGTAACTTTTCACGAACTCAAGAAATGTTTGATACCACCATGGGCTGGCGTTTTGTTAATAAAGCACTCGATAGTGCTTATGGTACGGAAACCATGCCACAAACCGCTGAAAATCTTAGCGAAGAATTTAACATTAGTCGTGAAGACCAAGACAAGTTTGCTTTTGCCAGTCAACAAAAAGCAGCCAATGCACAACAAGCGGGTTTATTTGACGAAGAAATAGTGCCGGTAAGTATTGCTCAGCATAAAAAAGAGCCGATAATTTTTTCAAAAGATGAACACCTAAGGTTAACCACTTTAGAAAAAATGTCAGCGTTAAAACCTTTTGTTCATGCCAAAGGCTGTATAACGGCTGGTAATGCTTCGGGTATTAATGACGGTGCTGCGGCAATTTTACTTGCTTCAAGTCAATCGGTGAAAAAAAACAACTTAACTCCTATTGCTAAAGTACTAGGTATGGCAGTTGCCGGAGTTCCACCTCGTATTATGGGCATTGGTCCAGTACCGGCAACGAAAAAGTTATTAAAGCGATTAAATTTGACATTAGCTGACATGGATATAATCGAGCTAAACGAAGCGTTTGCCGCACAAGCATTAGCCTGTATTCGTGAATTAGGTTTGCAAGATGATGACCCGCGTATTAACCCACAAGGTGGCGCTATTGCTTTAGGGCATCCGCTTGGCATGAGTGGTGCGCGTTTAATTACCTCTGCAGCTCGTCAATTACAACGCACCAACAAACGTTACGCCTTGTGTACTATGTGTATCGGAGTCGGGCAGGGCATTGCTTTGATTATTGAAAGCGTGATTAACCCCGTTGGGAATGACAAGTGTGATCTGACTAAGTCAAACACTTAATTTGATAGATGATAATTAAGTGTTTTTTTCCATAAATGATAATTGGTAAATACTGTATATAGCTGTTTTCTTCTGCCTATTTATTGTAGGTTTTTAGATACGAAAGTTGAGCTATTCAATATTTTTTATGACTTCTCAGTGCGCTAAGCGGAACAAAACCATCAAAAAAAATCAATACTTTTTCTAATGTTTAATTAGAAACATATGGACTGAATTAAAGAAACGGATTTCCACCACAAATAAAGATAAATTCCGCCTTTCAACGGAAAATCACAAAATGTTAAATTTGTAACCTATTGATGATGTGTGAGTAAAAAGGTACAGTTGAATTATTAAATTAAAATTTAGTCAGAAATATTTCAGCCGTAAGTGCGGAATTAATCGGGCTAATAAGCTGTTATTTGGCACCACTAAATCACGTTATTATTTATGTGTAAGAGCGGTATTTTCTAAAATGGTTTAGTGAGTTACGCCTCAGTTTTCGCCTGTTCAGTTAGGTTAAAGCCGCTAATAGGTTTTATTGTTTTAGACATTATTTGTTGTAAAGCCATTAGCTAAATTAGCTTTTGTGTTTGGCTCAAAATTCACTGTTTGGTTAGTCGTGGCGCTGGGCACTTTTTGCTTCTACGGTCGGGCTGCCAAATAGTTAAAAGTTCTTGTTTTCGTTAGTAGTTTTCCGCTACCATCAAATAACAAGATAATTCAAACGGACACGTACAGTTTGCTCGCGCTTCGCGCATTTTAGCAAATTGTACTTAGCCACTTAACTTAAGCGTTATATGGCACCACGAAATCAACTGAATATTTTATGGTAAGAGCGGTGATTTTCAACTTTGTTCTGTGGGTTACGCCTCAGTTTTCGCCTAAGCAGTTTGGTTATAGTCGCTAATAGACTTTACTATTTTAGACATTTTTGTTGTAAAGCCATTAACTTAACTGGTTTTAGTGTTTGGCTCAAAGTTCATTGTTTGGTTAGTCGTGGCGCTGGGCATTCTTTAGTTCTACGGTCGGGCTGCCTAAACGTTAAAGTGCTTGTTATCGTTAGCACTTTTCCGCTACCATCATATAACAAGGGCATTCAAGACGGACAAAAAACAGTTGGCTTTGTTCGTGCCTCACAAATTATAGCCAACTAT
>JABSOY010000029.1 GCA_013215385.1 Colwellia sp.
AGCGATATTTTAGACATAGATAAAAAAGGTGGTAGTGCCTCAATGTTTAAATTGCCGTTTGACGTTACCGACCCAGACTTTGTCAATATTAACGGTGTGCCTTATTTACGTCCTGAAGAAATTGAAAATATTCAGCAGTAACTAAGTTAAAAGTAAACAAAACTAAACGCTAAGTGGTAAATATGAACAATTTAAAAAAAGCATTAATTTATGAATTGATCACTCGTGAAGGTGGCTACGTAAATGACCCAACCGACCGAGGCGGCGAAACCATGTACGGCATTACTGAACAAGTAGCGCGCAAAAATGGCTATACCGGCTTAATGAAAAGCTTGCCTTACGACTTAGCGTTTAGCATTTACGAAAAACGGTATTGGCACGCTTTAAAGCTAAACAATATCTATACAAGAAATAGCGAACTTGCCAAACAGCTTTTTGATTTTGGCGTTAACTCAGGTGTTATGAGTGCAGGTAGATGTTTGCAAAAAGTGCTTAACGTACTGAACAAACAACAAGCCCTTTACACCGACTTGGTTACCGATGGAATTTTAGGTACCCGAACAATAACAGCTTTAATTAAATTTGATCAACATAGAAAGCAAGAAGGCCTTGCACTGTTAAGTGAAATTATTCGTGGTCAACGAATTAGCTTTTGTATTGATATAGCCATAAACGACGAAAGCCAAGAAAAATACCAATACGGTTGGTTAAAACGCATTGTAAACCTATAAAAGGGACTGAATTATGAACTGGAAAGATATTGTTAGTAATGTCGGTGGTATTGCCGCCTCTGTTGCCCCTTTATTAGGTGGTCCTGTTGGTTTAGCTATGAGTATCGGTAGTCAAATTGCCGGGGCTTTGGGCACTGCAAATACACCACAAGCCGTAGTCGAAGAACTTAAAAATAACCCTGAAGCTGCACTTAAATTACAACAATGGGCACATGATGAAAAACAGCAAATTCGTCAGTCACATATCGAATTACAAAAAATAGATCTTGCCCAATATCAAGCTGATTTAGCCGACAGGCAGCATGCCCGTACTACCAATAAAGACCATTGGATGCCTGCAACGTTAACCATCATGTTATTTGTATTGTTTTCAGCGGTGCTTTGGGCGTTGTTTTATGGCCCTGAAATAACCGACAACCGCGATTTAATCGTTTATTTAGTAGGTAACTTATTTGCGTTACTCGCTAGTTCGGTCGCTTATTGGGTGAGCTCAACCAAAGGGTCAAGAGACAAAGACAAGTTAGTGAACCTAATTCAGCAAAATTCAAAAGGAGCCTAGGCAATGGAAGCAGGAACAACCAATTGGCTATTAGTGGTTATCGGCTTTGTTGGTTTGGTATTAACCATTGTTGTGCCACTAGTTGTTTACCTAAACAGCGCAGTAAATAGAAACCGTAATGAATTAAGTGATCACAAAACCCATGTCGCCGAAACCTATGCCACCAAACACGACGTTAAAGAAGTCGGGGATCGTATGGAACGCCAAATGACCGCAGGGTTCGACAATTTAAAAGCATTATTAAATAACCAAAAACCTATTACCTAACAAAAAGAGATATAGCATGAAAAAAACCATTATTTTAACTATCGGCGCTGTTGATTTTCCTTTCCAAGTAACCGTGCAAGACCACAGCGATTTTATTGATGCTGCCGCGCGCGGTGCTTCAATGACAGCTTCAGCACATAATTTTGTAATGCGCACTATTGACGATAAAAGCAAAGAAGACTTTAAAAAATTATTAGCAAGTTCACCTGGTGCAGAAATTCAAATAGCCAGTAATTTAAAAGCTGAATTTTCGCCAGTACTGGAAATTTCTATAAAAAAATAGAGTCGCTGATCGAGTCAATTGAAAACAACGACTTTGCGCAATTATTAATTATTCGTCGCCATTTACTACCCAATGAAAATGACGACGAAATAAGTATCGCCAGAGCCGCTTGGTTGATGAAACGACAGCGAGAAGATTTAGAAGCCATTGTTACCAATGCCGTAAGTAAGGCGTTTAGTGGTTAGTAAAAGGGGTTGATTATGTCAGGCAATGAACAAAACGAAGTAAGAAACGATGGACGCAAAACAGGTTTTTGGTTTGGCGTTTTTTTAACAAGTTTAATTTGGTACGTATTCATTTAATACCGTTTTCAGAGTTTTAAAGGGAAAGCCATGTTACCGCAACAACTAATGTTTACCGTTGGCCTGATAGACCAAATAACTAAGCCTATTGCTAAAATAAGCCAACAGTTTAATGGCTTATCAAGTAACTACCAAGCAGGCACCATGAGAATGGCGTCGGGGGTGGCGGGTATGGTCGCCAGTGGTTATGCGTTAACAAATGCCTTAAGACCCGCCATTGAAATGGACCGCGCATTAGGTGAAGTTAAATCGCTAGGGGTGCGCGATTCTGCTTTAAAAAAATTAAGTGATACCTCTTTTGCCTTTGCCCTTAAATATGGCAAGTCGGCCACCGAATTTATCCGCTCAAGTTACGATATTCAATCAGCTATTAGTGGTTTAAATGCCACTGATTTAGCCGCGTTTACCAAGTCGTCAAATATATTGGCAACCGCCACCAAAGCTGATGCCGCCACTATTACCAATTACATGGGCACCATGTACGGTATTTTTAAAACCCAAGCCAATGGCATGGGTAAAAGTAACTGGGTAGAACAAGTAACAGGCATGACCGCCACCGCCGTAAAAATGTTTAAAACCACAGGTTCAGAAATGTCGGGCGCATTTACTGCCATAGGGGCAGAGGCCACCAGTGCAGGTATTGGCATGAATGAACAAATGGCGATTTTGGGCACCTTGCAAGCCACTATGTCGGGCAGTGAGTCAGGTACAAAATATAAAGCCTTTTTAGCAGGGGTGGGTAAAGCACAAAAAGCATTAGGTTTAGAATTTACGAACGCGCAAGGCCGATTACTGCCGATGGTTGATATTCTAACCAAAATTAAAGGCAAGTACGGCGAAACCTTAGAAGTCGCGGAGAGTGACGCTTTAGCCAAAGCCTTTGGCTCAAAAGAAGCCGTTTCAACCGTTAAATTGTTAATGAATGACATTAATAGTTTAGGTGGTTCAATTAACAACCTTGGTAAAGTTAAAGGCATGGAGCAAGCCGAAATTATGGCCGCAGCCATGACCGACCAAAGCCAACGGTTAGCACAAAGTTGGTTTGTTATTCGTGCCGCTTTTGGCTCTGCTATTTTACCTGTATTTAATCAATTCGCGGGTTGGCTTGCCGATGTTAGTCGTGATGTTGTTTGGTTTACCGAAACATTTCCTAATTTAAGTAAATACATGGGCTATGCCGCCATAGCTTTGCTTGGCCTTGTTGCCGCTGGTGGTTTGTTCACCGTTATGGTCGGGGCTAGCAAAATGGCGATGGTTGCATGGAGTGTCTCTGCAATGGCATGGGGCGGTATTACCACCGCACTAACTTTTGGTTTGTCTTCATTACGATCAATTATGCTTGCGGTAAATATTGCCATGTATGCCAATCCAATCGGGTTAATTGTCGCAGGCATTGCCGCCGCAGTAGTCGCAGTGGGTGCCTTAATTTATTACTGGGATGATTTAAAAACCACCATGGGCGAATGGGGTTGGATAAAAATGCTAGTAGGCGTATTTAGCTCAGTATGGGCAGGCATTAAAAGCCTTTTTAGTAATGTTCTTGAATGGATTATTGAAAAAATAAATTTAATACCAGGTGTTGATATTGACATAACACCTGTTGTTTCGGCAGTTGATAACGATAAGCTAATCCCCGATGTATTGCCAAAAAATGTCATGCCTTTTTCGCCTTTAGCTCAAACGGTGCCCGATGTATTACCAAAAAATGTTGTGCCTTTATCTCCTTTAGTTCAGATAGTGCCAGATGTATCACCAAAGAACGTTTTGCCATTGGTGCCCTTATCGCCTTTAGCTCAAACGGTACCAGATGTATTACCAAAGAACGTTGTGTCTTTATCGCCTTTACCTCATGCGATGCCAGAACAATTACCAGTACAAAAGCAAAATACCCCAGTGGCAAGTATACAAGCAATAGCACCTATAAAAAGTCGTGTTGAAAATGGCGGTATAACACAACAAATTTCAAACGCTAATCAGAAAAAATCGACCTCTATTGGTAACGTGACTATTTACCCTGCCAAAGGTGAAACAAACTTTATGAATCTTCTGGAAATGCACGGCTAATGAACAATGAAAAATACAGCGATTTACACATTAAAAATGGCGATGTGGTACTTGATGCAGGTAACAATCCCATGTATTTAATCGACCGTGATGTTATTGCTCAAGATGTTGTGCACGCCATTATTGAAGCGGGTTTAGCCAACTTATTAATTAGTGATCGCGGTACGGGGGTAAATGCTGACACCCAAACCCGCATTAAATTATTAGTAGAAGACGATGTTCGAATTATGCCAGGTACGGTAATCGTGCAAGAAAATGAAAATAAAAAGGGTGAATGGTGGGTAAGCGCCCAGACAATTGAATTTGGTGACTTTAGTTCAAATATTAATGCTGCAGTATAGACAGGAATAACCATGGAAAATGAAGCACCTAAAATAGATTTTAAAAGCATTGTTGAAAAAGCAGGTATTCCAACGACCGAAGACGGCTGGAAAATATTGTTCAAGCAAGACGTTGACGGGCAAGAATGCAAAATAACCAACGATTCACCATTCTCACCGTTTTGGCGTTTAATATCGGCCATTGTTGCAAAACCTGCTACATGGATAGTAAACAGCTTACTGATAGACACCATTTTACCCAACATGTTTTTACAAACGGCCACCGACAGCGCTTTTATTGAGGCCAAAGCGTGGGAGCATGACTTAACACGCAAACAGCAACAATACGCCAAAGGTAACGTTACTTTTTATCGGGCGGCAAACCTTGGTCCCAGTTTATTAATAAACGCAGGCACCATTATACAAACTGACGAAATTAACGGTACAGCATACCGAATAAAGACCACTACCGACATTATTTTACTTGAAAACCAAAAAAGTGTTTTAGCACCTGTAATAGCAGAAAACGCGGGTGAACATTACAACCTTGGCGCGGGTTATTACCATGTTTTACCCGAAGCCGTAACAGGTATTGGCAGTGTCAGCAATAATGCCGAATGGTTAACAGAACTAGGGGCTGATGCTGAATCAAACGATGATTTAAAACTACGTACACGTAATGCCTTTACCGCCGCGGCTCCTTGGCATATCGACGCAGTTTACACGGCAATATTAACCGAAAAGTCGGGTTTGAATACCGACAATATATTCTTTGAACATAATGCACCGCGTGGACCAGGTACAGCCAACGCTTATATTTTATTAGATGTGGGTGAACCCTCACTTCAATTAATTACCGACTTAAACGAGCACGTAACTGAAAAGGGTTTTCATGGGCACGGTGACGACTTGCAAATTTTTGCAATAGCCAATACTGATCATGATATTAGCGTAACGATTTACCCGCACATTTACTTACTTGCAAATGAAATAACAGTTTTACTTAATGATGTTGAAAACTTTATTCGTTGTGCCTTTCGTGAAAATAACGACTACATAACAACAAAAACCGCACCGGCTAGCCGTCTTAGTTTTAGCCGTTTAGGGCAAGAATTACATAAACAATTTAGCGGACTTGACTCGTTAAATTGGGGGCAAGGCGACATTACTAGTGTTAACAATGTGCCACGCTTAAGCAATTTAACCGTTACCAATGGTAATGCGTAATGCCTGGCATAAATAATAGCAATTGGGCTGCACTGACCAAATTACCCTATTGGTTAGCCAAGCCCAGTAGTGAGTTAGACAAATTACGCCAAGCAAGTGTGGTTTTTTGGCTACGTTTTAGCAATATGCTTGCATGGCCTGCCGCTCAACTTGATCCCATGACCGCAGAAATTGAACTGGTGCATTTATTAGCATGGGAGCGCGACATTGAACAAATACCACAAGAAACTGAACAGCTATACCGAACCCGCGTTAAATACGCCCTTAAATTTGCCAAAGGTGCGGGCAGTAAAGACGGTTGGTATTACATGTTTAAAAAACTGGGCATACCAAAAATACGCATTGAAGAACGCATGGCCCACGCAGATTGGGACGTTGTCAGGCTTCAGTTGTTAGATTCTGATTTAGCACAGTCCCCCAAGCTAATAGAAAACATTATTAAGCAATACGGTAGAACATGCCGTCGTTATGAATTTGCTAATAGCAATACCGTAAAAGTAAATGTTGCTGTCGGGTTTTGTAATGTTATTTGGCAAAGTCATCACATTAAAAGTTAAGTAGGAGTTAAGGGAATGCCAGAAAATAGTGCAATTTTAACCAAAGCAGGTCGCGCATATTTAGCCGATAAAACGTTAAGTGGTGACCCCATTAACGTAGCGAGAATAGTTATCGCTAATGTGCCCAATATTGATGAACTGTCAGCACGAGATGAAAATTCAACAATACCTTTAAACGAGTATATTGTTTTTGACTCGTCTCAGCATTTAAGCGGTTTAATTAAAGGCACTGTCGATGAAAATACAGTCGCGTTTGGTTGTGTATTAGACCAAAACGAAGGTGATTATTATTACAATTGGATAGGGGTTATTGCCTCAGACAATACTTTGTTAGCGCTTGATTACATGCCCAGCATTAGAAAACAGCAGGGCGTTAATAACGTACATAACCGTAGCATGGTATTAACATGGCCGAATGCACAAGCCCTTAGCGAAATAGTCATTGATGCAAGCAGTTGGATGTTTGACAACAGCTTACAGCTAAACGGTATTCAACGTGCTATTACCGCCAATGCTAGCGCCCAAATAACCAACATGTATCGCACGCTACGAAATATGTTTGCAATTACTAATTTCAAAAATATAACGAAGGAATTCAAATAATGACACAAACTTATGAAGAGCAAGTCGCTGAATTAACCACGGCCAGTAACCTCTTAACGAGTGCTGTTGAGAATAAAATAGGTGAAATTGACTTAAAGATTTCAGTCAAAGAAGGTGAAGTAGATAACTTTTTACAAAATGGAAATCCTGAAACGCGTTATATACAAGACATATTCATCGGTGGTAGCAAAGATTATTTATACCCAGTTTGGTGGGGGTTCCCTGATTTAAATTACGCAGTTTCTAAAATTTCTGTATCACGGCATTTTTCAACAAACGGTAATGAGCATCCATTAAATCCAGACTCAGTACACCAAGCAGCACTGTTGTTAGAAATGGAAGGTAATGCATATTCTTGGAGTGGCGATGCAAACTTCTTGGAAATAAAGCGATTTCATGAACGTTACAATAGTACGGCTAGCCACCCAAATTTTAATATGTATTGTAAATCTGAAAAGATAGATTTTAATTTACCTATTTACGGTGGACAATTAGAAAATAACCTAGCCGCATCGTGCATGAGAAAAACAGGGCTGTATTTACGGGGCGGTGGATTGTCATATAAAATTATAAAAAATTGGAAGGGTGATGTGGCCTACCATGACGGTAGTGATATGTTACGCAGAAATATTGAGCAATCATCTCAGGCATCATTTACAGTACGTTGGTATGTTGAACCTATACCTTTGACTGATTTGTTACAACCCTCCTTAAGCACCACCGCATATTCAGACCCACAATAAAGGTAATAATAATGAATACTTTAACACCAATAATAGCAAAGTTAACATTAAATAGTGGCACCGAATTAACAAACGTACCCGCGATTGAATCCGATTTAATTGAAATGGGCTTTACAGATATTCAAGTAAATGAACTCTGTACAGCAGCTAACAAAGTGCAACAGTTTGATGAAATACGCACTATTCGTAAACCGCTTTTAATCGAATCTGATTACCTGGTTAATGATGCCGCTGACAAAGATATTGACGAAGCACCGTTTAGACAATATAGGCAGGATTTGAAGAATATTACCGAAGGGTTAGATAATCCTGACGATGTTGTTTGGCCTGTACTACCGAAGATTTAATAATATGCTTAACCTAAACACAAAACGAATTAACCTAAAGTCACTTCGCATTACAGTAAGCCAAGCACTTGCCAGTGAAGATGCTAGTGGGCAAAGTTCAAGCACCGATGTAGCTGAAACGGGCACAAAAGCTAAAGTGCTGAGTGTTAGCGGTTTAATTTCTTTTGATAACGATGAGCATTTATCACAATTATTTGCTTTAGCCGAAGCCACGGAAGAGGGCGCGCGCACTATTTACCGTATTAATAACCATACGGCCAGTGCGTTAGGTCTTAAGCAAGTGCGATTTAGCAGTAAAATTGAAGCGGCAGAGCAAGAAACTACCCGCCAATGGCGTGTTAGTTTTTCATTAACTGAATATCGTTCAGTACCGCAAAAAATAGAAGAACGCCAACCAGAAGAAATCGCTAATGTTCAAGGCGGTGACCCAGACTTTTCTTATGCAAATATCCAACAAAATTTAGAAAACAATTTTAACAAATTGAGAACGGCATAATGCCGACTGCAACAAACAGGGCTAATGCCTGTTTTATTACTCGGGCTTATATAAACAGTAAAAAAGTTGAGATGAAAGACCACTGGGTAGTGCTTAAAGCAGAAACACCAGGTACTTGCCAAATAACAGTAAAAAATAATGATAAGCAAGCGGTAAAAAAGTTCTCACAAGTCGCGGTTGATTTGGGGTGGGGCAACATGATTGACCGTGTATTTGTCGGTTATGTTGAACGTGTTATGCCTGCCGTTAATGGTTGGGTTACCTTATTTTGCCGAGAATTAGCGGCATCATTAAGTGTTAATTTTAGCGTGATGTTAAGGCACCCCACGTTAAAGCAGGTGCTTGCAGAATTAACCAAGCAAAGTGGTATTGAATTTATCATTCCACAACAAGCTTATGCAGAAACGGCAATACCGTGCTTTTATTGCGACAGCTCAGGTTATGCGATATTAGACAATATTGGCCGTGCCTTTAAAATTAACGACTTTATTTGGCAACAACAGGGCAACGGTAAGGTATTTGTCGGCAGTTACCAAGACTCGTTTTGGCATGATAAACCGATTTCAATACCGAGTAATTTAATGACCGATCATCAATCAGGTCGAACAGCAACTATGGTAGCGGCTCCTATGATAAGGCCTAACGTTACCGCCAACAATGAAAGAATAACCACCGTTGAATTTAAAGACACAAACATAACAATAAGCTGGTAATTAAGGAATAAGCATGGAGAAAGTGATCAAAAGAATTGTGCATCGTTTATTCCCTGAATTAACCGGACAATTACATTTACCCCGTTGGGGCAAAGTCGTTGCTTTACCTGAATTACCACAAGAAGAAGGAGAACGGGCAAGCGATGCCTTTTATCCTCGTTATGCGGTAAATGTTCAGTTATTGGATGAAAACGGCACGGCAACAACATCGAAAGTGCTTCAGGCCGTACCGCTTCCTTTACCAGGTGCAGGAAATAAAGCGGGCAGGTTAGAGCCACCGGCTATTAATTCAATTGTAGAAATTGGTTTCGCCTATGGCAGACCAGACAAGCCCTTTATCAGAACCGTTTTACCTTTTGGCTGGGACTTACCCGCAATTAAAGAAGGTGAAAGCAGAGTGCAAACCCGTGAAGGTGTTTATCAACACATTGACGAAAATGGCAACTTTGAAAATAAAACCGATGAGTCAATGACCAACATCATTGGCAAGTTAGCCAAACTGCAATGCGAAACTAAAAAAGTAACCGCCAGTGTTAAGCAAGAATATAAAAGCCCTAAAACATGGCTAGGCTCAGACAGTGAAAACGTATTGAAATTGTTATCAGAACTCATGGCCACAGTAACAGCGCTTGCTAATCATTGTGCTGATCATAAACATTTAGGGGTTTTATCAGGTGGTGCAATATCAGGTAAACCCGATATTGAAAGTGATTTTAAAAGCAAAGGCAATGATGCCAAAACACAGAAAGAAAGACTAGACCCAATTACGTTGGAATCATAAAGGTTAATTTAGAGAGAAAGTAAAATGACTCACAATTTTATCGCTATTCCAGTTGCTTGGATACCCACGTCAACCAAAACCAAAGTCCCATCATACCGAGATGGTTTTTTTTCTAATGATAAATGTCACTTATTACTTGATGATGCACACCCAAGAAAAACCTTTCAAGAGTGGTTCCAATGGGAGTGCTTTGGTTCATCACTCTCAATTAATGATACGGAATTACTAATTGATCATATCATTCAATATTCACCTCGCTTTACTAAACCAGAGATTAAAGTTGAGTTTTTAGATGTTAATTCCATTTGGTATCGAGGCTGATTATGGCTAATTTTGGAATTATGCTTGATGGTATTAATGATAAAATAAAATTTCATAATACCGAGGGGTTTAAAGAAATATTTAACGCCTTTATAACATCGGCTGAATTTGCATTAGAAGTAAGAGCCAATTTTAGTAGTCCCATATACGTGTTTGGCGAAGAATGGGCACATAAAAGATCTTATTTAACTTTAGATTTAGTAAACAATGTTGCTACTTTTGCTATCCAGCCTGAAAACAGCCCAAAGGGTTTTCTAAACTTTACGCTTAACGGTAAAGAAGATACTAGCGATAAAATATCTTCAATAATTATCTCGAGAGATAATTTAGGAAATGTGGATATTATCCAAGAAGGGGTGAAAATAGCAGAAACACTAACAGATAAAACTTTCGTGGGTGTTCAATATAAACTTAAATATATTGGTCGCCACGGGACTGAATACACCGATAGTGTTATTGATGAAATTAATCTTTACGATGATGTAAATGCTACTAATAAAGTCTGGTCAGTTAATTTTAATGAAGGAACAGGTAATACCACTACTGATTCATTAGGCAATGTTTACACGTTTATCAGTATGCCTACAGATGATAGTCAGTGGCTAGAATTGATTAACGATGATAATACTGAAATTTATAATTTTTCTGCAATTCAAAATGTTAGCCAAGCTCTAAATAGCTCATTTAATAAAGACACAAATCATTTAGCGTTGATCAACACAACAGCTCAGTTAACAGATTCGTTTGTAAAAAAATACGATATTAATGGGGTAGTTGAACAAAACTATCAATTTCAGGCTACACAGCTTAAAAAATCTGACATAAATGCGGAGTTAGAACAAGGTTATGCAATGAAGGGATATTTTTCAACTGCATTGACTGAAATTCACCAATTCAAGGCAACAATCAACTTAGCGCCACTAAATACTGCTAATTTCACAAAAAAAACAGATTGTCAGCCCGAAATCAATCAAGTCATTACACTAAGCGGTCAGGGCTTAAAGTGCGCAGCTCTGCAAACAAATTATAAACAAGCACAAAGTCTAGTTAGCAATCTATTCAAAAGTAACAAAGTGGCGGGAGAGATTGAACAAGCTGTTGCGATTAGTGCCGTTTTCCTTAACTCAGTGCAACCAATCTATTTGCACCAATTCAGAATTAACGGTGATATAGCATTTCAACGCTTTAATGGCGCCACTGTCAAACAACGATTTAATGGAGTTATTTTCTAATGACTAAACAATGCGAACATTTATACCAGGAACGTGATCAAGAATTTTTAACCGCACTAACAACAGGCGAGTCAGCCGCCGACTTTAGTGCCGCAAAATATGAATTGTTTGAAGAATATGCCGCAGTCCCATTCCTAACCAAAGCACTAGGCAATGGCATAGAACGGGTCGGTGAAGAGTTCAAAACAACAATCAACAAAGACGAATTGAAAAAAGCAGGAATGTTTTTCCATCAATTCACCGTAAGCAATCAACTAAACCAAGAGCTACCACCAATTTTTAGTGGCTCTGTCAAAATCAAGGAAGTCAGATAATGCCTTTAACAACATCAACAAAAAACGTAATGCTTAATGCAATAGCCCCAGATTTAATAAAGTTACATTCTGGTGACCCAACAATAACAGGTGCAGTTAACCTTATCGCAGGTGCAAGTAAAGCATGTAACTATGCAGCCGCTGCAAACGGAGAGCGAGACTTAGATGCAGCCGTTGAGCTATCAATACCCGAAGGTGAAACAGTAAGTCATTACTCAGTATGGCAAGGTGCAACGCTAAGAAGTTACCATGCGTTCGACAGCAACCCAGAAACATACGCCAACGCAGGTAAAGCAAAGGTAACCAGTGCAAAAATATCATTACCTAACTAAGCTCAACCTCAGCACCAAATAAAAAGCCCTGCAAAATAGCAGGGCTTTTTTCTGCCTGTAATTCATACCCACAGAAACAAACACCCACCACACAACGTAACGTTAAAGCCATAGCCAACACCTAAGTAAAAACACGTTAGGATTCAAGCAAAATAATTAAACAACACCAACGCACGCACAAGCCATTCAACCACGTAAACGAAGCCCACACAGAAACTATCACACGAAATCCGCACTCTTCCTCACCCTCCTGCGCGCTTTATACCTTGTTTTTTTTACAGTTTTTGAGTACTACAGTTATATAGCCCGTACAGCGCCCTTAATGGGGTTTGTAGAGGATCAAATAAATGAAAGGATCGAAGTTAATTACACTTATTTTCAGTTAAAGGATCGTTCGATACAGGCACATACATCTAATAGGCATTGATTTCAAAGAAGTTTTCTAGTTTTTGTGGTGTTTTGATTGAGATGGTCAAACACAGGAGGTAAATAAATTACCTTAATAAACAAATAGATAGACAAAAATAAAAATGAAATTTACAAACTACTACATTAAGAGATATAAAATTTAAGCTTGTAGCAGAGAAAGTAATATTACGAAGTGGCATAACTAGTCCAAGATTCCAATTACATAGTGATTTAAGCCCTATTACAGAGTAAAATAAGAAAAGCGAAAACAAATAGATATTAGTTAACTGACTCTAAAACTGACACTGCTACGTTCTTTATTTGGTTAGGTAATTGTTTTTAAATGTTTTTATTTCTTATGCTGCATGCTTTGTTATTATATATTATTGCGTAAATACCGTAACATGCTGTTCAAAGTAAGGAAAATAGCGTTGTAGTAAGTAATAAAACTGTTTATATTGTTCTTTCAGTCTATCAAGTATCGGTACTAACTGACACTGTAACTGACACCACTATAAACAGGTTAGGCACTTATGAAATTTACAGACAGAGCTATTAAGGCCTTAAAGCCAAAAGAAAAAGCGTACGTGGTTACTGCCGACTCAGAATCAAGAGGGGTCGGCAGACTTCAATTAAAAATATATCCCAGTGGCACTAAAAAGTTTCAATACCAGTTTTTCTTCGAAGGTAAAAAACGAATGGAAATTGGAACCTATGATTCAATGTCATTATCAAATGCCCGCAAAAAAATGTCAGCATTATCTGAGTTACTACAAGACGGACTAAACCCAAAAGAAGAAAGACAGCAAAAGGCTGTTGAGGTTGAAACTTTCAACCAAAAGCGAACACTAAAGCAATTAGTAAAAGACTTTTTACTTTCTATTGAAGGGCAATGGGCTGAATCGTCAGTAAGAAACGCAACAAGCGGGTTTAAAACCGACTTATTACCTTTTATTAATGATGACCTTTATCCAGACCAGTTCACACCCTGTTTAGCCAGAGACATTATTTACAATGTTTATAATCGCGGGGCAAAAGTAAAAGCAGGCACCTTTAAAAGTTTTCTTCGTTCGTTGTTTAAGTTCGCTATAGATTTCGACAATTCACCCGAGCAATTCAAAAAGCCCAACTTATATTCGGTTGTTACCAATCCTATTAATGATATTAATTTAGAAATTCCATTTAAAGCTGGGCAACGGTGGTTAAGTGAATCTGAATTGAAATCTTTATGGCATTCAGAGCAATTACCTAAAATGATCCATTTATACTTTAAACTTTGCATATTGTTTGCAGGTCAGAGAGTTTTGGAGCTATACCATTCAAAAGTTAATGAATATGATTTTAATGAAAATATTTTTACAATACCTATTGAAAGAATAAAAATTACAAAAAAAGGGGAACATCTTTTACCTATTTCAAAATATGCCAAACCACTAATAGAAGAACTGATGTTAATACGAGGTAAAAGTGATCATATTTGGCCTCATAGGTCTGATAATAATAAACCAGCAGAAATCACCAGCATTCAGAGAGCTTTTCGTCGTTATTGCAAAGACAACAAAATACCTCCATTCACCCCCCGAGACTTAAGGCGAACCTGTAAAACTTTGATGGCAAAGAGTGGAATGAGCAAACAATATAGAGATTTATTGCAACAGCATACTAAAAGTGACGTGGCGAGTATTCATTATGATCGTTACGATTACTTAAAAGAAAAGCGTGAAGCTATAGACCACTGGACATCATACCTGAATAGAATATTGAAGCTGTGACAGCACTGACAAACAGTATAACAAACCTGCCAATTTAACTGGTTTTACGTACAGTTTTACATTGTAAAAAAAAGACAATAAATGTACATTCAATACCACTTTATTTTTTATAAAGTTATGTTATTTTACATTAAATAGAAAAAAGGAATTCTGCTTCATGGAAGTATCTACATCAATAAACACTAACTTGAATCAAGCTAAAGTTAGTACTGAAAAAAAACAAGAAACCGAATTGCTTAAAAATGTGCAATCGGAAAGTACATCTTTATCGGAAAGTGACACGGTAAATATTAGCCAAGAGGCTTTAGACGCTAACAAGAATGAGCAGTCGATATTGCGTCATGCTGGGGGAGGTGTTTATGTACCACCAACATCACCGCCACCACCGAAAGAAACTTAAGGTTCATTAAATGTTTTTTGATTTGCTTTCACAGCCAGAGGTAGCCACAACGATTAGCATTATAATTATGCTTTGCTTTGTGGGAGCATTTTTTTGCGCTTATAAAAACTGGCGAAATAACCCCTCAGTTTTTATTACAAGTTTAGCTTTAGCGGCTAACTTTGTTATTGCTAATAATGCTTTATATGAAATATTAGGTAACCCAGAAGTACCTACATTAGATTTTTATCTTAAATGGGTAGAGTACAACTCATTAACCATAATATTCATTATTCTCAGCCATTTAATTTTAAGAGTTAAGCACCATAAATTATCAGTTTCTATAATGTATTTATTACTTGTTAATATTATTGCGTATTTGTCGATGCATATTGACATAATTCTAAATGGTAACCGAGAGGCATGGTGGTTGTGGCATGCTTATACTCCAGTTGTAAACTTTACAGAGCTGTTAATCGCGGGAAGTGTGATTATTTATTCAGTGAAACAATTAGCTAAAAACAATAAAACTATCATGGAGTAAATGATAAATGGATTTTGTATATTACCTTATAATATTTTCAGTGGCTTTATTAGCAAGTTATAAAAAGCTTGAAAATTTAATAGGACAGTATGATTCAATAAAAAGATCAGACGACCTTAGCTACAAACATTCACATAACCTTGTTATGGATTTAGGTAATGTACTCATGAACAAAGAAGGCATTGAACAATACAATGAATTGAAGCCCAAGCTCGAACAAGCTAAACGATATTATTTAAACGCGAGTAATCAAAATGTAGAACGCATTGTTCGTAACAACGAAAGTCAGCTTGAACCCGTAAAGTTGAAAGTGGTTTCGTAAAACAACATTCATAAAAAAAGCCGCTTACTAAGCGGCTTTTTTGCAGGGGGTATTACATATAATCACGTAGATAAAATTATATTTTAGCCAGAAGTTCAGATTTTTTACTTTGAAATTCATCTTCGGTTAAAACACCCGCAACTTTTAACTCGCCTAGTTTTTTTAATATTTCCAAGGGATCATCATTTACTGCGCTAGCCGTTGGGGCAATAGGGTTAGTTGTTTCTCTACCTGCTTCAATGGCATCTATTAATGCCTGCTCTTTATCTTTATCAACCAAAGTTTTGAATGTAAGGTCATCATTAGAGGTATGTATACTTATAGTGCGAAAGCCAAGTGTTGATTTTCTTTCAACACTTGTTATTTTTTTGAGGGGGGTAGTTTCTATTACTTCACCAAGAAAGCCTTTTCGGTGAAAGGCCACTTGAGTATTGGTTATTAATAATGATCCATTATGTTGGGTGTCTTTCCCTTTTCCCATCGTTTTACCAATATAGCCATCAGCCCAAGCAACAATTTTTTCATTCGCTTTTAGGTGATTATTTCTAAAGTTAATAACGTGTTTTGACTCTTTAGCCATGATTATTTCCTTATATGTTTTTTTGATCCATCAAAAATCATTTATAGATTGATTTTAATTTATGCGCTTTTAATTGCTTTACTACTGGTTTGATAACGGCTCTCAATAAGTGACCGAACATCTTTCAGTATCAGTGTACCTGAATCGTCAAATACTTTTTTATTGTCTTTATCTGGGGTAAACCAACCTAAGTGACAAAACATTAATAATGAATCGCCAACCGTTTTTATAAATTCTTTGTCAAATTCATCTTGAGATAAAGCTTCATTCTTAAGCGCTTGCTCTGAATCAATATCACCTGGTGCTATTTGACCAGACTCGGGATTTGTTGTGTCTGATATAAGCCAAAGTGCATATTTGTTACAAGCAGGGTGGGTCGCTACTTTCTGTAATGTTATTGAGCCGACCTCAGTAAAACCACCTTCATTCTTTTTGTATGAGCTAATGCCTAGCCCAATTAAATCAGAAAATTTTTGTTGGCTTAGTCCTGTAGTAGACCTAATTAACTTTAACTTTTCACCAAAACTTATTGACATGGTTCACCAAGAGGATATATATTGTCCATAGAGTCCTTGCGGTGAACTAAGATAATGCATTCGGTTCACTTTAAGGTGTCATTAGTGGCTAAAAGTAGACACTAAGAAAATATTAGCATATACAGTGTCACTTTTGGAACCATCAATAATTAACTTTAGTTAATTAAATAGATTTACTTAAGAAATTAAAAGGAAATTCAAATGAAATCTCAAGCAAGAACAAACATTAAAGGTGAAGAGCTAACCCTTAAAGACCGTTTTATGAAAGCCAATGAAGTTGTAAAAATATGCAGTTTGTCTCGTCCGGGCATATATAAGCTTATGGATAACTTCAAATTCCCACCGTCGTTCCATATTTCAGAAGCTCGTGTTGGTTGGCTTGAAAGTGACGTACTTGAATGGATGCGCCTAGGTTGCCAAGGTTTCTATGAAACATACGGTAAAGAGCTAAAGCAATCACACGATGAAAAACTTGCCGCATAATTCTATTTATTACATAGGCGTTTTATTGGATTAAAAAATGAAATATAGAGCAGGGTATTTATTTAAAATAAGCCATACGGAAATTCACTATCTAAAAAACAAGAAAATTGACCGTCGAAAAAAATACGGCAATAATTTTTCAAGAGATAAAAGTGAGGCTTACATCTTCAATGACAAAGCAGATTTTGAGGCACAGATTACAAGGTTTCTTGATGCTGCTAATAGTGAAGATGGTAATCATGATTACCATTTTGTACTGGCTTTTGAAGAAATCAAAGAAAATAAGTTTGAATTAAAAGAACAAGGTGAACACCCTTGTAAATATTGCGGCTCTTACAAATACACGCAGACTCTTGGAGATGTTGGTGTTATTTGTAAAGAATGTTTATGTAAATCAATTGATAGCGCTTTGAATCACACACTAGAAAGATTAGGTGTTGATCATAGAGTTTAAATTTTGGATTTAAAAAATAATAAGCACGGAGTAATGAACATGTTAGCGAATGCGAAAATTTTACCCGTAACAAAAGACGTAAAAATAAAGTCACCGGCTAATTTAACCGTAGTTGAAAAGCCAAGAAGATTAAGCCAAGAACAAGCACTTGTTGAAATGCGTGGCAGGTTAAAAGATAAAAATAATCCTAGTTATGTATACAACCAAGTTCTAACGACAAGCCAACGTAAGGTTTTATGTTTTTCCGCCCAGTTAAGTCGCACTGATTTGGAATTAAGCTTTGAACAATTAAGTGCTGATGCACGAATGAAAATTCAGAAAGCATTAGTGTTGTTAAGGTCTTTATATGGTGCATTTGATGATGCACGGTCGCTTGATTTAAAGCTGTTTGTTTAACGAATAACCCCCTCTTTTAAATAATAAAAAATACTAAGGAATATTAGTTATGGATAAGTGCACCCAAAATTTAGTAAGCGGCGTAATTACAACCGTATTAAATAATGTAAATAACGCCATATGTTTTTACACAAAAAGGCCATCGTTAGCTATGCGTTTAAGCCTTGAAGAAACGGTAACCGACAATTTGTCATTTGCTGAACTTGTTAAAAGTAATTCAGCAGAAGGGAAAAGGTTACTAGAAAAACTGAATAAGTTAAACGACTGCCTGATTAATCGTCTACCGATATTTCCAATAGATATTAACCTTTCAGGTGAACAATCATGAGCCGCTTAACAAGTACAACATTACCAAGCCATATTATTAGTTTATCTATAAACATGGACCGTATTAACTTACTTAAAAAATACGGCTTTACTGAGCAAAATAACATTGTCAGTTACCGCGACAAAGTCAGTAAAAACAAACCTGCACAAACCCTACATAAAGTAAAAGCACTTGCTGAACATGCTAGAAAACTAAACTTGTACGTTGACCGTTGTGTTGGTTTGGCTTAATGCACGACAAAAAAACCAAACTCGATACCTTAAATTTATCAGGCATAGCCAGAGGTATTATTAGTTCAATTGACGATATACGTGATCATAATTTTATTGCCAAAGGTTTGGGCAGTGTGCCCATTCCTTTGCAGTCGCGTTTAGCCAAGCAATATGTTGACCGTTACAACAAAAATAGTAAGAAAGCAGAATACGATGCAAACCGATGGTTTGATCTTACTATGCAAAAATTAAAGCCGCGCTTTAGTGTGTTATTCCGTATTACTCAGAATATGCCATTACCATGGCATATTCTAAGTAATAAAGATAAAACAAAACATTACGCAACGACTACAGCAAAGGAATGCGTCTCTCTTTTACTTGATGTTTCAGACGGCCTAGCCGATGAAGACTACGAAGTAATATTAAAAGAAAGTTATGAGAAGGTCGGTGAATATACGCAAAAAATTGGTGTTTTTCTTCCCTTTTGGGACGTTCGTCAAGACGTAACGTTAGAAGCACTAGAAGTTGCGTTATTAAAAGCACAGTGCGAAAACTGGTGGGCAACTAAACTTAAGTCTGTTCGTAAACGTTATTTAGAATTACTCGAAATTGCCACCGGGCAGGTGGGTAAAGATGTTTTTCGCACTAAAAATAATAAATCAATAAAGCGTAAAGGCATAAGCCCTTACTCGTCAAAACAAGCACAGGCCGAATTTAGAGAACAACAAAAGTCAGGTCGTGATTTTCTCAGTAAACTTGAATTAGAAAACGACCAAGGCGAAGTAATTGATTTACTAAAAGCCGTTGATAAAGGCATGGCCAACCCAGTAAATCGCAGAAATGAGCTAATGCTTAGAATGCGAGAAACTGAAGAACTGGCCGACGAAATGGGCTATGTCGGTGTGTTTTATACGCTTACATGCCCTTCAAAATATCACCCTAAATCGCACAAGTGGAACGGCTCAACCCCGAAAGACTCACAAGCCTATTTAGTTAAAACATGGTCACAAACACGTTCAAAGTTGAACCGTTTAGGTATTAATTACTTTGGTATTCGTGTCGCTGAACCGCATGCAGATGCTTGCCCACATTGGCACATGATGTTGTTTATGCCAAAAAATAAAGTGCAATGGGTTAATGCCATTATACGAAAATACTTTATTAGTGAAGACCGCCAAGAATTAATTAACCGTTATGAAGACAGAGCCACTTTATTCAAAGCATATAAACAAAAGCGTCGTTTATGGGGCCATAAAAAAAGCCAAGGCATAAAGACCAAAGCACCAAATAAATTTTATAGAACCTTTTCACCACGCTTCACCGCCGTACTTATGGATAAAACCAAGGGTAGTGCTGCCGGATATATCGCTAAATACATTTCAAAAAATATTGATGGTTATCAAGTCACTGATCACGAAGACGATGAAACAGGAGAAAACATTGTTGTTAACCCTGTTTTGGCTTGGGCCAGTACATGGGGTATTCGTCAATTTCAATTTCAAGGTAGCCCAAGCGTAACCGTTTACCGTGAATTACGCCGAGTGCGTAAGCCTGTTGAACAGTTCGATTTAGAACGAGTTAGGCAAGCGGCCGACGTAGGCAGCTGGTTAAATTTCTCTAAGTTAATGGGCGGTATGTGCATTGGCCGAAATGCCAATTTTAAAACAGCATATGAAATTACCCCTATGGGCAATAAATATGCTGAAGCCGTTAAGCGCGTAAAAGGCGTGGTTACTGGCACAAGTGCTATTGCGCAAGCAGTTAGAGAATTAAGAGGTGAAGTAAGCGTAACAGAAGATGCAACGCTATTAACTCGCGTTACCACATGGGTAAAACAGTTAAAGGGAACAGCGGAAAGATTAGCGGCTCAAGACGCAGGTTTTGTCGGCGCAGCCGACCAGTCTTGGACTAGTGGGAATAACTGTACGCCAATGGCTACAACCACTAGAGCAGAGTTAAAGCTCGGCATGTTGGGTTTATCGAAAAATGAAATTTTCGAGATAAAAAAAGGTAAGAAGGTCCGCAAAAAAGACCGTATTTACCAACTAATAGATAAACAAGTGGTTAGTTTTGATATTGAAAGCCTAAGTAAACAGCAACAAAAAGACGAAATTAAACATTTTGCGGCTGTTAATGCCCGTAAATCAATGCGAGGCGAGCCAAATAAGGTTGATTGGCAATTAGCTAAAGACCTTGTTGCTTGTGCCTTCAGTCATGCATTCAACGATGGCCGAGCGATACCAAACGATGACGATTGGCAATATGCCCGTGATGTTGAGTCGGGCGACGCTGAATTAGATTGGTGGGACGCGGGGCTAATGTCAGCCTAATTTTTAGTAAGTACCAGGAGGAAAAATGAAAAAAGCTAAATTAACAAAATTTGAGCGAGCAACTGTTGAACAATTGGTTTCTTGCAAAATGACTAAACGTGAAAAAGAAACCGATGAACAGCTTAATTTAAGAATTGAAGAAAAAATGCAGTGCCCAAACTTTATTGATGAAGCAAAGGCATTGGCCGCGAACTGGAACAAACAACGAGCAGAAAAGGGGTTAGTGCTATGGGTGTAAGTAAGTCTGATTGTATAGAAAATGCATTTGTCTTAAAGATTGGCGATCGATACTTTTGTGGGTTTTCTAAAACAGGTAGGGCAATGACCGCTTGGTCGTTGGCAGGTGCAAAAACGTATATGCCTTTTCAAACCGTTAGCAATGAATGGTTGCATGATGATTTAGCAAAACTTGATGCTAAAAAGAAAAAGTATGTAAGAAAAACAATTTCTATAACTTAATAAAGGAAATGCTCATGAATACTAATGAAAATATGCTTTTACCAGGTGAATTAGTTGTCGATAATTATTGTGGCGGTGGTGGTGCAAGTACTGGCCTTGAAATGTTTTTAAAATGCAAAGTGGATATTGCAATAAACCACAATAAAGAAGCCATTGATATGCACAAAGTTAATCATCCTGATACTAAACATTATTGCGAATCTGTTTGGGATGTTGACCCCGTTAAAGCGTGCGGTGGTCGTCCCGTTGGTGTTGCGTGGTTTTCACCAGATTGTACGCACTTTTCAAAAGCAAAAGGGAGCACACCCGTAAGTAAAAATATTCGTGCGCTTGCTTGGGTTGCTGTTAAATGGGCGGCTTTAGTGCCTGTTCGTGTTATCCCATTAGAGAACGTAGAAGAATTTCTAACATGGGGGCCAGTTGTTGACGGTAAACCTTGTAAAGAACGTAAAGGTGAAATATTCAAGGGCTTTATTAAGGCACTAACTACAGGGCTAGAAAAAGAAAGTCCTGTTTATAGCGACATTTATCATGCCCTATTTAAATTTAATTACGACATTGAATATAAACTGTCATTGTACAAAAAAATAAAGGCCGGCTTAGGTTACGATGTTGAATGGAAAATATTAAAAGCGTGTGATTATGGTGTGCCAACGATTAGAAAACGTTTCTTTTTAATTGCCAGGAATGATGGTCAACCCATTGTTTGGCCTGAAGTCACCCACGGTGATGTAAATAGCGGTTTATTACCTTATAAAACGGTGGCTGATCATGTTATTGATTGGTCATTACCTGCAAAATCTATTTTTAATCGTAAGCGCCCTTTAGCTGAAAAAACAATGCAGAGAATTGCTAAGGGAATTCAACGTTTTGTTATTGATAATCCCGAACCTTATATCGTAAAAGGTGAAATAGTGCCGTTTATTACTGAATGCGCGAACGGAAGTAGTCAACGAAATATGTCTGCTAATGAGCCATTAAGAACTATTTGTGCACAAGTAAAGGGCGGTCATTTTGCTTTAGTTACAAGCTATATCGTTAAAATGCGTGGTACTAATTTGGGTCACAAAATTGACGAACCATTACATACAATTTCAGCAGGTGGAAATCATCATGGTGAAGTAAGAGCGTTTCTAATTAAATATTACGGAAAAGTAGGCGGTCAATCAGTAACATCGCCATTACATACGGTTAGAGCTAATGACTGTTTTGGTTTGGTACTCATTAAAGGCGAAAAATATCAAATTGTAGATATTGCTTTGCGAATGTTGGCTCCACATGAATTATATGCGGCTCACGACTTCCCTAGAGATTATAAGATAAGCCATAACAGCGAAGGGAAAAAGAACACCATAAAAAATCAAGTGGCTAGGGTTGGTAATTCAGTCCCCCCAACCATGGCCGGATTAATAGCTTACGCTAATTTAGGTCCAATGAAGCAGCAAAGTAATATTGCGGCTTAATAGTAAAAATAGGAAATAGCGTTTTACTATCGTCCATTGACTTTAACTGGCAAGCTGAAAATAAATTATGTAGTGTTTATATAGGGGTAATTAACACAATAAGCCCTGATGCATAACAAAAAAGGTAAGTCATTGTTTTTTATGTTTATTGGCTTTTTTCAAGCAAAAAGTAGTAAAAGTGTAAAAAAATATTTTAAAAAATTTAAATTACAAAAGTTAATTAAAAGAAAGTGTTGCATTTATTCAAAATCAAAAGCAATACCATTAGCAAGTTAGTAGTTACTAACTGTGGTTTTACTCTAAAGAATCTTCATTGAAACCTTGGCTTTTCCCACTTGCAATAACGAGCAAACCTCATTATCTTGTGAGGTATAAAGGATTTACGCTGATGTTCAGGCATGAAAAAACCCTTGAAGTTGTCGAGACATTCAAGGGTTCTATAGTCAGCACAAGCCGAAGTAATTCGGAAGATGACATATGTTTGCAAAGCCACTATATATTTTTAGGGTTACAGGTTCAATATATTTTTGTTGAATCGTCTTCTTTCGAATCTTCATGTTTTTTCATTTTGAAGCAAAGGAAATAAAGATGCTCTCCATCAACATTAAAATAAAATTTAAGATACCAAGTTTTATTTATATTATTACATTTTGGATAATGTAATGTAATTTAACTTAAGTCTCCTTCGGGTGGCTTTTTAAGCAATTAATTCAGGTGAAGGTTTGTGCATTCGTATACTACGAGTAACCACTCCTTCAACCTGAATATGGTCTTCTTCACTAATTTTTATCGGAAGATGGTTTTTATTTGCCGACAATAGCATTCGATTAGTTTTATCAAATAACTTACAAATAAACTCACCATTGAAATTAGCAATAATCACATCACCACTACAAACCGTCTCCGCTCTATCGACTATAAGTAAATCACCGTCAAAAATACCAACGTCTTGCATTGAGTCACCAGAAGCTTGTCCGATAAAAGTTGCGTTCGGGTGAGATATTAACAACTGGTCTAACGACAAACCGAGTTCTTTATATTCCGTGGCGGGTGATTCAAAACCTGTAATGCCACAACTAGCAAAGAGGGGGATAATTTTCATAATTATAAGCCTGTATAAATGTACAGTTATTATAGTTTCAATTCGTGGGGAATGTAAGGTTATATTTTTTGACCTAAGTGAATTCATTGCCTAAGCTTTAATTTCTACATAATCATGGATGATAACAATGGATTCTCTGGAATTTGACCGCTTAAACTTACTCTCAGAAAAAGCCCTTCGCGATACCGCCACATCAACAGAGTTAGCCGAATTTAATCAACTGTTAACTATTTGGGATACTGCATCAGAAGTCAATTTGTTTAACGGTAAATATAGCCCTGAAGACTAATTGTATTTATTTAGGTTTTAGATAACCTAACAATTATTCAACAAATCCAACTGTTCCTGCCTAGGTAAATTTCTAAGCAATTGTGCCGCCATTTGTGCGGTACTTTTGGCAGGGGGATTTATGTAACCGTCAAACGATTGAATGGTTCTAAACGTGGCACCACATTCTTTGGTGTTATTGCATGAACAATACAAGCGAACCACATCTACCGACAATGTTTCTCTTGAAGTAATCGTTGCTTTAGATAAACAGTTTCTGCAAATAACCCGTGCCATATCTCACCAAAAAACAATAATGTAGACTGTTATTTTATACAGTAATTGTAAAATGTTCAATGATAAAGCATAATCTATTTATCACTTAAGCGATAAATGAATTTTAACCTTATGCACTGTTTATATGTAAAATCACAAAGCCAAGCACGGTTAAATTTACTGTTGCAGTTGTGCAAAATTAAAAGTGAAAATATAAAAAATGCACTAAGTGATCACCTAGTGCGGGGTATAAGTAAAACGTCAGCCGCCGTTTTTAATAATGTGCAGCCCCCAAACTTAACCAGGGCGCTAATTCGTTTAGAAGAACAGGCAAAAATTGTTGAACAACTCAAAGAATATGATTGGTACAATAAATAAAATCTAATCAACGTCTAAATCAAAGTTAAGTTTTAACGTACCTCTAATTTCGGGATCACGTGCAACGGCATCAATAAACTTTTTGATCATCGGCTTGGTTTCATTCTTAAAATAAACCTTATCGGTTTTTTCAGGATCGCCAAGGCCTGACGTATTCACTGGAATAATACCCGATAAACCAGGGGGGAAACGGTGGGCATTTAATACGTCTTGTGCAGAGACATTTTTAACATTCATAAACTCGTCTTTACTTTCAAAGTTACCCACCGGAATAATTTGTAAGCCTTTTTCTTTACCGTTGGGGATATTAACAAACAAGCTTTTAAAATTACCCACTCCTTTAGAGTCTTGTATTTTTGCTTTTATATCGTCTTCAACGTCGGGGTCTAAATTAGGGTCAGTGGCGTACATAATAAAACCCATGTGGGCACCATTTAAAAAATACTTACGTCTAAATAATGTCGCATCTTCATTGAGTAATGCCGCTTGCATAGCGCCTAAATAATCAGGGCATCCATAAATTTGTTGCACAACGTCGTATTGTTTTACCCAAATAATGTCTTTCGCTTTATAGCGTTTCACTTGGTTTTCTCTTTCTAATACTACGGCACCACCGTCTGCTGCAACCCGCGTTCTATAACTAGGTAACGGAAATAAACGCACAGGCACTTTAAAACCATTACGAATTTTTAATAAAGCAACATCACCAAACTGCACATGGTTTAATATAGCCGCTTCCATTTGTTCGCTTGTCATACCGCCACTTATATAACGTGCCGCTGCCATTTTTGCCCGGGCATAAACAATGCCGCCATGTTGAGCATTTCGCCTGGTTAAACCTGCTAATAAATCGCGGTCAATAGGTGGCTCCCAATAACCGTCGTTATCATTAAAATAAAGTGAGTCGTAATCAGTCAGCCACATATTAGGCATAACGGCTTCGGGCATACTAAACACCACTGGCGAATTGGGCTTTTTTTCTTCCAACTGATCATTAGCTTGTTGCTCGTTTGTTGGCATGTTTAGTTCTGCATTATCCATTGGGATTTCCTTTTATGGGCATAGTTTAAAGGTTCATTAATAACAGCATGCGAAATAGCAAAAAACACATCGGCATGGCCTGTTACTTGGTCGCGGCTTGCCTTAAAAGTTATGGCTCCGCCTGTATCTGTAATGGTTCGTCGTATCGCTAAACAACTCATGGCAATATCTTTGTGGCTTGCGTCCCATTCAATGCGGCCGCCTTCAATAACATCAATCATTTTCAATACTAAACGGGTTTTACTGCTTACGCTGTAATGTATAGAAACGGCTTCACGCGGGTATAAAGTACTTATCGAATCAAATACCCCCGCGCCAATGCCCGTGGTATCAACTCCTATATAAGTAACCCGATATTTAGCGTATATTTTTTGAATTTCGCTAACGTGGTGTGAAAAGTTCAAGCCTCGCCAATAATGCTTTTCAAGTATTCTAAATTTTTCACCTTCTTTTTCACCAGGTGCAACCACAACTAAGGTGGCATTGTCGCGGGTGCGAGATGGGTCATAACCTAACCAAACTTCACGGTTGCCAAAAGGTTGCAGAGCATTGGGTTTATAGTCTTGCCACCTTGTTGCATCGACCATACATTTTTCAAGGTCGCTGAATTTAAAAACACTGTCAGCGTCATCAATAAAAATGCACATAAACAGATTGTTAAATTCATCTGTGTTGTATTCGTCGCGTAGCTCTTCAATGTCGAATAAATCACAACCGCCCCGTTGTGCATCTAGTAGGGTTACAACATACCGCCATTGTTTATCTGGGCATAACCTGCCGTTGTCTCGCATTTCGTCAAAGGTTGGGAATTCAATTTCTTCACGGGTAGAATTGCCATTTTTCCAGTGATCACCTGTCCAAAAGGTATAGGCGGGGTGCGCCTTGGTAGAAGGGGTTGAAAAATAAGTTTTACGCCAGTGCTTATGAGCAGCCATGGCCGAGGCCACTTTGTTTAATTGGTCGAATTTACCTATCCAAAAGTATTCATCAACATAAACATGGCCGTGATAACTTTGTGCTGTTTTACCATTAGTACTTAAAAATCGACATTCAGCCGCACCATGTGCCGTATTTAAAACAATAGGGTTACCAGTTAGTTCTATTTCAAAAAACTCATGCGCAATAGCAACAATGTAAGTTCTAAATACCTCGGCTTGCGATCTCGAAGCAGACAAAAATATTTGTGGGTCGCCAGTTAATACCGCATTTTCAAATGCTTCACCTGAAAAATAATAGGTAGCACCCACTTGCCGACTTTTAAGAATATTGCGTATGCGCTGATGCAAGTTTTCGTGCATCGTTTTTTGGTATTCAAATAATGAGTCATACCAAGCGCCAAAGTCTTCTTTTGTTAAATGGCTTACATCGTTTTTCTTTTTACGGCCACTGGGTTTATTGCCGCTGTTGTCTGACTTATTACCGCCATTGTTTTTGTTAGCGCCTTTACCTTTATTAGTAGCTGATGTAGTGCCGTTCTCAATATCTGCCGCTTTTCTGGCTAAATCGACCCGTTGTTTTTTAAGTTTGACATGCTTTTCAATCAGCATATCTAGCTCTTTTATTTGGTTGCCTGACTTATCGCTGATTTCGGTCAGCATAACAATACGTCGGGCAATGGCTTCGTCTACGTCTTCTTCGCGCAGTAGGTCACGCCAATTATGCTTGTCAGCCCAATAGTAAATAATACGATTATTCGGCAAGGTTAATTCATTGCGTATTTCGTCGGGTGTCCAGTGCCGTAAATAAAGCCGTTTTGCCGCTTCTCTAATTTCGGGTGAATATGCCATTGCGCTAAAAAGTGCTCACTTTATTTGAAAACTGGCAACAGTGTATTCATTTATAAGGTGCTTATAACCGACTAAAAAACCTAGTTATTCCTATATTTCTAATCTAGGAGTTCATAGAAATATAACCAGATGAAACCCCGTCATTTAATGGCTATTCTGCATGCACTTAAGCGATAAAAAGCTATCGACAACTAGTCATTAACGACCAAAACCAAACGAGCGAAAAAATGTAATGCCAAAAAGCAAAACACAAACAGGTTGGGTTATTGCCGCTACAGAAGGGGCAACCGTTGACGGTCGTACCATCACCAAAGCGTGGATTAATGAAATGGCAGAAACGTATTCAACCGATGAATACACCGCTGTAATTTGGCCTGAGCATTTTCGTTCTTCATGGGGACCCTTTGAAGGTAACAATTGGGGCACTGTTGACGAAGTTAAAGCCAGTAAAAAGGGCGGTAAATTACGCCTCTTTATTAAGTTAACCGCTAACGACTATTTACTTGCAGCGAACAAAGACGGCCAAAAGCTGTTTATGTCTATTGAGCCAAACCCAGATTTTCAAAGCTCAGGTAAGTGTTACCTACAAGGTTTAGCGGTTACCGACTCACCTGCATCAACAGGCACAACACGATTAAAGTTTTCTATCGGTGAAAATGAAATAGAACACGACTACAGCCAACTAGAAACGCTGCAATACAGTGATTTTATTTTCACCGCCCCCAATAAAAGCGCACCTAACGACGCTAATAACGACAAACAAGCCGAGGCAAAAAGCCTGCTTACTAAGTTAGTTAATTTATTTTCAATCACTTCACCTTTAACAAATCAGGCAACGGAAGCATCCGACAACGCCGAGGACGAACCTATGACAGAAGCACAATATAACGCCTTAATGGGCAAATTCGACGGTGTAACAAGCCAATTTAATAAGTTTGAAGAAAAGTTTGGTGCATTAGAAAGCAAAGTTGAAAAGTTTAGCGTACCAGGTGATGAAAACGACCAAGAAGCTGATAAAGATAAAGGCGCAAATCAAGGCAAAGATAAATCTGGCATTACCGCTGAACAGTTCAGCCAGTTAAACACCAACATTACGGGTTTAACTGAAAAATTCGGCTCGCTTGAAACTAAGTTCAATCAATTAAGCCAAGAAAGCGGTGATCAAGAACCCGACGCCGCAGGTCGTGGCGAAACCGTGTCTCTTGTCTAATTAGCCATATTAATTAATTGAACCTTAACCCTAATTATTAAACGTTTCTAACCAAAAAATTAAGCGAGCAAACCATGAATTTAAACCCACAAGCAACAACATTCTTGCAAGAATTTGCTTTGCAGTTATCAAAGTCTTACGGCGTTGAAGTCGTCAATAAACAGTTCAACATTACCGGACCACAAGAAACCAAATTAAAAGCCGCGTTATTAGAGTCGGTGCAATTTTTAAGTATGATCACCGTAATGGAAGTAGACCAAATTAAAGGCCAAGTGGTTAAAGTGGGTAACTACAGCATTGCCACAGGTCGTAAAAATGGTGCACGTTTTGTTACCGGGCAAGGCGTTGACGGCCATACCTATGAATTAACTGAAACCGACTCATGTGCGGCATTAACATGGGCATTATTGTCGGTTTGGGCAAATGCTGGCAATAAAAACGAATTCATGAAAAAGATGAATGCTAATGCTACTCAACGCTTTGCACTCGACATGTTACGTGTTGGTTTTAATGGTACTTCGCAAGCAGTCGATACCGACCCAGTAGCAAACCCATTGGGCGAAGATGTTAACAAAGGCTGGCATAAAATTGTTTCAGAAAAAGCCGCTGATCAAATTATGACAGACGCTGTCTATTTTGATGTTGACGGAGCAGGTGACTACAAAACCCTTGATGCCATTGCCACTGAACTTAAAAACACCCTTATTCACCCAGCATTACGAAACGATCCCCGTTTAGTGGTGTTAGTCGGTAGCGACCTTATTGCTGTTTCACAAACGCACATGATGAATGCAGCCGACAAGCCGAGTGAAAAAGTAGCTGCGCAACAAATGAATAAATCAGTTGGCGGTATGCTCGCTTACACACCACCGTTTTTCCCTGGTAAACGTCTGGTCGTCACTATGTTGTCGAATCTGCACATTTATACACAACGCGGCACTAAGCAACGTAAGTCTGAAAACGTTGAAGACCGCAAACAGTACGAAGACAAATATTGGCGCAACGAAGGTTATGCCATTGAAGAATTTGAAGCCTATGCATCAATAGATGAATCAGCCATGAATATCGGGCCTAAACCCGTAGTTTAAATAAGTGATTGGGTCATAGATACGTTCAAACAAAGGCGTATTTATTAGGTTTTTTTTACATTATTCAGAGATAAACAATGAGCGTAATTCAAAATTTTAAAAAGCGTCAACAGCAAAAATCACAGCAAGAACAAGCCAGTGTTGCAGAAAAATTAGCAGATAAAACCGCTAACGAAAAAGCAGAAAGTACCGCATTAAGCTTGCTTGCGAGTTTATTAAATGTTCCTCAAGAGCATGCCATTAGCGAAGCAACCAAATATGTTGAACAAAACATTCAGTTTTATCAAGTTGCCTTTGACCCTGCTGAAGGTAAAGACCGAAGCGTAAAAGCTGAAATTGAAATAAATGAGAAGGGTGACATTACCCAAATCACTGAAGTTGACGAGTTCCAAGCAGTAAAAGACGAACTGGCCGCAGACTTAGATAACAGTGCTGATAATGTGCAAAGTGCCGCAAGTGATCTCGAATCAAGTGCGACAAGCGTTGAAAACAGTGCTGAAAAAGTAAGTGATGCTGCCAGTGATTTAGCTTATACCGCTGACGATATTAGCAATGTTACTGACGCGTTAAATGAAGCGACAGCAGAAATAAAAAAGCCGTCGGGGGTGCAAAAATCCTCCGGTGGAAAGAAAACAACCGAGCAGAACAACAACTCGAAAAAGTAAAAACAACGGGCGATTCACAATATGCCCCAAGTTTACATTTACAGCTTATCGAGCTTGAAAGCGACGTAAAACGCTTAAAAGCATTTGCCAGAAGGGCCGATAAAATAGCGTATAAACGCGACGTTTTACTGCCGAAATGGTTACCCATAGTTAGCGAATACTTGTTAACACTTGAAAATGGAAATGAAAATGAAATTAACAAAACGCATGACAATCCTCTTTTCAGTTATTGCACTATCTGGCTGTTTGACGTCGCCAATCTTAGCCAAGCCATTGACTACGCCTTCCTTGCAATTAAGCACGGTCAGCCCATTGCAAGCAACATTAAGCGCAAGTGGCCGGGCTTTATTGCCGACACCATTTTTGACTGGGCAGAAACTCAAGCTGAACACGGCAGAAGTATTGAACCCTATTTCGGGCAAGTGTTTCAACGTGTCGTTAACGAATGGGAACTACCCGAACAAGTTACCGCTAAATTCTACAAGTTTGCTGGTTTGGCGTTACTCAGAACAAAAACAGGCGATGTTACCCCATCGCACGTTGGCAACCTCAAGCGGTTACGTGAAGCAGATAAGCTTTTAGAAACAGCCGCGTCACTGCATAAACATGCGCAAGTGAAAACAATAAGAAACAAAATTGCCATGCGAATTAGGGCGATTACTGAACTTAACGAACAGTAGATTAAATCAGTAACCGCAAACAAGCTCCAACCCCTCCAGTGCACTAGCCGAGTGTTTAACAAGCGATTGTTAATAACCACGTCGACGCTAACTGCACTGAACCTTTTTTATTATTAAAAAGTAAGCGAGTAAAACGGTATGACCTTTGGTTTTGAAGCAGAAAAACAAGCAAACATTACTATCGATAAAGATAGTGGTTGGCCTGTCTTGGCAACAGCCCAGTTTCGCCAACATAACCGCATACCCGAAGTATATGAAGAAAAGGCCTTAGCCGACTCGCTTAATTACAGTGTTGCCGAAATACAGCAACAAATTTTAAAGTTTTCTATGAAAGGTTACACGGAAGTTCCTTTCACCCTTTTAAATGGTGTACCTAAGTTTTCAGAAGCTCAAATCAGTGTTTACCGTGGCGCTGTATATGCCCGTTCTCATGCTGGCTTTAGTAAAGCCATTGACCAAAAAGAAGCAGGCAACGACAAAGCTCAAGACGAAGACCAAAAAAACGTATTGTTAGCGCAGTCAAACCGTGCCGTTCGTTTATTGCTGGGTCTTGGCCGTGCCGGAGTGCACGCCTTATGAGCGCTCAAGCAGGAAAAAAGAAAACTAAGTTACAAGAATTATGTGAATTTTTACTAAGCAGTTTAACCCCTGTGATCCAAAGAAATAATATTGATGCCTGGCAAGAACGCGGCACCTTAATGCTCAATGGTGAAGACAAAGGTCAAGACGGTTACCAAGTGGCAAAGTGGAAACATAGCGCAGTAATTTCTATTGAAAATTTTCCACACCGCAGAGTAAACCCGTACAACATCTTAGCGATGGTATCGGCTTTTTTACTTGATAGTAATTGGCCGCGTGACCAATACGGTTTAGCCGACCCTGAAATAGATGTTGACGTAGTAAGCCCAGATAACGCCATGGTGTTAATAGATATTGAGCTAATAGACGACATTGAATTAATACCCGACCCCAAAGGGCCTATAAAGTTTAATGGCGAACGTTATTACGTATCTATTGCCCCCATTGAATTTGCACAAGACGTCGACGTAAATGTGAAGAGTGGCTAATGAATCTGGTCATTAAGCCAAACAAAGCCCAAGCATTAAACCTTAAACAACAAATGCAATTGTTGGCATTACCGGCTAATAAACGCGTAAGAATATTAAAAACCCTTGGTCGTTACGAGCGTGCCAAAACTAGAAAAAGAATAAGAGAACAGCGCACGCTAGACGGAAAAAAATTCAGCCCAAGAGCCGATGGTAAAAAAACCAGAATGCTTAAAAAAATGGGTCGCACGTTAGAGCCCTATGTAAAAAATAGTAACCGTTTAGAGCTAAAGCATAAAAATGTACACACTGGCCGAATTGCCGCATTACAGCAAAATGGCGGCACCGAACGAATGAGCGCTGCACGTATGGCGCGTATTCATGGCAAACCAGACTACAAAGCACCATGTACGCGTAGCCAAGCCAAAGCCTTAAGAAACGAAGGTTACAAAGTTAAACGCGGCAAAGGTAAAGGTTACCGTAAGGCCAGTATTCGCGAAATCATGGCGGATTTAAGCCAAGGAAAAGCAAGTTTAATTTTAGGTCAGTTACGTAATAAAACAAAAAATAGTAGCTGGCAAATATCGGTAAAAGCGCGACCACATTTGGGTGATACGTCTATAGCCGTACAACAGCAATTAATTAAAATTTTAGCGCAAGTCAACCAACGAACAAGAGGATAACGCCATGCCACTAGGTAAAGTGCAAGTTAACAATTTGAATTTAGGGCAAGGCGATATTAAAGCCATTGAACGCCATTTTTTATTTATTGGCCTTGCAGGTCATGCAGATGAAGAAAGCCAATTATTTAGTGTCGGTGCACAAACCGATTTAACCGATGTATTTGCCGACAGTAATTTACGCGAGCAACTTATTGCCGCACAGCTTAACGCTGGGCAAAACTGGACAGCAGCCGTTTACCCATTAGCCGCTGCAGAAGATGTTTTTCATGCAATTGATCTCGCTAACGAAGTGCAAAGTTTTGAAACTATTGTGCTGTGCGATAGCCAAAACACAGCCCAAAAATTAACCGATACACACGACTACTTATTTTCTTTACAAGCCAGTTTAGGTCGATTTGTTTCTGGCTTAGTGGCTTTGCCGGGTATCGATAAAGCAACTCAAACTTGGCAACAGTATGAAGCCGCAACCATTGCTTTACAGGCAGGGCTTGCCGCACATTTAGTTGTAGCCGTGCCGCAGTTACACACGAATAACGTCGGGGTATTAGCGGGGCGTTTATGTAACCGAAGCGTTAGTATTGCCGACAGCCCCATGCGCGTAGCAACGGGCAGTGTAATGGGTTTGGGTGTTGCACCTATCGACAGTGCCGCCGCTCCTTTATCACTGGCAACCTTAAATACTTTATCGCAAGCGCGATTAAGTGTGCCGCATTGGTATTCAGACTTTGAAGGTGTTTATTGGGGCGATGCTTCAACATTAGACGCCAACGGGGGCGATTATCAATACCTTGAACACTTACGGCCTGTGCACAAAGCGAGTCGCGAAGTACGTGTTTTAGCTATTCGCCGCGTCGGTAATCGTACGTTAAATTCAACACCTAACAGTATTGAGCTCAATAAAAGTTATTTTATGAAGCCGTTACGTGCCATGAGCAAAAGTACCACTATTTTAGGCACGCCGTTCCCAGGTGAAATACAAGCACCCATTGAAGGTGATATTCAAATTGTCTGGACCACCAATAAAAGCGTGGTTATTTATTTAGTGGTACGCCCGTACAACAGCCCGAAAGAAATTACCGTCAATATTTTATTAGACCTTTCTAATGATTAGCACTTATTACAAACAAGCACTAGGAGCATAAACCATGCGTTTATCTGGAATGAATTTTAACGTTAACTTGGGCGATATTATGGTCCACGTTGATACCGCGTCACTTAATATTACTGACAATAGTGCAGTAAGCCAAACCAGTGGTGTACCCGATGGTTATGTTGACGGTGACGTATCGGCCAGTGGCGAATTGTCGGTCAATGCCAGTAATTTCAACCTTATTTCAGAAGCAGCAAAAGCGGCTGGTTCATGGCGTGGCATGCAAACATTCGACATTATGTTTTATGCAAAAACAGCTAAAGACGAAATGAAAGTAGAAGCCTTTGGTTGCCGTATTAAACTCAGCGATATTTTAGACATAGATAAAAAAGGTGGTAGTGCCTCAATGTTTAAATTGCCGTTTGACGTTACCGACCCAGA
>JABSOY010000030.1 GCA_013215385.1 Colwellia sp.
CGCAGCGCCGGCAGCAACAGCTTCATCAGGGTTAACATCTTTACGAGGTTCTTTACCGAAAAATTCAGTAACCGCAGCTTGTACCATTGGCATACGTGATTGACCACCAACCATGATAACATCATCAATGTCACTTACTGATAAGTCAGCATCTTTAAGAGCAACTCTTAACGGCTCTAAAGTTGCTTTAACCATATCTTCAACTAAAGACTCTAATTTAGCACGAGTAACTTTGATGTTCATGTGCTTAGGGCCGCTACCGTCAGCAGTGATGTAAGGTAAGTTAACATCAGTTTGCTGTGCTGAAGAAAGTTCACATTTAGCTTTTTCTGCTGCTTCTTTCAAACGTTGCATAGCAAGAGGATCAGTTGTTAAATCCATGCCTTGGTCTTTTTTGAATTCAGCTACAAGATAGTTAATTAAACGGTTATCAAAATCTTCACCACCTAAATGAGTATCGCCGTTAGTCGCTAATACTTCAAAGGTGTGCTCGCCTTCAACTTCATCAATTTCAATAATTGAGATATCGAATGTACCGCCACCTAAATCGTAAACAGCAATAACCTTATCGCCTTCTTGCTTGTCCATGCCGTAAGCAAGTGCGGCAGCAGTAGGTTCGTTGATAATACGTTTAACTTCAAGACCAGCAATACGGCCAGCATCTTTAGTTGCTTGACGTTGTGAATCGTTAAAGTAAGCAGGTACAGTAATTACAGCTTCTGTTACTGTTTCGCCTAAGTAATCTTCAGCCGTTTTTTTCATTTTCTTTAAAACTTCAGCTGAAACTTGTGGTGGAGCTACGTTTTTATCACGAGTAGTAACCCAAGCATCGCCGTTGTCAGCTTTAACAATACCAAATGGCATTATTTTGATGTCACGTTGAACTTCTTCGTCTTCAAAACGACGACCGATTAAACGCTTAATTGCGTATAATGTATTTGTTGGATTTGTAACAGATTGACGCTTAGCAGGTTGACCTACTAAAGTTTCGCCTTCTTCTGTATAAGCAATGATTGAAGGAGTTGTACGATCGCCTTCTGCATTTTCAATTACACGTGCTGTGCCGCCATCTAGAACAGCAACACAAGAGTTTGTTGTCCCTAGGTCAATACCGATTATTTTGCCCATCTTGAGGATCTCCGAATACTAATTAAAATAAAGTTTATTAAAGTAAATTTTTAATAAATCTGTTGATGAAACAAATAGTGGGGGCAGTAAAACTCTTTTCAACTATTTAGAATAAAAAAAGTAAAGAAATGTTACTTTTTTATTTATTAATATAAATATGAAAATGTACCCTTACTACTTACCTACTATTTGCCTACAAACTAATCGATTAAAAAAGAACTGGTTAGCCTAAAACCAAAAAACGGTAAGAAGTATATTTTACCTTCTTACCGTTTTTTTAATCTTTAATATTTTTAAGCTGTTGTATCAACCGCAGGTGCGGCCTTAGATACCATGACCATTGCAGGACGAATTAAACGTCCATTTAATTCATAGCCTTTTTGCATAACAGCAATAACAGTATTTGGTGCAACACCTTCTACTTCTTGCATAGACATCGCTTGATGAAATTCTGGATTAAACGGTTGGTCTTGTGGATCAACACCCTTTACGCCAAATTTTTCTAAAGAAGCAATCAAGCTTTGTAGTGTTAATTCAACACCTTCAATAATGCTTTTATTGCTTTCATCTTCTTTATCAATGTTTTGTAATGCACGCTCTAAATTGTCTACAGAAACTAACATTTCGGTAGCAAATTTTTCTAAAGCAAATTTACGTGCTTTATCTACTTCTTGCGCACTTCGACGACGAATATTATCAACTTCTGCTTTAGCACGAATAACTGAGTCTTTTTGATCAGCAACAGTTGTTTGCGCTGCTGCCAAGCTTAACTCAAGCTCGTTAATTTTCTCTTGTTCATCACTGATTACATCTTGCGCATGAACATGTTGTACTTCAACTTGCTCTTCAGCTTGGTCGATAATTTCTTGTGCTAAAAGCTCTTCAGGTGTTAATGCTTCTGTTGATGCTTCTGCCGTGTTTTTATTTTCTGTTGACTCATTAGTCATGAAAGCTCCAAAATAAACTAATAATATATTTAATAATATATGGATAATACAAATCTGATAACGCTAATTATGGGGACTTGTTGCTACGATTCAAGCAGAAAAGTAAATGATTTATAAAAAAGTCAACTTTACAAGCACAGCAAATACAGCGAAACTAATATTAACTAAGACATTCCACTTTATTTCAATTATCTTTTAGTACCCAAATGACAAAAATTTATAACACCATAGGCTTGATTGGCAAGCCAAACCACGCAGGCGCAAGCACAACAATAACGTCACTTTATCAATATCTCACTAAACACAACTATCAGGTTTTAATTGAAAGTTCGGTGGCACCTTCTATTGATATCAAACAATTATCTATTCGTACATTAACGGAGATTGGCGAACAAGCTGATCTTGCTATTGTTGTAGGCGGTGACGGCTACATGTTAGGTGCTGCACGAGTTTTGTCATGCTTTGATATAGGCGTAATTGGCGTAAACCGTGGTAATTTAGGTTTTCTAACCGATTTATCACCCGATGAATTAATACCACCTTTGGAAGAAATACTGCAAGGAAAATCACGCTCTGAGCAGCGTTTTATCATTGAAGCAGAAGTATACCGACATGGTAAATTAAAGAGCTCTAATAGTGCAGTTAATGAAGCAGTATTGCATGCGGGTAAAGTAGCCAGCATGATCGAGTTCGAAGTTTACATTGACGGTAGCTTTATGTTCAGCCAGCGTTCAGACGGCTTAATAGTTTCAACACCAACCGGCTCTACCGCTTATTCTATGTCGGCAGGTGGTCCAATATTAACACCAAATCTAAATGCCCTATCATTGGTACCTATGTTTCCTCACACGCTAACGAGTCGACCTATTGTGGTAGATGGAAACAGTGAAATAAAACTGGTACTGGCTAATGAAAACTACGAAAACTTACAAGTAAGCTGCGACGGCCATGTGATTTTAGCCGTTATGCCTGGTGATGAAGTTATCATTAGAAAAAGCGAATATACCTTACGCTTGATTCACCCGCTTGATCATGACTACTTTAACGTACTAAGAAGTAAATTGAGTTGGGGTAACAAGCTTTATTAGATTTATATTAAATTCAACCTGTTGAATTTTTATTCTATTTATTTCTTGCACAAAAGCAAATTACTGTATAAATTAACAGTTAGTTATTTATACAGTGATTAAACCTATTATGCTTTTACAACTTAACATTCAAAATTTCGCTATTGTCCGCTCTTTAGATATTGACTGGCGCAAGGGCATGACAACAATTACCGGCGAAACTGGCGCAGGAAAATCTATCGCCATTGATGCTCTCGGTCTATGTTTAGGCGATAGAGCTATAACCAATGTCGTAAGACCCAATGCAAAAAAAGCTGAACTAGCCGCAACTTTTGAAGTGTCGCAGAATAAAAGCGCAAAAAAATGGCTATCAAGTCATGATCTACTTTCAGACGACGAATGCATATTACGACGAGTGATATCTGCTGAAGGCCGTTCAAAAGCTTATATAAATGGCAGCCAAGTCCCCCTAGCGCAGCTCAAAGACATTGCGCAATTTTTAATAAATATACACGGACAGCATGATCACCAGCTAATAGTAAAAGCGAACCAGCAAAGAAAAATTATTGATGAATATGCTAAACATCAACATTTACTTGACGATGTTCTGTATTACTATCAACAATGGCAAAGTTTAAATAACGAATTAAAGCAGTTGCATAAAAGCAAAGAGCAACGCGAAGCTAAACAACAGCTACTTCGATATCAACTGAATGAACTTGACGAATTTTCATTGCAGGAAGGGGAGTTTCAAACCTTAGAAAATGACTATAAACGCCATAGTAACGGACAACAGCTACTCAATGGTGCTTTGCAAGCATTACAAACACTGTCAGAAGATGAAAACTTCAATGTAACAGACAGCTTAAGAAGTAACTGCGAACAACTGAATGAGTTAGCCAACATGGACCCTAACCTAACTGAAATTGCTAAAACATTAGGTGAAGCTCTTATACAAATTGAAGATGCGAATAATGAATTAAAACATTATTACGAACGACTTGAACTGGACCCACAAGCTTACCAAATGATTGAAGACAGATATTCATTTGCGATTCAACTCGCTAAAAAGCATCAAGTAACACCTGAAGATTTGCCAAGATTACATCTAGAAATTAAGCAGGCGTTGAATTTGATCACCTCAGACGGATCAAGACTCGATAACGTTTACATTGATATTGAAAAAGCAAAAACACATTATCAACAAGCCGCAAATACCTTAACAACATCTCGATTAAAATCGGCCAAGCAACTCAGTAAAAAAATTACCGCTAGTATGAAAGAACTTAATATGGAACACGGTATTTTTGAAGTATCAGTAAAACCTACTGAAAGCGAAACGCTATTACCTACCGGACTTGATGATATTAATTTTTTAATCAGCCTCAACCCAGGGCAACAATTAGAAGCAATGAATAAAGTAGCTTCAGGCGGAGAATTGTCACGTATTAGTTTAGCTATGCAAGTGATCTTGGCGAACAAAGTGGTAACACCGACACTAATATTTGATGAAGTAGACGTTGGTATAAGTGGACCTACAGCGGCGATGGTCGGTAAAAAGCTTCAACAATTAGCCCGTAATACGCAAGTAATCTGTGTGACACATTTACCTCAAGTGGCAAGCAAAGGCCATCAACAACTAATTGTGACTAAATTAACAGACGGTCAGCATACAGAAACAAAAGTAACGGAACTAAGTAACAATGGTAGAGTCCAAGAAATTGCTCGCTTACTAGCGGGTGATAAAATTACTGATAATAGCTTAGCAAACGCTCAAGAATTACTGGCGAGTTAATGTAAGTTTGAGCGTTTTAACTAAAAAGACTTAACAAACCTGCGATATTAAAAATAAAATGAAAATAGTTTTGTATCTGCAAGCATGCTTGGTTATTATCTCCACTCGCATTTATTAGGATAAATATAAAAATCATGTTGTTTCGTATTTTAGCAATTACTATTGCCTTATCTCTTTCTGCCTGTTCAAGTTGGGTTTTCCGTATCGACATTCCTCAGGGAAATTTTTTAGAACAAAAAGACATCGACAAACTTCAAATAGGTATGAATAAAGAACAAGTGAAATACGTTCTTGGTAGCCCTGTTATCGTTGACGCATTTAACAAGGATACTTGGCATTATGTTTATTTATTTAAATCAGGCCGTAATTCAGCATTCGATACGAATAAAAAATTCACCATGAAGTTTGAAAATGACTTATTAGTAAGTGCTGAAGGTGACTTTGAATTATCTGAAAACTTTTATGTTCCTATGGTTAATTAACTAAATAGTTAATTTTAAAACCCCACATAAAAAAACGGCTTGATAGCCGTTTTTTTTTATGAAAAATAAAACAAATTAGCTTGCTTTACTTCGCCTAGGATCAACTCTACCACCGGTAACCTTATCGGCACGACCTTCTTCCTTCGCTTTTTCCGCTCGACGTTTTCGTACTTCTTTAGGGTCAGCGATCATTGGGCGGTAAATTTCAATACGATCTAAATCTCGAAGCTCATCAGACAATTTAGCAATACGGTTCCAAATACCCACTTTATTAATGGTTAGATCAATATCATCAAAAACCTTTAAAATGCCTGACTCAATAATGCCCTGCTCTAATAAAGTACCTTCGTCAACAGACAGCGTTATTAGTTCTTGCCTAGTTGGTAGGCCATAAACGACTTCTATTTGAATTTTATTTTTAACACTAACGACATCTATTTGTATATTATCGACCATCAGAATGGTAAACCTCTTTTGCTCTTTGTGTGAATGCTTGAACCATATTGTTTGTTAAACTATGAAATACACGGCCAAAAGCCATATCAAATACTTTACTCGAAAATTCATAGTCTAACTGCAAACTAATTTTACAGGCTTCCTCAGACAACTCAGTTAATTGCCAGTAGCCGGTTAATTTTTTAAATGGCCCATCAACTAAATCAAGCTGTACTTTGTCGTTGTCAATCAAGGTATTCTTAGTGGTAAACCATTTTTTCAAACCACCCTTTGATACTAAAAGAGCTGCAGTAATTTCATTATTATGAGTAGAAATTATCTTACTATCACCACAATTAGGAATAAATTGAGGATAAGCAGCAATATCATTAATTAATTGATACATTTGTTCAACGCTATACATCACCAAAGCGCTACGACTAATTGTTGGCATTTTTCCTCCTAAAATCTAAAGTGCAATGATAACAAAGCCGTGAGCAAAACGCATTAAACAGAAAAATTGAAATTAATCATTCAAATACAAAGAATTCTCCGTATAATGTTTGCGATTGCTATTTTTGGTGGCAAACGAAATGGAAATATAATGGCAAAGAAAAAAAAATCAAACAGTAATACCATCGCTCTCAACAAAAAAGCGCGTCATAACTACTCTTTAACCGATAAGTTTGAAGGTGGGATGAGCTTGCAGGGGTGGGAAATTAAAAGTATACGCAGTGGTAAAGTAAATATATCTGACTGTTACGTACATGTTAAAAATGGCGAAGCCTATTTACTTGGCGCTGAAATAACGCCACTTAATGCCGCATCTAGTCATGTAGTTTGTGAACCTAACCGTGACCGAAAACTACTACTGAACCGCAGAGAATTAGAGAAAATCATTGCCGCTGTAGAGCGCGACGGTTACTCGTTAATTGCTACGGCAATGTACTGGAAAGCCTGTTGGGTAAAACTCGAATTTCATTTGGGTAAAGGTAAGAAAGATCACGACAAGCGATCTGACATTAAAGACAGAGAATGGGCTGTTGATAAAGGCCGAATAATGAAAAACAAAAACTTAGATCGATAATTGGTTAAAAATTATCACGTTGTTAATTTAAGTAAAGCGATGTACAATGCGCTTTATAGACTGCTTTAGTCTATCGAATAAAAGAAAATGAATACAAGAAAGACTTTGGGGCGGATCTAGGATTCGACAAGATTCATGAAACCCGAGGTGCATGCCCAGGGGCGGTTTGCCTGGTAAAAAGCCGTAAAAACTATAATTGCTAACGACGATACGTTCGCACTAGCCGCTTAGGCTAGCCATCGCCTTTAAATCTCTCCTATTGGTTAGAGGATCGATGGTCACCCCAAATAGGATAGCGAGGGAAGCACGCTTAAGGCTGAACCGCGAAATAGTATTAAGCTCACCATGACGAAGCCTGTCGATTGGCGTCTAATTGGTTAAATAAAAAATCGACTAAGCATGTAGTACCAAGGATGTAGGCTTTTTGGACGGGGGTTCGATTCCCCCCCGCTCCACCACACAATACCCTTTACAATCAATAGGTTGTAAAGGGTTTTTCATTTCTAGTCCACTTTTTGTCCACTTAAAATAAATTCTGATTAAATCTACCAAATTAATTAACATGAAATAGCTTAGTCAACTATTGCCACAAAAGAGACATCAGCTATTCTATCTAATTGTGTTGGCTGGATTAGATTTTGTATTGATAAAGCACTCTACTTGGCTGGCTAGCAAATAAAGTAAAGTTATTGAGGTTTATCAAATAAGTAAAATTTAATAAGTTTTTTGGTGGTGAAAAAGCTAATGATTTGGTAAACGCATATATAATAACTATGGCAAAGTTTGTTCAATAAAACTTTGCCATAGCCTCCTAACCTTACAATTATTAGGTTAACAAGATATACAGTATTCATACAGTACAGCAACTCCTGAAAGGCTTTTTAAGCGGTATGTGTATAGAAAATGCATATAGATTACATATACAAAAAACCATCTTATTTTACCTCACAGTGCGTTTAATGAAAAATGATGCTTTTATGTTCTGATGAATGTGTTATTATATATATTGTGAATAAGACAAAAAAAAAGCTACCGAAAGGCAGCTTAATCTTTAATTGATTTTAGTATTTTAGATTGTAGTATTCGCAAAAAACACTGCAAACAGGAAATAACAATAACCAATGTGTGAGAACTGCGAAGTATAGTTATTTTTCCTTGTTTGTCAATTTATTTAATACATAGAAGGTAAATATTATGGCAGCAGCCAAAAGAGCAAGAGATGCAAAAAACGGTCAATTCATTCCACTTAAAGAAGCTAAACGTAGACCCGCTACTACAGTGGTTGAAACTGTTAAACGTAGAAAAAAGTAAAATTCTGACTTGCTAATTGGCTTCTTCGGAAGCCTTTTTAACATATTCTAACTTAATACTCTTTATAAAAATCAAAATCTAACCTTGATCATAACTTCATAAAAATCACTCATTAGAAAATGGATGAATTAGTTAGATTGATTTCCGCCAAGCGCACTTTACAGAAGTTAGCAATTAATGTGAGTAAGTTCAGAAATTGTTATTGATCTCTCAATCCATTAATTAAATTAAATTCTACACATTCATTCCAATCATCCAGTAGTTCATTAAATTCTTTTAATTCATTTCGAGAAGCTGTTTCGTTCATAGCTTTTTCAGAGAGGTTATTTAGGCGAGCGAATTCATCAGTAGTCATAATTAACATTCCTTGTTTTTTGGTTATGTTAACTATGCGTTAAAAACTAAAAAAAACAAGTTAAGGCTGGAAGCTAGCAAAATGGTAGGAGTTATACCCCGTAATGCATCACGGAAATTAAGGTACTCATTTAGAAAAAAAACAAAAGTGAAAAAGACAAATCACTGAAAGGCTTGGTATATAGGTCTCACAGCAGAACTCTGAAAATACTTTACCCCCGTATTACTATACGAAGGTATAAAAATAACGCCCACTTAAGCGGACAAAAATTGTCCGCTATAATTGTGAAGCGGAGCGAAACAGCCAACTATTTTTGTTCCGTTTGAAGTGCTTGTTATGTGCAATCTAATGCAGAAACATGCTCTATAAATTTCTTGTCACTATCACTAAATGGAGTGAATTTCCCACCATTTTTTGAATAATTTCCATTTACAGTGATTTCTAAGGTCTTTTTGATTAACTCGACTCTACACTCAGAAGCATCTTTACAATTAAGTGCAAACATACTCATCAAATCGGTGGTGAATCCATATGAGACTTGCCCTTGAGCTTCAAATGAATCTCTAATTGAAACTTTTTCAAGGTCGCTAAGTGGCTTTATAGATGCAACCGGCTCATCGATATTCCCGCACTGTCTTACTTCACAATAATAACCACTCACTGGATTATTTAAAATTTCATCAAACACATCGGTAATAAAGTTTTCAGTAACTACTTCATTTTTTAGTGTTGCAATAGCCCCAATTAGAAAAGGAAATGTTATTCCATACTCTCCTTTACCCGTTTCTTTCCATTGAAGAATCGCATTAAACCAAAATGGCTTACCCATAAACACCTCTAAAATTAGAATGAACTTGCACATAACGCCCCATTAAGAGGCTTTTAATTGTTGGTTAAAATGTGAAGCGAAGCGGAACCTAACCAACTGTTAAAAGTCCTGCTTGAATGGCTTATAGGCCATTAAAATACAGTCTTGATGATTTTTTCTACACCTTCAATTAATTCCAATACATCATCTTTTGTTGGATCTCTTTCTTTTGGGTGGTCGCATAAGTTTCTCAAGTCACCAAGATGTTGTATGAATCGCCACTTAGGAGTATCAATAATTTCCTTTTCTTTCAACATTTGATAGAAATCAGCAATTGATGGATGTTTTTTTCTTGATTTTAAGCTGTGTATTTCGCAAACATGCCCTAAATGCTTCTCTAATACAACACCGGCTATTGCTCCTGCACCACGAATAAATCCTTTTCTATTTAATTCTCTGGCTGTATCTAACTCGGAATCAAAAATGTCAGATTGTAGAACTTCTTGAATATCAAATAACTTACTTTCAAACCTTTTAGTTACGGCAGCAAGTATAGAGTTTTGAATTTCAATTTTTCCAATTGCAGCTGATTTATCAACGACAACTGTTTTTTTATACCCTTTTGTTGTTCTTAGGCCTAGTAGATAATCAGATATACCGTAAGTTAAAAAGTCGATTTCTTTACGTTTATCCTGTTTGTACTGCTTAACGAAATCATCTAAACGATCAGGTAACATTTGCTTTATCACCACCAATGCTTCTGAATACCATGAATCATAATGTATTTTAAAATTAGGTAACTTTATTCCGTCTTTATCAAGTTCTTTTTTTAGCTCATCGGGTAAGCCTCGGACATCGTCAAGCATTGATAAATATAAGTTGTGACCATTTTGTCTTAAGGCTTTAAGTTCATCCTTCATTAAATCTATATTCGATTTCATCACCGAAACTCCTTTGGCCTTATAACAGTATTATTAGATAGAAAGTTTCTGCAATAAATTGACAGTTACTTTATTTCCCTATTTTTTAACACACATACTAAGCACTTGCTAGATATAGATTTTATCAGCGCATTATTTACAAGTAGTATTGATTAAAGATAAGGTTTTAGTTATAAATCGCGCAAACCATTTAAGAGATTGAATTCAACACAATCATTCCATTCATCTAATAGTTCGTTAAATTCTTTTAATTCGTTTCGTGAAGCGGTTTCGTTCATTGCTTTTTCAGAGAGGGTGTTTAGGCGAGAAAAATCATCAGTAGTCATCATTAACATTCCTTGTTATTTGTTATGTTAAAAGTACGTTAAAAAACGAAAAAAAACAAGTAATGGCTGGAAGCGAGCAAAATGGTAGGAGTTATACCCCGTAATACAGTACGGGGATTTTTTTGCCCTCAATCCTCTTTCGTTGCTCAGGCTTCGCCCTCCATCGTCTTTCGGGCAAATCATTAAAGAAAAGTACCATAAGATAAAAAATTATCACCACCACTTATTAGCAGAATATTTATCAACTAACTTAGAAATTTCCTTATCAAGTAACAAAGAACCTTCTTCACTCAAAAGCCTAATTTGCTTTATTAAATCCTTTTCATTTTCAGTTACCCGAAAAGCTTTTTTGACTTCATCTAATTTAGGGCGACCTGCACCTTCTCTAATTCCACCTCTCCCATCAACATATTGATAAGACATTTTAGTTCTCCCTGGTGATTGAATAATGTTAACAAAAATCTATTGTGCCAGGGCTTTGATAAATGCAAACAAGTTTCATTAGCCTGGAACAAATATAAAATAAAAATAGAGAAGTTTTGCAGGACGGTAAAGGTGAATTTAAAAAATGATTTTGCACAGCGCTAAAAGTGATCGGGAATCAATTTAACACCGTGCGGCCTTGAAGTTATTCAGCGCTTCTACTATGAAAACTCACTAAACATCGCAAGCTAATTTGCTAACGTAAGAACAAAGAAGTTACCGCTTCGCTGTATTAAAGCAAAGACACTTCAAAACTACTCTTATCTGACTCAGTATCATCATTAACCTTGTTTGGCTCACAATAAAGATAATTACTACCAATATCAGAGCGCAGCTCAACAAGGCAATTAGCTTTATAAAATACCTTATAGCCCATATCAATTAACGAATCAGAACTCATTGAAAAAACATCTTCACCACGATAAACAGTAAAAACAAAATCACGCGAAACCATATGCTTACTATAGCGAACAGTACTCATACCACTGATATACATAGAGCTTGCGCTAAAAGGTAGGTTTACAAAATTATTAGCCGTAATAATAGACGAAACATCAGCATGACGAAAAGAAACATCATCAAGCGTGAGAGTACTTTTAAAACCATTTTTAATGACTTGAGAAGCATCCTCTTTACCCGTCTTACTAACTTTCGAGTTATGCTGTATTTGAGTAGTCTTCGCGTTATCTGGCGATGCAGAAACCTTGTCGTCGTCGTCACCGAAGAAAAAGAAAACCATATAAAATATATAAAGTAATATAAAGGCGAAACCAGCAAGAAGCTTAGGAGTAAAAGGCGACTGACCAGCGCCTGACTTAGTATTTTTTCCTGTTGCTGTGGACTTATATAATTTGAAAACATCTAAAGGAACCTTTTTAAAATAAACAATGTCATTTTTCCCAGCTGATAAACCATTAGTCTTGGGGGTGTGTTCGAGAATGCGCGGTCTGCGCTTATAGTAAGGAATTGGAATGGCATCTTTCGAGCTATGGCAATATGCGACTTCACAAACCGAACGAACGAAAGCGCTTATCTCTTTAATGTCTGGAGTTGCTAATAAAATATCCCAATTATAATGTCTATGCCGCATAAAACATTCACGCAAAGTACGCGGATATCTTAAATAATCACGTTCATCAAAAAGGGAATTACCTAAATCATCTTGGTAATCATCTACATTAATATTGTTCTTAATTTGCCTTTGTTCACGGTGATAAAGTTCTTTAAAATCTTCAGGCAATAAATCATCAAAACGCCCTTCTGATACATAATCATAATCCGCCATTTTAAAGCTTTTATCATTAGGAAAAACATCTTGTATTTCATCAATAAAAATAAGTGCACCAATCGGCAACCAATGAAAAAAGTTACGCATTAAAAGCATGCCTTCATCATTACCGATACTAATTCTAAGTAATCGGGCTGACTCTGGAAAAACTTCTTTAAGCTCGCTTTGCATATGTTCTATGGTGCAAATGCCTTGTAAATTAGTTACAACTACACGACCTTCACGTAAAGCAGGAAGTATCTCAAACCACATTGCTGTACTGGATTTATAAGAACCTGGAGGACCATGAAAAACTTTAGTTGCCATACATCACCTGAAATAAAATAAAACTAAAAAAGAAAGGCTTATAAGTAATAAAAGCCTAATTGAATAATAAAAAAAATTAACGATTCGTTTCATAATCAAAACCATGAATATACTAATCTCGTTATCCAAGCTTCAATAACAAGTGTTAAAGACTCGAAAAAACGAAGCTCAGAAGCTATCTGTCTAAAGTCTTGTGGTAGCGCAGAAATTGCAGAATTTATAATGGTAGACATATCTATAAGCTCTAAAAATGTAGTAGCTACTTCATGAGCAAAAACCAAACTGTTATACAAAAAATAGAACTTCATTTTCAAAGCATAAGCAGCAAGCCATATAAAAAACTCACCAATTAAAGAAGGCAAATAAACAAAGAAAAAATAGAAAATAGTAGAGAAAAAATCAGATATCCAATTTAGCATTCCCATAAGGCCAGTGACCTGTTCAGTACTAGCAAAGACTAAAAAAGGAAACATTAAAAAAATAAATAAAATTAAAGTTTTCATAATCTCACCCCTGAAAGAACAATGGTTAAGGACATTAGAGTTGCGAAGAAATAAACCATATTTCCCAACCCTCCAAAATAAACAGCAAACCTACTTAACGAAACATCAAAAGTGCCCCACCCTGATAAGTCTAAAAGACGGGATTCATAACCAGAAGATGAAACAGAAAAATTAAATTTACTTTTAACAAAATCAAAGAAAGTTTTATTTTCGAGATTGATATCAAGCTTTAACCGTTCAATATCAACAAGCAGAGCATCTTGAGCAGCAATATTAAAAAGAGAACCATAAGCTGAAGGAGCGTTAGTATCAGGGCCTATAATATGTTCAGATTTTAAGAAATTTGATGAACTTTCAATTGCATATACAACAGCGTCAGTATCAACATTCTGACCATCAATACCATTGATACCATTAGTGCCATTAAAGCCATTGTCCCCCTTGATACCATCGACCCCATCAGAGCCTGTCAAACCAATTAGGCCGTCTTTACCATCAATACCATCAACACCATCAGTACCATTAGAGCCATTAAGCCCATTAGCTCCATCAGAGCCGTTTAGGCCATTAGCACCATTAATCCCATTGATACCATCAATACCATTAATCCCATCAATACCATTAGTGGGGACGGGTGAATTTTGAATGGTAGTAATAGCGTTAGCATTAGCTGAAACGTCACCCGCTAAAAGTGCTTCTTTATTAGATAAATCGAGTAAATCACCTCTTAAAAGAGATAAATCAGTTTGTAATGATGAATCATCAAAATCATCTCCTTTATCACCTTTTAAAACGGCTAATTGTTCAGCTGTAAAATCTGAATATTCGAAAGCATCTCCTTTTTCACCCGTTTCACCAATACCACCCGTATCACCCGTATCACCCTTATCTCCTTTTACGCCTACTGTATAAAAAGGTGAATCGGTATAATCCGTAAAAATCTCGCCACATGTCTCAATATCACAAGTTTGTTCAACTGGAGTCGAGCACGTTATTGTTGCCGTACCAGTAGAGTCGTTCCATACAAAAGTCTCCATCATAGAGCCTTCAGTAGTACAGCCATTTTCACCGTAATAAACAAAACAAGAGATATTATTATTGCAAGGCAATCCACACATCAAATCACCTCCACGAATGGCACAGGTTTTACCCAATCTAATTCGACTGTAATAGTTTTGGTGAGAGCCATTACTATTGAGATATTTAAAATAAATTCTATCTGGAGCAGAGGCAGAAATTGCAACACGTACTAGGGAATAAGTAGAGCCTACATAACTAGCAGGTGAACAACCTTCAGCGGCAGCAAGGGAGGTTATATTATTACCAACTTTGCAAGAAAAGTTAGTTTGTGAACTATAAAAAACATCACCATCAGCAGAAAAAGCACTTTGAGATAATAATAAAAGAAGAAAAAATAGGGATAAGCGTAAAAGCATTTTTAGCTCACTTAAATAAAAAAAAGGGCTTAAGAAGCCCTAATCCCGCTTGTAAAACCCTCAACCATTGCGTAGTAAAGGCAACAAGCAAAAAAAATAGAAATTACCACTTACTTAGAGAACCAACCAAGCATGCGTCCAACACTAAAACCTAAAATCGCAATGCCAATAACAGCCGCAATTACAGCGGTTACGTTTGTAGTACCATCAGTTGCAGCCGAACTAATCTGAGTTGTATAATCTGCCGCTTGAGCAAAACCAGCAGAGCCACCAATAAGAGCTACACCAGCAACCGCTTTCGCTTTAACACTTTTTAAATATTTCATAAAATACCTTTTAAGTTTTATTTACCTAACCACCGGACAACACGCCCAGCATAATGTGATGTTAAAAAAGCCATGATTAAAGCTAATTCAACGATTGCAAAAACCTCTGGGTCAAAAGCAAAAAGCAAATGAAGAGTTTCCTGCATTTGTTGTAATGAACCAGATTGAATATTTGTAAGTTCAACCTGAGTCAATAAAACAAACTCTGTACAATCCGTTTCCGCGACTACTTTTACAAAACCGTTTCCATCAGTAACCGCACAAACAGACATAATTAACCTTTATGTTGCTTAAGACTTAAATTGAAATGCTCTTTTAAAGAGGTTTCAACAGGAATGATTTCAATCACTTCATTTTCAAAAGTGTCATCATTAAAAGAAAATTTAAGGTCATATTGCTTATCACCAACAAACGCCTGTGAGTCGATTAGCAAGTGGGCATATTTTGCATTAATAGAAATGGCTTCCTTGCCAAAAGGGGTTGAGGTTGTACGTCCTGCTGACTTGCGTTGAAACTTAGGCGAATCAACAGCCTCAAGAGGATACAAAACTTCTAATTTTGCATTTTCAATATTAGGGTTCTTAGATTCTGGAAAACGTGTGATACCAATACCTGCAATTACAATAGCCATTCTTTAACACTCCAATGCGTTATTAATTAATTTTTTATACGTGGGAGGAATTCCCAATTTATCGCCCAATATTTCATCTGGTAGAAGTAAACCAAATGCCTTTGAAATATCACCACCAACAATTTCAAGTACATCACCTAAAGCACGACCAGCCGCATGACGAAACCAACGAACGCGACTAGCAAGTTCTAAACATGCTTCTTTCGTTGGAGACATAGACTTAGTACGAACACCTTGTGTATTTTCCATACTTTGAGAAAAAGCATTAATACCCGCAAAAGTGGCGTCAACATCAAGCAAACAATCAACAGACCATTTTTTCAATTCAACCTCTGAGCGATACCAACTTAGCTCTTCATTAACGATTTTTTGCTCTAACTTTTTGTTATAGATGCGCCAATAGATAGGACTTGAACGCTTACCAATGGTGACCATTTCAACATCGAATATTTTTTGGAAGTCTTTGGCATATGTGTATTCACTGGCATTTTTAAAAACGGACATGATGCCGCCCTTGCCTGTTCTGAAAGCTCCATCTTTATAAGCCTTGTCAGCATAATTACAGTCAAAATTCCCGTCATAATCATCACTGGCCAAGTCAACGCGTGATAAATAAGAAATGGATAAAACGGTATTCAGCCAATGATGAATTTTGAACGTGTCGGTATAGCCAAAAAGGTTTTTACAGCCTAAGCCTGATATTTGGATATATACCGTATCTCTTTGACCACCAAGACCAATAAAGCCAACATCAACACCCGTTTGTGATTTCATCGTTAAAGAGTTGCTGTAGCCATGAAAGCCCTTATCTCTAGGTGCTGAAATCGTAAAACCTAAAACATGGTCAACAAATATCTTTAGGGTTTTTAAATAGAAATCTGAAAGCTGATTTTTAACAAAGAGAATATGCTTTTCGATTTCTTCTAATGATTTACCATCAGAGTTTTCAATTTTTGGCGGCAATGGAAAGAAGGGTTGGTTTTTGGGACTATACCCGGCAAAACCTGCTTTATGACAATGACGAAGCTGTGACAGTGGAAAACTAAAAGCCAAATGGTCAACAATCACATTGTCTTTTTTAGCTACAATTCGTTTGTTAATTAGTTCATCAGCCAGAGGTGACAAAGCATTATTTATAACATTTCTCATATGACCCCCTTTTGAACTAACTTTCGATAATTTGAATCGGTTATCTCTACAACGTCTGAATTACCCATTTCATACGAAACCCACTGCTTGAACTTAGGCAGTGACGAAAAATAATTGTATTGGCGCTCACCAGATGAATCATCGTGAGTTGTATTGACGCCTAAAATTCTTTCGTATTCGTAATAGATAATCATTTAAGTCACTTACATTCTTAAACTACGAGTTCAGCTTCAGCGCGAATGGCAAGCATGTTTATAAATGTCTTTTCACGTGCTTTTAGTTTTTTACGAATTGGTAATCGGCCATGATGAATTTGTTGACGAACATTGCCTGTAGTGTCGTTAGTTATACGTGCGTAGTCTTCGACACTTAAGAAAGGGAGACTTGCAACGACCAAATCTCTTTTAAGTGATTCAAATTGACTGTCAGTGAGTGTAATATGGTTATTTAGCGTACTTACGTTCATTTAACTCTCCCATCAAGGGCTTATTAGATGAATGCAATTTAAATCCTTTTTAAAGGGATTACAACCCCTAGCTTAGGGTTTTTGGGTTTTATTATGACTTGTAATGTAGATGAAATATTTAAAAGAATTTTAAGTACTTGTAATATAAAGAATTTAAAAGAGCTTTCGCTATTCTTTGGCTATAAAGAAAATTGGGCTTCAAATACAAGAACCAGAGGCGTTATCCCATGGGAGATATGCCTAAAAGTGGCGATAGAGCATAATTTAAGTATGGATTATTTATTATTTGGAGGGGCGAACAACTCAAATAGTCTAGATGTGAATAAATTAAAACTTTCGATTACCGAAGGACTTTTCTATACTATTCAAGCCGAATTAATTTCATTAAAAAATGGTGTCAAAATATCCACAGTCACCAATGCAATAACTAATGAGATTATTGAAAATAATGAGATTGAAACGACAGGTGAAGTAAATAAAGCAACTAAAACTGTTTAATTTATTTACTTGTATAAAGTCGAACGACTTTAGAAGAAGATTTGACATTTTTATTAGCAAGCGCTGATGATACAGATATCTCCCATTGTTTTATTTGTATGACCCTACAGTCTTGAGGTAATTGCTTAATTTCCATATAGCGTTTTAATAATTTCTTATCACTATAAATAAAATTGTTTTTTTCAAATCTCAAAGCTTTAAATACAACCATTAAAGTAATGATAATAAACGCCCAAACTGCAATTTCCATTTAACCTTACATCCATACAAAAATATAACAATACTAAAAAAATATAGCGTTAACGTAAACACTGACTGAGCATTAATCAGCCATGAAATTGGCTCGTCACTATCATAAATAACAACTCTAACCCTATGGAGTATTAAATAACTAATCGCCATAGATATATAAAATGAATAAACAACTAACGTAGTTTTTTTATGTAAAACCTTAGTGAAAAAATGAAATGTTACTGATAAAAAAACACAAACTGATAAACCTAAAGCCGCCCCCAAATAAAAAGTATAAAAACCAAGCTTAACTTTTAAAAACTGATTAAACACACAAAAAACAAATGCGAGAGTAATAATAATTAAATTAGATTTATTATTAAATTTATTTAAAAAACTAAAAATAAAACAGACTAAATAGCCAACCAAATAAAACTTGGCAATAAAATGCCCTAGCTCATGACTAATCATATAACGCCTTTAATTAACCAGGTGGTCTTTTAGGGTGTGAGCCGCCTTCGTTGAATAAAGACTTTGCTTCATCAGAAATAGAAACTGTATCAGATGTATTTTGTGATTGAGAATTTACTTCTTCATTTTTAGGACGCCCTGGGTGTCCGCCACCTTCATTTTGCAATCCTATAGATTCGGAAGATAAAGAAACTGTACCAGATGAGTTTTGTATTTGAGAATTTACTTCTTCTATTGTTGAGGCTTTTTTATAGAGGTTAGTTTCCGTATTCAATATCGTACTTTTAATGTCCATATTTACCCTTTACCTTTAATATTGGAAAAATACTAACTCATTAACATAATAATAACAAATAGATTTCCCTTGATTTATGTGTATCCTTAAATTAGATATCAAGATGCAGTAATCAAAAATGATAAAGATTAAAAAAGTTCAAGACGGTATTTCGAAAACTGACAATATAGAAAAACCGTATTGTGTTGATTTTCGACCAAATGGTAAACATGGAAATCGTAAACGTGGTGAGTTTGTCACAAGAAACGAAGCTATAAGATTTAGAGACTATTGGAACGGAGAATTAAAAAATGCCAAAGAATGGGAACCTAACCCAGAAGATAATAGGCGACTAATAGAATTAATAGACCTTTGGTATAAGTTACATGGAAAAAGCTTAAGCGATATAACAAAGCGCTTAGCTAAAATGAAAGCTATGTGCGCAAAAATGAATAATCCTATCGTTAGAAAGATTACTGCCGCTGACTGGTCAAAATATCGAGCCGAACGTTTAGAAAAAGTAACAATTAAAACGGTAAATAATGAACAAACCTATTTAAGCGCCATGTTTAACGAATTAATACGTTTAAACGAAATTAATAATAATCCAATTAAAAATGTAAGAGCATTAAAATACCAACAGCCGGAAATGGGTTTTTTATTACCTGATGAAATATTAATATTATTAGAAGAGCTAAAAAAATCTAGGAATAGTGATGCGTATCTCGTGGCAAAAATTGCATTGTCAACAGGTGCAAGATGGGGAGAAGCAGAAGGCATTACCAGTAGGCAGGTAGCAAACAACCAAATAACCTACATAAAAACTAAAGGCAAGAAAAATAGAACAATTCCAATTAGTGAAGAATTAGCAAAAGAGATCCCTAAAAAAAGAGGTAGTTTATTTACTAGTTGCATAGGTGCATTCAGGAAAGCGTTAGAGCGGACGGGAGTTCAACTCCCCAAAGGACAATGTAGTCACGTCTTAAGGCATACTTTTGCAAGTCACTTTATGATGAAAGGAGGCAATATATTGGTGCTTCAGCAAATATTAGGTCATGCTAGTATTAACGATACTATGAAATATGCTCACTTTAGTAAAACTCACCTAGAGGACGCTATTAGGTTAAACCCGATATGCAACAATAACGAATAGTGTCCACCTTTTGTCCACCTTACACTAACAAACTGTAATAAACGCTAAAGCGCTATAACACTAACCCTTTGATTACATTACAACTCATTGTTTTAACTAGCAATTAAATAGGGTCGATTCCCCCCCGCTCCACCACATTAGATATAAATGGCTGATTTCATTAATGATTTCAGCCATTTTTGTTTTCAAATGGCTATTCATCCCACAAACACCCCACAAGGTGCTACACATGAAAAACGCCACCACAAATCTAATTCAACGAAACGGCAATATATACTTTAGAAAACGTATTCCTAAAGATATTAAACCATTCATTCAAAAACCTGAGTTCTACGTTTCCTTAAATACAAAGTGTTACACGACTGCAATTAACATGAGTTCCGAGTTAATTTATGATATTGAAACGCAATTCCATAACTTAAGAAAAGCAATGGCACGGAACTTACAAGCTGACGTAGATAAAATTCTGGGAAGAACAACTAGAGCTATCAATCGAGTTAATGGTAAAGAATCAGTTTTAGATTGGACAAAAAAGACAGTTAAATATTCTGATGGCCATGAAGTTACCTTTGAAGCGGATCATGGTGACCCTGTTGCTGAGCGCGAGACAGTTAAAATCATGGCTGACGAGTATGAGTACACGCCTAAACCTGTACACCCACGAACTACAACGTCTACTAGTGTAGAAGTAACTTTAAGGGGTGCTGTTGACCAATATCTTCACTCCAAAAAATCCGCTGGAGGTATTCAAGAAAAAACTTTAGACGCCAATAAAGCAAGCCTGAATACTCTCATTGAATATTTTGGTGCAGAACGTCCCCCTTCAGAGATTAAGTATCAGCAAGCAGAAGAGATACGAAACGCATTACTTAAACTACCTGCAAATAGAAATAAAAAGAAGCAATATAAAAATAAGACCATTCAGCAGTTAATCGAACTCAACTGCCCACCGCAATCGCCTCGAACTGTAAAAGGTATTATAGAAAGATACTCAAGCTTTTTTGAATGGTTAGTGAAATCTGATTATGTTGATAAAAACTATTTTCATAAATTAAGAGTAGCAATTCCAAAAAGAAAAGAATCTGAGCTGCGCCAAAGGTGGGATGATAGCAGCCTACTCACCTTATTTGACTCTGAGGTTTATACACAACATAAACTAACTCACCCATATATGTTTTGGTTACCATTACTCGCCTTGTACACTGGTTCGCGGCAAAATGAAATTGCTCAGCTCTATGTTTCTGACGTAAAGGAAGTAGACGGTATTCTATTAATAGATATTAATGAGCAGAAAAAACACCAAAAACTAAAAAATACTAATTCAGCTCGTCTCATCCCTATTCATCAACACTTGATAGATCTTGGGTTTATAAATTATTTGAACATTAGGAAAAAGAGGAATAGCACTCTTCTGTTTGATGGTCTTCTCAATAATCTAAATGAAGCCCCTAGAGATGGATTAGGAAATAAAGCAGGTAAATGGTTTCAGAGGTACCGTAAGAAGCTTAATATTACCCATGTTGATTTTCATAGCTTTAGACATACTGTTGCAGATGAGTTTAAACAAAAACAAGTTAATGAAACACAAGCTCAAGGAATATTAGGGCACATATCAGATAGTGAGACTTATCGCAGGTACGGCAAAGACTTAAATGTTCGAGTTCAAAAAGAAACTATTGATATTTTGGATTTTTCTGATGTTATTAAAAATATAACAAAGTGGCGTTTAAAATAGCTAAACCTAATGTGCATCAGCGATCTTCCATGTCACGAAGGTGAGTAATAAAAGGGGCTTAACTATTAACAGGAGCCCCTTATAGTACCTATTTCATTAACCTACGGTACAGTGTAATCAAACTTCACTACTTTACATTTTGAAAAAAACATCAATAATTCTTTTTCTTCCTGTTCATCTTTGACAATCCTAATACATCTCAAATTTTTCTTAGCTCTTGAGCATGCTACATAAACCAACTTCTGAGTATTAGATGTTTTTGTTGAGGATGTGCCTTCAGAATAAAAGGACTTAAAGTCATATTTTTGATACCAAGAGTACTCATCAAGTACCACGATTACATTGTCAATGCCTGAGCCCTTCGTTTTATGCATGGTTATATAATTTGTATCTTCATTAAGGTAATGAAAGTAATTAACCATTTCAGAAAACTTTAATTCATTAGAGAAGAAGCGGGAATAAAATTTCTCTTGTTTGTAATCTCTTTCGAGCTCATTAAAGTCATCTTGGTCGATATCAGGAATATCCGCTGTTATTCGTGTAAATGTATTCTTACCTTCCTCATATAATTTTCCAAACTTTTTATGGGCTTCATTGCCCTCAATCTCTTCCATAAACCGTTGATATGACTCCATGTGTGCTAAATAAGCATTTGAAGGTGTGATCAGCTTTAAGTCAAACGCCAACTTAAGTACATCCACAGCTCCTTCCGAAGAGGTCATTACCTTATCAATATTCTCTTTAATTAACTGTTTATCATTCAGGTTATTTAAATAGAAACCTTGTTCTTTTAACTTCTGATAAACCAAATTGTAATCTGGTTCAATACCTGGCATAGGGGAATAGGCATTACATAACTCGAATAGGCTCCTAAACTGCATTCTATCTAAATGCTTATCGATTAACTCTTTAGGATCACTATATCGATTTGAGAAAATAGAATATAAAACGTCAAAACCGGCATCAAAAGCGATAGACTTGTTAGTTAGCTTTAATTGTCTGAATACGTCATCACCTTTACCTACAGATGCATGATTAATTATTTCTTCTAAATTTTTCAAGTGAATTTCTTTTTCTAAGTATTTCTCTTCCGGAGTCATCTTTCCAGACGGCTGTGCAGGTTTAACCGCATAAAACAGGTCAACTACACCTTGCCTATCAGAAAGTGTCTCCCGTACTCCCTGTTCATCCACTTTAAAGGCAACATCTTGCTTTAACGTATCATCTCGCAAAGTATTAATAAAATTAACGACTTGCTCAGAACACCTAAAGTTGTCATCTTTTTCAATTTTTTCAACCAGACCTACCTTAATCTGTTTATCAAGATTCCCTATACCATCAGGATAAATGGCCTGCATTGAATCCCCAAAAAAACCGATTAGAACATCAGCCTGCACAGGCATATGCTTTAAAAATATATCAACAATTTTAGGATTAGTATCTTGATATTCATCGACAAAAATACAATCATATTTACTTTGCAATATTCGCCCGATAACAGGGTATTTGGTAAAAAGTAAACTGGCTATATCGATTAATCCATCATGGCCATAACTAAGTTTTTTTAAATTATTAAAAGCTGTTTTATTGTACTCAATATCCACATAGTCCTTGTCTCGAATAACATTTATTATTACTTCGTTATGTGATGCTATTCTTTCATTTAAATCAGTATTAAATTCCACAGGTGATTTATCATAGGCCCTTTTCCCCATAACTTTATCGACCCTTTCATTCTCTACTAAGAACTTGGACTTCATATATTTTTCGTATATTTTTTTATACTTTTCGTGCTCTAGCTTATTTTGATCTTTCTCATCTATATAAAAGCTTAACTCAGCTCGCTCCATATATTTAATAATAAATAACTCATGTATAACTTCATGGATATTTTTTTTATAGTTTTTAATTAAGTCACTTAAAAATGAATGAATTGTCGAGATTGTATAACCTACTCCAACACGAGATTCAATTTCTTCAGCCGCTAAATTAGTATGCGTTATACACGCTATTTTATAAGTAGGAAAGTACTGAGAAATGAACTCTAAACTTTGTTTCAAAGTTTCTGTTTTCCCACTACCCGCACCTCCTTGAAGTACAAAATTTTGTTTGCTCTTCACACAAACTTTTATCTTATCTAAAGCACCAATTACTGTTGTAGCCATTGGAATCCCTCCAAAATATACGCTGGACAAGCTAATTGTACGCCTTTACTAGACAGAGCCAGATACAATAAAGAAGCTGCAAAATCAGATTTTTTCCCTAATACCGATTCCGTCAACCCATAAATATCATCATAAAGATCACCATTAACGTCTAACTCTTTTCTATTTTTTAATCCAAGTAATGCATCCTTATTTTCAATGAGTAAAGCCCTATTAATATTGATAAACGCATCTTCAAAGCTTCTAGGCTTATAGCCTCTTTCCTCTGACTGATAGGCAACTCTTATATTAGGATTATTATTTACACCTTTATGATTTTTTATATCTTTAAACCATGTATCAAATTCATCGGTCTTTACGTCAACAGGAGCTTTATAGAAATATTTAATTGTTTCGTTACTTGTATGTGTTCCATCAACTACTGTGGCTGTGCAATATGATTTTTCACCACTAGGTTTATTCGTCGAATCAATATCAGTTATTATTAGGGTTTTGATACCTAGGAACTCTAAAAAAGGCGCAAATACTTTAGCATTAGCTCCAACCTCGATAATAGATAAGTTTTGTGCAGCTAAGGCTATGTATTTCGGATCTTTTGCTTTTTGAGAATCATCAAACTCTTTCATAAAGTACGGCAGCAACATTCTTTCAGTTACCCCCTCTATAAAAATAACTTTACTAGCAAAGAATAGTTCTGATGATTGTATATTGAGGTATTGCTTAAGAAATTTAAACTCCTCAAACTTCTCATATTTAGCTCTTAACTCCGTATGAAAATTCTTGATTTTAACATTTGAATTTTCAAGCTGTAAGTACCTAATATCTTCAAATTTAGAGCGAGATACAATGTGAGGAGAGTGTGTAGTAATGAGCGTTTGCAGGTTTTTAACATCATCTAACTCTGCACTAATATTCTCCGCAAAACGATATTGCATTTGAGGGTGAGTATGAGCCTCTGGCTCCTCGATAAACAAAATATTTATGGGAGCTTCTTTCTCCTTGAAATGAGATTTTTTTATTTCTATTTCAAGGAGCATGTAGAGAATATTCACATAACCTAACCCGTTGAAATGCTCAGGGAGGTTATCTTGTGGTGTCCCATAAATTACCTGTGATGAATTTTCCAACAACATATTAGATTGAATATTTGAAACAACGTTTAGTTTATCAAGCCCGATAAAACCTTTCGCATTATTTAAAAACTCACCAAAGTATGAATCATATGTCTTGTCTAATGTCTTATCTAATGCAATTAACTCTTTGTTTATTGAGACGACATCAGCATTAGATACATTATTATCTTTTTTAAAGTATTTTGTTGCAATATTCGACAGTGGTTGCTTATTATCACCGTGCTCTTCTGAACTAGCCACCTCTCTTCTAGCATGTATAATGCTAAGGTTAATCAATGATTTGACTTGCCCTAAGTCTTTTTTAATTAACTTATTTCTATGCTCAAAGATATATTCTTTTGTACCTTTGTACCCATTATCATTGAAAGCATATATATCTCTTTTCAAATGACTTCGAAGAGTCTTGATGATTAAATTTTTTCTCTCCTCAAGACTACAACCAGAAGGTATCTCTTTTAACAAACCACTCTTATCTATACGGCATTCAAATAGAATCTTTGCATTAGTTATGGCTGGATTTAAATCTAAAATAAAGTCAGATAAGACCCCTAGGTTATCTTTATCATCGTAACCTATTTCTAAAACCATTCGAATAGATAGATCCTCAATATCACTGTGCTCGTCGATAGTATGGATTTTCTCCCTCAAAGAAATAGGGAAATCATTATAGTCAAAGCGCTTCGATTGCTCGAAAAACTTTTCAAATAAAACGAGTAATGATGTTTTACCTGTATTATTTTTACCAACTAACAACGAAAGTTTTTCTCTTAGATCTAAAGATGATTGCTGCAAGAGCCTAAAGTTTGAAATAGATATTTTACTGATAAGCATTTTAAAGATTCCATTTAATGTTATTAATTTCCCTACATTGATACTAATTTAATTAACCATTAGAGTCTTTGTTTTTAATCAAATATTTTAAACAAAAGCTTAGGCTTATCTTCTATAAAGGTCACACATTTTAACTGACAATAGTCGTGCCATATATATTGACTACGGAGGTTCAACATATAGGATATAAAGCGTAATAGTTCACATGAATTAAACGACAGAAGTACCTACTATCCCCCTAAGATCAGATAAAAATTATAAGCATATACAAAGTAGCAACAATATACTTTCCTTAATGTTATTTTGGAAAGTTTACAAGTCTTACTCCCTATAGGCCGCCCCTATAAAATGATGATATACTTTCCATAACAAGCACTAAGATACATTATGGAAAGTTAGTTTTATGAAAGAAGTCAAAGCGGTTAAAGATTTAGATGTTGTAAAAATGATCCCTAAATTGTTAGTAACTCATCATTCTCAACAATTTTCTGATATTTGGACTCTTGGGGTAAATACAGCGTTACGCATTTCTGATTTATTATCTATTAAGTACACGGACATCAAAGGCGACCGATTAACAATAAAAGAATCCAAAACAGGTAAGTGTGCTGATATTCATTTGAACCAAACAGCCCTAGCAACCATTACTAATATTCGTGATAGTGCACCTGATGCAATATTCTTATTTCAGGCAACCGCTAGAAATGTAAAAACAATTAAGCCGTTATCTCGCCAAGCAGTAGGACAAGCATTTAAGGAAATTGGAGATATTGTAAATATTAATTTGTCGACTCACTCCATGAGAAAAACACGCGGTTACCATATGTACAAAAAATTCAATGATATTGGTGAAGTGATGAAAATGTTAAGGCATTCAAGCACAGCTGTAACACTACGCTATATAGGAATTGACCAAGAACAAATAGATAAAGGCTTTGCAAATTTAGAGCTTTAGTTAGCGTGTACTAAAAAACGCTAAAAAAGCCCCTTTCTGATACAGATCTTTTATTCTGTATAAATACTGTTACAGAGAGCGGCACTGTTGGTTTGATCACCAACAGCACAAGCCTCACGACTGCTTCGCCGCATACCTCTTATAAAGTCGTGAATGATAAAGTCGTGAATACCCAATCTAGCATTGTATTTCTTTAGCTCGACTCAGAGCAAAACTTTATCACCAGATCCAGATAAAATAGCTATGGATAGCTACGCGCTGCAACCCTTTAAAGGTATCTTAACAGACCATTGATTGCACGCATGAATGTCAGCTGGATTGACGACTCGAATGGTTAGTTGGTAACGTCTCAGGACTTGCAATACCGCTTCAGCACGCGAGAATAAAAAAAGATGCACTCTGTTCCGTAACTGTAGTTAGTTACGTTAGTTCAGCTAAATGAGCTTATAGAGAAATCTATAAGCAGCTTACTAGTCGCTTATATGGCTAGTAAGTAAGATGGGGTTATTACCCAGACCGTTGGTTGCATTATTGCAAGAAGACGCATTGAATCTTTAGGTACAGGCCAACCGCCTAAAGGCACTAGAAACAGTATAGATGTATATAAGATGTTGATGACTCATACGAGCTTAGCGCTATTAGAGCGTATCTACTCTTCTCCCCTTTATGTGAATACTACTTAGCTAGTTTCGCATAGGGGGGATAAAAATATCTCAAATCTAAAACGCCTTAGAGATTAATAGTGTTCGGCAGGTACCTGCCTACCGAACGAACTTAGTAAATATTTGAAGTGAAACGAAAAGAGTATGAAGTGATTTATCACGAATACTACAGCCAACGAATGAAATGAGTTGGACTGTAATAAATTAGTCTGAACAATTAACTATAACTTTCGAGTTTTAGCCCCAATCAATAGCTCCGCCTGTGCTTTTGTTTTGTTGCTTCTTGAAGTCAGCACTAAAACCGCCATACCCATCCAAAGAACTTTTCACTATATCTTCTGAGGTTAATTGTCGTTGATTAGTTTTATTCCTAGATCTAATGCCCAGACATTTAATTAACTTTGGAATTTGTCCTTTTTTACTTAATATAAACTCATCTCCATTAGGTGCTATTAATACAGAGTGAGTTTTATTTACTTCCTCTATTAATAGAGGATCGTTTGCATCCCTTCCTGCATTAACACTCTGATAAACACGACTTAGCTCATTTAAAAGGATTGAAAATTCTGAGTCACTTAAATTAACTAATATTGAATTCAACGTTTCCTGACCTTCTATTGAAAAGGCTTTAAGTATTTTCTTTTGAATTATATCCAATTTTTATATCCGTTTATAAATATGGGTGATGCTTAATACTAATAGTTTTTCTATCCACAAAATGTATGTTTTTAGTTTGATTTTGTAATCAATAAAATGTGCTTGCTGATTAATTGACACTCTCAACATAGTGCTCGTTCAATGCATAAGCCAATCAAACTTTTTATAAAGTCCTCCTCTATCTCAAGAGAAAAGCACTATTTCTAATAAATACACAGCAACCCAGCGAACTTGAGAAATATTATGTCAACAAATAGCAGTTTATTAACTTATTATCGACAAAAAACAAAACAAGCACTAGCCAATAATGACCTCAAAAACGCTTACAAATACCTACTTAATTTAGAGCATTTATATACGAAAAAATCAGTATTTCTAAAGTTTGTTGATACTCTTAATGTATATAACAATCCAGAAATATTAGGATGCTTACTTTCATCCTTCAACCATCGATTGCTTAATGACGAACTGAGTTATAATTTTCAGTCCTTTAAAACCAATAGAGCAAACTGTTATGAGTTAACATTATCAAGAAGAAATAAGATAAGAGAAGTTCTTGGAAAACCTTCTGATACACCAAAGCAGAGAATAGAAATTGCTTTCAAAGTATCAGTACTACTTGCAGAGTTGATGTTCTTATATAAAGAAATAGGTACTAATAAAGATAGGTTCAGAACATTTGTTCATCAGATTAAAAAAGAATATTATTTTCTAAAGCATCCATTAAATGCATGCTTTATCTTTAAGCCATACAATCTAAAGTACCTTCAAAAAAAGTATAAAATGTCTTTTGCATGAATAAAGGCTATCAATAGAATTAAATAGTTAATCCATTGTATATTTTGATTTTTTTAAGTTACCATTTCATAAAAATTGGTAATTACCATGAATATACTTACTCGTCTAAATAAATTACACCATCACACATTTTTTCTAGGCATGCTAGCAATAGCTGTAATTGTGGGTTACTTGTTCCATGAAGGAAAGACTCTCACTGAGGTAATCGGAATTACCTTGCCATCACTAGCAATATTGATAGCAATTAAGCATTTCAAAGTTCAACATCAACTAACTTTTTTTGCTGATTACACACGTAGATATCAAGCGATTATATTAGAGTTTCCATACGAGATTAATAACCTAGATTTTGATATAAATGCAAAAGGTATTGAAAAGAAGAATAAAATATTAAAAAACATGCAAGTATATTTTGATTTGTGCTGTGAAGAGTACATGTTGCATCAGACAGGTAAGATTGACGATGTGACGTGGAATGAATGGCTTGAAGGCATCAACAGCGCTTTTCAAAAAAAGGCATTTCAAGACTCATGGATAGAAGTAATAGAAAATAATGTTTATTTTAGTGATGAGTACCAAACTTTCATAGGTGACATGATAGAAGGTAAGAGCACGAAAGTAACAAAACAAAAATTAAGGAAAAGTTTTCATGTCATTTGTTGTGCTTTTTTTGTCACAGCTATAGCTTCATTTTCCCGTTATTTACCTGAAGTGATTCCATACGGTAGTTTCCATTTAGAAATATTGATTTATATTTGTTTAGTCGTTGGGTTAATAGCAATTTTTTACGCCTATGCAACAAAAGACAGAAAGCCACTCACGATGCCAAAGGTAACTGACTAGTTATTCACGATGCTATGCCCCTCTCATTTCCTGCCAACGTTATGGTAATTGCTATTTAAAATATGGATTGATGAGTAAGGGGGGGGGAGTAATCAAAAGATAAAAAGCATGTTTTTGTATCTATCCCATTTAAAAAATAAAGGGGAATTTAAACTACCACTAATAGGGTTATCTTCTTCCCTTCATTTATCGCTAACATTATTAGTGATGGTGCTTATGATAAAAAAGCTCATTCTCAAGAATCATTGTTCGGCAATAATCAACAGCCGATTCAACATTAGAAAAAATATTATATAATTTTTCTGTGGTCGAGGGTGGAGAATATCCATCATTAGCAGAGTGCTCTATAAGCTCTACATGATAGCTATCGTGAAGCTCTAACTCATTTTCAACTCTAATCAACGCTAACGACAAATAATGTTCACTTTCTTCTTGTTGCCATTCAGCTAGGGTCTGTTCTACCCCTTCTATTACACTTGAATTAGTTTCTAATATTATTTTGTCTAATGCGGGTTGAATCCGCTTGATCCTCTCTTCTTTATCTAGATTATTCTTATATTTCTCAGCACCCTGCACTTTTAGCCGCTTTATTCCTTCTTTTCTAATACGAAGAAAGGACTCTTCTTGCATTTTCTTTCGCTCATTATCCTCTTGAGCATCAATACCTTTTTGAATTTCACTGGATTTATAGTGAGAAAATACGTCTTGTAGAGCTTGACGAATAGTGGTCGTTCCTACCAAATAACAATTATCTTCTGAAATGGCTAATCGTAACTTAGCAGTTAACGAAGTCATTGGAGAGCTAACTAGAAATGTCAGTCCCCCAGTTCTTTTTGTAACCTCAACTTTGAAATTCATCGTAGGGAAAGTTTTAATTACTGAAACTAGACTTTCCTTAAAGTCATCAAAGTTGTCGTAAGTTGCCATTTTATACCTTTACTTTTTATTATGCGTTTAAGATTTATTCCTCGATCACTAATTATAATAGGGAATTAATTGAGTTGGTAAGTATTAATATGTACTACAAAGTAAAAAAATGTAGCCAAAGAATTTGATTCATTTAGTCTGCCAACCTTCCGTTTTTTCCACTAAAAGCTGGAGATATAATATATACCACCAAAAATTAAAACAAAATTGCAGTTATTCAAAATAGACTGTATGTTTGTCCGTATTATATACAATAAAAAATCTAATAAAGTCAGTTGTATACTGCTAATGTTTGCTTATTTACTTACCGCTTATTATGTTAAAACTCTTTAGGTGTTTTTATGAAAAATGTAGTACTTATTTCTTGTGTTAAAACCAAGAGATCAGAAAAATCATCAGCGATGAGTATGTACACTAGCTCATTGTTTAAATATAACTTGTCATATGCACAGCAATTAGCCCCTTATGAAATATACATTCTGTCAGCACAGCATGGACTTTTAAAATTAGATGATCAAATAGCCCCCTATGAGAAAACGTTAAATAAGATGCTCAAAGATGAAAGAGTATCTTGGTCTGAAGACGTAATATCGCAACTAAAAGAGACTTGTGAGCTACATAATACAAACTTCATTTTTTTGGCTGGCGTAAAATATAGAGAGCATTTGATACCACATATGAAAAATTATTCAATACCTTTGGAGGGCATGCGTTTAGGTATGCAATTGCAAAAACTTAAGGAACTTACATCATGAATACTAACTGTGAAATAATTCATTCATACTGTAATAGAATTAAAAGATACAATTTTCCATTTGATTCTAAAGAGCTCCCTAAGAACGGAATCTACATCTTATTTGAAAAAAGTGAACTAGGTCATGAACTAGACAGAATTGTTCGCGTTGGTACCCATACGGGTATTAATCAGCTTATTCCACGACTTAAGCAGCACTTTCTTTCGAAGAACAAAGATAGAAGTATTTTCAGAAAAAATATTGGTAGAGCGATGTTAAATGAAGAAAATGACGAATTTATTGCTCAGTGGAATATTGATTTAACAACTAGAGAAGCTAGAAAAGTCCACGAAGGGAAAATAAATAAAGAATATCAGGATCTGATTGAAGAAAAAGTAAGTAATTACATACAAGACAATTTTACATTCGCAATACTTCCTGTTGAAGAAAAGGAAGATCGTCTAATGTTTGAAGCAAGGCTTATCTCCAGTATTTCTTTATGTAAGAACTGCGGTCCATCAAAAGATTGGCTTGGTAATAGTTCACCTAAAGTTAAGATTGTTGAAAGTGGTTTATGGCAAGTAAATGAGTTATATAAAAAAGGTATAGATGATAGGGAACTTGCTTTATTACTCCCCCAATTAAGCGAATAAAAACAAGTTAAACGGACTTGGAATTGTAATTTGTTTACCTTTTTTCAATAGCTCATAAAACTACAAACTTTCAATTTTCCAATAGGACTTAGCATTGATTAAAGCAAAAATCAGACGCACAAAAGATTATTCAGATGGGTCACACAATTTAGAGATACATATTAAGAAAAGTGAAATCGATAACTTACCTCTTATTACAAATGAGAGAGTCGAAATTAACCTTATAGCGGGTAAGGAGAGTTGTTTAGCTGGCTTAAGGATGACTCAAAATAATATATACGCTTGGATCTCTCCAGACGTTTATATAAATAGTGAAAAACATAGATTATCCGAATTTCTTTTACATATAAATGCAAAAGCTAACGATGTAATTCTACTAGAATATCGAAATTCTAATTTATATATATACAACCACGAAGACATTAAAGTAGGTTTGATCTCATCTATTACTGAAGAAGAACTGCCTGAAGGTGCAAAGCAAAGGATTACTGTTAATAAGTATGAACGAAATATAAAAGCAAAAATGAAGTGCATAGAAAAGTATGGTACTTCTTGTGTTGTTTGTGGGTTTAATTCAGAAGATACCTATGGGTATGAAGCTAAGAATATCATTCATGTCCACCATTTAAATCCAATTGCAAAAGTTGGCGAAATATATAATGTTGACCCTGAAGTAGATTTAAGACCTGTATGCCCGAATTGTCATGCTGTGATTCATAGAAATAGTGGATGCGATAGCATAGAAAAAGTTCGGAAAATGATCGATAAAAACCGTAAAAAACATCAGTGAAAGAGTTAGGAATATAATAACTAAACTCTACTTCATTAGGTGCGATTAGCGATTGTTGAAACTTAGTTGATTATACTGCCACAATGTAAATTATGGACGGCAGTTCGACTCCTTATCAAACAATATATACCGAGATCCAACAAAGATCCCACAAAGTGCTACACAAACGCATGCAACTGAAATATAATATCCATATAAAACAACAAGTAAGCCATTAGTGGTGGCGTTTCTAGGTGGAGATGGTATCTCCCCCCCGCTCCACCACACAATACCCTTTACAATCAATAGGTTGTAAATGGTTTTTTATTTAAGTACCCATTTAGTACCCATCAATAAGAATAAGTGTTTTGATATGGAAGTCTTAAAAATGAAATCATCAATACAGATAGAAGAAGAACTTAGGCTAGGAAAGATAGCCAAGCAACAATTAATATTTATAAAAAATCACTATTTAATATTTGTTTCATTATCAATCATATTGATTACTTCATTTATTTACATAGATACAAGAAATCTATTAAGTGACTTTGGTGTTAATTATTATGAGCATTTTACTTTCAGTGAAATTTTTCAAATAGCTAATACGCAAAACGTTATCCTTAAAACCTTTTTATTCATATCAGGAAGTGTTATTTCTGTTTGGTTTTTAATTTATACTAGCAAGTGTAAAGAAGCGATAAGAAAAATAAGAAACCTTGAAAATTCCAGTGAAGAAAAACAGAAAGTCCCCTTTTCACATTTCATTATAATGAAGATTTCAACACCTATTATACTGACCATCATGGTGTCTCAAATATATATATCATTTACTCTGCACCGACACGAAGCAAAGGGGATTAATAAAGGATATATTCCCAGATACAATGTCACCTTAAAAAATGGAAAAACGATGAAATGTTTAGGTGGTATAGTTGGTAACGGAATAAAAAAAATGTTTTTCGACTATGAAAATAATGAGTTACTCTTCATATACAACACAAATATAGTTTTGGAAAGGCAAATAGTACCTAACTATGTAAATGAACATTTTTATATGTACAAATCATCCGAAGAAATAAAAAATAAAAAAGATGCATGGAAAGCGACACTACAAAAAAAGTGTCCTAGAAAAATAGAGAAGACAAATCACTAAAAGTATTGGTATACGTGTCTCACAGCAGAACCCTGAAAATACTTTACCCCCGTATTACTTAATGGGGGTATAAAAAAGCCACCTATTTTGGTGGCTATAATTTACTAAACCTTACTTTTACGACAACTAATGCCACAGTATAGACATTAGCATCAAGTGACTAAAATTGAATTCGGATTAGATTTTGTATTGATAACGCCCAAATAACAGGCTAAGTAATGGTTGGCTAAAATTGTGTAGCGAAGCGAAACGTAGCCAACTGTTACGTGTCCTTGTTGATTTTCTTGATATGCATATTATATGCAGTAACCTCTTTTAATAGTTCAGGATTAGCATTTATAAGCTTTTCAATTAAAGCATGACTTTTGGCTTCGGTTGTATCCAGAAATATAGCCTGAAGTAAATTCATAACAAGTAAGATAGATATACCGTACGACAAGCCTGCGTCTATAGAGCTAACGAAATTAAAATAACCATTAAGTAAAAATATAACGATTAAAAAACCGATAGAGGTAGGGGTAAAATTAACGTTTTTCTTTAAAGCCAAATAAAATTTAATATCCTTATCCGTCATAAAATACTCCATATGCATAACGCCCCATTAAGAGGCAAATAATAGTTGGCTAAAATAAGCGACGAAGGAGTAAATAGCCAACTGTTATTTGTCC
>JABSOY010000031.1 GCA_013215385.1 Colwellia sp.
ATTTTACGTGCTCTTTCCCAAGCCCTACTTCTGGCACTGACATTAACTTCGGCTAAAGGAAGAATATGATCTACCGCAATATTTTCATCTATACGATAAAATTTGCGAATGTTCTGACGAATTGGACAATCAGTGTTAAACGAATCATTAAAAAGCATGGGCTTGACCTAAAAAATTATTAAATAGTGTTTTCACTATTTTGAGTTAAATACAATAAAATTTATTAGTGGAAATTAATCCAATCACGTAAAAAACGGATAATCTATGTTTTTGGCTGAGAAGAAAAGCAAAATATTTTTAAGTTAACGATAAAAATATTTTACTTTTAGTATTAGGTTTAAAATTGTATACAATAAATATAGTATAAATTTTGGGTATTATTGAGGGCTAGTTGCTGGCTTTATTGAGGTGTCATAATAGCTGGAGCTTCGGGATCATCTTTTCTAAGTAAGTTTTTAATTTCAAGAATACGCTCTTCATTTTCATTGTCTTTATGAAAAGCACTGAATAATTCACGTTCAAATACCGGTAATTCTTTTATTTCAAAAAGAGTCCCCTGTTCAATAAAAGGTTTAACTAACATATCTGGTAAATACGCACTACCGCCACATTGCAGCATCAAATCTAAAGCGATTCGCGCAGTACTGGTTCGAATCGCCGGAATTGATATTCCTTTAACTTCTTTAGCATGCCAATTAATAAAGCTGATTCCCCAATCGATCATAATATAGCGTTTAACATCGGATGGACTTTTTATCTCATTTTGAAAAGTGGTTACCGGTACTAAATTGAACATATGCAAGGATTCTATTTTTAACTCTTCAACTTTGGGAGGATCAAATAGAATAGCAACATCTAATGTTCGTTCCAGTAATTGTCTGGTTAATTGTTCACGAGATAATATTTCAGCGACCAAACTGACATGCGGTTGGCTTAAATATATTTTTGATATCGCATCATGAATATATACATCCCATGTATTAGGTGTACCTGCTATAGATATTTGTGCAACCTGTTCAGAAGCTAAAGCGACATCTTGTTTAGCCATTCTCAAGGTATTAAGCATATTTTCGGCATGCGGTACTAACCTTTCTCCAGCTAGGGTCAGCTGGATATTATTTCTTGCACGGTGAAATAATGTTACACCAAAATACCTTTCAAGCTGTCGTACTCTGGTACTAACTGCGGCTTGTGTTAGGTATAGATTTTCAGCTGCTTTACCAAAGTGCCGACAATCTTTAACTTCTAAAAAAGTCTTAATTAACTCAACATCCATTACGTTTTCTCTTATCGATACGATAATTATTATTTGTTTTAAACCACAGCCAGTTAGCCGCATAATCCGCGAAAAAAAATACTCTGTCAACAGCGGTGAGTATGGATGTGTGGTTTGATTTTTATATCAAAATTATGAACTTCACTGCAAAAAGAGTTTTCGAACGTTGTTGATTCTATTATTACCTGAAGTTTGGCCAAGATAACTCATGTTAAAGAAGGCTTTAATAAACTTAAAGACCGATGAGGTAAGGCAAAGGTAAACCTATATTAATGTCAATTATTACTTCAGCCCCTTTAGGAACATTATAACTAGAGCCAATTAGAAGACATTTACCTTGTACGGCAGCTGATATTACAGCGTCAAATAAATATTATGTTTCATTAATCGCGCTAATAAGAAATTAACGGTTATACCTTACTTTACTCGATATTTTAACAACGTATATTTTGTTGCGATATAAAGTCTAAAGAGTGTTGATTAAAGACTTCAGGGTTTTCAACATTGCATACATGACCACATTTATGAATAGTTCTTAATAAACTATTCTTGTGTTGTTTAACCATCTCTTTTACTGGGCCCAGAAACATATGATCTTCCTTACCCATAATATAAAGAATAGGTATGTCTATCTCTTTCTCTTTGAAATAACGCATTAATGGGTTAACGTCCATGGCTAATTTGAACCAACGAATAAATTCTTTCTGACACAAACGTTTAGCTTCGCGAACAAATAAATTACGGGATTCTTTATGACGCCTTTTGGGCATCATAATAAAAGCAAATAAACGGTATAGCCACATATAAGGTAAACAATGTTTAAAGGCGTTGCCCAAATAAACCAAGGTATTACTGCGCGCATTGAAACGAGTAATCGCACCGCCTAAAACCATACTCGATACGTATTTTGGTGCAAGCTCTGCGATGTTGCGAATAATGATCGTGCCTAAAGAGATACCAACAAAGTGTGCACAAGCAATATCATTGTGATCTAACACATCAATAATATCTTCAGAAACCTTATTAAATGAGTAATTACTATCAACAAAGGTTTTCACTAGGTGACTTGATTTTCCGTGACCACGAAGATCCAGTAAAAGAACATTGTATTCTTTCTGATAAGCTCTGATTTGACGAAACCATATTGCTGAACTTCCACCAGCACCATGGACAAAAACAACCCATACTTTACTGCTTTCATGTGGATAGATAGTATGAAAAAGAATTGGTTCTTTCATTTTTTTAAGATACCTACTGCACTTGTTTATATAAACTTAAGAGCAGCGAGTATAGACTAAATCAAAGAATAATTTCCTAATAAGTTAGTTTAAACATTCCTTTGTCAACGATATTGCATAATTAACATAAATATTTAAAGATTTATCAGTCCATTGCGGTGCAAATCCCATATCCATAAAAATCTATGTGCTGGTCAATCTAATCACAAAGCAACCTTTTAAAAACTTACTTATAATTACTTGCTAAGCTCCTTACTGAAACGATAGAATTGTCCGATGACGACCAAATTTAAAGATTTTCTCTCAAATTGATTACTAGCTAAAAGATGATGACATACGTGAATAAAAACAAACATTTTTCCGATGATTTATTAAAAGATAAAACTGCCCAGAACTTGTACAGCGCACTATCTTCCGACATTAAAGCCCCATATATAAAGTTTCCTAATGGCAGTGGCTGCGATGTAGTTGCGGTTAATAAGCGGTGGGATCACTTACTTAAAGATAAGAACAATAAAAAACATGCTGCGAGTTTATATTCAGGTGAGGACTTAAGCGCATATGCATCTAATATCGAAAATTGTATAGGTACTGTAAAAGTTCCCGTAGGCGTTGCTGGCCCTATCAGAGTTAAAGGAACATATGCCCAAGGTGATTTTTTATTACCTATGGCTACGACTGAAGCAGCCCTTATAGCCAGTTATCATCGAGGTTCGGTACTAATTTCTAAAGCAGGCGGTTGCTCGGCGATATTAATATCAGAAGGGGTCAGTCGTTCACCAGCGTTTGCATTTAATTCTATTGAAAATTTAGCTATTTTTTCTCATTGGGTTTTGCTCAATAAAGATAAACTGAGTGATGCCGCTAAACAAACCAGTAATTATTGTCGATTAATCGACATTAGCATTGCCTCGGAAGGAAATCACCTGTATTTATTATGCGACTTCACTACAGGCGATGCCGCTGGTCAGAATATGGTAACCATAGCAACACAGGCTATTTGCGAATATATTATCGCCAATACACCAGTACAGCCCGAGTATTGGTTTGTCGAAGCAAATTGTTCTGGAGATAAAAAGTCAACAGCGCAATCCTATACCAGTGTTAGGGGTAAAAAGGTCTCTGTTGAAGTTAATATACCTGAAAAATTAGTTAAACGTTTCTTGCATACAACCCCTCAACGTATGGTCGATTGCTGGCGAATGTCTGCACTAGGTGGTGTTATGAGTGGCACAATGGGTGTACAAGGGCATTATGCTAATAGTCTTGCGGCAATGTTTATCGCTTGTGGTCAAGATGCTGCTTGTGTTGCTGAAGCGGCCGTAGGTATCACTCGCTTTGAATTACGCGCGGATGGCTCTTTATATTGTGCGGTAACTTTACCCAATTTAATTGTCGGCACCGTTGGCGGTGGCACAAAATTACCTAGCCAGAGAGCTTGCCTAGAAATGATGAATTTACCGAAAGAAAACCAGGCCAGAGCCTTTGCTGAAGTTTGTGCCGCCGCCGCATTAGCAGGAGAAATATCGATCATTGGCTCACTTGCCGCTGGCGATTTTACTTCAGCCCATAAAAGCTTGGCACGTGACCGATAATTGAGCTAATTTCAGCTTAATTATCTTTAAGCGGAGATAAATAAGTTTAATTTTTAGGGGGTATCGAATCAGTTAATTAATACTGAATCAGCGTATATATTGGATTTACGTCAACAGGCATACCTCAACAATGACCAAATCCTGCTTGCTTGTACTTGTCAATATCGTGCACCATAACATTGACTATTTACGTTTGCTTCAAAAACAACTTAGTGTGCTTTCTCAATTCTGTTATATTTAATGGACACCCTATCGAAAGCGCAACTAAAGTATCTATCGATGAAATGGTTAATTTTAATATTTTAGTTTCTTTGCATTGAATTTAGAGCTTTTGAAAAGATAAAATAGGCTGCAGTTGTTTTTTTTCCATAATAAAACCTGTTATTTTTATCTTGTTTTTAAAAGTCTTTTTATTGAGATATCAATAAAATACTTCAAAAATCCGTTAAATTTATCTAGGCTAAATAATGAAAAAAGATATCGCAAAAAATCTCCTCAAAAAACATGACAAACTGATTCATAGTGAGAATGTTACTGTGGTTTCTCATATACAACGCGAGCAAGACGATTGGTTTATTAATACGGTCATGATAAAAGACTGCGATGCACCTTTTAAGTACAAGCGTAAAAAGGCTTATAAGTCACTCACCAAGCAACAAGTAAATATCACCTATTATCCAAGTACGGAATCAATTGCCGGTTTTGAAATAGAAACGATGAATATCGTTAGAATTAAAGTCGCTTAATTTTAGAACAATCGTCAAGTTTATCCATTCCATGACTTCATCTTTAAATAACAAAATAATATATCAGCATATAGATATAAGTTATTTTGGATATAAACAGAACTTATTTACCCTTAATTTAGCTTAATTTCTCTTCACCTCTTGACGAAAGCTTCGCCATCTTACATAAATATGGTATCAATAATAAAAAATATTGATCGATTCAGGCATTTATTAATAAATAATAATAAATATATAAATGTAAATTTGGGGACAGCGAGAGGATTTTATTATGATATTAAATCATATTTGGGGATTATATACTGACCCTAAGAAAGAGTGGCAAACGATTGAAAAGCGTCACGAGAGCTTAATGTATAGCATGATTCATATCATTACGATTGCGTTAATACCTGCAATTTGTAGTTATTATGCTGCCGCACATATTGGCTGGACGATAGGCGCAGGAGACCCAATAAAATTAACACAGCAAAGTGCTATGATAATGTCAATTGGAATGTATTTTGGACTGATTTTAGGCGTGATAGTTTTAGCTTATTTAATTCAGTGGATGGCAAAGACTTTCGATTCAACTCCTGACTTTACTCAGTCATTAGAATTGGCTGCTTATACGGCAACCCCTTTACTTATGGTTGGACTTACCGCCCTATTTCCAGTGCTTTGGTTTGTAACCTTAGCGGGATTAGCTGCCTTATGTTATTCGGTTTATTTATTGTATTCTGGCGTGCCGATCATGATGAACATCCCAGAAGAGAAGGGCTTTATTTATGCAAGTTCGGTAGTTACCTGTGGTTTGGTCTTATTAGTCTCTTTAATGGCATTTAGCGCCATTATGTTAGGCATGGGCTTTGGCTCTGAGTATATTGCCTAATATTTAGCTGAACCTGAAAAAAAGCCCGTTTAACTTTTAGCTAAACGGGCTTTTTTATCAACAAAAAGTACTAAACTATTCAGCACCTTCATTATGCATATCTATAATTGAATCTGCATCTTTATCAGAATCTTCTTTAGTGTCATTATTTCTCAAGGCATCTAACCTGTCTAAATAAGCTTGGTCGATATCATTAGTAATATATTCACCGTTGAATACTGATGTTTCAAATTGTTTGATCTCAGGGTTAGCATCCCCCACGGCAGTCACTAAATCTTCTAATGTTTGGAAAATAAGTTTATCAGCACCAATCAATTCGCATATATCATCTAATTCACGACCATGGGCAATTAATTCATTAGCACTTGGCATATCGATACCATATACATTAGGGAAACGAATTTCAGGGGCTGCAGAGGCAAAGTAAACATTTTTTGCGCCAGCGGCTCTAGCCATTTGAATAATTTGTCCAGAAGTGGTGCCACGTACAATAGAGTCGTCAACCAACAATACATTTTTTCCGGCAAATTCTGTCGTTATCGCATTAAGCTTACGACGTACTGACTTTTTACGCTGCTCTTGACCAGGCATAATAAAAGTACGACCAATATAACGGTTTTTCACAAAACCTTGACGGTATGGAATGTTTAAATGTCGTGCAATTTCAAGCGCTGTATCACACGATGTTTCTGGAATTGGAATAACAACATCAATATCGATGTCTTCCCATTCTTTCGCTATTTTATCACCGAGCTTTTTCCCCATTGCAACGCGTGAGGCATAAACTGAAATCTTATCGATTGCAGAATCTGGGCGAGCAAAATAAACATACTCAAAAATACATGGATTGAAGGTTGGGTTCTCAGCACATTGTTGGCTATGAATTTGACCATCGTTAGTGAAGTAAATGGCCTCACCTGGCGCTACGTCACGAACAAAATTAAACTCATTGGCATCAAGTGCAACAGATTCAGAGGCGATCATGTATTCAACACCTTTTTCAGTTTCACGTTTCCCAAAAACGAGTGGACGAATACCATTAGGATCACGAAATGCAACCATGCCATGACCAACAATGACAGCAACCGTTGCATACGCACCACGAATACGCTTATGCACCTGACCAATTGCAGTAAAAATGTCATCTGGTGTCAACTTTAAATTTGCTGATAACTGTAATTCATGACCCAAGATATTGAGTAATAATTCAGAGTCAGATGTAGTGTTAACATGACGACGAGCGACGTTATATAACCATTCTTTTAATTCAACCGCATTGGTTAAGTTACCATTATGCGCAAGAGAAATACCAAAAGGTGAATTTGCATAAAAAGGTTGAGCTTCTGATGAACTTGAAGTACCTGCAGTTGGGTATCGAATATGACCAATACCTATATTGCCTTGCAAACGCAACATATGACGCGTATGAAACACATCTTTTACTAAACCATTACCTTTACGTAGTCTTAAGGTATTATTGTGAATAGTCACAATACCTGCAGCGTCTTGACCACGATGTTGAAGTACAGTTAATCCGTCATACAATGCCTGACCAACAGGTGTTTTACCAACAATGCCAACAATACCACACATGAATTTATTCTCCACAGAACTAAAAATTAAAATGTTTTAAATACAAAACACTCTAGTAAATAAAATTTGTAACCATTAACAACAGCCCCATCTTATGTGGCACTGTAAAAATTTATTTTAAAAAGCTTGATGAGTTTTTTAAATACTCGAAAAACCACTCAACAATTAAAGTGAACTCGGGGATCAGCTGAGACTTTATCCACCAATTACTTGACGACACGGGTGTAAATGCGTCCATAAAAAATAAAATTGCACTTGTAATAAGTACACCACGTAATGCACCGAATACTAAACCAAGCACTCTATCGGTGCCGGATAAGCCCGTTTTACTGACTAACTGACCAATTAAGTAATTTACTAGAGCACCAATAATCAAAGTGGTTATAAAAAGAATAGCAATAGCAGCAGCATTGCGCAGAGTTTGATCGGAAATACTTGTGAGTAAATTTGCAAGGTTTTCATAAAATTTGCTGGCAATGAAGAAGGCACTGATCCAGATAACCAGAGATACTGCTTCTTTGACAAAGCCGCGAACCAGACTAATTAAGGTTGATATGCCTACAACTGCCAAAATGGCATAATCTATCCAAACCATAAATTAAACGTTACCAATGATTGCTTGCCATTAAGTAGAGGCGCGCATTCTAACAGGAAGACACTATATTGTGCCAATCTTTTTATTAAAACCTATTTCATTTTGTCGGAGAAAACCTAGCGATCTTCCCCTCTACGTTAGTCAGTTTTTTTAATGCTGGTATTTTTTTATTCAGTGTCGACTTGATCAACTCAGGACCAATAAAGACTTTGATTAACGTACCATTCTTGGTTTTTATTGGCTTAGTAAAAGCGGTATAGCCATTATCTTTCAATTTGAGTAAAAGTTGAGCAACATTCTTTTTATGTCGAAAACTACCTAATTGAATAACCCATGCTTGTTTTAAAACCGATTTTTCTGGTGAAAGTTTTTTGGGGGTATTATCTGATGAAGGCTTTTTAGTCGCTTGCTCAGTAATAGCCGTTTCTTTATTTAAGCTATTAATTTTAAGGCTGGTATCCGTTTTTTCACGTTCGCTTCGCTCTTTTGTTAATGCATCATCCAATGCTGGCTCATCACTCAATTTCTCTTGTGCTGTTTTAGCCAATTTTTCTTGAGGAAAATGAATAGGCGTTTTAACAAAGTCAACTTTAGGAGCCTGTGGGATTTTTTCAAACTCATCTTGATAGGTTTTCTTAGTGCCATCGAGTAGGTCTGGCAAAACAATAATGGCAACTGCGGCAACAATAATAGTACCGACTAAGCGATTTTGAAAAGGTGTAGACAAGTGAAACTCCAAAGTTAAAATTTAACAATAAAAGAGAGTATTATACGAATAAACGTCTGACTTCTGCGACGGTATAAAATGATCCAAAGACTAAAATCAAATCACCAGCCATTGAGTTATCGTTAGCCAGTGTAAATGCCTGAGTAATATTGTCAAAACAATTAACTGAATCTTTATTTAAGGACAATTGTTCAACAAGCTCATTCGCACTAGCACCACGAGGAATCGACAAACCACCTAGATACCAATGATCTACTAATGATATTAAGGGCTGAAAAGTGTTGATAATATCTTTGTCCTTTAGCATTCCCGTCACCGCATAAAGCTTGTTATATTTTAAGGTCTGTAAATAACGAGCTAAATAACGTGCCGCTTGTGGATTATGCCCCACATCGAGTAAGACTGAACCTTTGAAACTTTCATCGTAAATGAGCTCTGTACGCCCAGCTACTTTTGTTTTTTCAATTAAGCTATTGATGTTTTCGTGAGTAAAATCAAACGAAAAATCAGTTAATAGCGCTAATACTGTTAACGCTGTTGCTACATTATCTTGCGGTATATAAGGTTTGATCAAGCCATTAACTTGCTGTTGCCCATATTGCCACGACCATACACCTTGCCGACTATCGTCAACTATAGACGCTTGCTGTTCAACAAAAAAATCATCTTCTCTTAAGCTAACTTTGGCATTGAGATGTTTAGCGTGTGCAAGAACCGAATTGGGGCAATCGGTATCACCAATAACTACCTTGCGATTAGCCCGCATAATACCTGCTTTCTCAAAACCAATGCTTTCTCGATTATCACCTAAGTAAGCTTGATGATCTAAATCTATGGTAGTAATCACGGCTATATCAGCATCAATTAAATTAGTGGCATCTAAGCGTCCACCTAGGCCTACTTCGAGAATGATCACCTCAGGTTTTTTAACCATTAAGACTAGGAATGCCGCTAATGTGGTGTATTCATAATAGGTCAGTGAAATATCATTACGATGTAACTCTATTTGCTCAAAAGCGTCAATAAGTGATTGATCGTTAACATCAGTATTATTAATGCGTAAACGCTCATTAAAGCGTTCAATATGAGGTGAAGAATAAACCGCTACCGTGTTGTTATTTTCTAGCAGAGCATTTTCAATAAAAGCGCAGGTAGTGCCTTTGCCATTCGTACCGGCTACGGTAATCACTTGAGCAAAACTGAAATCAATATTTAATAACTTAGCCACTTGCGATATACGAGTAAGACCAAGATCAATTTCTGTTAAATGAAGTGTTTCTAAATAAGAAAGCCACTGTGCTAGAGATTTTCTAACAAAATGGCTTTTGTTGTTTTTTGACATAGTATTTTTATGATACGTTTAGGCTTGGTAGCCCCATAAACTTTGCCAACATTCGAGACAATGTGCTACGCATTTCACGGCGATCAACAATAATATCGATAGCGCCCTTTTCTTTTAAGAATTCACTGCGCTGAAAGCCCTCTGGTAATTTTTCACGGACAGTTTGTTCGATAACACGTGGGCCAGCAAAGCCAATTAAAGCTTTCGGCTCAGCAACGTTTATATCCCCTAACATAGCTAAACTCGCCGATACGCCTCCCATAGTAGGATCAGTAAGTACTGAAACATAAGGTAGGCCTTTCTCACTCATTTTTGCTAATGCTGCGCTAGTTTTAGCCATTTGCATTAAAGAAAATAAGGCTTCTTGCATGCGGGCGCCACCACTAGCGGAAAAACAAATAAAAGGAATATTATGTTCAAGACAGTATTCAACACCTTTAACAAAACGAGCACCGACAACCGAAGCCATTGAGCCACCTAAAAATGCAAATTCAAATGCAGCTGCAACGACAGGCATACCATTTAGTTCACCTTTCATAACAACTAATGCATCTTTTTCACCGGTGTTTTTCTGTGCGGCACTTAAACGGTCTTTATACCGTTTTGAATCTTTAAACTTTAAGATATCTTGTGCTTCAAACTCTTCGCCTAATTCCATTCGGTTATTTTGATCTAAAAAGCAATCAATGCGCTTACGTGCAGAAATACGCATGTGATGATCACACTTTGGACATACAGACAGTTGTCTATCAAGTTCAGCTTTATAAAGTACAGCGTTACAGGAAGCACACTTACTCCAAACACCTTCGGGAATATTGCGCTTTTGCGTAGTTTTTGCTTTCGGGAGAATTTTTTCTATCCAGCTCATAATGTTTTTGCCTTCTTTTATCGCTAATACTTAGAGAAACATTAGCCGATATATATGAGAAAATTTGCCAGCATTCACTTAAATATTGCTAACAAATTATTAATTTTTTGATAATTTCAATTATAACCGCAGATTAGAACATATTTTGACCCTTGATGAATAGAAAAAACTGGTCTGTTTTGTTTGTTTTTTGGGACAAGCAAACTTTCTATCCTAACGGTATAAAAAATATTATCCACTACTGAAGAAATAAAGGACCTAGTGGTGGCTTAGGAATAGCAAACTCTTCAGGGTAATCAACACCGACAAAATATAGACCTGCAGCAGAAGCCATCATTCCGGCAACACAACGATTTTTAGCACCAAGCACCTCATCTAGCCACTCAACAGTTTCGATTCCCTGCCCGATACGCATTAAGCTACCGGCAATGTTTCTGACCATATGATGTAGAAAAGCATTCCCCTTAACATCAATAATAACAAAGCTACCTTGACGTGTAACATTGCACTGATAAAGCGTACGAACGGGAGAGTGAGATTGACAGTGCACCGTTCGAAATGAAGTAAAATCATGCTTACCAACTAGGGACTGAGCAGCTTGATGCATTAAGTTTTCATCTAACGGATAATGACAAAAAGTAATACCATTGCTTAAAATAGCCGATCTCAAACGATTATTATTAATGATATAACGGTAATGTCTTGCCGTTGCACTAAAGCGAGCATGGAATTCGCTACTCACTTGTTGTACCCACGAAACAGCAATATCACGAGGCAAATTGGTATTTACCCCTAAGGTCCATGCTACATCTTTACGAACCTTGTTGGTTTCAAAGTGCACAACTTGATTGGTAGCACTAACGCCTGTATCGGTGCGCCCAGCACAAATCACTTCAATTTTTTCATTGGCAATTTTGGATAAAGCTTTTTCTAAAAATTGCTGAACACTGACCGCATTTTTTTGTCGTTGCCAACCGTGATAACGACTTCCATCGTATTCAATACCTAAAGCGTAACGCATCGATAACTCCTAATAATAAGGTCGCGCATTATCCAATATTTTAACGATGATGCCAATGAGATTATCACTTTACATAAAAAGAAAAAGCCACAGTATGTGGCTTTATAGAAAAAGTGAGGGTTACAACTATTACTTAATATTATCTAATAGTTGCTGAGCATCAAACTGCTGTTGTGCATCACCTTTTTCGACAACGTCTTGCAAAATAACTTCTGCATTTTCACTGTCACCTATTTCTATATACACCTTAGCTAAATCTAGCTTTGCTGCAATGCCATTATCGTCATCGTCTTCTGTTAACTCATCACCTGAAAATTCTGGAAATTCATTCAAGCCAACATCAAAGTTTGTTTTATCATAAGGTTCTTCATCTGTAGATGAGTCTAAGCTATCAGATAATAATGATTCCACTGAGACGAAATCATCTTCATCACTTTCAAGGTTAACGGATAAATTATTATCTGTATCCAGATCATCACCAATGTCTAAGAAATCGTTTGAGTCAACGTTGTCGAGATCAATATCGTCAGTATTAAAATCATCAGATAAATCAAGGTCGTTTGAAGACGCCTGAGTGTCTTCTTCGATAGTTGCCAAGAGTTCATCAAAATCAACATTGTCTAATTCTTCAATAACCTCAATTTCATTATTTGCATTGTCCGTTTGGTTACTGTGTTGATCATCATCCAATAAATCAGCAAAATCATCGGTGAGCGCAGATAGCGTTTCATCATCAATATTAGCTGTTTCAGAGTGTTCTTCGTTATTTGTCACTGGCGACTCTAAATCACTATCACCAAGTTCATTTACTTGACCATCGATGAGTATGTCATCGCCAATATCTAAATCGTTTATTTCTGAATTACGGCTTTCGTTAACTTCAGCCAATAAGGCATCAATATCGATATCATCTGAAAGATCAATATTATTGCTGTCATCATCAGTAACGTCATTATCTTCAGCATTTTCATTCAATAATTCACTGAAATCCATGGATAAAAATGGCGCTACATATTCTGGGGTAAAGTTATCAATAAGAGCTTTATTTTTTTCTTTGTCATCGAGCTCTTCCTTTGCTTCAGTTTGCGTTTCAGATTCGCTTGAATGACCTTGTATGTCACCTAATAAGCTGTCTATGTCATCGGGGTCACTAATTTCAGAATTTTCATTAAGTTTATCAGCATCTAGAGGATCAAAAATATCATCTGAGGTGATCGGTTCAGGCGTACTAGGACCCATTGATTCCAGTAAAGCATCAATGTCATCAGGATCTGAAATTTCAACGTTATCTGGTTTTTCATTTAATTCTACCGAAGCGCTTTCTTTAACCATAGAATCCATTAACGCGTCGATATCGTCAGGGTCGGTTAATTCTGCCGGTTCTTCTTTTATTGCTGCGGGTGCTGCTGGTTGGGCCGCCAGTGAATCCATTAACGCGTCGATATCGTCAGGGTCGGTTAATTCTGCTGGTGCTTCTTCTTGATCACTTTCTATTTCATCTAAAATGCTATCTACATCAAGTAAGTCATCATTGCTTGCTGGTTGCTCTTCTTCCACCGTATCAAGTAATAAATCATTTAATAAATCTTGATCTAATAATCCACCCTCTAGTGCTTCACCTGACTCTTCGTTTAATTCACTGTCAGCATCATCATCTAAACCCGAAAGTAAAGAATCTAAATCACTTTGATCTAACTCACCACCTTCTAACGCTTCACTGTCACTGTCAGCATCATCATCTAAACCTGAAAGTAAAGAGTCTAAATCACCTTGATCTAACTCGCCACCGTCTAATTCTTCACTGTCAAGAGAGATATCCTCTAGGTCATCAAGATCACCCAAATCCCCCAAGTCATCTAAATCGTCTAATTCGTCATCTAAATGAATAACATCGTCATCTAACGAGTCCAAGCTTTCGTCATCTGCGAATAAAGAATCGTTCACGTCTTCAATTAAATCCATCGATAATTCGTCATCAAGTGACAGCTCGTCATCCAGTGACAGCTCATCATCAAGAGAGAGTTCATCATCAAGTGAAAGTTCGTCGTTAAGCGATATAGTCTCATCAACCTCGGCTTTCTTTTCGATTACTTTTTCACTTTCCTTTGTCGATTTCTTGGACTTTTTATTTTTAGTTACTTCATCCGGTTTTTTTCGACGCATAAACCAAGCAAGAATACTGAGTACAAAAATGGCAGGTAGTGTCGCCATGAGTACAACAAACCAACGTTGATTTGTTAACCCTTGGTTTTCAAGTTCTGCTTTTTGTTTTTCTAATAAAAGCTCTTGCTCTCTTGCTTGCGCTCTTCTTAATAGTTCTTGCTGAAGTGAGATAACATCATCAAGTTGAATTTTAATTTCTTTGCCTTTTGCCACTTCATTTTGCATAACATCAAGCTGTTCATTGAAATGACTTAAACGAGAATTTAAGTTTTCATTTTCTTTTAATATGGCTTGTAAGCCATCGATAGAATCTAAAACATCATTTTGAATAGTTTCTAATCTAGCTGTTTGTTTACTATCAATTTCATTAATCTGCTGATTGATTGCTGCTTTAGTAGCATCTAAGTCTTTTTTTCTAACTGATAATTCAGCTGGAACTATAGTTTTTTTCTTGACTATTTTAGCCACTTTCTTTTGCCAGGCTTTGTCATCGGCGCTTGATTTGTTTTTTGCTGATTCAGGGCTTATAGCGCGCATCTCTTCAATCGACGGTAATTTTAAATACTGACCATTAATAAGATGATTTAAATTATTTTCTTTGAATGCTTGAGGATTTTTTTGATAAAGCGCGTGCATCACTTGATAAACAGACAAGGTGATTTCTGGACGAACTTTTAAGGCTATATTCCACAACGTATCTTTTGACGTGATGGGGCCATATTGGTCATAAGGGAACATATCCGTTGATTTCGGACCACGAATACGGATACCACCTTCTTCGAAAGCGAATAATGAAACACTGAACGTGGTAATGCTAATAAATATTACCTGCCACAGGCACAGGCGCAATAGTCGATGCATCAAGTTTTCCTAATTATTTTTATTTGTTGCCAATAGTTTGGCACTTCTAACCTTTCAGAATCAAAGCAAAAAGTATTCCAATATTGCTTTACTATTTTGTATCATAGCAAGTTAGTACCGATAGTTTTACTAAAAACAAAACAAAAAAACTCGTCGTTAACTATAACGACGAGTTTTCATTTTTCTTTAACAAATCTTAACGTTAACGGCTATTTAAACGAATGCCGTAAACAATTAGTTATTATGAAAGATAATCACTAACTAAAAGCTCGGCAATTTGCACACTATTCGTTGCTGCGCCTTTACGAACGTTATCAGCAACAATCCACATGTTAATACCACTGCTATGGCTAATATCTTCACGAATACGGCCAACAAAAGTCGCATCTTTACCGCTAGCATCACCAATTTGAGTTGGGAAGTCTGCGTCATCACGACAAACCACAATACCTGGTGCTTGCTCTAGTAAATCTTTAACTTCTTCCGCAGAAATCGGCGAACCCGTTTCAATATGTAAAGATTCACCATGGCCGAAAAACACCGGTACACGAACCGCAGTTGGGTTCACCAGTACATTTTCATCACCAAGAATCTTTTTAGTTTCCCACACCATTTTCATTTCTTCTTTGGTGTAGCCATTATCCATAAACACATCAATTTGTGGGATAACGTTAAATGCAATTTGACGAGAAAAGTTCTTCGTTTCAACAGGCTTGCCGCCTAATAAGTCTGCGGTTTGCTTCGCTAACTCGTCCATTGCAGCTTTACCGCCACCAGAAACTGACTGGTAAGTAGAAACATTAACACGAGTAATACCCACAGCATCATAAATAGGCTTAAGCGCCACCATCATTTGAATGGTTGAACAATTTGGGTTCGCTATGATATTACGGTTACGATAATCTGCTAATGCACCAGGGTTAACTTCAGGCACGATTAATGGAACATCGTCATCGTAACGAAATTCAGAAGTATTATCGATAACAATACAACCCGCTTCGCCAGCGATAGGCGCAAACTTAGCTGATATTGAACCACCTGCTGAGAAGAAACCGATTTGGGCTTGGCTAAAATCAAAATGATCAGCGTCAAGTACTTCAATACTTTCACCATTAAAGTCAATAAATTCACCTGCAGAGCGTGAGCTTGCTAATGGGTATAGTTTATTAATAGGGAAATCACGTTCTTCTAATATTTCTATGATAGTTTTACCTACCAAACCTGTAGCGCCTAATACGCAAACATCAAATTTCTGTGCCATTTTACTCTCTCTTTACTTTGAACAACGTTGCTTTTAGCAAGTTACTTTTTAAGAAAACCAAGATGATGTGGCACATCACTCTTGGCTTGATTAGTCATACTGACCTTAACTGAAGAAAACTCCCTGCGAGCCGGATAAGTTTTTCTTATATGGTCAAAGCCATGACTTAAAATTATTTGTCTGAAAATTCCATCATCGCGACGCACATCGTAAACCATTTTGACTAACTGGCTTAGTAGTATTTGCCCAAATGGCTGATTAATTTTAACATCAGTAATTGATGCCTGCGGTAAAAAATCGCTTAACTGCTTATTTACGGGTATTTTCAGCTGTTGACATAATGCCTGATAGAGCATTTCTGTACCACGAGCTTTTCCTTCTAAGCTATAACCGGCAATGTGCGCAGAAGAAATCTCGGTGTGTTCAATAAGCTCATGTAGTATATTCGGTTCATTTTCCCAAACATCTAAAACAAGCTTTAAACCGTGTCCTTGTTTTTTCATAACAAGCAAGGCCTTATTATCTATCACTTCACCACGACAAGCATTGATAAGAATTTGCTTTTCATTGAGTTGCTTTAATCTTTGCTCATTTAATAGATGAAAGGTTGGATGCTCACCACTTTCAATAATAGGCACATGCAATGAGATAACATCGCAAGCTAACACGTCTTCAAGTGAGGCATACTTTCTGCCATCATTGTTATTTATTTGCTGAGCTTCAAGTAGTGGGTCACAAATTAAATATTTTATGCCTAATGCGGTTAATTTTTCACTTAAACGTGTCCCAGTATTTCCACCACCAACAATACCTATGGTTAAAGAGAACAAATCAATAAGATAGCGTTCAGCTAAAACCACCAAAGTACTGATCACATATTCGGCAACTGAAATCGCGTTGCAACCTGGCGCCGAGGTAAAAGTAATATCGCGCTTAGCTAAATATGCTTGGTCGATATGGTCAACACCTATGGTTGCGGTACCGACAAGCTGACAGCGTTGATTATTGGCTAGTAAGGTTTGATTGACCTTAGTGATTGAACGTACTAACAAAATATCAGCATTTCCTGCTTGAACTGCAGTTAACTCACGGCCAACAAAAGGGTGCAACTGCCCTAAATCACCAAAAAATTCTTCGGCAAAAGGCATGTTTTCATCGTAAAAAATATTCATTTTTTTATCGATAGACTCATTCATATAAATATAGTGGGATTATTTTCTTTTCTGCATAAAAAAGCCACTAATAAAAGTGGCTTTAAGTATATTTTTTTAATTAGTTAACTTGAGACTTATACCAATCCCATTAAGTTATTGCTATTACTCAAATTAATTAACACAAAATTTTTATTTGTATTTTTGCATCACTAAAGTAGCGTTAGTGCCACCGAAACCAAAGCTGTTAGACATGATCAAATTAAGTTCAACATCACGCTTTTCAGTAACGATATCTAAGCCTTCAGCTTTTTCATCTAAGTTATCAACATTGATAGACGGAGCAACAAAGCTGTTTTCCATCATTAATAATGAGTAAATAGCTTCATGAACACCTGCCGCACCTAATGCATGGCCAGTCATCGCTTTTGTTGCGCTAATTGCTGGTGAGTCTTCACCAAATAATTCTTGAATCGCGCCAAGCTCTTTAACATCGCCAACCGGTGTAGAAGTACCGTGGGTATTTAAGTAATCAATTTTACCTTCAACACCTTGCATTGCTTGTTGCATACAACGTACTGCGCCTTCGCCACTTGGAGCAACCATATCGAAGCCGTCAGATGTCGCGCCATAGCCGACAATTTCAGCATAAATATGCGCGCCACGAGCTAAGGCATGCTCAAGCTCTTCAACAACAACCATACCGCCGCCGCCAGATATAACAAAACCGTCACGATCGCTATCGTAAGTACGTGAAGCAAGTTCTGGCGTATCGTTACGACCCGCAGATAAAGCGCCCATACCGTCAAACATCATGGCTAAAGACCAATGAACTTCTTCACCACCACCAGCAAAAACAATATCTTGCTTGCCTAATTGAATAAGCTCCATGGCGTTACCGATACAATGTGCGCTTGTTGCACAAGCTGAACTAATTGAATAGTTAACGCCTTTAATTTTAAATGGTGTCGCTAAACAAGCTGAAACGGTACTACCCATTGTTTTAGGAACCGCATAAGGTCCAACACGACGAATACCACGATTACGTAAAGTATCGGTTGAAGTTACGATGTTTTCTGATGAAGCACCACCAGAGCCAGCAACAATACCCGTACGAAAATTTGATACTTGATCGTCAGTTAATTTTGCATCCTTGATTGCTTGATCCATCGCAATGTACGCATAACCTGCCGCATCACCCATAAAACGAAATGCTTTACGATCAATATGTTCTTTAGGTTCAATCGTTGGCTTGCCCCAAACATGGCTTTTTAAACCCGCTTCTTCAAAGCTATCCGATTTACTAATACCTGAACGGCCTGCTTTAAGAGATGATAAAACTTCTTCCGCATTGTTACCGATACTCGATACAATGCCTAATCCGGTGATCACTACACGTTTCATTTGAATAACCATTTAAAAATTGAAAAATCAGGCATATCATACAGATTTTTGCCCAAGAACTGGTCTGCTCAGTGTACACGTGTACTCTGATATTTACAATTTAATGACAGACTCTTTTAATTTGCGCTAAAATACACGCTTTAATGCCTGATAACCAATGGATTTAAGTAAAACTTGTGATTGATCAACCTAAGCATAAAAATTATCAACTTGAAAGCAAAGGCTACCAAATCAGACCATCGATAAAACAGCCCGAGAGTGTCGCTATTATTGGTGGTGGCATCGCTTCTGCATGTCTAGCTTATGCTCTGACAAAAAAACAAATAGCCGTAACACTATATTGTAAAGATGCTGAAATAGCACAAGGGGCATCAAGTAATCATGTTGGCGCCTTATTTCCACTGATTCACCAACAAGTTGACGAAATAAGTTTGTTTTATCAGCAAGCCTTTTGGCATGCACTTAAATGCTATCAAGGATTACATAACAAAGGATATACTTTTAGTCATGATTGGTGTGGTTTACTTGAAATATCTTACAAAATAGTTTTAGAAAAAAGGCAGGGAATATTCGAACAATCGAGTCCTTGGCCAGAAGAATTAATCACTAGTGTAAATGCAGAGCAAGCATCGGTATTAGCCGGCATCACACTTAAACATGGTGGTTTATTTATGCCAAATGCCGGTTGGATAGCTCCCGCTGAATTAGTACAACAACTGTTTAGCGCCGCAGCAGCAACACAATATTTAACCATAAAAAACCGAACAGATGTAACAGCACTCCATCAACAAAGCGATCGTAGTTGGCAATTAGAAACCACTAAGGGGCCGATAAATGAAGAAGTGGTGATTTTCTGCGGCGGTGCCGAGTCTATTAAGCTCAATATCATTGATGAATTACCGCTGACGTCTGTTCGCGGACAAATAACGACTATGGCAACAAACGACCATATAAAAAATTTATCAACGGTAATTTGCCACAAAGGTTATCTAACGCCTGCACATCAGCAACAACATTGTATTGGCGCCACGTTCGAAAAGAACAGTTTCGATATCACAGCGACAAACGCTGGAGATCAATATAATTTAACCATGTTAGAAAAATGTCTGCCGAAATTAATACCGTGGAGCGAACAAGATATAACGTCTAGTAAAGCACGCCTGCGTTGTATGACACCTGATCATTTACCTATGGTGGGTGCTATGCCAAATATAACGAAACATAAAAAAGTTTATGCGCATTTAGCAAAAGACAAGAACTGGCGTTATCAAGAGCCCGCTCCGGTGATCAAAAACTTATATATATTAACCGGATTAGGCGCAAGAGGGTTATGCTCTGCGCCACTATTAGCCGACATTCTGGCCGCCGATTTAACCGGCGGAGAATACCCAATAGGGAAGCAAGAGCTCTTTAATTTATCACCGAACAGATTTATTATTCGCGATATTATTCGTCGTAAATTCCTTTAGTTTTCAACAAAAAAATTAAAACTAAGGTTATACAAAAACTTCTTTTAGCTCTAACCAATAGTCTTGTACTATTTGTCGGTCTTGTGGGCTTAACTCGGTACGAGCCGCTTGTAGTTTTTCATCGATACTTGTTGCAAGGGCTGGAGAAAGCGCTTGTGACTCGTCACCAAATTCAATAACTGAAATGCTAATAAAGCCACGTAAATAACTACTAGCAAATAGCTGGTCGTCACTATTATCTTGGTCAAATAAACTATCTAGATACAGATAAAGTTCGGCGATATTTTCAAATGATTTTTTTTCTTCAATTGGCATAATTTTACTTACTTTTAAATGTTAGGAATTGTTATTTTTAGTTTCCAAATAGAACTGCGAAAACTATTATTGTGGACTGGCAACAGGGTATAAGACCTGATCCTTGTAGCCAGTTATTACCGGTAAATATCCAGAGAGTTCTACATCTAAAGCGCTATCACCGGTATCCGTAATTAATGGTCTCGATGCTAAAGCCGTTAATTTTGCTTTGGTGGCTATAATGAAAATATTTTCTTTGCCAATGGCGCGAATAATTCTCGGGCTGAGTTGCTGATTACCACGGCCAAATATATGCCCTTGCCCACCAATTAACGTGATCACCAATTTAATCTTGTGTTTCTCTTTCTGAGCGAGTTCAAGCGCCTGCCATAATTGAGGCTCAGTGACATCACTGGCGATTAACGCTTGCTGTTGAACAAGGTCAACACCGAGTAAGGTATTATCGAGTGCTAATTCTTCCATTAAAAATGCAGTGGTTGAACCTGAACCAATCACAAATAGCTCATCCTCCATTTCATTAATCACATGAGCAGCAATGTCTTGTAGCACCAGTTCATCAAGCTCTTTACCACCCGACTTTACCGCCTGAACATAACGTAACTCAGCGGGAATTTTCATTTCACCATAGCGTTTAGCTTTAACAATGCCCTCGCGAAAAAGTGACTCGTCAATATCCATCACATCGGCTTCGGTAAGTGTTACTAATTGATTAGTGATCATCATTTCTACCACACGCCCAGCGGCTTTTGGTGTAACGGCGTAAACGCCAGAATGAATCTTACAACCGGCAGGAATACCTAACACAGGGAAAGTATCTCCGACGACCTTACAAACGTTTCTTGCCGTACCATCGCCGCCAGCAAATACTAACATATCAACATTTTCAGCCAATAATGCTTCGACCATGTTTTCTGTATCGGTGGCGGTAGTATGCTCAGGATCACTCGTTTGATAAATAACTTCGGTGGTAAAACCTAATGATTTAGCGGTGTTCTCTCCCATCAAGTGATCAGCACAATAAATAGTCATTTGATCTTTGTAAGGGAGTAATAACTCAAGCGCTAAACCCGCACGTTGATTCGCTTTTGCTGTAGCACCAAGTGCTAACGCTTGTTCAGCAATGCCCTCTCCGTCGCTACCTTTTAAGGCGACACTACCGCCAATGCCGGCAATAGGGTTTATGATCAAGCCAAGTTTAAACATCGGTTAAAACCTCTTCGTCGGTTAACGGCACAGTAAAGGGAAATTGATTAATATTCAAAGGAAGTGTTACCTGGTAAAAGCGTGCCAGCGCATCAATAAATTGTTGGGCTCTTTGAGGAAAACCATGAGTCAAATACTGCTGTATTTGCTGATAAACATTTTCTTTAAAAGCAATAGTGTCTGGCGTTGCACCATTAAGGTTGTCAGCTGAAACATTAAATTTTTTGCCCGCAGCGACACAAAAAGCCCATTCGATTGCTTGTGGTTTAATCTCAACTTGTTCAAATGTTTTTTGTTGCTGTGCATCTCTGCCATCTGGCAGATACCAGTAGCCAAAATCTTCTAACAATCGTCTCGCACTTCCTGCCATGCACCAGTGAGCTATTTCATGTAAAGCGCTGGCGTAATAGCCATGAGCAAATATCACCTGATGGCAAGTACTTTTGTCATCAGCAGGTGAATACAAAGGTTCATCGCCGCCTTTGATCAACTTAGTATTGAAGCTTTGATAAAAACACTGTTCAAATATAGAGATTAGGTCTTGGTAGTCGTGTTGCATAAGGCTAAAGTAAGGGAATATTTTCCGCTATTCTAACGAAAAAATGACGATAATTATATCGTCATTTTACTTTTTATTTTTCACTATAAATAGATGGGTTAAGGTAGTTTTTTTACCGCCCTATTTATCAAGTAAAACCCTAGCACACCAGAAATTAAAGAACCGATAACAATACCTAACCTGTCTTGAAATATCGGGCTAGTAGAATTTTGCTCAAAGGCTAATGAGCCAACAAACAAACTCATGGTAAAGCCGACACCACATAAAGTTGCCACACCATATAATAAGGTCCAATTTACATTTTTAGGCATTTGAGCAAAACCCATTTTTATAGCGATAAAACAAAAACCAAAAACACCCAGCTGTTTACCAACCACTAAACCGAGAATTATACCCAACGGGACTGGTGCCACAATCTGTTCAAAGCCAATTCCAGCAAAGCTTATGCCTGCATTGGCAAAAGCAAATATGGGTAACACAATAAAGGCGACTAAAGCATGTAAGTTATGCTCTAACTCTTTTAATGGCGAAGGTTGCCCAGGAGCACCCTTCATAGGAATAAACAAAGCAAGCACAACACCAGCTAAGGTTGCATGTACACCTGATTTTAAAACGGCAACCCATAAAATAATACCAACAAAAATATAAGGTGCAGTACTAACGATGCCTTGGCGGTTAAAGATAAATAATAAAACTAACATAGCGGCAGATACGGTTAACGACAGCATAGATAACTGATCTGTATAAAATGCAGCGATAACGATAATCGCACCTAAATCATCAAAAATAGCTAACGATGTTAAAAAGACTTTTAATTGTAAAGGAACTCTCGAACCAATAATGGCTAGTATCCCTAATGCAAAAGCAATGTCTGTTGCTGTAGGTATTGCCCAACCGTTTAATGCGTCAGGGTTATCATAATTCAACGCAGCATAACAAAGTGCTGGTACTAACATACCGCCAACGGCACCAATTGCAGGTAAAGTGACTTGTCCTGGTTGTGATAAGTCACCTTCAAGAAATTCTCGTTTTAATTCTAGGCCAATCAAAAAGAAAAATAACGCCATCAGACCATCGTTTATCCACAATAATAATGGCTTAGCAATTTCAAATGTGCCTACTGCGATAACGACCGGAATTTCGAGAAGTAGATCATACCAAGGGGCAAATGGTGAGTTAGCAATAATCATTGCGGCAACAGCCGTCAGCATCAAAATAATACCACTAGCGGCTTCGAGCTTAAGGAAATCTTGAATCATTTTTACAGGCATAAACATCCTACTGGTTTTTTAATAGATAACTTACATACTATGGACATAATATGTCGCAATAGCACTTTTAACAATAGTTCTGCTGTATAAAAGTGTAATTCAAAATATTGAAAATGCATGTATTTTAACTTGTTAGTAATTTGTTTGATAAAAATTCGGAAAACAATACTTTTATCGACAATTATTTGCTTATTTATGCCTAGTTATTGGTTATCAAGACAATAGTCGGTATAGTACTGTTGTTAATTTAATACGGAAAGGCACATTATAATGAAAAAATTAGATGATATAGATTTACGCATTTTAACTATTTTATATCGAGATGCCGATATCACTAATAAGGAGCTTGCTGCACAAATTGGCGTTGCACCATCAACATGTTTAGAGCGTGTTAAACGGATGAAGAATAAAAAAATAATCAATGGCGCTTACATTGATATTAACTTCAAAAGCTTAGGTGGAAATATTGAAGCAATTGCCGCGATTCGTTTGCAGCCGTATTCAGAAGAAATAGTGAATAGCCTAAGAAACGACCTATTGAAATTACCTGAAATTGTTAGTTTGTATCATATGGGTGGTAGCTACGATTACTTTATTCATATGTCTGTTAAAGATAGTGAGCATTTACGCCAATTTGTTTTTAATGCAATTACGTCTCGAGAAGAAGTAACAACAGTTGAAACATCATTAATTTTTGAGCATAGCCGAAGTGGTGTATTGCCCAATTTCGAAGATGATTAATAACAAAAAGTTGAGATAAATACTATGCTATTTCTCTCAACACTATAGATTAAAAGCGATAGGTAATAGATAAAGGACTTGATGCTGTAGTAACATCGTCACTGTTTTGATAAACATGCTGTTAAATGGCCGAAATTTGGCGGCGCGTAATCTAGCACATCAAGGTATATGTCCAATATTTAATTTATAAAACTCCATTTAAGCACTTAAATTTCAAGATAAAAGTTTAATTTCAATAAAGTTCTCGTCTAAAACAAGGCAGAGGAAAAACTATGTTATTTAAAGTCTTCAGTTTCAAAATACATAGGTTTCATGGTGCCACAATTTAAGAATTTATATTGTAATTCTGTTTCTTTCGGCACTGCGGAGGAAGTTCGAAAACGCAATAAACAACCTGCTTCTAAGTCAATATGGAGTAAATGAGAAAAACTCGGTTTTTGTTGAAGTTTATGGATATAAACTTTGTAGTTTTTATTTAAATTCACTACATCATATTCTTGTAGGCTACTCGACTCTTTAATATCATCAAGTTCACGTACATATAATTTTTTAGCAAAAGTAAGGGGAATGTTCTCATAAACCAACATACCTTGACGATCAAAATGCCCTGCATATAAATCGGCCATAACAACCATTTTTTCACCGCGCATAAGGCGTTGTAAATTAAAGGGCTTGGTTTTTATAGTCGTTAATCGACCATCACGTACTGTTTGTAATAAGGCTAAATCTTTATTTTCTATTTTATAAAACAATTGTACATTGCTTGGTCTGTCATAAGTTGTCATCACAGTAGCGTAAATGGTAGAACTGTGGCTAACGAGCGCCATATTATGTGATCCCATAAAAGTAGGATCTAACGGGGGTAATTCCTTCACATCGGCCTTAGCGTAACAACTAAAACTAAAAAAAGTACATAAAACAAAAAGTAATAATTTTTTCATCAAAAGTAACTCGATAAACCTACCAATTTCAAAGCCTAAGTATAAACCATAATCCTAATTCTATTAATAAAAAAGGTAAAATGAATGATCATTCAACCCATTTTTATGATTTACTGATAAAGACCATATTAACTTTTTAGCAACATCAAAGCTCCCCACACATTGAAGCTAAGCTTGAATACGCTATAGCCGTTTATCACTTAACAGACCTAATTGAACAGCTTGAAAAATAAATAGCCCATATTTCTAATACAATTACTTGCATCCCTAGTGTTCAATTACGCCGAAAAACTAGCTTAATTATGGCGCTTTTTCACAGACTTCGAATGATTACGTTTCACTAACGTACTTCGATGGCTTTGTTTGCGACTCGAATTATATTTATGCTTACTTGACGAAGCTCTAGTAGCTTTAGCGCTAGACTTACTTGAGCTTTTTTTGTAGATTTTAGATACCACCTTTGTTGTATTTTCCTTTTTAGCACGGCTGTTCGAATGTTGCACCTTATGAGACTTAATATTTTTATATTTATCAGTAACTACATACTGCTTAGATTTAGGCTTTATGCTGCGATTACTTAATGACTTATCTCTACTTGTAGTTATTTTATTCGATTTATTTGACACAAAATGTGAATTATTTTTAACATTACGCTTTAGCTTTTGTTGTAGTGCATAGTGAGAATTATGACTAGTTTCACGCACCAGAACTTGCTTATGATTATATTTCGAACGTGTCTGTTTGGTTCGGTAAGCAACACCTTTTCTATGAACTGGTTGGTGTTGCCAATGCTTTGCATAACCACCGTTAACAATTAAACGACGCGGACGCTGTTCGTAATAACGATGTTTATAGTGGTGAGTATTCACCACAACCACATGACGATTGCTCCAATGAAAAGCACTAAAGAAATAATTGAACGAGATATGAATGCCTGAATGATAATAGAAAGGGTTATAATGACTTACATAAACACTATGATGAGGCTTCCAGTAAACAGGTGGATAAGAAACTGAATGCCAAGTGCCATAAACCATTCGCGTATCATAATAAGGAACATAAACAATTTCCTTTTCTATGGGTTCAATAACAATATTATTGTCTTCATAACTAACATCCATGTTATCCATTTTCTGAAGATTACCTGCAAGCTGAGCTTGTTTCCTAAGTTCTTGAATGCTTTCTAATAATCTTGACTCATCTTGTAAAAAAGCATCTCCAAGTTGCTGAGTCCACGTTAAGTCTTCACTAAGTCGACTAAGAATACGTTCAAAAGGCACTAGCGCCTTAACACTGGCGTCCCAATTAAAGTCTTTAACCGATTGTGCAGCGTTCTCTGTACTTAAGCCTTTATTTTTCTTCAACCACCGGTGAGCTTCCACTATTTCAATAGGATAAGTAGAAGCAATTAAAATATGGGTCAATAGACTGTCGGGATATAGTGCAATAGGCGCTAGCATTTGAGCTAATTCGTCTTCACTAAATGGCTGAGTCTCAGCCTGAACTTGCTGCTGTTGATTCGACAGCCTAGGCGTTTGCTCGGCTAATAAATTGAAACTGACCAAAGAACTGGCTATAAAACTGAATAGAAAAATGAAGTTTTTCATCGTAATAATCCTTATGACTAATGCTAGAAAATAAGGATAACAAGACTAAACTGAACGTAAGCTGAATAACTTTATACACTCAGTTCTTTTATACACTCACTTTTAATTCAAATTAGCTAAAATTAGCTGAAGGGGTCAAAGCTAATAATAAAAGCAGCACCGGAGAGTGTCGCTGAGTTAGTGATAATTAACTGACCTTGATAACTACTTACTAAGTCATTCACAATGGCTAAACCAATACCGTGTCCTGCTAGGTAGGTGTCTGCCCTACCGCCACGAGATAAAATAATGTCTTTCTGTGATTCTTTAATGCCATCACCGTCATCGGCTATTTCAATGGTTAACCTTTTGCCACTGATAAGCACCTTTACCGAAACCTTGTTCTTGGCGGCTTTACAGGCGTTATCTAGCACGTTGCCCAATATCTCCATTAAATCAGCTTCATCACCTTTGAATATCGCATCGGGGTCAACATCAACAGCAAAAGTTATTTTTTTATCATGGTAAATTTTGGCTAAGGTTAATATAAGCTTGTTAACAACCGGGTTTACTTGCACACCTAAATGCCATGAGGATTGCCCCGCACTTTGCGCTCTTTTCAGTTGATGCTCGATAATCTGATTTATTAACTGTAATTGCTCACTCGCATTAGCTGGCATATCCGTATTACTTTGAATAACCGCCAGGGGGTTTTTAAGGCTATGAGCTAAATCAGACAATGCGTTACGATAGCGTTGCCGTTGATTTTCTTCCGTCGCCAGCAAGGTATTTAATTGCTGAGTAACTTGTTGTAATTCGACTGGATAGATTGCATCTAGGGCTTTTTTTTGCCCTTTCTCTATTTGCTCAAGTTCAAGAGATAAGACGTTAAGTGGTTTTAATGTCCATAACAGCCATACAATTTGTACAAAAACAAACACCACCATTAAGACCAATAACCAAGCCCATAATTTCTGCTTAAAATCATTGAGTGCAGTTAAAAATTCTTGCTGATCTTTAATAAGATGAAGCGTTATATCAAAGGGTTGACCATTCTCAGAGAAACTGGCACTAAAGCTATAAAGTAAATGACTATTACCTGCCAAGTTTATTTTTGAATAAATGGTTTGCCCAACCTCAGGCGATGGTAATAATGATGGCAATGATAATGTTAGCAAAGACAATGACTGCCATAATGGCTTACTGTTGCTATCTTTTAGTTGTTTATCTTTAGGTAGGGTTTTTATTAATGCATACAGGCCAGATTTACTGACATTAAATTGATTTTCTAACAGAAATTCAGGCATCAATAATTGCTTATTTTCAACTTCTGCTACCGTAAAAATTGAGTAACTGTAAGCTTTCAGTTCATTCTTCATCGCTAAGTTTAACTGTCGTTCAAACGCATTAGTTAAGGTTAAACCGATAATAGGCAACATCACTACCGTCATAACTAAAGTGCTTAATAATAACCGAACTTTTAACGAGTTCATTGGTGATTTAGTCGCTTTAACTTATAACCATGGCCACGGAGTGTTTCGATAAAGCCGTATTGATTATTGGGATCTAATTTTTTTCTTAGTCGTCTTATAAAGACTTCAATTACATTAGAGTCAAGATCAAAATCTTGATCGTAAATATGCTCGGTTAAGGTCGCTTTTGAAGTTACTTCATCAAGATGATACATCATATATTCAAGCAATTTATATTCTGAACTACTTAATTTTATTGCTTGCTTATTAACTTCAACCTGAAGGCTTTTGGTATTAATACTTAACGGACCGTTCTTTATCAGCGGGCTCGCTTTCCCAGCAGAACGTCTGATAAGTGCATTTAAGCGGGCAAGTAACTCTTCGGCTTGAAAAGGTTTTGTTAAATAATCATCGGCCCCAGCATCTAGACCTTCAACTTTATCTTGCCAGCTATTTCTCGCCGTCAACACGAGAATGGGGAAGTCGATATTTTTTTCGCGCAGTAACCTAATAACACTAATGCCGTCCAAAAGGGGTAAACCGACATCAATAATAGCTGCATCGTATGGATATTCTTGCCCTTGAAATAAACCTGTTTCACCATCACTTGCTAAATCAACTAAATAATTAGCCGCGACTAAGTGAGCATTTAAATTTGTTTGCAAAGCAATATCGTCTTCAATTAAAAGTAAGCGCATAATTAATGTTTACCCTGAATTTTTCCTGATTTGGCATCGACATAAACAGAGATTATATGACCATCCGTTTTAATTAATTTAACCCGATAGCCAGATTTACTCTTTTTTACCTTAAGCACTTTCCCACCAAAGCGAGCTTTCACTATTTTAGCTGCTTGTTTACTACTTTTTACCTTTAACTGTTGATTGCTTTGCTTATTAGATTTAATCGTATTACTTGCAGATACAAAATTTCCTTGAGCTATAACATCAAGAGAAAATGTGAAAGCAAAAAGAAAAACTAAAGATAAAGCAAGTTTCATTGTTATTCCATGTATCAGGGTAATGGTGTTAGTCGCTATAGCTTATTTAAAATCATAGATCTTAGCAACTGAATATAAGCTGAACAGTTTTAAAAGCGAAATAAAGTGTTCAGCTAACATTCAGCTTCATTGCGTTTTAATAGCAACACTAAATAAAGCCAGTAGGAAATATTATGTTGATGAATAATAACGTAACTAAAACAGTTAATTCAAATTCGCTTAAACAATTATTGCTCTTGTTCACCTTGAGCTTATTGCCATTTACCCAAGTTACGGCCGGTGAGTTAACCACTGATCGGTATACGGTTTCACATGGTGTAGTCAAAAATAGTATCAACGAGCAACAACGCATAGATATAATTGAAAAAAACAAACTCAAAGAGCTGCCCAATCAACTAAACGCAAAAGCGAGCGGCAAAACAAGGGCTGATATATTAAAAAATAATACAAAGCCGCTTAATATAATTAACAAAAGTAACGGGGCTAAAAACTTAAACAGTGATCATTACGCAGACTTCGTTATTTATAGTGCAACCAGCTTTTTGCATGAAGATTACGATGGCGATGGTTATTATCAAACGTTCAGTGTGACTTTTGATGCTGATATATATAGTTATACAGACAATCAATTGGGCGAAGTTTATGCATTGCTCTATCTAAGCAAGAATGGCGGTCCTTGGCTACACTACTTCACCACAGATACATTCCTTATCGAAGGGGATTCTGATTTAGATGAATATGAAGTTATTACAACTTTTGTCTCGGGTTATAGAAGTGATCACTACGATGTTTTGATAGATTTATACCAAGTAGGCTATAACGATATTGTTGCCAGTTTAAGTTCAGATGACAGTGGCGCTTTATACGCTTTACCGATAGAAAGTGCCGAATATGACGAACCTTACGTTGAAGTGGTGGAAGTCGTTGAGGTTAGCGGTGGCAGCATGCACTGGTTAATATTGATATTATTAAGTATTTTATTTCTTCGTGTAAAAACTAAAACTATTTAATCGTTATAAAACAAAAAACCACAAAATACTTTTTGTGGTTTTTTTAATTTTCTACAGTATAGAAATAACTCATTCCTATATTAGGCAAATATGTAACCTTGCCTACAAGTCATCTAGCTTTTCAAGTCGTCAAAAAAGTTCTTAACGCCATCAAAAAAACCTGTTTCTTTAGGGCTATGTTTTACTGTGCTTTTGCCCATTTTTTCATCTAACTGACGTAACAAGTCAGCTTGATCGCCAGATAAGTTAACTGGAGTTTCCAAGACAACTTTACACATTAAGTCACCCGTTGAGTGACTACGTACTGACTTAACACCCTTGCCACGTAAACGGAACATCTTCCCACTTTGCGTTTCTTTAGGTATTTTAAGCTTAACTTTACCTGCAAGTGTTGGTACTTCAATATCGCCACCCAATGCTGCGGTAGTAAAGCTAATAGGAACTTCACAATAAAGGTTGTTTTCGTCACGAACAAATATTTTATGGTCGCGAACATTCGCTTGAACATATAAATCACCAGCTGGAGCACCATGTTCTCCGGCTTCGCCTTCACCCGCTAAACGAATGCGGTCACCGGTATCAACGCCAGGTGGAATTTTCACAGAAAGTGTTTTATTTTTCTCAACACGACCTTGACCACGACATGAAGTACAAGGAGTCGCAATAACTTTGCCTTTACCACTACAAGTAGGACATGTTTGTTGGACGGCAAACAAACCTTGACGCATTTGAACCTGACCATGACCATGACAAGTAGAACATGTTTTTGCGCTGGTACCTTTTTTAGCACCAGAGCCGTCACACGGTTCACAACTAACATAGGTTGGCACTTTAATTTCTAAAGTTTTACCTTTAACCGCTTCTTCAAGTGTTAAATCAAGGTTATAACGAAGGTCTGATCCGCGTTGTTGACGTTGTTGACGCCCACCACGACCACCACCAAAGATATCACCAAAAATATCACCAAAATCTTGACCGAAACCGCCGCCATGACCGCCGCCACCCTGACCACCTTGTTCGAATGCAGCATGACCATATTGGTCAAAAGCAGCACGCTTTTGGTCGTCATTTAGAATTTCATAAGCTTCTTTAACTTCTTTAAATTGCTCTTCTTTATCTTTATCACCGGCATTACGATCAGGATGAAGTTTCATCGCTAAACGTTTGTAGGCTTTTTTGATATCACGCTCAGAAGCATCTTTTGATACTCCTAGCACTTCATAGTAATCGCGTTTTGACATAGTGACTTCTTTTGACTGATGTTTAATTTTTCAGGTATAAATTTAGTAAAATGACATTATAAATAGTTAGCTATTTTCAATGGCATTTTATGACGATTTTTAACGTAAGAAGCGCTGGTGTTTAAACCAGCGCTTATATTGTCGTACGTTAAGTTAACTAAAGACTATTTGTCTTCTTTAACTTCTTCAAACTCAGCATCAACAACATCGTCAGCTGGCGCAGCGCCGTCTGATTCTGGTGCTCCACCTTCTGGTGCGTTTGCTTGAGCTTTAGCTTGAGCAATTTCCATTAACTTAGCAGAAGCTTCAACAACTGCTTGAGATTTTGCATCAATTGCGTCTTTATCGTCGCCTTTAACTGCGTCTTCAAGCTCAGTTAATGCGGCTTCAAGTTTTTCTTTATCTTCACCAGCAAATTCATCGCCTGCTTCTTCAATTTGCTTGCGAGTTGCGTGAATCATACCGTCAGCTTGGTTACGTGCGCCAACTAATTCTTCAAATTTAGCATCAGCATCAGCATTTGCTTCTGCGTCACGTACCATTTGCTCTACCTCTTCTTCAGATAAACCCGAAGAGGCTTTAATGGTAATTTTTTGCTCTTTACCTGTGTTCTTATCTTTAGCGGTAACATGTAAAATACCATCAGCATCGATATCGAAAGTTACTTCGATTTGTGGCGTGCCACGTGGTGCTGCGTCGATACCTTCAAGGTTAAATTGACCTAAAGATTTATTTGCGGAAGCTTGCTTACGCTCACCTTGACAAACATGAACAGTAACAGCAGATTGGTTGTCGTCAGCTGTTGAGAATGTTTGAGATTGCTTAGTAGGGATAGTGGTGTTTTTGTCGATAACTTTAGTCATCACGCCACCCATAGTCTCAATACCTAATGATAAAGGCGTAACGTCTAATAAAAGAACGTCAGTTACTTCACCAGAAAGAACACCCGCTTGAATTGCTGCGCCCGCGGCAACGGCTTCATCAGGGTTAACGTCTTTACGTGGCTCTTTACCAAAGAAATCTGTAACCGCTTTTTGTACCATTGGCATACGTGATTGACCACCAACCATGATAACATCATCGATGTCACTTACTGATAAATCTGCATCTTTCAGAGCAACTTTAAGTGGCTCTAACGTCGCTTTAACCATGTCTTCA
>JABSOY010000032.1 GCA_013215385.1 Colwellia sp.
TTGGCGGAGTGGACGGGACTCGAACCCGCGACCCCCGGCGTGACAGGCCGGTATTCTAACCAACTGAACTACCACTCCGCTATATTGCTTTTTTGAATTTTTAATTGCTATATAAAAGATGTCACGCCTTTTATAAATAGGTAATTCAAACCTTTACTCTAGTAAACAATGTTGGCGGAGTGGACGGGACTCGAACCCGCGACCCCCGGCGTGACAGGCCGGTATTCTAACCAACTGAACTACCACTCCGCTATATTGTTTTAAACGTTTAGTAAACTAGGTGCTTAACCTTTGATTATTTGGCGGAGTGGACGGGACTCGAACCCGCGACCCCCGGCGTGACAGGCCGGTATTCTAACCAACTGAACTACCACTCCGCTGCATAATCACCACATTCGTCAACAAGTCGTTGAATGCGGCGGAGATAATACGGTTATGAGGGAGAGCAGTCAACATCTTTTTTAATATAATTAACTGTATGCGCATTTGATGAACAATACGGGGGGAATCCACGCACAACCAGCTAAATTACAGCAATAAATCCGCTCTTATTTATTCTTTTTACGTCGTATAATAAAATAAAACAGCAAGGCAATGAGTACAATTCCCGCATTTGCAGCACCAATTATTATTAATGTTTGTTGATTTTTCTCATTAGCTGCCGTTTCTTGTGCTATTTTTGCCGCTTCGAGCTCCATGACTAAACTCTCTGAATTTTTCTCGGCTAAGTTACTTTTTTCAGAGAGCGATGTTTCCCCACCTTGCTTGGTTGATAAAACAACGTCGCCATTATCATCTAAGGTAGGATTTATGACCCCATTTTTACTTTCAGCATTAAAAGCAAACTCCTGTAGGACGAGTCGAAACTCACGGCCATTAATTGTTTTGCCAAAAACATTTACATTTACGCGATGAACACCCGATTCGGTATAGGGTATTTCATAGAGGCGCGAGTTCCCCTTTCCTTCCATAATAGAAAACGGCGCAACTTGGCGATCAGGAAATGTGACCTTCCCTTGAAATAAAATACTGTCGGGGTCGACAAACGTAGGGTCAATGACGAACGTAACTTGATGTGATTGCCCCTCTTCCATTACAGCTTCAACAGATATAGTAATAGGAGCTTCCTGCAATACTATCGGCTTTTGACGTAATTCACGTGTTGCCATTGGCATGGCGACATAATAAATAGGTACCCATTCACCCGGAGCAAAATCGAGCACAAACTCTCCTGTGAACAAACCATCACTGGCATGTTCATCTAAGTCACGACCATCATCGCGAAACTGAGCTATTTTTACCGGTTCAGCGCCAAAGTTATCAAAGGCAGAATTATTGGTACTATAAAAGTCAACATTTAAATTTAAGACATCGCGAAAAAGCGGATCATCAATCGCCTGTTCGCCATTAAATAAACGCCCTTCTACTTTTAATGTTTCACCAGAGAGAACGACATCAGGTAGTGGCTCAACTTTAATAGTGACCTCTGTAACCACCATGATGTGGCTTTCTGGCAAAATATCACCAATCGCCTGCCATGGTCCCGGCATTGGGTTTTTAATCGTGATCAAATCAAAGGTACGATCATCGAACCAAGTAATTTTATCTTTGGGTAAATTATTAATTTTAAGCTTAGTGCCGTCTGGACGTACTAAGATTATAGGAGGCGTACCTGATTTACGGTAAAAAAGTAAGGTTATTTCATCGAGTAGAGCATCTATTTTGAAGCGGTTATCAAAATAAGGAATTTGATTGGTGATGTTATCTGATTTGTAATAATCCACTTTTGTTTGCTGACCATAACTTGGCAACGAAATGAAAATACAAATTATCATTAACAAAAGTGGTTTACTTTGACCTATTTGGGCCATATGGGCTCGCTCCCTTTATCCGCTACAACGGCTAACCTTTCATTATGCTTTGTTAGTTCATCGGCAGAAGCATGAATAACCTTTAATTTATTTCGCTGTGACGTGACACGACGAATAGCATTAGTATCACCTGACTCACCATCACTAGCCGATAAATTTAGTACCGACTGTTTTCGCGTCATTTCGATGTAAACAAATGCTAATAATTGGGCATCAATTAATGCCCCATGATAGGTACGGTCTACAAGCTTATCAACACGATAAAAACGGGCTAAATAATCGAGTGTTTTAGGAGAGCCTAGTTCATCTTTAGAAAGGTGTAAGGTATCGATAACAGTACACATGTCGCGAGTATTAGGAATATTCCTCTTTAGTAAAGAAAATTCATGGTCCATAAAACCAATATCAAATTTAGCATTATGAATAACAAGACGAGCACCTTTGATGAAGTCTATAAAGTCATTGGCAACTTGTCCAAATAAGGGTTTGTCGCGCAGAAAGTCATTCGTTAATCCATGAATGTTAATAACTTCCTGATCCATTTCAAATAATGGATTAATATAAACATGAAAGCTGCGACCGGTTAATTGTCGATTGATCATTTCAACACAACCTACTTCAACAATTCTGTGCCCTTCTCTTGGGTTAATACCCGTTGTTTCGGTATCGAGAATTATCAATCGTTCGTCTTCTTTTACTACCTGTTCATTGTTCATTATTATTTAATAACCTATTTATTTTTCGGGAAGCTTTTCGGGAAACTCAGCTATATTAAGTGATATTGTTTTACTGATATTGAGTATTATTATAAGCGCTGTAACAATACTTGCTTGCGTTATAAGCCAAGTTAATGACAATAAATGCCAATAAAAAAAACCAACAACGCAAATCCCTAAATCAAACAACAACGCAAGCGTAATAATAACTTTACCCTGCTGCCAACATTTTTTCACCCACGTATTTGCATTTGGCCGTCTTAAACTCAGTATAAGCACAAAAAATATCCCTAATGCACCAGAGCCTAAACTTAAGTAGAACAAAGAAGTGTCAGGATAAACCCATTGAATAATGCCAACACGATCTTTAAAGTTAGTTACTGACATCAGCCAGATAACATAACCTCTTAAAACAAAAATCAAAGTAAGATATACCCATTTTGATATTTTCAAACAATCAAATTTATCAAAATCTTGTACCGAATAATCGGCGTATTGATGTTTAGCCATTAGTCGTTTTACCCGACTTTCTTGCTTGTTCAATTCTCAAATATTCTTGGCCTGCGGTAATAGCTTTCACAGCTCGCGATTTAAATTCACGAACAAATAAAGTGTAAACAACAAAGACACTCGCAAAAATGAACAACGCTGGATGATAGAACCAGCACATTGCAGCAATAGAAAAATAATAAGAGCGCAGTCCATAATTATAAGAATGAGCAGCTTGGTCTTGCACTATCGCCATTTGCTTTGCATACGCTTGTAGATTTTTGTTCTGGCCTAATTTGTCATAGGGTGCGGCACCAATCATCACATTTAAAAAACCATATTGACGCATTGACCAAGTAAATTGAAAAAATGACATGATAAAAATAAAGGCTAATACACCCAGCTTCAATTGTATCGAGGCATGATTAGGTAATTCAGCGAAAGGAATGGTGGTAATAACAGCTTCTAAACGCTCTACTTGTGCAAATAGCGTTAGCACACCGGCTAAAACTAGCAAAGTTGTTGAAGCAAAAAAGGAAATATTTCGTTCAAGGTTCGCTAACAGAGCCGCGTCACCTACACGGATATCACGTGTCATTAATTCATTCATCCAATGAATTCTGTGTTGATGCAAGCATCGCGCAATACAGTTGGTGTTTTTTGCTTTAATACGGGCAAACCGTGTATAACCGGTCCAGCAAGTCAGAAAACAAATAAAGGCAAAAATATCAAGTAAAGTAAGTGGCATAGTTATCTATGAATAAACATGGTTTTATGTATTATGCAGTAGAATATTTTGAGATTCGAGTTAAATTTAAATTCTCATCGCCTGTCTATAGCGAATAAAACGTAAGTAAAAACCATTAATCTTATTACACCCACCAGTTATCGTAATTCCTTTGACAGAAAATGTAACTTTGTTCACCATCTCCGTAAAATTACGTGAATAGCAACATTCCAATAATGATTAAAAATCTCGTATCTACACTCAGCCTCTTTGGAGAACTCATGTTCACTGTCAAATTCAAACATTTTTTGACTATATCAATGTTTATATTTTTAACTTTTGAAGTTTCATCAGAAGAAGTTTCTCAAATCCCCCGTATTTCTGGAAAAATAACGATTGATGCCAAATTGGATGAAAAACAGTGGCGTCATGCAAAAAGAATATTGATGAACAATATCACCCGCCCCTATGACAATATTCCAAGTCCTGTGCATACCGAAGCACTCTTGATGGAAGATGGCGGTACTTTTTACATTGCATTTATTGCTGAAGATCCAGAGCCTAGCCAAATTAGAGCTTTCTATCGTGACCGCGATAGGTCTTGGGGTGACGATATTGTCGGTATTAAGATAGATACTTATAACGACCAGCGTACTGCCTACCGGTTTTTAGTAAACCCACTAGGCTCACAAATTGATGGCATTGAAAACGAAATAACCAAAAGAGACAGTGATTCTTGGGATGGTATTTGGGACAGCGCCGGACAAGTAAATGACAAAGGTTATATTGTAGAAATGGCACTGCCACTGCGCATGCTTAACTTTACTGAGAAATCGTCTATACAGGATTGGGGCATTGAACTCATGCGTTTTTACCCTAGAAATGAGTCATTGCGCTTATCAAATATTCGTCTTGAACGTGATAATGACTGCGAGCTTTGCCAATTGCACACAGTTGAAGGTTTCTCAGGCGCAAAACAAGGCGATAACTTAATGATCACCCCGTCACTTGTTACTGGCGTTCATGAAGATAAAGACGTCAATAATGACTGGCAAAATGAAGCTAATACCGAGACGAGTTTAGATATTCGCTGGGGCATAACTCCTGACTGGCTGCTAAATGTTACCATCAACCCCGATTTTTCAACTGTAGAAACCGATAACGCGCAGTTAAACATCAATAATAACTTTGCTTTATTTACTCAAGAAAAAAGACCTTTTTTCTTAGATAATGCTGACTATTTTGACTCAAATTATAATTTAGTTTACACCCGAAATATTAACGCGCCAAATTATGGTGCTAAATTAACCGGCCGTCAGGACGATCATTCCTTCGGCTTGTTTGTTACCGATGACGATAGTACAAATATTTTGATCCCCGGTAATCGCGGCTCATCAATAGCAAGTATTGATGGTGAATCAAAGGCAGCTGCACTTAGATATCGCTATAGTTATAACGAGAACATTACCATGGGAACGGTAAGTACCATACGTACAGCAAAAGACTATCAAAACATTGTCCATAGTGTTGACACACGAATTAGAGTTTCAACGGCAGATGTTTTTAAGTTTCAAGCCCTTTATTCTACGACTGAATATCCTGATGATTTATTTGAACAATTCTGTAGTGCTGATGATGCTGAAGATTGTCAAACACCGCCAGAAAAAAATCACTGCGACTACAACAACTGTGACTACAATGAGCAAGTTTTACGCACCTTAAAAAAAGATGAGTTTGGTGGCAGCGCATTCAAAACGAGTTATTCGCATAACGACAGAGATTGGTATTACCGGCTAACCTACGATAAACAAAGCGCAGGCTTTCGTGGTGACTTAGGCTTTATTCCACGAGTTGACTACAACAAGTTCTCTATTGGCGGTGACCGAAAATGGTATGGGGAGCCTGGAAAATGGTGGACAAAATTTAAGATATATTCTGATTGGGATATTACCCATAATGACAACGATGAATTAATTGAAAAAGAATTTGATATAAATGCACAACTTAATGCCAGCATGAATTCATATTTTCGTTTGTCTTATTCAAACCGTGATTTAGTCGGACTAAGAAAAGATAACAGTAATTTAGCTATTGATGGCAATACGACCTTATTCACAGAAAGCCAACTTTCACTCTTTGGTGAAATAAAACCCATGCTAGGATTATACTTTAATAGCAGATTTACCTACGGCGACGCTATTGATTATAGAAATAACCGCCTAGGCCGTACAAAACAATCACGAACACAAATCAATTGGAATGTTGATAGACATTTAGAGCTAAAAATTAAACATACCTTTAATCAATTAAATGCAGACGGCGCTAATGTGTTTAATGCTCGGTTAACTGACTTTAGAGCTACCTATCAGTTTAATGTATTAAGTTTTCTTCGTTTTAGCTTTATTTATAATAATACCAATCGAAATGCTAACAACTATATTTATACCAATCCCGAAGACATTATTAAAAATAACAAAAGTGTTTCCAGCGAATTACTATACGCTTACAAACTAAACCCACAAACAGCATTTTATTTAGGATATTCCGACAGACATTACAAAGAAAAAGAAAGCTTTAGCGAATTAGAGCAAAGCCAGCGTAGCGTCTTTATGAAATTTAGTTATGCTTGGATAAAATAAATAGCATAAATAGTTAAATATTAAGTCGCCAATTGGCGACTTTTTTATTGCCTAACAAAGCGGTAAAACATAACTAATGATTGTTTTCACTGCCTATATTTGTAACAATTTACATAGAAGGAATTTATAAAAATAATAAATCGTAGTCTCTGGAGATAAAATATTGTTGTTAAGAAGTTGCTGTAAAGCGGTTACAGCCGTTGTATTCTTATTGTTTTCAATCAATAGCTTTGCCGAATCCACAAGTGAAAAAACGATTAATAAAATTGCACACTTGTCTATTCCTCATACAGAAGACGATATTACCATTGACGGTAATATCGATGAAAAAGTATGGAAAAAAGCCCTATCAATTGAATTAAACATCGTTAATGACCCTTGGAATAACAAACCAAGCCCAGTAAAAACGACTGCTAGAATTATAGAAAATGGCGATGTTATTTACATTTCATTTGTTGCTCAAGATCCCAAACCAGAAGAAATCATTGCCTATTTAGGCGACAGAGATACTCGACTTACAGACGATGTTGTCGGTATAAAGTTAGATACCTACAATAATCGTCGCTTGAGTTATGAATTGTTTGTTAACCCTTATGGTGTACAAATAGACCGCATAAAAAATGAATTAACGGGTGATGTTAATTCGGCATGGAATGGTATGTGGCAGTCATTCGGCAAAAAAACCGCAACCGGCTACCAAGTTGAAATGGCAGTGCCGTACCATACCTTGAATTTTGCCGATACTGATGAAGAGAAGACATGGGCAATAGAGTTTATTCGCCTTTATCCTCGAGACACTCGTTTACGCATATCCCATGTCCCCCTCGACCGAGACAACGATTGCTGGTTATGTCAAATTCCTGAAGCGAAAGGCTTTAAAGAAGCTAAAACCGGTAATAATTTAATGCTCACCCCAGCAGTCGTTGCGAGTAAAAACGATAGCCGTGATATTTACGACTCACAAGATGATTGGCAAAGCGACAATGAGACAGATGTTGGCGTAGATTTGCGTTGGGGTATTAATGCCAATACCTTACTTAATGTTACTGTAAATCCAGATTTTTCAACCGTAGAGTCTGATGCTGGACAACTGAGTGTTAATAAGACTTATTCATTATATTATCAAGAAGCACGACCTTTCTTTGTTGAAAATTCTGATTACTTTTCTTCAAACTTTAACTTAGTTTATACCCGAAATATTGCTGACCCAGATTATGGTGCAAAATTAACCGGTACGAGTGACAACCATACCTATGGTGGTTTTATCAGCCACGATACGCAAACCAATTTTATTGTACCGGGTAATACAGGTTCAAGCTTAAAATCAATAGATGAAGAAAGTCACTCAGGTGCTTTCAAATATCGCTATGATTTTACTAAAAACTTTTCTTTAGGTGCTATCAGTACCTTAAGAAAGTCAGACAGTTATAAAAATACAGTCGCCGGTATTAATTCTAAATATCAAATGAATGACTCAAATGCTCTGCTTGCACAAATTGTTCACTCAACGAGTGATTACTCGATAAAACAAACAATCGACATATCTGACCAAGCAGTTAAGTTAGCTTATGAGCATAATTCTGAATATTGGTCAGTCCATGCTGAACACCAAATGATAGGTAAAGACTTTAGAGCTGATTTAGGCTTTATGCCAAAGGCTGATTATCAAGATGAAAGAATATTGGTTGACCGCTACTTTTATAGTGACAATAACAGCTTTTGGCAAGAAGCTAAGTTGTCAGGGCAATGGCAAATTAAGCACAATGAAAACGGCGAATTACTCGAAAAAAGCTTAGCTTCAAGCTTTACCATTGACGGTCCTAAACTTTCTTCATTCGATATTATGCTGACCTATGCTGATAAAATAGGTCTACGAAAAGGTGAACTTGATAATTCTCTTAATGGTGCTGATAATGCTGTTATTCGCTTCGATGATTCGATTGATGGCAATACCGATCGCTTCACGGAAAAACTTGTAACAATGTTTGCCTATATACAACCAACAAAATATCTATACGGTGAACTCAGTCTCACTTTCGGGGATAAAATAGATTATCAAAATAATCGTATTGCGGATTATCAAGAAATTTATGCTAATACTCGTATTAACCCAAACAGTCATTTAGAAGTCGACTTATCTTACACTTATGAAACTCTCGATTCAGCAGCAGGCAAAGTCTACGATGCTAATTTAGTTGAATTAAGAGTCTCTTATCAGTTCGATGTGAACAGTTACTTAAAATTAAATATTGTCTATTCTGATGTTGATCAGAACTTAGACAACAACGTTTCAGCTTATTCTAAAACGAACAGTGATTTATCGACTCAGCTAATTTATAGCTACAAATTAAACCCGCAGACGGTGTTTTTCTTAGGCTACTCAGATAAAAGTTATCAAGATGATGATTTAAAAGATCTGCGACGTGGTGAGCGTACTTTATTTACTAAAGTAAGTTACGCTTGGATGCCTTAATATTGACTTTTATCGAGTAATAAACTCAGTTTGATAAACTTGAATCAAACTGAGCCTCTTTATCAACCTTTTTTTAATTGCTCAAACTTAGTCACATCAATCACAATGGTTGCCGATATTTTATCATGAATGGCTTGGCGATTTGGATCCCAATAAATTTGTAAGAACCCTAAAAGTCCTGTCGCCACCCCTGCGCCGTAACCACCATAACGCCCAAAACTATCCCACATAGACAATCGAGTACCATCAAGTTGAATTACGCGTATTTTAAACAGTTTTTTCCCTGGTGTTTGCCCGTGCCAAATAGAGGTGAGTACCGTAAAGTAAAATGCTGCCCAACCAAAACCTAACCCTAGATCCTCAATTAAGCCTTTCATCCACTCTACCCCTTTGTATACAGCAGAGTCTTTGTCATCTTTTAATTTAGTTTCTTCGCCCAAAATGACTTGTGCTTTACTTTCAGGAGCTGAGGCTTCTTTAAGTAAATCTTCAGCATTAATATTAACTTTAAGCGCTAGGTATTGATTTAAAAAATATTGCTCTAACTCTTTTTCAGAGGTTCTACTGAGCTTGTGTTTCTCATCAATTGTCGCTACTAAGGTTTCAATGATTGTTTTCGCCGTTTTATCGTTTTGAGATAATTCAGGAAGTTGTTCAACAAACGGTGCTAACTCTGACTGCCAGCAAGCATTGTCTTTACATGAACTGTTAGTTATTTGTTGATAAGCCCCCGTTGATAAAGCCCCTAAAGCAATTCCATCAGCCCAGCCGATTGAGCTCATATCAGTCGCTACATTCTTGTCAGATACAGTGTCATCAAACAAGCTAGGTAACGTATCAACAAGTACAACAAAAATAATAAAAGCTCCTATTAGTCGAAAAGCTGCACGCTTTAACCCTTTTGACTTCCCGGTTTTACGGCTTTTCTTACTACCTATCTTATAAAAGGTAATGGCAACAACAATAGCTAATAGTTCTCCCGGTGCGCCACTGAGAATAGCTATCAATATAAAATCAATAAATAAAGCTAAACCACGACGCCAAGGAACAGCTAATGGTATACCCAAAAGAGTTTCATCAATATTAAAGGCAAAAGGCGTCAGTATTTTTTTCGTTTCTTCCTCCGTTAAAAAGCTATTATCATCGTAACCTTCACTGTTGGCACTTACGGCGATTTTGGCTTGATTCATTGGCAATTGGTCGTTCTGCTTTATCATTTTATTAACCTATAAATTAATAGTAACTTTATAATATTAATAGAATTTCACTAATCTGAAAAGAGGTAATTGTTTTTTATTTATTCATTTTCCTGCAACCATATTTTGTAATAGTAGCAAGCGTTGTTGCTCCTGCTTAGAAGGTTGATAAGGTATATTACTTAAGCCAGAAACTGCAAAGTTTTTTATTTCATATTCCTTAATTGCACTATCGCCGTACTTTGTCGGGATGCCAGGTGCTGGCGACATTAACTCAATGGAGAAAGTGGATAAATAAAATGGTGCCTCCCTCCCTTGTAATACGGATTGGTGGGCTTTTAAATTAATATGACTACTGCCTTTATTGAGTTTTTCTTTGCTTACTAGATGTGCTATTGGTTGGCGGTTTGCATCAAACAAGTTTGCGCGAATTCGATAAAAACCTGGTTCTCTAGTGGTTAGGTTCGCCTGCAGCACCATATCAGCGTCTTGATTAAATGCTGAATCGAAACCTTCGAGCGTTGCTACTGAATCTATATATTTAAGTGCCAGCGTAATATTAATATTTTTACCTTTAATATGTGTTTTTATTGATGCTTGCAATTGCGCAGGTAGATCTCTGCGACCTTCAAGTTGTGCATGCCAGTTATCTTCACCTTGTTCAAATTTGCTGGTTAATAATAACTCCCCTGTGGATGTATCTACTAGCTGAAGTTCTGCATGGGCAATGTTTTCACCTATCAATGTTGCTAAAACAGGTTCGGGGTATGTGTAACGATATTTTGATAAATAGCCGGTAACTTGAGCACCATTGTCGTCAGCAGGAATCGATTGTGGATTGAAATAGTTTGGTTGCAAGCGATCAAAATCTTTATCGGTTAATGGTTGAGAGTAAGAGGGATAGTGCAATTGAGCAGCATACGCTTTAGCAACGAATATTGCAGAGCCGTTTGAAGTAATAATTTTTGTTTTAACCGCTGGCAAGATACTCTGATCAATTTTTTTATGTGACAAATTTGTGGTCTTTTTCTTTGGCACGTTTATCAAGTATTGATTAACCGTTATTTGTTGTTGTGTTATTGATGGCCAAAAAAACCAAACAGCAACAGCTACAATACTGATCACTAACATTCGCTTTAAAACGGGGGTGTTTTTCATAACTGTTTACTTTCCTGTTAAAAGGCTATTGATTTTCCGGTTTATGTCAAAAACCAACAGCCTCTGTATTTTTATTTAGTTAGGAAGTGCGTCATAAATTAGCGTTGACATACTGTCGTCAGTGGAGTTTTGTACATAAAGATAATCACTTTTCCAAAGCCACCAGCCTGTCGTTTGAGTGTAGGTATCAAAATGAATACTTTCTCCTGACAAGATGTTTTTCTGGCTATTTACTGCCGTTACTTTACCTTCCTGCTTATGCTCAAGTAATGAACCATGGCTATAATTTTTACCCATAAGCATCGGATAATGATATGGCATAAAGCCTGAAACGGCATTTCCTTGATTTGAAATTTTACCATTGAAAGCTATATTTGCACTGCAGCTACCATAATGGCCTTGACGATTACCACCGCACGAGGAATGACTACCAACAACACCGTCATCATGACCTTGAATAAATAGACTAGTAACGCCTAAGTACTCGCTGGCGTCACCAACAAAGCGTAGACGAGGAATTCTTGCATCGGGTAATGGCGCAAGTTGTCTAGCGTTATTAACTTTTAGATCATGAAGTACCCCCATTTCATCACTTAGTTGGCCACCAAGCCAGGCTTCTAACGCAGCCTCTATTATAAATGACCAGCTTTCTGTACTTTGAGCAACACTGACCGCTAAATCCGCTAATTCACTGCCACCGCCAGCACCCGCAATATCAAATGTTGCCACAATATTAAGGGGCAATAATCCGGCATTTTCTAGCCAGATTTCTTGGTTATCAATAATATAACGTGCAATTAAATCACCGGTAGAATGAGTCACAAAGATACAACCAGGCGAGCAGAAATCAGTTTCAGAAAACGATTTCAATTTTGGCCAAAGGTAGTCAGTTGCTATTTTCCCTTCTATTCGTTCGTATGAAGGCCAGTCAATACGGGCATCACTTAAATTGTCCCAATACCCTTGCCAGTATTTTTGGCCACTATCAGTGACATCACCGTCAACGATGAGTTGTTGTGGCTGAAAGCCATGGATAAGTACTATTTTATATTCTTTGCTATATACGACCGTGGAACAAATTGTTAAATAGAGCCCTGCAATAGCAACTATACTTTTTATTATATTCATTTATTTCCCCAATTATTTTTATAATTATTTTTCTTACGTCATATTTTTATTTTTATATTCTACTCATCGGACGTTCGACCAGTTGTTAGATAATAGAAGGTTGTCTATTTATTATCCAACTGTCATTTATTTATAATATTAATAATGAAGATAAGTTTTATTGATAAGCCGTTAGGAGAACTTAAAAGGCCAATATTTTATAAAAAATAGCAGCACATACTCAATAACATAAAGCGTTAATATCTGTTACAAGGAGAGACGTAATCAATAGAAAATATAAATTCACCTAAAAAAGAATTCTTTATTCCTTTTTTGTATATAAGTTAACAAAATATAACTTCTTTTTATTCTATAACACGCTAATCTTGTTCTATTAAAGTAAACAAACTCCTCTGGAAGGATCTAACCATGACTACAATATTTGAAGATAACTCAACAGCTATTGGCAATACGCCGCTCGTAAAACTTAATCGCGTAACAAAGGGTAATGTTTTTGCCAAAATAGAGTCAAGAAATCCAAGCTCTAGTGTCAAGTGTCGTATTGGCGCAAATATGATTTGGGATGCAGAGAAAAAAGGGCTATTAACTGCCGGTAAAGAAATTGTTGAACCAACCAGTGGTAATACCGGCATTGCGCTTGCTTTCGTTGCGGCTGCCCGTGGATATGCCATAACTTTAACTATGCCAAACACAATGAGCTTAGAACGCAGAAAATTATTAGCCGCCTTAGGCGCTAAGCTTGAATTAACCGATGGCGCTAAAGGTATGAATGGTGCTATTGCTAAAGCACAAGAAATAAAAGATTCTGATCCTGAGAAATACGTTTTATTAGGTCAATTCGATAACCCTGCCAATCCAGAAATTCATGAAAAAACAACGGGTCCTGAAATTTGGGCCGATACCGATGGCAACATTGATATTTTTGTTGCTGGTGTAGGCACTGGTGGAACAATTACCGGTGTTAGCCGTTATATTAAAAATACCAAGGGCAAGAATATTATGTCTGTTGCAGTAGAGCCAACTGATTCTCCGGTAATCAGCCAAAAAATGGCAGGTGAAGAATTAAAACCTGGACCTCATAAAATTCAAGGTATTGGTGCTGGTTTTATACCGGGTAACTTAGACATGAGCATTATTGATGCCGTTGAACAAGTTTCTAACGATGAAGCTATGGCTATGTGCCACCGTCTTATGAAAGAAGAAGGTATTCTTGCTGGTATTTCATCTGGAGCTGCAGTTGTTGCTGCGAAACGTTTAGCTGAAAAAGCAGAAAACGAAGGTAAAAATATTGTCGTAATTTTACCTAGCTCTGCAGAGCGCTATTTATCAAGTGCATTATTTAGTGACGAATTTAGTGATAAAGAACTTATACAGTAACTTTACATTTCATTGAATATAAAAAAGGCGCACAAAGCGCCTTTTTTCTTGTTTTAATCTTTTTACGAAAATGCACTAAATAACACTTAACGAATATAATATTTAAGGTAATATAGCTTTCTATTATTATTAATTATCTTAATACTTATGAAATATTTCAAAGTTTTACTTTTATCTATTACCGTAATGCTTAGTGCTTGTGGTGATGAAGATAAGGCTATAGAAACTGACAACCCTGAAACGGTTGCGATTGCTTTTTTTGACGCCCTTTACAATGAAAAAGATGTCAAAAAAGCAGCAAAAGTTTGTAGTCCACAGTTATCTCGTATCATTCTTCATTATAAATCATCTAAGGCAGTTGCTCGCCATCTATTTAATATGTCGTACGACAAAGTAACAGCCTCTCCAGACAGTAGTGGTGTAAAGGTTCGAGAGCAGTTTAAAGATATAGCCGTGATCACGGTTTATTTTGATGGCATGTATGATAATCAACGAATTAAAGACGTAAAACGATTGTCACTTGTTCAGCAAAACGGTAATTGGGTTATTGATAAAATCCTCAAAGACCCGTTCTAGCTAATAGGTCAAATTTGATCTACCTATCAGCACATTAGGTAGATCAATCATCAAGTTTATAAGCCTAATACTTTTCCTTCTCTTCTCTGGTCAGCGCCACCAATCAAGCCGGTTTCAGTCACTTCTATGGCATGTACGCCACTGTTTAAATCTCTTATTATCACTTTATGTCCTTTAGCTTCTAAGGCAGATTTTAAAGCGGTAATCTTTGTGCCCTTCTCTAACGTAGTCACTCGATTACGATTGGTCACATTAGGTAAATTAATCGCCAATTGCGGATCAAGTTTATAATCAATGACCCCTAGGATTGTTTTAGCCACATAATTAATGATACGACTACCGCCCGGTGAACCGACCACAAGTTTTAGTGAACCGTTACCGTTAAAAACCATCGTTGGTGCCATTGAACTTCTTGGTCTTTTTAACGGCTCAAGACGATTAGCCACTAACATGCCATTCACTTTAGGCGATAATGAAAAGTCGGTAAGCTGATTGTTCAGAATAAAACCTTCGACCATTAGCGCTGAGCCAAAGGCCATTTCAACACTCGTGGTCATAGATATGGCATTACCTTGTTTATCAACAATAGAAATATGACTCGTTGACGGTAATTCAAAGGCGAGATCATCAGCTTGTACTAAAGCCCCCTGAGGTTGTCCTGCAAAGGCTTTACCCATGTCTTGTTCAATACTTATCAGCTTTGCTCGTTTCGCTAAATATTGCGGTGCAATCAGCCCATCAACTGGCACAGACACAAAATCGCTATCAGCAATATATCTATTACGATCAGCAAAGGCTAAACGTGAGCTTTGTGTGAACAAATGAACATTTTTTACATTATCAATTTCATTTTTCGCCAAATCATAAGATGCTAGTTGTCCTAAAATTTGGATAACAGCAACACCACCAGAACTTGGTGGAGCCATACCACACACGTTATATGTTCGATAAGCACCACATACTGCTGGGCGTTCTTTAGACTGATAGTTAGCCAAATCGTCACGTGTTAATTTACCTGGTGCAATAGGAGACTTTTGCACTGCATCAATAATCTTTTCCGCAATCCAGCCGTTATAAAAAGGGGTTAATCCGTCTTTAGCTAAACTGCGATACACGGCTGCAAGTTTTTTATTTATTAAACGCTCACCTGCTTTTATGGCAACATTGTTAGGAAAGAAGTATTTTCTAATTTCAGGAAGCTGGGTTATACCCGGGTTAAACTGCATCGCCACCAGTTTCTCTAAGCGAGGTGAAACAATAAAACCGTGCTCGGCAAGTTCGATTGCATCAACAAATAACTCAGACCAAGCGAGTTTTCCGTATTGTTCATGAGCTTTTTTAAGCGCAGCTAACACTCCTGGTACGCCGACAGAACGACCACCTACAACCGCTTTTATCCATGAAATAGCGTTACCGTTTTCATCAAGAAAAAGTTCAGAGGTTGCCTTGCTTGGCGCGGTTTCGCGGCCATCGAAAGTTGTTAAAAACTTCTTACTTTTATCCCAATGCAAAATAAATGCACCACCGCCAATGCCAGATGATTGTGGCTCAACTAAAGTTAAAACTAATTGCACAGCAATCGCTGCATCGATAGCACTTCCGCCTTTTTGTAAAATATTAAAGCCGGCTTTACTAGCATAAGGATTAGCCGCTGCGACCATAAACTCTTTAGCTTTAACTGCTTGCTGTGTATTTACCCCGGTAGCCGCTTCCGGTTCACGGTCTTCTTGAACCTTAACAACTTCTGCCTGGGTATAAAAACTTAGAACAAGCGATAACGTGATGATTGTTAAACGCTGTGAGAAATAAAATCGAGACATAGTGTTCCCTAAAATGAATACTTAATTTAACTTGGGTTGAACGATAACTGAAAATCGTTAAACTTCACAAAGCTGTCTAATAATGCTTGATACTTATTATTACCACTTTGTTGGCGCTCTAATACACTTAACGCATAACAACAAGCTTCGAGCGATGATAATGCATTTTTCTTCGTTGTTTTTCTAATTTTATACTGTCCGACAATACCGTCAGCTAAAGTGAAATGCGGCAGTTGCTGTAACCAATCATTGGTCATAAACATTTTATACGTTTTCTTCCATGTACCATCTAAAATAAATAAGCACTTTGGCGGTGAAATATTGCATTTTTCTTCACTTAACACCACCGCATTATCACTAGGATACAAGATGGCGCATTGTTGGTTATAACGTTTTAACAGTGACTGTATTTTAACATTATCGTTAAAGTCTTCACCGACGATAACTTCACTATTTTTTAGAGACTGATGCAATAACGTGACACTGCCTTTACTTTGCTTTACTTCTAACGGGTGTTGCAAGATCACCACATGAATACCATTATCAACTGATGTAACTAAATGGCAGAGACAAGATTTTTCAGGGCGTTCGCATTGTAAGCAATAGGCTCGGGTCATTAACTTGTGCTTGTAGAGTTAAGGTTAGTTCCGTAGTTTACGCTGTTCCCTTGTAAACGTTAAGAATATTTTCAATACAAAAAACAAAGTAAATGCAGTAAAGTAGCTTTTTAATCTTTGGTGTTAGCTTATTTACATGAAATTCTCTTTTTCTTCTTTCCCATTTAAAACCCAGCAAGTAATAGCTCCGTTAACTGTTGTCATTATCTCTTTGATCGCTTTTATCCTTGATAGTAGTTTAAGTGAGTCTCTGGTTTACCAACGCAGTTTAGTGAACCAAGGTGAGCTATGGCGAGTATTTAGTGGCCACTTTTTTCATACCAATGGTTTTCATTTTCTGCTAAATGGTGCCGCTGTTATTATGTTGTGGGCTTTACATGGCCATTTTTATACGATAAAAACCTACTCTTTTGTCTTTGTAGTAAGTGCTATTATTTGCGCGGTAGGCATTCATTGGTTTTCATTAGATATTGACCAATATGTTGGCTTGTCAGGTGTTTTACATGGCTTATTTATTTGGGGGGCCATTGAAGATATCAAAGCAAAGGAGCGAACCGGTTATTTATTATTGTTCGGTATATTATTAAAAATTGCTCACGAGCAGTTTTATGGAGCAAGTGAAGATGTCGCTGCTTTGATCGGTGCGAATGTCGCTATCAATGCCCATTTATGGGGGGCTATTGGCGGTATTGTTGCCATACTTATGTTAAAAATAAGGGTAACTGGACCGCAAAGCAACAGAATTAATTAAACTAACTTTTATTGTTGCTGAAATCAGCTATCAAGTTCGATTAGATTTTACACTGTTATCCTCTAAAGAAAGTACGCCAGCACTATCGTAAAAAAGAAAAGAAAATAATACCCATGACTTTTATCATCCATAAAAAAAGTTATTTACCTTTTAAGATAAATAACTTTTTTATTGGGTCTAAAAACCTAACGACATGCTATAAAGTATTTTCAAACAATTTATAGATACGACGATATTCATTTAACCAAGAGCTAGGTTGTACAAAACCATGGGGTTCTACAGGATAAATAGCCGTTTCGAAGTCTTGCTTTTCAAGTTCAATTAAACGCTGTACTAAGCGTACGGTATCTTGAAAAAAGACATTGTCATCAACCATAGGTGCATTAATTAATAACGGTTTTTCTAAACCTTCAGCAAAATAAATCGGGGAACTACGCTCATAAGCTATCGCATCGTCACCGGGAGTATTTAAAATATTTGCCGTATAACCATGATTATAATAAGCCCAATCAGACACTAAGCGTAACGCAGAGCCCGACTGAAATAAGTCAGGTTGAGTAAACATCGACATTAAGGTTAAGAATCCGCCATACGAACCACCATAAGTACCAATACGTTCACGGTCAACATTGGCATTTTCGACTAACCAATTAACACCATCTCTCATATCTTGTACTTCAGGTTTGCCCATATGTCGATAAATAGCAGTACGCCAATCTCGGCCATAACCTGCAGAAGCACGGTAGTCCATATCTATAACAACATACCCTTGCTGAACTAACATGCTATGAAACATATATTCACGAAAGTAACCTGACCAACCTAAGTGAGAGTTTTGCAAATAACCAGCACCGTGACTAAACATAACCGCACGATTTTTTTCACTGCTTTTGTCAAAGCCCTTGGGTAAATAAACACGAGAATAAACCGGCTCATCTTGGTAAGACGATGGCACTGCAACGATACTAGGTGCAGTCCATGGCATAGTTAAAAATTTTTCAGAAACAGTATGTGTTAAACGTATCGCGGTGGCATCGCCAATAATATCTTTCACATAAAGCTCTGGCGGCATAGTTACCGTTGAGTGCTCAATTAATAGCTTTGAATCATCAGGACTTAATGAATAATCATTCTTACCGCCTAAATCAGTTAATGCTGTAAATTCACCGGACTTAACATCAACTTGATAAATTTCATAAATACCTGGATGCTTTTTATTGGCTTTGAAAATAAAACGCGACTTGTCTTGCGTTAAACTGACATTACTCACTTCAAACTGTCCTTTAGTTAATTGCTTCGCTTTAGCGTTTAATTTTTTAGTATAAAGGTGCGAATAGCCTGTTTCTTCCGAAAGATAATAAAGTGAGTTATCTGCGTTTAACCAACCAAATTCATTGAAGTTCCAGTTGATCCACGCATCGTCATGCAAACGATGTTGCGACTCTAACTTGTTTTCCATTAAATTAACGGTCGTTAACCAGCGATCTTTGTTATCCCATGCTTCGAGTAAAACAGCTACTTGTTTGCCGTTCTCATGCCATTTAATCGGTGAACTTGCTTGCATAACATGAATGTTACGAGCTGACTTTTTCGACTGGTATGTTTTACCTTCACGTTTATGGTTTTCTTCTTTGACACTCGCTAATACATCTTCATCAAAACCAGGTAAATCATTGTAACTTAATGGAAATATTTGTCCTGACTTTAAATCGAGTAAAAAGAGTTCTTCACTATATTGACGGTTATCTGCAACACGATGGCGAACTTTTTTCGCTTTGACATGGCCATCATCAGCAATATAATTTGGCATAATATCACTGTCAGTTCGAGTTGATTTACTACTGCTAATACTAACAATTAATTTATCACCATTTGGAGATAAGCTGGCATGATTAACACGTTTACCAGCGCCTAAGTAGAAATCACTTTTCGTTAACGTTGAGTTTTGCGCTTTCAGCTTTTCTTGTTGATTTTTGCGCAGCTCGCTATTTCTTTTTTGCAAAGCAACATATGAAATTAGGTCGTTTTGCTCGCTGGCAATATAACTGTCATTACTTTTTGTTTCTTTAGGATCGGCTTTCAATTGTAAGTTAGCTAATTCAATAATACGGTTATTGGTTAAGTCATGCTCAAAAAACTTGTTACCGACCCGATATGCAACATTACCATTATTTAAAAACATCGCTGAATGCTCAATAGCTGAAGTATAAGTCAGTTGCGACACATTCAAATTCGCTAATTCTTTAACGAAAACGTTGCCTTCAAAGGTATATATTTCATGGGTATTCGCTTTATTACGTTGGGCGTAAGTATCACTAAACACATGCATTTGCGCTAATTTAACTTTCTCTGCTTTGCCAGCAGAGGTATCTTGACGGAACAAGTCTCTTAATGGACTGCCGACACGTTTTTGTTTATAGAAAATAGTTTGATTATCGTCGCCCCAGTACCAACGTTCGGGTGAGCGTCCCATCCAGTCAGGATCAGACATTATTTGTTTTAGAGTAATCGCAATATCACCAGTATCGTTAAGTATTGGTGCGGGTAATACTGTTTTAGAAATAGCGCTATTTTTAACCGCTTGGGCCCTTGATACTGCCGTATTATTTTTATAGCTTTCATCTAAAATAGTTTCAGCTGATTGGTCATCTGTTGTCGTTACACAAGCAACTAGAGACAAACTGATCGCTGCTGTTAATATTTTTATTTTCATAGAATTGAGACTTCTTAAAAGTGTGAATTGAATAAAATGGAGCTGGTATCTAGTTATACTTAACCCAATAAGTTTATACAATTAAATAGTAAATTTAACTTGTTGCAATGTGTAATTTTATGCGACCAATGGTCATAAATTTAAGCCACGTGGCTCCACAATTGCCATTTTTAACATAGCGACAGTGATAAAGCCCTGCATTTCAGTAGAATTTTTGCTATAATCGCGCGCCTTTGTTTCGCCTGTCGAATTACGCACGAAACATTGATCTAAATCAAAGATTTACTTTATAAACTGAACTCTAGGCTAATTATGCTCACAACTGTAAAAACATCATTGTTCGACTACCCTAAATATTGGGCGGAATGCCATGGAACAGCGCCATTTTTACCTATGTCTCGTCAAGAAATGGACGATTTAGGCTGGGACAGTTGCGATATCATTTTAGTTACGGGTGATGCTTATGTTGACCATCCGAGTTTTGGTATGGCTATTATCGGCAGAATGCTTGAATCGCAAGGTTTTCGCGTCGGAATTATTGCGCAACCCGAATGGAAGTCTAAAGATGCATTTATGCAACTAGGGCAACCCAACTTATTCTTTGGTGTTACCTCTGGCAATATGGATTCGATGATCAATCGCTATACTGCAGAGCGAAGAATGCGCCACGACGATGCTTACACACCAAACGATGAAGGTGGCAAACGCCCTGATCGCGCAGTAACGGCTTATACACAACGCTGTAAAGAAGCCTATAAAGGTGTTCCGGTAATAATTGGCGGCATAGAAGCAAGTTTACGCCGTGTTGCCCATTACGATTACTGGTCAGACAAAGTACGCCAGTCAGTTTTATTTGACGCAAAAGCAGACATGTTAATCTATGGTAACGCTGAACGCCCACTTATTGAAATAGCTCATCGTATTGCTAACGGTGAAGATGTTAAAAATATTACTGATGTTCGTGGCAGTGCCTTTTTAGCTAATCAAGTATTACCTAATTGGAAAGGTATTGATTCTAGAACGATTGATAAACCAGGTAAAATAGACCCTATTACCAGCCCTTATCAGGAAATTACATCGAGCGATTGCTCTGAAAACAGTGAGAAAGCATCTCAAGAAGCAGCCGAAAAAGACGTAACCAAAACAGCACAAGTTATCGAACTTTCTAGCCCTAAAGTCGATTACCTTAGAAATAAATCATGGGCTGATAAGAAGAAACCTTGGGAAACGACCTATATCAACTTACCGACGTTTGAGCAAGTACGCGATAACAAAGTCATGTATGCACATGCCTCAAGAATTTTCCATCAGGAAGTAAACCCAACGTCAGCTAAACCTTTAGTTCAGCGCCACGGTAGTCGACTTATTTGGTTAAACCCACCGGCGACACCACTCACTGAAAGTGAAATGGATGGTGTTTTTGGTTTACCTTACCAACGCGTTCCACATCCAAGCTACGGTGACGCAAAGATTCCTGCTTACGACATGATAAAAACCTCTGTTAATATTATGCGTGGTTGTTTTGGCGGCTGTACTTTTTGTTCGATTACCGAACATGAAGGACGTATTATTCAAAGTCGTTCGCAAGAATCAATACTCAACGAAATAAAAGATATTCAACTAAAAGTACCTGGTTTTACCGGTGTCATTTCTGACTTAGGCGGTCCTACTGCCAATATGTATCAGTTGAATTGTAAAAGTGAAAAAGCTGAAGCTACGTGTCGCAAGCCATCTTGTGTTTGGCCGACTATCTGTGGACATCTAGATACCGACCACACACCGACTATTGAGCTTTATCGTGCCGCGCGTAAACTCCCAGGAATTAAGAAAATACTCATTGCTTCGGGTGTTCGTTATGACTTAGCCATTGAACATCCTGAATACGTACAAGAACTTGCTACGCATCATGTTGGTGGTTATTTAAAAATAGCCCCTGAGCATACTGAAGAAGGGCCACTCAACAAAATGATGAAGCCGGGCATGGGCAGTTACAATAAGTTTAAAGAAATGTTCGATCATTACTCTAAACTCGCAGGTAAAAAACAATATTTAATCCCCTACTTTATCTCTGCACACCCGGGAACAACTGACCGTGACATGGTGAATTTAGCCTTGTGGTTAAAAGAGAATGACTTCAAACTTGATCAAGTACAAAACTTCTATCCGTCGCCATTAGCAAATGCGACTACGCTCTACCATACAGAAATTGATTCACTTAAAAACATCAAAAAAGAAAACACCAGTGTTCCTGTGCCTAAAGGGACCATTCAACGACGATTACATAAAGCGATATTGCGTTACCACGATCCGGCTAACTGGGGAATTATTCGTGAAGCATTGACCAAAATGGGCTTGGGCCGCAAGTTAATTGGTTCAAAACCTGGCTGTTTAGTCCCTCATGAAACGCGTGGTGAAACAGCACAGCAGCATTATAAAAATAATGGCAAAGGCAAAAATAACGCTAAAGGCAATAAAACGTCTAACGCTAAAGCTCCAGTCAGTGCTAAACGCGGTTATGGTAAAAAACCTACAGGTGGACAAAACGGCAAGCAAGGTTTAACACGTTTTTCTGAAAATCAGTTTGATGACAGAAAACCGAAAAAACCTTTTGGTAAAAAGAGAAAATAAGTTAATAATTTAGTTATAGAGTCATGGTATGTTAATAAACTCTTCTTAAAATACCATGACCTTTAAATCGTTACTGACCGTGAATTGAAAATTCACTCTCATGCTGCACAGAAGCTATATAACAACAAAGAAAACTAATCATCTTTAAAGAGGCCGGTATAGGTTGGTGTCGTATTTGATTTCGTCGCACGATACATGCCTTTGGTATTAAACGGTAAACTCATGTTGCCTTTGGTATCAATAATAATTACACCACCCGTACCGCCAATAGGCATCAATACATCGAATATAACTTCTTTACCCGCTTGTGCAATAGTTTTACCTTGATATTGCACTCGCGCACATATATCAGCAGCAACATTATAACGAATAAAATATTCACCATGGCCTGTTGCTGATACCGCGCAAGAATTATTATCAGCAAACGTGCCTGCACCAATTACCGGTGAGTCACCGATACGACCAAAACGTTTGTTAGTCATCCCGCCTGTAGAGGTACCTGCACTAATGTTACCTTGTTTATCAAGTGCTACTGCGCCAACTGTTCCTACCTTGTATTCAACGTCTAAAGCACGATGAGCCGCTTGATAATTTTCATTACCTTTGGCGGTATTATTTTCCAGCTCAGATTTTAGCATTTTTGCTTTGACCCGTTGTAATGATTTATACCGACCTTTGGTATCAAAGAGTTTATTATCAACTAGCTCAATACCTTGGGTTTGTGCAAATTGTTCCGCCCCTGCTCCGCTTAACATCACATGCACGGATTTATCCATCACTAAACGTGCTAAATTAATTGGGTTTTCAATACGCTTAACCCCAGCAACAGCGCCCGCTTGACGGTTTTTTCCAAACATAATGGATGCATCCATTTCATGTGTTTCATCATGAGTAAACACTGCACCTTTACCCGCATTAAAAAAGGGCGAATTTTCTAAAACATTGATAGCGGCAGTTACCGCCGTTAAACTTTCACCGCCTTTTGCTAATATTGCATAGCCAGCTTCTACCGCTTCTTTTAGTTTTGCTCGGTAAGCTTTTTCATATTCAGGGGTAAAGTCACTTCTTTCAATTGTACCTGCACCACCATGAATGGCGATGGCAATAGGGGGTTCGTCCGCCAATACGGCAGTTGATAACGATGATAAGAAAAAACCTACATATATTGATGATTTTAGTGTTTTATTTACAAATAATGTCATAAAGAGTCCTTTTTTTTATGGTCAATACCTTGCATCAAAGACAATGTAATTTCAACAACAAAACATCATTAAAAATAAGTTGAAAATAAGTTGGAAATGAAATTTAATATCTTCAGCGTCGATTTTCACGTATAATCGCGCGCAATTATTACCTAGCTTAATTAGGCAGAACCTTTCATGCTTGTAGCAAATAACATCACCCAACAATTCGGCGCAAAACCTCTTTTTGAAAACATTTCACAAAAGTTTGGTGGCGGTAACCGTTACGGTTTAATCGGCGCAAACGGTTGTGGTAAATCGACACTAATGAAAATTTTAGGTGGCGACTTAGAACAAACTTCAGGCAATGTCGCCTTAGACCCTAACGAACGTTTAGGTAAGTTAAGCCAAGACCAATTCGCCTTTGAGCATTACAGTGTTATTGATACCGTTATTATGGGTCATACCAAATTATGGGCCGTAAAAGAAGAGCGCGACCGTATTTATGCTTTACCAGAAATGAGTGAAGCAGATGGTATGAAAGTCGGTGACTTGGAATCAGAATATGCCGAAATGGACGGTTATAGCGCAGAGTCTCGTGCTGGTGAGCTATTAATGGGCGTAGGTATTGCTGTTGACCAGCATTACGGCTTAATGAGCGAAATAGCACCGGGTTTTAAATTGCGTATTTTACTCGCACAAGCATTGTTCTCAGATCCAGATATTTTATTACTCGACGAACCCACCAACAACCTTGATATTCATACTATACAGTGGTTAGAAGAAACGCTGAACGCACGTGATTCAACCATGATTATCATCTCGCATGATAGACATTTCTTGAACAGTGTTTGTACCCACATGGCTGATTTAGATTATGGTGAACTTCGTATGTTTGCAGGTAACTACGACGAATACATGTTAGCAGCAACTCAAGCTCGTGCTCGTTTAATGTCAGACAATGCAAAAAAGAAAGCACAAATAGGTGAACTGCAAGCGTTCGTTGCGCGTTTTTCTGCCAATGCATCAAAAGCCAAACAAGCAACTTCTCGCGCAAAACGTATAGATAAAATTCAGCTTGAAGAAGTAAAAGCCTCAAGTCGTACCAACCCATTTATTCGCTTTGACCTAGAAAAGAAATTATTCCGTAATGCTTTAGTCATTGAGAACTTGAACAAAAGCTTCGACGATGCACATATTCTGAAAAACATTTCCCTACTTGCTGAAGTAGGTGAACGTATTGCTATAATTGGCGAGAACGGTATCGGTAAAACAACCTTATTACGGACCTTAATGAATGAAGTAGGCTATGAAGCCACATCAGGTGAATTCACTTGGTCTGAAAATTCCAACATTGGTTACTATGCACAAGATCACGAATTCGAGTTTGAAAACGATATGACGTTATTCGACTGGATGAGCCAATGGCGTCAACCGACAGACGACGAACAAGCTATTCGTGGTTATTTAGGACGGTTATTATTCTCGGCTGACGATATTAATAAATCAGTAAAAATACTCTCTGGTGGTGAAAAAGGCAGAATGTTATTCGGAAAGTTAATGATGCAAAAACCGAATATTCTGGTGATGGATGAACCAACTAACCATATGGATATGGAGTCAATTGAATCATTGAACATGGCACTAGAAAATTATGAAGGTACCTTGGTATTTGTTAGTCATGACCGTGAATTCGTCTCCAGTTTAGCAACTCGAATTATAGAATTAACTAAAGACGGTTATACTGATTTTGCTGGTACTTATGACGAATACTTAGCTAGCCAAGCAACATAATAAGCTAACCAAAAATTAAAGCACTCGGTCAATAACCCCAGTGTTTTATCTCTTATGTTAACAGCGATAAAGTCATGGGTATTTTATCGCTGTATATCTCCCTTTGAATTTAAGGAAATATTTTGCTCAGTTATCGTCACGCCTTTCATGCTGGAAATTTCGCGGATGTGTTAAAGCATTCTGTTCTAACACTTGTACTTGAATATATGACGCGTAAAGACAAAGGCTTCACTTATATTGATAGCCACTCTGGCGCTGGCATGTACTCACTTCATGATGAATACGCACAAAAAACAGGTGAATATAAAGAAGGGATCGCGAAAATCATTGCAGTAAAAGATGATACCGACTTTCCTGAAGCTTTAAGACCTTACCTTGAGTTATTGGCTCAGTTAAATCCTGAAAGTGATGAATTAACGTTATATCCAGGTTCACCAGGCATAGCTAAGCAATTTTTACGTCGCCAAGACAGTGCACATTTATTTGAGTTACACCCGACAGATATCCAACACTTAACCGAATACTGCCAGCGTTGGAGAAAATCACACGTTAAGCAGTCCGATGGTTATAAAGGTGTTCTTGGTTTAGTTCCGCCACCAAGTCGACGTGGTGTCGTGCTAATCGACCCACCTTACGAGCTTAAAGAAGATTACACAAAGGCTGTTCGCACCATAGTAAAAGCTTATGATAAATTCGCCACCGGTACTTATATTCTTTGGTACCCCGTTGTCACTCGCGAACGTATTGATAGCATGGAAAAAGAGTTTACTCGCAGTGCAGTGAAAAACTTATTGCAAGTGGAGTTCTGTCAACAAGCCGACAGTGATGAATATGGTATGACGGGTACGGGGTTATTTATCGTTAACCCACATTGGCAGCTAAACAGTCAACTAGAGGAAATATTACCTTATTTGCAAGGAAAGCTAGGTCAAGAAAGCAGTCACTTTACCCTTAAGCAATTAATCGCAGAATAGTAGGGTAAAGATTACAATCCGCTAATTTATTACTTTCTCAGTAACTCTAAATCACCACGAGCAAGCATGTGGCAACATGCTTTTTTAAAGTATCAATCATTGCTATATGCTTGCTTTTTTTAGACATTTGCACCAAAGGCGTTCGTTCTGAAACCACGAAAGTCTTGCCTAAGATATTAGTATTGTCATCGAACTTAGATGTAGCACTTAATATAGGGTCAATTGGCCCAATTATCGCGAAAACTTGCCCTGTCTTAAACATTGCTACCCTTGAAAATAATCTCTAATGTCATATTGGTAAATTTAAGGATCGTTGTCGATAACGTCCTAACTTTTGCACCACGCAAGTAGCCTAAAACTTTCCCTTTTAAGTCATCGATTGCGTTAATATGTGTTCCCGCCAGACCAACAACCACATTTTGCAATGTGAGTAACGCAGCAATATCAATAACATCTTCATTTAATTCTTTATATTTGAACATTATGGTCAAATCGGTTTCTCATGATTTGAGCTCTTTATAATACGCGCATAAGGATATATTAGGTTTATGGCTTTGAAAGCTGATTCATCGCTTAATTGATTGGCTAAATCAAAATAAATACCACTAGGGTGTGCTGAATTTTCGAAAGCATAAGGTGCAATAGCAATTGTTCTGATATCTATTAAGTTTTGGTTAACGCCATAGGCACTCTGCACAAGAAAGGTACTCAAGAAAAGCAAAGAGGCAGTAAAAAGACTAACAAATATTTTCCGTATATTACTTAATGTCCCTATCATGCAAACCTTATAAATATCAATCCATGTCTAATTACAATATTTGCGCCTAATCAGATAAAACAACAAATAAAATGTACTTTAAATAAGTTCTAAAAACATAGTTGACAAACTCACTAATACCAATACAATGTCGACAATTAAGGCAGCAATAAAATAAATACTGCTAAATAACTACGTGTAACGATAGAATTGTCGACAATAAAAACAAGAGAGTACACGCATGACTTTATATAATAGCTTAGGAGCAATAAATACACTTTTTATTGTCATAAGTTTAATAGGAATATATTCACAACTTAAAACAATACATGAGAGAAAAAAAAACCACAGCACTAAACATAATACATCGGAACTCTTATCGCTAAATCAATTTTCAGTAAGCTTTTTGGCATACTTTTCATTTTTTGTTTATGGCTACTCCATAGAGCCATTTAATCACTATATTGTTTGGCCTCGTCTTATTGCAAGCATACTCGTTGCTGTAATTCTGTATGAGATTTGGCGAGATAGACAAACTAGGTCAGCAAGTATATGTCTGTACGCTGCCGCTATAATTTTTTCACTTGGTACCATAGGTTTCTTTTACGGTGATACCTATAACGATAATGCTAAATTAGCATCAACAACATTAATTGTCGCAGTAACGCTATTAATAGCTCAAGGCTACTATCATCAAATACGCTTAATTATTCGCTCAGGTAAAACAGGTGCGATAAATTTAAAAATGAGCCAGTTTATTTTGATGATGGATATATCCACTATCGCTTTTGCTTTAACAATGAGTTCAGGAAATGGTTGGCCATTACTGTGCCTAGCGATTGTTAGTAGCATTACTAAGTTAGTGATTATGTATTTGTTTTACTGGGTTAAGGTTAGCTATGTAGCAGAACAGCGTCGTTCTGCTACATAGCATCATACTGTTGGAGGAGTTTATTGCTATTGCTTTGTGACATCAATTTTATATATCTTTAAATCGATTACCCTGATTAAAAGTACTAAAGTCATTAAACCTAACGCCATTTGCTTTCATCAACTTATGAGCAGATCCAGCAACCATTTGGCGCAGATAAAACGGTTGTTTTATCACAAAATGGTGAATTGAATGGGTACCAGAGAAATTAAAACAAAAGATATTAAATGGCCACATAAACCAGCCTTTAATAACTTGAGTTTGTTGCAGTAAATTTGTCACATTGCCATAATAATGCATATAAGAAGTCACTAAATTCAAGCAAGCCGACCTGATAAAATTAGGCGCTATAATTACCACCATAAAAAAATTGATCCATTCAATATTGGTTAATACCCATTGTGGATAAATAAAAGCATTAGGGAGGAAATAGCTAATACAGTGATATATTATAAAAATATAGCCCAAGATAAAATAGAGCGTGGCTAATGGAAAGCCAGCATTAAAAATAGTAAGAAAATTAAAAGCTTTAACTTCTTTTTTTAGCACTTTTCGTTGTAAAAGTAGCCCAAATAAACCATCAAACATTACGATACATCGAACTAAGATATTAGTAATACCGTTGCCAACTAAACGCTCTTCTAAATCTTGCTCTGTACCCGATGTTTTATGGTGTAATAAATGAATTTTTCGTCGATACCATGGATTAATCGTATTAGGCCTCATTAACCAAACAATACTCATCATCAAATTATGCATGAAAGTATTATCACGGAAATAGAGTTTGTGAATTAAATCATGTTCTAGCTCATGTGAGATAGAAGCAAAAAATCCAGCTAAAATAATACAGAGCCAAGCAGGTATTATACCGTAAGAATACAATAAAGCTGAACCAAGCATTCCGCACACAGCAAACAACATGATAGTAAAACCAATCAAATTTTGATTGTGTAAAAAGGGGTACCTATCCTTTAAACGTACCTCTTCCAAATTAATACCAGAGACAATCCGCTGTATGCTTTGTTTGTGCATAATTACCTGTATGTATTGATAAAAAAATTAAAAAAGGTTCATATCCTCGAGGGAGACAGATTTAATCTATTTCTAAATCAACATCTTTATCTATTTCATTTATTGGTAAAGTGGTTTTCTTTCGTAGCATAGGCATGTCACCGGCGTCATGTGACACAAAAGTTCTTTTCACAACTTTTCTTGGTTGAGTTTTCTTATTTTGATCTTTTGCTGGAGACGATGCTTTCTTCTTTGCTACTACGTTTTCTTTTTTAGGTTTAATACCCTTGAATTTACCTTTTAAATTGTCAACCACATCGAATTTAAATGATTGTTGCAAAAAACCTTCGACATTTTTAAAACTCAACCAATCTTTAGGTCCTACGAATGAAATAGCATCACCAGTACTGCCTGCACGGCCTGTGCGTCCAATACGATGCACAAACTCTTCAGTGTGCTTTGGCATATCAAAATTAAAAACGTGTGAGACATTAATTAAGTCTAATCCACGTGAAGCAAGATCAGTAGTAATAAGGATCTTTTGCTGACCTTTACTAAAGCCATCCATAATTTTGTTACGCTGGCTTTGGCTAAGCTCACCACTAAGTGCAACGGCACTTAATCCCTGATCACTCAATAAAGTTGCTAAACGCTCTGTATCACTTCGAGTTGCGGTAAAAACGATCACTTGTTGATATTTTTCAGTTTTCAGAAAATGATCAAGTAATGCTTGTTTGTGATCTAAATGATCACATAAATAAAAGCGCTTCGTGATGTCTTTATGTTCAGTATGAGCAGCTCCAATAGCAATACGTTTTGGTTTCTTTAACAAGGCTAAAGCAAACTCATTAACTTGGGCATGATCTAGCGTTGCAGAAAACATTAATGTTTGACGCTTTCTATGATCAGCGGCATCATTTATTTGTTTAAGCTGTTTTGAAAAGCCTAAGTCTAACATGCGGTCCGCTTCATCAAGAATGAGCAGTTCTAAGCCATTTAAATAAAAATGTCCTTGGGAAAGGTGATCAGCTAATCGGCCAGGAGTGGCAACAATAAAATGTGGGTCTTTGTGTAGTGTTTTTACCTGATCGTTAAAATTTTCACCACCAAGAATAAGTACTGCTTGAAATTGTGTTCCGGCTGTAAATAAACGTAATTGGGTAAAAACCTGTTTAGCTAGCTCACGCGTTGGCATTAAAATAACAACCCTTGGGTCACGTTTTGACAAGGATCTATTCCTGATCAAGCGCTGCATAGCAGGAATGATAAATGCTAACGTTTTCCCTGAGCCAGTTTTAGACGAAGCAATTAAATCTTGCCCTGTCATAGCCGCAGGTATCGCTTTTTGTTGAATCTCTGTCGGTTCAACAAAACCTAAGTGCTCAATTGTCGACATTAATCGTTGATCTAAACCAAAATCTTTAAACTGCAAACTAAACTCCAAACCTGGGTAATAAACATCGGTATTATACCTGCTATAGCTAATAATGGCGTATAGTATTTTTATGAATAATTAAAAAAGAGTATTTATGAAAAAGAAAGTAGCATGCATATTAACCACACTCTTTTGTACTAATGTTCCAGCGCAAACGAATGTAGAAACAGCTGAAACTGCATCAATACATAAGGCTATCGATAATACCTTTGATGCAATGCGCAACCACAACGGCAAGAAGTTTTTAGCTCAATTTACACAACAAGCAATATTGGAAAGAGCAAACATTAATAATGAGATTGAAACTTTAAGCCTGAATAAATTTTCTGAATTTATAAATTCAACTAAAAAACATTTAGATGAACAAACTTTTGATATTAAAATTAATATCAGCGGTAATTTAGCCAGTGCTTGGGTACCCTTTGTTTTTTACTTAGATGGGAGACTAAGTCATTGTGGTGTTAACAGTTTCCAACTGATAAAGCAGCAAGAACAATGGAAGGTTAGATATTTAATAGATAATGGCTATGTTGGTGATTGTGAGGTATTCATTGAACAACATAAATAAAAGAAAGCTTGAATCAATTAGGTTTAATGTTGGGCATAACTGCTCTGTGATAACAAATAAAAATTAATACACCAGATAGCAAAAAGCCCGACTCTTTCTATCGGGCTTTCTTTATTAGAAGCCTAACAATGTCTGCTTCGCGCTCACATGGGCTTTACTGCCAAATAAGCACACTAGCATCGGCGTTTATGCATTTACATAAAGGCTCTGGCATTTTTTCTGCAGACAGCAAAAAGCCCGACACTTTCGTATCGGGCTTTTCTTTATTAGAAGCCTAGCAATGTCCTACTCTCACATGG
>JABSOY010000033.1 GCA_013215385.1 Colwellia sp.
AAACCGAATATACGTACGCGCCTTAACCTAATAAAGAAATGCTTGATGAAAAGGAGGAGTCCATATACATTCGAGACCTTTCCTAACACCCTAAATCAGCATAAAAAGGGTCTTCTCTGATACGTTAGCTGACCTTAATAAAACCCTATTTAAAGACTTAATCTGTTCTTGGTGGCTGAAAGAATTACATGCAACGAGTGTCAGCTTTCTAGTCTTACAACAGACATGATTTTTTATTTATATAACACGAGGGGCTGCATAATAAGATTAGCTTTCAGCCTTAATTTTGACTTCTAAGTGGCACTTTACACTTAACTTAATAATAACTTAAGGCCTTCTTAGAATGATTGTTGTGTATTATTTTAACAATGACGGTTAAAACATCGCAAAAACCCGTGAACAATAAATACTGTGTCTCGAGAACTCTTTAATCCAATTGAATAGTAAATTTAGCTGTGTATTTATCAAATTAACAAAGAGTGATGAAAGAGTTTTGATTAAATTGGCCTAACATTATTATCATGTTTGTAACTATCGACACTTTTTAGCGACTAATAATATTAAACCACAAAGAAAAGGGAAATAAATGACCATTGACTTTGAATCTTTAATAAAGAAGAACAGCAATACCATTCGTAATATCGCACGCAGTTACACCAATATGTACGATTATGAAGATTTGATGCAAGAGATTTTAACTCAACTGTGGCGAAGTTTTGCTAGCTTTCGTGGCGATTCAATGTTTGAAACCTGGCTATATCGCATTGCAATTAATACCGCGGTTACCTTTCAGCGCTCAGAAATTAAAGAACGTAAAGGAAATGAAAAAAATGCTGTATTACAAAGTATAAATAGCTCTTCTGGTGGCCTAAGTCATGACGAGATATTACAAGCCTTTATAAAGGAGCTTAATAACGTAGATCGAGCGGTATTAATGATGTATATCGACGGTTTGGCCGCAAACGAAATGGAGAAGGTATTAGGCATAAAAGCCAATGCGATTAAAGTAAGAATTTCACGATTAAAAATAAAGTTTCAAGAAAAATTTATCGATTAATCTCAGTAAAACACTTAATCAACGGAGAACGATTATGGAATTAGATGATTTAAAAAATGCAATAAATTTAGAAAACAAAACCGAGTTGAATATTAACAGTCAATCATTAAAAACAATAAAGACGAAAGTGAGTAACTTTGAAAAAGAAACAAAAAGAAATATTTTGATTGAGAGTTTGGTCGCAGCAATAGCTTTTATCTTCGTCATAACAGCGATATTGAATGGTCATAGTATTTACCCAATCATTATCGCTTCTCTGTTGCCCGACCTTGCTCAAACTGCAGAGCCAAAGATTAACTTTATGATGTATGCCAGCTTGATAACCATGGCAATATACTGTTTATTTATTCCCATTAAGTTGTATTCAACTATTAATAACGATGAGTCACTTAACTGGACTCTTACTTCACGGGTAGATAATGAAATTGAAAAATTAACCAATCAAAAAAAATTATGGTCTCAAGCACACCTATGGTCTTTTATCCCTGCTGCTTTTATAGGAATTCTTTTCTTTTGGGGTCTACAAATAAGTTTGTTAAATACATGGATACCTAACATTTACCTATCAATCTACTTAGTATTTATTACGTTAGCTTTTACTGGCGGTATTTGGATGAAGAAATATATGTCGGATAAACGAATACAACCATTACTAGACAACTTGCACAACTTGAAAAAGCAACTGAACAGCACAGCAGTTTAATGTTAATAAGGTGATGAAACAATGCACGTATGCTGCAACGAAGTTACGTGCTAATTATGAATTGTTTACCTAAATAATAAAATATAATAATGAAGCTAATTAATTCAGTTTCATAACAAGCCTAACTCTACTTAGTACACCTGTAAATGCAGATGAGCCGCTTAAAAATATACAAGCGGCTCTTCACATTCTCGACCAACGGAACAAACAAAAACAGGTATTTCTGTTATATTTATCGAAGGCACAAACGCTAAGAGTCAGTTTAGATACTTGAGTTCAAATGAGAGTCTAAATAATTGAAATGATCCATTATGAAGAACATTCGCAGAAGATGATTAATGATACCTTATGTGCCTTTAGAGTCTTCAATAAGTTTTTGCAATTCTTTTATATGATTGTTAAAGGCTTTTCTTCCTGGTGTTGTCAAATAAACCCATGAACGCTTGCGTCCATTAGCACTACCTTTTCGTTGTTTTACATATCCTGCATTTTCTAAATGTTTTAAGTGTTTTGAAAGCACTGAGTCACTTACCTGCAAAAAATCTCTGATAACTGGGAATTCAACAGATCCCGTCGGTGATAAAAAGGAGCAAATTTTTAGTCTAATTGGTGCATGGATAAGTTCGTCAAAAGAGGAATTATTCATTATTGTCAACGCTATATTTATTGCGGTAATAATGATTAGAACTCAACAAAATAATAAAAATGGCCACTGCTACAACAGTACCACTCGCAATGGGTGCCCACCAAAAACCTTTATCTCGAAATTCAAGAATATCAACAAATGACACGAACAGATAAAGTACCACTACTGACGCTATTAGTTGAATCGCCAAATTAACTTTCATTTTTTTCCAGAAAGAATTTTTGCAAGGAAAGCTATCAACTGGCCCGATAAAAGGAGTAAAACCGAAAGGCCATAGCCCAGTATTTCGTTTTTGAATATAAAGAATGATAGGGAATGATGCAACGGAGCTGAGCACCAAAAGGCCTTGCTGGTTGCACATAAAAGCGAAAGCCAAACCGACAGTTAAACTTACAAAAAAGCAAAACCAATTACCAGGAATCGCTGTTAAATTACTCAACCGCTGCGCTTCTTTTGCTAATTTTATTGATTCATGCAGATTCAAACTATTATCAGTTGCCATTATTATATACCGCTATTTTTCCACTATGGAAAGATAAGCATAATACAATCTTTCCATGGCGGCAAGATTACAGCGAAAACGGAGACAAATTTAATATGCCAGACTGTGATGCATAACGAATCAGTTAATGCAGCTTTGAGTGGTAAGTGAATAACTTGCTTTACTTATTATTTGAGGCTTCAACGCAGTTTGTAATTCTCTAGCTAAGAAAGGGTTATTAGCAAACGATGACCTACAGAATAAGTAAAATCACCTTTGCTAACCGCTCACTAATATACGATAGCTGGCCTAGCGCATTTCAAAATAAAGACTACGTTTATTTATCCACTCTTTATAATTAATTGGTTTAATGACCTTACTAATAAACATACAATCACTGTATTAAAACACTGTAACCCTATTTTGTAGAGAGTATATATTTAATGTTATTTGATCTGGAACGTCATGAGCCCCTTACCACAACGTTATGGAATAATAATATTCTTAAAAAAGAAATAATAGCAATTATTGATGATATTGAGCAGTCATTGTTGCCTAACGCATCTTGGCCTACCCATCCACTCGACGCTGAAAGTTACCCAAAAATTGGACCTAAATGGTCTGCCTATGCTGGGGCGGCTGGAGCTATTCATGGTTTACAAATTTTAAAAAATTACGGTTATGATGTCCGTGATTTATCGTATTTACTTGAAGAAGTTCATTCATCCTTCATAAAATCTCCTGATGTTTCCGTAGAGCCTGGCCTGCAAATAGGTAAAATAGGTATTTTGCTACCTCGACTATTGGCAGAACCTGACAATAAAGAAGTATCTCAATACATTTTGAAATGTATGGAAGAAACAGTAAGTCTGCCACTTTATGAGATAACGTCAGGGCAAAGTGGAATGATGCATGCAGCATTAGCTCTGTATCGTAAGACAGCTGATACCTGCTGGAAAAATATATTCATTAAAGGTGCAAAGTCATTAATGGATAATTGGCAAGAAGATATTGAAACAGGCGAATGGCATTGGCAAAGCCAAGTATTTGGTGCTAAACGACATTATTATGGTGCCTGTCACGGAATATCTGGTAACGCAAATATTTTACTGCAAGGCATTGATTTATTGCCAAGTAGTTATAGTGAAATCATCATCAACCGAACGGTTTCAACACTAAATATTTCAGCTAAAAGAGAAGCAAATTTAACTAATTGGACTCTGTGTACTAAACCAAATATTGATAAACTACTTGTACAGTGGTGCCATGGTGCCGCTGGCATTGTTACTGCAATGGCAATGACACCTAAAAATAACTCATTAAATTCTAAACTACTGGATGAATTATTAACAAAGACTGGAGAATTGGTCTGGCAAGCTGGGCCACTCGTCAAAGGCTCTAATATTTGTCATGGTACTGCCGGTAACGGTTATGCCTTTTTATATTTGTACAAAAGATCGGGAAACTCCCTTTGGCTTGATAGAGCAAGGCAATTTGCAATTCATGCTGTCGAACAGTGCCAAAAAGACCGTGTACATTACGGCCAAGGGAGATACACATTATGGACAGGCGATGTTGGCCTTGCTATTTATTTATATCATTGTTTATACCCAGACAATGCAGCTATCCCCGGCTTAGATTTGTTTTAATACTGAGGCCATTTATTACAAAATAAGCTTTAGATAATAACCTTTAGCATGATTGCTTTCGCTTTAAGCTAACTAAAACAATTAACGCAGAGCCAAATAGTAATACCGAAGGTGGCGTAGGAACCTGCGCTACTTTAGTGAAAACGGCAAAAGTAGTATTACTTCTAACCGTAATGCTTTGATTAATGCCTAGGTTAGTTGCATAACCAGGTTTGTCACCCCCCTCAATGTTGGCGTTAATTAAGTTCTTACCAATAACCCAGCTATTGTAAAATTTATAAGGAATAAAGGCGATACACTTATTATCATCTTCACAGCCTCGGGTTAGGGTTGGCTCAGTATCAAACAACCATAAATCGCTATCAACAAATACTTGGTCAAGCAGTGCTTGGCCTGCAGCTCTGACCTGATCAAGGTTGTTAAAGGCAAAATCTGCGAGTTCATCGCAACCCGAAAATAAATCGGCACAACTACCATCTTCAAAAGATACGTCGTAGGTGCCAAAACCAGTTATTTCAATGCCCGTTGCCCCTATCAATTCACCTGAATCAACAATTAAACCAGCCTGACTGTTGGTAGCAACTAGCAACACAGTGGCTAGGCATACTTTGCGAATGAAACGAAAAAAAAGAGTTAACAAGTGAATATTCCTTATTATGAATGATGTATTTACCAATAAAAGCTTAGTTCTATGGTAAATAGGCAGTTATTAAAGTGATGTTATGTTCAAGATATAACAAGAGTTAGGAGAAATTATGGATACTTCAATAAAGCCCTAGAAAGGTGAACAAAGTTATAGCCGAAAGAGAATACTTCAGCGCTCTACCCCCTTTTATTTGGCAATTAGAGTCATTGATTAAATTTTAACTGTATAAACATTGCAAATGCGAATAGGAATGATTATTATTCGTGCAATTTTAACTTAATGAGATTTACCATGAAAAAATTTAAAATAATCACACTATGCCTGTTAATTTGTACGGGATTTGTCAATGCTAAAGAGCATACCGTTAAACTGCTAACTCAGGGCAGTAATGGAAAAATGATGGTTTTTGAGCCGATGTTTATCAAAATTTCGGTAGGAGATACCATTAATTTTGTTCCTTCAGATGCATCACATAATGCCCAATCGTTTTCTGTACCTTCTGACAAATCATCATTCAACACACCTTACGGTAAGCCAACTAAAGTAACTTTTACTGAAACAGGTGCGGTACTGGTGAAGTGCTTACCCCACTTTGCTTTAGGAATGATAGCCGTCGTGCAAGTCGGTGAGAATATTGATAGCAGTAAAGTTAACGCTGACTGGCTTAAAGCGAAGGCCTCGGTAGTGATGAATAAAGAAGCTATTGATGAGGCGCTTACCAAGATCAACCAGTAACTATTAGGTTAAATTGAGCTTAGTGCAACTAAAACTTTGTCATTAAAGCTCAAATTTTCGCTTATCTTGTAAACCATTTTATATTGAGTGTGGTGATATGACTTTCTTAGGACTAAAAATTTGGAAGGTGAAAGGGCACAGTATGTACCCTCGTATTCCCCAGCACAGCTTTGTATTGGTAGGACACTGGTATTCGTTCCGTCGAGTTAAAGCGAATCAAACTATTCTTATTAACCACCCCGAGCATGGCTTATTAATAAAAACGGTCGCTATTGTCGATAAAAATAAATTGGTGTGGTGCCGAGGTGAAAATGCATCAAGCATTACCGTCGAAAAATTGGGTCCGATTAGTAACAAACAAATAATTGGTCGAGTTTTAAAGGTATTTCTTAAACCCTCGGTAAAACACCCTTAGGTTACATAAATTCAGGTATTCAATAGATGCAATCAAGTTCACAAATTCTAAGTAAAAAACTCGCGATGAAAAGCACTTATTTATCCCGAAAACGTTTACTTATCCCGATATTAATTTTTGTTTTATTACTAACAGACTCCACTTACCTTTTAACGCTGAGAGTTTTGTCTGATGCATTTTGGCAAGTGTCAGCTTATGTTGCGGCAAGCCTAGCCTTGTACCATTATTTAGCCGATTTAATTGTCCGGCATAAATGGCTATTGAATGTGCCGCACACGCATAGTACCTACCAAATAATATTTGCGAGTTTAATGGGGGCAATGCCTGGCTGTGGCGGAGCAATTATTGTAATTACGCAATTTGTCCAAGGTAAGTTTTCATTTGGTGCTGTGGTTGCTGTGCTTACGGCCACCATGGGAGATGCTGCGTTTCTGTTACTCGCATCACGCCCAAGTATCGGATTTTTAGTTATCGCTGTCGGTGTGGTGGTTGGCTTGATTTCAGGGATTGTGGTTGATGCAATTCATGGAGACCAATTTATGCGGCCAAAAATAGCCACGAAACAAGTACTTTGTTGCGGTGATAAGCAGCAAGATAAGCAAGTCTCACCCTATATTAAATGGCAAGGGATCTTATGGCAGTGGTTATTACTTCCCGCTGCTTTTGTTGCTATTTTATTTTCGTTTCAAATTGATGTTGACCAATTTTTTGATTTGCCAGCGGGTACTATTAATGTTGTTGGTTCAATAATACTAGTGGTAGCTATTACGCTTTGGGCGCTCTCTGGAGAAGTATCTAATTATCAAACGGTTGTTTCTGAAGATTCTAAAGTTAATACCCGAAATTTATTTCAAAAGGTGGCGCTGGATACTAATTTTGTCGCAAGCTGGGTGATTTTAGCTTTTCTCATTTTTGAATTACTGGTGCATTTTTCAGGCGTTAACTTAGCAGCTATTTTCACTCAATGGGACAACTTTACCCCCTTAATTGCTATATTTATTGGCTTACTGCCCGGATGTGGTCCTCAAATTATTACTACAAGTCTGTACTTGTCTGGGGCTATTCCGCTTTCTGCTCAGTTAGGTAATGCAATAAGTAATGACGGCGATGCATTATTTCCGGCTATAGCTCTATCGCCTAAAATGGCGATAGTGGCCACTTTATATTCAGCCATACCTGCGGTAATAGTTGCTTATAGTTATTGGTATTTTTTTGAATAATAAATATTAAACAAACTGTTAATTACTTATTGACAATACAAATGATAATCATTACTATTTACATTGTCAGTTAGGCGAAGTGAATGCTCTCTCGCTTTTCTTAACTGGTAGCAAATCTGTTTGTTAGGTTAAGGGTTATGTTTTCATAACGCAGAATCATTAACCTACTCACAGGTTTGTAGATTTAGGCTTTTAGCTTAAATTGATGCGATAAAAATTTTTGATGGTTAGGCCAATAACAATATCAGGCAGGTATTGTTATTGGTTTATTACCTATTAAAGCTCAAACATTCTACTCTCCTCTAGTAACGTCCAAAATACATGCCCTTAAAGTCACAGTAAACAGTGTGCGCCCGCCTTCATCAGTAGTGTTATCGACAGAGTAAAACAATAAACTTATTCCTGCTTTTCCATAGACCATTGGGCCAAACTGCAAAGGTAAACTGGCCAGTAACGCTATTAGCCAATGTAGTGGAGGTATGCCATTAACACGCCCGTCGAGAAGATTAATTTTGAAGCTTCTTATAATAATTATTCCTATGAATAGCGTTTTCTTTTCAAGCCGCTTTTGTTCGTACTAAAAAATTAAAAATAAATATTGCGTAATAATATTAGATAAACCTAGTATTATGTGATTAAAGCGTATTTATTAACAACTTAACTTAAGTGATATTTATTTTGATAAATAAGAATATCTTAGTAAAAAAATTTAACCGTAATTCTGATATGTTAAAAAAGAGACTGCAAATAGAAAGCAGTTTTAAAGATAAACATATTCAGGCAGGTGGTAAATTTGAAAACTCAAAATTTATGCATCACTTACTAAGTGGTATGTTGAAGTTTTTTAAACTTGAACAGCGTGCTCTGAACAATTTGTTTGATTTAAACGTCATCAATCGTGACGTTAAACTTGCTAAACTACCTAAGTCTTTCGATGGTTTTAAAATTTTACATTTAAGCGATATTCATTTAGATGGTATTACTGGCTTAACTGAAAAGCTAAGCGCAGAAATTAGTACACTTGCTTATGATATGTGTGTGATCACCGGTGATTTTCGTTTTGATAAACGCCGTTTTCATGCAGATGAAATGGCGCCAACATTACAATTATTAAGTACTATAAATGCCCCTGAAGGCATATGGGCAGTGTTAGGAAATCACGATTGTATTGAAGTTGCAGAAACACTTGAACAACATGGTGTGCAAGTATTGCTTAATGAAAATAAAGTGATTGAACGACAAGGCCAACAGCTGGCAATAATTGGCGTTGACGACCCCCACTTTTACCGATGTGATGATTTAACCACCAGCCTAGCGAGCTTATCAAAAGACCGTTCAGAAACGTTAACAAAAATATTGCTAGTGCATTCACCTGAAATAGTAGCAGCAGCTGTTCAAGAAGAAATAGATCTATACTTATGTGGTCATACCCATGGTGGTCAAATAGCTTTACCATTTGGTATTCCGTTATTTATTAATGCCAGATGTCGGCGAAAATATGCCAGTGGCGCTTTTACCGCGGGTAAAATGTTCGGTTATACTCATAGAGGTACGGGAGCTTCTTCGGTTTTGGCAAGATTTAACTGTCCACCAGAAATTGTTATTCATACTTTAAAAGTAGATACATAGTCTTTATATTTTCAAGCATTGATACCACCAAGTAATTCATCAAAACTTGCCGATAGACATGGGTAGAGTTAGGTCCGTTTTATCGAGGGTAGATCAGTTGAAGATAAAGGCAGTAATGCGAACTATCTACAGCTTAATAATTACAATGAAATTAAATTAACAAGAAACAAACATACAAATACCTCGATGGTGGGCATTTTACTTACCTAATTTTGAAGCGTTTTTTCTTGAACAGAGCAAATCATTTAAATTTACATTTACTCTGATCCCATTTCTTACTTGAATTAAGTGGCTAGTCCTGACAACGTGCATCAATAAGTGTGACTTCCGAGATAAGTAGGGTATTGGGCGCAACTGATCCTGGTGTACCTTTGCTGCCATACGCTAAATGAGCCGGTATATAAAGCTCCCAGGTTTCACCAACCTTCATCATAGGTACGCCTTCACGCCAACCTTTAATCATTTTAGATAACCGAAGCTTATTAGGATGACCACGTTGGTAACTACTGTCGATTATTTGTTTCGATTTAGGTGACAACATTCTATAGTGCACAGTAACGTCATAATCAGGATCAGGTTTACAACCATCACTTTGCTTTAAAACTTTGTACTGCAACCCCGAATCAGTTGCTACCACCCCCTCTCGTTTAAGGTTAATGCTTAACCAATGTGCATTGATTCTTTCGGGGCTATACCCACGAGCAGAATTATTTGAACTGGCGCAGCCAATCATCAAGGTACAAGCTAAACTGACCAACAAAGTGCGTATTAACATTTTCTTACTCTCAACTAATAAATAGGGTGTTTTATGATTTATGGAATTAAACATGACTTTTAGAAAAATTATTCTTTCAAGTTGTTTTGATTAAGAGAACAACTAATTTTATCGCTAAATTAGCCTGATAAGTTATTCACGTATATAACAAAGGCCACTGGTATGAGTGGCCTATTTTTTTTTAATGCTCCTGAGGATAAGCGATAACCCAAGCAGAGCTCGTATCACCTTGTCTATCAAATTTATATTTAACAGAAGAAAAACCACAGAGCTTTACCAAGCCATTAAAGTCAAAGGGTTGTTTTACTCCTGCTTTTGATTCCATGAATGCAGCATCACTGGGTATAATAACTTTCTCATGTTCGGCTGAGATTACAAATGCGGCTTCTGCCAATATGAGATCATTGTTATGACGCTTGATAAGCTCAGCATTCCCTAAGCTGTTGCCATCTAAATCTCTAAATTCAAACTCTTCTGGATGATTGATTTCAATAACATCACCGTCATTAAGTTGATATGCAATTAACATGTTGACCATTGTTCACCTTTCCCAATTTAATTTGTTTTTTAGTAGCTTAGAGGGTTTTACTCGATCATAACCTCGTAAGCCAGTCTGATGACATACTAGGTTAAAATAACAAACTATTATTGATATGAACACACCTAAAGTCAGATACTTCTGTTAATAAAGAGTTCGTCATCATCGTCCAAGAAGCGGATGTTAGCATAACAATTAACAGTGACTGTCTTAGTTAACTTATGTGCGTTTTGCCCTCTGCTCTTTTGGGTGCCGTTGTAGCCATAGCCATAGCCATAGCTATAACAATAACATTTTAACTTAACCAAACCTTATTTAGTCACAGTAGTTATTGTTTATTATCGAGTAGTAAATTTCGGTATGCTGTAGGGCTTAACCAACTATTTTTTTAAACGCTGTAACCAATAAGTCTGCCCCCTTGATTACCAACATATTGTTCTGTTGGTGTATACAAATCTACTTGTGTTTATTTCTCTGCTTGGCGTTGCGGCTGCGATTACATCCAAGTGGTGAAGTACCGCCGCATCTCCCCTTGGACCCCCTGCGATGCCCTACTCAGCAAAACATTCAATCACCAACTAGCGTAAACCACGATACCTGCCGCTAAGGTCGTTTGTGGATTTATGCCTTGTCGCGAAGCTTTCTTGTATTGTCGACCACAAAAAGAAGAAAAACCTAGTGTTACCAATAGTCATAACACTAGGTTTAATAGGTATTAACAAAGTGGCCAATTGAATTTTAACAGTTTGAATATATTTACTTTATTTAGGTGTTGCCTGTGGAACTACTTTCTAAGCATTCAGAAAACAACCGTTAGTTTAAGTGTCTCCACCTCTCCTGTCAGGTTTAGTTCCACCTTGTGGAGAGAACGGATTAAAATGGTAGGCGTCCGTTCTTTTTCCAGTTGCATTATCTGTAATAATTATAAACTTTGTATAGGTTTCCGAGATATAATTCCATATCCAAGAAGTATCAGCTCAATTATCAGCTTACGCTTCTGCATATTTTTCTTGTACTGCATCACGTAGCTTATCTTGGCAGACAAAATCACAATATGTTTCCTCTGTATCCTTCCAACCAAAAGAAGCTATTGTGCTATCAGACTTTATTTCAGGAGCTTTTTTTAGGCGTTTTTAACGCGTAGTCAACAAGTGCGATTAGTTTTTTACTAGCTTTTGTTTTCCCCTTATTTGTTGAAACAAGTTTTAGATATTGACTTGCTAATTTTTTATTAAATCCATCTGGAGCAAACAATCTTATTGCTTCGCCAACATAGCCCCGCTCAGTACCAGACAGACGGTAAAATGTTACTCTTACATTTTCCATATTGCTATTTCCGGAATGAGTAACGTAATGAGAATGAGTAGCTTCTTGTAAAAACAAATCGACAAATGCGACCTTTTGCTTATCTGACTTAAGTGTTTCATAGGCTTGGCGATATCTAAACCTCAATTCTATTATTTCACTTCTACTAGCTAGTACACTGGTATCTGGTAGTAAACTTTCATCTGTCATATTTGACGAAACCACTCCTCTAATACAGTAGTTGTCTGATAAAATAAATGCAGGGCTAGGATGATGATTTTTGCTGGTACTTTCTAACGTTATTCTATTTTCAGCTTTGCATTCTCGTGTTGTTGAAGACCTACCGTCATCAAAAGCAAGGGCATTATTTGCGCCCATAAGCATAACTAAAGAACATGTAAATATTATTTTTTTCACAGATTTATCCTTAAAACTTAATAAAAAAATATTTGAGGTCTACCTCAATGTTTGTGCTGTTTAATAACAACGCTGTGAACTTAGCAAAGTGTATTCTGCTGTGCAACAAGTATTCGCTCTAGAGTATTTATCTCACCACATCCTTTTAGCCATTGTTTTTATTGAAAAATTAATGAATTAATGAATTGATGAAGCTTTAAGGTACTTATTTTAAGCGGAGCGCGGCCGCATAGTAATACGAGGGCGAAATTTTTAAGTATCAGTTCTAGGTACGAATATAAAGGGTATCAAAGAGCTTTTTATATAAAAGAAAGTCTTTCGGCTGCAATAGTTTTTATCGACTCCCGTAGATTATTGTAAATGACTAGGTCAGTAATTGCAGCAAGTTGCTAGTAAAGGAATTGAATGCGACAACTCCTCGCTCTTAAATACCATCTGTTTTTCCGTTCGTTACGCCAATGCGCACAAAGTGATCATTACAGATACAAATAAAGGCGAACCATTTATGGTTCGCCTTTTTATTAACTCAGTCAATCACTGGCTCCCCGATAAAAACCTCGGAGATAACTAATCGAAAAATTAGTCAATATAACTTTCAATTGGAGGACATGAACAAACCAAATTACGCTCCCCGTATACATCATCAATACGGTTAACGGTTGGCCAGAATTTGTCGCCGCTGCTACTGGGAATACAGCTTCTTTAATGGTGTAACCACGAACCCATGTATCAGTAATATCCGCTAAGGTATGAGGAGCATTGTGTAATGGGTTATTATTTATTTCCCACTCACCTGTTTCAACTTTACGTATTTCATCACGAATACTTGTCATTGCTTCAATTTAAGTGGATGTCTTTTATATATTTATATCATGACGTTACATTAAAAAGCATGGTTAATAGTTGCGATGGAATGACAAACTTAATCTATTAAAGTGAAAATAATTTCATCCACTAAATAATTTTGCATGAGGTATTAAACTTCAAAAGATACTAGTCAAGAGACTTAAAGCCAGGGCAGCCCCAAGGTTAACGAATAGCTAATGATTGGTAAGCCCAAGACAAGATAACGATTAAAATATAAGCAAAACTATTGACAAAGACCTTTTTTTAGCATTATTATTGGAACGTTCCAATTAATAATTACTAAGTTTACATTAGTAAAGCAAGAGTTGCAGCTTAGTAATAAATTAACGAATTAATCTACACACGACTAATTACGGGAACGTTCCATCCTCTTTCAAATAAAAATAAACTAGGATAAATAATGAAAAATAACAACAAACGTTATACAAAATCAGCACTGAACATAGCTATCATTTGTGGTGCAATACTGAGTAATAGTGCATATGCAGATGCAGATTTAACAACGAGTGATCCGGCTAGCATTGCAGCCTCTGCTGAAAATGCACCAGGTGAAGGAAAAATACAAGCCTTTGATAATGACCAATACAGTAAATGGTTAACCTTTAATCCTACAGGATGGCTTAGTTATGATTTTGGTCGCTCTGTACTGATCAGCAAATATACACTCACGTCAGCGAATGATGCTCCAGGGAGAGATCCGAAAAATTGGGTTCTACAAGGTTCTACAGATGGTGTTGAGTGGATTGATATTGACAGTAGAGTTGGAGAAAGTTTCGCTGCACGTCATGATCAAAAAAATTACTCAGTCAATAATCCTCAAGCGTTCGAGAAAATTCGCTTTAATGTAACCCAAAACAACGGGGCTAATTTATTACAATTGGCTGAATTAGAGTTTATCGGTAGTGAAACTGGCGAACCGTCGGGGCCATTGCCTTTCAATGATAGTGCGTCATTAGCTATCAATGAATGGCAGCATTATGGACCATTTTCTAGCAGCAATAATATTATAGCAACAACGGCAGGTAGTGGTGATGCTGATCTTTATATGCGAAAAGGTGAAGCATCGACGACTAAGCATTCTGATTGTAAGAGTATATCACCTAATGCAAATGAGCAATGCACATTAACAGGCAATGATATTTATGTGTCTGTACATGGTTATTCAGCAACTAGCTATGACATAGAGATCACTGAAGACGGCAGTCCTGACGACATATGGACCGCTCCTCAAGTTGACTTTCGTGATATGAATCCAGAAACCGAAGGTTCAGCGCTTGTTAATAGAATTTTAGGTAATCCTGCGCAGCATATGGCAAATCGCTGTATTGATGTAGCAAAAGTTTTATATACAGATGCGAGTGAGTCATCACGGTTTAATCATTTGACTTTCCAGTTACGTGCTAAAGATGACTCGGGTAATGAATTTGTCGCGTACAAATATGGTCAAGATGGCTCTGGTGAAATGACAATTGTTGTAAGCACAACTCATTTAGAGAATGTGTACAGGAGTTCAGGAGGCTCTGATTCGGCAATTCGCGATGAAATAGATGGCATTTTATTTCATGAAGTCACACATGGTTATAATAATTCGCCCTTAACGACGGATCAATATGGAGAAGCCGGTCCCTTTTGGGCTTACACAGAAGGTATTGCCGATGGTGTGCGTATTAACGCCGGTTTTCATAAAACACGTCAACCTGATGTAAATGGTTCTCGCCAGTGGCTAGGCGGCTATACAACGTCTGGATTTTTCTTGCATTATGTTAATGAAAAAATTGATCCAAGCTTTATCCGTAAATTTAATCAAAGTGCGAGTGATATGGGTAACTATACTTGGTCATGGGATGCAGCATTTAGATCTATAACAAACCGAGGCGTTCAAGATGTATGGAATGAATATAAAGCATTTATTAATAATGGTGGTCAGTTAGATTATTAATCTGATTAGATTTTAAAATACAAAAGGCAGTATTAATAACTTAATGTCAGTCAGTTAATATCTGACTGACATTAAGCCAATTAATTAGTTAGATATTCTGAAAGTTCAGATAATGTATATGTGCGACAAACACATTACGTGAGGAGTTTACAGTAAATACCTGCGTTATTTAGTACTCAAAGTCGTCCATGAAAAGCGGCGGTCTTCGCTATCAGCGCTATTACGTCGATAACACTTGAGAGAATTGAAGAATATATTTTTAGTAGCTCCGAGATATTCCAAAGGGATGAAGAAAGAGTAGAGGCAGTCTCCCCCTTTCTTATTGGGGGCGTCGCCACCGCGATAAATCAATAAAATCGACTCTGACCCCATTTATTTACATTCCTGTTATAAATCTCTTGAAGAGTATTTATAAGCTGATTTATCATCAGGCCAGCCGCTTAACGGGAAAGGGTATTTATCTGAGTTTACCGTTAAAAAATCATTAATTTGGTAAATATAGTTATTTAAACTTTGACCAAATAGTTTTAAAGCAGCATTGGGTTTACCTGTTATTAATAACGATAAAAATTGAAATACTGCAATTAAGGTAACCATAAAACGGGCGAAACCACCGATAAAACCGAAAAGTATCATAAAGAGTCCTCGCATCCATACGCTGGTACTTTTCCAATTTTTTGTTTCTGTAGAATTAATATCTCGCATAATATACCTCTGATTAACTTCATTTTTTTGTTACTAGTTACTTATAAGCAAAAATGAAACCAACTGTTTAACTTTATGTTTTTTATGAAGTTAAACTTTCTTGGTTTTAATGGTTTTGTTAAAATAACTAATTGTCGGTCTATTTGGCTAATTAACGTTTTTTATTAGGTCGTTGATTTTTTCGGTTCATAAGTAAGCGTATAGAGAACCACCTAGTCTCACTCAATATTCCATGATAACCGCAGAACTTTTTACTCGTTAGAAATGACACAAGATCAACAAGCGTCAATTCTGCTGGAACAAACGCTAGAATGAATAAAAGTGTTCACGTATTTTCATCATGACGCTACATGGATGCAGCTTATTAGACAATGCAGACGTCACATGGAGTGACTTAATAGAGAATGCAGGATGTATACTGTGCTGATGTGACATCAACGCTGTAGAGCAAAACATACAAAATTTTTCAAATACTAATGTCTTCAGTCTGGCATAAGTTTATTTATTTTTCGATGTTGGCCAAACAAAGGGAGTTGGTTTGGTAGAAGTTTTTTCTGCTACAGCTTTACTCTGGGCGAGTATCGACCTGATTAATTTCCCTGTTTCTTTATGCTTACTACAAAATGTTTTGAGGTATAAAATTTCAACTCTACTGCGTGCCCATGGGGTTGTACGCAGAAATTTCAAACTCGATTTAAGACGCGGGTTATTGATGAAACAACGAATATTAAGTAACTCACCCATCTTCTCCCAACCAACTTTCTTCTCCAGTTCGGTTAGGATCTGTTCAAGTTTCACGCCGTGTAACGGATCATTACTGTTGTTCATAGTCTACCTAAAATCAAAAAACAGCATTGTAACAAGTTTCCTAAATATTGACAGAGTTATGCGTTTAACTCAGGTAAAACTGCACCAAGCCAGCTTGACGTCACGGTAGCGACTACACCCACAAAGGGGCGTTACACGCTGCTTATATTAAGTTCGGCCTTTGGAATCCCCGTGGCGCCCACTCAGCTAAGACTGAAAGTGAAACTTTTTGCAGTTATCGATTCCTGACGAATGCTCGACCCTGCGCAACGTCAGTTCCGGCCACCCATGGCCGTCATCGATTAACTGCTGATCAAAATTAAACTTTCAACGCTGAGATGGGACTGGGAGTGTTTGGCACTGCCACGTAACCTAGCAGATGTCATCCCCGTGGTTACTTAGTCGGGGAGCTAGTTCTTAGTGACATGGATTACCGACAAGTAACTTCGGGTATGACAATTAACAATGACACGTTATCAACAAGCGCTAAGTCTGCTTGAACAAACGCTGAAAGGAATGAAAGTGTTCACGTATGTTCATCATGGCTGATGAACAAAGCGATGTAGTGCATGACGGTACAAGACGTACATTATTAGACAATGCAGGAGCATATAGTCCTGTTGCACGTTCAGCGCCTTTACTTGAAAGAGCCTCGATAACACTTGAGAGAATTGAAGAATACGTTTGTTAGCAGCGTCGGGGATTCCGAAAGAGGAAAGAGTGGGGGCAGTCTCCCCCTTTCTTATTGGGTGTCGTCGCCACCGCGACAAATCAATAAAATCGACTCTGACCCCATTCATTTGTCTTCAATCCAGTCTATCGCTGAAGCCAATTCAACAAGGTCTTTATAAAACTGCGGTTTTGATAAATTAACTTTAGTCCTTATATTTAAAAACTCTAAAATTTTATTTGCACAACTTCCCTCAACACGATTCTCGTTACTTCTAGCATCCTGATATAAAGACCGAAGTTTTTCTAAAACTTTATCTTCTTTAGTTTGTTCTCTACCTTGATTTCCTCCTAAACTCAAAAAAACAGGCACTCTATTCCTACTTTTACTGTCAAAAAATGGAGAGAAAATGTCCTTAATATAAAAAGATAAATCCGAATGATAAATATCAGTTTCAAAATAAAGCTCTCTGATTTTATTAAATTCAATTTTTATTTCTTTAGCTTCAAAAGAAAACCTATCACTAAGGTAATCATCAAGAGTTATGCTTTTATCGCCATCAAACTTTTTAAAATTTAGGCTTATGATCTCTTCATAAAGCTTTTCATCTTTTTCCCTAATACAGAGTAAGGTAGTTAACATCAACACATCTAACTTGGCACTTTTATCTAAATTAGAAGTTATGGCTATAACTTTATCTGTGATTTGTATGGCTGCTCTTGTAGATAAATTAAATGAACCTAATACTGCAGTGATATTATCCATTGTCAGCTGATAACCCTCGTTTTCAGGCCAAACCAAAATATTTAGTTCATCAAAATGATCTTTAGATAACTTTTCTTTTTGACAATGAACTTCAAGCAAATTTTCAAAATTAGAAGACTTTAAACTAAAACCGCTATCAAAAAATCGAGCTAAGTAGGTTTTGGCATCAAAACCCTCTCCATATATAGCCTTTACTGCATGCTGTAATTGCTCAGTATCTGTAGCAACAACAAATATTACGCCTTTTATATCAAAAATATGCTTAATAGTTTCTAACATTTCCACTGCATAACTAGGTCGGCAGCGATCTAATTCATCAATGAATATGAATGCAGGGCTATCTTTTCCATTATCAACAACAGATTTAACCCATTGGCCGACCGTCACTTTTAAACTTTCAATTGCCGTTGATTTTGCATCATGCTCACTTATTAAATGCCCAACAACTTTAGAAGCTGCTATTCCCATATCAATTGGCTGCCCCTCATCATCTTTAATTAATTCTCCTTGCTCCAATTCATCATCAGACTCCATGATTTTAACTGGATCAATACCTAAATATCGTTTGGTTATGCCTCTAGCAATTGCTGGTGCAGCCGCTTTTAATAACCCAATTAATTTTTTCGGTGGTTTAAAAGCTTCAACTGATTTTGGTGCTTGATCTTTTAGTTGACTAATCATTGATGAAATCACTGTCATCAATGGGTCTTCTGAATAGTCTTCCTTCCAAGCGTCTACATAAACAACAGGGTATTTAGCTTTTAAATCATGAGCCCATCTTCGCAAGAAATACGATTACCAGCTCCCCATTCAGAATTGAGATTTAAAACATAGTTTAAATGGCTTGATGTTGATTCATCATATGAAGAGGACTTTAGATATTTTGTTAAAAACTTCGCGTACTTTGCCCGCTCTAACTTATCTTCTGGAAATATTTCAATTACCTTATGAGGTATATCTTTGGTTTTAATCTCTAACTTACTTGTCCAGTTAAAATCTATCTCATCAGTCATTTTAATCCCTCATATATTTATAACTAATTATATTGATTGAATGATTAAAAAAAAGCAACAAAAAAGCGAGCCGAAGCTCGCTTTTTATTATTCTATATCAACTAGTTACTAGTCCATATAACTTTCAATCGGAGGACATGAACAAACCAAATTACGATCCCCGTATACATCATCAATACGGTTAACGGTTGGCCAGAATTTGTTCGCCGCTGCTGCTGGTACTGGGAATACTGCTTCTTTAATCGTGTAACCACGATCCCAAGTATCAGTAATATCCGCTAAGGTATGAGGAGCATTCTGTAATGGGTTGTTGTTTAATTCCCACTCACCTGACTCAACTTTACGTACTTCATCACGAATACAGGTCATTGCTTCAATGAAACGGTCAAGCTCAACTTTAGACTCTGATTCCGTGGGTTCAATCATGAAGGTGCCCGCTACAGGGAACGACATCGTTGGCGCGTGGAAACCGTAATCAATTAGACGTTTTGCTATATCAACTTCAGTAATACCTGATGTTGCTTTAAGTGGACGTAAATCGATAATACACTCGTGAGCAACACGGCCATTTTTACCTGTGTATAACAACGGGTAGCTTTGGCTTAGTTTAGTTGCCATGTAGTTAGCGTTAGTGATGGCATATTTACTTGCCTCAGTAACACCTTTTTTACCAAGTAAAGCAACGTAAAGGTAAGAGATACATAAAATACCTGCACTACCGTATGGTGCTGCTGATACTGCGCCATTACCTTTAGTTTCTTCACCAACGTTAATTAACGCATGGTCTGGTAAGAACGGTGCTAAATGTGCTTTAACGCCGATAGGACCCATACCTGGACCACCGCCACCGTGTGGAATAGCGAAAGTTTTGTGCAAGTTAAGGTGAGAAACATCAGCGCCGATATGACCCGGTGACGTTAAACCTACTTGAGCATTCATGTTCGCGCCATCAAGATAAACTTGACCGCCGTTGTCATGAACGATGTTACAAATTTCTGCAATCGTTGTTTCATAGACACCGTGCGTAGACGGGTAAGTGATCATGAGACAAGCAAGGTTGTCTGCTAACTCTTCAGCTTTCGCTGTTAAGTCGGCCATGTCCACGTTACCTTCTTTGTCACAATTTACTACAACAACTTTAAAACCAACCATTTGCGCTGTGGCAGGGTTAGTTCCGTGTGCTGAAGATGGAATTAAACAAATGTTACGATGGCTGTCGCCTCGGCTTTCGTGATACTTGCTAATGGCGATTAAACCTGCGTATTCACCTTGAGCACCAGAGTTAGGTTGCATAGACATTTTGTCGTAACCTGTTAACTCAACTAACCAGTCGGCTAATTCATCAATCATTTTCTTGTAACCCAATGCTTGGTTAACTGGCGAAAATGGATGCATGTTAGCAAATTCAGGCCATGATACTGGGATCATCTGCGCTGTTGCATTTAGCTTCATGGTACAAGAGCCCAAAGAAATCATTGAATGGTTCAATGCTAAATCTTTGTTTTCTAGTTTTTTGATATAACGAAGCATTTCTGTTTCGCTGTGGTACGAGTTAAATACTGGGTGAGTTAATATGGCTGACTCACGTACTAATGACGCCGGAATTGAAGAATGACCACAAGCAACGATTTGGTCGTCAAGGTCACTTACGTCTAAACCGTGTCCTTCGCCTAATAAAATATCGAATAAACCAGCGATTTTTTCACGGGTAGTCGTTTCATCAATTGAAATACTGATTTGACCGTCTACGTCGCTACGGAAGTTAACGCCAGCCGCTAATGCGCGAGTTACGATTTCTTCTTTGTTATCAAGTTTAAATGTAAGTGTGTCGAAGTAGTTAGCATGAACAGCCGTTAGGCCTTTCGTTGCTGTACCTAAACATAAAATGTCTGCGAAACGGTGAATACGATTAGCAATAATTTTTAAGCCTTTAGGACCATGGTAAACCGCGTAAAACGCCGCCATGTTAGCTAATAATACTTGCGCTGTACAAATGTTTGAGTTGGCTTTTTCACGACGTATATGTTGCTCACGTGTTTGCATTGCCATGCGTAGTGCGTTGTTACCGCGTGTATCTCTTGAAACACCGATAATACGACCCGGTAATGAACGTTTGTATTTTTCACTTGTGGTGAAGAATGCAGCGTGTGGTCCGCCGTATCCCATTGGTACGCCAAAACGTTGTGTTGAACCAATAACAGCGTCTGCGCCAAGTTCACCAGGAGACTTCAATAAGACTAAGCTCATGATGTCGGCAGCTACGGCAACGATAGCTTTTTTCTCATGAAGTTTAGCAATTAAATCACTAATATCAGTTACTTCACCGCTTGCGCCAGGATATTGGATAAGGGCGCCGAAAACATCATGATCTGCTGCTTCCGCAGCTGGTGCCACGATAATGTCAAAATCAAACATTTGTGCACGTTGCTTAACAACGTCAATTGTTTGTGGGAAAACATCATCTGAAATAAAGAATAAGTTTGATTTTTTGTTTTTAGAAACACGTTTGGCTAATGCCATCGCTTCTGCTGCTGCTGTAGATTCATCTAATAATGAAGCTGAAGCGAGATCAAGACCGGTAAGGTCGATACACATTTGTTGGAAGTTTAATAATGACTCTAAACGACCTTGAGCAATTTCTGGTTGGTAAGGCGTGTAAGCCGTGTACCAGCCTGGATTTTCTAACACGTTACGTAAAATAACGTTTGGCGTTAACGTACCGTAGTAACCTAAACCAATATAAGTGTCATTTACTATGTTCAAGCTTGCTACTGCTTTTAAGTCAGCCAATGCTTGCACTTCTGTTTTACTTTCTTCAATCGCAGGCAGCTCTGATAAACGAATATCGCTTGGTACGATTTCGTTGATAAGTGCGTCAACTGACTCTGCGCCAATGTCGTTCAACATTGCTTGAGTTTGTTCAGCATTTGGGCCAATGTGACGACGAATAAAGTCTTGAGTTTGCTCTAAATAAGCAAGTGATTTTGATTGAGTAGTCATAAAACAGCTTCTCTTAAAATATATAATTAGCTAACTTAGTTATTAGTTAACTTGGTCATTAGTTACCTAGTAACTAAAAGAAAGCCTCGAACATTCAGTTAGAGGCTTAATAACAGGTTTCGTAAACAGTCAGCTTTTAGGCACAGGTTAATAGTTCCTGACTTAACCTAAGTACTTACATCCATGTAAGCAAGGCGCTGAAGTTATGAGTCTAATGAGCTTAGTAAGCCTTTAGCTAAAGATTTAAAAAGCAAGTGAGTCAGACGAATAACGAAAGCAACGCGGCATAAATGCTGAATGTGCCCGAAACTAGTCTTCGTCTATCGAGTTTGCGTAACCTTCAGCATCTAACAATGCGTCTAAATCTGCAGCATCATCTAGTTGAACTTTGAATAACCAACCTGCGCCAAATGCGTCAGAGTTAACTAATTCAGGAGAATCGTCTAAGTCTTCATTTACTTCAATAACTTTACCTGAAATTGGTGCGTAGATGTCTGAAGCTGCTTTAACTGATTCAGCTACTGCAACGTCGTCACCTGTGCTGATTTCGTCATCAACGTCTGGTAATTCAACAAACACCATGTCACCTAATAATCCTTGTGCATGTTCAGTAATACCAACTGTAACGACACCGTTACCTTCGTTGCGTACCCATTCGTGTGATGTTGCATATTTTAGTTCTGAAGGAATGTTGCTCATTTTTTTATTTTCCTAAGGTTAATTATTATTTATTGTAAACTCGTTTTAATTGCTTCTACTTGCTTACAATTAAATACTATAGCTTAATTATTCTGCGATATTGACCTAGAGTGAATAATTTTCACCCTAGGTCAATTCTTTAATGTTTTGCATTTATTGATCAACTTTTTATTAATATAGTCGATTCAATAAAGGTCAATTGATAAAGTCGATTAAAAAACTTTTTTACCGTTACGAACAAAGCTTGCTTTGATCACTTTAACGTTAACTAATTTTTTACGCATTTCAACTTCAACTGTGTCGCCAAAGCTTACACTGCGAGGCACACGTGCCATAGCAATACTATGACCTAATGTTGGCGAGAATGTTCCAGAAGTAATAATGCCTTCACCAAATGGAGTAATCACTTTAAGACCAGTACGTAATACGCCTTTTTCTTCGAAAACTAAACCAACAAGTTTAGGTTGGTCGCCAGCGGCTTTTTGCGCCGTTAATACTTCACGACCAATAAAGTTACGATCTGCTGGTTCCCAGCTAATTGTCCACGCCATGTTAGCGGCTAATGGCGAAACGCTCTCGTCCATGTCTAAACCGTAAAGGTTCATGCCAGCTTCTAAACGTAAAGTATCACGTGCACCAAGACCACAAGGTTGAACGCCAGCATCAAGTAATTGTTGCCATAAATCGGCAGCTTGTTCAGCAGGTAACGCAATTTCGTAACCGTCTTCGCCGGTGTAACCTGTTGTTGCAATAAATAAATCGCCAGCTTGTGCTGAAAAGAATGGCTTCATGCCGTCAACAGCTGCTAATTGCTCTGCGTTTAATAACGTTGCTACTTTCGCTTTCGCTTGTGGACCTTGCACGGCGATCATGGCAAATTCTGGACGTTCTGTAACCGTTACGTCAAATTCAGCTGATTGCTCTGCAATCCATGCTAAATCTTTTTCGCGTGTTGCTGAGTTAACCACTAAGCGGTAATCGGTTGTTGTAAAAAAGTAAACGATTAAGTCATCAATTACACCACCTTCGTGATTACACATTCCTGTGTATAATGCTTTACCTGCAACGTCTAGTTTAGCGACATCGTTAATCACTAAGCGGCGTAAAAATGCTTGTGCATCAACACCTTTAACATCAACAATGGTCATGTGTGATACATCAAACATACCAGCATCAGTTCGAACAGCATGATGCTCTTCAATTTGTGAGCCGTAGTTAATTGGCATTTCCCAGCCATAAAAATCAACTAGTTTTGCGCCAGCTTCAATGTGCTTAGCATGTAATACGGTTTTATTAGTCATCGTATGTATTCCACTTTTATTGTATGAATTCGCCATTAAGTGAGCTTAAAGGCCGTCTAATTACAAAATAATTGGCGTGATTATACCGATGGTCAGTAAGTGATTCAACAAAAAGAAAAGAAAACAGCCAAAACTTCAAATTTTAAACCGGATAAATATTTTATTCCAAATTTAATATTTATTTTGCACGTAACATGAAATTATCATCAGAATTAGTTCATCAAAAAATAGTTTGGTGGGGTTTTATTTTGTCGTTTTAACGAGTATTTTTTTTTAGTTAAAATAAATATTTTAAAAGTGATATAAATCAAGTAAGTAAGAATATGTTGATTAGCTATACGCTGAACAAAACATCATTCATCAGTGGTTAACGACTATTTAGAATAAACACCGCGCACACTCGGTTTATTTTCAGTTAAATAGCTTAACGAATACTTTTACAGTTTGTCTTTTAGAGTAGCCAGACGTGGTAAGTCGCTCTTCAAGCCGAGTGCTTGTTTTATCATGGCTTGTTTTACCGGCTTTATATTATCGATTAACGACAAACCAATACCTCGTATCAATTTTGCTGCTCCTTGTTGAGGTGTGAAAACTTGCTTAATAGCTTCCATGGCAACAACCATTTCTGCGGCTTCCGCTTTACGCCAACGAGAATACTCATTTAATAACCGAGTAGTTAACCAAGGTGCAGCCATTAACTTTTGTTGCTTAATTTTCGTTATTTTTTCGCTGATAAGTTGCGATAAAGAAACGGCGTCAAGTAAACCTAAGTTAACTCCCTGCCCTGCTAACGGATGAATAGTATGGGCGGCATCTCCCACTAAAGCGACACGTTCTTGCGTAAACGTTTGTGCCATTCGCATGGTTAACGGATGGGTAAAACGTTCACTTGCTAAAGTAACACAACCTAAATTCCCGTCACTTGCTGCGGTTAACTCTTTTGAAAATTCTTCAGCACTTAAGGCATTTAAACGCTGTGCATCTTCAGGTGACGTTGACCAAACAATAGAGCATAAATTATTCTCTTTATCATGACTGTTTAGGGGAAGTAGCGCTAAAGGCCCTGTTTCAAGGAAAACTTGCCAAGCGGTATTTTGGTGCCCTTGCGAACATTTAACGGTTGCCACGATGGCATGATGGTCGTAATCACGAAAGGTTAGCGGTATATCCATTTGGTTACGTAGCCAAGAATTAGCTCCGTCAGCACCGACAATAAGTTTAGCCGTTATCGGCATGGGATTACCGTGAGTTGCTGCAAAACTGGCAAAAACTTCACTGTCGCCAATACCAATATTACTTAAGCGGTTTTCAGTATAAAAGGTGATCCCTGAATCGTTTTGAGCTTTTTCCCATAAGGCGGAACGCACAACACTATTTTCGATGATCCAACCTAGCTGCTCGCTTGCAGCACTTTGCTTGAGATCGCTCAGCGAGAAATGTAATTTGCCAAAACCCGCTTTGTCCCATACATGCATGTCGGTATAAGCTTGCAGTCGCTGTTTTTCAATTATTGACCAAACATCAAGATTTTCAAAAATTTGTTTACTAGCAATATTAATAGCACTTACCCGAACATCGGCTTGCTCAGATATTTCATTAATAGGTGTCGTGTCGACAATGGCGACAGTAAGCTCGGTTTGTTGGCGAAGTGATAATGCCAACGTTAAGCCCACCATACCGCCACCAACAATTAAAACATCAAATTTTTGCATTTTATTCTTCTTAATTTATGGCTAATTTCAGGACTAATAACCCATCGTTTTTCGAACGATGGCATTTTTCAATGGTGTGAGATAATTCATGACTTTCAAGCCAATATTACGCCCTGCGACAAGTGGTGGTAATTGATTCGAAAAGAGTGTTACTAACGAGTCGGTTAAGCCAATAACTTGTTGATGATCTTGTTTTCGCTGCATGGCATATGCACTTAATGCGGCAAAGCTACCTATGTCGGTACCATTCTTTAACGCCGTTTTTATCAATTCTGCCATTTGGCTAACATCGCGCACACCCAAATTAAAACCCTGCCCGGCAATAGGATGAATAGTATGAGAGGCGTTACCAATAAGGGCCATGCGATGAAATACCTGTTCATTAGCCGTTAAAAGTTTCAGCGGATAGACAGCCCGTTTACCAACATGGGTAATAGCACCTAACCAACTACCAAACGCCTGTTCTAGTTCAATTTTAAATTGTGACTCGCTAAGGTTAGCCATAGTTTGTGCTTGCTCTGGTGGTAAGGTCCACACCAAAGAGCAACGACTATCATTGTTATTACTGGTGTTGTTAGCATTACGAGTATTGGTTTGTGTAGCAAGCGGTAACATCGCAATGGGGCCCGTCTCGGTAAAACGCTCGAATGCGAGGTTATTATGATTAATTGCGGTACTCACATTAGCAATTAAGGCTGATTGCTGATAATCAGATTCTTGCACTGAAATGTTAGCAAGCTTTCGACAAATAGAATGCGCGCCATCGCAAGCTAATAAAAGTTTTGTGGTTAGTTTTTCTGTCGAGTCGAGCTTAAGTTCAACATGACTTTTTTGCCAAGTAATATCACTGATTTTATCAGGAGCAAACCAAGTGATGTTACCGTTAACTTTATTTCTTTCTTTCAAAGATGATAATAAAACCTGTCCTAACAATGACATCTCGACCACAAAGCCTAAGGCATTAACTTGATGTTGCTTGGCATATAGCCGTGCTTTGCCGTAAAAACCACGGTCAGAAATATGGATGTTTTTGATAGGCTCGGCAACATTTTTCAACGATTGCCAAACACCTAAGTTTTGCAAATAGCTCGCACTGCCATGAGAAAGTGCTAATACGCGGTCATCAAAGGTTAATGAGGCGTCCTTTAAAATAGGATTAGCCTCAACAATGGCCAGGCTTAAATGCTGTCCGTTCGGCTTTTTAGTCTCGCTTAAACTCAGCGCCATTAAAGCGCCAGCTAAACCTCCGCCAGATATAACGATATCAAATTCTTTTTTCATAGTTATTGTTTTGGTAATTTACCGCTACTCATTATGCTTTCAATGTCGTTAATTGATTTTGGCGCATTAATGGTTAAGTTTTCATAGCCGTTTTCAGTAACGGCAATATTATCTTCTATGCGCACCGCTATACCACGCCACTTTTCTTCGACGCTTTGATCATCAAGAGGGATATATATGCCTGGTTCAATTGTCATCACCATACCTTGTTCAAAAGCACGACATTGCTGACGTTGGTCATTTACTTGATAGTCGCCAACATCATGAACGTCTAACCCTAACCAGTGACCTAAGCCATGAATAAAGTATTTTTTACAGGCCTTTTCTTCTAGCAATAATGCTAAGTCGCCCGATAAAATACCTAACTCATATAAGCCGGTAGTGAGGAAATCATTCACTAGAATGTTTAACTCGGCAAAAGTCGCCTGTGGTTTTATCGCCGCTATTGCTAGATTTTGTGCATCTAAAACCAGTTGATAAAGTGTTTTTTGTGCTTGGCTAAACTTACCATTTACTGGGAAAGTACGCGTGATATCTGCGGCGTAACCACTAAGTTCACCGCCGGCATCAATTAACACCAATTCGTTGTTTTTCAATACATCGTCATTATTGGTGTAATGCAGAATATTGCCATTATCACCACCAGCCACAATAGTGCCATAGGCTGGATGTCTAGCACCGTTATCAGCAAACTCATGAAGTAATGCGGCTTCTAACTGATATTCAAAGTTCCCTACCGCCGACTCTTTCATCGCACGAGTATGGGCTGCACCGCTAATAACATTGACCTGCCGCATTATCTCGAGTTCTGCAGGGCTTTTAATCAAGCGCATTTCTTCAACAAGCGCGCTACAGTCAACGAATTGTCTTGGCGCTTTTACACCTGAACGGCTTTGCCCTTTAACCGTTGCTAACCAAGCATAAACTTGACTATCGAATTTTTCATTCTGCCCTTGGCAAAACAATATTTGTGCTTTATTGGCAATATAATCTGGTAGTATTTGCTCTATTTCGCTTAATGAAAAACATTGATCAAAGCCGTACTCTTCAACGGCTGCCGTTTGACCTATACGTCTGCCATGCCATATTTCTTGTAAAGCATCTTTATCACGATTAAACAAAATACTCTGCTCGCCACTTTGGCTCTTATCTTCACCAAACGATGGTTTTACTAACAACAAAATAGCATCAGGCTCGCTGTAGCCTGATAAATAATAGAAGTTTTTATTTTGGCAAAAGGCATATTCAGTGTCGTTACTACGTGTCACTTCATTAGCTGCAGAGAATATCGCGACCGAGTTTTCAGGCATCAAAGATAAAAACTTAGCTCTGCGTTCAGTAAACTCGGCTAACGTAAGTAAGGTATGACTCAATAAAGATTTATTTTTCATAGGATTATTAATATTTATTAGTGAACTGTTTATTAATGGACTGTTTCTTCAGGTGCTTTAGTTTCTGGCGGAGAACCTAGCTCGGTAAAACATAATAATGACGAAATACGAACATATTCAGCGATTTCAAAATATGACTGTTCGGTTTCTTCGTTTTCTTCCATTTCATCAGACAAGTTAGCGATTTCAGCAAAATCAGTCAGTACTTCTTTTACATCTTCAGACAATATCGCTTTATTCTTTTGTTGAAGGCCAAAGCCTAAATTAAAACCTTGTACCCAAGCGCCTAAAGCGTGGCCACGTTCTACAATAGTGTCGTCGTCGTCAGGTAACATTAATTGAAAACCATATGAGTCATCGATAATGTCGGTCCAAACTTGTGAGAACATTGTTTTTACGGTTGATTTAACTTCGCGTGGCAAACCTTCTCCGTTGTTGAACAAGTCATTAATCATCCCGAGATAATCATCACTTTCAAAGGTAAAACCTGCACACACTAACCCAGTTAATACACCGTGTAATTCTGAACCATGCGCTTCTATACTTTCAGAGGTAAGAATTGCCTGCACTGAGGCGAAATCTAAAGAGCTTTCATTGGACATATTAGTTATCTTTTTGTGATTAGTTTTAACGAGATATAATGCAGGCTATCGTAACATTCACGCTTTTATGATGCTAGGGAATAAAAACAGAAAACCAACAGAGAACGCTTGCATAGTGTACGGGTCATCGTTATAGTGCTGAGATAAGCATATATTGCTATTTATTAACGTTTTTTTGTGAGAATTCCTCATTATGAGTCAACACTCGGTTACTATTGAAGTTGCTAATAGAAGATTAAAGATATCTTGTCCAGCGGGCCAAGAGTCAGCTTTGCTATTAGCAGCGAAAGAATTAAACGAAAGGTTGCTTAAAGATAGTACAACGTATTCAATAAAAACCCCTGAGCAATCACTTGTTATGACCGCGCTTAACTTATCAAACGATTTATTAATCGCTCGCAAAGAATTAGCCCAAGAACGCGAAGCCATGCAAAGCAAAATTGACTTACTTCAAACGACTATAAAACAAGCAGTAAGTACTCAATACCGCAAGAAAGCCTGATTTTTCAGCAACCTCTGTTCACTAAAAAAACAAACAAACATAAGTTAAAAAAAACACTTAAATCATTAGAAAAGATTAGCTATAATGTCTTCGTCTTCTGGGGTGTTTGTATGTTAACTATGTCCCTGAGCCGATAAGTTTTACCTAAGGAAGTTGACTATTAACTATTGTGCAAGCCCGGCTCGTATCGGGAAGCCTACGGTTGAAATGATACTCCCGTCTTGAACACCCGGCGTTCAGGACTAAAGTCGACTGCGGCATCTTGGAAGCACACTTTTCTTTTTACACGGCTAATTGCTAGCTACCCAAATTATAATACTGCCGTGCTATCTTTAGAAAAGCACCCAGCGTTCAGCACTAAA
>JABSOY010000034.1 GCA_013215385.1 Colwellia sp.
GGGGCGCTGACATTAGAACAGTACAAGAACAACTGGGTCATAGTGACTTACGAACAACACAAATTTATACCCATGTACTTGAGCATGGGGCTAATGGTGTTCGCAGCCCTTTATCTGACCTTATATAACGACAATCTTCAGCTTCTAAAGTTTAGCTTCATTAAGTAAACTGTTGTCTCACTCTAGAATGCCTAAAGCGCTAACAGTGTGAGTATATTAGTTATATTGATAAAATGTGGCGCTAAACATGAAAGTAATTACATCTTAGATACCAAAGGTGTCATTCAAATACGTCGTTCTGACTTAAATCAATATAAATAAATATTTGCTATCAATACCGATTTACGCACCTTAACTGATGTTTCTATTGGTGTTTCTGGCCCAAATTTGCTTAGCCCTGAACTTCTGGTAACTATGGCTGATAAACAGATTGTTTTTACTTGTTCAAATCCAGATCCAGAAATTAAGCCTGAACTTGCTTTTACTGTTTGTGATGACTTAATTATTGCTACTGGTCATTCTGATTACCCAAACCAAGTTAATAATGTTTTGTGTTACCCCTTTATTTTCCGAGGCGCATTAGAAGTTAGGATCAGAACCATTAACGATGAAATAAAAATTGCCGCCGTCTTTGCTATCAGCGCGATAGCAAAAAAACCGTACCGGCGTAAATATTAGAAGCGAGTGGCGACGCAAGCTGCAATAAATTCAAGGGTAGCTAGGCAGCCAACATTTGAATAAATTGTAAATGAACAGAGTGCTGATAAATAATTCGGTATCTGAATTATCCAAAAAAATCATGTTCAGCCTCCGCCTATTAACTCATTATATTATCAATAACGTCTAAAATAATGTCGTGCCGTCGCGCTTAGAGAATATTTAAAAAGATGCCTCTGCGGCAGTATTAATTGCTTTAACAATTGAAAATTAAAGACTGATCACCTTTAAACCATCACCGGCTTTACATACATAAACATCAGCTTTTAAGTTGAATTGTTTCTCGTAATTTTCATCAACAGCACTTTTTACTTTTAGTACGTCTTCAGAGCGACATAAGCAAACAATTGCCCCGCCAAATCCGCCACCAGTCATTCTGACAGCACCCTTATCACCTAAAACGTTTTGACAAATTTCAACTAAACCATCAGTTTCAGGCACAGTAACTTCAAAGTCATGTTTTAATGACAGATGAGAAGCAGACATTAACTCTCTTAGACTATCGATATCGTTTCTTTGTAAGGCTTCAGTCGCTTTAATGACGCGATTATTTTCGCTGATCACATGCCTAGCGCGTTTTAGCTCATTTATCGTTAACTTGCTTGCAATGCTGACTAACTTATCCATAGTCGTATTTCGTAAAGTTTCTACTCCTAATTTGGCTGCTGCTTGTTCACAATCTAACCGGCGTTGATTATATTCACTATCCACTAATTTTCTCGGGTAATTTGAATTAATAATCACCAACATTAAGTCTTCAGGAATTGAAATCGTTTCTGTTTCTAAAGACTGACAATCAATTAATAATGCTTTGCCTTCATCTCCTTTTACTGAAATTAATTGATCCATGATGCCGCATTGGCAATCCATAAAATCATTTTCAGCTTCTTGTCCATATACCGCGATACGTTGGGCCGTTAAACCCAGATCTGCAACATGATTAAAAGCGCCACAAACTGCCACTTCTAAAGCTGCTGATGAAGACAACCCCGCACCTTGAGGCACGTTACTATCAATTAATATATCCATGCCTGGTAAAGAATATCCGGCTCTTTTCAAGACAAAAACGATTGCTCTAATATAATTACCCCATTGCGAGGGGCCAGTGGTAATTTTACCGGCAACAGAAAATGATTCTTTTTCTGTTGGGTAATCAAGAGAATGCACGTTCACTATAGTGTCTTCACGTGCTCTAAACAAAACAACCGTTCTAAATTCTAGTGCGCAAGGTAAAACAAATCCGTCGTTATAATCGGTAAACTCGCCAATTATATTGACTCTTCCTGGCGCACTGCTCATTCCTTGTGGTTCAATTGAATAAATATCGGTAAACTTTTCTGCAAGTGTATTTACATTCATCTTATGCCCTTTGTTTATAGTGAATGGAACTCGCATTTTTTAAAATACTCGCAGCAGTTTCTGCGGTGAGGTCTCGTTGACTTTCAGCCAACATTTCATAACCCACCATATGTTTTTTAACCGTCGCTGAACGTAATAACGGTGGATAGAAATGAGCATGTAATTGCCAATGGCTATTGTCTTCACCGTTAGCGGGGGCACTGTGCCAGCCCATAGAATAAGGAAAACTACAATTAAAGACGTTGTCATAACGGGTAGTTATTTCTTTCAAAATTTCCGCTAACGACTGTTTTTGTTCGCTAGTTAATTGGCTAAAGCTCTGAATACTTTCTTTCGGCAAAAGCAGGGTTTCAAAAGGCCATGCTGCCCAAAATGGCACGACGACAACCCAATGACTATTTTCAACGACAAGTCGGTCTTGATGTTCTAGTTCGTGACCAACATAGTCGTATAAAAGAGAGCTTCCTTGCTGTTGTCGATAGTTTTTTTGCTGTTCATTTTCTTTCGATACTTCTGTAGATAAATGTTCATGGGCCCAAATCTGTCCATGGGGATGCGGCTGAGAACACCCCATCACAGCCCCTTTGTTTTCAAAAATATTCACACAAGCATAGCTCTTTGATAACTCGATATAGTTTATTTGCCAGCTATCAATCAAGGCTAAAATTTCACTTGCGGTTAATTCTGGTAAAGTTTTACTATGATCAGGTGAAAAACAAATAACTCGGCATTCGCCATTGGCGACCTCAGCTTGAAATAAAGGGTTTGTTTCCTCTGAAATCTGCTGACTTTGCTCAGCGACAAGTGCACCAAAATCATTAACAAAAACGAAAGTGTTCTGATAGTCAGGATTGGTGGTATCGCTTGCGCGATCATTCGTCGGGCACAATGGACACTTTTCATCATAACTAGGTAATTTTGTTTCGTTACTTGCTTCTATAGCGCCAGACCAAGGTCTATTATTACGATGAGGTGAAACTAAGACCCAGTCACCGGTAAGTGGATTTTTTCTGCGATGTGTTAATTCTAAATTATTCATATTTTTAATCCATGCCATTGGGATATTTTTATTAGCAATGCAGAACCACCACACATTAATGAAGCATTCAAAAACCCTCTTCGTGACAAATATTTTTTAGTATCCATTTATCTACCAATGCTCATTCAGATTGCTTGAATTTAGTATTGTATATTATATATCGTATAAAATACTATTTATAAAATGTTTAAAGTAATAATGTGAAATTACGTAATTATTTGTTGTTGGTTCACTTTATTATCAAGGGGAACTCGCTTTATTTCTGCTGAGAGGTAGTGAAATGCTGTGCCAACACACGCGCTATCCATGAAATATTGTTTGTCGCTGTTTAAGATCATTGCTTTAAGCGTCCTGATCTTAAATAGTTACTCTTAGTTTAATCCTGGCCAACTTCCCAATACTCGGGCCCCTTTAATCGCTACACCGGCAAAAAACATCGCACCGCCCGTGCATGAACATTACCACCAATACCATTTTCATTTGCTGTGCTGCCAAACCCGAGGCCAGCACGAAAACAGTATTTTTCCATTCGTCACCTAAGCCTATTTTAATGCTTTATCAGCCTTGACGTTTGTTTGTTTTTCTTGTTAATCAGACGATATTCATTAAGATTTTTTGCAATGACAGACAATTGAGGTGAGTTATTATTAATACTGACTACTAGTGTTAACTGTCGTTGTTTAATAAGCTAAGTCTTAGAATTATGTTTAGCTTTGCCCAATTCGTTAGGGCTTGCGCCTAAGCCAAAGCTATTGGTTGCTATGTGAGAGGTTAAAGACATAATAATTCTTTAATAATAAACAACGTGTATATTCAGCTATTCAAAATTTCATTTTAATTCTAGTCTCTTTAAAAAGCGTTACATTAACGAGATGAATGTCGAATAATTTTACAATTTGTTTGTTAAAATTGGCTATTTCTAGAGTTTATAAAGTGCATAAAAAATAACCCTCGATAAATGAATATTACCGAGGGTATTTAAACGCTTCATAGTATTAATTTTTTTCGTCAGTATTTTCAGACTTTTCTTTTTCCGGAAGCCATTGATGTATTTTCATTACAGTACAAGTCGCCCCTCTTGAGGTATTAGCATCGGTTGCTATTTTATCGCCTCGAGTAATACAATCTCGTCCAAAGTGACTCGACATGGCAATTTTAGAAAAAGCCCACTCTGCATCACACATCCCAATGAGACTTAACTTATAGGATTCACGTTTACTATTATGAACAATAAGTGAATTTCGCTCACCGTTACTCCAGCCATTGATATTACAAACTCTTTGTACTTCTTCACCTTGACGCGGGCTAATTTTTTTCACCGTTTTAACTTGCTTATCTTCTGATGTAGTACTACAACCAATTGACAAAATCATACAACCAGATATTAAAATATTACTTAAATTATTCATAAAATACCTCTCTTTTGATTAATGCTATTATTAAACCATAACCAATATATTTACTGTTACAAGTTGTTATTATTCTGGCTTTTACAAAGTACTTGTTCGGCATTTTGAATATATTGCCTTACAGAGACGTTAATTCAGTAAATTGTTTGGTAGAACTTGCCATTAGCTGATTTTTTATAAAGATCGCTTTTTATATTAAAGCATTGAAACTGTAACTAAAAATAAAAGTATATTAAATAAGGTATTTAATAAAACTACATCGGCTAATAATACTCGTCCATTGTTAATATTTGTTAAAAAGCAATCGTTAAGCGATTAATCTAGGTGCAACTTTCATCCACATTGAAAACTCTTCCCCCGGCGCTAAATGCTGCAACCCTGTATCCTTACGGCCACTATTAAATAAGTTAATAGCATCAGTACAATGGGTGACAGGCTCAACACAGAAGAAATCTTTTTCTTTGGGTGAATAAACGACTAAAAATTTACAATGACTCGAAGTAGATATATTGGCTGCCATGCCCCACTCTGGCCAAGCTATTTTAGCTTGTTGTTTGAACCCTACTAACGCGTTATCCAAACTGTGCTGAGCAATAATCATTCCTTCATCACTAGATAGACCTTGAGGGGATTCTACTATTGTAGTTGGCATACCTTCATCATCAACCGCCCACATTTTATCAACATCCGTTTTTAAGTAACTTAACTTAGTGCGGGTAAAATAGGGGTGTAGCCCTAAGCCAGCTGGCATCGTTTTTGTGCCTATATTTTTCAACCATAGCTGAATAGTTAGTTGTCCTCGCTGCAAAGAGATTTTTTGCTTAGCAATATAAGGAAATGGCCATTCGTCTGCTCTATGAGAATATTGCAATATAAGACTATCGTTACTTAGCTCGATGATATCCCAAGAAGACTGCCAACCATGACCATGATTGGTATGTTTTTCAGGTAAGTTATTAAGCGGCAAGGTAATTTGTTGGCCTTGCCAGTTAAACGAACCGTTACGTATTCGGTTAGAAAAAGGGACCAGTGCAAAGTTACAGCTATCTAAAACCGTCTCAGCTTCGATATTTCCCCGAAAAATAGACCTAAGCTCACTCCCAATTGTAGTATTATACGACAGAATACTCGCTCCCATACTAGGAGCAATTAATACCTCTGCAATACCGTCATTTAATGTAATGACGTTCAAATTGTTTTTCATTTAAACATTAACCAATCTCTTCTAGCTATATATCATATAAATAAGATGATAAAGGTTGTCGTGTGAAGGCTCTTACTGCCTTTGTCATGTGTAGGTTAAGTCCAACCGCGCAACCGATAACTTGATTAATATATAAAACCTTTATCTATAAAAGATTGAACGACCAACGTATTTGCGACTCTTTCAGCCCAAAATCGACCTTGTCTGTCGGTTCGTCCATCATTCATACGATGACCTTTTATTGATAATTCAGCTCGGGTAATCCACTCGACTTTATTGCTATTCATATCATAAAAAGTAAAAGCTGATGCAAAACCAACGAGCTAACGGTTATCATTTTCAATAATACTGCAACAGCCCACTCGCTTAGGCCTTACATATTTTTCTAAACGTTTTATTGCCATTTCATAACGATATAAACCAGCATTTTCAATGTCAGTCCAGCAAATTTATTAATTTGCACTATGTCATTGTATTCCTTCACCCAGTTGGTCACCATTTGAGATGGTCTGCATCAATCGTGCTGAAATATCGTTATTCATTGCTTACCACCAAGTCGTGTAAAAGCCGACTAATATTAAAGACACCGCAACTGTTGAAATATTAAAACCTTTTGAACTTTTGAAATTAATACCTTTCAAGTCTACTGCGTGTTTATGGTGACCTTTGTTTTCAATCAAAGAAACAATAATGGCAAGTACTAGACATAAAACAAAGACTAGGCCGACACGGTCCATGAAAGGTAATTCTGGCCATAACATTTTAAGTGCGAATGATAAAACGGCTGAACCAATAGCTGCGCTTAACCCGCCATTAGCCGTGGTTTTTTTCCAAAACATACCTAATAAGAATAAAACGACGATACCTGGGGTAAAGAAGCCAGTAAACTCTTGAATATATTGAAATGCTTGGTCAAACTGACCTAACAATGGTTGAGCAACAAACATAGCAATGATTAACGCGATTAAACTTACAGCACGCCCTACTGTTACGTAATGCTCTTCAGATTTAGGGTTGTTCTCATTTTTGTATAAATCCATGGTGAATATTGTCGCGACACTGTTAGTCATAGAAGCGAGTGATGAAACAATTGCCGCAACTAAGGCAGCAAAAACCAACCCTTTTAAACCACTTGGCATTAAGTTCATTAATTCAGGATAAGCTTGATCAGGTTTACCTAAATCAGGAATAAGTAAAACCGCGGCAATACCCGGCAATACCACAATAATAGGCATTAATAGTTTAATAAAGGCAGCAAAAGCTATACCTTTTTGACCTTCGCGTAAGTTTTTTGCTGCTAATGTTCTTTGAATAATGTATTGGTTAAAACCCCAATAAGATAAATTCATCACCCACATGCCACCAACTAAAACAGAGATACCGGGTAAGTCGGCATAGTGTTCACTTTCAGGAGACAGTATCATGTCAAACTTTTCAGGCGCTTGAGCAATTAATGATGAAAAACCATGCACAATTCCTTGACCGCCACCAATCAAATCCAGTGCCGTATAAGATAAAAACAAACCACCAAATATCAACAATACCACTTGAATAATGTCAGTGTAGGCGACTGCTTTTAAACCACCATAAAGTGAGTAAGCAACCGAGAAAATACCTAGAAAGATCATGCCATAGGTGACATCAAAACCTGTGATAGTGTTGATCGCTAAAGCCCCTAACCATAAAATGGCGGTAAGATTTACAAAGACATAAACCCCCAACCAGAAGATAGCCATAACCGTGCGAACTCGGCTATCAAAGCGCTGCTCTAGGAATTGCGGCATGGTATATATTTTTCGTTCTAAAAATATCGGCAAAAAATACTTACCGACTATCATCAAGGTTATAGCAGCCATCCATTCATATGAAGCAATAGCTAAGCCAATTTTATAGCCAGAGCCTGACATACCAATGATTTGTTCCGCAGAAATGTTAGCTGCAATCAAAGAAGCACCAATTGCCCACCAAGGCAAACTGTTGCCTGCTAAAAAATAATCATTGGCATTTTTTTCATGCCCTGCTTTTTCCCGAGATACTAGGTAGGCAATTGCAATAAGTGCAACCACATAAACAATAAAAACAGATATATCTAGTGTAGACAAATTCATAATCACCCTTATTTTGTCACTTAATGTGACCTATCGTTATAGTTTAAAAACGCACTAGAAATAGCCGCTAATTTAAAGTTCACTTGAGTTATAGTGTTGCCACTTTGCTAAAGATTTTTTCCTGTTCGAAGCCCTGTAGAACCTCACTTCAACCATTGCAACAAATTTTCTGCATTCACTTCTCCGACAGGTATTATTCCCAAATCCCGAGGTAAACCACGTGTTATCGCTTGCAGATGCTTAATACCGTAACTATTAACTGGAAACAATTGCCACTATTTTTCGCCTACTTGATAACCTTCATAGGCTTCAGTAATTAACAGACTCTTTGTGTGATTTTATATTGTATACCATATAAAATATAAATATTGAATAATTAGCCAGCAGCTGCCGCCCTTGCTGCAACTAATGCGACGTTTGAAGATATTGAAAAAGGATTAGACGGCCTTTAAATGCTGATATAGCGATGATTTAACAATGCCCTTAGCTTGTTAAATCAAAACTAGCAACTAAAAAACCTAATACATATAACGTATTTTAAACATGATTAAGTCAAGATCTGGGTTTTCAAATTGATTTTTAATCACATCGCTATGACGGGTAAATGGTTGACCTTGCTCAAAGTAACTACCATTTCTGGCATAGACTATATACACATCTGATAAAGGAGCAAAACGGAAGCGATAACGCAGTTGCAAGGTTAATTGGCTTTGTTTGAAGTTAGGCTCTTGTGCATTGGCAGATGAACCTAGGATTTTGTTATCAGCAAAAGTAACCTTATTAGCTTTTTCAGCCTCAATACTGTACCACTGGCCTTTAATGCTAAGCTCTTGGTTTTCAAACATTGACCAAAGCAGCTTAAAACTGAACTGGTCATAACTACGTTGGTAACTCGTTAACTTCCCAGAAGAGTTTCCTATTAACCAATCATCACTGTTTAATCGGGATATGCTGCCTGAAAAAATGGTTTGATCGGTTAGCGCATAATCAGCCGATAACTTAATACTATTAGCCCAGCCTTTTATGCCTTCTTGTAAGTAATTTAAATCCAACTCGTAATGAAAGTCTCCCGAATAAGGGCTGATATATTGAAATAAATAATCTTGTCTATCTGTTAATTTTACGCTGCCATTACCACGTGAAATAAGGTCGTCATAACCGGCAGTGGTATAATTAATTTTGGTGACGACTTTGGCACTATTTTGTGTTTTTGCCGTTACGGTCGCGGTATATTTTGTGGGTAAACGCTCATTTTGAAAGTTGTTAGAGAAGGTTGCCGCACCATGCCAATCAATTTGTCTAAATAAGTTATTTTCACCGCTGGGGATCAATAAATAATCACTTGATAAATTTAATTCACGGAGATTATTTCGGGCTAAATATCCCATGTCATTTAGGCTTAAATCTTCGTCCAACCATGTTAGCCTCATATCCGTTTTCCATTGACGATTGGTTCGGTAATTAAGATTGAATGTGCCACCAAAGCCATTTGAATTTATGTCATCTTTAACTTTTGAATATAACAATGCTCCGTCAATACTTAAGTTACTTTCGTCATAGCCATAATCTATAGCAGAGCTCAGCACACTGCGATTTATGGTCGGACGCTCGACCCAATTAACTATTTGCCCAACATAACCTTGTTTGCCTTTGTATAACCAACGAGTACTGAGGAACTGCTTGCCTTTTGCATCACTGCTATCATCTTCACTCACTGCCATTATGCCAAGGTCTATTTTTTGATTAGTATTTAGGTATTTTATCGCGGCAAGGATATCAGAGGGGTCATTGTTGTTACCGTCAGAATTACCACCTATGCGCCGTGTATTTAACATCTCAAAGCTATTACCTTTGATAGCAAATAAGCTTTGATTTTCAGTAAAAAAAGCCCGTTTATCACTATATAAGGTTTCAACTGCTGAAAAATTGGCGATTAACTCGTCGCTTTCTGCCTGACCAAAGTCAGGATTAATTGTTGCCGTTATTTGTTGATTTACCGTTGGTTTCCATAACAAATCAGCACCGATTTTCAACGTTGACTCTTTTTCGTTAAAGTCTTGTGTCAGCGAGCTATATGGAAAAATCTGCATCGTTGAGCTTTTAGGTTTATTAACTTTGACACTGTATAGAGACTGCATGAAATTAGCGCGTGATGATGACGTATCTGGAAAAGAATACGCTTCTCCTTCGCCAATGTTATATCTTGAAAAATGCAGTTTTATTTCACCTGAATGGTTTTTATTCGCTAAGGGAAATGGCGCTATTGCCCAAGGTATGAAAATTTCACTATACCAGTTAGTTTCATCTTCAGAGACTTTAAAATCCCAAGCACCTTCCCAGTCATCATCAAAATGACTACCTCTAGAATAAACACCATCCATACTACCCTTGCCTAGGGTTACCACAAATTCGTATACCGTATCGCCCTGTCCCGAGAAATCGATAGATACAACATTAAAGTCTGCCGAGCTGTGTTGATCTTTTCCGCTGTATTTTCGTGAACGCTGCGATTTTTCTTGCTGGTTTTCAAAAGAAATATATAAACCGTCGTCAGTAGTAATGACTCGAACTGTGGTATTCACTTTAGGTTTTAGCCCAGTATCAGGGGATGTAACAACGAGCGATGAAAATGTTTTTGCTGTCGACCATATCGCTTCATTAATTTTACCGTCTAAAGTAATTTTATTTGAGGTTGCTTGAATCGAAAGCTCTTCAGCTACAATATTGCGGCTAATTAACAGTAGCGTTAATAAAAGTAATAAATTGATTAACTTCATTAGAGAGGAGTCTTGTGGGTGATAGAGATTAACCGCTATGTTAATCAATATTTGTATCTTTAAATAAATGAAATAAAGCGTATAGTTATGAATATAATTCATAGTAGGTATTCGCGATGTTTAGAAAACTCCCACCGTTAAAGTCGTTGTTAGCATTTTCAGCGGCTTCACGAAGCCAAAGTTTTAGCAGTGCCGCGAAAGAGTTATACATTACACAAAGTGCGGTTAGTCATCAGATTAAAAACTTAGAAGAGTTTCTAGGGCAAAAACTTTTTTATCGAGAAGGGAAAGTCTTAAAGTTATCTACTGACGGACAAATTTACGCACAAAAAGTGAATCAAAGTATTGAGCAACTCATTTCTGCAACGCAAGAGTTAATTGGCCAGCACGATAACGTTTTACAATTTGGGGTAAGCAGCACTTTTGCTATTCATCGGATAACGCCAGAATTAAGTGGCTTAAATCAGCGTTATAAAGACCTTGATATTCGTTTACGGATGTTAAGTTGTAGCGATGTTATTACCGCATTAGACTTAGACGTTATTTTATACGACCACCCCATTGAACATATCTCTTATGAATGCATTAAATTAAAAAATGAAGTTTATTACCCTGTTGCAAATGCAGCACTTGCTAACAAATTGAGCCCATCGGCCATTGAATGGCAAAAAGAAACAAGGTTAATTGATATTGAAACGGTTGATTTATGGCAAGATTGGTTCAAAGAGCAAGGCCTTGAGTTAGTGAATAATAATATTCAGTACTTCCTTCATTCTATATTAATTTTGAAAGCCGTTATTGCCGGACAAGGCATTACTTTGTTAGGTGAAACATTAATACGTAATGAATTACAAAGTGGTGAATTAGTTAAATTAAGTGATACAGCCATAGTTTTTCCTGATGACGGATTCTATTTTGCCTGGCATAAACGCCGTAAGAATGATCCCAATATTAGACGACTTAAAAATTGGTTAACCGGTTTATTGTAATTAATTTATCGAATTCAGAGTTTACCGCTATATTTTAAATGCCAATTTATATGTATGAATAGTATTCACGTGAGTTACAAAAGATCATTAGTAGCTTTGAGCAATTTCTCATAAAGTAAGCTTTTAGTTTTATGAGAAATTTGTATGAAAAATGCGTTATTAGTTACTGCTCACCCTTATGTTGAATCTTTTAATTTTGCTTTGCGAACTCAAGCGATTGAATTACTACATATGCTCGACTGGCAAGTAAATACCTCTGACTTGTACCAACAGGGGTTTAATCCCATTTTAAGCCCTGCTGACTTTCCAAACATACCAACATCCGTTCCTCTGAGTTTACCTAAACAACAAGAGGTTGCTCATCAACATGCATTATTTAGCAATGATATTAACAGTGAGCAAAGTAAGCTATTAGCGGCCGATTTGGTTATTTTACAGTTTCCATTGTGGTGGGGAAGTTACCCAGCAATATTAAAAGGCTGGATTGAAAGGGTTCTTAGTCACGGATATGGCTATGGTAGTAACAATTTATTGTCAGGAAAAAGTATTTTACTCTCGGTGACCACGGGTGGCGCTAACAACGAAGAAGAGCTTGAACATTATCAAACAAAGATCGATCAGCTAGGTGTAGATGTTTTTGCTTATGCGAAAATGAAAGTATTAAAAGCAATTATTAATCATGGCCCTAGTCACAGTAACGAACAACAAAGACAAACCTTGCTTGAACGCTCCAAACAGCAGTTAGTTTCGATGGTAAATGCCTAACTAACAAGACGAGAGTAGCTGAAGCCGAGTTTTTTCAACCGGTGAAGCGAGCACTTTATGGCACTTGATGAATTTTCTTCTTATTCTTAGGGTCTGTAGCAGGTTTTCCACCAACCTTTAGCCCTAGATAATAAGTATGAGCAATCGCGCGACTAACGCCATCTTCAATACAAATTTTCTTGAAAATCTTATCCGCTTTATCTTTATGATCTTTAGCCGTTAGTATTTTGTACCTCATTAATTGGTACAAAGCATCATGTATCAATGAAGCTCGCATATTCTCGTCAGTATCTATTACAGGTCCAGATGGCCCATCCCATGCGTAGCCATCAGCAATAATTAAATGCCCTTGAGTATTGAGTTTAATGAATTGAATCTTGATATCCAGCTTAGGTTTAATATTGATTTTTATCTGATATTCAAACGCTAATTGATACTTATAACCGTCACGGTATTGTATAAATTTGTTAGAGATAATTAATTCCTTTTATTTAAAAGAGCAATAAAGCCTTGTGCAAACTCAGATACTGCCAGTTTAGTTATATTACCTTTGTACGGGTACTGATTTGTTGAAGCCGTCTGAAGTTCAGCCAATAGGGCTTTAGCACATGGTTAACAAACTCAGAACCTTTACTGTATTATTGGTCGCATATTTTCTCCTTTCCTGCGCAGTTTTATCCTTTCGAGCTTATTATTTTTGAGACAATTGGAACTTCCAAATATTACTCGTGCTAAATTCTACTTGCTCACAGACAAAAAAATCTTCTTGGTAAGCCGTGTGGCAACTATTGGGTTTCCGGCCAGCAAACTTATGTACTATGGACTCTACCTCAGTATTAAGGTTTAACTCTTGGTAGTTATTGCCAAATAAATAAAAGATTTTATCGTTACGCAATTGCCAATGTCGCCAGCCAATAATGGGAAAGTCTTTAATGACTATTGATTCAGTTTTGGTCGATAGATCTAGCTGGTATAAACCGTCATAATTGAATTTAGTAAAGTAGAGCTTGCTATCATTCCCTTGAATACTATAGCCGCCGCGTGTGGTTACTTGCTGTGCTTGTTCATTATCTACTGATAACTGCCAGATGTTCCATTGTTCGTCAATTTCAGCGCTAAATAAAATCGACTCACCGACAAAAGTAACATGATGCACGCGTGTATAATCTTTAGCGATTCGTTGCCAATTTTTTGTGTTAAGTGAATACAGATATAAAACATCATTGATACTAGCAACAAGCTTTTCGTCATCCGCTGACCACGCCATAGCACTGATGTACTCAATAGTGCCATCGAACTCAGCAATAAAAGCGGCTCTGCCTTTTGGTTGAATAAAAATTTTTTTTTCACCAGTTCTATTAGATTTAAATGCCAGAATATCAGAGCTACTTCCCAATACTGGACCTAAACTAAGGCCTCTACTTGCTGTTAATGGTTTTATTATCAAAGGGTCAGTTGAAAAACTGAAAACATTTACGGTTGACTGGCTACGCTCGGTAATTATGCGGTTGTTGTGCTCACCCAGGGTAAGTCGACCAAATTGGTCACTGTGCTCAATGGTTGATACCGTCTGCTGATTAACATCAAAACTAAACAGGCCATTACCATTTGACGCGAGAATATTATACTGTAAATGCCAAAGTAAACCGTGCACATTGTTTATAAGTGGTGCACTGGCAATAATACGATTATTATTTAAATCTAGGATTTTAATTTTATCTATATCAGCACTATGGTACTCAATTATGGCTAGCTTTTGGCTGTTAGGCGAAATTGCAAAAGTGTAATCGCCGGTATTATTACCCACTTGTTCAGGGTGACTTAATTGTTGCTTGCGACCTGTGTCAAGCTGGTAAGAGTGAATTGCATATGGCTCAGAAATGCTAGGTCTAGACCTATATATTAGTCGTCTTCTTTGCTGGTCAAATACCAATTGAGTAATAACCCCTTTGCCGCAGTCTACTATTGGGCTGACTCGCTTGCTTAGTGGATTTATTTTAACTATTTCACATTGTCTTTGTTGTAAGTCATCTAATCTTGAGGCATAAATAAAACCATCTGCGCCGTAAAGCACATCGGTGTAGTAATAATCATCATTTAAAACAGCGTGAGCTGGGCCATTACCTTCTTGCATATAAATTTGTGCATAAGCATTCGTGTTTGCTCGATAGAGAAAAACAAGCCGCTTAGTTTCTGCATGATAATAAGGGTTAAAGGCATTTCCCGTTGAGAAGGTGATGGGTTGTCGAGCAGAGACACTTACTTCGCCCATGGCTTTGCTTGAATAAGTACCTTGCAGAATATAAAAAAGCAATATAACCAAAGCGGTTAATAATCCAAACCATTTACTGGTTACTGCCCATGCGGGGTTTAAAATGGGCTTGAATGCTATTTTGGCTGGCATAGCATGCTTTTGAACTGACTTCTCTAGCTCATCGCTTGCAAGTACATTAGGTACAATTGTTAACCTATACCCTACTTTACTTACCGTTATCAGCCACTGTGGTGAGGACGGTTTATCTTCTATTAACTTACGTAGTTCACCTATCGCTCGGTTCACCGCAGCATGGCTAACAATACGTCCACTCCACACGTGTGTTACCAATTCATCTCTAGAAATTGCTTTTTGCGGATTATGGCAAAAGTAGACCAGCAATTCAAAAACCCTAGGCTCACACTCAAGTGGTTGTGCGTTTTTGGTTATTTTAACTTTGTTAGGGTCAACAATAATGTCCCCAAATAAAAAACGCATTAAAACCTCGAAAGTGATTAGTCATTATCATTTCATTATGAAAACATTGTTACCTCTTTATTGAGTTAAATCAAGCGTGTGACATTATCCCCTATACTTTGTTAACGGTAATAAATAAAAAGTTCTGCTTTGTGTTTATTACTGGCTAATCTACGAACCATTGTTTTTAGGAAATATATGCGCTCAATCTATGCCTTGTTCATTTCACTACTGGCTTTAACTGCTTGCTCTGAAGAAAAAATAAATTACTCTACAGCAACGGCTAGTTCTGCAAGCACGATAAAACCGAGTACAAGCACGCCTACAGAAAACTTGTCTATTCCTGATAACCGTTTTGCTAATACCTATCAAATTTTACTTTTTGGCAATAGCCATGTAACTGGTTTAGGTAACTTAATAACAACCCTGATCAATACCGGTATTCCCCATGCAAATATAACCTTTACTAATGCGAGTGGTGGATTTTTAGATGATGAAGGCAGTTATCAATATAGAGCGGGTTTACTCAAAAATACTTCATGGACTCATGTAATTTTACAAGGACAAAAATATTCGCAATCAGGAGTGAGCGTTTACCCAACAATTAGTGCACAAATATGGATTGATAAAGCCAAACAGCAGCAGATAACGCCGATACTTTTCCCTGAACATCCACAAAAAGGTAATGCAACTGAGGGGAGCCGAGTCCATGGTATTCATACTGGTATAGCCGCACAACAAAAATCATGCGTAGCCCCGGTTGGTTTAGCTTGGGACAAAGTATTGCTAACAGAGCCACTGCTCAATTTACATTACAGTGATGGCAATCATGCCAATTTAATGGGTCAATTACTCAGCTCTTATGTTTTTTATGAGGTGATAACGGGAGAGTCAGCTGACTTACTGCCTTTTATCGAGTCAATAGCAGTAGCAGAGTCAAGCCAACAAATATTAAGGCAGTTAGCATCAGAAACCATTCAAGCTAACCCTCCCTGTTTGTTTGACTCTTAACGAGCTTTTTTTAATGTGGCAAGTGGAATGAGACGATTATGGACACTGATTTCATTCCTCTGCCTTGGTAACCAGTACATAAAAGGCAATTATTAAGCTGATAATCTTTCTTTTTTTGAAATTTAATTTAGCCCACGCTATAAATTTATTGCATAAATAAAACCATTAGCAGAGCCTAAATAAATAGTTTGTTTATCAAGAGTTACACTCAAGATAGAATTCAATTTATCATGCATATAATCGATATCTTTTCTTTCAGTTGCACTAGTATAAATCCCTTCAACACCATATTTACGCTTTAGTCCTCCGTTTTCCCTGACCATATTGGCGCTATTTTTAATGCTGCTCGGTGTCGAAAATAATAACTCACTTTGCCATGTTTCTTTATTCACGCCGTATAATTTCCCCGATAGCGTTGCAAAATACACGGTACTATCATTTGCTTTGGGTTGAGCAAAGTTATAAAAGTCATTTCGATATAATAATGTTTGAGATCCTGTTTTAGCGTTTAATCCCACTAATGAAAAACCATCTGACGTTCCAAAATAGACATTACCCTGACTTAGCCAAGCGGGTGAACCAATCCAAGTACCTGCATATTGACTACTCCAGTTTTCAATACCGGTTTGAGCATTAATGGCATAAAAATATGATCCTCTGTTACCAACATAGACAACGCCGTTATGTACAATAGGGTCTAAGTTGAACCCTTCCCAGCCAGTCCAATCAGCCATAATGCCTTGTGGTGTACGAGAAGTGAATGTCCATGCAATAGCGCCATCGTGCTCATTAATACCATATAGATTATTATCCCAACTACCTATGATAAAAATCCCTTGATGATAGGCAGGCTTGGTGTGAGTAACACCTGTATTTGCATGCCAAAGTTGCTTACCATTTAACGTCGATATTGCAAAAGTACCATTGGCATTGCCAAAGACAATCTTTTCTTGAATAACGACCGGGCTTGAGCGATACCACGCCCAAGGGTCAACAAATTTTCCTTGCCCCCAACCCCAAGTTTCTCCCTCAATTTCTAAACGACTATCTTGACTTGCAAACAACCACTGTTGCTGACCGTTCATATCAATAGCATGCAAACCGTTATCTGCCAGTAAATAAATAATACCGTTACTGATAGTGACACTGCTATAGGTTTTAGCCTTTATTTGATATTGCCATTGCAATTGACCTTTTTTATCAAGTACTGAAAGCGTTTCTCCAGAAGCTAGGTATAATAAATTTTGGTGTAAAATGGGTTGACCCGTCACCATTCCATCGGTTTTAAATTGCCAAGCCAACTCTGCAAAAGAAGATGAAGAAAAAAATATAAAACATAAAAGCATTGCTCGAAACATGTATAGCTCCAATAAATTTCTCAATTAAAAGTGGTGCTAAGATATTAATAACAAGTTTAATTGTCCTGAAACGAACCTTAAACGTTATAAATAGTTACGAATATAAAGGAATATCAATGGTTTATTAATTTGTTTTTTTCACTGTAGTGTTTAGTAAATTGGCTAATTCACTACGATGGCGAATAGATTTATATTTAGGATCGACATTAAACCACAGTAATTCGGTTTGTTTTTCTTGAGCTGCTTGTAAAAGGTACTGAACGGCTAGCTCCTCTTGACCTGCTTTTATCGCATAACGAGCAAACGACAATGGCGGTAAATATTGTCCTATATATTGCTGTTCTTTTTTATCATTTAACAACCACGAATATACGCCAGATAGTCCTCTTTGATTAAACGCTTGTTGTACTTGATTAAGTTCGACAGAAGAATAATTGAGCTGTTTAAATATCGCCATAAATTCAGTAAATGAAGCCGCTTCATTGCCCATATTTTCGAAAATAGCTTGTGCTGAAATATGATAAATAAATGAGCCCGGTTGTAACTGCTTCAACTTTGCTAATTCAAGCAGAGCGGTGTCATAGTCCTGCATCATGTTATGGATCCAAGCAACGCTAGGACGAGCATAACCTGACGGGTCTAATGCAATATACTGCTGAGTATGACTTAGCGCACGTTCAAATTTCCCAGCCGCCAATAAAAACTGTGCATATTTGAAATGCGTTATAGCTGAGGTTGGATCTAGTTCAATTGATTTTTCAAAATAGCGATTAGCTAAAGTAAAATCCCACTCAATGGTAAAAGCGGTATTCGCTAATAATAGATATACCTCGGCCTGCGTTGGGGCTAAAACTAATGATTTGTTTAATAAAAATTTAATTTCTTCAAGCCTTTGCTTGTTTTGGACACTTTCTAATCCCATGATTTGGTATTTTGATTTCGCTAACTCTAAATAAACGGGAGCATAATTTGGATTACTGATAATAGTATCTTCAAATATTTGCTGGGCTTGTCGCCAGCTAGTCAGATCATTTAGCGTCAATAAATAGCGTCCCTTTTGATAATGACTTTTTGCCGATAAAGTGGGTAATTCTTCAATAACAGAAGTTGAAGGTGTTTTGAACAAAAAATAAAGAGCAGAACAAATAACTAAAAAGAAAATGAACAATAAAATAGTTTTGTTCTTTTGGAATAAGCCTATCGGCATTTTATTTTGATTATTTGCTTTAACATCAATAACGTCGGCAATTAATCGATAACCTATTCCTGGAATTGTTTTGATAAACATTGGTTTTCTTGCGTTATCGCCTAATGCTTTTCTTATTTGGCTTATTGCAACAGACAAGACATCTTCAGAAACGACTTTATTTGGCCACACTTCATCTAGCATGGTGTCTTTAGTGACATCTTTGCCATGATATTTAAGCAAACATAACAGCAAACTCAATGGTGTGTGATCTAAACGTTTAGTTATATTTTCAGCAGAATGTTTTTGATTGTATAACTCACCCGTTTCTGTATTTAGAAACCATTTTCCAAGCTTAATTAGCATTTAACTTTGACTCTCTGTGCTGTTTTTTACTTTATCATAATCAATTCTAACAAGATAAAGCACTATTTACATGATGCTCTAAATTGAATTTGAAATGGCATAGTTAATTTTATAACCGACATATTACACAAGACTTTAGCGTTCGTTACCAACATAAAAGTCTTAAATACCCGATAGCAAAAAACATTAACTAGCCAGGTTAACGGTTTAATTAGCTAACTTATTTAAATTTAACGATACTTGCACCAATAATAAGCAACCGGTTACGCCAAGCCCTAGTCCAATACCCATCCATATGCCTTGTAGTTGAAATGTTTGCATGAAATACCAGGCGGCTGGTAAGCCTGCCAACAAATAACCTACCCCGGTGATCACTGCCGGAGCAAATACTATTTTCATACCACGTAAGATATTTAGTCCGGTTAATTGCCATGAATCAACAACAAAACAGGCGGCGGCCACTAGCATTAAACTGGGTAAAATATCGACCAGTTCCGCAAATAGCGCATCGCCAGGTCTAGCAAACCACTGCGACAGCCATTCAGGGTTAATGGTGAACAACAGGCCAATTAATACACTTGATGCGGTAGCCAAGATCAAACCATTACGTGCGATGTTAATGATGGTTTGCTTGTCTCTTTTACTACCGAATTGGTTACCCACTAAAATGGAGGTTGCCTGAGCAAAACCATAAGAAATACACCAAGAAAAGCTTAATATTTGCAAAGCAATTTGATGCGCGGCCAGTGATACCGCGCCTAAAGTACCGGCCATTAAACCAGCTCCGGAAATTAATGCAAACTCAGTCAATGTTGCCAAAGCAACAAATGCTCCGATAAATATTAAGGGTTTAACGGTGGTGAGTTTATATTCAAACCATTTGGTCCAAGGTTTGTACGGCAAAAACTGCGGTTGGCGAAATAACCACACGCCGTAACTAATAGCCATCAACCAAGCCGCTAATGAAGTACCGTAACCGATACCAACCATGCCAAAATCCAGTACAAATGCCAGCACATAGCTAAAAACAATATTTAGTATGACAGTGAGCACCGAAGCCCACAAAACAGAGCGCGGAGCGCCAAAGCTCACCGCCAGTCCACGAAATACCACGATCAACAAATTAGGTAACATTGACCATTTTAATGCATGTAAATAGAGCATACTAAGATCAATGATCTCGGCTTGTTGCCCAGTCATTTGCAATAAAGTAGGTAAAAAGTAAAACAGCGGTAATATTGCCAGGCTTATCAGCACAGATAATAAAATGGCACCTTTTATTATCCCCCTAATTTCAGCATCGTTGCCAGCGTTATGCTGTTTTTCGCCATAGGCTATGGCCAGCAGATTAGTAACCGATCCTATCAGGCTCATGATAACAATAAAAATAAAACCAAAAACAGATCCGGCAAGCCCTCCAGCAGCCATGGTAATAACACCAATACGTGCCATCATCCAAATATCTGAAAGTACCATTAATTGCGCGACTAACTGTGAAATGATTAAAGGTACTGCAAACTTAGCTAGCTGCCTCACGTTTATCCCCTTATATTTGTGAACATTGCTCAATTGCTACAAATTAAATGAATGCTTATTGGTTTTCAAACGAGTAATATGCCAATCTAGGATGCATAAAACTCATGTCAATTGATATTCACGAGAAATCCATGCAACGCCATGCACTTAAGCGCCACTATAATCTGCCACACTCCTTAAATACTTTGCGAGTATTTGAAACTGCCGCCCGATATTTAAGTTTTACGCATGCGGCTACCGAACTTAATGTCACTCAAAGTGCGGTAAGTCGACAAATACGGCAACTTGAAGATAATCTGGGCTTTAGTTTATTCAAGCGTTTGCATCGCGCTTTGGAGCTGACCAATGAAGGCAGTGAATTGTCGATGCTATTATCGAGACAATTTGGTGAACTAAACCGGGCCATTTATCAATTGGCACCTTCACTACAAAGTGAACTTAAAATAAAAGTGGAAACCAGTTTAGCAGCGCGATGGTTAGTGCCTCGGCTGCATAAATTTAGAAAACGCCACCCAAATCTACAAGTGAACTTAACGCTGGCCTGGTTTCAAGCTGGGGTAAATATCAATCTGGAAAGTGGCGGTTATGATGTCGCCCTATTTGGCGAAAAATATCCTGACGCGCGTTATGCCGAAAATAGTCTCCGCAGTGAATATATGGCGCCGATATATCATTCCTCACTAGGTGAAAACCAACAACTACTGACCGTTAAACAAGCAATTGATAATGTTCCTATCCATCCCACACAAGACAGATCTGACTGGAAACAATGGTTAGTATCAACAAACAATAATGCTCAGAGCCTAGATAAAGGTATAACCTTTAATAGTTTAGATTTAGCTATTATTGCCGCCACGGCGGGTGAAGGCGTAGCAATGATGGATTTAATGCTGATATTGGATGAACTGGAAAACAACAGTCTTTGTCTACCCGAGCGGGTACAAATTACTAAGAGCCCATGGCAGTATTACTACTATGTTGCCCCCCAAACCAATGCCCTTGATGATATTAATCTCTTTATTGCTTGGTTAGCAGAAGAGTTCAGCCAAGACCAACAAAGACTGATTAAACTCGCTAGCGAAAATAATTGGTCTATGCCTAATGTAAGCAATAACCCTTAGTAACATTATTATCACCGTCGTGTAGAAGGTTAATTCAGCGAAGCTATATAAACTAGCAACATGAGGTGTTCATAAAAATCACTTTCCCATAAGAGGTTTATTTCACCCTTATGGGGTATGTCTTAGTATGGACTATGTTTAAGACATATCTTTATTGGTAGAAATTTCTCAATAATAAATGCTCAATTGGCTATGCCAACTTGCTGTCCTACTGTAAACAACATTTCTTATATTTCTTGCCACTGCCACACGGACAAGGATCATTGCGGCCAGCCGACTTTAATGAACTAACGGGCACACTGTTTTCTAAAATCGTATTTTCGTCGTAGAGGATATTAGCCAATAAACCGCCTTCCCCCATTAACGAATCAAAGCCTTCAAACTCTCCAAAATCTTCATTGACAATACTATCGAGCTCTTCATCTTCTGAGTCATCATCAGCCCAAGCACTTAAGGTGGTAATAACATTAAATTCAGTTTGAATCATGCCCGATTCAATCAACTTAGGCGTGCCTGCCCTATTCCATGCTTTTACTTCACATTGTTTAAAACGTTCTTCATCAAATAAGCCTTTATCACCTAAATCGTTGTCACATAGGCCAATAAACTGAGCTTTAAAATCATCAAGTTGATATTCAATGCAAGAATCGGCTAATGCGCTCATTAAAAAACTATTGGTTGAACTCGGTAAAGCCGAAAATACAGTTATCCATCGAGTGACATGTGCGCTTAATACGAATTCATCAATAATACCCGCTTCGTACTGAGCAAATACCGCTTCAATAGCAGATGCTTTGCAATACATCGCTTGATGGCCATCAACAATATAATTACACAATGCTTGTGTATTACCATCGACCACATTATAAAATAAGGTCGGCGTTAATTCAGTAAGCGCATCGCCAAACACACCTTCAAGAGGCGATAAAAACGAATCGCTACGTGTAAATAACTGCAAACATTTTTCTAACGCTGGAGAATATTTTAATTCCGCTAATAATAACGTACCAAAAAATAAAATGGCCTGTTGCTCGTCGGTTAACGAGCTATCATCTGCGATAAATTGATCTATCAGTTGTTCTAATTCAGGATAAAATTCCGGCCAATTTTCTTTAACCACTTCGAGACCTGCAATAGGTAATTCGTTGTCTTGTGCATTAGCTATTACTGATAAAGCTTGTTGTAAATTCATGTGAATTCCACGTTATATAAACAATGATGAGTGCATATGCCGAATATTATATAATAACACGAGTTATTACCGCTACTATTCAAAGCATCAAATTACAAACAAAGAAAGCTCGACTCGTTAAAGTTGCGGCTTCTTAGCATGTAGCGGGAAGTGTCGACAAGGTTTTATTAAACTGTGAAAGATAAAAAACAAAATAATCATAAAATGTGTCCCCTTTTTTATCACTGATACGTTATACATATAGATACTGATAAAAAGTTATTAGTACTAACAAACATAGGAAATGTTATGAATGATTATATGTTGATATACAAAGGTGGCGACCCTAAATGGATGGAGAATACTTCAAAAGAAGAAATGGCCGCTAGTATGGAACAATGGGGAGCATGGATGGGCATGTTAGAACAAAAGGAACAATTAGTCTCTGGTGGTTCTCCGTTAAGCTATACAGGTAATAGCATTAGCCAGGACGGTGTAGTCACTGATTTATCTTCTATTGAATTGAAAGAATTGGTCAGTGGATATTCAATAATAAAAGCGACAGATATTGATGAAGCCACGGCCATTGCCAAAGAGTGTCCTATCTTTAACTACCCAAACATTACAGTAGAAGTAAGGCCTGTGATGTGTATTGATTGATATCTAAGCAATTTACTTAAATAGGCGCTGCAGCTGTTGCATCATTAATCTATGTTCATGCGCAGTGCCGCCAATTTCTTTAGAACGATGAGCTTGTTGATAGGCAAGCTTTTCATTACCTGCTTTAGCATTTAAATACGCTAAAATAGCCAGTGGCATATGTGAGTTAACGAGCGCTTGGTGACTTTGCAATAACACTACGTTGTTAATTGCTTCACTCAACTTTCCTGTATGCCCAAGGGCAATTGCGTGATTAAGTTTGGCCACAGGTGAATCAGTTATTTTTATATAGTCATCATAATAACTAACAATTAACAGCCAATTAGTATCTGAAAACGTTGCGGCACAGCAGTGCTGTTGCGCAATTAACGCTTCGATATAAAAGCGACTCGCCGTATAACTAGCCTCAGTACAAACTTTTAAAATATGATCACCGGTATTAATATATTCTTGTTGCCACAGGCTTCGGTCTTGTAAATCTAATGGAATATTAAAACCATCTTGATCAACACGGGCATTGATACGTGCGATATTAAAGTGCATCAAGGCAAACAGACCTAACGTATCTTGATTAACCATTTTAGGCTCATTTATTAGCATTTTAACCAAAGCGATTGCTTCTTGGCAAAATTCAATATTGATAGGTTTTTTAGGATCTGAACTATAAAAACCTTCATTAAAAAGCAAATATAATACCGTGTGTACCGTATCCATAGCTTCGCTGAGTTTATCATCGCTGGGTAATTCAAAACTGAGTTGCTTTAATTTTTCTCGTGTTCTTAATAACCTTTTTTTAACGGTCGCTTCATTTAATAATAGCGCCCGAGCAATGGCACGAATACTAAAACCACATAACGACTTTAATATAAAGACGATTCTATTTTCTGCTTTTATACTTTGATGGCAACAAATGAAAATCATTCTAAGTTGATCGTCTTTTATTTTAAGAACTTTAAATTCTTCTTCGATGGTAAAAGCCAGCGTCCATTCACTGAGTAAATATTGAGATAAGTCTTGGGATAGTTTTACTTTGGTTTTATCCACTCTGATTTTATCAAGTGCTTTATTTTTAGCCGTTGTCATCAACCATGCGGCAGGGTTTTGGGGTATTCGATGTTGTTGCCAATCAATCATGGCTTTACTATAAGCGTCTTGCATTACATCTTCTGCTAAGTCAAAGTTATGTACGCCAAAAATGCGGGTTAATACCGCCAGTAACTTTGCAGAGTGTGTTTTATAAAGTTGCTCAATAAGTGCATCAACATTTGTCATCAATGGATACTTTTATCCGTACCTGTATATATCAACAAGAAAGATAACATCGTCATTCTTTTCCATCAACATACATTAGCGTTTACGCTACAAACTTTTTGTGGATGTTTTTTCATTTTTTTAATGTAACGGGCAGAATGGGACGAGTATCGGCACTGCTTTTATTCAATAAAATTGCCTGCAATTGTGACAAAGAAAATGTTTGATATTGACGATGACTGTGTCACTAGAAAAAAGTAAAAATATATTGCTAATCTGTCGTAGCTCAAACTTGAACAGTTGTTTTTAAATATCATAACTTAACTAAATCTGACAGACAGGAATAAGCTCATTGGTTTACTAAAGTAGCTTAATTTTCTTTGTCTAGAATCGAAAGTTCAGTTAATTCATCTTTGTTTTTATTTGAAAGTTCAGTAAAATAGATAGTCTTTAACAGTTCTGTAAAGGTTAGTAATGAAACGAGTTGTTTTATATATTTCAGATAAATGCCCCCATTGCCGTGAAGCTCAAAAATACTTAGATGATAATGGCATTAAATACAGATTAACAAATGCGAAAATGCAGCGCGGTAGAAAAGAGCTTGACGCTATAGGTGTTAGCTCTGTACCTGCCCTTAAAATTGGTACTGAATTAATGATTGGCTGGAATGTCAAAGATTTCCAAAAACTCTATGCCGCGGATTAAGAAACAGAACTTTCTAATTTACCCATTGATCACCAATGGGAACAGAGTTATTGATTACACTATTTCGAGTTGATAGAAAAATATAAAGGGGCAGAGCATCATATAATCCGCCCATTAGCATTATAGTGGTGACATCAGCGCCTGTTACACTAAGGTTAAATAGGATTATTGATAACCGATAGGGAGTATAGTTTAACTGTATTGCGTCCTTCAGACTTAGCCTGATATAAAGCTGAGTCTGAATAAGCTAATATATCTTTCAATGTAATATTACGGTCTTGTAGATAAGTGAGTCCTATACTGACTGTCAACTTGATGTCACCTTTTGGTGTTTTGATAACATGTTCTTCAATGGCTTTTCTCATGCGTTCAGCCATATTGAGACCCTCCGTTATTAACGTTTCTGGGAAAATCACAGCAAACTCTTCACCTCCTATCCGGCCCAACAGGTCGGTTTTTCGTAGGAGTTTAGACATGGCACTCTTTACTTCTTTAAGCGCTTTGTCGCCAATATCATGTCCCCATGTATAGTAATAACCTTAAAATTATCGATATCTATCATGGCCAATACAAAGGTGTGATCATCTTTCCTTGCTTGTGTATAGATGGCTTCAGCCTACTCAAAAAATGCTCTTCGATTATATATACCGGTCCACATGTCTGTTCGAGCTTGTTTTTCAGCGACTGTTTTGGCTGAAAACAGCAAGAATTCAGATTGATTGTCTGAACTATGAACTGGGAGCGAAGGTAAGTTTTCCTGATAGCGTGCTTAAAGCAGCCGTTGCTATTTTTTACATGGATTACGAAGATCTTCAGCAAACCCTTTCGATACTTGAGTCGGAAACGGGGTTGGCACTACCTAGTGTAAAAAATGCGGCTAACGCGAGTATCGCAGGTACAGAAATAGAGTTTGACTGGCGGGCAACTGAACAACTAAGGCTTTCTTTATCAGGCGTCTGGTTGGATGCGACCTATGACCTACTGCTTAGCAATGACATTTTGTATCCCGAACTCGGTCAGCGAGATTATTCTGGCAACCGTTTGGTACGCGCTCCAAAATGGCAATTTAATACAGGAGCGGAGTATAGTATACCTCTCGTCGGCGAGTGGCTGTTAATTATGCGAGTCGATTATGCCTGGCAAGATAAAGTATATTATGATTATTTCAATAACGATGCTGTCAGCCAGGATTCTTATTGCTTGCTTAATCTTACCGCTTCAATTGAAACAATGGATGCACGTTGGCAATTTTTAATATTTGTCCGCAATACTCGAAATGAGTTATATCTGAACCACGCTCACGATGTCAACGGTGCGCCACAACAACTCACGGGTACCGTGGTTCAAGACTTAGCTATTATTTATGAGCTAAACAATAAGTTCAAACAATAGACTTAGTGCCAGACCCGTGAATTATTACCAATTTCATTGTTTATAATTATTTGATACTGTTACTTATTAACAATAGTTAATAAGTAACATGGAACAGACATTACTAAGAGTCATCGGTAATTTGTCGTTAAGAGTACTCAATCATGAAGATGTTTTATAGCAACGAAAGTCACTTTCTTGTCAACAATGTAAAAAATATCATTGAGGCACAAGAGATAAAGGTATTTATTAAAAATGAATTCGCACAGGGAGCTATAGGAGAAATATCCGCTTTTGATTCCTGGCCTTAACTTTGGGTTTTCGATGATTCAGACTTTGATCACGCAGTAGAAATAGTTAAATCATCTCAAGCAGGTATTCAAGCGGCGGATTGGACCTGCAAAAATTGTTCAGAGACAAATGACGCTTCTTTTGAAATATGCTGGAATTGTCAGCGTGGTAATTCATAACAGGGTCATTAGTGACGAGTAAAAATAACAAATATAAATAACC
>JABSOY010000035.1 GCA_013215385.1 Colwellia sp.
CTTCTTGGTATAGCGCAAACAGGAACAGGAAAAACTGCGGCCTTTTCATTGCCTATTATCAATAATTTTGGGCGAAATAAAATAGATATCAAAGCTAAGAGCACACGTTCGCTCATACTAACGCCCACTCGAGAGCTTGCCTCGCAAATAATGCAAAACATTGATGACTACGCTGATGGTTTAGGGCTTAAAACTAAGGTTGTTTATGGTGGTGTAGGAAGACAAGATCAAGTTGACTCTATCGCACTTGGACTTGATATTTTAGTGGCCACCCCTGGAAGGTTATTGGATTTAATTGAAACGGGCGATATAAATTTTAAGGCGTTAGAAGTATTTGTGTTAGATGAAGCAGATACAATGCTTGATATGGGGTTCTATAAGGATGTTCAAAACATCATATCTAAACTGCCAAAGAACCGACAAACACTATTGTTTTCAGCTACTATGCCTGCTGAAATAGAGATACTTGCGACAGCAATATTAACGGATCCAACAAAAATTCAAATTACTGCTGAAACGGTTACTATCGACTTGGTTAATCAAAGTGTATACCATCTTGAAAAATCAAATAAAGTACCTTTGCTATTTAATATCCTGAAAAAACCTGACTATGAAAAAGTTCTCATCTTTTGTAAAACAAAGTATGGCGCTGACATCATTGTTAAAGCACTAGAAAAAGCATCAATAACTGCCGCTAGCCTGCACAGTGGAAAAACACAAGCAGTTAGAGAGGAAGCGTTACAAAACTTTAAAGATTCTAATTTAAGAGTATTAGTTGCAACTGATGTTGCTGCTCGTGGAATTGATGTTGATAATATTACTTTAGTCATTAACTATAACCTTCCTGAAGATCCAAGAAACTACATACACCGTATAGGACGAACTGCTCGTGCCGGGAAAAGTGGCATGGCCATTTCATTTGCTGTAGAAAATGATATAAGGCAATTAACTAATATTGAAAATAGCATAGGGCAAGTCATTCCTGTTGTTACAGAACAGCCTTTCCATAAAGAGTTTTCAAAAGCGCCTATACCAGTCAAGAAAAAGAAAGCGGTGAAAAAAACAAATCGAACAAGAACAAAAAAGAAATAACAACAGGCATAAATTAGCCAATTAAAGGATTTTAGCTAGTCTAAAAATATCACCTCATCTCACCCCTCCTCTCGATGCGTTAGATATGGCTTTCTTTGTGGTAAAGACAGCCACACCGGGCAAAGCTTTAAGCATAGGCGGGCATAGGTTGAAGGTAAGTTACTTAAATGAGGTGAGGTTTGCCATTGATGAAGTGGTCAAGTAAAATTGACCACTGATAATAGATTGTTAACCACACCATTCTTCGAACATTAACTGTAGATAATTTAAATTTAGTGTTGTTAATCTAGAGATTAAACTTCTATATCATCTTACTTATTAGGGATTTTTATACATGCCATTGCGCCTTTTTTGTTAACCTTATTTACTAAGGTTAATTGTCCACCATGCTGTTCTATAATGTTTCGACACAGTACTAAACCTATGCCTTGGCCATTTTGCTTTGTCGTATAAAAAGGGACAAATAAGTTATCGCTGTTTTGAATACCACTACCATTATCGCCAATTTCTATCATGGTGAAACCGGCTTGTTGATAACTATGAAAGCTTATTGTTATTTTCTTACTCTCTTTGCTTTGCAAAATACTTGCTTGTTTTGCATTAGTTATAAGGTTTATTAACACCTGTTCAAACAATACTGGATCTGCGGATATATGCGTAACATCTAATCTATTTTTAACCACTAGGTCTGGGTGTAACAAACACATTTTTGAGAGTGTCGTGTTGAGATCTATTTCCTTAATATTAAGGCTATATACGTGTGTCATCTGGCTATATTGTTGCACAAATTCAGTTAAATTTTGACTGCGTTCAACGATAACATTTAACGCTTCTTTTTGATCTGGAACTTGGCTAAATTGGGCCAAAGTTTGTGCCAATGATTGAATAGGCGTTAAGGTGTTTTTAATTTCATGGCTTAATACCCTAACAACCTGCTGCCATGACTGAGATTGCATTTTTCTTAATTCAGAGCTGATATCAGTTAGCATTAACAATTGATGTTGCCCTGATTGATCTTTAAAGCTGCTAGAGCGAATCTTAAATCGCTGAGCTTGTTCTTTTTCATCAAAGCACCATTCATTCTCTATTTGGGATAAACCAAGGGATTTAATGGAGGTAAGGCGCACTAAACGCCAATCTTTGTTTAGCCAATTTGATAGGGCTTGATTACCGTAAACAAGCTTATTTTGTTCATCGATTAAAAGTACTGGGCTGTCTAATTGCTTTATTAAACTATGAACTAATAAATCTTTTTCATCAAACAAGCGTTTTTTTTGCCTGAGCAGTTGAGCAAGACTTGCCACCTCATGAAAGAGTTGCGCACTAACGCCTTTAGAAAAAACAGGAATTGTTTTAAAAGAGTAATCATCAACTTTAATTGACTCTAATGATGTTAATAAACCAAAATATGGCTGTATTAACTTGTTCTTTATTTTTTCAGCTAAAAACACCAATAAAGGTAAAATAAAGACAATGATTGTCACAACTAATAACAGCGAACGACTAATGAACCAAGTACTGACTATCATTAAAAACAGTAGTATAAAGTTAACACTAAACAATACTCGATTAAGCCATTGCTCTAAACTTAATGTACTCATCGTTGGAAACTTATTGCTCTGTTCATTTTCCATTTCAACTGACTACCTTAAGGTAGTCTTTGGCACTGATTTTATATTTTTCTAAGCGGCGATAAATAGCACTTTTACTTAATCCTAATAGCACGGCAGCCTCATGAGTTTGCCCATAACACTGATTTAATGCTTGGTCAATTAATAGTCGTTCTGCCGCTTCAATTGTCATCAAAGGCATACTCAGTTCTTTGTTTAGAGACTCAGCTGTTGTACTTTCTTTATTCATATCTGCTTGCTGGTAATTATCGTTTAGCATCAGATTTTCTGCTTTTATCGCTGCCTCTTTATGCATTAAGACAACACGTTCAAGTATGTGGCTCAGCTCACGTAAGTTACCCGGAAAGTCATAACAACTTAATCGCTTGATAGCACAGGGTAATAAATTCATTAGTGACTTGTCATATTGTAAACACAACTTAGTTAGCATTATTTCAGCAAGCTCGGGAATATCTTCAACTCGCTCTCTTAACGCGGGCATGGTTAGTTCTATGGTGTTTAACCTAAAATACAGATCTTGCCTAAAAAGTCCCTGTTTAAATAAGTCCTTAAAATCAGCATTAGTTGCACTAATTAAGCGAACGTTCGCTTTTTGGGTAATGCTCGAACCTACCGGCTCGTATTCTCCTGATTCAAGCACCCTTAATAACTTTCCCTGTGCAGCGAGGGGAATATTAGCGACTTCATCAAGAAATAATGTGCCGGACTCCGCTAGCTCAAATCGTCCAATACGTGTTTGATGAGCACCAGTGAATGCCCCTTTGGTATGGCCAAACATTTCACTTTCAAAAAGGTCTCCAGGAATAGCGCCCATATTGACGCTTACTAATGCTGAGTTGTTAAGTTGATTGTTCTGCAATTGCTGATTATATTTATGGTGAATGTAGTGGACTAAAGTACTTTTACCTGTGCCATTTTCACCTGTTAATAAAATCGTCGCCTTGGTTTGGGCAACTTCATCGAGTTGGGCTAATAATGTTTTCATCGCGGGGGAATGGGCGACAAAGGTTAATTGTTGCTCTATATCAGTTTGATTAGTTTGTTGTAGTTTTTTATTTTGCTTTTGCAACTCTTCTACTTTCAAACACTGTTTTATAACTTGTAATAACCTTTGATTGTCCCACGGTTTTTCAATAAAGTCTTGTGCACCTACTTTAAGTGCCTTGACGACTAAATCAACACTCGACCAAGCGGTAATAGCCACAACAGGTAAATATTCATTAAGAGCCATTATTTTTCGTAAGCAATACAGACCCTCTTCACCTGAAGTAGTATCAAGTGAAAAATTCATATCTAATAACACCAAATTAACGGTTTCAGTTTCAAGTAAAACTAAGCCGGTAACAGGGCTGTCGGCTTCAATAATTTCAAAACCATAATTACTCAGAAAAAATCGTGCGCTTAATCTAACTTCAGCATTATCGTCAATAATAAGTATTTTTTGTTTAGTTGTCATCATAAGTTAATAGCTTAATATTACTGCCTTTGACCAAAGATATTAGCACAAAGACAGCTATTTATTCAGTAACTTATACCCGTTCCAGATGTTGAAACCTTCATCTTCAAATAGAACGAATATATAGTCGATTCTAGGAATATTATTCGTCTCTTAATGCTTTCACCGGATCTTGCTTTACCATGCTTGTGACCGGAATAAAGCAGGCTATGAATGAGAACCCTAATAATAACAATAAAGAAACGATGATTTGAATAACATCAGGTGACCCTAAGTGTTCTATTTGATTAATAGCGACTTGATAAATTAGCACCGCAAATATAACGCTTGCACATAACCCCAACATTACTGGTTTCAAGGCATCTTTAAGCACTAAATTAATAATACGTTTACGTTTAGCGCCTAAAGCCATGCGTACGCCTAATTCATAACGCCTCATTTGTGTTGAATAACTGATCACGCCATATATACCAGTACAAGCAAGGATAAGGGCAAAAAGACTTAAGCCCGCGGCTAACCAAGCCGTTAATCGGTATTGATAAACCATTTTTGCCACCGCGCCTGTCAATGGAAGATAATTTTGAATGCGTAAACTTGCATCAACAGCACGTAATTGCTCAAGTATGTCTATCTTAGACATCGGCATAGTAGCCTTGGTTTTTAAATTCAATGTCAGTCGCCACCAGGGTCTAGCCGGTATATATACTTGCGGTCTACTCTCTTCAGATAGATTACTTATATAATTTTCTGTAACACCGATAATCAAATTAGCCTTACCATTACCGTTATAAATATACTGCCCAGCCACATCGATTTTATTAAAGACCTTTAATGCACTAGCTTTACTTAAAATGATTACATCTTTTTGCTCAGTTATTTCTTCTTGATTAAAATTGCGCCCTGATAAAAGTGAAAGCTGTACCGTGTCGAAATAACTTTCATCAACGGTATTGAAACTAAAGCTACCTAAACGTTTATTATTTTCATCATAATAAGTCATGCCCCATGGCGATTTTAATACCGGTGCAGTCGTTGTGATAGCAACACTAGCAGTTTGCGGTAATTGACTAAAATGCTGCTTAAGCTGACCGGCCAAAGTCGTTAATTGTTGCTGTCCTTGATAGCCTTTCCCTGCATCAACCCAAACACTAGTCACGTTTTCAACGTTTATACCTAAAGGGTTATTAACGGTTGCCAAATTAGTTTGTAAAACCATAGAAGTAACCAATAATAAAAGGCCGGTAAGTGATACTTGTGAGGCAATGAGTATTTTCCTTATTTTAGGAGATACTTGAGTATTGGTGCCTTTACCACTGGCAGACAAATGCTCTTTTAGCGCATCATACGAGACAGCAAACTTGCCAAAGAAGGCTAATAATGCGGCTAATACAATAGCAATAAATAAACTAAAAAGAATGGTTGTGCCATCTAAACTGAGTTCATTAAGTCGAGGTAAAGTCTCAGCCGCAATTTCTCGTGTTAAGACCAATAACCAAGCCGCAATAATAAGCGCAAAGACCGCAGCACTAAGCGTTAACAGTAAACTTTCCACAAAAAGTTTTTTAAATAAAGCTATAGGTTTTGCTCCCAAACATGCACAAATAGCAAGCAGTTGCTGCTTTTTACTGATGTGAGATAAATATAAATTAACCACGTTGGCAAAAGCGATTAATAAGAGCACTAAAGATGCCGCAAAAATAACTAAGGTAATTTGAGCACTATCACCTTGGATTGCATCACTTAATTTTGTTAAATGTGCTTTTAATACAATATTTGTATAATCTGTTGCGTAAGCACCTTCATGCATAAATTCGGAGAAAATCAGCGAAAGTTGCTCATTGACACCAACAAGACTCTGCCCTTGAGATAAATGTACTAGGCTTAATAAAGTAGAAGTTCCTCGGCCAACAGTTTCATTCAAGCCACTGTACTTAAAGGGTAAGTAAACTTGACTAGCTTGAGTAACAAAAGGGTCAGGTTCTTTAAACTCTTCAGCTAACACACCAACAATTTTAAAATTTTCATCATTAATTTGCAGACTTTGTCCAATAACTAGTTGGCTGCCAGCAAAGTCGGTTTGCCAAAGTTGATAACTAATCACCGCTTCAGCTTTTGCATCATTTAATGGAGTATTATTACCATTGTTGGAAAAAGCACCACCGAGTTCAAAAGGGACGCTTAGTAACGAAAAGAATTCATTACTTAAAAACAGTGTTGCAACAACCGGTTCACTGGGACTACTGACAAGTACCCCCTTACCTCTTTGCACAATTGCTGAGCTAATAAATTCTTTACTTAATCGGTGCATTCTTATTTGAGCGCCGATAATTTGATCGCCAATATTATCTTTACCATCCCTAACAATATTTTGCTCTAAAATGTATAACTGCTCGGCATTTTTATAAGGGAGTTCTTTAAATAAAATAAGTTGATTTAAGTTAAATGCAGCAAATAAAGCCCCTAAAGTGATTGCTAAAGTAAACACTAAAGTGAAGACAAAAATAGGCGTTTTCTTCAAGCCAGCAATACTATGTTTAAATTCATGTTTCAGCTTCATTAGCTTGCTTTCCCAATCATAAGTACAGGCTCTGTGATCATTTCACCATCAAGTAAATGCATTTGAGTATCGGCAAATTCGGCGTATCGAGTATCGTGTGTCACCATACAAATGGTGGTACCGGCTTTATTTAAACTCTTCAATAACGCCATAACAGCATCACCATTTTTTGAGTCTAAGTTCCCGGTAGGTTCGTCAACTAATAAAATAGCGGGCTTGCCGACAAGTGCCCGGGCAATTGCAATACGCTGTTGTTGCCCACCAGAAAGTTGGTTAGGTTTATGCCCCGCTCTGTGGCCCATATCAACTTGAGCTAGCGCGTTATGTACGGCTTGCTCAATTTCGCTTTCCGTTAACTCTTTAGACCCTTTGTCGACTTCCCGATACCTTAAAACTAAAGCAATGTTTTCGAAAACACTAAGCTCATCAATCAAGTTAAATGACTGAAAGATAAAACCAATACTTTTATTACGTATTTCAGCTCTCATATCAACGTCTAACTGACTGACGTCTTTTCCAACAATATGGTAACTGCCAGAAGTAGGGCTATCTAATAAGCCCATAATGGCGAGTAATGATGATTTTCCACAGCCCGAAGGTCCTGAAATAGACACGAAATCACCTTTATAAATAGTTAAATCTACATTTCTTAGCGCATGAGTTTCCATGTCTTGGGTTCGAAAAACTTTGGCAATATTACTTAACTGTAAACAAAGCTCTTTTTTATTTGCTGATTCGTTTATTACATTATTAGTTGTGCTTTTCAAATTTGTCATCATCTTTACCTGTTTTTGCTGATAATGCTAAAGTTGCATTAAAAAGTTATTAATTAATAAGTACTTAACCTAATTAAGTTCAAGTTACTTATTTGAAAATGTTTATTTGGAATTATGGAATAATTTGAATATTTGTTTGCTCTGCAAACTTATTCATATCACTTAAAATATATTGCTCGCCGTATTTTGCCCCAGACTTTATTTCAATATATTGACCATTCTTTACGCCGAATTCTAACCATGTTACTTGCGCGCTACTTTCGTCGGCATTGACTTTAAATATTTTCAAACGAGAGTTTGGTGCACTATTCACCGGAGACTTGATATACAATGCATTCTCTAATCGACCTAAGTTAACTTTTGCTTCAACCTTTAATGACGGACGGGCATTTTTAGGTAATTGGCCAATTAATTCAATTTCTACTTCAACGTTACCGTCTTTTACCACCGGATCAATACGGGTAACTTTACCCTGTGCAAAGCCACCTCTAGTATCAATGCTTACTAACATTTCAGGTAACATTGCTTGTACATCACGTTGTGGAATTTGCACTATGGCTAATAAATCATTTGTGCCACCTACTAATGCTAATTGATGGCCAGTACTTACGCTTTGCCCTAATTCAACCGGCAATGCTTGCAATACGCCATCAATACCCGCCCTTACCAATAATCTTTGAACATTATTTTCAGCGATGGTTAATAAACTAGACTTCTCGGCAATATATTCTGCTTGAATTTGCAAACCTTGCTGATGAATATCAATTAATTGCTTTAAGCGTTTTTTAGAATTTTCTAAACGACCCGCTAACTTATTTACCTCTGCTTGTGTGGTCATTAAGTTAAGTTGTGTCACTATGCCCTGTTTTGCCAGTTTTGTTTCAGCGGCAAGCTTAGAACGAAAAACACCTAAATCTAACTTCAGTTCGGCAATGCCATTGCTTGCTGACAAATTCTCGCGCGTTTGAGTTAATTTAAGTTGCTTTAGTCGAGCATTTTCTGCATTAAGTGCCAACTGGGCTAAAATCACCGCTTGATCTATCTCAGGATTAGACATTTTTAAAATAATACTTGTCGGTGCTACCTTCGCTCCGGGTCTAAGGATAATTTCTTCGACGACTGCCGAGTAAGGTGCCGTTAAAAATCGTTGCACTTTAGACTCTAGCTGACCAAAACCAGTTACTGTTAACTCCAATGAGCCTTGTTGCACCTGTTCAATCCAGAGCTGCTGTGCTTCAACTTTACTTTGTGCTGCAGGTAAACTGAAAACCCAATAAATCAACATAAGTGCCAGTAGCCCTATCAATAAGGTGATATAGCTGTTTTTAGTTGATTTACTTGCTACTTCAACTTTAATATCCAATGTAACAACCCTTCTTTTTTCTGATTAACCTAACGATTTGATTAAATGCATTTGAAACTTAACAGTTAGAGTGCAAGTCACAGACCAAAAATAACAGATTGATTTATAAAGGTTTTACTAAAAGGTAATTAAATGACAGCTGAAATTCCCGAAATCGGAAATACAGCTGAATAACGATATCGGGAATTAATAGAAGTAAATAAGATTTATCCTCACAGAGCCGTAATGGGTTATATAAAGGATATTCAGAGGATACTTTTGAACATCATCAGTATTTCAAAGATATGTATAAAGTCGAACAGCTAGCTTCATAACAAAACAAGTTTAATTGCTGCCTGAAGGAATAAGTGGCTACATTGAAATATTGTCTTACTATCAAGCATTGGCGATAAAGCAGAAATAATTGTATTTTTACGGTTTAAGCTATTTTTATTATTAACCCTGATTAATAACCTCTTCTCTTTCTCTTTTATATTCTTTATATGATTTTGCTTTTTGATTTATGCATTTTTCATATTGATGAGGAGGTAGTTTCCTGCATTCACTTTCATTGTATTTTGGTTGGATAGATTCATATAATTCTTTGTTGGTACAACCAGTAAATGTGATGAGTACTAGAGTAATAAACGTTATTTTGATAACAACCATGTATAGATTCTTCATAAATGCCTTAATCCCGACAAAGGGGTATTTAATGTTAGGTACAAGGAGAAATATTGCAATTTATGCCGATGTTCAGCTGATTTTTGATTCAATATAGCAGCCGATTTTTGATGCGCTAATTCTTACCCTACTCTCTTAATTTTTAACAAGGTCGTCCCCTACTTTCCAGTTATCAATTAAAGTAATAAATTCACTGTTTTGCGTTAACTTAAGTGAAACAGATAACACCGTATTTTCATCAATACCGAGGTTATTATTATCAGCTTTGCCGGTTTTTTTAGAAAAATGGACGCCTGCGGTTAAACCCACTCGCTTTTTAAGCCCTGATGTTCTTTCTCGCTGAAGAACTTCTAAATTGGCGATAGCTATAGATGAAAGTTTCAAAGTATAAATATCAATTGCAGGGCTGTTATTGAAAAAACCTTCAATAGCATTTTGAGTACTTTTCTTAACAATTTCCAGAGGGAATGCGATGAACCTTTCTCCTGTACTATCTTTAATGCTAGCAGATAAATTTATAGCCAGGGTTGGATCAAAAGTCACCATAGTGTTAATGGATACTTTTACCAAAATACCTTTTGGATCGACGGTAAAAAAGTCGTCAGGTTTAGCATCTGAGAAATGAATAATGGTTGCTAAAGGTATGCTTGAACATGCGGTTAAAAGCAGAGTACATAGTATAATAATCGTTTTCATTGTTAGCCTTATAGTGGGTGCCGATTTATTCGATAAAAACTGTTCAGTGGATTAATCAAGATAACTAACCACTCATTTACAATAATAAAGTGCTACTTTAATGGTAAACGAAGTCTTCAACAAGACAGGAAAAAGCAATAAGTTGTCTATAAAAAGTGAAAGGTATAATTTAGTGCAAGAATAAATGTAACTAATTGTTTTTAAAAAACAAATATGACAATTAGGTGTAGAATTATTTATTGATCGGTAGATACAATGGCTATGTTTTGTTAAATAAAATCTACACTAAGGCTTTAATTTGATTTAGATGTTTACGACCGACTGGAATTAACTCACTTAAAATATTCACATCATAATCGGCAGATGTTCTTCTTTGTAATAACATCAATTGTTGCGGGTTAACCAAATATGATTTGTGAACACGGATAAGATATTCATTACCGAAGCTATCTAATAAACTTTGTAAATTACATCTTAATGCTATTTTCGCTTTACGGTTATTCTTGGTATAGACAACCACACAGTCATTACCTAATGCTTGAACATATATAATATCGGCTAAGAAATCGGTCACCTTGGCTAATTCAGGAAACAGTTTATGGTCAACAACATTATTCAATATTTTATCTTTTAAGTTATTACTTATTTCTAGCGCTTTAACTAGCTTTAACTGTGTTTGCTTAAGCTGCTGCTCAACTATTAGTTCATTTTGCTGTTGCCGATAATAAATAGAAACTAAGCCAGCACTAAAAATAATAATTTCTATTGTTGAGGTAATTTGTAGTAATGGCCATGAAAAATTAAAGCTAATGATATTGCCAGCAGATAACCCCATAATACTGGCGACTATAAAAAACATTAAGGTTGCCGTTAAGTAATACCAAGCTGCTGTTAGCTGTTTTTTTACCGCCAAAATAGCCGCAGTAAAACAGCCAACAAAAATAATAAAACTGACAAATAATCCAATACCATACCCTATTTGATACAGCTGCTCGGGCAAGAAATCGCCAAGGGTGAATTTTGTTACCACTATAAATAATAACAGTAACTGAGTAAGTGTTAACCCTTTATATAACCGCAGGGAAAGTGTTTTAATTTTCAGATAGTGCTTCGCGAATTCAGCTATCGCGACCATTAATAAAGCGCCGATGAGTACAGTTTTATGATGTAAAGAGCTCATATTCGGCAATAGATATTCTAACCAGCCTTGACCAGACAAAAACCAAACACCTAATAAAAATAGCATCGCACTGTAAGCAAGGTATGAAGGTTCTTTTAATCGCAGGTATAACATTAAATGATAACAGGTAAATAAAGCCAACATGCCGAAAAACAAGCCGCTAAAAAACGTTGAATATTTTATATCTTCGAAAAACTCATCATTGTTAAAGACAAATAATGAGCTTCTTAAATATCGCCCTTGTAGCTTTAAATAAAATGTATCAGACAACATATCATTAGGTAAGCGAGTAATAATATTATGCTGAAATTGTGGATTACCGCTTACAACTTGCTTTTGCCAGGTATTATTTGTAGCCAGATAATGCAATTCCATAGGTGTATGTATGCGGTTTTTTTTCAAAACGAGGATCATATTATTAACTTGATCAACATTCGTTAAACTCTTATCGATTGTTAACTTCAACCATAGCTGGCTTCGATTACCTAAATTTACATAATTATCACTAATGGGTTTGAAAATTTCTTTAGCTAAAACAAGCTCTTCAATAGTTAAAGTACTTGGTGAAAGTGACGCAGCTGCAATAGTGAATTTTCTGCCTTCCGGCATTGTTGAAGTGGTTTGGATAACCATAAACACGCAAAGGCATAGCACAAGAGCAATTACAATCAGTTGCACCTGGAGGATAGAAGCTGACTTAGCTTTTTGATAAAAGCGCTGATTTTTAATATTGGGCAATATATTCAAATGTTGTACAGCCATAATTCAATAAATCTTAAAGGTAATGCAAGAAAAATTACCTTACCAAGAGATACTTGTAAAGCGGCAAAATATATATCTTAATCAGTCACCCTATAGCTATCAATAGGTACCTGGTATTTAGTGGTCTGACTGCTCCCCGATATTTTTGTTTATCATACGTACTAAATTATTGCTGCTATACACACGCCCTATAATTGATAGTAAGCACGTGTTTTAGTGCTGTATTTTAACTATTAATATATTATTTTTAATGACTATTTATCTGCATAGCTAAACATACTTTTCAAGCGTATATTATCTAATGAGGTGCCTAGCAACACTTCAAATTCGCCTGGCTCAGCTAACCAGTTATTGCTGTGAACATCCCAAAAAGACAAGTCACGTTTGGATAGCTCAATTGATATTTGTTGTGTTTCACCGGGCTGCAAAAAAACCTTAGCAAAACCTTTCAATTCTTTGGCTGGTCGGTCAACACTTGCTTTTCTATCATGCAAATATAACTGAATAACTTCTGCGCCAGCGACTTTGCCAATATTTTTTACTTGTGCGGTAACTGTGATTTTATCATTACCCGTTATGACAAGGCTCGACAACTGAATATCAGAAACATCAAACTGGGTGTAAGACAAACCATGGCCAAAAGAAAAAGTAGGTTTAATATTTTGTTGCTCAAACCAACGATAACCAATAAAAACACCTTCGCTATATAACGATTCTTCCGCGTTATAATCATTAAGGGCAATCGGTGCGGTGTGCGCTAATTTTTCAGGTAAAGTGATTGGCATTTTTCCACTTGGGTTCACCTCGCCAAATAATATATCGGCAAAAGCATGACCGGCTTCCATACCACCGTACCACCCCCAAACAATTGCATTGGCTTTATCTGCCCATGGCATTTCTACTGCAGAGCCCGCGACTAAAAATACGATAGTTTTCTTATTGGCACTGATTAACTTATTGATAATTTCATCTTGGCTACTGGGTAATTTCATATCAGCGCGATCAATAGACTCACGGTCATCACCATGACTTAACCCACCAAAATAGATAACAGCATCAGCAGCTTTTGCCGCAGCGATATACTCAGCTTCTTCTACAAATAAATTTCCTGGGGCATCCCAACCTAAAGTAAATTGATTTTTACCATCATAGGAAATTTCAAAAGCATAATTTTGTTTTGCATTTAAGTTAATTTCATATGAGATAACCTTGTTATCAACACCAGATGAGTTGATGATATTTTCACCATCTACTTTAAGCGTAAAAGAGCCTTCAACAGATACCTTTAGGGTATGAATACCACTTTTCAATGGTTTAATGTCGCCTTTCATGGTGATGTATTCAGTTGTACTTTGCTTAGTTTTAAACCTAGAGTCAACAATCCAGGAGTCACTCATAACAATTTTTCTTGCTTGGTCTTGATAATAAGAAATATTCCAAGCAGGTGTACCTGTCCAATGACGACTGGCGACGTAATCACTGGCAATCGGCGTTAAAATACTACTGCGCGCTCGCATTACCGTAATATTAACCTCGTCACCTAATTGGGCTTTTAACCCTTGTAACGGTGTTATTTCATAAAACGATTTAACTTCCGAAGAGCCACCACCAGTACCATGCTTTTTATCGGCATTTGGGCCAAGCACTAGGATATTTTTAAGTTTTATTTGATCTAAAGGTAATACTTTATTTCCTGAGACCTTTTCATTTTTAAGTAACACCACCCCCTCAGCAGCAATTTTTCTTGCGGCTAATTGATGTGCTTTGGTATTACGTTCACCCGGCAAGCGTCTTTTATCGTACATCCCTATACTATACTGTACACGTAGGATACGACGGACTTTGTCATCAAGAACGCTTACGGGAATATTGCCTGCTTTAATTTCAGCGAGTAAAGGCTTAGCTAAAAAATAATCATCGTAACTCGCAACATCTGTGCCCATTTCTAAATCTAAACCATACATTGCAGCATCGTGGGTATTAATATCAACATTCCAGTCAGTTAATAATACGCCTTTATATCCCCATTCACCCTTAAGAATATCCATCACTAAATGCTCACTTTGATTTGCATTCGTGCCGTAGTATTGATTATAAGAACCCATCATTCCCCACACATTGGCTTCTTTCACTGAAGCTTCAAAAGCGGGCAAATACACTTCTCTTAATGTCCGCTCGTCGGGTTTAGCATTTACGCCAGTACGATTCAGTTCTTGGGTATTTAATGCATAATGTTTAACCGTTGCGGCAACATCATTGGCTTGTATCGCCTTAATTTGCGGCACCACAAGCTTTGCAGCTAGAATAGGATCTTCGCCCATATATTCAAAATTCCGGCCATATAAAGGTAAACGGGCAAGGTTAACTCCCGGTCCGAGAATAAAATCTTTTTTTCGCTGCCGCGCTTCTGCGCCCAGTACTTGACCATGTAAAGCCGCTATTTCGAGATCCCAACTCGCCGCTACTGAAGTTAAGTGTGGTAGATAGGTTGCGTGATCATCTGTCCAACCTGCGGAATTCCAATCATCTCGGTTTATTTGATGACGAACACCATGCGGACCGTCAGATAGCCACATCTCAGGGATACCGACACGATCAATGCCATTGATATGAAATTTTCCACTGGCATGAACTAAGGAGATTTTTTCTTCAAGGGTTAACTTTGTTAGTAAGTTTTCAACATTTTGTTCGACCGCAGCTATTCGTTCAGATGAGTTTATCGCTGAGTGTCTGAGTGAATTTTTTATTTGTTCATCTTGACTACATGAAACCAACAAAGCTGAAACAATAGTAAGATGAAAAACCGTAGATATAAACTTCATTATTGACCTTATGTTATTTAATACATCAGCATGAAAGCGCTTTCATTTATTTTGGTAGCATAATCATTCAAGCCATTTCATGCAAGGTAATTAGCAATAACTTCTTTCACTATGTTAGTGCTAATTCTCTGATTTAATAAATACTGATTAACATAAAAGACAATAATCTCATACAATCGCATACATTAGGTGTGGGGATTCACTCTATTTAAGAATCTATAATATCCTTTATAAATACCACTTGGCGTTAATTGCTATATTTTAATTATTAATAATATTTTATTTTGATCACGAAATTCATACAGGAAAAGCTATAACAAAATCGGCGTTCAATACATCAACAGTGACTATTCATTTAAATAATGACCCGCAGCATAGCAACGCTACTAACAATAAAAGTGGTGGCATTTAACTTGATTAGTGAAATGGCAGAGCTTGGGTTACATCAACAATAAAGAAGCTTCATCCTTAGTTAATGTAGTACCTTTTAATCGCAAAAGTGGATGGTATAAAGGCAAACGTATGATACGTGGTGGACGTTCACAAATTCGAACGGCTATGTCTATGACAATGATGTCAGCAATTCAATATAACCCAACATTTAAAGCAACATATCAACGATGACTTACGCCAGCTAAACCAAATGTAATTCCAATACCACCGCATCCAAATCCCATTAAGCCAAAGATACTAAATACATCTATTTTCACTACCCTTGTTAATTTTAAAATATAGCTAAACTTTGCAAGCCTGCGAACGCCCTAATAAGAGGCCAATAATTGTTGACTAAAATGGGTAACAAAGGAGAAAAAAACAACTGTTTTTTGTCACACTTCAAAGTTGATACTAAGTTTTTTTACATTCAAAACCTTTAGAGTCGACTTTAGCAATATTTTCTTGAGAGCCGCACTCTGTTAGAGCCATTTCCAAATGATGACTTTCATTATAACCTTCAGCAATTCCTCCAATACAGACCAATACGACCAAGACAATAAGAGATTTCTTTAAACTCGACATAAAACACTCCCTTAAAATTAGCTACCTTATTTTATGAAATGACAACGATGTAGTTATATAAAGGTAATAGTCTCCAATCTATAAATTTTATGACAAAACTAACCGGTTTATTTTAGAAGCTCTGATTTGATTGAAAAGAAAAGCCCCCATTAAGAGCTTTTTGATAGTTGGCTAAAAGTGAAACTAACCGGAACCTAGCCAACAGTTAAATCCTGCTTGAATGGCTTTTTATATTGCTTTATTTCAACCAATTAAACACCATACATTCGAAACCCGATCTCCATTGGGTGGTTTATCTGCCCAATATAGTCATTGGTTATATTAGTTTATTCGGGATTAACAAGATTACCATAGAGTTTATTTCTAATAGGTCGTTTAACTAAATAAATAGTCCCATTACTTTTCATTTCTTTAATTTTGCTAAAGGGAATATAATCAGGTATTAGCTTAAAGTAATCATGATTACTTAAATCACCATACTGGATGCTGGTTACCACTGCATTCTGCCATTGATAGAAAACCCTTCCATAAACTATAACTAAGTTCTCATCAGTAACACGTACAACTTTAGCTAATTTGTATTTATTTTTGTTTTCCCGTTCTAGCTTACCATCGTCTAATCTCAAATCTAAAAAATAAATATCATTAACTTTAGGGGCTAAAATCAGCACCGATGTTTCAGCTTGCTCAGCTTGATGTGAAGCATATTTTTCATAGCCAAAATAAACAACGACAAGTAAGCAAGTCAATAACACGAGTTTATTTAAGGATATTGATAACTTTGCTTTCCGATCTTTTGATTCGAAGTCATGTGGCACCTTCATCTCTCCTTGAAAAATATAACGCTACGTTAATCGTCAAAATATAGAACATATCATGACATAGCTAAAGACATAATATGTCACAAACACTAACTTGTGCGACATATTATGTCAACAGGAGATTAATACTCATCATTTGTTAAAATATAATTCGCATTAAAAGGCTAGAAGATATCGCGAAACGCAGCCAACTGTTGCGTGACCAGTTGATTGTCTTGTTATATGCGCCGATTACTCTTTAGTTGATAAAGACTCTTGTGAAGTTACCAGTAAATCAACAAGTACTTTTTGAAAAATATACATGCAACCACCAATAGAAAAAATAATAATTAGAGTTGGTGATATTGGATCGCCCTCGAATAAATAGTCATTCATTATTTTTAAGATGACTATAAAGAGAGCCAGAGCCACAATAGGCTTAACACTATGTTTATTTATAGATCTTGCGATATCTTTTTCAGTCATCAAGTGCTCCTTTGATGATTAATCACCTATGTGTTTAGGCAATATAACGCCATATTAAGCGGCATAAATTAGTTGGTAAATGTTGAACGAAGTAAAAACAGCCACTGTTTTTTGTCCGTTTGAATGCCTTGTAAGCAATATTTGACCATATAGCCGATTACTTTAAAAAACGACCAAAAAACCAAGCCATAATTGTTAAGAAAATGACAGGCAAAATAAACCATAAGATAATTGGAGTTATGATAACTAAAACTAGGGCTAAAATACTAGAGATGACAACTCCTATCAAAGGGAGGAGTACGAACAAAACGATCGAAATACCAACGGCTACAGCCGATAATGCAAACAAAATCAGAGCAACTATAGCTATTGGATTTTCTACCCTTCGTTCATTTATTATTAGATGCATAAATGCTTCCTTTCCTTGTAATGCTATGCCCCATTAAGAGGCTTTTAATTGTTAGCTAAATGTAAAGCGAAACGGAACCTAGCCAACGGTTAAAGGTACTGGTTGAATGGGTTGTTATGTGTTTCTTGCCTGAATATTAGAGATATAAAACTTACCGTCAACTTTAACAAATGTGTAATTTACATTTAAGAGTTGTCCTGCTTTATCAGCGACTCCTGAAACTGTACATTCAGTTTCAGTACAATTTTGTTCAATACTTAATGGGTCTAGATTCAAACCAGTAAACATTGAAGCAATAACGTTAAAACTTGAGCCGGCTAATTTTTGACGTTTAGAAGGTTGCCAATATTCTAGAGCCGCAGCAAGGTCTTCCTTATTTAGTGCTTCTTGGTGTGCTTTAATAATTGATATAGGCTGTTTTGCTGATCCACTACAAGAAAGAGTAAAAAAGGCTAAGAACAATACTTTGTACATCGAAACTCCATGAGACAGATAACGCCCCATTAAGCGGCAAAAAATTGTTGGCTAAAATGTTGTACCGATTGAAAACAGCCAACTGTTTTTTGTACTTTTAATGTCTTGTTCGTTTTCAATTCGACACTTAAAATACAATAACAGATCACCTTTATAATGAGACCAGAATTAGCGCTGGTACAAAACTTAAACCTGAAGCAACAATAGCAAATGATGATTCTAAATCTGCCTGTTCTTGAACTGTCTTGCTGTCCCACCATGCTGATATTAATTGATTCATAATGCCACTCATTCTTAGGTAATTAATTGAATAGTCTAATTTTGTATAGATTTATTACAAAAATAGGAAATTATTTTGCATGACACCAAAAATCGTAAATACAACATTGAAAGCTAACGCTCATTTAATGGGCAGACAATAGCTTGCTTAATGCGTAACGAAGTGGAACAGAGCAAGCGGTTAGATGTTCCTGTTAAAATGCTGATTAGGGCAACTTACCATATGATGTATCAATATCGACATTATAAATAACACTACTATGCTCAAACTTAAAACTTTTAGCATCGCCTACAGTTAAATCGGTAGACTGAACGCCAATAAAATATGGCTTTCCGCTCGATAAATCTTTCAACGATATCAGTACATTTACATCTTTAAAATTATCTGTTCGAGTTGTTATTTTAAATGTGTATAGGTCTTTAAAATCAAATGAATTTGTCTCATTAAAGTCAACCAAGACAGCGCGATTATAAATTTGACGTGTTTCCGACTCTGCAGATATTTTGATTATTTTTGTTATCGTAAATTGAGTAACCAATCCGTCTTTTGCTTCAATGCCCAATGTAATTAATGAAAACATCACCAATAATATAAATTTCATAATCGAATCCTAAAAGTGCCCTAACGCCCCATTAAGGGGCTGATAATAGTTTGCTAAAATGTGTAATGAAGCGGAACCGAGCAAACTGTTAGCCGTCCCGTATTAATTGGTTTGTTAGCTGGACTCTTCACGATCTCTATTACCAATAAATTCATATAATCTTGAAAGTAAAGAAGCAAGCCCACCTATAAAACAAAGGTGGATCGAGTAGTAAAAAAACGCACTGAGTGAACTGATATCAGTTATTGAACTAACGTGATAGTCAAACCCTGCGTCTGACTCAACAACATTAACTAAAACTAGAGATATTATGATTGTTATCCAGGTTTGCATATTAATACTCCTTTTCGATATACAACTAACGCCGTGTTAAGGGGCGAATGTAGTTGGCTAAAACGTGAAGTGGAGCGGAACCAGCCGACGGTAATTTGTCCCACTTGAACAGCTTACAAGCTACCGAGTTAATTGATAGGTTTACTTCTAATATACCGACCATTTTCTAACTTTGAAAAAAATTTCTTTATCAGTGGGTGGCTGATAGGTTCCAAGGTATCATCAGGCTTTAAATTTTGTTCGGCCACATAAGTTGAATGGTTACTTCCATCAACGAGCACATTATACCAAGGCTTATCTTTTCGAGGTCGAGACTTCGCGACTTGCTCATACCAATCATCCGTCAGTTGAAAATTCCTATCGACATCTGTAATAACGCCACGATATCCAAAAAGTCGATGATGAATTAAATCGCCAACGGAAAACTTTGTATTTGTAATGTTTGTTACAGTTCCCATACACTATTCTCCATAGTCGAGATGATAAGCGACTAACGCCCACTTAAGCAGACAAAAATAGTTGGCTATAATTTGAAGCGAAGCGGAAAAAGCCAACTGTTAATTTTCCGTTTAATTGCCTTGTTAGAAGCACTTTACTGTTAAAATTTTGATTCAATCTTACCAATAAATTTATCTATTTTGGATTTAGTGAGCTTTTCACTTTTATACAAAGATAACATCTTGAATTTACAATTAGTTGCGCAAGCACCTAACAAAGCTAATTTAAGAACTTTTTTTACAGGTTTTCTCAAAATAAAAGTATCAACCCACCAAGGTGAACCAAGAGTTGTTACGACTTTCATTTCTTTTAAATTACTTAAGCATTGCTTAATAGGCCCATAATCCGAAGCATGTTCATATGCGTGTCCTGGCGCCCATACCCGATCAAACCAACCTTTTAAAATAGCAGGAAAACCAAACCACCAAGTTGGAAAAATTAGAACTAATGACTCAGCTTGCTTTAATTGCGTTATATCAGACTTCAATTGCAAGTCATCAAACTGATCTTTGTAATAACTTTCTCTTTCAGATTTACTTAATACTGGATTAAAATTTTCTGCATACAGATTCTTCACAGTCACTTGATAACCTTGCTTCTTTAAATGAGCTATTGTTTTATCTGCTAAATGCTTGCATAGACTATTTTCTAAAGGGTGTGCTAATACGACTAAACAGTTCACGATAGCTCCTTGTGCTTCTAACGCCGCAATAAGCGGTGAGTAATAGTTTGCTAAAATTTGATACAAAGTGGAACCGAGCAAACTGTTACGAATTCGACTTTATTGCCTTGTTAGATTTCTCTATCATCTCATATAAGAAGGGCTTTACTTTAGTCATATATTTATGACCAGATAAAGTAAACTCTTGATTAATTTCAGGCAAAAGAGATTTAAATTTATTTCCAGTAAAAGTGTTAAAGAAGTGCTCATTTTTGCCATCATTATAAAAGGCGATTATTTCATGCAATTCTTGTTCAGAAAATTTTTCCGCATAAATAGGAGCTAAAGATCCCTTAACTTTGTCCCACTTAAAATACTGCAACTCCCATTTTTCAACCAAATTTGAATATGATTTAAGAGTCGGATCTGTCATGTACATAACTTTAGCCATTTGACCTTTGGATTGCTCAAAAAATGCTTTAGCGCCATTAACTTCTAACAATTTAAAAACTATGCTTTCTTTGTTAACAACAAATGGCAATTTAGATTCAAATGAGTCTTGATAAGGTGCATTTTTGTAGTATTCGTCATTATCTTTTTTGCATATATTAGATTTCTTAATTTTTTTGTGGGCAGCAAAGTCATCATTTGTTTTGAATATTAAAAACCCATTAAATAATTGTAACTCGAGTTGTGCTTGAGTACCAAAATCGACTTTAATTTTATTTTTATCAAGGATTTCAGCGTATGTACCGGAGCAAATTCCGTTAGGGTAAATACCATAATTAAGGATAGATTTGGGTGTAATAACCCACCAATTGCTATATTGAGAATTAGTATTAGCCCAAACACCACTAAACTCATCAGATAAGGTTGTATTGTGACTACCAGAAGTCTTTTGTGAGGCACATCCTCCCAGCACGACTGTAAAAATTAGAAATACAAACGCAATAGATTTGAAAATTGTTAACTTCATGATGCTCCCTTTAGGAATCTGACCCTCACTAAGAGGCAAATAATTATTGGTTAAAATTAGCGATGCAGGAGCAAAACCAACTGTTTTTTGTTCTATTGAATTGCTTGTTAGCTGGACTTATTAAAAAACTTATTTGAAATCTTTGCTAACAACACTTTATAAACATAAATAGCCGAATATAAAGTTGTAAAAAACACAATAAAATATGCCCAAAAATACCCACTCAAGTCACCCCAAATATTTTGAATGTTTGTAGCACTTAAAAACAGACCTTTTACTACAATGGGTAAAACAGACAATGTAAAAATACCGCTAAAGAAAGCCGTTTTTCATCTTGGTTGGAGTAGTTTCGGTAATAATAAATTGAGCTTACATTTATTGATATAACTAGAAAAAATATAAAATTTAACATGTAAAATCCTTTTTCATTCTTATGGGTTTAAACCTACATTTGTACCGTTAATATCCCATTAAGAGGCTTTAATTGTTGGCTAAAATGTGAAGCGAAGCGGCATTCTAGCCAACGGTTAAAAGACATGCTTGAATGGCTTGTTATGTGTGTTCTGCTAATCCTTATCATTAAATAAATCCACAAGAATTGCTATAATTCCGAATGAATCATCATTATCCTCTTTAGCTAATGCTTTTTCCTCATTGGCAGCGGAATCTTGCCCTACAGACTTATAATATTCACTGGCTTTCTCATGGTTATCAGCACTTTCTTGAAGAGATGTACTTGATGCACAACCAGTAATTGCAGTTAGTAAAATAATATAAATAATTTTTAGTGATTTCATATATTTCCTTGATATATTAGCCAACATTTTCTTAACACAGAACGCCCCACTAAGCGGCAAATGATAGTTGGCTAAAATAAGCGACGAAGGAGCAAAACCAACTGTTTTTTGTCCTGTTGAATTGCTTATTAGCTGATTACTTATTTTTAATCTGGTTTATAAGTATTCTTACTTCTGCCGATTTTGCATTACCTGATATTCCTGGATATATCCTTGCGTGACTAAGACCCATAGAATCTAATTCAGCCATAGCAGCGAACGCATCTCTTACTGGAATAAGGTACTTAATCAACGCTCCGGGCTCCTCTTGCTTTATCGCATATTCTTCAAGAGAATTCTCAGACGTTCTTAAAAGAGTAAACTTTCCGTGCTGATTTCTAATCCTTTCATTTCCGAAGGATTCAACTTGTACAATTTGACAACCATGTTCTTCGTTCCATATATAACTTTGGGTATCTAAAACCCAAATAGCGACATGTTTTACTAAATTAATTCCATGCCTAATATGGCCACTAAAAGCAAAAAATGTTGCAACATATGGACTTTCACTCCAATCTAATAAGCGAGTAGGAAGCCCATTATGTTGCCCTAGACTCCGCATCATTAAACGATTACCTCTCGTTTCAGGAGGAATATCTTCTAATTCGCATTCTTTAATAAATTGGTCTAAAAGTTCATTTGAAACTCTGACTTTGTCTTTTCTTTCTCCTTTAAACCATCTATCGAAGGAGGAGCTTAATGAAAAAGATTCACTACCTTGACCACGAAATAAATATCTTCCTTTAGAAAAAACTCCATCTTCGTATAAATCTTCAATTATCTTAGTTTTAAAATCAGACCAACTTTCGCATTTTCTTTCTTTAATATTCATTGACGACTACATTCCTTTGGTAAGCTCTAACGCCCACTTAAGCGGACAACAATAGTTGGTTAAAATGTGTAGCGAAGTTGAACCTAACCAACTGTTTTTGTTCCGTTTTAAGTGTTTATTTACGCTGACCACACCTAATTAAAAGTTTTAATAGCCTCATTAAGCTGTGCATCAAATCCGCTTTCAATATTTTTTATATTAAGAAATTCAAACTCATGATCCACAGGCAAGCCAATATTTTCGTAATTTTCACCTTGAAAATTAAGGTACCTTTCATTTGATAAGGTTATTCCCCACCCGTTAGGCAAAGCTTTCGGCAAAGCATCACTGAACGCTCCGTAACTTCTTTCTCCAATAAAAGTAACTTTCTCTCTAGCTTGTAAACCTAAGAGAAATACTTCCGCAGCACTAGGTGTTCTTTGGCTAAAAAGAACAACAATATTTCCAGTATAGTTAATTGTTTTTGATGGTGAAATTATAATTTTTTGAAGGTCGCTAAAGCCACCCGGTGTTTTAAATTGCTTTCCACCTATGAGTAATTTTTTACCTATTAAGTAAGATAATACTTTATTTGATACTAAATCACTTCCCCCCATACTAAAACGTAAATCAATAATTAAGCCATCAGACTGTTTAATTATCGGTATAAATACATTCATTACCTCTTCAGTAGCTTTGACATCATTTTCTGAAAAATCATCAAAGTTATCAATTTTTAAATAGGCAATATTTTGTGGTATTTTTGCTAAAGTAAAATTATCGTAATATTGCAGCGTGCGATAGTTTTTATCCAAGTAATGCTTTATGTTTTTCTGCCACTTTTTGATTAGCGCGGTATGCAACTCCCAGTAGGTTGAGTACTCAGGGTAATCATTTGAATGTTTTTTTAATTTACTCCAAAATGACCATTTTCTTGGAGAGTAATATGAAATTTTAACAAGATTTTTATTAAGTAAACTAGCATGTCCGTCACGTAATTCTTTAAGAAAATCATCTATGATTATGAATAATTCATCTTGTGTCGTTTTTTGATCTATTCTTTTTTGCCACAATATTCGTTGTTCAGCCCAATTGATCTTTCTATCTTCAGTAAAGATATAATGCTCTTCGAAGTTATCCACTAGAACATCAAAAACAACCTTTGCATTAAACTGATAACCTTTATCACTCATGTGGGATGTTTTTCCAGATTGACATAGAACAGGTAGGCTCTGCTTTTTGATTAACTTTAAAGGAAACAATCCACCAAAATCGAGTAAACTTGTTTGCTCATCTATAATTGTTATTTCATCATTAAATGAAGTATTTTCAAGATCTCCGGTTATGAGGTGGTTCTTTAGACAATGATTTTTAGTAACATCAAAGACGGTTGTTTGATTATCTATAGTTTGAAAAATAAAACCATAACCTATAGTTTTCCATATCGTCTCTTTAGAGTTGGCTGAACTCATAAAGCAGATAATAATTAATAGAAATGACAATATCCCTTTATTCAAAACAATCCCTAATAGTGAATTATAACCAGAGTAGATTAAGCGTATTACGCCGCTTTAAGCGGTAAATTGCAGTTGGCTAAAATAAGTGCGGCACGAACAAAAAGCCAACTATAATTTGTCCGACTTGAAAACCCTTGTTAATAGGTATGGTTTAACCACATGAGAATCATAGCTATTTAACGGGTATATTTATTTCGTTGTACTTGCCATAAAAACACTACTACCAATTAAGAAGCTCGCTCCAGAATAATCAAAATACTTTTTAGAACGTTCACTCTGAAATATTTTCCTAGTTCTTGCAGCAATCAGCGCATAACACGCCAAAATAACACCTACAACCATTGATGAAGTAATGATTAATATGGAAAACTGTAACAGAGTATCACTTTTCGGATCCATAAATTGTGGTAGAAATGCCATATAAAATATAATTGCTTTAGGGTTTAAAAGGGATGCTAAAAATCCAGCATTGAAGCTACTCAAAGTTGAAACTTTTGTATCTAGTTTTTCGTCTTCTGACTTACTTTTTCTTGCTTCAATTATTTGGCAAAGACCAAGATATGCCATATATATTATTCCTAACCATTTAAACAAGGAAAAAAGAGTTGCCGAAGTAGCTAGAATAGCTCCTACTCCTACGAGAGAAAGTACCATTAGTACAACACCACCAACTATATCGCCAAGAATACACAAAAGTGCAGATGACATTCCTCGAGTTAAAGCCTGACTTACGACAAGTAAAACACAAGGGCCAGGAATAAGCGTCAGGATTGAACTTGCAACAATGAAGGCCAACCAAACATCAAAAGACATAAAAACCTCGAATATAATAAATTACGAATACCTACTAACGCCCCATTAAGAGGCTTTTGATAGTTGGCGATAATGTGTAGCGAAGTGAAACACAGCAAACTGTTAGATGTCACTATTTAAATGTTTGTTATAAAGAATTGTAAGCTTCAAGCATCGATTGGGAAGTTGACCTTATTGCATTTGAAATTTTTTCATTTTTTCATTTTTTCATTTTTTGACATAGTTAAAGGATTAGCCTCGTAGGTAATAGTTAATAGCGTTCTAGGTGATGATTTAAGCCCATCATTTTCCCAATGCAAACTTACCCCCTCGACAGGTTCATTTGAACCATTAAATAAAATACTTAATTGACGTTCAAAACCATTTTCAACTAAATAATCATGGAATTTTATTGCTTCAACTTTTGAATCAAATCCATATTGCAGAGAATATGTATAGCCAGGGTATGTCATTGAACACCCAGACAGTAAAAGAGCGGTTACAAAACTTATATTTAAATACTTCAAATGATTTCCTTATTCTTTATAACGCCCCATTAAGAGGCAAATAATTGTTGGTTAAAATGTGAAGCGAAGCGGAACCTAGCCAACTGTTAAAAGTCCTTCTTGAATGGCTTATAGTTGCCGATGCCACCAAACCTTTTTAAGTAATCATCTAAATTTGGCGATATATCTATACGTTTAACAACATTGTTACGTAAGAAAAATACTAATTCATTAGATGGATCTACATACTCTTTAAATATACCGTCATTTACTTCTAACACTAAACTTGGAAAGTGAGTTAATAACTCTGACTCATTAAAACCAATTGGTTTAACGCTATTTAGTTTTGCATTTTCAGAGGTTACGGATATATCCCATAATCTAAATTCTAAATCAGGATCGAAATGCAACTCTATTCCTTTGGATTGATATTCCCAAATTTCGGAACTGACACCGTCTTGACCTAACTCATTTTTAATTAAATCAGAGGTTCCAAATAGCTCATTAGCTTTTTCTTTGGAATCACCAAATTCAATATTCTTCAATCCGACTAATGGCACAATATTCATAAGGCAACTAACAGCTTGTATGGATAATACAGCCATCAAAATTATTAATTATTACCGAGTTCGGGTAAAGTGAGACCCAA
>JABSOY010000036.1 GCA_013215385.1 Colwellia sp.
GATTTGGGTGATGACTTTAGAGCATATTTGACTGAGTTGATGGGGTAGTACGAGATCCTGACCTTCGTCAGGTTGACGGTGTTGTGTTCAGGTGACTGTGGCATATTCACGATGACGGTGCTCTGCTCAGACTGTTCGGTTTATTGTATTGGTACTTTGTCGTCATGCTGAACTTGTTTCAGTATCTAGTTGTGTGGTTTGAGATCCTGACCTTCGTCAGGATGACGGTGGTTGATTATTGTCTTTTGTCTAAATATCGTTAGGATGAATTTATTTTAGTATTTGCTTTTAAGTTCGAGATCTCCTGCTGTTTTGAAATATCAAGCAAGGCTAGACGCCATTCCCCATACGCTTAATAAGTTGTTCAATTTATAGAAAATATAATTTACTAATAAATGATATCAATATATAAATCTAAATAATAAATAATAAATAATATTTAGTCATTGAGATTTATTATATCGAAAGTGGTTGCAAAATGATTTATAAATAATAGACTATTAAATCAAAAAAGGTTATAAAATGATTTAAAGAAAACTGAGGTATAAATCAAATGTATCATTGGGAAGGTAAATATTGGCCGTTATTCAAATATGATGTCTCTCGGGTAACGGCTACCTTAAATGAGTACTCAAAAAAAGCTTACAGTGTAGAAGGATCAATGTCTCAACTGTCTTCAACTGACCACGATGATGCTTACGTTTACCTATTAGTAGAAGAAGCTTTAAGTACCAGTGCTATTGAGGGGGAAAAGCTAAACAGAGAAGAAGTGCGCTCTTCTGTGGCAAGGTTTCTTGGTTTAAAAGAGCCTGAACGTGGTGGTTATTTTCCAAAAGAGAAAGGTATTGCTGCGATGCTTATTGATGTTCGCAAAAGTGTCTCAATTCCAATGTCTAAATCTTTACTTTGTCATTGGCATGGCTTGCTATTACATGGTAGCGAAGATTATTACGTACATTCAATTATTAAAGGTGATTATAGATATTCATCAATAGGTGTTGTGCGGGAAGATTTATATGGAGAAACAGAGACTATCTATAAAGCTCCTGGCGAAAGCCGCGATAAAGTAGAACTTGAAATGAATGCATTTTTCCAGTGGTATAATGATGATACTATTACCTGTGAAGGTAGCCTTTTATCAGGCCCAGTAAAGGCGGCTATAGCACACTTGTGGTTTGTGGCAATTCACCCATTTCAAGACGGCAATGGCCGTGTTGGTAGAGCTATTGCTGAGCATGCCTTATTTCAAGACTTTGCTCGTCCTCCTCTTTTTAGTATTTCGACGGTGATCAATACAAATAGAATGGAATATTACCAACAGTTAAGGAAAACTAATTCAACATTAGTCGTTGATGATTGGGTGGTATGGTTCGTTGAGCTGGTTAAAAAGTCGCAAACTAAGTCTCTTGAGTCTATAGAATTTGTATTGAAAAAATCAAAGTTTTGGGCTGCTTATGGAGAAATTAAATTAAATATTCGCCAAGAAAAGGTGATGAATAAAATATTTTCTGTAGGTGCTGATGGCTTTGTTCGTGATGGTTTGACCAATGAAAAGTATAGAGCAATCACGGGTGCTCCTCCTGCGACAGCCACTAGGGATTTAAAATCGTTAGTAAGTTCTGGCCTGCTGATTCCGTCTGGAGCTGGTAAACGTGGTCTGCGCTATTTTGTTAATTTTCCACAAAAGCGTGAGCTGTTTGAGCCAAAAAAGGCTAGCCCTTTATTTGATGAGATAGCCTTAGCTAAGCTAATAAAAAAAATCGAACGTAATGTTGATTACTTTAGAGGAGAGAAAAACCCTGGTTTGAGTAAGTTGATCGATGAATATAAAGCTCTTACTCAAGGAAGTGATGATGCCGAAGCTAAACTTAAATCTATCCTAATTTAATCAACAAAATTAGGATGTTTAGTTGGTTGATTAAAACATAAAGTTTTCACTGTAATATTGTCTCGAATGGCTAAGTTTTTTCTTGCTAAATTTATTTCAGTATCTGGAGTTTTAGTTCGAGATCCTGAAATAAATTCAGGATGACGGTAGTGTGTTCAGGATGACGGTGGGTTGTTAAAGGCAACGTTGCTTGTTCAGACTGTTTGGCTTTTCGTTTTGGTACTTTGTCGTCATGCTGAATTTGCCTACAGGGATGTAGGTACTTAGGGGTAGTCAGGAACTATAACCCTGTATTTCAGTATCTGGTTTTGAGTACCAGATCCTGAAACAAGTTCAGGATGACGGGAGGGGGTGCAGGCAGACGGTGATCGTTAATGTGGCGATACTCATATATACTGGCAACTCTAATGAATAAATAATTACCCTTAACTCAATAAAAGTATAAATATGGACATATCTTCTTTACCTGAACTATCAAAAGCTGCGCAGTCTCGCTCTATTCTTTCCTTATTCTCTGGTAATAATAACAATCGCGTTGAAAATTACTCTACCTCTACCGCAGGCCTATATCTTGATTTTTCTAAACAGAATATTACCAACCAAGAACTTAGTCAGCTTTTTGAATTAGCTAAAACATCGAAATTAGCCGAAAAAATCAAAGCTCAGTTCTCAGGTGATATTATTAATAACACCGAAAAACGTGCTGTGTTGCATAGCGTGCTGCGTGCTCCCACTGACATTAAACACAAAATATTAGGTGCACAAGCGGATGAAGTTATCGCTACTGAACAACACATGGCTGAAATTGTTGATGATATAAGTTCAGGTAAGTTACGTGCTGCTTCAGGTGAAAAATTTACCGATGTTATCGCCATTGGTATTGGCGGTTCATATTACGGCATTAAAGTCGCACTTTCTGCGTTAACTAGTTTTCATACTACGGGCTTGAAAGCACATGTTATCGCTAATGTTGACGGTGCCGCGGTTGAAGAAAAACTTGCTAAGCTGAATGTCGCTACTACGTTGGTGGTGGTTATTTCTAAAACCTTTACCACACAAGAAACTTTGCTTAATGCATTAGCCGTTAAAAACTGGATGCTTAGTCAGTCTACTGAATCTGATGTTATTGAAAAACAATGGTTTGCGGTAAGTACCAATATTGCTAAAGCGACTGAGTTTGGTGTTTTAGAGAAAAACATTCTACCAATGTGGGATTGGGTTGGTGGTCGTTTTTCACTTTGGTCGGCAGTAGGTTTACCGCTTGCTTTAGTGATTGGTAATGAAAATTTTAATAAGCTGAAGCAGGGCGCTTATGAAATGGATCAACATTTCCAAAATACCCCCTTTGAGCAGAATATGCCGGTGTTAATGGCACTGTTAGGCATTTGGAACCGCAATGCTCTGCAATATTCAAGCTTAGCTATTTTACCTTATGACCACTCCCTAAGAGCTTTACCTGGCTATTTACAGCAAACCGATATGGAAAGTAATGGTAAGTCGGTATCTAATGCAGGTGAAAAACTAACATGGCGAACAGCGCCGACAGTATTTGGGCAAGAAGGTACCAACGGGCAACATGCCTTTATGCAATTAATGCATCAAAGTGACGATATAATACCAACAGACTTTATTGTTTGTTTGAAAGGGTCGAGTAGCTTACCTGAACATCATCAAGTACTCGTTGCTAATTGTTTTGCGCAAAGTGAAGCCTTAATGCGCGGTAAGACCTTCTTTGAAGTGGAAAGTGAAATGCTGGCGTTAGGTGTTAGCCGTGAAGAAATTGCTCGTTTAGCAGCGCATAAAACCATGAAAGGTAATACACCGAGCAATACCTTATTGCTTGAAGTTATGACCCCTGAAAATTTAGGAGCGTTGTTGGCTTTGTATGAACATAAAATATTTGTGCAAGGCGTTATATGGCAGCTTAATTCATTCGACCAATGGGGTGTAGAATTAGGTAAGCAATTGGGTAATAGTGTTTTAAAGGTAATGAATGGCGGTAAAAACTGTGTGCTTTCGGCTTCAAGTCTTAGTTTGATAAAGCGTTTTCAAGGTTTGAAGTAGCAATTTTGTTGTTGCGTTTTTTTTCTCCTAAATCGTCATATTGAACCTGCCTACAGGGATGTAGGTACTTAGGTTTAGTCTGGAACTATAAACCTGTGCCTACAGGGATGTAGGTACTTAGGTTTAGTCTGGAACTATAAACCTGTATTTCAGTATCTGGTATTGGCTTTAGATCCTGAAACAAGTTCAGGATGACGGAGTATGTTCGGCATAATGGTATATGTTAATGATGCCGGTGTTTATTCAGGTAACGTTACTTTTTCTTTAATGTCGTCATGCTGAATTTGCCTACATGGACGTAGGTACTTAGGGTTAGTCAGGAACTATAAACCTGTATTTCAGTATCTGGTATTTGAGTTTGAGATCATGAAACGCAGCTTTATTGTTGCAGAATCAATCTAGTACCTGTCCCTTTAAAATTTCAAAAGCTACATAGATAGCATAAAAAACAAACCGCTTATTCACTTTGGTTATATCAAAGCTTTTTCTTATATGGAAAATGTTTACAGACTGTGCCATTATTCTTAACATAATCTTGTTATGAAAGTCAGTAAATCACATGAACTTAACTCACCTACAAAAGCTTGAAGCTGAATCTATTCACATAATGCGTGAAGTTGCCGCTGAGTTTGACAACCCTGTCATGCTCTATTCTGTTGGTAAAGACTCTGCTGTTCTACTTCATCTGGCCCGGAAAGCTTTTGCTCCAGGTAAAATACCTTTTCCATTATTACACGTAGATACCGGTTGGAAATTCAAAGAGATGATTGAATTTCGTGACGAAATGGCTGCAGAATATGACTTTGAACTGCTTGTTCATAAAAACCCTGAAGGGGTTGCTATGGGCGTTGGTCCATTTACTCATGGTAGTGCAAAACATACTGACATTATGAAAACTCAAGGCTTAAAGCAAGCGCTTGACAAATACGGCTTCGATGCTGCTTTTGGTGGTGCTCGTCGCGACGAAGAAAAGTCTCGTGCGAAAGAGCGTGTTTATTCATTTCGTGATAAAAATCATCGTTGGGATCCAAAAAGCCAGCGCCCAGAATTGTGGAATGTTTATAACGGTAAAGTGAACAAAGGCGAAAGTATTCGTGTATTCCCTTTATCTAACTGGACCGAACTTGATATTTGGCAATATATATACCTAGAAGGTATTAAAATTGTACCGCTTTACTTAGCTGAAAAACGTCCGGTTGTTGAACGCGACGGTACCTTGATTATGGTTGACGACGACCGTATGCCAATAGAAGAAGGTGAAGAAGTGATGATGAAAAGTGTTCGCTTTAGAACACTCGGTTGTTACCCATTAACGGGCGCGGTTGAGTCAACGGCGACAACGTTACCAGAAATTATTCAAGAAATGTTATTAACCAAAACCTCTGAGCGCCAAGGGCGAGTGATCGATCACGACTCTTCTGGTTCTATGGAGAAAAAGAAAATGGAAGGGTACTTCTAGTCAAACAGAAGTCACCTTTTTATTAGCGAATAACATTAATAATTACTGATGTTTTACTAGAACAAAACATCGGTAATCAAACAGAATTTTATAGGAAGAACCATGAGTCAACAAACAGACTACGCCGAAACTGATTTACTTGAAACCGATATTCAAGCGTATTTGAAAAAACATGAAAACAAAGAAATGTTACGTTTTTTCACTTGTGGCAGTGTTGATGACGGAAAAAGCACGCTAATTGGTCGTTTATTGCATGATTCAAAAATGATTTTTGAAGACCAACTTGCAGCTATAAAAAAAGACAGTAAAAAGTCGGGTACCACAGGTGAAGCGATTGATTTAGCCTTACTGGTAGACGGCTTGCAATCTGAACGTGAGCAGGGCATTACCATAGATGTTGCCTATCGTTATTTTGCTACCGACAAACGTAAATTTATTATTGCTGACACTCCCGGCCATGAACAATATACCCGTAACATGGCAACGGGTGCTTCAACCTGTGATTTAGCGATTATTTTGATCGATGCCCGCTATGGCGTACAAGTACAAACGCGTCGTCATTCATTTATATGTTCATTATTAGGTATTAAGCACGTCTTGGTTGCGGTGAATAAAATGGACTTGGTCGATTATAGCCAAGAGCGTTATCAAGCGATTAAAAAAGAATACCGTGAATTTGCCGATTCTTTGAATTTTTCTGATGTACGTTTTATCCCTATTTCGGCGTTAAATGGCGATAACGTGGTTGAAGAAAGTACCAATATGCCTTGGTATCCTGGCGCAACCATGATGAAGTTATTAAATACCATTAAGGTTGATGCCGACGACAGTTTCACTCAGTTTAGATTTCAAGTGCAACTGGTTAACCGACCAAACTTAGATTTCCGTGGCTTTGCCGGTACGGTTGGCTCAGGACATATTCGAGTTGGGGATACTATTGTTGCTTTACCATCAGGTAAAGAAAGTACGGTTAAAGCAATTGTTACTTTCGATGGTGACATTGAACGTGCTGATAAAGGCCAAGCCGTTACCTTAACGCTTGACACGGAAATAGATATTAGCCGTGGTGAATTAATCGTTAAAAAAGATAACTTGCCTGTTTCTGCTAAGCAGTTTAATGCCAATATTGTTTGGATGCACGATAACGAATTAGAGGCTGGCCGCGAATACTACATTAAACACGGTAGTAAAATGACGACCGGCCATGCGATTGATTTTGAGCATCGTTATGATGTAAATACCATGGAGCGGATTGAAACTTCGCAATTAGCATTGAATGAAATTGGCTCTGTTAATTTTGAAGTCGCTGAAGCATTACATTTTGATGCTTATGACGTGAATAAATCGTCAGGCGCTTTTATTATTATCGACCGTTTAAGCAACCTAACCGTTGGTGCAGGTATGATAACCAAAGCTATAGATGGCGAAAATAAGCACAGCTATTCGGCGTTTGAACTTGAGTTTAATACTTTAGTACGTAAGCACTTCCCACATTGGGGTGCGAGAGATATTCTAAAGGGATAAATATCAATTAATATCATTGATAATTAGACACGAGCTCCTGAACTTGCATACAAGGAAGTAGAATATCGCAAGAACAGCCGTCATCCTGAACTGCCATCGTCATCCTGAACTTGTTTCAGGATCTCGTGTTAATAGACTAGATACTGAAATACAGGTTTATAGTTCCTGACTAAACCTAAGTACCTACATCCATTTAGGCGAATTCAGCATGACGGAGTTAAGGCCTCGGTCTTACACGTAATAAAGACTGAATTAAATAAACTAGTCACAGCCGTCATCCTGAACTCGTTTCAGGATCTCGCGAGTTAATAGACTAGATACTGAAATAAATTCAGTATGACGGAGTTAGGGCCTCGGCCTTACACGTAATAAATACTGAATTAAATAACTAGTCTCAGCCGTCATCCTGAACTCGTTTCAGGATCTCGCACTTTAGATACTGAAACACAGGTCATAGTTCCAGTTAGCAGCTACATCCATGTAGGCAAGTTTAGAATGACGAAGAAACGTCTCGTATTAATAACTCATTAGTTAATTGAAAAGGAAAGTTCGTGCTTGTGATGCAGTGGTTGATGTTATTGATATTTATAGCAACCTTCATCGGTTTGTTAAAGTATCAACAAAAGTCTGAAAAAGTTTTTGCTGTATCGCTGCTCGCTTGTTTAGCAACAGGTCTAGTTTCTGCCGATACCGTATTAACGAATGTTGTTAATCCTGGCTTAGTGACTTTAGTACTTCTGGTACTCTGTTCATTTGCTTTTGAGCGTACCAGTGTTTTACGTCGTGTTTCAGCGGTGATGATCAATGGTTCTAAATTTAAATCTACCCTTAAAACCCTCGTCTGTACTGCCTTTGCCTCGGCATTAATGAATAATACAGCCGTCGTTGCCGCGCTTATTTCTACCATCAAAAAGAACACCTTAATTAACCCTGGTAAATTGTTATTACCGGTTTCTTACGCAGCCATTCTTGGCGGCACGTTAACCTTGGTGGGCACATCGACAAACCTTATTGTAAATTCGTTGCTGATTGAACAGGGGGCAAATAGCCTAGGTTTCTTTGACTTCACCTTAATTGGCTTTAGTGCCTTTATTTTTTGCTTATTGGTTATTCTCTCAACGCAACATTTATTGCCGAAACTTGATGTTGAAAACTTCGCTGCTGATGAATATTTACTTGAAGCTGAGGTCGCGGGCTCTTCTAAATTGGTTGGCCTAACCATAGAAGATAATGGTTTGAGAAATTTAGACTCATTATTTCTCGTTGAAATAGTACGTGAAGGTCGACTGATTTCTCCGGTTTGTCCTGATGAAGTTATTCAAGGTAGAGATAAACTTATTTTTACCGGTGATATTTCTAAAGTTTTGACCTTACAGCAGTTTGACGGCTTAAGCTTGTTTGCTGAAAAAGACGGCTTACTCCGTGACAACCTTACCGAAGTTTTGATAAAACCAGATTCTGCCGTTATCGGTAAAAATTTAAAAAAAGCCGGTTTCCGTGCGCGCTTTGACGCTGCAGTCGTTGCTATTCGTCGAGAAGGTACTCAACTTTCAGGCAAGCTTGGCGACATTAAAATTCAGTCAGGAGATTTTCTCGTGCTGGCGGTAGGTAACGACTTTAGTTCCCGTACTAACTTATCGAAAAACTTTTATATACTCTCGGGGCACACTCCCGAAAATATGCTCTCTGGCTGGCGTGATTCTTTGACCGTTTTTGGATTTTTAGCGACTATTGCTACGTCTGTTATCTTCGAAATTGCTTTGTTAAAATGTTTGATGTTTTATATTGCTGTGCTAATTTTGTCAGGTTGTTTAACGGTCAATGAAGTAAAACGCCGTTTTCCTTTAGAGATATGGATGGTGGTGCTAGGCGCCTTGACCTTAGCAAAAGCTTTTGAAAATAGTGGTCTTGCTGAGTTACTTGCCGGGCAAATCGAATCGGTACTGCAAGGGCAAAGCGCTTATTTAACCTTAATTGCTATTTTTTTCATCACCTTATTAATGACCGAAATCGTCACCAATAGTGCAGCAGCAGCATTGGTTTTTCCTATTGCTTACAGCATCGCGTTAGGGCTTGGCGTGAGTCCATTACCTTTTGTTATGGCAGTAGCGTTTGGTGCGAGTGGTAGTTTTATTAGTCCCTATGGTTATCAAACCAATATGATGGTATTCAATGCAGGGAATTACTGCTTGATGGATTTTGTAAAGTTTGGTTTACCAGTATCGATAGCTTACTCGATTATAGTGTTATCAATGATACCGACTGTGTTTCCATTTTAGAAAACTATTCGTCTTCCTGAATTTACCTACATGGATGTAGGTACTTAGGTTTAGTTTGGAACTATAAAACTGTATTTCAGGATCTCAGGCAACAAAGACCAGATCCTGAAACAAGTTCAGGATGACGTGCTAAGAATCATTAACCAAGTATAACTAGCTAGAAAAGTTTAATTGAGATCCTGAAATAAATTCAGGATGACGAGCGAAGATACAAAACAAAAAAGAATTCAGGACATTTATGAAAACAGATAATACCGTTTGGCATGAGCAACAAGTGACTAAAACACAACGTAGCGAACTTAAAAAACAAAAGCCTTGTTTACTTTGGTATACAGGCCTTAGTGGTTCGGGCAAGTCGACGGTAGCAAATGCGGTAGACGCCTTGCTATTTGAACGAGGCTGTCATACTTATTTACTTGACGGTGACAATGTCCGCCATGGGTTAAATGGCGATTTAGCCTTTAGTGATACTGACCGTATTGAAAATATTCGTCGTATTAGTGAAGTGGCAAAGCTGTTTATCGACTCGGGTACTATTGTTTCTACAGCCTTTATTTCTCCATTTGCTTCAGACAGACAGATGGCTGCCGACAAGCTGGAAGCGGGTGAGTTTATTGAAGTGTTTATCGATACGCCAATAGAAGTTTGCGAACAACGCGATCCAAAGGGATTATATAAAATGGCACGGGCGGGTGAAATAAAAGACTTTACCGGTATCAGCTCAGGTTACGATGTTCCACAGTCGCCTGCGATCCATGTGAAAACGGCAGATAAATCGATTCAAGCCTGCGCTGAACAAATTGTAGAACATCTTATTAAGCAAGGGTTTGTTTATGCATTATGATGTTTTCAACGGAGATGCTGACGGCATTATTGCTTTGGTGCAATTACGTTTAGCACAGCCGAAAACTACCAAGTTAATTACCGGGGTTAAACGAGATATTAGCTTGTTAAAACAGGTACCAGTTGAACAGGCTGAATCTGTTACCGTGTTAGATATATCGATGGAACAAAACAGTGATGCGTTAGCTAACTTACTTACAAATAACGTTGAGGTTTTTTATGTTGATCACCATCGTACTGGCGAAATACCCCAAAGCGAAAAGTTAACCTCGTTAATTAATACCGACGCAAATACCTGTACTAGTTTATTAATGAATGAACACCTGAACGGGCAATATGTTAACTGGGCAATTACCGCTGCTTTTGGTGACAACATGAACCAATCAGCCATGGTGTTAGCTAAGCAGCAAGAGCTTTCTGAGCATCAGCAAGCACAACTAAAGGCGTTAGGTATTTACATTAACTATAATGGCTATGGTCGCACAATTGATGATTTACATATTGCACCTGCTAAATTATATAAAGCCTGTTTAGCATTTGCAGATCCTTTAGATTTAATTAATGCGCCCAATTCTATTTTTACGCAATTAGCATCTGCTTATGAAGCTGATATGGCAGAAGCCGAATCTGCACAAGTATTAGCAGACAATACTATTTGTAAAGTGGTGTTATTAGCCGATGAAGCTTGGTCACGCCGGGTCAGTGGTGTTTTCGGTAATGAATTAGCTAATCAGTCACCTGATAAAGCCCATGCGGTGTTGACCATAAACGAAAAGCTGACCTTAAATGAAAAGACAAGTTTAGATGAACAAGTAACTTATACGGTAAGTGTAAGAGCGCCGCTTAATAACAAGCAGGGTGCAGATAAAATTTGTATTCAGTTTCCTACCGGTGGTGGTCGAGCGGGTGCGGCAGGTATTAACCAATTACCGAAAGAAATGCTTGGTAAGTTTATCGCGACAGTGTCAGAATATTACCAATAGACAAATTTATACTTTCGTCATCTCGAATTTGCTCTCGTCATACTGAACTTGTTTCAGTAGCTAAAGGGCTAGATCTGGAAACACAGGTTTATAGTTCCAAATAAACCTAAGTACCTACATCCATGTAGGTATTTTAGCATGACGGTATAGAAAATTAATAATGCCGATTCCCGTCATCCTGAACTCGTTTCAGGATCTAGTGTTTTAGCATGGTGGCTTTACCGTTAAAAAAGGATTAAAGAAATGAGCTTATTGATCACCGGCGGCACCGGATATATTGGTAGTCATACTGTTGTTGAGTTACTGCAGTTAAATAAAGATATTATAATTGTTGATAACTTATCTAATTCATCAACATTAGTACTAGATCGCGTTAAAGCTATTACTGGTAAAACGGTCACTTTTATTAAAGCTGATATTTGCGATGAAGCTGCTCTTGATGCCATTTTTGAAAAACATGATATTGAAGCTGTTGTTCATTTTGCGGGTTTAAAAGCCGTAGGCGAGTCGAACGACATACCGTTGAGTTATTATCAAAATAATGTTTCAGGCTCGGTAACTTTATTTCAAGTAATGGCTAAACATGGCGTGAAAAATTTAGTCTTTAGTTCTTCAGCGACTGTCTATGGTGAAAACAATCCAGCACCACTCGATGAAACTATGCCGACTTCAGCGACCAATCCTTATGGTCAAACTAAGTTAATGGTTGAACATATTCTTTTTGATTTAGCGAAAAGTGATAGCGAGTGGTCTATTGCTTGTTTACGTTATTTTAATCCGATTGGCGCGCACGAATCAGGTACTATTGGCGAAAATCCCAATGGTATTCCTAATAATTTATTACCTTATGTTGCACAGGTTGCGGTTGGTCGCTTACCACAATTACAAGTCTTTGGTGATGATTATGACACGCCAGACGGCACAGGTGTTCGTGACTATATTCATGTAGTTGACCTCGCTATTGGTCATGTTAAGGCGTTAGAGAGCTTAACGAAAATAGAGGGTTGTAAAGCGATTAATATCGGTACGGGTAACGGTACCTCGGTACTAGATATCGTCAATACTTTTAAAGAGATTAGCGGACAAGATATTCCTTATAATATTGTGCCACGTCGTGCAGGTGATATTGGTACTGTATATGCCGATGCATCGTTGGCAAATACTTTATTGGGCTGGCAAGCGACTCGCGATTTAAATACTATGATCGCAGATACTTGGCGCTGGCAGTCTCAAAATCCGAACGGATTTGAGTAATTTAATTTTATTCAATAAATTCGTTAAATTATTGGTGCTTTAAATATTGCACCCTGATCATTGCAGGTTAAGCAAAAAATCACTAAAGTAGCGGCTTTATACCACTTGGTATTAACCCGCTATTTTTTTATGTTCAGGAAGAACTAAATATTGTCAGCATAGGGATATGGCAGAACAAAGGTATAAATTACTACATTATGCACGCCGTACATAAACTTCACCATTATCGAATAAGTCTTAGCACGACAACTTACAAGTCCCGTGGCCAACGGATTGTTCGTTGCGATTTATGCCGCTTAGCAAAAGCACATTGCATTTGTGAGTATTCACCAAAAGCCACTAGTAATGCAGGTTTTCTCTTGTTGATGTACGATACAGAAGTGATGAAACCAAGTAATACCGGAAAACTAATCGCCGATATTGTGCCAGACACCTATGCCTTTTTATGGTCGCGCACGCAAGAAAACCCAGAAATGTTAGCCATTTTAAATGATCCGCAATGGCAACCTTATGTGGTTTTTCCTCAACAATATGCTCAACCAGAGCGAGAAGTGTTTTGTAATGAAATGACAGTCCCTTCAGGGAAACGGCCATTATTTATTATGCTTGATGGCTGCTGGCGTGAAGCGAAAAAAATGTTTCGTAAAAGCCCATACTTGAATCAATTTCCTATTGCCGCATTTGATCCACATTTACTGGATGAAACAGCCAGTACCTCACGTTATCAAATAAGAGTAGCCGAAGAGAACTATCAATTTGCGACAGCAGAAGTAGCGGCAAGAGTACTGGCGATGGCAAAAGAGCCAATAAACGCACAATTACTTGACCAATGGTTTGACGTTTTTAGTTATCAATATCAAAAAAGTGTTTGTCAGTCGAACCGTGGTGACCCTGAAGCCTTAAATAAATATATTAGCTTTGCTGAGCAGCACAACATACCACTAAAAGGTTGAACGCTCTTGCCTTAAATTTATAACCAACCTTTTTGTTGCGCTATTCTTGCTGCATCAATACGGTTGGTGGCATTTAATTTAGCTATACACTCTGACAAATAATTGCGAATAGTCCCCTCAGATAAAAATAATAACTCAGCGATATCATGGGTTGTTTTCCCTTCGCCGGCTAAGCTTAACGCTTTACGTTCTTTATCTGATAAAGGGTCGACATCATCAAGCGCGGCAATAGCTAACTCAGGATCAATTACTTTCTTGCCTAGCATTACCTTGCGCAGCGCAGCGGCTAGTTCTGCAGAGGGGGTATCTTTAAGTAAAAATCCTTTTACCCCCATGGTTAACGCTCGTTTAATATAACCAGCACGACCAAAAGTGGTGATAATTACCGTTTTTATATTCGGATGTTTTTTTGCGGTGACTTGTGCCAGCTCTAAGCCACTCATTAATGGCATTTCAATGTCCGTAAGTAAAATATCAGCACTAAATTTATCAAGTAGCTTGCCTGCTTCAATGCCATTCTCTGCTTCACCAATAATTTCAATATCGGCTTCTAAGTTCAGTAGTGCGGTCAGCGCGCCACGAATAAGCGCTTGATCTTCGGCGATGATCACTTTGATTTTTTTATTGAAAACTTCATTTTTCACTGATGAATACCTCGGTAGGCAAGTTGATAGTTAACTCAAAACCTTGCTCTGTATTTATGGAAAATTTCCCTTTTAGTTCACTTACTCGCTCTACTATTCCTTTTAAGCCATTACTAAATAAAGGCTCTTTATTTTTCACTGAATAATGCGAACCGTTGTCAAATATTGTTAAAAGCAGTGAGTCTTCGTTTTGCTGAGTTTTTACAATAACGTGATCGCCATTACTATGGCGAAGAATATTGGTGATGGCTTCTTTTAATATCAGTATTAATGAGCTTTCTGCTTTCGCCGTTAAATTATCCAGTGATACCTCTTGTTCAAAGGTGAAGTCTTTATCTGCCAAGCGGGCGACTATTTTATCGACTTCAGCTTGTGGATCTTTGGCCTTATAGCCTGACACGGCTTGTCTTACTTCACTTAATGTTTCACGCGTTATTTTTGCGACTTGTGATATTTCATCAATTGATTGTGCTGCGTGTCCTGCTTTTGCTAGTTTTTCAGCAAGCTCTGCTTTTAAAGCAATTGAAGAAAGTGTGTGGCCTAATAAATCATGCAAGTCTCGCGCTATTCTTTCACGCTCTGCAACAGTCGCTAACTGCTCTATTTGTTGTTGGCTCCGTTGTTCATTAAGCTTTTGCATTCTACTTCGTCTTTCGGCCAAACCAAACATAAAATTAGGAACGCTGCAAAAGAGGGCGGGAGTAATAAAAAACATATCGGTGAGTTCAAAGGCAAAGGCTGTTAGCACAATTAGGCCAATTGTCAGAGCCAAACCAACAATGCTTTTAGGTGTTGGGTAATAATAACCAATAAAATAGGCAGCAAAAGCAAATAAGGTAAAAGTTCCCGGGTTAAAATAAGTACCAATACAACTTAGTAGTAATATAGCTAGAATAGGGCGAATAGCTGTTCGTTCATCATGTTGCCGCTGCGCTTTCATATAAAAATAGACAAAGCAGAGATAAATTAGCGCTGACCCTGATAGTTTTATAATATCGAAATGTTGCCAGTTATAAAATATCGGCAAGAAATAGAAAAGTGAGAAAAATAAGGGGATCCAAGTCCATAGGGCTACTTGGTCTTCCGTTAAACTTGGTGCAATAAAAGTGTTATTGGTGTTATTCATTTTTAGTTTCCTGTACGTTTTCTTTAATAATAAAGACCAAGCAGTCATTCTTATAACATGTGCAATGATACGGCGCTTTATTTTTAATATCGCTTTTAGTGGTATAGAAACCGTCATGCTGAAAAACCGGTTTGTAGTTCCTGACAAAACCTAAGTACCAATATCTTTGTAGACAAATTCAGCATGACGTTTAGCCTAAATATTTAGCTATTTTTGTTAAGTAAATTTTTAGCCCAGCCATAATTAGGTGAAATCTCTATCGCTTTTGCCCAATCGGCCAATGCTTCATCTTTATTACCTAACTCTAACTGTGTTAATCCGCGCCATGTGTAAGCTTCAGCATGTCCCCAATAAAATTCAGAGTGTTGATCATAGGCATATTGTTCAATCGCCTTCGAAAGTACGTTTAGTGCTTCATGTTTGCTGCCACCGTACATCGCGGGTGTATTATATTTACTAACACCCTGAACCAGCAATACTCGCGGGTTGTTAGGGGTAAGATTTTGCGCTTTTATTAATGCCCTAGCTGACTTTGGACCAAAATCACTGCCTTTCATTGGTTGATACGCTATACGTAACCCGTAAACCTGCGCTAATAAAGCCCAGCTTTCGTTGTCTTGACTATCAATTTCAACTAAGGTAATTAGCTGTTTTGTTGCTGTTACTAATGCTGCGATTGCTTTATCTTGTTGTTGAACAAAACTGTAGTTTAGTCCTAAACGATAATTGGCTAAGGCTTTGTCATAACCTTGGCTACTTTCTTTAATCGTTACTAGCTCATTTAGGTTTAGTTCCATTGAGGCATTTTCAATCGCGGTAATGGTTAGTTGATCCGCTTGTACTTGCGCGCTTAAAATTAATGAGCCAGTCAATGCTAATGTAAGTAATGTTTTTTTCATATTGTTCTCGCTTATGGGTTTAAGGTTTATTTAAAGTTAAAGTTAAAGTTAAAGTTAAAGTTGTAACGTTTGAAGGAGTGTTTTGTGTGTTCCCCTTAACGAAAGCAATTATTCCTGAAGTGAGAGCATAATTTTAGAGCGCTTTGTCATGACTTAAAGTGACAAATGTCATTAATTCGTTTCGGTATTTCTTGTTTAGGTATATAATTCGCCTTTCGGGAGTTTGCCAGCGATTCGATAACCGTACAGAATTTATTTCATATAGAATAACTATATACAAAAATTCTACTTGTTCTCAAACCGCTGACTCACTCTGAGTGTGAATAAACTTAATTGAATTGGTATTATTATGAAAATATGTGGTGTTGAATTAAAAGGTAATGATGCAATTATTTGCATTATGTCACGTGAAAATGGTTTATATGATATTCCGCAAACACGCGTACAAAAAATATCTTTAGTCGATGCAGGTGATGCCGAAGCAGTACAACACTTTCAATTTACCTTTGCTAAATTGATGGAAGATTATCATGTTGATAAAGTTGTTATCCGCGGCCGTGCTTTAAAAGGTAAGTTTTCTGGTGGCCCTATCGGTTTTAAACTAGAAGCGTGTATTCAATTAATAAAAGATCTACAAGTAGAAATTCTTGCTGGTAGCTTTATTAAGAAAGCACTCGTGCGCAGCCAAATTGATATTGATTTTAGAGATACAGGGTTAAAGCAATATCAAGAACCCGCATTTGATACCGTTTTTGCCTTTTTTGAAAGTGACCCTTACATGAAGTAAGTATTACTTTTAGTTAACGTTAATAAAAGCCCCAGTAAGTTTGCACTTACTGGGGCTTTTATGTTCAGGATGGCCTTTCTCAGACATCCTGTCTTTCAAGGCATTAGTGCATCCTTGCACGTAAACGGTCAGTTTTTTGTTACTTAGTTGTCGTTAAACCACGGCGGTCAAGTAATGGTTGCACCTTAGGATCTTGGCCTCTAAAGCGACGGTACATAACCGCCGGGTCTTCACTACCACCTGGTTCTAATACGTGTTTACGATATAAGTCAGCGGTTTTCTCATCGAATATGCCATTTTCTTTAAATGCTAACCATGTATCTGCATCATAGATGTTTGACCAAATGTAGCTGTAATAACCTGATGAATATCCGCCCGAGAATATATGTGCGAAATAACCCGTTCTGTAACGAGGTGCTATTTCCTTAATTAAGCCTCTTTCTTCTAATGCTTTCTTTTCAAATTCAGCAGCATCTTGTAGTTCAGCTGTTTCTAATGAATGCCAACTCATATCAAGTAAAGCAGCGCCAAGGTATTCGGTCGTACCAAAACCTTGATTGAATTTTCCTGAAGCTTGAATTTTATCAACTAATTCCATTGGAATAACTTTGCCTGTTTTATAATGCTTAGCAAAGTTAGCTAATACTTCTGGCTCTGTCATCCAGTTTTCCATTACTTGTGAAGGGTATTCAACGTAGTCACGCGGTAAAGCGGTACCTGTTTGCGAGCGGTAGTAGCCGTCAGACAATAATCCTTGAATCGCATGGCCAAACTCGTGGAATAACGTTGAAGCTTGGTCGAACGTTAATAAAGTAGGTGTATCGCCTACTGGGCGAGGGTAGTTCAAAACATTATAAATAATAGGGGTAACGTCTTTGCCATACATTCGATGCTGCTTACGGAAGCTGCTCATCCAAGCGCCGCCACGCTTACTTTCACGTACGTAATGGTCGGTCATGTATATACCGACATAACTGCCGTCTTTGTCGAATACTTCAAAGGTACGTACATCTTCATGGTATTTAGGTAAGTCGCTACGTTCTTTAAACGTTACGCCCCATAATTTTTCAGCGGTGAAGAAAATACCCTGCAAAGTGCCTTCAAGTGAAAAATAAGGTTTCGTTTCTGCGGCATCAATGTCGTAACGTGCTTTACGAATTTTTTCTGCGTAATACCACCAATCCCATGCTGCTACTTCAAAATTAGCACCTTGTGAGTCAGCGAGCTTTTGCATATCTGCAGCTTCTTCCTTTGCTCTTGTTAAAGCTGCTGGCCATACTTGATTCAATAAGGCAAAAACATTTTCAGGTGTTTTGGCTGTAGCATTTTCAAGGGTAAAGTGAGCATGAGTTTTATAACCTAATAACTGTGCTTTGGTATAACGCAAGCTAGCGGTTTTAGATGCTATTTTTTTGTTATCATATGCATCGTCATTATTACCGCGCATTGTGTAACCTTTATATAAGGTTTCACGTAACTTACGATTGGTTGAATAAGTTAAGAAAGGATTTTTACTCGGTCGGTGTGTAGTGAATACCCACTTACCATTATGGTCTCTATCGTTTGCAGTAACTGCAGCCGCAGCAATAATATCGTCAGGTAAACCCGCTAAATCGGCTTTGTTGTCGATAACCATTTCAAAGCTGTTCGTTTCATGTAATAAGTTTTCACCAAACTTTAAGCTTAATTCACTTAATTGCATATTCAGTTGACGTAATTTTACTTTATCGCTATCAGACAAATTAGCACCGCCACGGACAAAACCTTTGTAGGTTGTTTCGAGTAAGGTTAATTCATTTACTTTTAAATTTAACTGTTCTTTTTTGTTATAAACAACTTTTACGCGGGCAAATAATTTTGCATTAAGATTAATGTCGTCATTTAGTGCCGATAATTGTGGTGAAACCGCCTTGGCAATATTGCGCATTTCATCGTCAGACATTGAACCGGTTAGCCCGTAAAATACGTTTCTTACTCGGTTAAGGAAGTCACCTGATTTTTCCATGGCTTCAATGGTGTTTTCAAATGTCGCTTCATTAGTTGCATCCGCAATAGCATCAATTTCTTTTTTGTTATCAATTATGCTTTGCTCAAATGCAGGTAAATAGTCACTTTTTTTAATTTGTGCAAAGGGTGGTATGCCGTGAGGTGTTGTGAACTCAGTAAATAATGGGTTTGCATGAGTAACTTGTTGACTCGTTTTTTTACTGACATTTTCTTGATTATTATTACTGTCGCTTTGCTGACAGCCAGCTAATGCGATCGCGATCGCAAGAGGGGCTAAGAGGCGCTTTTTCATAAATTACCTTTTATTGTTTTTAGAATATAAAATGACTTTGTTGACAAAAAATGTACAAAGTTAATGACCTGATTCTATGTTGCTATCTGGCTCGGTACAAGGCACTGAACTATAAAAACGGTGAGTAACAGGTTATAAAAGCTGAATTGATGGGGAGCTTGTCTTTAGATCATAGTTTTAGCTGATAGTTTTGGTAATAGTATTTAGGCGATAGTATTTAGATAGTAGTTTTCGAAAATTACTAAGCAAGATAAGTATACGCAGCTCGGCAGATATAAAAATCCCGTGACTTGCACGGGATAAAATGATGACATTATTCCTGTCATTAACTGGCTTTTAATGACTTTAGTCAATAATATAATCTAACACTAAGTTTGATGATGAAGCATTATAGTGAATGATGCGTTGGTAACTTGTCGATATGTAGCTATCTTCAGAGCCGGCGCTATATGGTACGGTCCACAGTTCTACTTGATTTATATCGTATTTACTTAAAGCAAAGAGTGTATCGCCATATTGTCGATAAAAATAACTGTTATTAGCAGAGTCTACCGCGTTATTGACTGTTCTAAAGCTTGCACGTAACACACCTTGGTCGTTAAAGTTTGTACCATCAAAGGTCGTCCATTCCGAAGTTGTACTGGCGGTGTATATATCTTCACCATTACTGCTGGTCGCTATGTTAGTTAAGGAATTACTATAGGCAGCGTTAATATTTTCAAGACTTGCTGTTTGTTGAACGCTGGTACTTGCAAAAGCATTGTACTCTAAGGTGTATTGCATTAATGCTGCAGTGGTATTGTTATAGGCGATAACGTTATTGTTTGCTGGTACATCTTTGATAATAGATGAAACAAAGGCATTTTCATTATCCCAGTATTGCACCTTTAGCGCTAAATTTGCATATTCTAGTGCTTGGGTAACAACAACCGCTTTACCAGCAACCATCACGATTGTTTTAGGCCTAAATTGAATATCAATATCATCAGCAGGCATTAAATTGATACTGAAATCAGTGATATTTATTTGATAATGATTAATACGCGTTTGTGCTTGTTCGTTTTCATCAGTGTAATTTTCAATATTTGATGCTAATAATATTGAGCCATCTGGATGAATAACTAAATTTGTTAAAGCAACACTAGCCAGTGGTGAAGTGATTGTTGCTACAGAGGCACCGGTGATAATATTAAAAACGCTTATCGTATCGCCTTGACCAATGTAGATATAAGGACGAAGTGGGTCTAATACCACGGCTGAACTGTTAGGTGTGATGTCAGCAATAACAATTTCACTGATACTTGTGGTGTCGAAGTTGCCTTTATCAAAGCTTACATTTATGGTGCCGTTTAAGCTATCAGCACTATTGGTCGGTGAAAGTGTAATTTCGCCGTAATATAAACTGTTAGTTGCTATTTTACTTGGGTCTGCCGTAATGGTAAGTGTGTTATTTACGGTATCTGTTGTTAAATTTAACCAATCAACATTACTCACTGCTTGCCATAAAATTGGAGTGACTTTGTTGGTGATAATATTCACGGTATGACTAAGCGTTGATTTATCAACTTGTGAAGTAAATGCTAACGCTGAGGCATCACTGAATAATCTAATTTCATCAACAGCTAACTCAATAGTTATTTGTACATTAATACCCGTTTCAGGATCTGTTAGTGTAATTACCCCGGTGAATAATCCCCAACCGGTGATTTGGCCTGTGTCTATGGCAATGATCAGCTTTTTCGAGTTGTCGGTCGTTTGTTGAGTTAAAGACAACCAGGGCACATTCGCTATTGCTTGCCATGCGTCACTTACCCCAGAAATATTAACTTCTTGTGTTGCAATACTGGCATTACTTAATGTGGTATTAAATGATAATTGCGTTGCTGAAACTTCAAACTGTTCTAAAGTCACAATTTCTATTTGCGTGCTATTTAGCGTGTTGATGACTAAACGCTTATCGTCAGACGAAATATCAATGCTTGTCGGTGCTTGTCGCTGAGTATTGATGGTTGAAGTCAGTTCTGCTTGCTGGTTATAAATATTCATCACCACACCATTTACCGCATCAAAGCGAATGTAATGAGCAAGGTTGTTTTTAGACTTATCAACAGCATATGTTGTTGTATCTTCAGCTTGTTCTAATAAGCCGTTATCTGTAAATGTGGTTCCGTCAAAAGTAATATGTTCACTGGTTGGACTAATGGCATAAATGGCAGTTTCGTTATTATTGACGACAAAACTTGAGATGCTTTCATCTTCAGCCAATAACTCTGGCTTATATTCATGGGTTAATGTGGTGGTGATTTTATCTTGGGTAAAGTCATTAATTTGCGCGCTAAAACGTTTTAGTGTTGAAATAGCAGTGTCTAAGGCATAAAAAGCATCTGTTTCACTCGCTTGGTCGACGATGGAAGCAAAAAATTGATTTTCGCGGTCCCAAAATAAACGCTGTAAATTTTCATCTGCATATTCTTGTCTTTGGGTGACGATAAAGTATCGGCCTGAAAATTGAACATAACGAATTGGCTCATATTCTATGGTTGGCTCTTCAATTTCAGTAAAACTATAATCGCTTAAGTTCACATTATAACGATGAACAACTTCTGTGGTGGTTTCATCTTCATTGGTAATTGTTTCAACCGCTTTAGCCAGTAAGTTACTGCCATCAGGGTGAATAATGAATTGCTCAAGCAGAGTGTTTTCTGGGGATATAATAATAGACTGTAATAATTCGCCACTATATTGATGATAAACGTGTAGCTCGTTTGTTGAACCAAGATAAAAATATGGCATATTCGGAGCTGCTTTCATCGCCGCGTTATTTATGGTGATATCAGAGATTATTTTAGTTTCTGTTAGCGCAGTACTTTTAAATAATGAAACCGGCAGGGTAGTGTTAATCACTACATCATTGTCAATGGCAGTAATGGTGAGTTCAGTAGAGGTTATTTCTGCAACTGGCGCAGCATCAATATCAACTGTTACTTTCAGAAAATCATTTTCTAGTTTGGTTAAGGTTAACCAGGTTGCAGCAGAGCTTGCTTGCCAGTTAATGGCCACTGCACTATTGGTATTTACTTTTATGGTTTGCGCTAATGCTGAAATATTCAATGTTGAGGTAAAAGCTAAGCTGGCTTGGCTGCTATATAAGTATTGGTTGTCTAAACCAAGCTCGACAGGAATTAGTTTGGTATCGCCGGTGCTTGTTTCCGTGAGTATTATATTTCCACTAACTAATTGTGCCGCAGTAAAATTGTTGATGTCAGGTATAATGGTTACTGTTGCATCGCCGGTTCCGGCAGTTACATCAAATGTTATCCAGTCAACATCGCTCGTTAACTGCCACTCATTGCTTTCACTGGTGATTTCTATCGTTTGGCTCGGCATTGACACATCACCAAAAACGCCTCTAAAACTAACCAGTTCAGTATCTATATTTGCTTGCCAAATGAGTAGTGATACATCAATGTCGTGATGAACCAAATTAGTTTCGTTGTCAGAGAGCTTTCCCGTTGAAAAACGTAATTTTGTTAAGTATTCACCAATATTAATTCGGTCAGCGTCAATTAAGTCAATATGAATTGTTGCAGAGTTTGCTGTTAGGTTTTCGGTTCTAAACTCTAACCAGCCGACAGGTTGAGTGTCTGGTGAATAACCTACTAATAAACCTTCGCCATCAAATGTAACGTTTACCGCAATAGAACTGCTAAATTCAGTAATGATCTCATTGCTGAAACTTACCTTAGCTAGGTCAGCAGTAATACTGTATGTTTTTTCACTGCTAGAACCACCACAAGCTGATAGCAGCGCAGCAATACAAAAAATGGTAAAAAGTTGACGGAAGTTTTTAAAGCAAACTTTCATACAGATCCCTGTTTTATTTTAATAATTATTTGTAAGCTAAGCGCTTAACTCATATCAACTTATTCTGCGCGATTATTGGGCTAAAGTAAAAACTTAATTGAATGCAAGCGCGTAAAACACTGAAGGCTATGATTATGCTTTCATTTAAAGGTAAAATAACAACAAAGGTGTTGAAAGGTGATCGGTAATTGGACAAGGCTATATTACATTGTGCCGTAGATTTACTATCACGTCGTGAACATTCTTATATGCAGTTGTTACAAAAGCTGCAATGACGAGAGCACAACGAAGAATATATTGTGCCAGTGCTTGAATATTTAATTGAAAAAAATTATTTAAGCGAACAACGTTTCGAAGAAAGCCAATTGCGTACACGTATCAACAAAGGTTATGGCTGGCGTTTTATTAAAAGTGAATTGGCAGAAAAAGGTGTTTGTAGCAGTATTATTATTGAACTGAACAAAAATCAACAAATTTATTGGTATCTTCAAGCCGAGCTTGCGTATAATAAACGTTTTGGCGAAAGTGAAATTAAAGACCAAAAAGACCAAGCAAAACGTATTCGGTTTATGCAGTATCGAGGTTTATCTTCTGATGAACCCATGCCGCTGAATAAATCTATTCGTTATATATAGAACAAATAAACTTAAGAATTAACTTTTCAGAGAGTAGACATTCCCATGATTAAAACTAGTGCCCAATTACGTCAGGCCTTTTTAGACTTTTACGCTTCAAAGCAACATCAAATTGTTCCAAGTAGTTCACTAGTTCCGGGTAATGACGCCACGTTATTATTTACTAATGCTGGTATGGTGCCATTCAAAGATGTATTTCTCGGCGCAGAAAAACGTAGTTATACCCGTGCAACTTCTTCACAGCGGTGTGTGCGTGCCGGCGGTAAACATAACGACTTAGAAAATGTGGGTTATACCGCTCGTCATCATACTTTCTTCGAAATGTTAGGTAACTTTAGTTTTGGTGATTACTTTAAAGAAGACGCTATTCGTTTTGCCTGGGAATTTTTAACGACAGTACTAGGTTTATCTAAAGAGAAATTATTAGTTACTATTTATGAAACTGACACCGAAGCTCTTGCATTTTGGCGTGACGAAATAGGTATACCCGAAGAGAAGATAATTAGCATTGGTGATAAATCGCCAAGCAAAAAATATGAGTCTGACAACTTTTGGTCAATGGGTGATACCGGACCTTGTGGGCCTTGTTCTGAAATATTCTATGATCACGGTGAAGATATTTTTGGTGGCCCTCCTGGCTCTCCAGATGAAGACGGCGATCGTTTTATCGAGATCTGGAACTTAGTTTTCATGCAGTACAACCGTCATGCAGACGGCACAATGGAAGCTTTACCAAAACCTTCTGTTGATACGGGCATGGGCTTAGAGCGTATTGCCGCGATTATGCAAGGCGTTCATAGCAACTATGAAATTGATATCTTCCAAGCATTGATTCGTGATACGGCAGCACTGCTAGAATGTAGTGATTTAGAACATAAATCGTTACGTGTTATTTCTGATCATATCCGTTCATGTAGTTTCTTAATTGCCGACGGTGTTATGCCTTCAAATGAAGGGCGTGGTTATGTGTTACGTCGTATTATTCGTCGTGCAGTACGTCATGGTCATAAATTAGAAGCGAAAGGGCACTTCTTCCATAAACTAGTGGCTTCATTAGCAACACAAATGGGAGATGCTTACCCAGAATTGGTCAGCCAGCAAGCTGTGATTGAAAAAATATTACGCATTGAAGAAGAACAGTTTAGTCGCACGCTAGATCGCGGCATGGTTTTACTTGAAGAGATGTTAGCAAACCTTAAAGGCGATACAATTTCGGGTGAAGATGCTTTTAAACTTTATGATACTTACGGTTTTCCTGCTGATTTAACTGCAGATATTGCCCGTGAACGTAGTTTAAAAGTTGACCATAAAGGTTTTGAACTTGCGATGGGCTTACAACGTGAGCGCGCACAAAAAGCCAGTCAATTTGGTGCTGATTATAATGACCAACTAAAGTCTGACCACACAACAGAGTTTAAAGGTTATACCCGTAACGAGTTCTCTTCAACGATTGTTGAATTATTTAATAGCGAAGAATCTGTTGCCGAATTAAAAGCTGGCGAGCAGGGCATTGTAATTTTAGATAAAACCCCTTTCTATGCTGAATCTGGTGGTCAAGCCGGCGATAAAGGTTTGTTGCATATCGATGATGGTGTTTTTGAAGTACATGACACCACTAAAATGGGCAATGCTTTTGCGCATAAAGGCATTGCACGCACTAACGTGGGGGTTAATCGCCGCGTAAAGGCTGAAATTAATATTGAACGTCGTGCGGGAATTGTTAAAAACCATACTGCAACGCATTTACTTCATACCGCATTACGTAATGTCTTAGGTGATCACGTTACTCAAAAAGGCTCACTTTGTGATGCTGATAAATTACGTTTTGACTTCTCTCATTTTGAAGGCGTAACCGCAGAAGAGCTCCAAACAGTTGAGCGTTTAGTTAATCAACAAATTCGAAATAACCTAGCGCGTGAAACACAGTTAATGCAAATAGATGACGCTAAAGAAAAAGGCGCAATGGCATTATTTGGTGAGAAATATGATGACGAAGTGCGCGTTGTTACTTTAGGTGATTTTTCTACCGAGCTTTGTGGTGGTGTTCATGTTGAACGCACTGGTGATATCGGTTTTGTTAAAATTGTTTCAGAATCAGGTATAGCTGCAGGCGTACGTCGTATCGAAGCTGTTTCTGGTGAAGGTGCACTTGAGTATACTGAGCAACAGAGTGCTAGATTATCAATAGTAGCATCAATGGTTAAATCAGATGTCGCTGGTATGTCAGGAAAAGTAGAGCAGCTTATTAGTCGTAGTAAATTGCTTGAAAAAGAAATCCAAGTACTTAAGCAACAATTAGCGGCGCAAGCAGGGTCTGACCTGATCAGTAAAGCCGTTGAGGTAAACGGTATAAAAGTGCTGGTGGCTGATTTAGACGGGGTAGAATCAAAAGCGCTGCGTGGCATGATGGATGAACTGAAAAATAAAATTGGTTCAGGCATTATCCTATTAGGTACGGCAATTGATGGCAAGGTGGGCTTAATTGCTGGCGTGACTAAAGACCTTACTGGTCAAGTAAAAGCCGGTGATTTAGTTAATAGCGCTGCTCAGCATGTTGGCGGCAAAGGTGGTGGACGTCCAGATATGGCGCAAGCGGGCGGTAGCCAACCAGAGAACTTAGCGCTAGCGCTAGACTCAGCTAAAGCTTGGTTAACAGATAAACTAACCTAGCCGAAAACTAGTTGGTAAATGTAATAAAGGAGCTTTTTAGCTCCTTTTTTATGTTCAGGATGAACGGTATGTCGTGATGCCATGGATGGCAAGGAACGACGAATGTTCAGGATGGCCTTTCTCAGACATCCTGTCTTTCAAGGCATTAGCACATCCTTGTGCGTCAACGGTCATGATTTTTGTTCCAGACAAATCATAAGTACCTACATCCATGTAGGCAATGTCGTGATGCCATGGCAGCTCTTAGGCATCCATGCCTTCGCTGCATTAGTGCATCCATGCACGTC
>JABSOY010000037.1 GCA_013215385.1 Colwellia sp.
ATTGTTTTAGGCTTCTTTATCTTTTCTACATCGACGAAGAGACTTCTCAATACAAGGAAAATCAACGACATCACTATATTTCCCACTCTCTAAGAAGGCTTTAACAACATTAGAGTTTTTAACAATGCGCATGCAGAAATCAACATTTTTTAGCTCATGGTATTTATAAAACCAAACGGCAGGATAACCTCTGTCATAAAGGACTAAGTCGCCTGCTTGGGTTTTATTTAAATGCTTTAGCGCCATTTCACGCTCTCCTGTTGAATGGCTTTCTACTTGTAAATCTAGGGTAATATTATTCTTAACATCATAGAGTTGAGAAAGACGCACATGAGGCATAGCAGCATGTGAACGAGCTTTACCAAAATGCTCAAGTAGTTCGTTAGAGATAGGTAATTGTGTGACTGAGCCATCAACCGCTAACAATCTATGGCCTTGCCATTTATCAATGGTTGCAGTGTCATAGAACGTTTGAACTAGATCATCGTTTAACTCAATAAATGCCTGATGAGAGAGTTTCATTCTGGCTTTACAAAAAGCCGCGGTGCTAACTGACTTTGTTGACAAGTAGCTATCATCGATAACATTGAAAAACCGAACGAGTTCAGCTTGAATTGAACCATTAAGAGCATTCAACATAAAACTCATTAAACGAGGAAAAGTAAGCGTGCGATTTCGAGTGAAATCTGTAGGTTTTTTGCGATGATTTTCTAAAAACTCAGTTGAATGAATTTTATTGGTTAACTTTTGTACTATTTGAATTAAATACTGAACAGCTCATTGGTGATTTCTCTCTATTTTTAATTCATAGTTAGGTTAGCAACTAGCTAACTTATTGTAAATGCATAAATTAACCTTAAGTTAATGACATTGATGTGCGCATTGCGGAAGTTAGAGCTTGCCTCACTAACGGCAGCTCCAAGACTTAAAGCAGTCGTTAGCACCAGTGATTTTCTTATGACTTCTGATCCGACAGAGCAGATATGAGATATAAGTGGAACGTACCGACAACCTATCACTAATTAGAAGACTGTGTAGCTGGGAATGAAATCCGATGGGTTGTTAATTTTCCACAAAAGTTCAACCGTTTTTTAATGGTAAGTTAAATTAAAATCAACATTAATACTCATTGTTTAACTAAAATCATACTAAATTTTTCTATTGGTTTTCTATATTATAAGAAAATAGAAAACCAATAAGACTTCTTTTCAGTCAATTCAATAATATCTCCTTATCAATTTAATAAGGAGATATTATGAAGAAAATCATCACCACTTTAGCTATAGGGTTCAGTACAAATCTATTGGCAAATTCGCTGCCAATAGAACCCGTGTTAGTGCCTATAGTAGAGCCAACACAAAACATAAATATTCAAATGGGTAAGTACGAAGTTACTGTTGAAGAGTTTACTCGTTTTGTTAACGCAACAGATTATACAATGTCAAGTAAATGTTATTTATATAACGCTAAACATCTACCTTCTGACGGTACCGGTACAGCGAATGATAAAGACTTAACAGCAAGGCCTTTTCGACCTATTGTATGTATTGGTCCGTATGGTGCAATGGATTATGCAAATTGGTTAGCAAAAACCACAGGAAAACCCTATAGATTACCTGAAAAAAATGAATGGCTGTATGCGTCATCCGAAGGTAAATCAAGTCGCTTTGCTTTTGGCGACGATTTCAACTACAGCGAAATGTGCGACTATGAAAATATTGAAGATGAAGCAAGTAGTGCAGGCTTAAAACAACATCATAATTACAGAAATAGAATCAGTGCTAACTGTAATGATGGCGCTATCTATCACACTGTTGTGGGTATGTATCGACCAAATAGTTTTGGTTTACATGACATGATGGGTAACGTGAGAGAGTTTCTGCAAACTTGTCATGTATTTAATAAAGAGGAGCCTAAGCAATGTCAGGAATATGTATTAGCAGGCAGTGGTTGGCATTGGATGCCAAGACCTACCGATGTATTCGACAGTATGGGTGGTAACTTTGTAGGCAGCATTGAAGGCTTTCGTGTCGTACTTGATAGCTCGACAAAGAATTCTCAATCTGTACAAACTAAAACCTTTGTTAATAGCTTAGTGGTAGCCCAACAGCACGAAAAACACGAGCATGATCGGTTAAAATCTTTACCGACAAGACCACCCGGATTATATGCAAAACTGGGGGAGGGAAATCAAGTGAGCCTCAGTTGGTTACCAAGCACCGGTGAAAGCGTGAGTTATTCTTTGTATCGTAGCTATCTAGATCCCAGTGCAAAAATAGGCCGAAAAATGACGAAAATAGCGGAAGGCATTAAGACGCTCTACTATGTTGATAATTTACCGAGCGATAGTGCGGCAAGTTATCAAGTATTTGCAGACAATGAGATAGGACAAAGTCAGGCAAGTAATGAAGTGAGTATTGGAAAATATCCAGTGTTTCATGTTGATGAACGAATTCAAGCGGAGTTTTATAACCAATATCGCAACACTAAAATATTTGAGAAAGAGCAACAACAAAGTGTTCTTTTCGATGGCAATGCAGGCGATAACATGCAAAATCAACGGCCATTTGTTCCATCATGGTTAAAGTATAAATTTAACAGTAAAAATGCAGGCCAAGCGATGCTAAAAATGAACATTCGTGGGCAAAAAGGGGCTATTATTGAGTTTTGGCAAGGTAAACATTTAGTGGCAAAAATAGCGATTGAGGGCGGTGAAAATTATGCTGAGCAAAGCATTCCTGCTCGATTGATGGCAGGAGATGATCCGATACAAATTCGTGCCGCCAACAAACTATATTTTATACTTGATTGGTTTGAACTGCGTTACCAATAAGCTAAATGTATAACGGCGCTAGGCTAAGATTTCAATTACCTAGCGTTTGTTAAGTAATGACTAACACTTCTATTCTTTATCCATTTTTTTCATCTGATCATTCAGCCACGCTTTCAAAGCATTGCGTTCTAAATAGTCCATATACTCTGCTTGTATTTTTGGGGCATGGCTATTTAGCTGGTATAGCCCAAAAGCTGCATGGACAGCCATATGAGTATTGTGCTCTAACCGCGCTAATTCAAATGCTTTTGAAAAATACTTGAGCGCTTCATTTTTGTTATCAGTGGCATGATGTAACTTAGCTGTTAATACCAGAGAATCTGGAGATTCAGGTCTGCTTTTCAAAAGCGACCTAGCTAAGTCGAAATCTTTTTGCACTATGTATTGTTCGATTAGTAACTCAGTTGAATGCTCGATAACCCAGGTATTATGAATTGTTCTAGGTATAAGTAATATTTTCTCCAAATAAGGTAATGCCTTACTGTTATCTTTGGTGAATATCGCGAAGTGATAATAGACGACAGCGAAATTAGATTCATTTAGCTTATGTTTCAGTAACAGAGCTTGCGCTTCATTTAGGTGAGCATATTTTTTGTGTCCGTCACCGGCTTTTTTAGCCAGTATTGAATAGGTAATATGTAACTCGAACAAACTTAGAGCGTCAACGTGTTTCTGACTAAACTCAAGACCTTGCTCTAGTATTTTAAACATTTTTTCAAAATCGTGTAGCTCTTGAGCTACCCACGCTCTTGCGCTTATGTTTTCATATTTCAAAGCCCACAATGGTGTACCAGCTAATATAGATGACACTTTCTTTAAACTATTCGAGGCTAGTTTATATTTTCGATGCGCCTTATAAATATCACTCATTAGTCGCTGTGCCTTAGCCCGATAAGGACTAAAACCATAGGACTGGTCTGCATTAGCTAGCTTTTGTGCATAAGTCATTGCCACTTCCAGCTGTTTTACATCAAAATAATGATTTGCTAACCGGAATAGTAAATCCGGATCATTGGGTGAGGTTTCCATCATCGATGTCATTGTGCTGATATTTAACTTAATATTTGGCTTGGTAAATAAACCAAGTTGATCTAGCTCTCTTAAGCGTTCTGACAATTTTTGAGTAACTTGTTCATGAGTTTTTCCAAAGACATAACCACGCCAATAAGCGTCGCCATTTGATACCCCATAATTTAAGAAAACTCCGTTTGAAGAAGCGAAGTCTTCTGTCCATAACAACCACTCATTATCCGGAATGTTCGATAACTTCCATGTTAGTTTAGGTGTATGAAAGGATTGTCTAGATGAATGATTCTCAGTGCTATATTTGACCTCAAACCTGTTATCTTTGAGGATGTTTTTCTTAATTAAATCAGTAAAACTTTCTGAATATTGAGAATTTTCTTTCGTACTATGTACAAGGTGTAATATTACTTGTTCTTTTAGTGTGAAGGTTTGAAAAAGGTAAATAACTATTGCTAACAAAACAGCTAAAAAGTAAATAAGCCAGTGCGACTTTACCAACGAGCGAGAGGCTTTATCCGCCTTAATTATAGTTGTTTGTGCGTCTACAGTTGAAACATTCTGTAATGGTATCTCCCACTTATAACCTTTTTTAGAAAAAGTCTTAATAGCATCAGAACCCAAAATGGCTCTAAGTTGGCTGATGGTTTGAAAAACAACTTGTTCAGAGACAATTTTGTCCTGCCAAACAGTGTCCATAATTACATCTTTGCTGTGAATACCTTCAGGATTGGTGATGAAGAAATCTAATAATAGTGCTTGGTTACGTTGCAGCGGAATAATTTCTTCATGTTTATAAAGGATGAGTTGATCGCGTAAGAAACGGAATTCTGAAAATTTAACGTCCATATAATTATTGCTTAAGGAATTCATTACTATAGATGATTTTAATGGTGACTAACTTAGCATAGTAATGCAAATATGTAGAAAAATCATAAAGATTAATGAGTGAAACATCTGCTCTCGTATCAATATGACCAAAAAAACCCGTCAAAATTAACCTATGATAACGACCGATTTAGGCTCATTGTGACTGCTAGATATATTGATTAGGATCTTAATTTATGACCGCTTACTGTCCCAAAGCTGACGGTATGGCACTAAAATCTAAGGGCTGCAATGTGGTATTTAGCGACGTTTTAGTGATGTTTTCACGCAATAAATTTGTAAACAAAAACGCTCACATGTGCTACAAATAAAAAGACACACTCAACGGCTGTACCTGTAAATTTTTGTATTTTATTTGTTATATTCTTGTGCTGCAAGTCATCAACAGGGGGTTATGTTGCTCGTGAGTATGGATATTCTATTGAAGCCTAATTATTTTGATGTTGTGATTTTTTGTGTTTATTCTGTTAGGCGTACTTAACGACAAAAGCACTTATTATCTAATATCTATGGAGACTTTTGCATTGTTAATGCTAGTTGTATATAAATGGGCGAAGTTTTCTATTATGACTGAGTTAGCCGATTCATTTGCATATGTTGCTTTCTGGCCTAAAAGTCGAAAGTGGCTCCTAGCCTTATTTATCGATTTAAACAGTATTATCGTTTCAGAACTAATGAATTCGGCAAATCGTAGTCGCTTTACGAGTGCATCAGAAATTCCAATGTATAGTGGTATAGCTCCAGTGATGGAGTGCAGTGGTCAAAATTTTTGGGTTCATTGGCGATACCAGTGCTCTAAATTAGTCCGGCAATCATTCATTGAATGGGCAGCTAAAAGCGTTCATCAATCTTATTGGGCAGGTATCTATTATCAACAACAACGTTCAAAAGGTAACACCCATCAATCATCAATAAGATCGTTAGCATTTAAATGGATACGGGTTTTATACCGATGTTGGAAAACAAAAGAACCATATAATGAGTCGAAGTATTTAAAAGCATTGAGGGATCGAAATTCCCCATTACTTTTTAAAGAAAAAGCTTGTTAAAGGTCTCAGGGCGTAGAGTTGACGTTAGCTTCAAATTATTTCCCATATATTTTCTAATGAATTTAAAACTGATATGTATCAGTTTTAAAGGAACATAAACAAACTCCATAAATTACTAAACGTTTAAATTTTAATCTGGAATTTTATAGATAAGTGTCTATTATTATGTATATTTTATAATGTTTACATGAAAAAAGAACGGCATAAATAGTCAGTCGATAAATTTTAGTGCTTTGATGATTTTGAATAAACATTAACAAGAGATTTTTATGATTAACTTAAAAAGTTTAAAGGCTAAATTTATACTGATTTTTATGGTAATAGGTTTAGTACCTGCGATAACTATTAGTGTCATTTCAACCATAAATAGCTCGGAAGATGTGGCGGATAAAATTTATAGTCAACTAACCGCGATTAATCAAATTAAGAAGCAGGCCATTGAAAATTACTTTGCTGAGCGTCAAGGTGATATGGGCGTTCTTATTGATATTGCTGATACCATGAAACAGCAAGCTTTTATGAAATTATCGGCGATAAACAAGCTTAAAAAATCTCAAGTTAACGATTACTTTACGAGTAATAAGGTTCAATTAGAAATTTTAGCCAATGAAAATAATACTCACCAAGCCATTGCTGAACTCGTTAATAATTTTTCGAATAAAAAACAGTGGCATAATTCTCTTAATAAATACGATAAAAACTATAAGTCGTTATTGTCCTATTTTGGCTGGTACGACTTTTTTATCATCAGTACTAAAGGCACTATTGTTTATTCGGTCACACGGGAAAGTGATTTAGGGCAAAAAATCCCTAACGATTTAACCGACAGCTCCTTTTATCAAGCATTTAATTTAGCTAAGCAATCTGACTCATCAGACATTCAATTTGGTGACTTTCTTCCTTATGCCCCCAGTAATAATCAACCCGCTGCATTTATGGTTAAACCGGTAGAGGTAAATGGTAAACGAGTGGGTTATATTGCTTATCAGCAACCACTGGATAAAATCAATAGTATTTTAGGTGATAGAGAAGGAATGGGCGAAACAGGGGAGTCATACCTTGTTGGGCAAGATAAACTGATGCGCTCAGACTCTTATTTAAATCCGACAGAATATTCTGTTAAGGCCTCTTTTGCTAATAAAAACAAAGTACAAACGCAAGCCGCCAATAGTGCATTGAAGGGAGAAAAAAACACCAGTGTCATCATGGATTATAATGATAATCCCGTAGTGAGTAGTTGGGATTATATTGATATTGACAGTGGCATACGGTGGGCAATCATATCCGAAATTGATGTTGCCGAAGCCTTTAACCCTAAAACCGCTAATAATGAAGATTTTTATAAAAGCTATATTGAAAAGTATGGCTACTATGATTTATTTTTGGTTAATCCTAATGGTCATATTTTTTATACTGTAACCAAGGAGTCTGATTTTAATACCAATATTTTAACCGGAAAATATTCAACATCTAATTTAGGCGCCTTAATTAAAAAAATTAATCAAAGTAAGCAATATGGTTTTGTTGATTTTTCTCCTTATGAACCCAGTAATGGTGATCCTGCCGCATTTATCGCGCAACCTTTACTCAAATCTAATGGGCAAGTGGCGCTTTATGTTGCTTTGCAGTTACCACTTGAAGGCATACAAACAATCATGGGCATTAGAGAAGGCATGGGAAAAACAGGCGAAAGCTATTTAGTGGGTAATGATTTAAGAATGCGCAGTAACTCATACCTTGATCCTATCGGCCATACGGTAAAAGCAAGTTTTGCTGGCTCGGTGACAAAAAATGGTGTCGACACAGATGCCGCCAAACGAGCGCTGGCCGGAGAAAAAGGCACCGATATTATTATTGATTATAACGGTAACCCGGTACTTTCGTCTTTTGATCGTATCGAGTTTGGTCATTTTAGTTGGGCCATTCTGTCAGAAATAGGTGAGGCTGAGGCCTTTGCATCAATTCGTAGTAATACCCTCTTTATGATCATATTAATGACTATTATTGTTGCCGTGGTCGTCATAATAGGTATGTTTGTGGCTAAACGTATTGCCACACCAATCATTGATATTGCCAATACCGCACAAAAAGTGGCGAGTGGTGATTTAACCATGAAGGTTAATAAAACGTCTAATGACGAGGTTGGTCAACTTCAGCAAGCTATTGGGAAAATGATAATTAACTTATCTAAAATGGTTGGCAATATTTCGGCGATAGCGATTCAACAAGCCTCAACATCTGAAGAGCTTGCGGCAATAACTGTGCAAACTAGTGCTACGGTTACCGAGCAACAGGCGATTTCAGAGCAACTTGCTACGGCGATGCAGGAAATGGGCACAACCGTCAATGAGGTTGCCGTCAGCACTACGACCACGTCATCGGCAGTCGATGCTATTAAAGAAAAAGTAAACGATGGGGCTAGTAAGTTAGATGAAACGTATCAATCAATCGTTATTATGACCGAGCATATTCAGCAATCTGAGCAAAGTGTGCAAAAAGTGAGGAAAGACTTCGATCAAGTCGTTAATATTCTTGATGTTATAAAGGGGATTGCTGATCAAACTAATTTATTAGCACTAAATGCCGCGATTGAAGCGGCTAGAGCTGGTGAGCAAGGCCGAGGTTTTGCAGTAGTAGCCGATGAAGTTCGTCAACTTGCACAAAGAACACAAGATTCAACCAAAGAAATTGATGAAATGATCAATACCATTATGGTCGGTGCTAATTCATCGGTTGAAGTCATGGCAAGCAGTGTTGTTCAAGCCAAGTCTGTACAGGAACACGCCAAAGAAGCGAGAGATCTTAATCAAATTATTGCCGGTGATATGAATGAAATTAGTGATTTAAGTGCGCAAATAGCGACGGCAGCAGAAGAACAATCAGTGGTTGTTGATGAAATTTTACAAAATGTTGAAACGTTAAATTCAGGTGTAACTGAAACGAGACAAGCAACTGAGAATATTTCAGAATCAAGTGTAGAGTTAGCTCGTTTAGCAACTGAATTAGAAAAAGAAGCAACAGCGTTTAAAATCAAATAACTTGATAATAAAGGTATGTCTCCTGAATAAATTGAAGTTATCTATTATGTAGTCAATGGTAATAACGGCATTACAAAAACTAATCCAAATAAGCAAGTTAACGGTAATACTTAATCTCTCGAATGTGGTAAAAGTGATCATAAACCGACTACCCCAAGCAGTTTTATTTTTGGCAGCCATATATGTCTGTGCCAATGAGCGTAAAAAAGCCATCAATACTTTTTCTAATACGTTATCATCATTCTTTTAGTCACATGTAAGCTTACACAGTTAACATCTTCAATTGTTAACTGCCTTTGAAGACTAACAATATCTTAAAAAACACTTAATTCTCTAGAGCTATAGACCAATATCATGACAAGAAAAATATTAAGTTTGAACGTGAAAAGAAAAAAAGTCGCCATACAAGTCGAAGAAGTGGTCAAGGTTGTCCCTCATGAAGACCCGCAAAAGCAATTTTTAAATGGCGTAGCCATCAATCCTCATCAGTGTATTCGTTTAGAGTTAGGCTCACAGCAGCTCTCTACACGAGCGATGGATTTATTCACACCCATTGGTTTGGGCCAGCGAGGTTTGATTGTTGCTCCACCAGGCTCAGGAAAAACGACCCTGTTAAAACATATTTGTCAGTCGGTGGGCACAGCCTATCCCGAGATAAAGCTGTATGCGCTACTCATTGATGAGCGTCCAGAAGAAGTGACCGATTTTAAGCGCAGCGTGCCGGCTAAGGTATACGCTTCATCGACAGATGAAAGCTATGACCAACACGTTCGTGTAGCCAATGATCTTCTTAACATTGCTCGTAGGGAAGCTGGTGAAGGACACGATGTTATGATTGTTATTGATTCTCTGACAAGGCTCACCCGTGTGCATAACGCCAATCAAAAAGGCAGTGGTCGTACCATGTCGGGCGGGCTTGATGCTAGAGCGATGGCAATACCACGCAAACTGTTTGGCGCAGCGAGAAAAATTGAACATGGTGGCTCGCTGACCATTCTAGCGACCGTACTGGTAGATACTGGTAGCCGGATGGACCAGGTGATTTTTGAGGAGTTTAAGGGTACGGGTAATATGGAAGTGGTTTTATCACGTGAAGCGGCAAATCAGCGGATTTTTCCCGCGTTAGATATTGCTAAAAGCAGCACACGCCGTGAAGAGTTACTGTTAAACTCGAAGGAACTCGACAAGGTAAGAGTATTGCGCAGGGCACTTACCGGTCTTAAACCCGTAGAAGGTGCTAGCAAACTGGTTGAGTTACTGGAAAATTACCCAACAAATGCCGAGTTGTTGAACCGTTAGTAATCAAAAATAACCCTAACTTAACTGCTCGTTAAAAACAGAGCCTACTCGTTGCACTGAAAAGGCCAACTATTATCATAAAGTAGAGCTTTCAAGAGAACTACAAGCAGTTTAAAAATCGACTTGTAGTTCACCTTAAGTAGAAACAAATCAACCGCATTTAATTCGTTATTTAAAGCAACAAATTCAATTAACGCCAAAAAACTATAGTTAACAACGAGGTTTCACTATCGATGTTTATGGTGGGATGGCATCCAGATAAGGTTGTCGTTTTTGTACAATAGAATTAATCGACGATTCGTTAACATGTACTTAGATACCCGTTACGTTTCAAAATTAATTAGGAAAATTCATCATGAGTGCAGCAGTCACAACATTATTACAATTAGGTTGGAAACCCTTTTTTCAACAGCAACTTAGTTTAGCTGAACTTGATTGTTTTAAGATGGCCAGAATTATTGAGCAGCATCGTAATAAGGTTGTAGTACTCTCAGAGCAAGGTAAGCTTAACTTAGTCGTACCTGCTAATAGTGAACAAGTTTGTGTCGGTGACTAGGTTTTATATGATCAAACCGAGAAATTCATTCGAGTTTTAGATCGAATGTCCACCTTTCAACGACAAGCCCCAGGTTCCAAAATTACTACTCAACTTATTGCTACCAATATCGATAGCCTAATGATTTTTTGCTCACTCAACAATGACTTTAACCTTAATCGAATAGAGCGATTGCCAAAGAAGCGCAAGTTGAGCCAATCGTGGTGTTAACAAAAGCGGACCAATGCAGCGATGTAGCAAACAAGCATCTACAAGTTCAAGCATTAGATCAAATGATGATGGTGCATACACTCAACGCATTAGAGCAAAGCGAATTGCCGCCATTGGCAAGCTACTGCACACAAGGTAAAACTATTGCTTTTATGGGGTCTTCGGGAGTAGGTAATCAACACTTATAAACGGTTTATTAGGCTACCAAGCATTGGGAACTGCAGCCATAAGAGAAGATGATAGCAAAGGCCGTCATACTACTACTTTTAGAGTATTAAAAATATTACCACAAGGTGGCCTTTTGATGGATACTCCAGGTATGCGTGAACTGCAGTTAGCTGAGTGTGATCACGGTGTTAGTGAAACTTTTAGTGAAATAGTAGCCTTAGCAGAGCAATGCCATTTTAATGATTGTACTCATAATTCAGAGCCCAATTGTGCGGTACAAAAAGCTATCAAGAAAGAGGGGGGGTCACTGAGAAGGTTCAGCAGTTATCAAAAGTTAATGAAAGAGCAAGCGTTCAATAGAGCATCGCTTTCAGAGAAAAATCGAAAGAAAAATCATTGGTTAAAATGATAAGCAGGGTGCAAAAAGAGACTGAAAACCATAAAAATAGGCATTAAGTCTGTTATCCAGCAGAATTAATTAAGGACTTTAGTAGTTTTAAATACTGTGAGTTTTTAGTATGGCTTTTTTATCGAATTTTAAGTTATTCTCAAGATACTTATTAAGTCTAAAATATTCATTTATTGTATTATCATTGTAAATTCAATAATAAAAGGAGGTGTAATACACTCCAATCGGATTATATGTAGTTGGATTTGACGGAGGAGCATAACTCTCTAAGTATGGAGTCCACCTTGCTATATGTCTATCTGGTCACACTGATGTCATGCTTTAACTGCGACTTAACTATGCTTTAAGTATTATGTGCCAGCTTGATAATATTAAATTAGAAATGATGTACTGAGAGGCTTAACTGCTATATGTTAGCGGCATTAGCATTCGATGATTGAAAAATATATGGCGTTAAAAACAGATTTTAGACATTTTTTTGATGAAGCAGGTAATGTAGTAGAACTTACCGAACAAGCAAAAACGATTTTCAAATTTTTGAGTCAGATTGTGTCATCGGTTTCTGAGAATATCGAACAGCCACTGATTGATGTTGATTTGAACTGCAACACTCGAGCTGAGCAACTTTCTTGTGGTGGGAGTATTGAAGGTAAGTGCAGCGCCATTGATATGATTGAATGGCATTGCGACACCTGTGAAGCTAGTGGAACGATTTCGAATTGGCAAGGCAGTCTGTGGGACAAGCAAGAGAGAATAATCCATTAGTTGACAATTCATTTGTCGGAAAACTCTTTACCTCAACCATAAACTATTTATAAGCAAAAAATTAGCTTGAGCGATGAAGTCACTGTGTAGCCACTAGCGCATATGCCAATGATAAAGCTGACATAGTATTTTCATTGGCATATAATGCCGTTTCATTAATAGCTATTGTTAGCTGTTTTCTGCCTTATATTTCTGTAGTGAATACCGCTCATACCGCAAAAAACACCTGAAGAAAAACCAATGACTAAGTCCCGTGTCCTTCACGTATTCGTGAAGCCCACGAAGTTAAAATTATTGCAGCAGCAGAGCATGTCTTTGCTCAACGTGGTTTTAATGGCGCCACCTTAGAGTCCATTGCTGAGCAAGCAGGCATGTCCAAGCAGAATATGCTGTATTATTTTTCCTCGAAAGAGCTGCTCTATCAGACAGTACTGAAAAATATATTAAACATTTGGTTAGAAAAACTTAACCTGATTAATCAACCGGGCTCAGATCCGGCTACTATGCTAGCCAATTACATACGCGATAAGCTGGAAATTTCCAAGAGCCATCCTAAAGGCTCTAAAGTTTTTGCTAATGAAATCTCAATGGTGCGCCGCATATTAGCCAGTACCTTGAGGAAAACCTAAAGCCTGCGCTGGAAGCGGATGTCAATCTGGTTAAAGGCTGGATTGCCCAAGGGCTAATTGACGACATTGATCCCCAGCACCTATTTTTTGTCATTTGGGCATCTACCCAAACTTATGCCGACTTTTCCACTCAGATTCAGATAGCTTTGGGTAAGCCTGAACTTGATGATGGTGATTTCAAAAATGCCGGAGATTTTCTCACCCATACTCTGCTAAAAGGCATTGGTCTTAACGTTTAGAGTAGAGCCGTGGAACAAGACCATTAAGAACGGATACGCAACAGTCGGCTGCATTTCATTTAGCTACACATTTTAGCCAACTTATGTGGACTCCCTCCTATCAACAACAAATACTCTAAGACAAAGAAATTAATGCATACTTATGTACGAGCTCTATATTGAGAAGCTATCTCTGGCTCTTTGATATTTACGCGAACTGGTTGTCAAATCTATTAAGCGAGCGCTAGGCTCTACGTTGGCTACTGACTAAACCAGCTGATTTTTATCTTCGTTAGTGCATTTTTGTTGTTTGAACTCTTTTTTAAGCTGTAAGTACCTCAGCTTTATATTCTGTATTTTGTGTCAGCATGGCGAAAGCCGTTCTTACGGTTTTATTGGCCAGTGCTACCGCCGCACACTTTTTACCTCGACGCTCAACTAAACCTTGTTCCAAACATCTTTCTTGGTTTTGGCTTTTCTTTTTACGGCATGCTGTACCGCAGCGGTTGCACCACATATCAATTGACTCCTTAAAATACTATTTTTAGTAAATTTCCCTATAGAGCCAAGCTTTACCACACCGCCTGAAGAATGCTGGATGGGTGTTAAACCAATA
>JABSOY010000038.1 GCA_013215385.1 Colwellia sp.
CCTATGCAGCCAAGTTATCAAGGTGCGAGGCTCGATGTATCATTAGATGATGTACTTATCAACAAGTTAACAAGGTTGGCACAACAAGAAAGTAGTACCTTGTTCACCTTGTTACTTGCTTCATTCCAAACGTTATTACATCGCTACAGTGGTCAAGATGAAATACGCATTGGTACACCGGTCGCTAACCGTAATCGACTGGAAACAGAGGGATTGATTGGTTTTTTTGTTAATACCCAAGTATTACGAGCAGACTTTGATGCGGACTTAACCTTTGAGCAATTATTGCAACAAGTAAAACAAACCACGTTAGAGGCACAAGATAACCAAGACTTACCGTTTGAGCAGTTAGTGGAATCACTGCAGGTAGAGCGTAGCTTAAGTCATACACCGTTATTTCAAGCAATGTTTAACTACTTAACCGAGAAAGGGTCCGATAAAGAAGCACAACTGGTTTCTCTTGATAGTCTGACAGTGGAAGGCGTTAATTGGGAGAGCCATACCGCACAATTTGATTTAACGTTAGATATTGGTGAGTTTGAAACGGGTATTTCCGCGTCATTTAATTATGCAACGGATTTATTTGATGAGTCAACGATAGAAAGACTGGCTCAACATTGGCAGTATCTATTGCAAGGTCTTGTAGCTAAGCCAAATCAACGTATTGCGGAGTTACCATTACTTGACCCAGCAGAGCAAAAACACATAATCCAAGACTGGAATGAGACAGCGGTTGATTATGACAGTAGTGCTTGTATCCATCAATTATTCGAGCAGCAAGCTCTAAACAATCCTGATAATACCGCGTTAGTCTTTGAGGATGAAACTCTTACTTATCGCGTGTTGAACCAAAAGGCCAATCAATTAGCGCATAAGTTACGAGCGTTGGGTGTGACATCAGATACCTTAGTGGGTATTGCGGTCGAGCGTTCACTGGAAATGGTGATTGGTCTGTTAGCTATTCTTAAAGCGGGTGGTGCTTATGTGCCGCTTGACCCTGATTATCCGCAATCGCGTTTGGCTTATATGATAGAGGATAGCGGCATTGAGCTGTTATTAACGCAACGCCATATCGAAGAGCAATTAACGATACCTGTAACTGTTGAAACTAAGCTTGAAGTCTTATTGCTTGATGATGGTTTAATCGAAGCTGCTTGGGCTGAGTACAGTACAGATAATCTAGTCAATCATAATAATTCAGCTAATTTAGCCTATGTTATTTACACATCAGGGTCGACAGGTAAACCGAAAGGGGTCTTACAAACTCACGATAACGTTAATAGATTATTTAAAGCAACGAAGCAGTGGTTTAATTTTACGGATAGCGATGTCTGGACGTTATTCCATTCTTACGCTTTTGACTTTTCTATTTGGGAAATATTTGGTGCCTTGTTACATGGTGGTAAATTGGTTGTAGTACCGTTCGAAGTTACTCGCTCCCCTAGTGATTTGTATAACTTGTTATGTAAAGAGAAAGTCACGGTATTAAACCAGACACCTTCAGCTTTTAGTCAATTAATGCCCATTGCCTGTGCTAATAATGAAAAACTTACCAGTACAGGTGATAACGCCATGGCTTTACGTTATGTCGTCTTCGGTGGCGAAGCATTAGATGCTGCAAGTTTACGTCCATGGTTTGAATGCTTTGCTGATAATACGCCACAGTTAATTAACATGTATGGCATCACAGAGACAACGGTACATGTAACCTATCGTCGATTGTTATTAGCTGATATGCATAAAGCTGGTAGCCCTATAGGTCAGGTTATTAATGACTTGACTTGGTACGTACTTGATAGTGATTTAAATCCAGTGGCAAAAGGTTGCTCTGGTGAGCTCTATGTAGGGCGATCAGGTTTAGCTAGAGGCTACCATCAACGCCCAGAGCTAACGGCAGAGCGTTATATCGCTGACCCGTTTAGCGAAGAGGGCGGCCGCTTATATCGCACAGGTGATTTAGCCAGATATCGAAGCGATGGCACCATAGAATACGTAGGTCGAATAGACCATCAGGTGAAAATTCGCGGCTTCCGTATTGAGTTAGGCGAGATTGAATCCCAATTGCAAAGTCATGATGCAATTCGTGATGCGGTGGTCTTAGCGCAAGAAGGCGTGAGTGGTCAGCAATTGGTGGCTTATATTATTCCTAACGACGGCCAGCTCACCAATGCTGATACTGAGGCAGGTATCGAAGCAGGCAGTGGCTCAGATAATAACGCACAACATGCGTTTAGAGCCGAGCTCAAAACACATCTGCAACAAGTGTTACCTGAGTACATGGTACCAGCGCATATGTTATTCCTTGAGAAATTACCATTAACACCTAATGGCAAGTTAGATAGAAAAGCTCTACCAAAAGCTGATGCGAATCAGTTACAGCAACGTTATGAAGCGCCAAATACGGTACTAGAAAGACAGCTCGCTGATATCTGGCAAGAGGTACTAGGTATTGAGCAAGTTGGTCTCAACGATAACTTCTTTGAATTGGGTGGGCACTCGTTATTACTCACCCAAGTCATTTCACGGGTAAGACAAGCGTTATCAGCAGAAATTCCACTGCGCGCTTTATTTGAAGCGAGTACTCTACGTGATTTCGCTGAGCGGGCTGCGCAAAGCGAAGGGGTTAAGTTAGCGCAAGCTATAGTGCCAGTATCACGTGAGCAAGTTTTACCGTTATCTTTAGCGCAACAACGTCTTTGGGTGGTCGACCAATTATCGACGGGTGACGTGGCTTATAATATGCCAACAGCGTTAACAATACGGGGAGAGTTATCATTATCAATTCTTGAACAAAGTTTTACTTTGTTGATGCAGCGCCATGAAATATTACGTACTTGTTATCGTCAAGATGAAAATGGAGAACCGTATGCTTATGTTATAGCAGATCCCGCATTAAAAATTGCTTTTGTTGATATTAGTGAGCTAATGCTAAGTGAGCAAACTAAAGACCGTGAAGATTGGTTGCAGCGTTGTGCTAATGAGCAGATTAATCTTGAATATGCACCATTATTACGCGTCAGTATATTAAAAGTTTCTGATAATGAGCACCTAGCATTTTTTACCATGCATCATATTATCTCTGATGGTTGGTCTATGGGGGTTTTGGTTAACGAACTCGCAAGCTTTTATCGAGCTTGTGAAAGTGGAGGAATAGCTCAATTAGCTGAATTACCCATTCAATATTTAGATTACTCTTTTTGGCAAAAAAAGTTATGGGATGATGGTTTATTAGCGTCAAGCGTTGACTATTGGCGTACTAATTTACAGGGTGTTCCATCCACTTTAAAACTACCAAAGGATGTTTTTAATTCAAATATTCAAGGTAAATATCAAGGCAGTAGTACTTCGTTTGATTTACCTGAATCACTGTATTTACCACTTAAAGATTTAGCTAATACTTTAGGAGTCACTGCTCACCAGATAACGATGGCTAGCTTTCAGTTATTACTACATAGGGTTTGTGATGTACCTGATTTAGTTATAGGTACTGATATAGCTGGTAGACAACATCAAGCGCTAGAAGGGCTTATTGGCTTCTTTATTAATGTATTACCGATGCGATCATACTTTGACCCTGAGCAATCTTTTACCGAATATGTAAATTATATTCGATTAAATACGTTAAATAGTTATGAACACCAAGAACTTCCCTTAGATATTATCATTGAGAAGTGCGGAATAAAACGAATTCAAGGTGTACAGCCATTAATTCAAGTTTTATTTGTAATGAATAATACACCGGTAGGCTCTTTAGATATCAATGGTTTACAATTTGAACCTTTGAAATTAAATGATGAACATTCAAAATTTGATATGGCGCTATTTGTACAAGAGCATGAAAACAGCCTTGCCTGTAATTGGACTTATGCGCTTTCTATGTTTTCAGCTGAGCGAATTGAACAATTAATACAGTGTTGGTGTAGTTTGCTGAAACAGCTAGTGCAAAAACCAAATACCTTATTAAAGGAGTTTATTATGACGGATATAGTATCCAAAACACCAAAAGTATCTAGTGGTAAAAAATTAGCCAGTAAAAAGTTTGATAAATTAAACAAATTTATTAAAAAAGGAAAAGCTAGTCATGGACTGGGCCAAAATATTGATAAATCTGATACTGCAGTACCCATTAATACGCCAATGGTAAATTTCTCAACATTGCGCGAAAATGAAATTTTCCCTTTGTTAGCTCAGCCTGTTGATCCCAGTTTAAATGTTATTGAGTGGGCAAAAAAAAATAGAATTCTTATTGATGAGAAACTAAATAAACATGCTTGCATATTATTTAGGGGCTTTGAATTAAAAAACGTACAAGAGTTTGAGCAATTTGCTGAAGCTATACAGCCAGGGCTTTATGGTCAATATGGTGATTTACCTAAAAAAGAAGGTGGTAAGCAAATATATCGTTCTACGCCATATCCAGAACGAAAAATGATTTTATTCCACAACGAGAGTTCGCATCAAGACAGTTGGCCTCGTAAACAAATGTTTTATTGCGAATTACCATCACCTATTGGTGGGGCAACTCCTATTGTAGATTGTCGAGAAATGTATCGTCGCCTGCCTGCTGACTTGTTGGTACTATTTGAAGAAAAAGGTCTGCTCTATGTCCGTACATTTACCAATAAACTTGATGTTCCTTGGCAACACTTTTTCAAAACAGAAAATCGTAGTGATGTAGAAGAACGTTGCAAAAAATCAGGTATTGAATGGCGGTGGTTAAATGAAGATGATTTGCAAATTCGCACCCCTTGCGCCGCTATTATTACCCATCCATTAACAGGGGAACGAACGTTCTTTAATCAAATACAGTTACATCATTACTATCATTTAGATGCTGATGTTCGGGATGATCTTATTGCCTTGCTTGGTATAGATAATATGCCCAGACATGTTTATTACGGAGATGGCTCGCCAATTGAAGATGAAGTTATGGCACAAATTGAGGCTCTTTATGAGCAATGTGCAGTGCGTTTTGATTGGCAACAAGGTGACATAATTGTCGTGGATAATATGTTGGCTGCTCATGCTCGAGATCCTTTTCAAGGTGATCGAAAAATTTCAGTAGCTATGGGCGAAATGTATTACCGCGTTGATTTTGAAAAAAACATCTTAAAAGGTTCCACCATAAATGAAAGTTGCAAAGAGCTAGCAGAGGAAATTAGCGAATGAACGAAATAATTGAACTAACTCAAGAAGTATCATTACAGCAGCCAGCTAGCTTACCGTTAAGCCCAGAACAGCAAAGCTTATTCGGCCGTAGAGAGCAAACATCGTTCCCTGCATTGACGTTAGTTATGCAGATAAATGGCCAACTAGATCAACCTCGCTTACAGCGAGCTGTGCAACAGGTATTAAAAAATCAGCGTATATTAGGCAATAAGTTTTTTAATGTTGTGGCTTATCGCGGACTACGTCAGTCAGTGGTTAGAGCCGATAACATTTTACCTATAGAGAAAATCGAGGTTGGTAGTGAACAGACGAAAGGGCAAGATCTTTGGCAAATTTTCACTGAACAAATAGAGGCTAAACGACAAGCTGGCTTTATTCAGGATGCCGATTGGCTAAGCACATTGTATCTTTGCCAAATAGATGAACAGTGTTATGGCTTAGCACTGGTTGTTGCTGATTTAATTACCGACAATGGCGGGCTTCAGGCCTTTTGGCACGCTTTAACAGCCGCATATAAAGCAGATGCATTATTGACGAAAGATGAAGAACTACCTCAGTATGCAGAATATGTTGAGTGGCGCGTGGACGTGGCGCAAGATGAAGATGCTATTGCAGGTAAAGAATACTGGCAGCAACAGCTAAGTGAAGAAATGCAAGCACCTGCTTTACCTTATCGCATGATCGGTTTTGTGGGCGCGGATAATGATGACATTGTCGTTAAAGAAAAAGCACTGACCTATGCATCAGAAATAACGACTATTGATAGCACTCTGCAAGGGCAGTTAGATAAATTAGCGCAACAAGTCGAACAACCGGTTACCTTATTATTGCAAGCTGCATGGTGGTGGTTATTAGCCAGAATAAGTGATCAGAAAACTATTCAAGTAGGTTGGAGTCACGATTGCCGTCAAGACTATGAATTTTTTGCCGACAACCTTGGGCTGTTTGAAAAAATACTGCCACTTTCATTAACCGTTACGCCTGAACAAACCTTTTCAAGTTGGCTTGAAACCATTGCAGAGCTACTTGAGGATCATCAAGCTTGGCAAGAGCATTGGTCAATTGAGTCCTTAGCGACTACAAAACACTTAGCATCTGGCTTTGGTTTAAGGGATAACTTTACAGATAAATTAACGCCAGAGTCAAAATGGACTGTCATTTCAGTAAAAGGAATAGAGTTGCCCTTTGAATTAAGTTTACTAGTTGGTCAGTTAAACGGTAAACCAAATGAATTAGAATTGCGTTATCAATGCCAGTATTATTCAGCTGCCGACATATCTATATTACTTAAACAATACCTTACATTATTGATGAGCTTAACAGGTAGTTTGACAACTGATTTAGTTAATAAAGCGAACAGACTGGCAGATGTTTCTTTGGCTCAATTGTCTTCAAATGAAGCTTTTATTAGTAAAACTGAGCTTAGTAGTCGACAACATTTTACAGCTTCTGCACAAAATAAAGAGGTATCGGCTCATAGCACAATAGCTGATTATATTTCTTCATGGGCACAGACTAAGCCTACTGGAATAGCTTTAACGGGTGATAATAGTCAGGTAACTTATGCTCAATTAGAAGAAAAAGTACAACAACTGGCAATACGATTACATCACCAAGGCGTCAAAGCGGAGAGTATTGTCGCCTTAGCGTTACCACGAACAATTGATTTAGTGGTTGCTATCTTAGCCACTTGGCGAGTGGGTGCCGCATGGGTACCACTAGACTTACAATGGCCAATGTTACGTAAAAGGCTAATTGTTGAGCAATCATCGGCTATGTTGATTATTAGTAATAGCGTACATTGGACAATAGATACTACCGATGAAACACAAGATAGCGCAGAAGTTTTACTACTTGATGAACCTAGTAATAAAGCACGAGAAAATGTTGATTTTACAGCGGCGAATTTACAACAAGCTGCTTATATAATTTTTACTTCTGGCAGTACAGGTACCCCAAAAGGTGTTGTAATTGAACATAGTCAACTTGTTAACTATGTTATTTCCGCCAGTAAGCAGCTAGGGCTTGGCGATTGTAAATCTTTTGCGATGACCTCTACGGTTGCTGCCGATTTAGGGCATACCTCATTGTTTGGTGCTTTGTTTAATGGTGCTACTTTACATATTGCCAGCGATGAAGAGGTGCAGGATAGTGCTCGTTTTGCTCAATTTATGCAAACACATCAAATTGACTGTTTAAAAATCGTCCCTTCACATTTAAATGCTTTACTTGATTTGGATTTACTAAAGGGTAAAAGCATATTACCGTCAACCCTTGTTTTAGGTGGGGAGCCAATCCCCGCTAGTTTAGTTAAGAACATTTTTAGTGCACTACCCCAATGCCGATTATTTAATCATTACGGTCCAACTGAAACAACGGTAGGCGTACTTTATCATCAATTACACATTGATGAGGATATGCAGCAAGGTATCTCACTCAGTCAAACCTTTGAAGGCTGCCAAATAACTATTTTTGATGAAAAAATGCAACGTGTCCCTACAGGTGCAATAGGGGAGTTGTATATAGGGGGTAAGCAGCTTTGTCGAGGTTATTTATCAGCAGAAGTTGAAGGTGCCTTTGTTGAGGATCCTTTTAATAGCGGCGAACGCCTTTATCGTTCAGGAGATCTAGCGCGCTATCTGCCTAATGGTAGTTTACAGCTGTGTGGCAGACAAGATCATCAAGTAAAAATTCGAGGTTTTCGTATTGAGCTAGCTGAAATTGAGCAAATATTACTTAATGAAGCGACTATTGGCCAAGCCGTTGTTTGTACTTGGCAACCAGGCGAAAGTCATATTGGTGAAAGTAAGGATGCATCAAGTCGACAATTAATTGCTTATGTGCAAAGAAATAGTCAAGGAGAACATCAGCAAAGTAATGATGATTGGTTACAGAGCATTATTGAGCACTTACCAAAAGTATTACCCGCGACTATGTTGCCTGCTCATGTTTTTGTGCTAGATAATATTCCAAGGTTGGCTAATGGCAAGATTGATCGTAATAATCTTCCTAGTCCAGAAAGTTTGCTTGTTAATTGCGAGTTTATCGAACCTAGTAGCGCGCTAGAGACATTGCTAGCTGAAGAGATGGCAATGTTATTAAATGTTAAGAAGATTAGTACTCAGCGAAGTTTTTTTAGCTTGGGAGGTCATTCATTATTGATCATTAAACTAGTCTCACGTCTACGTAGACAGTTACAAGTTGATATTCACCCAGGAGTCGTTTTTGATCACCCTAGTGTTGTTGAATTAGCTAAAGCAATGAGTAATCAAGAGGGGGTTATACCTGAAAAACTAGAACGTAGCGCACAAGTTCGTTTGAAACTTAATAGTTTGACACCAGAGCAACGCGAAGCGCTATTGACTAAGTCAAAGGCAGCCAGAGAAGGTACTAACTGAGTCAAGAATCATTACTATTGTAATAAAACTTAGCTGCTGTTGAATTTTTATATTAACAACTTATCCGTTCAGAGTTCTCAATATTCATTAATGTTGGGGACTCTTATCTTTTGTAATGAATTAAAGGTGTACAATTGCCATCTGCGGTAATAATGACAACACCGCTGTCCCCCCAATAAATAATAGTATTACAAAAGTAAATGATATGTGCTGTTTACCCGATCTTATCCGGTAAATAACAGCGAGGACATGTCAGTTTCACAATATAATATTAACACTTCAATTGCTTGCATAACTGAGAACTCTTTTTAATTTTATTTATTACTTCTATTCCTCTAAATATGAACGAATAAACTTCGTTATCTAAGCAGAGATTATTTTATATATCCCCTTTTAGAGGTAGTAATGAACCAAGTACATGATATAAGCGAAGATGAATTATTGGCACTTTTGGACACAGACACTTTTTCTGACACTACCTCTAGTATAAAGCGATTTAAAGGTGACTCTGCTCCGCTTTCTTTTGCGCAACAACGTTTGTGGTTTTTACAGCAATATGATCTAGAAGATTCTTCCTATAATTTACCAAGAGTGATACATATCCAAGGAAAACTTGAAGTTAGCACACTTGAGTTAGCGTTAAATAAAGTGATTGAACGACATGATATTTTACGTACCCGATATGTTTACGCTGAGGGTGTTGACGGTATTCCTCGGCAGGTAGTAGAAGAAAGTGTCAATTTAAATTTTACTTTATTTGATATAAGTGAACTCTCTAGTGATGAACAGCAGCAACGATTTACCGAACTTGCTCACATAGAAGCTACAACACCATTTGATCTATTTAAAGCAGGGCAATTACGAGCAAAACTGATCTGTTTTAGTACTGATAAATATGCATTGTTGATAACCATGCATCATATCGCCTCAGATGGGCAATCGAATCCCATTTTAATCAAAGATTTAAGCCAAGCGTTTACAGTTGCAATGGGGCCTAACTCAAAAGACAGCCTGCCTAAATTAGCTATTCAATATGCCGACTTTGCTGCATGGCAACGTGATAGTTTTTCAAATAGTGAAAATAATATCGGCCTTGAATACTGGAAAAACTACTTAGGTGAAAAAATCTCTCCGCTAGAGTTACCTATTGATTTTCCGAGGGAATCAGAGAGTGTTCGCCCTGTTGGTTATTGTGATTTTATGATTGATCAAACATTAACTTCTAAGATTTATCAACTTTCTTCTAGTCATGATACAACCCCTTTTAATATTCTTATGGCAGCATGGCAAGTTTTACTAAGCCGTTATAGTGGGCAGGTTGAATTTGGTATTGGCGTGCCAAATGCCAATAGACACCTAGAAGAAACGCAGGAGTTAGTCGGTTGCTTTATGAGTACGCAGGTATATAAAGTTCAATTACAATCGGATGATACTGTCAGTGACTTATTAGCACGATTACGTGAAGAGTCGATAGCTGCTTTACAGTATGCGGATGTACCTTTTGAGTTGCTATTAGATACTATTCAAGTGGAGCGTTCTAGCAACCGAACACCTTTATTTCAAACCATCTTTGATTGGCGATTAGAAGGTGGTTCTGATCCAGGGTTAACTATAAATAACTTACAACTAACCATTGAAACAGGTGAATTGGAACAAGCTAAGTTCGATTTATCTTTGGGTGTAACTGCTAGCGCAGCGGGGGAATTGATAGGCGGTATTGAATATGATGCTTCAATTTTTGATCCATCCACTATTGATCGCTTGGCTAAGCATTGGCAGCATCTATTGCAAGGTATTGTAGCTAAGCCAAGCCAACGTATTGCGGAGTTATCGTTACTTGACCAAGCTGAACAAAAGCACATCATTGAAGACTGGAATGATATGGCGGTTGATTATGACAGTAGTGTTTGTATTCATCAGTTATTCGAAGCGCAAGTTGAACTTAATCCAAGTCAGACCGCTTTAATTCTTAATGATGAAAAGCTCAGTTATCAAGCGTTAAATGCTCGAGCGAATCAATTAGCGCATAAGTTGCGAGGGCAAGGAGTCGGTCCAGATGTTCCCGTGGGGATTTGTATAGAGCGCTCTCTGGAAATGGTTATTGGTTTGTTGGCTATTCTTAAAGCCGGTGGTGCTTATGTGCCGCTTGACCCTGCTAACCCGGC
>JABSOY010000003.1 GCA_013215385.1 Colwellia sp.
GGCTAGTGGCATGACTGGTTAGCCAATGAATTTAGCAATTACATAACTAGCGGTTAATTGGTTTCTACTTAAGGTGAACTCCAAGTCGTTTTTAAACGGCTGGAGCTCTTTTGAAAGCTCTACTTTATGATAATAGTTGGCCTTTACAGTGCCACTAGTGTGCTCTGTTTTAACGAGCAGTTAAGTTAGGGTTATTTTTGATTACTAACGGTTCAACAACTCGGCATTTGTTGGGAAATTTTCTAGTAACTCAACCAGTTTTCTAGCACCTTCTACCGGCTTAAGACCAGTAAGTGCCCTGCGCAATACTCTTACCTTGTCGAGTTCCTTCGAGTTTAACAGCAACTCTTCACGGCGCGTGCTACTTTTAGCAATATCTAACGCGGGAAAAACCCGCTGATTTGCCGCTTCACGTGATAAAACCACTTCCATATTACCCGTACCCTTAAACTCCTCAAAAATCACCTGGTCCATCCGGCTACCAGTATCTACCAGTACGGTCGCTAGAATGGTCAGCGAGCCACCATGTTCAATTTTTCTCGCTGCGCCAAACAGTTTGCGTGGTATTGCCATCGCTCTAGCATCAAGCCCGCCCGACATGGTACGACCACTGCCTTTTTGATTGGCGTTATGCACACGGGTGAGCCTTGTCAGAGAATCAATAACAATCATAACATCGTGTCCTTCACCAGCTTCCCTACGAGCAATGTTAAGAAGATCATTGGCTACACGAACGTGTTGGTCATAGCTTTCATCTGTCGATGAAGCGTATACCTTAGCCGGCACGCTGCGCTTAAAATCGGTCACTTCTTCTGGACGCTCATCAATGAGTAGCGCATACAGCTTTATCTCGGGATAGGCTGTGCCCACCGACTGACAAATATGTTTTAACAGNGTCGTTTTNCCNGAGCCTGGNGGAGCAACAATCAAACCTCGCTGNCCCAAACCAATGGGTGTGAATAAATCCATCGCTCGTGTAGAGAGCTGCTGTGAGCCTAACTCTAAACGAATACACTGATGAGGATTGATGGCTACGCCATTTAAAAATTGCTTTTGCGGGTCTTCATGAGGGACAACCTTGACCACTTCTTCGACTTGTATGGCGACTTTTTTTCTTTTCACGTTCAAACTTAATATTTTTCTTGTCATGATATTGGTCTATAGCTCTAGAGAATTAAGTGTTTTTTAAGATATTGTTAGTCTTCAAAGGCAGTTAACAATTGAAGATGTTAACTGTGTAAGCTTACATGTGACTAAAAGAATGATGATAACGTATTAGAAAAAGTATTGATGGCTTTTTTACGCTCATTGGCACAGACATATATGGCTGCCAAAAATAAAACTGCTTGGGGTAGTCGGTTTATGATCACTTTTACCACATTCGAGAGATTAAGTATTACCGTTAACTTGCTTATTTGGATTAGTTTTTGTAATGCCGTTATTACCATTGACTACATAATAGATAACTTCAATTTATTCAGGAGACATACCTTTATTATCAAGTTATTTGATTTTAAACGCTGTTGCTTCTTTTTCTAATTCAGTTGCTAAACGAGCTAACTCTACACTTGATTCTGAAATATTCTCAGTTGCTTGTCTCGTTTCAGTTACACCTGAATTTAACGTTTCAACATTTTGTAAAATTTCATCAACAACCACTGATTGTTCTTCTGCTGCCGTCGCTATTTGCGCACTTAAATCACTAATTTCATTCATATCACCGGCAATAATTTGATTAAGATCTCTCGCTTCTTTGGCGTGTTCCTGTACAGACTTGGCTTGAACAACACTGCTTGCCATGACTTCAACCGATGAATTAGCACCGACCATAATGGTATTGATCATTTCATCAATTTCTTTGGTTGAATCTTGTGTTCTTTGTGCAAGTTGACGAACTTCATCGGCTACTACTGCAAAACCTCGGCCTTGCTCACCAGCTCTAGCCGCTTCAATCGCGGCATTTAGTGCTAATAAATTAGTTTGATCAGCAATCCCCTTTATAACATCAAGAATATTAACGACTTGATCGAAGTCTTTCCTCACTTTTTGCACACTTTGCTCAGATTGCTGAATATGCTCGGTCATAATAACGATTGATTGATACGTTTCATCTAACTTACTAGCCCCATCGTTTACTTTTTCTTTAATAGCATCGACTGCCGATGACGTGGTCGTAGTGCTGACGGCAACCTCATTGACGGTTGTGCCCATTTCCTGCATCGCCGTAGCAAGTTGCTCTGAAATCGCCTGTTGCTCGGTAACCGTAGCACTAGTTTGCACAGTTATTGCCGCAAGCTCTTCAGATGTTGAGGCTTGTTGAATCGCTATCGCCGAAATATTGCCAACCATTTTAGATAAGTTAATTATCATTTTCCCAATAGCTTGCTGAAGTTGACCAACCTCGTCATTAGACGTTTTATTAACCTTCATGGTTAAATCACCACTCGCCACTTTTTGTGCGGTATTGGCAATATCAATGATTGGTGTGGCAATACGTTTAGCCACAAACATACCTATTATGACGACCACGGCAACAATAATAGTCATTAATATGATCATAAAGAGGGTATTACTACGAATTGATGCAAAGGCCTCAGCCTCACCTATTTCTGACAGAATGGCCCAACTAAAATGACCAAACTCGATACGATCAAAAGACGAAAGTACCGGGTTACCGTTATAATCAATAATAATATCGGTGCCTTTTTCTCCGGCCAGCGCTCGTTTGGCGGCATCTGTGTCGACACCATTTTTTGTCACCGAGCCAGCAAAACTTGCTTTTACCGTATGGCCGATAGGATCAAGGTATGAGTTACTGCGCATTCTTAAATCATTACCCACTAAATAGCTTTCGCCTGTTTTTCCCATGCCTTCTCTAATGCCCATGATTGTTTGTATGCCTTCAAGTGGTAACTGCAAAGCAACATAAAGCGCCACTTGCCCATTAGATTTGAGTAAAGGTTGCGCGATAAATGCGGCAGGATCACCATTACTGGGTTCATAAGGAGAAAAATCAACAAAACCATATTGCTTACTTTGATTAATTTTTTTAATTAAGGCGCCTAAATTAGATGTTGAATATTTTCCGGTTAAAATATTGGTATTAAAATCAGACTCCTTGGTTACAGTATAAAAAATATGACCATTAGGATTAACCAAAAATAAATCATAGTAGCCATACTTTTCAATATAGCTTTTATAAAAATCTTCATTATTAGCGGTTTTAGGGTTAAAGGCTTCGGCAACATCAATTTCGGATATGATTGCCCACCGTATGCCACTGTCAATATCAATATAATCCCAACTACTCACTACGGGATTATCATTATAATCCATGATGACACTGGTGTTTTTTTCTCCCTTCAATGCACTATTGGCGGCTTGCGTTTGTACTTTGTTTTTATTAGCAAAAGAGGCCTTAACAGAATATTCTGTCGGATTTAAATAAGAGTCTGAGCGCATCAGTTTATCTTGCCCAACAAGGTATGACTCCCCTGTTTCGCCCATTCCTTCTCTATCACCTAAAATACTATTGATTTTATCCAGTGGTTGCTGATAAGCAATATAACCCACTCGTTTACCATTTACCTCTACCGGTTTAACCATAAATGCAGCGGGTTGATTATTACTGGGGGCATAAGGAAGAAAGTCACCAAATTGAATGTCTGATGAGTCAGATTGCTTAGCTAAATTAAATGCTTGATAAAAGGAGCTGTCGGTTAAATCGTTAGGGATTTTTTGCCCTAAATCACTTTCCCGTGTGACCGAATAAACAATAGTGCCTTTAGTACTGATGATAAAAAAGTCGTACCAGCCAAAATAGGACAATAACGACTTATAGTTTTTATCGTATTTATTAAGAGAATTATGCCACTGTTTTTTATTCGAAAAATTATTAACGAGTTCAGCAATGGCTTGGTGAGTATTATTTTCATTGGCTAAAATTTCTAATTGAACCTTATTACTCGTAAAGTAATCGTTAACTTGAGATTTTTTAAGCTTGTTTATCGCCGATAATTTCATAAAAGCTTGCTGTTTCATGGTATCAGCAATATCAATAAGAACGCCCATATCACCTTGACGCTCAGCAAAGTAATTTTCAATGGCCTGCTTCTTAATTTGATTAATCGCGGTTAGTTGACTATAAATTTTATCCGCCACATCTTCCGAGCTATTTATGGTTGAAATGACACTAATAGTTATCGCAGGTACTAAACCTATTACCATAAAAATCAGTATAAATTTAGCCTTTAAACTTTTTAAGTTAATCATAAAAATCTCTTGTTAATGTTTATTCAAAATCATCAAAGCACTAAAATTTATCGACTGACTATTTATGCCGTTCTTTTTTCATGTAAACATTATAAAATATACATAATAATAGACACTTATCTATAAAATTCCAGATTAAAATTTAAACGTTTAGTAATTTATGGAGTTTGTTTATGTTCCTTTAAAACTGATACATATCAGTTTTAAATTCATTAGAAAATATATGGGAAATAATTTGAAGCTAACGTCAACTCTACGCCCTGAGACCTTTAACAAGCTTTTTCTTTAAAAAGTAATGGGGAATTTCGATCCCTCAATNCTTTTAAATACTTCGANTCATTATANGGTTCTTTTNTTTTCCAACATCGGTATAAAACCCGTATCCATTTAAATGCTAACGATCTTATTGATGATTGATGGGTGTTACCTTTTGAACGTTGTTGTTGATAATAGATACCTGCCCAATAAGATTGATGAACGCTTTTAGCTGCCCATTCAATGAATGACTGTCGAGTGAATTTAGAACACTGATATCGCCAATGCACCCAACATTTTTGACCACTGCGCTCCGTCACTGGAGCTATACCAGCAGACATTTGAATTTCTGATGCACTAGTAAAGCGACTACGATTTTCTCCCATAGCAACTAACAACCTTGGTGCTAAGCAAGGTCCTGTACCCGGTAATGATTTATAAAGTTCTGCATCAGGTAATGTATCAAACAAGGTACTAATTTCTTTATCAAATACTTTAATTGCTTCAACCACGACTAGCATTTGATTAGCGAGCGCAACAGCTAACCGTTGGTGTGACTCGATGACTGCATTATCTAAGGTAAGTGGCTCTGCTTG
>JABSOY010000039.1 GCA_013215385.1 Colwellia sp.
TAGCTGTCATTACCATTTCCATAGTTATGTTTATTAGAAGTAGTCACCTAAATTTCCAAAATTCACGGATGGAGAGTAGATCTACATAACAAGCTATTCAAGACGGACGCTAAACAGTTGGCTAGCTTCGTTCCTCGCATTTTAGCCAACAATTTATCGCCGCTTAATAGGGCGTTATAAGGCACCACGAAATCAACTGAATATTTTATGGTAAGAGCGGTGTTCATCAAATTAGTTTGGTGGGTTATGCCTCAGTTTTCGCCTGAGCAGTTTGGTTAAAGACGCTAATAGACTTTACTATTTTAGACATTTTTGTTGTAAAGCCATTAACTTAACTGACTTTAGTGTTTGGCTCAAAGTTCATGGTTTGGTTAGTCGTGGCGCTGGGCATTCTTTAGTTCTACGGTCGGGCTGCCTAAGCGTTAAAGTGCTTGTTATCATTAGTACTTTTCCGCTACCATCATATAACAAGGGCATTCAAGACGGACAAAAAACAGTTGGCTTTGTTCGTTCCTCACAAATTATAGCCAACTATTTATTTGCCGCTTAATAGCGGCGTTATATGGCACCACGAAATCAACTGAATATTTTATGGTAAGAGCGGTGTTCTTCAAATGGTTTTGGTGGGTTACGCTTCAGTTTTCGCCTGAGCAGTTTGGTTAAAGTCGCTAATAGACTTTACTATTTTAGACACTTTTGTTGTAAAGCCATTAACTCAACTAGCTTTAGTGTTTGGCTCAAAGTTCATTGTTTGGTTAGTCGTGGCGCTGGGCATTCTTTAGCTCTACGGTCGGGCTGCCATTTTTAGTAAAGCTGTTGTTATCTTTAGTGTTTATCGCTACCATCATATAACAAAGGCATTCAAGTCGGACAAAAAACAGTTGGCTTTGTTCGTGCCTCACAAATTATAGCCAACTATTTATTTGCCGCTTAATAGCGGCGTTAGCTGCCTAAGGAAACTATGAAGTATCTTGCACTTTTAACATTCTTTATTTCTAATTTAGTCGTAGCTTCAGATGCTTGGAAAAATTATCTAAATTTACCAACACCTGAAAACGCAGCATTGGTAATTTTATCTCCTGGGAGTGATCAAATAGAGGAAGGTTTAGATATTTTAGAAATTCAAGTGTTCGCAGGAGACTTGGAGGCTATTAAATTAGCCTTTCGTCTTAAAAAATGGATGAACCTATCCGCAGCCATTTCCGAAGGTTTATCAGTTATTGTTGGCCGCAGTATTAGAAGTTTTCCTGAAAAATTTTTAATTGCAATCAAGTCTAGCTCATATTTAAAATCTTGTATGGATGTAGATGTTTATGGATTTGAATATGTAGACCGATTAAACGCTCAATTGTACGAAAACACACAACGTTTAAAATCAATTTTAAGTGTCAATGTTGGTGAGTTATCAGAAATCAAGAAAGAATGTTTGTCCAGATTAAATGCGCATAATCAAACTCTAAAGAGTATAATCGGCAGCTAACAAGCCACTCAAGCAGGACTTTTAACAGTTGGTTAGGTTCCGCTCCGCTTCACATTATAACCAACTATTAAAAGCCTCTTAGTGGGGCGTTATATGGCACCACGAAATCAACTGAATATTTTATGGTAAGAGCGGTGTTCTTAAAATCAGTTCGGTGAGTTACGCCTCAGTTTTCGCCTGAGCAGTTTGGTTAAAGACGCTAATAGACTTTACTATTTTAGACACTTTTGTTGTAAAGCCATTAACTTAACTGACTTTAGTGTTTGGCTCAAAGTTCACTGTTTGGTTAGTCGTGGCGCTGGGCATTCTTTAGTTCTACGGTCGGGCTGCCATTTTTAGTAAAGCTGTTGTTATCT
>JABSOY010000040.1 GCA_013215385.1 Colwellia sp.
CGGCTCAATATCTTCTATAAACTTTTTCACGCCCATGACTAACCTTCCTTCTCTATTGTGGTTAGGCAATCACGAAGAACTAGGCCGTAATCTGTTTTGCCAGGGCAAACAAATGTACATAAGGCTAAATCTTCTTCATCAAGCTCTAAGGCACCAAGTTGTTGCGCACCGTCAGTATCACCGGCACATAAATCACGTAACAATAAAGTTGGTAGAATATCTAATGGCATAACACGCTCAAAGTTACCAATTGGCACCATGGCACGTGGACTACCGTTAGTTGTTGTGGTCATGTTGAATAATTTCTTAGGGAAGAAATGAGACATATAAGCACGAGTCACAGAAAACTTGTTTGGTCCTGGGTACATATAACCAATAAATTCTTTCTCACGACCTTCTAAAAGTAGTGATACTTGCACGTGATAACGACCTAAGTAGCCATGAACACCTGCAGCAATAGCACCAAATAATAAAGAACCAGAGACAATACGAACTTCGCCATCTAATAATTCATTTGCCGTTAAATCGGCAGCATTAGCACCTAAAATGGTACGTACTAAACGAGGATTTTTAGCGGCCGGACCGGCAAGAGAAACAATACGTTGATTATCTATTTCACCGGTGGTAAATAACGTACCAAAAGCGATAACATCTTGATAACCTAAGTTCCATGCAAACCTATCACCACTAACTGGCTTTAAGAAATGCATATGAGTGCCAACTAAACCTGCAGGATGTTTACCTGCAAACTCATTAACTTGTACATTTCCTTCAACAGGGATATTTGCACCTGGCGCTTTACTAACAAACACTTCGCCACTCGTTAAACGAGTAAGGATAGTTAAACCATTTTTGAAGGCTTCACTCTGTTCATTAATAATCATTTCAGGATTAGCTGCTAATGGATTAGTATCCATCGCACTAACAAATATTGCGATTGGCGTAGAATCTATAGCTGGAACTTTACTAAACGGACGTGTACGTAGTGCCGTCCACAAACCTGAATTAACAAGGTTAGTAACAACATCTTCACGTTTTATTGAGTTGAGTTCATTCGCTGAGTAGCTAGTAAAAGTCTCTTGCTCATCACCGTCAACTTCTATGACGACTGATTGTAAAACACGTTTTTCACCACGATTGATTTGTGTAACAACACCGGCAGCTTGAGCTGTGAATTTAACGCCAGGATTCTTTTTATCTTCAAAAAGAACCTGACCTTTTTTAACACGATCATCCACTTTTACAAACATGGTTGGTCGCATACCCACAAACTCTTCACCTAGTGTTGCAACGGTTTTGATGGTATTACCATCATGGATTACCTGCTGGGGAGTACCAACGACAGGAACATCCAGACCTTTTTTTATTGTAATCATAAACACATGCACTACTTTTGATGGGAGTATCAAAACTAACTATTCACTTACCTAACTAAGATAAAAAACTTTAAATATCAGTTAGGTAAAGTAAATTGTTAATTTCAGTGTATTTCAGTAAGTTACTTAATTCTTTAACATATGTTTAAAAATCAAGACCCACTGGCTCTAAGTTAAAATTTCTGGCGCGATTTTAGCACATAAACCCATTTTTATTCTATGGACTCTTATAC
>JABSOY010000004.1 GCA_013215385.1 Colwellia sp.
AGTTCGTGTAATTTTGTTGGGAAATCCCCTTTAAAACCAATACCAAATATCGCATCAACAATAAGATCAGGATTAAAAGCATCAATTTCGCCCATAACCTCACTACCTGCATTAACGATATTGATATTATGATGCATGTTTCCTAGTGCGATTAAATCTTCATATGCTTGCTTCGCATCACCTTTTAGCATTAAGACGTCTGCGACTAGTATCAGTTTCACTTGCCAATTAGCTTGTAGCGCAAGGCGAGCTACAACAAAGCCATCACCACCATTATTACCTTTACCACAAACAACGAGAAGTTTTTTATGCCTTGGATACTTTGTTTGTATGTGCTGAAAAACGGCCAAGCCCGCACCTTTCATTAATGAATACATATCAACATTTTGTGAAAACGCAACTTTCGCTTCATTTTCTAACACTTGCTTCGCAGAAAAAGCGGCTTGTGGTAAACTTGCCTCAAATAACTTTACATTCATTATTTTCACCTAGCGCATTACGCTACTATTCATTTAATTTGCTTATGATAACTTTTCAATTATGACCTCAACCCAGATAAACTATCAAGAATTAGCCGAAAAAATTAAACTTTGGGGGCAAGAATTAGGTTTCTCTCAAGTCGGCTTTAGTGATATTGACTTATCAAGCCATGAGCAAGCATTAACACTGTGGTTAGAGAATAATTATCATGGTGAAATGGATTACATGGCAAAGCATGGCTTAATGCGCGCGCGCGCTCAAGAACTCGTCGAAGGTACGACTCGGGTGATCAGCGTACGTATGGATTATTTGCCTACCGATGCAAAATTTGCCCGCACACTTAAACAGAAAGATCATGCCTATATAAGTCGTTATGCGTTAGGGCGTGATTATCACAAATTAATTCGTAAACGCCTTAAGCAACTTGGCGATAAAATAAGTGAATATTGTGAAAACTTTAACTTTCGCCCCTTTGTTGATTCTGCGCCTATTTTGGAACGCCCTTTAGCCGAAAAAGCCGGTTTAGGTTGGGTAGGTAAACATTCTTTATTGATTAATAAAAATGCCGGTTCGTGGTTTTTTCTCGGTGAGCTTTTAGTTGATATTCCCTTACCAATCAATGAAAAATCGACTAATGAATGTGGCAATTGTGTTTCTTGTATAAAAATTTGTCCTACTCAGGCTATCGTGGCCCCTTATGTTGTCGATGCTCGTCGTTGTATTTCTTATTTAACCATTGAATTAAGAGATGCTATTCCTGAAGAATTTAGGCCCTTGATTGGTAATAGAATATACGGTTGTGATGATTGCCAGTTAATTTGTCCGTGGAATAAATTTGCAAAAATAACCGCTGAAGACGATTTTTCTCCACGGCAAAGTTTCGATGATGTTGAATTACTCACTTTGTTTAATTGGGACGAAAAGTCTTTTCTTAGCAAAACCGAAGGCTCAGCGATTCGGCGTATTGGTTTTCAGAGTTGGCAACGTAATATTGCTGTTGCGCTAGGGAATGCGTCTTACAACGAAGCGAATATACAAGCTTTAAAGCATAACTTACCAAACGCTCAAGCTATGGTGGCAGAACACATTGAATGGGCAATCGCTCAGCAACTGACGAAACTTGCCGCCATAACGAAACAGCAAGCACAACAAGAAAAAAACCAACGCTTAACCGCTCGCTTAATTCGTAGTGTTGAAAAAGGCTTACCCCGTGATGCTTAAATTTAGTGCTCAGTGTGTTCTGCACTAGTCCATTTAAGGTTTAGCTTTTCAATAGCAGCTAAACCACTCCCTTTAACTTTTGACGATAACAGCATTTCTATTGCGTCATCACCCAGTTTTTTATGTTCACTCGCAAATTCATTACTTTGTTTTATCATGATCAATATCTTTAACAAACTCATGGTTAACTTAATATTATTAGGCGTTAAACGTAAGGCTTGCTCGATAGCGTCGAGTGCAGGCTGCATACGCTTTTTCTCAAAATGTTCTGTCGCCATCTCGCTCAGTTGTTTTGGAGTGAAATTAATCTCTGCACGTTCAATCGTTTCTTGCTCGATATATTTATTGATCACTTGGCTTGTTAGTGAATCACCAGACA
>JABSOY010000005.1 GCA_013215385.1 Colwellia sp.
GGTAGCGGTTATTTCCCCAATACCAGGAATACTCATTAACCGTTTAGCGTCTTTCATTTGGTTTGCTAGTGCGTGTAACTTTCTATCGTATTTGAGTATTTCATCATTTAAACCTTTGATGCTTTGCCATAAATCATTGAGTAATTCACGAGCAATGAAAGGTAAATTGTTTTCACCATCCTCCAAAATACCAGGGATGGCGTTTTGTGCAGAATAACGACCTTTAGGCATGATGATGCCGAATTCAGCGAGTAACCCTCGTAATCGGTTTATTCGTGCTGTTCTATCCTTTATTGCGCCTTGGCGAATGCGATGTAAGCAAAGAACTGCTTGTTGCTCTTCGCTTTTTATACTAACGAATCGTGTTTTTGGACGAGTGACGGCTTCACAAATAGCTTCAGCGTCATTAGCATCATTTTTTTCATTTTGTCGGTAGGGGATAACAAACTTACACGCCATGATACGAACATCATGACCGAGCTTGGTAAATTCTCTTGCCCAGTAATGCGCACCAGAGCAGGCTTCCATACCGATAATGCAGAGTGGTAATTTTGCAACTTCAGCTAACAGGTTGTTTCGTTTGATAGTTTTACGTAATTTACACTTGCTATGTTCATCTACACCATGAATACTAAAAACAAGTTTGGCTAAATCGATGCCAACGACTTTAATTAAAGACATATGGACTCTCCTTTGATTGAATGCTTACACTTTCAATATGGCACATAGATGCCATTGGTAGGGGAGTCCATATCATTCGTTATGTGTATAAGTGCCGCAAAAACATTTTTGGTGCCAACATCCATCTAACTAATTGATAATAATGTTTTTTATGTGTTAATCTTTGTTGCTTGATAATTGATTTAACTAAAATAATAAAAAGGTAGTTTTATGAAAAAATTAATACTTTGTACTTTGTTGTCATTCGTAGCGTTTGATAGTGCTGCAGCTAGTGTTCATGCGGTAATAGACCTGACAGATAAAACAATTCAAATTCAAACTGATAAATATTGGCCTCGAGTTTACATTAACGGAGCTGAACTTGATGGTACCGCCTTAGGATGTTCAAATAACACACCTGTCCTTTCTCTTGGTACCGATAATGCGCAAGCTGAAATGATGTATAACACATTACTATCAGCAAAAAAAAATGGCCAAAAAGTACTAATTGGTGCTAAAGAATGTTGGGGAGGCTATTCTACTCCTCTTATTTTTTCAATTACTACATATTAATCTTTAATATTTAGCTATACACATAACAAGCCATTCAAGCAGGACTTTGATCCTCCCTCGATAAAACGGACACCAAAATCTAACTAAAGATGAGGTGTCTATGCCCAAGTACAACAATCCAAGACGAACTTGGAAGTATTCAAATGACTTCAAAGTCAACGCTGTTCAACTGAGTTTTGTTGTCGGCGTCACAATCAAAACAGTCGCTGAAAAACTCGACATTCACCCATTTATGCTGTCACGATGGCGAAAAGAATATCGTGATGGAATAATTGTGGCAGATAAACGTAAAAAAGTGGCTGGTCAATCAAAAGCGAAAAGAGTACTGACAAAAGAACAACAACTTGAACGCGAAAATAAGCAACTCAAGGAGGAGCTGTATATTCTAAAAAAGTGGCAACGGTTTGTTGCCGAGGAACATCAGGCCGATATCGATTCATCGAAAAACTCAGAGCAGAAATAAAGGTCGTTACCTTATTAGATTTCTTTGGCGTATCTAAAAGTGGCTATTACGATTGGCGAGAACGACAGCCTAGTGCAAGCGCGATAGAAGATGGAAAGTTGAAAGAAAAAATTCAACAAGTATTTACTGCAAACAAAGGGCGGTATGGAAGTCCTCGCATTTTTAAGGCACTGCTGAAGGCAGGCTACCATATCAGTAAAGGGCGTGTAGAGCGCTTATACCGTGAACTTGGATTGGTTGCTCGTGTTGTACTAGTGACCTATCGTTCGGCAGGTTTAAAAAGGTTTTTAGCGACCGGGGAAAACTTGCGACCTGATGGTGGGGTACCCAATGCGAAAGATAAGGTTTGGGTTGCCGACGTTACTTACTTAAAAGTGAAAGGTGTCTGGCGCTATTTATCAGTGATAATGGATTTATATTCACGGCGTATTATTAGCTGGAGTTTAGACAAAAGTAGGACAATGGAAGTCACAAAACGGACACTAAACAACGCGATAAAAAAACGAAAGCCCCAGGGCAATTTGATGCTGCATACAGACAGAGGTGTTGAATATCGAGGTCAAGTCTATCAAAAAGCGTTGAAAATAAATGGGATTGTCCATAGTTTAAGTCGAGCTGGAAAATGTACTGATAATGCGCATATGGAATTATTTTTCCATTCGATGAAAGCGGAAGTTATCCGCGGTAATGTGTTTAAAAGTGATAAAGAATTACGCGGAACGATTGGCAGTTACATTAACAAATACTACAATGCTTTGAGGCTGCACTCAGGCATAAGCTATTGTTCACCAATAGAATATGAAGCTATAGCAGTATGAAAAAAAATGTGTCCGTTTTATCGGGGGTAGATCGTTTGATAAAGGGGACTTCTTTACGAACTCAGTCGATGCACTTAAAAATTCTGCCTTAGGACAGATTTTTATTAACTGCTCACAACACAGGTCTGATGGTGTTTTCGATTATTGTTTTAACAATGCCAATGGTGACATTGTTAGGCCTGAAAACGCAGGGTACAAAGTACTCTATAAATCAGAGTGTCATGCAAAACTTGCCAGAGGTAAAACGTAACTCGATACCTATTGTAATCCTGTCTCTTTTAGTCAAAGCAATCCCATACCCAATCAAGCGGACACAAGCACGTAAAGGCTAACTGGATAATCTTTATACAGCGAAGCGGAAGCTTCTCTGTTCAGGCGTTAGCAAATTAGCTTGCGATGGTTAGTGAGTCCAAAAGTTAAGCAATTTATACTACCAAGGCCGCACGAAACAAAATTGATTAACTGTCATCACACATGTACGACATAGCGATATATTCAGTAAAACACCCGACCTGCTAAACCTTATTGAAACTAAGATAGGTAAAACACCCCATAACACTTTTGACTTTGTTTGTTTATTAACCATAATTAAATAGGTAATTATAAGGAATGTTAATGATGACCCCTGATGAATATGAACGTATAGATATCCTATCTGAAAAGGCTATCAATCACACGGCGTCTGTCGATGACTTAAAAGAATTTAATGAACTGCTCGATGATTGGAATGATTGTGTAGAATCAAACTTGATGAAAGGTATAATAAGTTAATAACCTCTTTGTCTTACACTTCATCGTGAAGATTCTCGACTTTAATTAATCTTGGTATTGATGACTTCTATGTGCGCATTATAGTTAACTACTGGCTATTCTTTAGGTCAACTGATCGCTAAAAGCAGACGGTTTGAATTGTTATAAGAAGGCTAGCCCCAGTTGATAACATCAGTAAATTACTTTTGACTAGGGTTCAGCTATTTTTTGCCTACACATTTAGCATTTATTATTTATGTCATTGCCGTTACTATAGCGCTCATTTAAGTTTAACCAAACACTACCTCTCCATCAAATCTACATTTTAAGTGTTTTGGTCTACATCAGAATTAAAGGGTTAAACAGTGGACGCTTTTACAGCCAAACAAACCGATAACACCGAAGTAAGATCTCATCCTTGGACTTCGATGACAACAGACGAAACCAGTATTTATATGGATTTTAAGAAGAATCCAAAACTGATACGGAGTTCGCTGGAAGATTTTAAGCCCTTTAATAAATGGCCCTTCGTCGATACTTTCTATTTGCTTGTCGAATGGCTCAATAGCTCGAACTCATTGTTAGAAAGCAATGACTGCACCTTTAATGCAGCAGAAGAAAATCCTGATAAACAATACCCATATGCTCAAAAATGTAGTGCCCGATTAATGATCCTGTTCCGCAATATTGAAGAAAACTGTCATCAGGAAAGCATCGACTGGCTAATGCAAAATATACTGCAAAGCGTTGCGAGCACCAAACTAGGGTATCGTGCTGGAGCCATTTGCTTATCACAATCCGCGACTTGTTATCTCGCGCTAGGAGATCAAGTCGACACCGGAGGCATGGGCCAGCAAGTGGTACTGACTTTTTTTGCCTACGGAAAAAACGAGCGTCGTTGTTATGAAAGCATGCAGCAGGTGATCAGCCATGCGCACAACTGTTTAAAGAAAGTGAATAAAAAGCTTAAAAACGGCGAGTAACGACCGCTGGTTTACCTCAACACAACAGTAATGGAAAATATTCGGTAAAAATTAGTAAAAAAGCTAACAAACCGTTTTGCACAGTAAAGGGAATGCGCAATTAAACAGAGCGACTGTAGCTAGGAAATGCGCAATATTGCAGTAAAATAACGTCCGCTTTTTTATCAACAGTGACCAATAAACGCCTTCAAAATCTACCGTTGCTAAGGACTCCTCTGTGGCATCAGTTGACGTAAATAAGTTTAAATTTCAAGCTTATTATCGTTATAATTAAAGTCATCTATTGGTGACTTTTTTAGACCCCCGTATAGTAATACGGGGGTAAAGTATTTTCAGAGTTCTGCTGTGAGACCTATATACCAAGCCTTTCAGTGATTTGTCTTTTTCACTTTTATTTTTTTCTAAATGAGTACCCTAATTCCCGTTATGTATTACGGGGTATAACTCCTACCATTTTACTCGCCTTCAGCTTTCACTTGTTTTTTTAGTTTGTAAATCATAGTTAATATAATTGAAAAACAAGGAATGGTAATTATGACTACTGATGAATTCACTCGCCTAAATAACCTCTCTGAAAAACCCTTAACGAAACTACTTCATGAAATGAATTCTATGAATTACTTGATGAATGGAATGGTTTCGTAGAGTTTAATTTAATTAATGGCATGATGGGCAGTAAAAGCTCTTTATTACAATTTTTGGTAAATCAGTATTCGATTCATCCACAGAAATGTGGTTTTGTGCCTTTATTATGAGTAGATCAATTTATATGCAATAAGAACTTGAAAATTTTCCCTGTTAGGGTAAATTATACAGTAATCAATAGGATGGGATTACTAAAACGTTTTACGTCGTTATGCGTGCGTTAAATGTATAAGTCATATATTCAAAATGGAGTAAAAAAAATGCCAAATGTTAATTTGGATGCGTTGATTTCTCGTGAAGATTTCGAAGTAAGTGAAAGTGGTTCTAGAGCATCATCTTTTAACCAAAATGTTAGTGTAAAGGATCTTGAGAAAGGAGAGTTTTTTTATGCTGGTCTTAGAAAACCAGACTTTCAACGGGAAACATCAGATTGGACTGATGAACAACTATGCGAATTAATTCAGAGCTTTATCGATGGCGATCTTATCCCCGCAGTTATTTTGTGGAATTCTGGGCCTTACAACTTTGTCATTGATGGTGCACATAGGTTAGGGGCATTAATTGCTTGGATTAATGATGACTATGGTGATGGAGCTATTTCTCAAAAGTTCTTCAATAATGAAATCGATGATGAACAACAAGATATTGCAAATAAGACAAGAGAAAAAATAAGAACAAGTGTAAAACCCTATATAGACTATAAAAATGCAGTATTAGATAGTTCATCTTGCGATAGGGATATGCTAGAAAAAGCACTTAGTTTGGGACGTACTTCACTACAACTTCAATGGGTTACTGGTGGAGCAGATAAGGCGGAGCTCTCATTTTTCAAAATCAATCAAAAAGCGTCAAAAATTAACGATACAGAAATTGAATTGTTAAAATCACGTAGGAAAGCATTTGCATTAACTTCAAGAGCAATAATTAGAGCTGGCACAGGGCATCAGTATTGGTCTAAATTTGATCCTAGTGTTATGAAGGATATTGTCAGTCTTGCAAAAGAGGTTCATGGTTTGATATTTCTTCCTAAAACTCCTGGGACTGTAAGAACGCTTGATTTACCCTTAATAAAAAAACATAACTCACCACAAACGAATAGTTTCATATTTGACCTAGTTAAGAAATGTAATGGTGTACCAGCGAATACTTCGAAAGTTGAGGATGATACTGATGGGATTCAAACGGTCCGATATCTTAAAAACGTTCGTAAATTTTTGTGGAGAATAAATTCTTCGCATTCATCTTCCTTAGGTCTGCATCCTTTAGTTTATTTTTACAATAAAAGAGGAAACCATATATATTCTGCTATCCTGGCATGGATAGAGGTTATAAAAAATGTTGAAAAGTCCAAACAATCATTAACTTCATTTATCTTTATCCGTCATGATTTAGAAAAGTTTCTAATTAAATATAAGCATTTTATTTCTGGTGTTAACCTTAAATATGGCAGTGGAACAAAAAGTTATAAGCATGTATTTAAAATTTTTAATTTAATTATTTGTTTATTGCAAAAGAAAGAAAGTGAAAAGTATATTGTAGATACAATTCTAAGTGAATATGGTTTTTTGAATAAATTAGATGAAGTAACTATCACGTCAACAAGATTTACAGCTGATGTTAAATCACAAATTTATATTCAAGAAACTTTACCTAAGAGCACAAGTTGCTCTCATTGTCGTGGTTTAATTCACCAAAACTCAATTTCCTTTGACCATGTATTGCGAAAGCAAGATGGTGGTAAAGGCCACCCTAATAATGGTGCTTTGATGCATCCATATTGCAATACAACTGCAAAAAATTAATCGATTTTAATTGCTTAAACGGAAAAGTAATAGTTGATGATCGCTTAGCGGTTATAGCCAGCTATTATTTTCCGGTTAGTAATACGTTATTGGTCAAACTTATCATGAAGTTTATGTGGAAATAGCTGAGTATATACTTGCCAAAGTAAGTTAAGGTTTCGATGTCCGGTGACTTGTGCGACTTCTTCAATGCTATACCCTTTTTCGAACAATCTAGAGGCTCCCTCACGCCTTAAATCGTGATATCTCAAGTCTTCTATCTTTAATTGTGTTCTGACCCTTTGAAATCCCGCTGATACAGACTTGGGATTGTATGGAAATATTCTTTCATCTTTCTGTGATTGTTTTTCTACAAGACTAAATGCTCCACCTAAGAGTGGGACAATCATGTGATTACCTTCTTTTTTTCTCGGGTCTTTTCTGTCTCGTACTAAAACCGTTTTATGTTCAGTGTTTAGGTCTTCCCATCTTATTTTGCAAACCTCGCCAATTCTCATACAGGTAAGGATTGAAAAATTCAGAATATCAACAAAAGGTATGTGACTAGTACGCTTTTCTTGTCTTTCTTTGAGCGCCACAGTCAGTTTTTCTAATTCGTTTTCTGTAGGTCTGCGTGTGCGCTTTTGGCTTTTACCCACTAGCTTCATATCAATGAGTACCGGCACGGCATCTTCGAAAATTTTCCAGTTTGAAGTAACATCAAAAACACTGAGTGATATTTTCATAACACTACGTAAATAAGCAATATCATGATAAATGGTAGCAACACCTGCACCAGCTGCTCGACGCATTTTACAGTGAGTGATTAAGTCAGAGCTTTTTAGTTCGTTTGAGAATGTTGCTGCAATAGGGCAGTCACGTAGCATTTGTATAACATAACGCTTGGTTCTGCCTGTGCCTTTCCATAGGTCAGCGTCATTAATGTACATATCTAAAAGTTCAGCCAGAGTAACTATTTTGTCTTGTTTAGAAATGCCGTTTAATTCTGCGGCTTCCTTTTTTATTTTACCCCATGTTCTAGCGTGTTCTTTTTTGCTGAATGTTTTCGATTCTCTATGTATAATCACGCCATTCTTTTTTACGCGTACAGTGCATTTGTAGTTAGTATCTCCATTTGCTCTTGGGCGTTTTTCAATTGTTATTGAAGCCATCTTTCTAAGTCCTTGAATCGTCCTACCCATTTAGGGGCACTATAGGGGCACTCTATATGGAAATTCAACGAAAGTATAGGCGACTCAGAGCAATTCAGGTGATAACTATATGCATACAAATAAGGCGTTAACGCCAGAATACATGGGGTCTGCGGGCATTCATAAGCTTAGTGTGGCGCCCATGCTCGACTGGACGGATCGCCATTGCCGCTACTTTTATCGTGTTATGTCAAAACACACTGTCCTATACACTGAAATGGTGACTACAGGTGCAATATTATTTGGTAAAGGCAATTATTTATCATTCAATGATGAAGAGCATCCATTAGTACTTCAGCTTGGTGGTAGTGATGTTAAAGCCATGACTGAATGTGCCAAAATGGCTGAACAATACGGATACGATGAAATTAACATTAATGTTGGTTGTCCGTCTGACCGAGTGCAAAATGGCCGTTTTGGTGCCTGTTTAATGGCCGAACCAGCATTGGTTGCTGATTGTGTAAATGAAATGCAAGCGGCGGCGAATGTTCCTGTAACGGTCAAGTCACGTATCGGTATTGATGATCACGACAGCTATGAATTCTTGCATAATTTTATTGAAGTTGTCGCTCAAGCCGATTGTAAACATTTTATAATTCATGCGCGTAAAGCATGGTTAAGTGGTTTAAGCCCTAAGCAGAATCGAGAAGTTCCGCCTTTAGACTATGGACGTGTTTATCAAATTAAAAAAGACTTTTCGCAGCTAGAAATTTCAATTAATGGTGGCATTAAAAGCTTCGATGAAGCAAACGAACATTTAGCCCATATTGATGGTGTCATGATAGGTCGTGAAATTTACCAAAACCCTTACATGCTGGTGGAAGCAGACCAGGCTATTTTTAAGAAGAACACTGACATTCTTTCACGCGAGCAGATTATTGAAGAGATGGCGCGTTATATTGATATGCATATTGCTAATGGTGGCCGTGCTTGGCACGTAGTTCGCCATATGCTTGGTATGTGTAACGGTTTGGCCGGAGCTCGGCAGTTCCGTCGCTACTTAAGTGAGCAATGTAGCGGTAATGAAGTGACAAGCCAGGTATTATTTGATGCCTTTGCGAAGGTTACCATTCCTACTGGCTTATAGTTATTATTTTGTGTACCGATTTCGGGAATGAGTATCCCTAAATCGGGACATTGAAAAAAACCTTACTAATTAGTATTTCACTATTAGTTAGCCATAAGTATTACTAATTAGTTTTTTTAACTAATTCCCTCCTGTTTTTAGAAAAACATCATTTTACGATGAAATCTCCAAAAAAATCAATAATGATAATAATCAGTAGCTTAACTTTTATTTTGATCTCTGGCACAACCTTTGTAATAGATATTGCAACTTAACTATTATAAAACTTTGGAGAAAACCATGAAAACTTTACTTATTGCTACTTTAACAACCGCTTTACTATCTTTTAATAGCTTCGCTGAGACCACTACCGATATTCAAAACAGTGCAAACACTATGGTCAAAAACAGCATCCAACAAATGAATAAGCAATTTACAACTCGCTTAACAAATGAGATCAAAAACGCATTAAGTCATACCCGATGGAATGCTCACAATACCCCACCTGTACTTATCGTGAAGGCTAATAATAAAAAGTTTATTGAGACTAAGCATACTGCCAAAGCAGCAGACGAATAAAAGGAATTGATGATGCCAAGTTTAGATCTTATTTTTACTTTATTGATGTTGCCTGCTGTATGTTTATTGGCGGCATCAATGGTGGTAAGTATGTTAGAAAATAAACGTGAAAGTTTATTGATGACAGAGCAAAAGACAAACCACTAACGAGAGAGTAAACAGAAACTATTTTCTTGTTAGTTTTTTATATTTCTACCTGTACAAGGCTCTTTAAATTGGTTACTTTTTAGCATCGCAGCTAAAAACAAATGACAACCAATATGCCTACTGATTATCAAACCATTATCTCATGCCATCAGTTGCATGACTTATTAAAAATACAGTCAAATTCAGCACAATATTCCAAGCTAATTCTCTTAGATGCAAGCATTCCGCCGGTAGGTAAAATGAAAACGCCTACAAAACAATGGCCAGACTTTACTATTCCATCATCACAAAGATTTGATCTCAATAAAAACTTCTCCGATTTATCAAGTCCATTACCGCATACCATGCCGAATGTTGAACAGTTTCAGCAGCAAGCCCGACTTTTAGGCATAAATAACGACTCCCAAATTGTCGTCTTTGATGATCTCGGATTATTTTCTTCAGCCAGAGCTTGGTATATGTTTAAGTCGATGGGGCATAAAAATATTGCCGTGCTTGATGGCGGTTTACCCGCTTGGCTTGAGCAAAACCTGCCAGCTTCATCAGCGGAATTAAATTTAAGTAAAAAGGAAGGAGACTTTAATGGCGAGTTTGCTGCTGCATATTTTTGCACTCATCAGGAAGTACATAAGCATATTTTTCTAACAGAGCAGGTTATTATTGATGCAAGAGCCGCCTCACGTTTTGAAGGACGTACAGCTGAGCCCAGAGCAGGGGTGCGTAGTGGCCATATGCCTAATGCTATGAATTTAGCTTTTAGTGACTTACTTGAGAATGGCAAGCTATTGGCCACTGCTAAGTTAAGAGAAAAAATTCAACAGGTGAATAATGAAGATAAACCTATGATCATGAGCTGTGGTTCAGGTGTTACCGCGTGTGTGCTTGCACTTGTGGCAGAACTCTGTGGTTACGACCATGTAAGAGTTTACGATGGCTCGTGGAGTGAGTGGGGGGCTAATCATTCACTCCCTATAGTTACAGCTAAATAATCAGCGGTGGTCTAAATAGTATCGGTGACCCGTCTTGGTATGGGTCAATTCCTCTCTGCTTTATTGATAATTCTTCAGTACTTTTCATTTCAAAATATCTCATCGTCAAATTAACTAAAGTAATAGTAGATTTAACCATATTTTAGTGCGACATATTATGTCCTCTTGTGCGTCGAATTTATACTCCTTTAATAAAGCCTTTAAAAACAGCTACTTAAAATTGTTTTGTAAGTTGGCATATCACTTGTAATAGAGACTGTAGTGTTAGCTAAAGTTATTGCCTAGGTAATTAATTATTTTGCTAATAACCGAATTAACTAAAACTTAGATGAGCGCATTTGCGCAGGAGAATGGATTATGGGTATGTTTTCACGTTTTACAGACATTATTAACGCTAACCTAAACAGTATGTTAGATAAAGCAGAAAATCCTGAAAAGATGGTTAAATTGATTATTCAGGAAATGGAAGAAACTTTGGTTGAAATACGTTCTACGGCAGCAAAAAATATTGCAGAAAAGAAAACTCTGGTTCGTCAAATCGCGTCATTAGAAAGTAGCATTAATGCTTGGCAAGAAAAAGCGGCATTAGCGATTAGCAAAAATCGAGATGATTTAGCAAAGTCAGCATTGGCTGAAAAACAAAAGTGCCAAACACAAGCAAGTGAATTAAAGCATGAACTGGCACAATTAGATGAGTTCTTGAATGCCGTGCAAGAAGACAGTCAACGTTTGCAAGAAAAATTGCAAGAAGCAAAACGCAAACAAGAAACTTTCACATTACGCCAAGAGTCAGCAGAAGTCCGCTTAAAAGTACGTGAAAGAGCCATTGTTTATAACATTGATGAAGCGATTAGCAAATTCGAACGTTATCAGCAAAAAATTGAACGAGTAGAAGCAGAAATAGAGGCTTATGACTTTACCGGAAATAAAGATCTAAATAGCCAATTTAGAGATTTAGAAAAAGATGAAAATATTGAACAAGAGCTAGCTGAATTAAAAAAACAAGTTGCTAATGCTTAAGTAAATAGCCAGTAATACCTAGGAGCAATACATGATACAGGAAAGTAGCTATTTATTATTTGTCATGTGTTTAGCTCCGGTATTCATATTTTTTATTGGTGCAGGTATGTTATCTGCTTTTAACAAAAACAGAAAGTTGAGGAATAAATGATGAGTTATCAACGTGAGTATTCAGTGAAAAAAACTTTAAGAAAAGATGGCATTCATAAAAAATTGTCCGGTGTTTGTGGCGGTATCGCGGCATATTATCAATTACCAAGAGTTGCCGTGCGTATTGCCGCGATTGGTGCATTGATTATTTTCCCCGTAGCAACAGGAGTCGCCTATATTGTTGCTGCCGTATTATTACCGACAAAAGGCAATTAAAAAAGCAGCAGGTCTAAACTGAACGGTAAAGAAAAATATAGAAATCTTAATAAAAAGATAAATAGAACAAGGAGCTAGTATGTCATTTTTCAAATCCTTAATGTTAGCGATTTTCGCGACATTGTTTTTAACCTATGTACTAGGCATTAGTTTTATGGAAATGTTTAATGTTGACCTATACGTAGGTGAAGAGTTAATTGAGCCAATTAAAGCTATTGGAGTCTCAGCATTAATTATGGTGCTTTTGGTAACAATCGCATTGGCAATAGTCTTGAGCGTATTTGGTTCATTAATCTTTATATTTATGATGGTATTTGGCGCTATTGCTATGGTGATGATAGGTGTGTTCTGGCCTGTTATTTTTATCGCTTTTATTATTTGGTTAATTACCCGCGACAAAAAGCAAGTTGCATAAATGGCTGTCAGCGTCAGCGATAAATACATGACGCTTTATATATTAATATTTAATGATGTATAAACCTATATTTAGAAGAACTTAGCGAGAATATTTTTGCATTCATCAGTTTGTACTAAACGCTTAAACTCATGTGCTTCATTGGCAATAACTTGTGGCATAACCGCTTGAGTGCTTTGCTTCATCAGTTTTCTGCTTGTCATTACTGAATCATGAGGTAATTTTGCAATAGTATCAGCAATATCAGCAGCGATAGCGAGTAGCTCTTCAGGTAAACACACTTGATTAATAAGCCCATATTCTAATGCTTGTTCAGCAGTGAATAATTTGCCTAGCACGAGCAATTCAAATGCTTTGGCATGTCCTATACGTAAAGGAAGTAATAAACTTGAGCCTGCTTCAGGAGATATACCTAATTGTGTGAAAGGAAGTTTAAATTTACTGTTAGTTGCGGCAACGACCATATCGCAATGTAATAACATCGTGGTGCCAATACCTACAGCTGGTCCTGCTACAGCAGCAACAATAGGTTTTTCGAAGCTAGTAAGTACTTGCACAAAATCAAAGGCTGCTAAATCATCGCTTTGTGTCGACTGTAAAAAGTCAGCTAAATCGTTGCCGGCACAAAAACAATTTTCATCACCTTGAATAAGTACACAATGAATATTTGAATTTTCACTCGCGTCTTTAAAAGCGCTACATAAATCGAGGTACATGCTTTTGTTTAAAGCATTTTTTTTGTTTATTCGGTTAAGGGTTATGGTTAAAACATGATTGTTTTCTTGGGTAATAATTAAGTTATCCATTTTGCTCCAGCTTAGTTACAATGTTTAAGTATTCACAATAATCTGTCTTAAAAAGGAAGTATAGCGAGATATGAATAAAATATGTTTAATGACTATCGCGATGTTTTTTACCCTACTTAATATTAGTAACTCGGTCTTTGCCCATGAAAATCGCAATATAGTAATCGATGCAGCGCATATAAGAGCCTCAATACCCGGAACTAATGTGACCTCAGCATATATGTCTATCGAAAATAAAAGCGTTAAAACCATTGTTTTAACAGGGGCAAGTAGCGCAGTAAGTGATAGAATTGAAATCCATCAACATGTTATGAATAACGGCATGATGAGCATGAGACAAGTAAAACAGCTTATCATTAAAGAACAAGAGCAAGTGATATTGCAGCCAATGGGTTATCACTTAATGATATTTAATGTAAAAAAACCTTTGCTGCCAGAAGATAATATTACGTTCACTTTACACTTTGCACATCAAAATGATGTTGTAGTGTCTATTCCAGTGCAAAGTATTAAACAAGAAAAACAAGCTAAAAAACAGCATCACCACCATTAGGGGCTCGGTATGACGACTAATTTTTCAAGCAAAAGCATTATTACTATTTTCAGTGTCATTATTCTTTCTTTATATTTTCTCGGTGTTTATTGGAGTTTTGAACCAGCAGAATTTAACCTTCGTGCAGAAGTTACCAAAGATGCTGCTGCAGAAGGGGTATCACCTGTTGTTGGTTACACCACAACTACAGCATTAATTCGGGTAACAGAAACCTTATTAAATAAATCAGGTGGCTATCTTTCAAATGACGCATTATCACCGTCAGTGTTACTCGATAATATTCCTGCATGGGAATTAGGCGCACTGGAAATGATACGAGATATGGTCATCGTGATGCGACAAGAATTTAGTCGTTCGCAATCACAGTCATTAGAAAATAAGCATTTAAAAATAGCTCAACCCAAGTTCAATATAGACCATACAAGCTGGGTAATGCCGAGTGCCGAAGGCGAATATTCTAAAGCAGTTGACGAGCTGTACGCTTATCGTAAAGCATTGGCGGATGTAAACACTCAATCAGCACAGTTTTATGCGCGCTCAGATAATTTACGTGCCTGGATACAAAAAGTAACAAAACGCTTAGGTAGTTATTCGCAACGCTTAAGTGCAAGTGTTGGTCGTGAACAATTAAATACTGATTTAGCCGGTGATAGCGTAGCGCAACAATCAACTTTCTCACAATCGAGTATGGTTCTAAAAACAAGCTGGTGGAAAATTGATGATGAATTTTATGAATCTCGTGGAGCATGTTGGGCTTTATTACATTTTTTACGCGCGATAGAAATTGATTTTAATGATGTGTTAGAGAAGAAAAATGCTAAAGTAAGTGTACAACAAATCATTCGAGAATTAGAAGCAAGCCAAGAGTCTTTATGGAGCCCGATGATCCTTAATGGTGACGGTTTTGGTTTGTTAGCAAATCATTCTTTAGTAATGGCAAATTATATTTCACGTGCAAATGCCGCACTGATCGATTTAAATGACTTATTAAGTCAAGGATAATAAAGGATTAAAACATGAAAAAGACAGCATTAGCTATACTTGTCACAGGGTTACTTTCAGCTTCTGCAATGGCAGATACCATAGGCGGGCTTTATATTGGTGGTTCAATATGGAGTAACGAAGCGTCAGGTGCTTTCGGTGAAAAGAGTGGCTTAGTTGATTTTAATTTAAAAGATGAAGAACAAGGTTCGTTTTATATTGCTCTAGAACACCCATTACCTTTCATTCCAAATTTAATGGTTGCTTCAACAACTATAGATACCGATGGTTCAACCACACTGTTGCAAGATTTTGATTTTGCAGGTGATAGATTTAATGCTGGCACTGATCTTAAAAGTACCTTCGATGTTAGCTATGTTGACTACACATTATATTATGAACTCTTTGATAATGGCCTTTTCTCTTTCGACTTTGGCTTAACCGCTCGTGATTTTGATGGCGATATTACCGTTTCATCTTCCACTGAAAGCGCAAAAATTTCAGTCACTGAAATAGTGCCTATGCTTTACGTTTCAACCATCATTGGCCTACCAGGTACAGACTTTAACTTATTTGCTAATGGTAATTTATTATCGATAGGTGACCATACAATGTATGACTATCAAGTCGGCGTAAGTTATGAATTGGTAGATAATCTTGCTGTTGATGTTAACCTTACTCTTGGTTATCGAGCGGTACAACTTGAACTTGAAGATTTAGATAACTTATATACAGACATTGAATTTAAAGGTGTTTTTGCTGGAGCAGTGGTTCACTTTTAACGACTAAACTGTGCTCATACTATCTTTTGAGTCTTAAAGTATAAAAAACCAGTTACTAGGTAACTGGTTTTTGTATTTTATAGGCGTTATTTTATTTACCTTCATCTTTAGTGTCGTTAATAAATGGCGCAAGTTTTTGTTCATCAAATTTATAAGTTGTTAAGCAAAATTCACAGGTCATTGTCACGCAGCCTTGTTCAGCAATAATACTTGTCAACTCAGTAGGAGATACTTGCCCAATAGCCGTTAAACACTTCTCTTCTGAGCAGCTGCACTGATAACTTACTGCTTGGGGATCAAATAAACGAACGTCTTCTTGATGATACAAACGGTATAATAATGTTTCGGCATCAAGAGAAAAGATCTCTTCACTTTTAATTGTATGTGTTAATTGGCATAAATGATCAAAATCACTTAACTGCTTTTCTTTATCATCACCATCAGGTAATAACTGAATTAAGCTGCCGGCAACTTTCATATTTTTGATATCGCTAAATAACCAAATTTTAGTGGGGATTTGCTCGGAAACTTCAAAATAATGAGTTAAACAATCGGCTAAGGTTTCTTGGTCAAGCGCGACTACACCTTGATATGCTTCGCCTTTAAAAGGGCGAATAGTGATCACCATAGTACCTTTGCCAATAAGTGCTCTTAGTCCTTCAACCTCATTCTTTTCGGCTAATCGTGCAATGCCACGCATTTCTTGGTTGTGGTCACCATTTACTGACATGTAACTAACAGGACCGTCACCTTGTAATTGAACTGTAATCTCGCCTTCAAATTTTATGGTCGCGGTGAGTAAACACGTTGCAGCGACCAATTCCCCGAGCAGCGTTTGAACACCTTGAGGGTAATCGTGCAAGGCAATTATTTCTTGATAAGTTTTTGATAATTGAACAAGCTCCCCTCGAGCATGTTTATTTTCAAATAAATAGCGATTTAAAACATCAGTTTTAATAGTCACGTTAAATCCTTTCTTTAAATTGTCGAAGTTGTCGACGTTGTTTTTTGTCAGGCTTAGTATCACTTGCGGGGCTTAGTAACACGCCTTGCTTTCTCGCTAAGGCATTTTTCTCACGTGAAGTAATACTTGCTGGTGTTTCTTGGTAAAGTGTTTGTGCAAAAATTGCGTCTCGACGCCTGTCTGCTAGTGCAATAACAATGACTTCTCGTTCTTCATAACTTTGGCGTAACAATATTTTATCGCCTAAAGAGACCGTTTTGCCTGATTTTGTTCGTTGTCCATTATAGAACACTTTACCACCATCGATCATCTGTTTAGCAATAGCTCTCGTTTTGTAAAAACGGGCAGCCCATAGCCATTTATCTAAACGAATCGATATATTCTTTACCGGAGAATGAGCTTGTTTCATTAGCTTGTAATGCTCCTAAGATAGTATTAATCATTAGCGTGGCGAAAATAACATAGCTAATAATAAAGTCTAGTTATTTCACCTCGGAAGTAATTATTTACAATTTTAGTTTGCGCATATAGTAAATAAAATGTTAATAATTATTATAATCGCAATGTAATTCTTGTTGATAGTGCTTAGCTCAAGTATTATCAATGAGATAAAAAATACTAATAATTAACATACTTATAAAGATAAACATGCCATTACCTTCAAATTTTGCCAATATCATCGAAAATTTTTCGCAATTGCCCCAGCAAAAAATTGCGAAAGGAATTAGTGTACTTTTGCTTGGTTATATTGCTTATGTCTGCGCGCAAATTACTTGGTTTATTGCGCCAAGTGGCCCGTTTCAAAATTCTGGCAATGTTAGTGTAAAAGTTTCAGCGCAAGGAACCAAACCTTCAACCATTAGTCTATCAAATGTAAAGTCATTGAATATCTTTGGACTATATAGTGATAGTCCTGAAGAAGTTAATGCTACTGCAGTAGAAAATGTTCCCGAAACTCGTTTGAATTTAACACTGACAGGTGTGGTTGCTAGTGACGATAAAACAACGTCGGGAGCAATTATTGAAAATGGCGGTAAGCAAAATACCTATAGCCCAGGGGAAACCATAACCGGCACTCGTGCAATACTTGATAGTGTTTTTAATGATCGAGTAATTTTAAAACATGCAGGCAACCTTGAAACCTTGATGCTTGATGGTTTCGATTATAGCGAAGCGAATAACCGTAGAGCTAAAGTAGACTCTCCTGTAGCTATGAAAAAACCAATTGGACGGAAAAAATATCTTAAATCACCCAATGTTGTTGACCAAAGAACAAATAAATTATTGAGTCAAAGCGCAAAATCTTTTAAAGACGATATTAATCGTGATCCGAGTAAAATTACAAATTATTTAAAAATATCACCGAAACGAAAAAATGGAAAAGTGGTTGGTTATCGGTTGATGCCAGGTAAAAATGCTAAATTTTTCCAAGATGCTGGATTAAAGTCTGGTGATGTTGCAATTCAAATGAATGGTTATGACTTAACTATGCCAAGTGAAGCAGCACAGGCTCTATCCGCATTAAAACAAGATAAAGAAGTGTCACTATTAATTGATCGAAATGGTGACATGACCGAAATATTATTTAGCATCGATGGTTAATACCATTGTTGTTCATCATAAATTGAGAATTTACGTTATGAAAAAGTTTTTAGTGCGCAAAACTTCAGGCGCTCCTTGGTATAAACGCTTATTAACGACAGGCCTTACTGTCGTCATGATGAATACATTGGTTGTTAGTACCCAAACCAGTGCAGCTAAATATTCACCTAATTTTAAAGGCACTGAAATTGTCGAATTTATCACCATTGTTGGTAAAAATCTGAAAAAAAATATGATCGTTGACCCCAACGTACGTGGCAAAGTCACTTTACGTACCCAAGACGAGCTTACCGAAGAGCAATATTACCAAGTCTTTTTAAATGTACTTGAAGTTTACGGTTTTGCTGCGGTAGAAATGGATAATAACGTTGTTAAAATTATTCGCAATAAAGATGCGAAAACGTCATCTATTCCGGTTGTTGGCAATGAAAATCCTGGTGTCGGCGATGAAATGGTCACTCGTGTAGTCGAAGTGAAAAACGTAACCGTACGCGAGTTAACGCCGCTTTTACGTCAATTGTCAGACCAAGCTGGCGGCGGCAATGTCGTAAATTATGACCCCGCTAACGTGATCATGCTTACGGGTACTGCTGCAACGGTTAATCGTTTAGTTCAAATTATAGAGCGTGTCGATAAAGCGGGCGATCAAGACGTACAAATTATTAAATTAAAATATGCTTCGGCCGCCGAAATGGTACGAATTGTTGAGGCAATGAATAAATCTTCACAAGGAAAATCTGGCAAACCCACATTTCTTATTCCAAAAATTGTTGCGGATGAACGTACTAATAGCGTTATTATTAGCGGAGAATCTCAAGCGCGTGCACGTATTGCCAAGTTAATATCTCGTTTAGACAGTGAACTGGAAACTAACGGTAATACTCGTGTTTATTTTTTGAAATATTCAAAAGCTGAAGACTTAGTTAAAGTTTTAGAAGGGGTGAGTAAATCAATAGAAGCGGAAAGTAACTCAACAAAAAGTGGCTCTAAAAGAAGCCGTAAAACACGAGATATCAGCATTGAAGCTCATGAAGATACCAATTCTTTGGTGATTACCGCCCAACCAGATATGTTGCGTTCACTTTTAGCGGTTATTCGTCAATTAGATGTTCGACGAGCACAAGTACTTGTTGAAGCAATTATTGTTGAAATTTATGAAAGTGATGGTGTTAGTTTAGGCGTGCAATGGCTACATGAAAGTGGTGCTATGACCCAGTTTACCAATGGCCCAGCGCCTATAACTGCAGTTGCTGGCGCGGCAGAGGCAGCAAAATCTACCAAAGGTGATTGGAGCCCTGCTGAGTATAATAGTGATGGAAAACTGATAAAAGACGGGTTTTTTCAGAACGACGTTAAAGGTGATTTCTCCTTAGCCGCAACATTATTGAGTACTGTTAGTGGTGGCATGGTCGGTATAATGAAAGATGGCTGGGGCGCGATTATCCAGGCAGTTAGCTCTAGCACTAATGCTAATATTCTTGCAACACCAAGTATTACTACTCTTGATAACGAAGAAGCGCATTTCCTTGTCGGTCAAGATATCCCAATTCTTACCGGTTCTACCTCAAGCAGTAACAATGGCAACCCATTTCAAACGGTAGAACGTCAAGAAGTTGGGATAAAGCTAACGGTAACCCCGCAAGTAAATGAAGGTACTGGAGTGCAATTAACCATTGAACAAGAAGTTTCTTCGGTAAGTGGTGCCACAGGTATAGATATTTCTATCAACAAACGTGAAATTAAAACCGTTGTGATGACTGATTCGGGCGCTACCGTTATTCTGGGTGGGTTGATTGATGAAGACGTGCAAGAAAGTGTGCAAAAAGTTCCCTTGCTAGGTGATATTCCATTCATTGGCCATTTATTCAAATCAACAGTAACAACAACACGTAAACGTAACTTAATGGTTTTTATCCGCGCAACTATTATTCGTGACGGTAAACTAATGAATGAAATCAGCAAAAGGAAGTATAACTATATTCGAGCTGATGAAATACGCAAACAGGAAGAAGGTTTGTCGTTAATGGATGATGCAAAAATGCCATTATTACCTGAATGGAATGACAAGTTAGTATTACCGCCATCATTTGACGAATACATGAAAGAGAAAAGTTTAAAAGAGCCAAGTTTACTTCCGCCTGCTATTGATAGTGAAACTTCGTTAAACTTAGCAGCAAAAGAGCAATAACATGGCTGATATTGATAATGATGAGTCGGTGCTAAGTATGGCTAATCCCGAGGCGACTCATGATAAGCAAGATATCAACGAGCCAATAGCGATTACACGTTTGCCGTTTAATTTCGCCAAACGTCATAATGTTTTAATTGAGAAAACGGATAAACAATACACCATTCATTGTTTATCCGATGTAGATGCCAACGTTATCTTAGAAGTACGGCGAGTCGTTAAAACGGCCTTTGCCATTGAATTTCATTCATTAGATGAATTTGAGCAATTGCTTACCGTGTCATATCAACGAGACTCTTCTGAAGCACAACAAATGATGGAAGATATTGGTAACGAAGTCGACTTGTATTCACTTGCTGATGAATTGACTGAAACAGAAGATTTGTTAGAAAATGAAGATGATGCCCCTATTATCAAACTCATTAATGCCATGCTCAGTGAAGCAATAAAAGAGAATGCCTCTGATATTCATATTGAAACCTTTGAAACAACTTTGCAAATCCGTTTTCGTGTTGATGGTGTCTTACGTGAAATATTAAAGCCGAATCGAAAGCTCGCGTCCTTATTAGTTTCACGTATTAAGGTGATGGCAAAACTTGATATTGCTGAAAAACGTATCCCTCAAGATGGTCGTATCTCATTGCGTATTGCTGGTCGTGCCGTTGACGTACGTGTTTCAACGATGCCAACTGGGCATGGTGAACGTGTGGTTTTACGTTTACTTGACAAAAATTCAGTGCGCCTTGATTTAGAAGATTTAGGCATGACCTTAAACAACCGAAAAAAATTCTCACAGCTCATTGATAAACCGCACGGTATTATTCTCGTAACCGGGCCTACCGGCTCGGGTAAAAGTACCACACTTTATGCCGGTTTAAGCCAAATCGACTCAAAAGAGCGTAATATATTAACCGTTGAAGACCCTATCGAGTATGCCATTGAAGGTATTGGGCAAACTCAGGTCAACACTAAAGTTGATATGACCTTTTCTCGAGGCTTACGAGCCATACTTCGTCAAGATCCTGATGTGGTGATGGTTGGTGAAATTCGAGATTTAGAAACCGCACAAATTGCGGTGCAAGCGAGTTTAACCGGTCACTTAGTGATGTCGACCCTGCATACCAATAGCGCATCTGGCGCTATCACGCGAATGGAAGATATGGGCGTCGAACCCTTTTTACTCTCATCAAGTTTACTCGGCGTATTAGCGCAGCGATTAGTGCGAACACTTTGCCCACACTGTCGAAAAAGTCACTTGCCTGACGAGCAAGAATTAAAATTATTGGAATTACCCAGCGATAATACTGAAGTTATTTATAGTGCTATCGGTTGTGTTGAATGTAAATTTAAGGGCTACAAAGGGCGTATGGGTATTCATGAATTATTATACGTTGACGATAAAGTCCGTGAATTAATTCACAATGGTAAAGGTGAACAAGCAATAGAGAAATTCATCCGTAAAAGTACACCAAGCATACGCCGAGACGGTTTTGACAAAGTCATGACTGGTCAAACGACCCTCGAAGAAGTTTTACGCGTAACAAAAGAAGATTAACGAGGTTTTATTATGGCAGCTTTTGACTATCAAGCAGTAAACAGCCGTGGTAAAACGGTAAAAGGCGTTATCGAAGGGGATACACCAAGACAAGCTCGTGGTTTATTACGCGATAAAGGTTTGATGCCAACGGAGGTTACTCCGAGCCTGCAAAAAACTAAAAGTGAAGCGAATAAATCGAGATTTGCTGGCCGCACTAAAGTAACGGTTGCTGAAATCGCTTTAATCACTAGGCAACTTGCCACGTTAGTTGAGTCAGGTTTACCCATTGAAGAGTCACTTTTAGCCGTTGGCGAGCAATGTGAAAAAAATAGCTTGAAAAGCATGATCATGGCAGTACGTACTAAAGTTACAGAAGGCTATGGTTTGGCTGAAAGTATGGCTGAATTCCCTTACATCTTTAGCGGACTATACCGTGCTATGGTCGCTGCAGGCGAAAAATCAGGATTTTTAGATAAAGTACTTAATCGCCTAGCAGATTACACCGAACAACGAGAACAATTAAGATCTCAAATTATACAGGCACTTATTTATCCTGTTATTATGACCGTAGTCGCTGTTGGTGTGATCACCATTTTATTAACTGCCGTAGTACCGAAAATTGTTGGGCAGTTTGAACATATGGGAGCAAATCTTCCTGCCACCACACAATTTTTGATCAGCAGTAGTGACTTTCTCCGTGATTATGGCATCTATATCCTGCTCTTTATTATCTTATGTATTGTGGGTTTTACTCACTTAATGAAGCGACCAAAGTTTAAGTTTGCTTTTCATCAAAAAATCCTAAAATTTCCTGGTATTGGCAAAGTTATCCGCGGTATTAATACTGCTCGGTTTGCCCGTACATTAAGTATTCTTACTGCGAGCGCCGTGCCCTTACTTGAAAGTATGAAAATATCGGGGGAAGTTTTAGATAATTTATACATAAAACAGCGAGTAAAAGAGTCTGCCGATAAAGTCAGAGAAGGTAGCAGTTTACGAGTTTCTTTAGAGCAAACGAAATTATTTCCGCCGATGATGCTTCATATGATTGCCAGTGGTGAAAAAAGTGGCAAACTTGAACATATGCTCGGTCGTTCGGCAGACAACCAAGACAGAGAATTTGAAGCGTTAATGAATATATCGCTAAAAGCTTTTGAGCCGGCATTGATGTTAGTCATGGCTGGTGTAGTACTTTTTATTGTAATGGCTATATTACAGCCAATTCTTCAGTTAAATACCCTTATAGGAGGTTAATATGAACAAGATAACTCGACCATCGCAGGCGAAAAATAAACAAAGTGGCTTTACTCTATTAGAAGTGATGGTGGTTATTGTTATTATTGGCTTAATAGGTGGCATGGTCGTACCTAACTTAATGGATAATATGGACCAAGCCGAATTAAAAAAGGCGGTGTCAGATGTTAGTGCCTTAGAAACTTCATTAACCATGTATAAAATGGATAATTATAAATATCCTAATACAGAACAAGGCTTAGAAGCTTTAGTTGAAGAAACAGATATTGAACCCTTACCACGTCGTTTTCCAAATGGTGGTTACGTAAAACGCTTACCGTCTGATCCATGGGGCAATGACTATCAGTTATTAAATCCGGGTGAAAACGGTGATATTGATATTTTTAGTATGGGACCCGATGGAGAAGCAGGCACAGAAGATGACATTGGTAATTGGAATCTGGCTGATTATCAGTAGTCCGTTAAGTTATTATTGAAACACTGTTATATAAAAATGAACTTTTATTCAAAAAAAATTAAACAACAAAACGGCTTCACCTTAATTGAGGTGATGCTGGTTATTGTTATCGCCGGTTTAATGGCTTCGATGATTCAGTTTAGTTTTTCAGGTGACAAAGCAGAAGAAACACTCGACCAATCGAGTAGGCGTTTTGCTGGTGTTTTTGATATCGCTGCCGAGTATGGCATGCTCAATAATGTTGAATTGGGTTTAATGGTGAGTAAAAATAGCTATCAGTTTCTCGGTTATGACGGTGTTACATGGACTGACGTCTCAGAAAATGAACTTTTTAATGAATATCAATTACCTGAAGGTGTTGAACTCGTTTTACAACTTGATGATTTACCGATTGAAGAACCGCAATTATTTGATAGTCAATTATTTACTGAATTACAAGAGGAATACGAAAACGACGTTGACTCCGGAGACAGTAAAGAACAAACAGATGATTCAGGTAATGCTAAAGAAAAAAAGACATTAATTCCTCAAGTTTATATGCTCTCCGGTGGTGATATTACCCCTTTTAGCTTACGATTTCAGTTTGTAGAAAATAACTATACTGAAGCGAAATTACACTACAAAGTAACTGGGTTGTACACCACACCACTAACCATTGAAGGGCCACTCTTTGATGAAAAATAGCAGCGTAAAACTGTCGACGAAATTTAGTAAAGGCTTCACCTTAATTGAAGTGATGTTAGCCATGGCTATTTTTGCGGTTGCAGGCATAGCATTATTGAGTGTTGCTGATAACAACTTTAAAAACTTAAGCCATTTAGAAAATAAAGTGTTAGCTAATTGGATTGCTTCAAATCAATTAGTCGAAGTGACACTCGATCAAACGTGGCCGCCTAAAAACAATAAAACTGGCATGGTTGAAATGGCTAGCCGTGAATGGTTTTGGTCGCAAAAAGTGCTCAAAACCGGTGATAAAAATATGCGCTCAGTTGTTATTGAAGTAAGGCTTGTTGAAGATAAAAAGTTAGCACTGACCAGTGTTATGACCTACGTTTCTAAGCATACTTCAAAATGAATACTTTTAGCCGCCATACTTATGCATCATCAGGGTTTACGCTGTTAGAAGTTATTATTGCCATTGCTCTTTTCTCAATGATCAGCTTAAGTAGTTTTACAATTTTCAATACCGTAATAAAAAGTGACGAGTCATCTAAAACCAGAACTGCACGTATCAATGAATTACAACGAGGTTTTTTACTGATTGAACGCGACTTATTACAAATAGCTAAACGTAGTGTTAGATTAAATGGCGAAGCACCACTCGACGATTTTTTACATACCGACAGTAATAGCTTTTCGAACAGTGAAAGTACCTTAGCTTTTGTTCGCCATGGTTGGACAAATCCCGGGCTACTACTGCCAAGAAGTAGCATGCAGTCAGTTGCTTATCAGCTAAATGATGAAACGTTTGAACGGTTGCACTTTAACTTTGTTGATGCGATTCAAGGACAAGAGCCGAAAATAAGAAAACTTATAAGTAATGTCCAAACGCTCAGTTTTGAATTTTTTTACGATAATAAATGGCAGAAAAAAATTAAGGATAAATTATTACCTCAAGCGATTGCCGTTGAGTTAATTACTGAAGACTACGGGTTATTGCGTAGAGAGTTTTTAGTCGCTGGAACCCTTGAAGAGCAGCCTGACAAGTCGCGTAAGCAGCCTTCGCCAGGGCAAAATGGTAATAAAAATAACAATAACAATAGAGGTAAGAGCTAATGAAACAACCTCTATGGCAAAGGACCCCACTTCAATTCCCGATTAAAAAGTGCCAAGGTGTGGCACTAATAACTGTTATGCTAATTGTGGCATTAGCTGCTGTTTTAGCAACACAAATGACTGCTCGTTTACAGTTGCAAATGCAAAGAACGGCAAATATCGAATTTAATCAGCAGGCCTATTGGTATGCCATGGGCGCAGAGGCGTTTGCTAAAAGAGTGCTCATTACTACTTTTGAAGATGAAAAAGATGTGACCCATTTAGAACAAATGTGGGCGCAAGGAGAAACAAGTTACCCTGTTGATTTTGGGCAAATCACCGGAGAAATTTTTGATATGCAAGCCTGCTTTAACTTAAATGCATTAAGGTTCGATAAAAGTAAAGTTCCAGCAGGAACTAAAAATCCAGTTGCACAAGACGCTTTCATCGAGTTGATCATATCATTAGGTGTTGAAGGTGTTAGTCAATTTGAAGCCGAATATATGGCTGATGCTTTAATCGATTGGCTTGATAAAGATAGTGCCATTGCCAGCGCAGGCGGTGCAGAAGACAATGATTATTCGGCTAAAGAGTTTCCATATTTACCGGCTAATAATTATTTGGCCAGCGTCACCGAGTTAAGGTTAATTGAACACTTTACCGTGCCGGTAATTAATAAATTAAAAGATTATGTTTGCGTGTTACCTAATACAAATTTACATGAAATTAATGTGAATACGTTAAACAGTGAACAACCTGAGTTGCTACAAGCTTTATTAGATATTCCGTTAGAAGATGCTAAACAAGCGTTATCAGGCCGTGAAGGTGAAGGTTTTAAAACCGTTAACGATTTTTTTAGCTTAACTGAAATAGCGCAACATAAAATATCCGCTGAACGGAAAAAACAATTTGTTGTCGACAGTCAATATTTTAAATTAAAAAGTAGCACGAGCTTTAATAATAGTTATTTTTCTTTGAGTACCTTAATGAAAGTTGAAGATAATAATAGTATCTCCGTAGTAAGTCGTACCATAGGGCGAGAATAATGGCCGAAAAATTATATATTCGTTTAGGCAGCAATGCACAAAGTACAGTGCAATGGTTGATTTTTAATGATGACGAAGAAGGTATCATTGCCTGTGGTGAATTAACGCAAGCCAGTGAACTGATACAATTAACCGAAAAGGCGAAACATCGAGAGGTTGTGACGTTTGTACCGTCAAGTGATCTCGTTTTAAAAAGCTTAAAAGTGCCGAGTAAGTCAGTAAAAGCAATGCGCTTAGCTGTGCCTTATATGTTAGAAGACGAGCTTGCTCAAGATGTTGAAGAACTCTTTTTTGCCTATAGCGATATTAATGTCAATGGCACAGACAACAACTGTTTTGTTGCTGTTATTGAACATATTCAGCTTGAACTCTGGCAATCTTGGTTAGTTAATGCCGAAATTCATTGTAAAAAAATACTGCCCGATGTTTTGGCTATGCCACTACCCAATGACGAAAATACCGCCAGTGCAATTGTTTTAGGTGACCAAGTTTTAGTGCGTTACGGTCAATGGCAAGGAAGTGCGGTAGATGTTAATACTTGGACGTTAATAAGCCAATCGTTAGCAAAAGATCAATCCGTTGATAAGGACGATAGTACTCAGGAAAAACCTGACAGTAGCTCTGGTGAGCAGCAAAAAATGTTTACGCTTAATGCATATTCAAAATTACCAGAGTCAAACACCGGTATTGCTATCAATCCAATGCCAGAAGAATTGCCACTTGCGTTACTTGCCACCACATTAAGCCAAGATAAAAAACAAAAATTTAATTTATTGCAAGGCGAATTCAAAATTAAAGAGCAGCGCTCACCAGCTATTACCAGTTGGTTTTGGGCCGCTGGTTTTGCGGGCGTTGCATTGTTATTAAATGTAGGGATTAAGGGAGCTGAGTTAATACAGCTTAACAATCAACAAGCCCAGCTTGAACAGCAAATAGTGACGACTTATAAGCAAGCATTTCCACAAACAAAGCGCGTTCGAGTATCGACCATACGTTCTCAACTGAAGCAAAAATTAGTTGGCGTCGGTGGTGGTAGTATTGACAGTGGATTTTTGGCGATGTTATCGCAGATACAACCTGCATTAGCAGCCGTTCCTGAAATTAAGCCACAAACACTAAAGTTTGATGGCAAACGTAACGAAATACGTATGCAGGCATTCGCTAGCGATTATCAATATTTTGATAAACTAAAAATTTCATTAGAGGAAAATAAACTCGTTGTTTCACAAGGTGCGCAAAATAAGCAGGGTGAACAAATATCTGGATCATTTAGTATTGGTAATCAAAATAGTGCTAAATCAACGAAGAAAAGTAGAGGGCGATCATGAAAATATGGTGGCAACAATTAAAAACATCTGAGCAACGGCTTGTCGCAATAATGGCTATTGTCGTTATTGGTTTTCTATTCTTTAGTCTTATTTGGCAACCCTTGAATGAGGGTATAACGAAAGCACAACAAAAAATAGGACGTCAACAGACACTGTTAACTGAGGTACAAGAAGGTACACAGCGTTATCAACAGGCAAAACGAAATGGTGGTTCAGGACAAAGTAGTGGTAGTTTATCGAGCATTGTTAACCAGAGCGCAGGGCGACATAACATAACCATCACGCGTTTACAGCCACAAGCTGATGATTTACAAGTATGGATTGACGAAGTTCCTTTTAGTCAACTTCTTGGCTGGCTTGAGTTTTTAGCTAACAGAGAAGGTTTACTCGTTAAAAGCATCGATTTAGGTAAAACTGATGAAAAAGGTGTCGTGAAAGTTCGTCGCTTACAATTAGGAAAGAGTTAATGAAAAAGTGGTTTGCTTACGGAACAGTTTTTTTTAGTGTTTATTTAGTCTTTTTAATCGCAACTTTACCTGTCTCATGGCTGGTTACATACGTTAAATTACCCAGTAATATGCAGATCACAGAACTTGCTGGTACTGTTTGGGAGAGTAACGCAGAATACATTGAGTTTAGTGGCACAAGGATAAATAAGGTCAGTAGTGAGTTGAGTTTCTTTTCGCTATTAATGTTTGACCCAACCGTTTCTATAACATTTGGCGGGGCTTTAATGAGTGGCCCTGAAGGAAAGTTAACGGCTAGCCAGTTGTTTAATGATATAAAAATATCAGAGCTGAAAATTAGTTTACCTGCCAATAACATTGCCGAAAAACTAAGCTTACCCATACCGGTGGAAGCGCATAATTTTATTGATTTAACCATTAGTGAATTTGTTATGGGCCAACCTATCTGCCAGCAACTGTCGGGTACTTTATTATGGAAAAAAGCAGCAGTGACTGCTTTATCTGAAAAAGTAAAACTTGGCCGTTTATCTGCAGACTTAAGTTGTGAAAAAGGCGCTCTAGCTTTAACAGTATCACCTAAAAATGATTTAGGTCTTACCTTTACCACTTATGTTCATAATATGAAAAAGGCCTCAGGAAATGGCTTCCTTAAGCCAAGTGTTAAATTTCCAGCCGCGATTAGACCACTGCTTTCCTTTCTTGGCAAAGCCGACAATCAAGGTCGATATCGTTTAAGCTTCTAAAAACCTTCAGTAATAGGATGTTTTTTTATATCGTCAAGCATGACTCTAAAGTCTGAAATAGCAGGGTAATCAGCTATTTCACGTGCGGGTTGTTTACTGTCAGGGTTTGTTACTGCGAGTAAATGACCGATACCATATTTTTTGGCAGAATCTAGAATATTAATACTGTCGTCAACAAATAAGGTACTTTCTAGGGCAAAGCCTTCTTTATCTTGTAATCGCTGCCAAAGTAGCTGTGACTCTTTGGTGACACCAAATTCATGTGTTGAATATAGTACATCAAAATATTTGTCTAACTGAGTTTGTTCTATTTTTAACGATAAACTATCGGGATGAGCATTAGTAACCAGAATTATTCTTCGTCCACTTTCTCGTAGCGCTAACATGAAATCGTGAGCATCACTGCGTAAATTAATTAAATGCTGAATTTCTTTCTTTAACTCTTTAATAGGGAGTTTAGTTTGTTCAGCCCAATAATCTAAGCAATACCAATCGATAGTACCTACGACTTTTTCATAACCTTCTTTCAAACTCTCTTTCGCCTGCTCTAACGATATGTTTGCTGTTTCACTGTACCTAAGTGGTAGGTGATGCAACCAAAAATGATTGTCAAAATGTAAATCGAGAATAGTGCCATCCATATCTAAAAGCACGGTAGAAATCTTCGACCAATCAAGCATGTTTTTTCCTTATGAGTGAGTATTTAATAATTATATCTAAAGTTATCGTGCTATTCTAAAATTATTATAAATTTCGTATTTAGGTTTTAGGACACCAAGATGGTCAGCAACACAAAACTCCCCGAAATTACTCAACGAAAACAAGTGGCAAAAAGTCGATTATTCGCCATAGAGCAAATTGACTTGACGTTTAGCAATGGCGTAAAACGTGAATACGAACGCATGCAAGGTTCAGGTCGCGGCGCCGTGTTAATTGTACCAATGCTCGATAACGAAACCATGTTGTTAGTTCGTGAATATTGCGCAGGTACACATAGTTACGAGCTTGGCTTCCCCAAAGGACTCATCGATGAAGGGGAAAGCCCTGAATTCGCTGCAAATAGAGAGCTTAAAGAAGAAGTAGGCTACGGCGCAGAAACGTTAACTCATGTGCATAGAGTCTCGACAGCTCCTGCCTTTTTTGCCGCATCAATGGAAATATTTCTTGCGCAAAATCTTTACGAAGAAAAATTACCAGGTGATGAGCCCGAAGAATTAGATATTGTGCCTTGGAAGCTAGCTGACTACCAAAGTTTACTTGCCCAACCTGACTTTAATGAAGCAAGAAGTATTGCCGCATTGATGTTGGTAAGAGATATCGTCAATAATTCCGCTGTTGAGTGTTCAAAATAAAATTAGGTGAATGATCATGAATAATGAAACCTTATTAGCCGCAGCGCTTGATAGTGCTAAAAAAGCCGGCATTGAAGTAGCTAAACATTATAAAACGGGCGATTACACTTCAGAACTAAAAGCAGACAACAGCCCAGTAACTAGCGCTGATATTGCCGCTAATGATGTATTGATGCAAGAACTGTCACGATTAACGCCTGATATCCCCGTTATCTCTGAAGAAGTGGGGGCCGTACCATTTTCCGCCCGCAAGAATTGGTCTCGTTATTGGCTACTCGATCCCATCGATGGCACTGGAGAGTTTATTCTGGGCAGCGGTGATTTTGCGGTGAATATTGCATTGATCGAAAATGGCTGGCCAAGCATAGGTGTTATCCATGCACCGGTTCACCAACTCACTTATTATGCGCAGAACAATTTAGGTGCTTTTAAAGAAAATGACCGTGGCAGTAAGCAAATTCATGTTGCTGAGTATGATGGACAACGTGCGATAAAGGTCGCGATTAGTCGCCGACAAGAGTTAAGCTTAATGGGACAATATCTTAATACAGACGATTTTAACTTGGATTATGTCGCATTAGGTAGTTGCTCACTGAAAAACTGTTTGATTGCTGAAGGAGGAGCCGACTGTTATTTACGTATTGGTCCTACAGGCGAATGGGATACAGGTGCAAGCCACTGTATTATTGAACAGGCTGGAGGCTCTATTATTGATAGCGAATTTTTACCATTAAGCTACAATAAACGCGAGGGTTTGATGAATCCTGATTTCATGACGTTAGGGACAAGTAAAATCCCATGGCAAAGGCTTGTAAAACCTCATAGAGCTAGACGCTCTTAATCACTTTTATTTTTTTAAGGATATTGAATGCGCTTTTTATTAACTATTATTACGGCTGTTTCTCTGTTATTTGTTTCGCCAGCATTTAGTGCTTGGCATCTTGATGACAGCAAATCTTCTCTGACGTTTGTTTCTATTAAAAAAGGCTCTATAGCTGAAAATCATCGTTTTAAAACGTTTTCAGCGACACTCAATAAAAAAGGTTTATTGAGTGTTAATATTGCTCTCGGTAGCGTTGATACAAGAATTCCGATACGCGATAGCCGAATGACCGAGTTCTTATTTGAAATAGCTAAGTTTTCGCAAGCAAACTTTACTGCACAAATAAATATCAGTGAATTAGATAATATCGCTATCGGTACAAGTAAGCGTTTATCGGTTAGCGGAAATATAGACTTACATGGGCAACAACAAGCAATAGTTATTAATGTATTAGTTGCTAAGCTTGCCAACGATAGTATGTTGGTAACGACCGTGCAACCGGTAATTATAAAGGCAGAAGATTTTGCTTTAGTGGCAGGCATTAATAAATTACAAGCACTTGCTAAATTACCGAGCATTGCTTATACCGTTCCAGTAAGTTTTGTTTTAACCTTTCAACAGTAAATCCTTTTATAGTCTCGTTGATAATTAAGGTTCAGTAACCGTTTGTTGAACCTTAATTAGCCTTGAACTGATCTTGAATTAATTTACATTCTACTCAACTTCTTCTTGTTCATCCTCTTGCTGCTGAAATTGCTCTAAAGGCAAAATATTTACAGTATCATGAAGTTCAGAATAAACGAGCAAAGCACTACCTTCGGCAAGTTGTTGCTTTACTTGAGTAATTTTAACAGACAGTTTTATATCTTGTTCCCCGTACTCAGTTCCTTCACGTAAAACAAATTCTTTGATAATACTACTCAGCGTATCCGGCTCTAAATCTTTATGTGGAATAATCATAAATGTTGCTCTAAAAAAGTAGGAACACGTTGTTCCAACCAAAAGTTTGGTCTGAATGGGTTATTACCATTGATAAAGCCAACATGTCCGCCTTTCTTACTTACTTCAAAGCAAATGTTATTGGGGATACTGGAAATATCTAGGGTATGTTTATTACACAAAAAAGGGTCGTCATTTGAATGAATGATTAAACAAGGTTGCTTTATCTTGTCCAAAATAAAACGGCCACTAGCTTGCTGGTAATAATCTTCTGCACTTTTAAAGCCGTTAATGGGGGCTGTAACTTGTTGGTCAAATTGCCAAATGGTTTTAATCTTTACCAATTTTTCAGATAATTTATCAGCAAATGGTGATGAAAAAATATTACTAGAAATTTTATCTTTAACGCTGTCTTTTAACATACCGACTAAGTATTTTTGATAAATACGCGAAAACCCTTGGTCTATACGTTTACTACAGCTGGCTAAATGCAAAGGTGCACAGATAATTGTGGCAGACTGGTAATGGTTTTCAGGTTCGTCGGCTAAATAACGCGCTAAAACATTACCTCCCAGAGAGAAGCCAATGATGCTCATTGGTAGTGTTGGATACTTGTTCTTTAAAAATTGACTGAAAAAACTGACATCTTGGGTATCGCCACTATGATATGAACGAGCCATTCGATTTATTCGGCCGCTACAACCACGAAAGTGCATGAGAACACCAAGCCAATTTTTTTCTTTAATGGCCGCTAACATTCCTTTGGCATAATGACTATTTACAGAGCCTTCTAGGCCATGTAACACGACTACTATAGGTCGTGTTTCATTTGGAGTAGGTTTTTCTGTCCATGCCAGGTCGATAAAGTCACCGTCAGGTAATTCTAGTGTTTCGATATTCGTGCTTAATTGTTTCTTTGACCGTAACCATTTGGCAATAATGGTTTGACAATGAGCGTTACGGAGCCACCAAGCAGGAGTGAATTGACTTTCAGTAAACATTTTTCGTTATAATAGTTAGGGTGATGTCTTGATGAGCTGATTGTAAGTGAATTGAAGTAAAATTGATATTATCCGCTAAAAAAAAGCCTGCCGTGGCAGGTTTTATTCTTAATTAACACTTGATGAAAATTATACAACATGGTTAATTAACAATCCTTTTCTTGCTTCTTCATCTTTTTTATTAACAATGGCTGCTTGCAATAAAACGTTGTTTCGCTCTTTGTCTGAAGAGGTTGCAGCATAGTCGGTATCTTCAATGCGAGAACGAGCTGCACTGACATTTACTCGGGTAGTCTCATAGGTAGCCACCTGACTATTTAGCGCATTACTTTGTGCACCTAAAGCAGTCGCTGATTCATTAACACTTGCAAATGCATCTTCAAGCGCTGCTTGTGTTGCTGCAGGATCGCTTGCATCTAAACCTGAAACAAAGCTAGGATCACCTAATACTTCTCCGGCTATGGTATTAATTTGCTCGGTAAGTTGGTCTAGTTCATCTTGAATAGCGCTGGCATCACTTAGTGGGTTTCCTGACTGAATAGAGAGTTCATTGGCACGTTGAAGACTTTCATCAATAGCACTTAATCCGCCTTCTTGGACGTTATTATTGTTAACTTGATCTTGGCTATTGTAGCTTTGTTGCTGATAGCCATTAATTTCTGCGGTTAAGCGACTTGATATTTGTATACCGGCTGGATCATCAGCGGCACTATTAATACGTTTTCCAGATGCTAGTTTTTCATCTTTTTCTTCGCGCTCTTTATTCTGACGCTCAATATAGCTGAGCGCAGAAGAGGGCTGATTAATTGATAAGTTCATAAACGCACCTTATTTCTTATTCGTTATGTCACCCGCTTAAAATCATCATTAAGGGTTTAACCTAACAAAGGCCATAGTGCATTTATTATAGCAAAAAAAAGTAGAATTGGTTGTATTTTGTACAGTGGTATCTTAGTTTATTCAACAAGTACTTTTAATTAGTTATTTTCATTAATGTTTTTTAGAAAGTAATAGACGTAAAAAGCACCGATACCAAGCAGAATAGCTAGACCACCAAAAGAATAAATAACAATAGGATCATTTAATAGCATATCTAAAAATTTCATAATAAACCTCCATAAATATAAATGCGTCATAGCAAAAATGGCTATAACAAATTGTTATAGCCATTATAAATGAAAGGTTATTTTTACATGCTGATGTAGATCAATATTTCAACGGTTCTTCAATAAGGGAAGATCAATTATAAGTACTTTTTATTTTCATCTCTTCCTGCTCAAGCATTTGCTGATAAAAACGATTTGCTTTTGCTCTGGCTTCACTTACCTGTAAATTGTTGAGTTTGTACTCGTCCATATCGCGACTTTTTTTCGCGTCATCGTAACCATTACTTGCAGCGATAATATTCCATACATAAGACATTTCTATACTTTTTTCGACGCCAAGGCCTTCAAAATACATAAGTGCCAAATTAAACTGTGCAAGAGCATAGTTTTGTTTGGCGGCCGTTTTATACCAACGTGCCGCTTTTTTATAATTTTTATGAGTGCCACTGCCATTATAAAACATCACACCTAGATTAAATTGAGCGCCTACTAAGTTTTTTATGGCAGCTCTTTCCATTAAGGAGAAGGCAGTTTTTAAGTCTTTATCAACAATCTCACCCTCTGAGTACATTAATGACAGGCTAAAAAGTGCCTCAGGATAATTTTGTGACGAAGAAAGTGACAATAGTTCAAAGGCCTTGTTAGCATCTTTTTTGATACCATAACCGTTTAAATAAATCAGTGCCATTTGGTATTGTGCAGGAGAATACTCTTGGGCAACAAGTGGTTTAAATTGTGCCATGGCGGCCTTAAATTCACCGCGATTAAGCTCATAAATACCTTGGTCAAGATCGCCATGAAAGGCAAAACTTGCAGCACTATTAAGCATAAATAAGCAAAATAAGGCGAATACTGATTTTTTCATAACGTTCTCTCTATTTGAATGACATTATTGTTAAGTGTAGCAAGTAATCAAAAATTAATACTGAAAATAATTACATTGATACTTTAGACATTATCTCTTCAATTTCTTCTTCCAATTCAAGCCAGTACATTTCATTTTCTTCAATGTCGCCTTTTAGTTGGGCTTGTTGTTTAATAAGTTTCGATAATCGGGCTTTATGTTCGCTTTGATATATTTCGCTTTCAGCTAAAACGCTTTCAACCTCAGCCAATTGTGTTTGCCACTGCTGTACTTTTTTCTCGTATTTGTCAGCTTGTTTACGAAGAGGAGATGCTTTCTTACGTAATTCAGCTTGCTCTTTTCGTAACTGTTTTTTATCAACTGTATCGTTAAGTTTGACCGCTTTAGAACTTTTTAGCGTTTGCTTCTTATCGTCGTTTAACCATTGTTGATAATCATCAATATCACCTGAAAACTCGCTAACTTGGCCATTCGCGACAAGAAAAAATTCGTCAACACAAGATTCCAGTAAAAAACGATCATGAGCAATTAAGATAATGGCGCCTTCAAAGTCTTGTAAAGCAAACACTAAGGCTTGGCGCATTTCTAAATCAAGATGGTTGGTCGGTTCATCAAGTAATAATAACTGTGGTTTCTCATTAACAATTAATGCTAAAACTAAGCGTGCTTTTTCACCACCGGACATTGTCTTAACTGGCGATAAGGCTTTATCACCGTTAAAGCCAAAACTTCCTAAAAATGAACGCGCTTGTAATTCGGTAGTATCAGGCTGTGCACGAATAATATGCTCAATGGCACTGCTTGGCATGTGTAATTGTTCAAGCTGATGTTGAGAAAAATAACCAACGGTTAAGTCTTGTGCACAGTAGCGTTCACCGTTAATGAGAGAAATATCGCCAGCAAGTGATTTGATTAGCGTTGATTTACCTGCGCCATTTCGCCCTAATAAACCTATGCGACTTCCCGGTACAAGGGTTAATCCAACATCACGTAAAATAATGGTGTTTTGATCGTAACCACAGCTACTTTCTTTTAAGGCTAACAGCGGATAAGGCAGTGTCTCAGGTGTTTTAAAGCTAAAAGTAAATTGGCTGTCAACATGTGCGGGTGCTAAATCGGGCAGTTTTTGTAAACGTTTCAAGCGACTTTGTGCTTGCTTGGCTTTACTTGCTTTAGCGCGAAAGCGATCGACAAATGAGGTTAAGTGAGCCACTTCTTTTTGTTGTTTCTGAAATTGAGCATCTTGCTGAGCCAAATGTTCAGCACGTTGACGTTCAAATGCAGAATAGTTACCAGAATATAATTTTGCTTGCTGGTGTTCAATATGCAGAATTTGTCCAATGACATCATCAAGAAAATCACGATCATGAGAAATTAGCACTAAGGTACCCGTGAAGCGTTTTAACCAGCGTTGCAGCCAAATAACAGCATCTAAATCTAAATGATTGGTAGGTTCATCGAGTAGTAATAAATCAGCTCGGCTAATCAAGGCCTGAGCAAGATTAAGGCGCATTCGCCAGCCCCCTGAAAAATCTTTTACGGCATTACCAAGTTGACCTTGGAGAAATCCTAAGCCGTGTAAAAGTTCACTGGCACGTGCGGGTAAGCTGTAACCGTTTATCGCATCAATATGATTTATAATGAGTGCTTCTTGATTACCGTCGTCATCTAAGCGTGCTTGTTCAAGCTTTCGTTCTAGCTGACGAAATTCTTTATCGCCATCCATCACATAATCAAGAGCCGATTGGCCGAGTGCTGGTGTTTCTTGCTTAACTGTTGCGATATCCCAGCTTGATGGCATGTTTACATCACCACTATCTGGCTGTAATTCACCTAATAATGCTGCGAATAAAGACGATTTTCCACAGCCATTTGCCCCCACTAAGCCCACTTTATGCTTGGGGTGAATGGTAAAGCTTGATGATTTTATGAGGTTTTTTGATCCTCTATCTAAGCTCAAATCGGTGGCTATAATCATGGTTTTAATTACTCTTTTAAGTGCAGAGCGCTATTGTCCATTTCCTATCACTAAGATTCAAGGTAAAATAACGCAACTGAGTTTTATTTAGAAAGAAATACGTGAAAAAACGATTTATTGCTGGTGCGATTTGCCCAAAATGTAATGCGATGGATACCATGGCATTAACCAAAGAAAATAATGTTGAAAAAGTTACCTGTGTTAGTTGTGGGCATCAAATGTCACAACCAGAAGAACACGTTGTGAAAGAGGTTCGCCCGCAAGAGCAAGTTATCGGTATTTTCAAGCAAGAATAACGGGTACGCTTTTAAGGATGTGCAATAAAGTTGAGGGTTAGCTCCTCATTAATAATGAGGAGGTGGCGACTCAATACTTTGAGATTGACTTTGTTCGGTATTATTATCTTTAATGCGGCTAGCTATTAATTTCAGCTGAGATTTTAATGCTGAAATTTCTAATTGATGAACGGAAAGTTCATTGTTTAGTTGCTCAATAACGTCATCTTGAAAAGCATTACGTGACTCTAATGCGTCGATACTGTTGCGTAATTCATTGATGTTTTTTGATGTTTCTGCTGTCATATCTTGTAGTTCCCTAAACCTATTTTCTTTGCCAAAGCTCGGCGTAGCCTGAGGAACTTTCGGTGATGATTTGGTTCTTTCCTCGAAAAGCGACACTATACACTACCGCGCCTGCGGCACGAATGTTTTCTTTCGGGCTGACACGCCAACTATCAAGACGTTCACCTGTTAAGATGCTCCAAAGGTTAACTTTACGCGTTGGTGCGCCGGTTAACAATTTAGTGCCGTCATCAGAAAACTGCACTGAGCTGAAAACCTCATGACGATTAAAATACTGAAGTTGACTAATACGCTTTCCGGTTCTTAAATCCCAGATATTAGATGACTTCTTACTGTCGGCAGTAAAAGCAAATCGGCCTTTAGCATCAAGTGCCACCATAGTAACGCGGCTTGGGTGATTGAAACGATAAATAACCTGACCACTTTGTGTGTCCCAAACATAAGCGACGTAATCATTGCCGCCTGAAATAGCAATGCGGCCATTGGGGAGCATATCAACGGCGTTGATCTTTTCTGTATGGCCTAAAAATTCTAATCGACGACCAGTAGCCATAGTGACGTGGACAACTGTGCCATTAGTTTTTCCCAATAAAATATAGGCGCCATTATTTGCTACAGCAATGTCTCGAATGTTCGATTCACGAACTTGCCAATAACCTTCTGACTGACCTGTTTCAATATTCCATAAAGCAAATGCTTTTCGGTTAGCGGTTAATGCATGGCTATTGTTGTCGGATATATCGGCTAAAAGGACTAAATTATCGCTAGAGTTTTGTTGTTGTGACCAGCTATATTTCAACGCATTTTTTTCTAAATCCCATAAACTTAAACCATGGTGTATGGAAGAAACAACGCTGTATTTTCCGTCATTTGAAATATTGGCCGCATAAGCGCCTTCATTAGCATGCTGCCAACGTTGCACTGGTTTGTCTTCGGTAGGTTGGCAAGCTGCTAATAACAGAGAAAATATCGTTATAAAAAGCAGTGTTAGTTTGTTATTACACTTGTTCACAATATTAATACTTTTTTCTTAGTTAATTTATCGTTAGTATAAGCCGCATTGTCAAACAATACACAATAATTAATCAATGGCTTAGGTGGAAGTTCTCCAACTGGGTACTAGGTTACGTTAATGGAGAAAAAAATGAAATTATTTAAGCCAACGATGTTAGCTATTGCACTTGTTTCAGTGCTTGGTTGTCAAGAGACAGCTAAAAAAGTAGAAGTTGCCCCTGTATTAGATACCGAAATGCAAAAGCAAGCTTATGGTTTAGGTGCTTCAATCGGCATGTATATGCAGAAGAACCTTGAACAGCATGAAAAATTAGGTTTACCACTTGAGCAAGCGCTCATTACCCGTGGTTTTACTGATAGCCTTGCCGGTAAGTCATTAATCGAAAAAGAAGAAATTCAAGCTCTTTTAATGAACTTAGATCAAGCAATGAAGGCTAAGCAGCAAGAAGTAGCCAAAGCTGAATCTGAAGCCGCTATTGCTGAAGGTATTAAATTCTTAGCAGAAAATGCTAAGAAAGAAGGCGTGCAAGTTACTGAATCAGGTATTCAATATCTTGTTCTTAAAGAAGGCGAAGGTGAAAAACCTAGCGCAATAGATAAAGTAAGTGTTCATTACACCGGTCGTTTTTTAAATGGTGAAAAGTTTGACAGTTCTTATGACCGTGGTGACAAACCTTCAGTTATGCGCTTGAACCAGGTAATTAGCGGTTGGACTGAAGGCGTACAATTAATGTCGGTTGGAGCAAAGTATACTTTTACTATTCCATCAGATTTAGCCTACGGACCTAATGGTCGCCCTGGTTCTATTCCTGGTAATTCGGTACTGCAATTTGATATTGAATTATTAAAAATTGAAAAAGCAGCGCTGCCAGCAACAGCAACAGCGCATGAAGCAACTCATTAATGAGTTAGTAGCCATTCTGGTAAACTAGAAAGCCAATTGCGCAAGCAATTGGCTTTTTTATTTTTTGGCGAACAGCAATTCGACAAGACCAGATTACTGGGTTTGTTCTTGATAGATATGTGCTCTTTAAATTTAATCACTGGGCTGACAGTATTATTAAGACAATACCAATAGATTGATTGAAGTGTATGAAGGGAAGGGTGAAGACAAGACGTTATTTTTCTGTCGCTATAATTTGTTGACCTAAAATTTTATTAAAGGGGATAAGAAGTTCATGGTATATCGCCCATATAAATTTCTTTTAATGACAGGGTATTAGCAGTTTGTTCACCATTCTTACTTTTATAAGTCACTTTCTCCACTAAACTTAAGTTAACCATTTGGGACTATCGTTATGTTTTAAATAATGGAGAATACAGAAAAGTAATATCCTTAGTACTTATTCTTATCTAAGTGAAGTGAACGTAAGGGGTTGCCATGTCTAAAAAAATCATTTTATTATTAATTAGTCTCATCGGTATTTCAGGCACTTTCTTTTGGTTTTATCAACCCAGCGCCTCATACGCCTTCCGGCAAGTAAAAGCTGTTGCTCCAACTAAAGGTAACCTATTACTAACCATTGATAACCATATTCGTCACAGTCGGAGACCAGAAGAAACTTTTTCTTTTCCGATTCGGCTAGGAGAGCAGGGGCCAAGTAATAGTTTATATTCGGGAGGTAACCAATACCCCTTTTACTGTATGACGCTAAATTCAGACCTAGGGCAGCCGAAAGTTGATAATCAGCAAGGATTTGGTGTGCCTGTTTATGAGTCAATTACCTTAAAAGAAAAAATTATTGGTTATAGCCAAGATTGCGGTGTTAACTCGCGCTTGAGTTATTATCTAATTGACGGAAATAATATTACTCAACTCAACCTCGAAGAACCACTAATAAGCCTTGCTGAAAATCAGCAAATCTTTCGCGTCGAACAAGGCAGTATAAACCGCTTTATTTACACCTTAATTATGCCAATAAAAATCGATGAATTAGGCAGTAGAACCGCACAGTCGCAGTGGAATAAAAAACTTATTTATCAATTTAATGGTGGCTCTGGCATCGGCTATAGGCAAGGGAGACAAGTTCCTAAAAAAATAATGACACGTCAAATAAAGCAACTGCTTGATGGGTATGCTGTCATTAGCTCAAGCGGTAACCGTACCAGCTATACCTACAATATGCTGCTTGCTGAAGATACCGCACGTCGAGTGAAAAAACAGTTTACTAGTTTGTATGGTGAGCCATTATATACGGTGGGTATTGGTGGCTCAGGTGGAGGGTTAGCACAATATTTAATTGCCCAAAATAGTCAGGGTATTTTAGATGGTCTTATACCGCTTTATTCTTATCCTGATATGGTGACTCAAACCACCTATGCACTTGATTGTGATTTATTGAATAATTATTTTACCTTCCGAGCAAAGGACCGAAATATTTGGAATGACTGGTCTAAACGTCAACTAATTGAAGGAATGAATGCCATTAACGATTTTCCACAAAAGGCAGGTTTTTTACAACCGGTTAACCAAATTATGGCAGGTTTTTTCCCATCATTACCTAAGGGAAATAGTGAGTGCATTAATGGCTACTTTGGTTTATCGAGCTTTATCAATAATCCACAACAAGGTTTTATTCGTGACTTTTTTCACCCTAAGGTAGTGAAAGAAACAAAATGGAGTTATTGGCAAGACTTAGCCTATCTATTAGGTACAGATATAAATGGTTATGGATTAACAACTTGGGACAATGAAGGTGTGCAATACGGATTATTAGCGCTAAAAGATAAACTTATTTCACCCGATGAATTTATTGATATCAATAGAAAAACAGGTAGTTGGAAAGCGCAAAATGAGATGGTGGCAGAATCTATTGTAACGCCATTCGGACGGAAAAAACCCTTATGGCTATCATTGTGGGGCAACCAAAACATTACCGAAATAAAAGACACTGACATGATGAACGCTGTTGCCACTAGACATACAGGTTCGATACCTGCAATGCACGCAGCCTATCGCTCAGGACAGGTATTTATTGGTAAAGTGAATATCCCCATTATAGATGTTCGCCATTACTTAGACGATGATCTTGATATGCACCATATGTCTGCTTCCTTTTATAGCCGATTACGCATAGAAGAAGCTAATGGCCATGCTGACAATCATATAATATGGGTGTCACATAAAGACTTTAATCCTGTTCATGACGCTTTTAAAGTGATGGATGAATGGCTGCTTAACAAAAACAGCTCATCATCAGTTGATACTGTAAATGCGAAACCAAGTTCTTTAGAAGATACTTGCTTTACCTCTGATGGCAGCATCATTGCGCAAGGGCAAGGTATATGGGACGGACAATGGAATGGACACTCCTCGAAAAATACCGGCATATGTTTAAAGTCTTATCCTATGTTTAGTACCAGTCGAATACAATCAGGAGCAAGCTGGGCAGGAGATCTTTTTAAATGTGCATTAATACCCGTCGAAAAAGCAATCGAGAACGGAGTCTATGGAAATATCAAAATGGGTAAATATACCCAATTACTTAAAGGAATATTTCCGACAGGTGTTTGTGATTATAGCCAAGGAGACCGTGGTCGTCCGACAAATTTATAATATATTGCTAATACATTAACTCACCAATATTTATATGCAGAAATGAACGTATTGATGATTTTCACTTGCCGTGGTGGGGAGCAAGTCATTAAAATTATATTTTTAAAGTAGCTGTTACATATTCAGCTATCGCTAAACTTGATGTTAAACCGGGTGAGTCAATGCCAAATAAATTAACGAGTCCTGTAATGTTATGTTCATTAGCGCCTTGAATAATAAAATCTTTGAAACCATCGTTAGGCCCTTCTAATTTAGGACGAATACCAGAATAAGCAGGCTGTAACCGTTCAGCATCTATTGTAGGATAATAACGCTGTATCGCCTCAATAAATTTTTCTTTTAATTTGACGGAAACCTTATAATCAATAGTATCAATATACTGAGTATCAGGGCCAAATTTTAGCTGACCTCCGATATCTAAAGAGGCATGAATACCTAAACCGTGTGCTTCAGGTACTGGGTATATTAGCTGAGAAAATGGGCTTTTTCCTTGATATGAAAAATAATGACCACGGCAATAGTTCAGCTTTGGAATATGTGTTTTTGCTAATCCTCGAATATTACCGGCAAGGTTTGTACTATGTAATCCGCCACTATTTATTAAATAGTTACAGTTAATTTTCATCATCTCACCTTGGCTATTTAAAGTCACATCAAAGCCATTACCATTGGGTTGGGCGTCAACGAAAGCGGTTTGAGCGACAAACTGACCTTTGTTTTCTTCTAATTCAGCTAATAAAGACTGCATGTAGCTATGCACGTCAATAATCCCTGTAGAGGGGGAAAGTAGTGCTGCACTCGCCTTTAGGTTTGGATTTGATGTTTTTAATTCTGCTTCAGTTAGCCAAGTAAGATCATTAACGCCATTCAATGCGGCTTGCTTAATTGTTTTTACTAAGTAACGTTCTTCAGCTGCACCGTGAGCCACGAGTAATTTACCTAAGCGCTGATGAGGGATCTTACGTGACTGGCAATATAGATAAAGTAACTCTTTTCCTTCAACACAGAGTTTGGCTTTCAAGCTGTTTTGAGGATAATAAATTCCTGCGTGAATGACTTCACTGTTACGGCTACTTGTTTCTTCGCCAAAGCTCTGGTTTTTATCAATTAACAAAACACTCTGCAGAGTGTTGCTCATTTTTGCAGCAATCGCTAAACCAACAACACCAGCACCAATTATTATTGCATCTACTTTTTCCATTTCGCTCCTTTGTTTATTTATTACTATTCTATTGTGGAGGCTCGTTGCATAATTAGCAAAAACATCAATGAAATTTTGCTATTATTGAACAGAGAAGAAAAATTAACGTTACCTTATTAACACTAGCATTAATCAACTCACTTTCAGTTTAGATATACCTTTGAGTAAAAAATCACCCCCTCAATCGAAAATTTATCGCTACCTGTTAATAGCCTTTCTGAAGTCTTAAATAGGGTTGGTGCATTTATATATACTAAAGGTTTACAAGGCCGTTATACCTATGCCAATAAAGCGGTACTTGATTTGTTTGATAAGGAATTAATAGAAGTCATTGGTTTTGATGATAGTCACTTTTTTGATTTAACCTTATCTCAACAACTCAGGGAAAATGATCAACAAGTCATGATTATTAATATTATTGTTGAAAATGAGGAAATTAATTATTTAAAAGAAATTCAAGCAGTTCGTATTTATAAAGTTATAAAAAAACCACTACATGACGTCTATGGAAAAGTTATTGGGATGTGTGGTATTTCAACGGATATTACAGAAGAAAAATACTTACATAAAAAACTTAAAGCTCAAAAGCAACTACTCGACACAATGCTAGATAATGTTGACGCCTATATTTATATGAAAGATAGCGAACGTACCTTTAAGTATGTGAATAGCAAAGTGGCTGAGCTTTTTGGTAGCACAGTAACAAATATTGTCGGAAAAAAAGGTACTGAAGTATTACCAATAGAAGTTGCTGAGCACTTTAATCAATCAGATCAAAAGTCTTTGATACTAATAAAAAACAAATAATAGAAGAATCATTTTAAGATGAACAGAGCACTGGCAAGGTGAAATAAAAATAACCGTTAGTCTTGGTATTAGTGTTATTAAAACTAAAGATAAAAATTTTGATGTGCTTTTTTCTCGAGCAGATCAAGCTAAAGCATCAGGAAGAGATCAAGTGTTTTTTGCAGAGTAACAAATTTAAATTAATTAAGATAAAAATTGAGTATGGATTTCAGTATCAAATAAATTTTTAATTAATAATGCAAACTCTTTAATAAATGCTTTTTGCTCGTTCGACACCACATTGTTTACCACGCCAGAAAGTATTTCCTCTAAATCATAAACAATTGCATCAACTTCACGAATAACAGTATTACGTTGGTTGAAAGACAAGACCTCATTCTGGCTACAAATCATGATGATTTGTTCGCTTAATTCTTGCTCTATTACCGTCATAACAGTATCAGTATTAACCGTCGATGATGATGAATTTTCGAACAAGCTTAAATGCTCGGTCAAATATTCAATGATATGAATGTAACCATCAGTATCTGTAACCATAAAAACCTAAACCTTTAATAATGAAAATATACTTTACCTTTAATCTTGATTAGTAATCAAGCGGTAGATTCTTGCGTATGCTTCTAGTGTGTTTCTATATGTTTTTCAAATGTTTTTATATATTTTAAACGTATTTCAAAAAAACTTACTGATTTGTTTGTTTTATACGCACACAATATTGTACATTATTAAAGCGAACGACGATGTTATTTATATTTAACAGTCACTTATCTTTTTTTGAGAAAGTTCCCTATTTTAAAATGATACTTGCAATACTTATTAATTCATGCAAGATTAATAACATTGTTACTAAGTGTAACGATCTGTAACGATATTGAAATAAGAAATAAGAAATAAAAAATAAGAAATACGAAATAATAATAAATTTATATATATATAAATAAATATATATATAAATAAATAAAACATAGTCCAGAGAGAAATATAATATGAAAATTAATAACTCAAAAAGGTTTAAACGTTCGATTGCAGCGCTTGCTGTAACCGCAGTTTTAGGCATGTCCTCTGCATCGGCAGACGATTTAGTTGGTCGTATTAGTGGTAGTTCAACAACAGGCGTTACCGTTAAAGCCGTAAATCTAGATACAGGCACTCAACGTACAGTGTCTGTTAACGAAGATGGTAGCTACCGTTTAGCCAAAATGCCTTCTGGTAACTACAAAATTACTGTTATGAAAGACGGTGCAGTTGTTGCTGAAGATAATGCCCGTGCATCTTTAGGAAGAAACACTGTTACAAATTTTGATGTTGCTGCTACTGATGATACTGAAGTCATTCAGGTTGTTGGCTCTTCTACTGCAACTATTGATGTGTCTTCTTCTGATTCAGGTTTAACTGTTGGTGAATTCGAAATTGATCGCATGCCGATTGCTCGTAATTTAACGGCAGTTGCTTTACTTGCACCAGGTGTTGTTGGTGGAGATAGTACTTTTGGTAATACAGCATCTTTTGGTGGTTCTTCTGTAGCTGAAAACGTTTGTTATATTAATGGTATGGAAGTTACAAATACTCGTAACGGTTTAGGTTGTGGCGAATTACCTTTTGAATTCTACAAAGAATTCCAAGTTAAAACGGGTGGTTACTCAGCTAAATACGGCCGTGCTACCGGTGGTGCAATCAATGCTACTGCAAAAAGTGGTACCAATGAGTGGGAATTTGCCGCAACTGCAACATTTACTCCTGATTCTTGGAGAAGTGAAAATGAACAAAAATCACGAGCAAACGGTGGCACTGGTACCGTTTATCGTGATAGCAGCATTAATGAAAAAGATTCAAAAGAATACACCATTTCTGTTGGCGGTCCGATCATCGAAGATGAATTGTTTTTCTATGCAATTGTAAACCCGAAAGATACCTCACAAACATATGGCTGGCAGCCATCATTTTGGGATCATTACCTTGCAGACAATCAAGTTCGCGAACGTGAAAGCCAAGATGATGTTTTTTGGGGCGCTACAATTGATTGGGATATCAGTGAAGATCACCGTTTAAGCTACTTTGGTTATTCAAACAAGTCAGAAGCAACAGAAGCTATCTATGGCTGGGATGATATTAATAAAGGTGCTGCTGGTATTGGTGAGCTTATAGGTACAAATATACGTAAACGTGGTGGTGAAACTCATAGCATTAGTTACACAGGTTATATTACTGACGATTTAATTGTTACAGCTATGGCTGGTAAAATTGAAACTGAATATGAAACTAGCCCAACAGAAACTATTTGTCCGACAGTTAGTGATGCACGTACTCCTGAACCTGCGAACCCAGCTGTTGGTTGTGGTCAAGGTGGCAGCTACGGTGAGAACAACGATACAAATACACAATATGCAATCGATATAGAATATGCTTTCGGTGACCATACAATTACTGCAGGTTACGAGTTCCAAAAACGTGAAACTAATCGGGTATCTTTACCTGCAGGTGGACATGGTTATACTTATTATACCCTAGCTGCTGGCGGTGAAATTCAGGGAGATAACGGAGTATTATTCTCCAATGATACCGGTGCTTCTCAAGATTATGTACGTGACCGTATATTTTCTGGTGGTGGTGGTTTCTCAAGTGATATTAAAGCTTATTTTATTGAAGATATTTGGCAACTAACTGATGATATTACATTAAGTCTAGGTCTTCGCATTGATGACTTTGAAAATGTTGGTGTTACGGGTAATGTATTAACTTCATTCACTACTGATATTGCGCCACGTTTAGGTATAACTTGGGATCCTACTGGCTCTGGAGAAAGCAAAATATTTGCCACAGCTGGTCAATACTATTTACCTATTGCCAATAATACTATCTTCCGTGCTGCTTCAGGTGTCGACGATAGAACAACCCATTATACCTTCTCCGGTATCAACGCTGCTGATGGAACGCCAACTGGTGCGACACCAGTGAATGGCACAGAAGCGAATTCACAAGTAGTGAATTCAACGCCAAAGCCACCAACAAAAGATACTTTCCAAGCAGCAGAAGCTGACCCGTTTTCTAAAATCGAATATATTATTGGTTATGAAGGCATGTTATCTGATGAGTATTCTATTTTAGTTAAAGGTACCTATCGTTTTGTTGATTCGGCACTTGATGATTACTGTGGCGCTTATGCAAATGGTTATTGTATGATGCTTAACCCTGGAAGTGATTCATCAATATATCTTGATGCGGATAGTGATGGTTTTGCTGATAATAGTACGCTAACAACTTTTGAAAACGCGACGACTATTCAATTACCTGAAGGTATCAATAAATACTATGGTTTAGAAACTAGTGTTAAATATCAAGGTGACAACTTAAGCTGGACAACTAGCTGGACATGGTCTCATAGTTACGGCAACTTTGAAGGTGCTGTTAAATCCGATAACGGTCAAGCAGATGCTGGTTTAACGACTGATTTCGATTTCCCTGCATTGATGGATGGTGCCATGGGTAACCTACCTAATGACCGTAGACACGTACTTAAGTTTTACGGTAGCTATGAAGTTACTGAAGACTTGGTTGTTGGTTGGAATTCAACCTTAGCAAGTGGTCGTCCTCGTGGTGTACAAGGTGGTTCATACTGGACATCTGACAGCGACTTATACGGTAGCTATGGCGATACTTACTATGTTACACAAGATGATGGTTCAATAACTTATCATCCTCGTGGCAGCAACGGCACAACATCTTGGACATTCAACCTAGATTTATCTGCTAACTATACTTTTGAAATTAATGATATAGAAATGAAAGCGTCATTAGATATTTTCAACGTATTAGATAACAGCCAAATAACAACTGTTGTTGATAACTATGAAGGTATTGGTTGGGCTGCTGGTGAACGTAACAAGTTTTATAATGCAGCTAAAACTTGGCAAACACCAAGATACGCAACATTGGGCTTAGAAGTAAGATTTTAATAAGTAGTACTTATTGTTATAAATAGTACTTATTAGTATAAATAAAACCACTTATGATGAATAAGTGGTTTTTTTAATATTAATAACCTACCAAATTTTCAAAGTATTACGCTTTCAACTAAACTCTTAGCTGTGTAATTAAAATGCTTTGTATCTTCAATTTTTAGACCGTTAAAGGCTAGTTAAGCCTAGATAATTTTACGGACACTAAAGAGGAATACTACCTAATAGCCGCTGCTGCTGAGAGAACTATTCAGTTAGCCTAAGTTCCAAATACATCGTAATAGATTGATTTTATGTTGTTAGCCTGATGGTTTAAAGCTTCAGCATAGAAGTGCTTTATCCGCTATATTATTGTTATTTTCTTTTTATTCATTCTTTACACTTTTTGCTTTATCCAATTAATTTAATGCTATTTCATTAATACGATGGTTCGAGAGGCTACTCCACTGCATCACTATTTTTATTATTAATAAAGCGGGTATCAGATGCCAAGAAAACTAACGTATAACTTTGCCGGTGTTCTCATGAAGAAAAAGTTAATAAATCAGAGGTGTTTCCTATACAAGTTTGGATTTGTAAATAGGATTTTGACTATTTTGGTTTGATGGGGTAGCGTTTACTCGCTGTTTAAATTTGTCTAAATATTATTGAATGTAAAATATTATGATATTTACATCAAAGCTAAGTCATAAAAAATATAATTATTAAACAATGATTTGTATATGATTAAGAATGAATTATAAGCTCATTCCTGGAAATTTATACTTACATTTACAATATCCTTTAACACACCTTTCTTTTACTTTTGCGTCACTATTAATATGACAACGCATTATGTGTTGACATAGAAACTAATTTGGAGAGCAAAAATGAACCTTAAAAAGGTAGCAACAGTAATAATCGCTTTAGGTTTAGTATCATCAGCGAATGCAGGAAAACTAACTGCTGCAGATAAAAGTATAACAACTGATTTATGCATAACAGCGGCAAATGGTAATCGAGCAGCAATGCATAATACAATTAAATCGTCAGGCTATTCGTCAAAATTTATTGTCGATAAAGTTCAGTGCAATGGTGAAAGTCTATTAAGCTTTATTGAACAAAACGGTAAGAATTCAGCATCTATGTTAAAAATGTTAGACCGTAGACAGACCCAGGTGAAAATTACTGATTTAGCAAATAATACTCTTGTAGCGAAATAAATTTGAAGTTTTATATGTTTTTTAAGATGATAATAAAAATAGTTTTTAGTGGGCAGATGAAATAATCTCTGCCCCCTATAACCTGGCCAATCAGCCAGGCTAAAATAAGTCGTTAAGCAGCTACATTAGTACTTTCGAATATTTTATCAGCAGAAGCTGCGACAAAACCGGAATATAATGTACCGCAATCTAATGGATAGCGTTTAGCAAATTCATAAAAACAACTTGGAATGATTGCTTCACCGTCTGAAAATTTAACAACAGCTTTATCAGCCATTGTTGAAGACTGTTCAAGTTTTACAATTTCGTTGCCCTTTATTTCGCCACCATTAGTGTTTAAAACAAAACCGCCCGCTTTAACTATTGCGTTTACGGCTTCGATTGAACTGAAGTTTTCTAAGTGATTTATACTGACTGTAAAGTGGTTAGCACGATAGCCCCAGGCTGAAACCCAAGCCGCATATTCGCTCTCGGCCAATAACGTTTGATAGTCAGCTTGGCTTACTTGCCAATGGGTACCTGAATATAAAAAGCTTTGATCAGCAACGTCTTTTTCATCTATAGAATCAATCATCTTAGTAATAATTTTCTGTACTTCTTCAGAAAACTCTTCGATACGTAATTCGCTAATAAAGACTTTAGGTAAGCTTGTATCTGCATGTTCAAAGTGCTTTGCATTTAATTTTTTGCTGGAAAAGTCATATTCACCTGAATCTTTATAGCCAAGTTTAACTAGGTGATCAGCTAAGGTGACTAAATTAACTTTTGGGTGATTAAAAGTACGGTAAGCAACATGATCATTAATTAAATCCGCACCTGCGCCAAGTAATTGATGAATTTTATGTGCCGAAGGGGTTACTTCGATATAATTTTTCCAAATGTTAGTGAATAAATCAGTAACTTGTTGGTGTTGAGCTGAGGTAATGTCAGTCATGTTAGGATCCTAAGTAGGTTAAATATGGTATTACTTATGAATAACTAATAGAGACGTTCATTTCTGGAGAAATTTTGAATGTACAAAGTTGTTAGCTATTCAGGGTAAATAACTAGATTTGATTAATGTTTTTGAAAAAGCCGGGACGGATCCCAGCTTTTTTTATTGGGTTATAAATGTTCATTTAATGATGTTAGCTTAGATGCTAAGACCTGGGCTTAAGGTTGCAGGTAAAGAAACCTTTTTTGCTTCCACTGAGGCTACTGGGTAAGCACAGTAGTCAGCGGCATAAAATGCACTAGCTCTATGGTTGCCACTCGCGCCAATACCGCCGAAAGGTGCGGCACTGCTTGCGCCTGTAATAGGTTTGTTCCAATTCACAATGCCTGCACGGATACGGCGGAAAAAGTGATTGTATAAATCTTCACTATCACTTAATAAGCCCGCAGATAAACCAAACGAGGTATTGTTTGCTTCGTTAATTGCTGCATCAAAATCACTGTAACGGTAAACTTTTAACAATGGGCCAAAGTGTTCGTCATCGGGCATTGCCGATATCGAGGTTACATCAATAATTCCCGGCGATATAAAGCCGGTGCCAGTTTCTAAGTGTTTCATTTCAACTAATGACTGTGCACCTAAATCAAGTAACTGTTGCTGTGCGGCAACTAAACTTAAAGCAGCTTTTTCTGAAATCATAGAACCGATAAATGGTTGTTCTTCATCATCGTAATAACCAATCTTAATCGCTTTAGTGGCTTCAATAAGTTTGGCAATAATCGCATCACCTTGCTCGCCAGTCTCTATAAACAAACGTCTAGAACAAGTACAGCGTTGGCCTGTTGTTACAAAAGATGATTGAATAATATCGTGAACTACCGCATTTATATCGGTAATGTTTTTAACGATTAATGGATTATTGCCGCCCATTTCTAAGGCTAAAATTTTCCCCGGTTGACCGCCAAATTGTTCATGCAATAAATGACCTGTGGTTGAGCTACCAGTAAAGAATAAACCATCAATTTGTGGGTGAGCTGCTAGCGCTTTACCTGTTTCCACTTCACCTTGTATTAAATTGATAACGCCGTTAGGTAAACCCGCTTGCAACCAAAGTTTTAATGTTTCTTCAGCTACTTTTGGTGTTAATTCACTTGGCTTAAATACCACGGTATTCCCCGCAATTAATGCCGGAACAATGTGGCCATTAGGTAAGTGACCTGGAAAGTTATATGGACCAAAAATAGCAACAACACCATGTGGCTTATGACGAATAAAAGCTTTAGCACCTGGCATTGGATTTTCAACAGTACCAGTACGTTCATTGTTTGCTTTAACAGAAATGGCTATTTTACCGATCATGGCACCAACTTCGGTACGTGTTTCCCAAAGTGGCTTTCCTGTTTCTTGAGCAATGGTAATAGCTAGCGCTTCTTTATTTTCACCTAATAATACGGCGAATTTTTCTGTAATAGCAATACGTGCTTCAATGTTCATGTCAGCCCACGATTCAAAAGCCTTACGGGCACTTTCGACTGCGGTGTTTACTTGCTCTTGTGAAGCAGATTTACCATGCCAAATAACTTCGTTACGAGCAGGATTTACCGAGCTAACATCATGGCCTAAACCTGTTTGCCATTGACCATTAATTAATTGTATTGCTTGTGACATTTTTCTGTCCTTATATTTTGGTGCGCTAAACATTTAATTAAATTAATAAATAAATGAATGTTCGTTAATATTTTATTCGCTATTACATAATAGACGAAGTATAGATATTTATGCTGTTGATTTACGCGTGGTTAGTTTTGTACTAAGCGCACGAAATCTCCTTCAGTAACCTGCAATGCTTCAGCAATACTTGTAGAAATAACAACTTGCTCGGCGGTTACTCTTAAAGAAACTGGTGCTTGTACTGCTCTAAAACCAGCTATTTTGGTATTACAAATAATATAGTTATCGGTTGAATCTATATCACCAATGATTACTTGGTAGCTATTACTGTTACGTATTGTCTTTACCGTAGCTGTTTGTGATTCAACCGTAGGACCACCATCAAAAATATCAACATAACCTCGACGAGCAAAACCTTCTGCTTCGAGTAAGCGTAATGCGGGTAGTGTTTTCGGGTGAACTTCATTAATGACTTTCTGTGCATCTTTGCTAAGTAAACTGACATAGATCGGATGTTTAGGCATTAACTCAGCAATAAAAACTTTTTTACCTATGCCAGTCAGGTAATCAGCAGTAGGGAAGTCCATTGAAAAGAAATGCTCTTCTAGCCAGTTCCAAAAAGGAGAACGACCTTCTTCATCTGAGATACCGCGCATTTCAGCGATTACCGTTTCAGCAAAGCGTTCGCTATGCTCTGCCATAAATAAGAAACGACAACGGGATAAGAAGCGGCCGTTACTATTTTTACGGTGTTTTTCACCTAAAAATAACGTACAAATTTCTGATGCGCCAGTATAGTCGTTACACAAAGATAAAGTTTCTACTGTGTTATAAATGCCTAATTCACGCGAATTATGCACGACTTTTCCTAAGTGATAATGATAAAAAGCATCGTCTAAACCAACGGCTGCCTCAATACCACTCGTACCAACAACTTCACCGGTGTCAGTATCTTCCATGACAAACAAATAACCTTCGTTACCTGGCTGAGAAACGTCTTTTTTAAAAGAATCTTCAGAATGAGCGATACGTTTTTTTAATAGGCCTTCATTGACCGGCAGTGATGTAAAACCGTGTCCTGATTCTATGGCAATACGATGTAAAGAGTCGTAATCACTTGTTTGAATAGGGCGTATAATAATCATATGGAAATCTCAATATTTACAAAGAAAGTCAAACGATGGTTAATTCTTATAAAAAATCAACCATCAGTTCAACAGTATAACGTTTATCATTTGACTCAATGAAACGATATTATTTTGCTAATTTAGCTACTGCTTTTTCAAAACGTGCTAAACCTTCATCGATATCAGCATTTGGAATAACTAATGAAGGAGCAAAGCGAATGATGTTTGCACCAGCAATTAAGGTCATTAGACCTTCAGCCATGGCCGCAACTAAAAAGTCTTTTGCTTTACCTTGGTAATTTTCGTTTAATACCGCACCAATCAATAGACCTTTACCGCGAATTTCAGTAAATACATTGTATTTAGTGTTAATCGCGTTTAATCCGTCAATGTAACGTTGTGCTTTTTCAGTAACACCGTTCAATACTTCAGGGGTATTAACGGTATCAAATGCAGCTTCTGCAACAGCACAAGCTAAAGGGTTACCACCATAAGTACTACCATGAGAACCAAGTTTAAGATGTTTAGCAATTTCGGTTGTGGTAATCATTGCACCAATTGGAAAACCGCCGCCTAATGCTTTGGCAGTCGTTAAAATGTCAGGAACAACATTTAAGCCCATATAAGCGTATAAATCGCCAGTACGGCCAACACCTGTTTGTACTTCATCAAAAATCAATAATGCTTTATGTTCATCACAAAGGTCACGAACACCTTGGATGAAATCTTGAGTAGGAGAAATTAATCCACCTTCACCTTGTAATGGTTCAATCATTACTGCACAAGTTTTGTCAGACATAATCGCTTTAAGCGCTGCAAGGTCGTTGTAATCAACGTGATCAATATCGCCTGGCTTAGGGCCAAAACCATCAGAGTAAGCTTCTTGTCCACCAACCGTAACGGTAAAGAAAGTACGGCCATGGAAACCTTGATTAAATGCAATGATTTGTGTCTTGTCGCTACCATGAACTTCAAGTGCCCAACGGCGTGCTAATTTAAGTGCGGCTTCGTTTGATTCAGCACCTGAATTTGCAAAGTAAACTTTATCAGCAAAAGTGTTATCAACGATTTTTTTAGCTAAACGTAATGCAGGTTCGTTAGTCATTACATTTGATAAATGCCAAATTTTATCCGCTTGGTCTTTTAATGCGCTCACAAGAGCAGGGTGACAGTGACCTAAACAATTAACTGCAATACCGCCAGCAAAATCGATGTATTCACGGTCTTGTTGATCCCAAACTCGAGAACCTTCACCACGTACAGGGATTACTGCTGATGGTGCATAGTTAGGTACCATAACGTCATCAAATAATTCACGGCCTACAGGAAAATGGTTAGTCATTGTTTACTCCTCAAGTTATTGAACACTGCATTCAGTGTGTTTAGGTTATCATTGGCGAAATATTCAGCGAATAAAAACCTTATAATAGGTTAAATTTTAGCGAGCAGAAAATGAATTTTGCTAAAAATTAGGCGCTAAGTATGACAGAAAAAACAGTCTTTGTCTTGTCTGATATCACCGCAAGCCTTATAAAACAAAGGCTTGACAGGTTTTATTCAGAATAGATGAATAACTATATTATGATGGTGAAAGTGATAGTTGTCGAAGGTGCTAGTTGAATCGCTTACTCTGCTAGTTGAACCGCATACTCTGCTTGTTATTAGAGCTTGGTCAACCTTTCATAAATAATCAAAAATTATTTAAAATTTAATTTTATGTGATCGATGTCACTTTTCTTTAATAAACTGATTTCTTGTGGAGTTATACTTGCCGCAGTGAGTAGTAATTTTGCTTCGTCGCTGCTGATTAATTCTTCCTTAGCCAAACTTCTAAAGGCGACGTAAGCTTTAGCTTTAGTAATAACCTGAGCTAAAGCGCACATTTTTGTGAGGTCTTCAGTATAGGCAATATCAAATATGGCTTCGGTAACTCTTAAACGATCAAAACGCATTAATTCAACTAAATCTGCTGATATTTTACTACTACGATTTATTATCTGTTCTAAAAGTAATTCTGGTGAAGCATCAAATTTGACTAAGGTATCGTGAAGCTTTTTATCTTTATTCTCGTAGGCTTTTTTTAATTCTTTTTGATGCAATTCGCTATATGTAGATAAGAAGCATCGGGAAACAGCAAGCAATCCTAAGTTACTAAACATACCTGCTGAAAAAGCGGTAAACTCGTCGAGACCTGCTTCTTTAGCTAATACCGAAGATGACATTGCTATTGCTAAACTGTCATTCCATAACTTACGCTTCATTAACGCATAAGGAGCTGTGCTGTTAGGAAGCCAATGTTTGAGCATAAATGTCGGTATGACTAACTTTAAATTATCCAATCCAATATAACTTAACGCTAAACTGGCATCTGATACTTGTACGTCGGCACGTTTACGGTATTGTGGCTTATTAACTAAATTGACTAATTCAGTTGCTAGCCAAGGTAATGACTTTGCTAAGGGAGTAATACGGTTTATTGATGCAGCACGCACCGATAATATTTCTAGAATAGTTGGTGCGTTTTCTTCAATTTTTAGTACATTGTTATAAAGATTCTCTTTATTATCAAATGCTTTATTAACTTCTGCAGTGACGTAAGCGAAAAACTTTGACATGACCTGATCAGTAAAATGATTTTCACCGTGCGCTTTAATAATTTTATTTTTTTTCGCTTCTTCTTCAACCGCTAACAATTCTCTACGTCGGTTTGTTTGTTCACTGTTTTGAAGGTTAGTAACAGCAACCTTGCCACTTTGTTGATCCGTAAATTCTTTACTGATCAACAGGCTCATAGCTCGTCTATAAATAGGGGCAACTAAATCGTTATTTTCAAAAATTTGCATGAGCGAAGTTAAGGATATCCAATAGTAATGAAATTATGTGTAGTTTATCGGCGGTTACCTTGAAAGTATGAATGATAACTGGCGATATTACTCGTATTATTTTTAGTGACTGCTATTACTTCTTTCCTGAAAAGCCATCGATAAAGTTTTTAAGTAGCATTGACCCTTGCTCAGTTAAAATAGATTCAGGATGAAATTGTACGCTGACAATAGGGAGTGTTTTATGTGCTAGCGCCATAATTTCATCTTGATTGCCATTTTCATCCTCACTCCAAGCGGTAACAGTTAGGCTGTCTGGTAAGGTATCTTTATTGACAATTAATGAATGATAGCGAGTAACGGTTAAAGGCATTTTTAACTGTTGGAATAACCCCTTTCTTTCATGAGCTATTTTACTGGTTTTTCCGTGCATTACCTTACGTGCTTTTTCAACGATTGCACCGTAATGTTGGGCAATACATTGATGACCTAAGCACACCCCTAATATTGGTATTTTTCCGGCAAATTTATCTATGATGGCTAATGACAAACCTGCTTCATCAGGCGAACAAGGGCCAGGTGAAATAACAATATACTCAGGTGACATTTCAGTAATATCGGCTATTGTTATTTTATCATTACGCTCGACGGTGACTTCTTGCCCTAGTGCACGAAAATAATGTACCAAATTAAAGGTAAAAGAGTCGTAATTGTCGATCATCAATAACAAAGTAGTGCCTTAGCTGAAAACTCAAACGCGGCTATTCTAATCGCTCAGCTATGACAATTCATTACTTTTTTATGACTTGATGCTTGTCTATTGATTTTATTGGTTTTCTAGTTAGACAGGCAATAATAATAAGCCGTACTTTTTATCTTTATGTTCAATAACTCCACGTGATCGTGACATTGCCTACATGGATGGTGTACTTATGATTTGTCTGGCGCAAAAATGACGCACAAGGATGTGCTAATGCCGCGAAGGTAGGATACCTAAGAGCGGCTGTATGACCGTTCATGACGTGCAAGGATGCACAAATGCCTTGAAAGACAGGATGTCTGAGAAAGGCCTGTACATATGAGGCTGATACTTGTGTAACAGCCACAAAGTCATACCGGGGGTATAAGGAGGATTTAAAAATTTAGAACTTAGTCGCAACTTGTAGCCATAATTTACTGGTGTCAGTGCTTAAATTGTCTGAACTGAACTTTGCAAATTTAACCAGCAAGTTGTAATTATTTTTAAATTTGTATGCCGCGACTAAATCTAATTCTGTACCGTAATCAATGTTACCTTCATTTGAAGCAAGGTCATGGAAGGTAGCCGCTAATTTAACCCCACCCAATTTAGTTTTTACAGTAAAGTAGGCATCTTCAACACCATTTTTCATGCCTGTACTGCTGCCAGTGCCTAAGAATTTGTCAGCAAAACCTTGGAATTTATGTAACGTTGCGAAAGGTGTGTTAAATGCAGCTCTTCCATCATCACTGCCTAAAACTTCTAAGCCAGCTAAAACAGTAACCTTACCTAATTTAGTGCCTATTTCAGCATGGTAATAACTCGCATCGTAACTAACTGCATTGTCGCCAGCATCACTTTGTGTTGCCGCGCTTAAGTTAACGTTTATTGTACCGAACTTACCATGGTAAAGTACGCCGTAAGTATTTGAAGACATTGCATGTGCGCTATCAAAATCTAAAACATAAGCAAAAGCTGAAACTTTGTGAGCTTTATTCATTTTAAAAGCAGCATTAGCGAAATGAAAGGCGCCGGAAAGATCGTCACCTTTCTTATCATCAGCAAAAATACGATTTGCGTTATGGATATAGCTGTAATCAAAAGATAATGCATCGCTTGCTGCATATTGAATACGGTATCCATCATAAGTCTGTTCGTTTTGACGCCAGCCTACACCACCAATAAAACGCTGATTATTATGTAAAATGCGTTGGCGACCCGCAGTCACTTTTACTTTGTCAGTCTTGTATTGTAAATATGCTTGGTTAACATCGGTGATTTCAGCATCAGCAACAACCGAATCAGTGCCTGAATAATCAAAGGTTAGATCATTATAGTCATCAACAATTGCCGTAACGTTGTCAACTTCTAAGCCTAAAGACCAATTTTTATAAGCACCAGTTTTAATCGTTATCCGTGATTTTAACGTTAATGCGGTAGCATCTTTATCTGGTGCGCCATTTGCGCCGTTTTCTTCAACCCCTTCGTAACGAGCACGAAAGCTAACCTTTACTTTGCTGTCGGCTAGTGATTTTTTTACGCCTGAATTGAATGATGCATCGTCTGCCATAACAAAAGGAGCAGAGAAAACAGAGGCCGCAATTAAAGCGAGTGGTAATTTTGTTTTAGTAAGTTTCATCATTTATATCCTATGTATTTCATGTGTTATTTGGTTGGCACTGCTAGGTTATTAAACAACTCGTCGAGTTTAAGATTTAGAGCTTCAGCTCTTTATACCGTCTTCTAAACAGTGCTTATTTATCTAAAATAATTTATGAACTGATTCTGTCACTTTAGCGATAGGCAGAAGTTGATTTACATCAAGTTGCTAATTTTTGTAACTCGACAGTTAATTTATATCAAAGTATAGAGTGTCGGCTCAATTTGTGAACATATGGAAATGAAATAATAGGAGGAAAAGTTAAGAAATTAAAATGGATTAGTAAATTTATTGATTGGGTTATTCATTTGCTAAAATAATTTGACCTGTACATTCTCTTTTCGTTTTTTGATAGCCGAACACCGTCCATATCGAAAAGGAATGATCTCGGAGACTGTGCAAAATATTGTAATCTGAGGTTAGCGATAAAATTTAATTTAGATGATTTTCTCCCTATCTATAGCTTCATATTCGTAGGATAAAGCTATTAGATAGGGAGTAATCTGACGGAAAGATTTTACAGCTAAAAGATCGTTTCACATGTGCTTAAATTAATTTTTTTTCAACGTGGGTAAATGATATTAGTTTATTAGAGCTACCTTTTAGCTAAAACGAGGTCTGATTGAGGCACTGCACTACAAGCTAAAACAAAGCCTTGTTCTTTTTCTTCATCACTTAATCCGTCACTCGCTAGTTGTTTTACTTCACCACTTTTTAGTTTGATTTTACAACGACCACACATACCACCTCGACATGAATAAGGTAACAACATACCTGCTGCTTCTCCTTGCTCTAAAATTGTGTCTTTGGTGTTACCGAGAACGTTTTTGTTCCATGAATCAAAACGTAAATTAACTTTTCCTCTTGGTACCTTTTTTAGCTCTTTGCTTGTTGTTACGTGAGGGGATAATTTTTTATTAACAGGTTTTTTCGCTGATTTTGGCACAAATATCGGCGCAGCCTGTTTTTTTAGCAGCATTATTTTATCGCCTTGCTTAATGCTGCCTTGATTAAGGGCAATTAAGTTTTGTCCAAACATGACATTGCCACTGGCAACTTGTCGGTAAGTTGCTAATGTGTTCAGTGGTTCTTGTTGAGGGTGTTTTTCTGCACTTGTCGGATCCACAGTGGTAAAAATACAGCGAGAACAAGGTTTAGACACTTCAAACTCAACTTCGCCAATACGAAGATGTTTCCAAGTATCTTCGGCAAAAGCATCACAACTATTCACCACAAGATTAGGACGAAACTGTGCCATGCTAATTTGTTGTGGTGATTGACCCGGCATTTTATCGTTTAAATCATCAAGAGATGCTTGAGATATAAGTAATAATGGATAACCATCGGCAAAAGCAATTTCTTTATGGCTATTACTAACATAACGTTGAGAGTCTTCACCAAAATAAACTAGCTGGCAAGGTTTCTTTAAATATTGGCTAAACCATAAGTCGTAATTTTTGTGCCCGTACTGGGCTTGAATATCATCATTCCAAACGGTAATTTTTTGATAGTCATTTGATAATTCTCGATAGTTTATGACCAACGCAGGCATATCGGGTGCTGTTAATATTAAACCATACTCGGTCAAATTAACGCGAATAAGACAAAGAGTCGGCTCGGTACGCGCAGTAATAAACTGACCGTTCAGGTCTGACACGACAAAGCGCCTGTCAAAGCTTAAACCCAATTCATCAACCCAGCTATTTGATAATGAAATACCCGCGGTCGATTTTATTGGATAAATATGGAGTGATTGTAAAAGAGGAGATAGCACTTTATTTTCCTTATATTCCTGTATATACCCGTTCCACCTCAAGATGCAGTTTCAGAACTAAGCTAGGAAATCAGATCAAGGCGGACTATGAAGATAATGGTTATTCTCGATAATTGCTCCTGCATTATCCTAATGTCCTACATCCATGTAGGAACCTTATCAAGTAGTGCAACGCAGGGCTGTTTTTCTAGCTTAGCTCCCTACGGGCAAGCCGATAAAGGGTCATCTCCAGCGTTATTGATTTCGATAATAGAATAACTATACTCTTCAATCAAGGCCTTGTAGCTAACCCTTTCTCGACTTGCTGAAATCTGCATCTTGAAGTGGAGCGGGTATACATTTTAATAGTTACTAAATAAGCAAGGCATTGCAATGCCTTTTTTCATTGTGATCAGGTATATTACTTGCCATCAACGTTATCTTATTTCTATCTATCATTACTTGTCGTGGCTAACACTTTAGCGGCAAAGTATTAAGCGGACATTACATGCATATTCATATTTTAGGTATTTGTGGCACATTTATGGGCGGAATTGCGGCTATCGCCAAACAACTGGGCCACCGTGTTTCAGGTTGCGATGCTAATGTTTATCCGCCCATGAGCACGCAACTTGAACAGTTAGGCATTGAATTAAAACAAGGTTATTTAACTGAACATTTAAAAGACGAGCCAGATTTAGTGATTGTTGGCAATGCTATGTCACGGGGTAATGTTATGGTCGAGTACATACTTGACAGAAATATTGCTTACACCTCGGGCCCGCAATGGTTATTAGAGAATGTCTTAAAAGACCGCTGGGTCGTTGCTATTTCAGGCACGCATGGTAAAACCACGACCAGCTCTATGGTGGCGTGGATTTTAGAATATGCACATATGAAACCCGGGTTTTTAATTGGCGGTGTACCGCAGAATTTTGATTGTTCTGCTCGTTTAGGTGATGCGCCTTTCTTTGTCATTGAAGCGGACGAATACGATACCGCTTTTTTCGATAAGCGTTCTAAGTTTGTTCATTATCGTCCGCGCACCTTAGTGATTAATAATATGGAATTTGATCACGCTGATATTTTTGACGATTTGTCAGACATTCAGCGCCAGTTTCATCATCTTATTCGTATGGTGCCTAGTAACGGCTTAGTGTTGTCGCCGAAAAACGAAGCTGCTATTACTGAAACGTTAGCGCAAGGTTGTTGGACACCGACCGAGTTTAGTGTCGACAATGAAAGTAAAAAAGAAGGCTGGCATGCTGAAAAGCTGATTGCAGACGGTAGCGAATTTATTGTCCGTTTTAAAGATGAAATACAAGGCTCGGTAAAATGGAATTTAATTGGCGACTTTAATATCGACAATGGTTTAATGGCTATTGCGGCGGCTCGTCATGCAGGGGTACCTAGCGCTGTTGCTATTGACGCACTGGCTGAATTTATAAATACCAAACGACGTTTAGAGCTACGTGGTGAAGTTAATCATGTGCGTGTTTTTGACGACTTTGCTCATCATCCTACGGCTATTACTAAAACGTTGGCCGGCGTGCGAGCTAATGTTGATATTGCTAGTGTTCAAGATAATAAAAAGCGTCGGGTTATTGCGGTTTTAGAGCCAAGATCAAATACCATGAAATCCGGCGTTCATAAAGACACACTCGCCACTTCATTATCACAAGCCGATGTGGTGTATTTGTTTCAAGGTGAACAAGTAAAATGGTCAGTTGAAACGCTTATTCAAGATTGCCAGCAACCTTGTATTGTAGAAACAAATATTGATGCTTTAGTGGCGAACATTACTGAAAATTCTCAAGCGGGCGATACTATTGTCGTGATGAGTAATGGTGATTTTGGTAATATTCATGACAAGTTATTAGCTGAACTTAACAATAGGAAAGAGTCATGAGCGAGTTTAAAGAAAAAATTACCGTGGCAATTACTGGGGCATCAGGCTCCGCTTATGCTTTACGTTTAATAGAATGCTTAGTAGCAGCAAATTTTCAAATTTATGTCTTATGTTCAAGTGCAGCACGCATTGTTTTTGACACTGAAGTTGGTTTAAAGCTACCTGCATCACCCGATGCGGCCACTAAATTTCTCAGCGAAAAGTTTCAAGCCAAAGTATCACAAATTACCGTTTTTGGTAAAGAGCAATGGTTCTCACCGGTAGCGTCAGGCTCTGCCGCACCGAAAAAAATGATTGTTTGTCCATGTTCTACAGGAACATTAGCTGCCATTAGCCAGGGCATGAGCGACAACTTAATTGAACGTGCTGCCGATGTGGTGATTAAAGAGCGTGGTCAGTTGATAATGGTCGTACGAGAAACACCATTTTCTACTATTCATTTACAAAATATGCTGACTCTGTCACAAATGGGTGTCACGGTAATGCCGGCAGCACCGGGTTTTTACCATCAACCAACATCGATTAATGACTTAATCGATTTTATGGTTGGCAGAATGTTGGATCATTTAGGTATCGAACAATCCATCATGCCGCGCTGGGGTTACCAAATTTAATGATCTTGCTTTGCTAAGACGCTTTTACTTTCAATTTTGCAGTTTGGGTCTATTTCTTTACGCTGAATGTCACAGGGAGCTTGTTGAGGTTGAATAATCACCTTTTGTCGGCCATTGCTTAACGATAGCGAGCTACAAGAAAATGTAGCTAGGGCAATTGTGAATAACATGACGTTTTTAAGCATTTCTATTAGTAATCCGCTATTGAGCTCTTAGTATTATTATAGGAGAAATCTTCGTGACGTTTTATTTAATAGAAGCATTATTTCCCATTATAGTCATATTATTTAGCCCAGATAACTGATAATCAAGCTAAGTTATAATGATTGTTTTGATATTGAGGCCATCATTTAATGTACTTTTATGATCAGTTTTATATAGTATAAACAATAGGTAAGTACTTCAGTTTGAAAAACTATCTAGGCACTAATTCAACTTTTGATTAAACTAAAAGAACTTAAAATTTAAAGTATGTTGTTATGGAAAAACATCAAAAATTATTAATTGTTCTAAGAAAAGTGATTAGGGCGCTAGGTTTACATTCAAAGCACCTCAGTCCAGCGTCTCGCGAGAATGATGGATGCTAATGAAATTGATGCCGCACCATTATTAGAACTCAATACAATGAGCGGCAGCAGTATCAGTAATACCAATAAAACTGACGCCCCTAAAAATTAACGTAATAAGTGTAAAAAGTGTAGATGTTTGTGGTATTGATCAATAATATTATTGATCACTGCCGTTTTTGACCAACCCATAATGTCATAATCTTGACCCCCTTCAAGCAAATGAACTTCTGCTCGATAGTAACTTTGTGCATCTTCATCGTCTTCATTGACAAAGTCAGGTTGTGAGTACTTTCGAGCGAGAACCCGATAGACAAACGCTTGTTCTTCACCGTGTTTAACAATAAAACTCAGACCATCTTGATGTGATATATCAACCTTGATTTGGTTTTTTTCTAGCTCTTTTGCCACAAGATCAAATGCGGGTACTACTGTCTGATTGATGAATTTAGTCACATTCCCTTTGTTCGGAAAATCAACCACACTCTTCAATCGCATTTGCCAACTATCATTATTCTCATTACTTGCATGAGGTATAGCTGTTATTAGTTGGCTATCCTGTTTAAAAGCTTCAACCCTTAACGATTTTATTAAACCAACCATAGCGAGTAATAATACGATAGTAAAAGGCAATGCACTCGCAATTGTCATGGTTTGCAGTGCATTAAGGCCACCTGCCAGTAATAATATCGCTGCAACAATACCAATACCTATTGCCCAATAAATACGTTGCCATAGCGGAGTATCATTCTCGCCGTGTGAACAGAGCATGTCCACCACCATAGCGCCAGAATCACATGAGGTGACAAAAAATATCACGATCATTAACACGCTAAAAAATGAAAGCACTTCAGTCATCGGGAAATTATCAAAGAAAACAAATAATGCGACAGATGAGTCTTTGCTGACCATATCGCCTAAAGCAACAATTCCTTGGTTATAAACCAAATCAATGGCACTGTTGCCAAAAACAGTCATCCAAAATAAAGTGAATACAGTAGGTATCAGCATCACGCCGATAATGAATTCTCTAATCGTGCGACCACGAGAAATTCTGGCAATGAACAATCCTACAAAAGGTGCCCAAGCAAGCCACCAACCCCAATAAAATATTGTCCAGCCTCCAATCCAATTTGTTTTTTGGTAAGCAAATAAATTAAAAGTGTTATGCACTATGTCTGCCAAATAATCACCAATATTTTGCAAATAAGCCTGTAATAAAAATACTGTTGGACCGAGTATAAAAATTAACAATAATAAGATAACGGCTAAAATCATGTTTGTTTCAGAAAGTATTTTAATACCCTTATCTAACCCCGTTGCAACGGATATAACGGCAAGACCAGTTATTACGCACATAATGATTATTTGATTGGTGGTCGAAACGTCAATATCGAACAAGTAACTAAAACCAGCGTTAACCTGTGATGCGCCTAAACCAAGTGAAGTAGCAACACCAAAAACCGTACTGACTACCGCAAAAATGTCGACTAAATGCCCTGGCCATTGGTAAATTCTGTCACCGATTAAAGGATATAAAGCAGAGCGTAAAGTTAAGGGTAAATTGTGGCGGTAACTAAAGTAGGCTAATACTAATGCAACAATGGCATAAATAGCCCAAGCATGCAGTCCCCAATGAAAGAACGTCATTTTCATTGCTTCTTGAACCGCAGCAACGGTACCTGTTTCTGCTGTGGGTGGAGATAGATAATGCATCAAAGGTTCAGCCACACCAAAGAACATTAAGCCAATGCCCATACCGGCAGCAAATAGCATAGAAAGCCAAGAGGCTAACGAGTAATCAGGTGTTGAATGATCAGGCCCTAAACGAATATCGCCATAGCGAGATAGCCCTAAAAAAACCACAAAAAAGAAGATGGAAGCTACGCTCAACACATAAAACCAACTACCATTTTCAATAATGCCAGCCTGAATAACCGTAAATAAATTTTCAGCTTGTTTAGGGAGCAATGCGGTATAAAGTAAAAGTGCAATAATAATCGATGAGGCACCAACAAATACTTTTTTATTTAATTGGCTCTTGACGGATGAAGGCAAGCTATTCCCCTAAATTAATTCGAGTTGAGATTATTTCCACTTAATTCTTACTGTAAACAACCGTATTTTTTACGAAAATTTCATAAAAAACGAATGTAAGCTATATTTATTAATAGTATGAATAAATTACAATGATTACTAAGCTTTATAAAAAATAAAAATAGTTAGTGCACTAATCATATCAACTCGAGATACTATAAAACATCAAGGGATCATCAATATGAAACTCACTAAGCTGTATTGTGCGGTGTTCACAGCATTAGCAGCGTCAGGCTCGCTTTATGCTGAGGAAACCAAACAAAAAGCACAGATAGAAATCATTGAAGTTACTGCAACTAAACGAACAGAGTCTATTCAAGATATTCCTGTTACTGTTACCGCATTAACGGGTGATAGCTTAGAGAAACTTGGCGTTTCTAGCTTTGAACAGTATGTAGAGTTTTTACCAAATGTCGTTTTTCAGGGCACAGGCCCTGGGCAAAATGAAATATATATTAGGGGCGCAGCAACAACACAAACCAGTATAGCTGTTTCATCTGTTCAAGCATTACAACCATCGGTTGCCTTTTATTTAGATGAGCAACCGGTTTCAATGCAAGGCCGGAATTTAGATATTTACGCCACCGATGTTGAACGTATAGAGGTTCTACCTGGACCACAAGGTACGCTGTTCGGTGCTAGCTCTCAATCAGGTACGGTGCGCTTAATTACCAATAAGCCAAATCATGATGGTTTTTCTGCCGGTTTTGATACCAGCACGAGTACGACAACTGGCGGAGATTTAAGTCATTCAGTTGAAGCTTATTTCAATATGTCTTTAAGTGATTCACTTGCTGTTCGCGTTGCCGCTTATAATGACCATCAAGGTGGCTGGATAGATAATATCTTAAACGTGCCGGGCGAAGGCGGTTACAGAGGCAGTGCTGTAGTCATTAGTCGAATTTCAGGCGATGTCTTAACAAACCCTGAAAGTGTTCCCGTTACGGCGCCAAAAAATGATAGCTTGGTGGAAGATAATTTTAACACGGCGAACTATGCAGGTGCACGTTTTGGTTTGTCTTATCTCATCAACGATGATTGGGAATTGTTAGTTCAACATACTCAACAGTCACTCGATACTGAAGGGGTGTTTGCTTATGATCCAAACCTTGATGGAGAGTCCTCAACCAACCGCTTTATACCTGAAAATAACAATGATGACTTTGGTTTAACCACTTGGACATTAGCAGGGCGACTTGAGCAATTAGATATCGTTTATACGGGTGGTTATCTTAACAGGGATATTAATTCAACGATTGATTATACCGGTTATACCAACGGTGGTTCATTTTCAGCATATTATGTTTGTAACTATGCCAGTTCGCCTGAAAAACCGCTAGCACCTGAAGACCAATCATGTGCTGATCCGACTAAGTTTTATAAAGAAGAAACGAGTACTTCGCGCACAACTCATGAATTACGCCTAAATACCTCGAATGAAAATCGCTGGCGTATCACTGCTGGTATTTTTTATGATACTCAAGAGTTATCTACAGTCGGGCAATTTAAAATAGCAAATACCACATTAGATGGCGTGTATGATTTTACCAACCTGCAAACAACACTTAAAGGCACCGAAGGTATTAACAGTAATGGTGGGCCATTCTCCTCTGAGGTGAGCTTTGTGAATGATGTTACTCATACCATAGATCAAATCGCTTTATTTGGTCAGTTAGAGTTTGATATAACGGACACAGTCACCGCTGGTTTTGGTGCCCGTTGGTATGAAATTGAAGACTCTTTTAAAGGCTCCACTTCAACTGTTGATGTAAGTGGTCGATTAAAAGCCTTTGGCGATGGCAGCGATGCTGCCTTAAGCGAATTTTTTGGTGCTGATGAAGCCGCCGCCATTCAAGCCGCTATTGCCAATGGTCAGTTAGATACCAGTTTACTTGATGACGATGGCACGTTAACCGTTGATGACACCATAATCAAAGTCTCACTTGATTGGCAAATATCAAATGATGTGATGTTATTTGCTTCATATTCAGAAGGGTTTAGGCCTCCGGTGACTAACCGCGTTGGTGGTGGTTCAGCTAAAAATCAAGAAGGTGCCTTTGATGGTTTTCGCATTCCGGTGTATTCAACAACAGATAGCTTAGATAATATTGAGCTTGGTTTTAAATCAACGTTATTTGATCAAACATTGCGCTTCAATGCTACTGCTTATTATTCAAAAATATCTGACCTACAAACCTCGCGATTTGATCCTACCAATATCAGTTTCTTAGTCTTTACTGATAACGTTGGCGATGCAGAAATTAAAGGTCTTGACGGTGATTTTACTTGGGTTGCAACCGACAACTTGGTTATTAGCGGTGCCTTCAGTTTTATTGATACCGAGCTTACTTCTGTCAATGGCGAGCTGGCTGGCATTGCGCCAACCGTGGGCAGTAGATTACCGTATTCAGCCGAGTTTTCAGGTAATCTACAAGCAGAGTACTTCTATACTATTTCTAAAGATATAACGGGTTATATTAACGGCTCAATAAGCTATACAGGGGAACGGTTAGCAAGTATGACCATGGATGCTTATGTGTTAGAAGATGCTACTCGATTGATTTATGGCATCGGCTCAGGTTTAAGTATTGAAAAAGAAGCTGATGTTTATTCAGGGGTTAATTATAAAGGTAGTAACGGACAAAGCTTTGCTGGCGGGCGTTATGTGCAAGATAGCTACGTTTTGGCAAACCTAAGTTTCGGTGTCACTAATGATGAATGGAAAGCTGAATTTTTTATCGACAATTTAACTGATAAAAGTGCCGTTTTATATATTGATACTCAGCAATTTACCCCCAAAGTAGTGAGTAACCGGCCGCGCACCATCGGGTTTAGGTTCTCGTATGATTTCTATTAAGCTCTAATCAAGTGCTAAAACTTAAATAAAAGCCCGATAAAGCCGCCTGATAGGTGTATCAAGCGGCTTTTTATTGCTAAGGTATTCAGGCTGAAATAAGAAATATCGTCAATTTTTTATGGAGTAAAATCGTTGAACAAAACAAGCTTACCCCCGGTTGAAACACAATTAAAATCGATTCAACAATTGATCCAAACAGTCAAATTCGACGATGCTATTAAACAAAGTAAACAATTACTAGTGCAAACTGCCGACAAGAAATATCGTATTGAAATATGGTATCTCATTGCGGTTGCTCAGCGTTATGCAAAGACATTTGCCCTAGCGTTAGACAGCATTAACGAATTATTTAAACTTGATGGTTCTCACAGTCGTGCTCATCAAGAACACGGTTATATCAAGCTTGCACTGAAAAACCCGAGACAGGCAACAGCTTCTTTTGAAAAGGCGATAAAACTCAATCCAAGTTTGGTTGCTAGTTGGCAGGAGCTTATCCAACTTTACCGTACAGCTGATCAAATGAATGATGTGCAAAAGTGCGCTAATCAATTGGAAATATTAAAAAAATTACCACCGGCCTTACTTGCTGTAACAGAGTTAATGCACGAAGGAAAACTAGCAAAAGCAGAACAAATTTGTCGACATTTTTTGCAGAATAATACCCGCGATGTTGATGGCATGTGTTTGCTCGCTGAAATTGGTATTGAGTTAAAAATTTATGATGATGCTGAATTTCTTTTGGCCAGCGCACTGGAATTAGCCCCCAATAATATGCATGCACGTTCTCAATACGTAAATTTGTTACTGCGTTTAGGTAAATACAAAACAGCAGAGCAGCAGGTTGAAAAATTATTAACCGAGCAGCCTGATAACCTGAGTTTTCAAGTCACTAAAGCTAACGTATTAACCGGTTTAGGAAAAGTAGAACAAGCTATTATTCTCTTTGAACAAGCTATAGCACAGAATAAAGAAATTGCTGGTTTTCATTTGCAGCTTGGCCATGCGCTTAAAGCAAAAGGTGATATAGAAAAAGCGGTTGCAGCATACCAACAAGCTTATCTGGTAAAGCCAAGTTATGGAGATGCTTTTTGGAGCTTAGCTAATACAAAAACCTATCAATTTAGCGATGCAGAAATTGGTCAAATGCAAGCACAACAAGATGACAGTGACTTAGCGTTAGTTGATAAAATTCAGTTCTATTTTGCTACGGGGAAAGCGTTTGAAGATAGGCAAGAATACAGCCAAGCTTTTCAAGCTTATGAACAGGGCAATAAACTACAGCATGACCATAATGGCTTCGACATTAATAAAACAGAACAGCAAGTAGCAGAACAAATAAAGCACTGCACTCGCGAATTATTTGCAACACGTGGACAGTTAGGTCTCAACTCACCGGATCCCATCTTTATTGTCGGCTTACCACGTGCAGGCTCTACCTTACTTGAGCAAATACTTGCCTCACATAGCCAAGTAGACGGCACAATGGAACTGCACAATATTTTAGGCTTAGCTTCAAGATTACGCGGGAAAAGTCAAAACTCTGCTAATAAAGAAAGCCAATACCCTAAAAATTTAGCTGAAATCAACCCTGATTATTTTCAAAGGTTTGGCCAACAATTTATTGATGAAACTCGTGTTTATCGAGAGCAAGCGCCATTATTTATTGATAAAATGCCTAATAATTTTTTGCACTTGGGTTTGATTAAATTAATACTGCCAAATGCTAAAATTATTGATGCAAGACGCTCACCTATGGCTTGCTGCTTTAGCGGTTTTAAACAGTTATTCGCCGAAGGACAAGACTTTAGCTACAAGTTAGAAGATATTGGCCGTTATTATCAAGCATACCTAAAACTAATGTCACATTGGAATGATGTTTTACCAGACTTTGTTTTAACGGTAAACCATGAAAATGTCGTGGATGATTTGGAAACACAAGTACGTAGAATGCTTGATTTTTGTGGTTTGCCTTTTGAACAATCATGTCTAGATTTTCATAAAACGAAGAGAAATATTAAAACACCAAGCTCAGAGCAAGTTCGCCAACCTATTTATAAAAGCGCTACGGAACAATGGAAGCATTTTGAACCGTATTTAGCGCCATTAAAAAAGGTAATAAATATTGAGAATGTTTAACTATTTATCACCATGGTAATTATCTTGTTTTATTGTCTATGTGTTCTTTATTTGTTCGTTGACATTTTTTAGCTTAATCAAATAAGTCATGAAGGTAATAACTAGCACTGAATCTAATATTATTGTGATGGTTGATTTTTCAATGTATTGAGGGCCGTAAATAACAATGATAGTAATAAAAGCTAGTTTACTAATACCTGCAATAACTAAAGTTAGATTACGATATTCAGGGTTATAAGCACCATAAATTAATAATGTACCCATGAGGAAAATAAGAAATCCCCAGCTTCTAACAATAATTTGAGCTAAGGGCTCGGTGAGTGTTTCACCAAACATACTTATTAAAGCTGCTTCGGGGGCAAACACTGCAAATATCATCGAACAAGTAAGTAAACCTGCAATAACCATGATCCATTTTATATTGGTATAAATAAAGTTCAAATTAACTCCTAACATGTATGTTGTCTAACGGCTTAAATATGGAAACTTATTAGTAGTACCAGCCCTTAGGTTTTATTTGTCTTAATACTTTTCTTTTACAAAAAACCACCATTGTGGCTTATTGGAATATTAGCCTGCGTTTTTCTGGTAGCTTTTGATTAAAAACTGCGCTGTAAAGCCCAAACTTTCATATAGGGGCTTGCCCGCTTGCGAGGCCTGTAAAACAAGATATTTCCCTTGCCATAATAGACACGCATTAATTATTTCACTCATGAAAATACGAGCAAAACCTTTACCTTGAAAGTCTCTTTTTACGCCCACTTGATGTATACCAATAACATCATCCGTTTTATAGAGTATTGCACTCGCGATAGCTTGTTCATCTTGATAAGCGATTAATATTTGCATATCTTGGTCGTTGATCAACTTTTCAATAACAAGACGGTCAATACTATAACCGAAGGCTTGGTTAACAATATTTAGCCATAAAGTAATGTCTTGAGGTGTTTGTACCTTTTTAATTGTAAAACCAGCATGTCGCTCAACCCGCTCTGATTTAGGGTCATAAGAACCATTATCTAACGAAAGAAACATCGCAGTTTGCTCAAGCATGCAGTGCCAATTATTCTTTTCTAGTTGTTTCTGAATTAATGATAATTCAACGGCTGCATGATCTTTGCTTTTTTCATCACTCTGCATTGGTAATAAAGGAAAAATGCTTGTGTCAGGTAACTCTTTCAACCATGACAAGTCTTGTGACTGTGAAGGTGAATTAGACCAACACCGGTGCGGCCAATGAGTATTAACATACTTCACTGATTCATGAGGTTGTGTTAACTCACTATTTGTACTGAGTGCTTGTGAACCGTATTTTTTCCATAAGCTTTTAAGGTTGAGTACATTGGCTCGATCAATGTGCATAACTAGACTCCCAATTAATTAATAATACGCCAACGATCAGTAAAACGGCACCGATCACTTTGAAGAAGTTTACTGGTTTTACCGGTAAATCAAACCAACCTGAATGGCTGGCGAGCATAGCAATTGCTATTTGCCCAGATAAGGCATAAGACATCATAGAGCCGACGCCCATTTGAGGGATCAAATAATAAAACATACCAACACCAAAAGTACTTAGAGCACCACCACTAAACCAGAGGTATAAGGGGATTGATTTTATTTCAGTGATATTAGGATATTGCTGAACTGAAAATAACATTGCTGAAACAATAAAAAGCAAGCTAGATAAAAAGGCAATGCTTGTTCCTAGCATTGAGCTTTTCAATAAAACACCTAATTGAGCATTCATCAAGGCTTGTATAGCAATTGCAGCACCGGCCGCCAACGCTAGCAAAGGTAGGAAGTTCACGTTAAAGTTCCATGATAACTTCATCGTAATCAAAACGTACTTTAGGGCTATGCGCTTGCATGTCGTCTTTATTGCGATAACCGATGGGGCATATTACAGAGGTTGTTAAGCCTTTTTTATCTAGCCCCAATACCAAATCGTATCCTGCATTATCAATGCCCGTCATCGGACAACTATCGATTTTCATTACTGCTGCACAGGTTAGAAAATTCCCTAGTGCGATGTAAGCTTGTTGATGAGCCCATTCTTGTTTTTGAAGCTCTGTTTTATTACTTAGCGCCGACTTCATGTGCGCTGAAAAGTTACTCAGTTGTTGATGAGACTTATCGGTGATCAGGGCATGTTTATCTATATAGCGATCTACCGTAACGTCACCTACCTTTGAGTGAGCCGCAAAAATAATTAAATGTGAGCTTTGTGCAATTTTATCTTGGCCATATGAAAATGGCAGTAACTGTTTTCGTATTTTTGCCGATTCAACGACAATAATATTATAAGGCTGAAGGCCATAAGAAGATGCACTCAAACGAGTCGCATTAAGTAAGTTTTTTAAATCTTCTTCCGATACTTTTTTATCCGAAAACTGTTTAACGCCATAACGCCAATGTAAAGCATCTAGTAATTTCATCTTAACTTCTCTTTCTTTTTGTTGATGAATAGTTAACCAAAAAATCAAAGTTTTTTCGGTTACTTTGATGAAAGAGATAATAACGAGGTCAGATGGTAAATTCATTTACATAGGTTGATGAACATCATTTTTTTTCTAAGACAACTTAACCGTATTGTTATCATGGCAGTTTACATGTCACTTATACGGCCCTTAGAGCTGAAATTTACTGGTTTACTTGATAATGCCTTTTAACCCTATGAGTCACTTTTCCCCAGTTTGAATTTTTCACTCTATTTTGGTGTATATCAAAAGCGGCTTGATTAACAAACTTTTCGTATACATCAAACTTGTTCGGATTGTTTTTATCGACAGTAACATTAAATAGTAAACAACCCGTTTCTTGTTTTGTTAGCTTGGTATGAATCAAAAGTTCACTTTTTACGGTGTCTAAATCAGCATCAGGAACGATAATATGACCTTGCAAAGTAATTTCGGACAACTCGGAACACCTACAATTTATTGCTATCCGTGAATATACAAGCATACATTAAAGTAATATTGCTTTATTTATCTACGTTAGTAATGGGATTTATTATTTAGATAAACGTCAGAAAACAGCAATAGAGTCATTAACCAAAAGGCTTATTATCAGGCCAGATAAAATAGCCTCCGCTGTGTTGGAGGCTTTAATTATGATGTTTTGGCGTTTATTTAGTTCTCATATCCAATATTGGCATATTACTACTACCAAGTATTGTTGCCGGTAGTTTTCCATCCCAATTTTGAGCTTCTGTTAATTTAATGATTAAAGGGTTATTACCCAATGCTTTGGCTTTTGCTGTAATCGCTTCGGCTTCAGCTAGGCCTTTAATACGAATGGATTCAGCTTCTGCGATAGCGACTAATCTAATGCCATCAGCTCTAGCTTTTGCTGTATTGACGTCACGCTGAGCTTCTAAGTTTTGGCGAGCTAACTTATGTTTTTCAGCATCAGCTAAATTCTTTTCTGTTTGTTTTGTTTCTATCGATGTTAAGTATTTAGCTGGAAGCTGTATGTTTTCGATTTGTATATTATCGACAGTAACAGGGAAACCTTTCATTTCTTCAATGAAATTCATTTCAATTGCCCGAATAGCGCTTGCTCTATCTTGAATTAATTTTTCAGCATCATAACGAGGGATCACGTCTTTTGTCGCTGATCTAAAGCGAGGATCAAGAATTCTGTTTTCGAATTGTGTTAAACCTCCATATTGGCGATAAAGCTCAAGTGCAGCTGTTTTATCTACTGTCCAGTTAACTGAAACAACAATCGTTACCGGCATTTGTTCTTTAGTACTGGAAGCCATTCTTTCTTCGTTTTTACGTGTTCTTACTTCAATTTCTTCTACGCTATCGATAAAAGGTACTTTAAAGTGTAATCCCGGATTAACTTGTTCTTTAGCCTCACTAAATCGTTTTACAATGCCGATATGTCCTTCATTTACCGTGTAGACTGAACTGAAGAATAAGGTTACAGCAACCGCTATTGTTATTATTGTTTTTGTCGGTATATTTATTTTATCTATATTCATTTTTAACCTCGTTAGTTCACTGTTTAATGCTTATATTAATAAGTCATATTGTTGTTTTTTTTGTTCGCACATCAAAGCATGTTATCTTAAATTTTATTTAGATAGCCATTAAAATCGGTAGCTAATTCCGGTATTAAATCCTTTAATCGTTATATGCTCTCCCAAATTTAGAGTTTCATAACCGGCTTTAATACTAAATCCATTATGAAATTCAAACATCCAACCCAAAGAGAAGCTAAAGTCATTACCGTCTTGGCTATAAATAACGGCATTGTCGTCAACTATATCGTAATCATATTGAAGAACATTGACTTTTACATATAAAGAATTTCGTTTTGATAAAGGGTAGTTTACAGCAGCAGAAATAAGCAAGGCACTATAATCAATTTTAGAATCTGTAAAAATATCTATTAGTATCCCGTCGGCATTACTACTGTCTCCTTTCACATAACCTAGACCCATTGAAAAGTGCTCCGACACTTTGTATTGATATGAATAAGCGTAATGTGATGTTATTAAATCATTTAATTCCGATGTCTTTTTATCAGAGCCATTACTGATTTCAGAATAGCTATATTCAAGGCCTATTTTATGAATACTCTCGTCTGCTATCGCTACCGAGCTGATAAAAAAACTCAAAAAAATTATTCGTAACATTATGTATTCCTATAGATTAATATTATTGAGATAACTCAAAAAAGTAGTCCAACATTTTATTAGTAATTTTATATCTGATTATTAGATAGCGGTAGCGCCATTGTTAAACTAACGTCAAGGCCTTTAAAAGCTAAATGTTGACGGGTTAAAAAAGCTTTCCATCTGCAGTTTTAATGTGTTTTTGAAGGCTTACGCTCGCTTATTTTATGGCAGTTTTACTTGGACTTAATTCTAATTTCCTTTATAAAACAGGTCGAGTAGGGGATGTAATAAATGTTTATCGTATATTATCTACGCATCAGTAATTCCATCTACTTTAACAGAATAATTTATACTAAAGCTTTTATATTTCAAAGTATTAATTTATATATTTTGCACTGTTTTTACAAAAAAATAGATTACTTAAGGTCATGTTTAGCTTTAATGATTATTTATTTACTTCATTCGATACTCTACGTTTGAAGTAATGCGTAAAGTTAGTTAGGTCTTTTGTCTGGCGGTATTAATCGCGATTTCTTTATTTGAGGATGATTTTTAGATAATAGTGCTCTTTTAATTGCTTTTTCCCATTACCACTTTTTAAAAATGATATATCCGCTTCGGCGTAGGAGAGAGTCATCGACGTTGCATGTCATTCTTATATGCTGCAAGAACTAAAATCGAAATACATGGGTAGGACTTAATAGTACTAACTGCGGTATTGCTGACGATTTATTTGCGCGCGTGGCTGATTAAGCACAAATATTGGAGCCATCAAAAAAATTACAAACGTTCACGCCCATTTCAGAAACTGAGCATGTAATTTGCTAGAAAAGCACAATGGCTTTTATTTCGTTATCAAGAAATAGAGAAAAAGTCAGCAACAATGTTGTTCATAACAAACAGATTATTAATGAAACACTTCACTACTAAAACGCCAGTGCTTACTATTTGCGGCCATTTTTTCAAAATCTTCATGGTTAATGCGCAATAAATTTCGATGATCACCAGCTTCAATATAAACATAATCTAATTGATCTAATGACTCGTCGCATATCATATGCATATTAAAAGCATCACCTACAGGCGGAATAGCCCCATTTTCACAATCATTAAACATACGATAAACTTCTTTTTCTTTAAGTAGCGAGTAGCTGCCCATCAGTTCATCATTAATTGCGGATAAGCTTATTTTATTTTTAGCAGGCAATACCGCCATCAATTTTCGCTCTTCATGGTCTTTTAAAATGACCGCTTTAGCTATTTGGTTTAATGGGATTTTCGCTGTAATAGCACTACCAATAGAGCTTGCACTGTGGTCATGTTCAATAACTTGAAAAGATATGTTCTGTGCGCTTAAGTAGGTATCAAGTCGGTTAGAAATAGTCATAGAAACCTCTAGGTTATATTTAATCAACTTAAAGTATAGACTGTGAGTGTTTTTTAACCAGTTGTTGTTGGCTCGGTAGAATGAATAATTCATGTGAAAATAAAGTGAGAGATTGAATTTAAACATACGCGTTAATACAAGATTGCGGACATCTAAATTATTCAATTTTATCGCCGTTATGTCAGGGGACAAACGATAAAGTACCACTCAGCGAGCAATGGAAGCGTATTGACTTTTGCTCGGCTGGCGTAGTTTGTTACAGGACTTATTCTTTGGGCCTAAGTGTCTCAATAATCTGCGCATCGACCCAAAATATGTCTACATTTTCGTAGTTATCTGAGCCCATATTTCTATTGAAGAAAAGGTATCTTCCGTCCGGCGTCACACGTGCTCCAGCTTCCCAGGCGTCAGTGTTTATCTTATCGCCCAAGTTGATGGCCGCGCCCCATGAGCCATCTTGCTGCCTGAAACTGATATAGATATCAGAATTGCCAAATCCACTGTCTCTTCTTCCATCCCAAAGAATATAGGCCTCATCGGGTGCGATGAATGGATGGGCATTCCATGTTCCAGTATTAATCTCTTTGCTAAATGGCCTAGGTTCTTCACGTTTGCCGTCGATTAATCGTGAATAGCGAATTACACCATCGCCGTTTGTGCCGGCCTCGTCAAACGCATAAGTACCTTTAGATGAAGCCGTAAGGCGCATGATGCGTATTTTTTCGAAAGATAAGCCAAGGCTTTTTATCTCTGACCATCCAGTCTTAGTACGATCCTTATACCGGCGCCCCAAATGCATGGTTTTACCATCGGGAGCGATGAAGGGTTGTCCCACCCTAGGTGATATAACTGACTCGTGCCATCGATTATTTTTATTTTCTATAACAACAAACTCTTGTTTTTTATTCCCCTCAACGTCTGCAACTTCTCTGATGAAATAAAATTCTTTCATGTCGGGGGTGAATACACCACTTACTTCCCAATCTTTTGTAGAAACAATACCTGAGGCAAAAACTTCTGGAATTAAGCCCGGTGTTTTTTGTCCTAGATATGGGCCTTCTAGTTTTGGAAATTCACCTTGGCTATAACAATTACTACTCATTGTTAATACAGCAAGCAGCAGTGCAATAAAAATATATATAGGCTTCATGGTTATTCTTCCTCTTTAGTTAAGTTTGATAACCATTTCACACTACGCACGCCAACCATGGGAAACGAGTCGCTATGGCCAGCAGATGCAATTACTACCTGCTTTATTGATGATAATGCTTGGTATTTTTTATTTTTTAGCTGGGTAATAAAGTTATCGACTTGCACAGCCAATTTTTTCTCTAATTCGCCATATGAAATAAAAATGTTGATCTCTAGCGCTTTACTATTTAATGCTGAATTTTCAAGAGAAAAAAGTAAGGGAATATCTCGCCAAAGCGATGGACTACCTAAAATGTAGTTTTTAAAGGTATCGGGTTGTGCCATTAATATGTAGGTGCCAAATAAACCACCAAGGGAAAACCCGAAATAAGTGCGATTATCAGGATCGGTTCGGTAGTTACTTTCTATAAACGTAATGACATCGTTGCGAATAAAAGTTAGATGATTACTGGCCTGGCCAAATCTATATTTAGCTTGACGTTCTGGGTTGCTTGACTTACTTATTGAATAATCTCTAGCTCTACTGGAATGTCCCTCTAATTCTTTATTGATGTCTTTTTGATCGGAAATTCCAACCAAAATGACCTCTTCCATCAAGAATTCAGTACCCGATAATAGTTCGATGTGCGTAGCTGCATCGGTAAAATAAATAACCGGATAGTTTTTATCCTTATTTTTGGTATATCCCTCAGGTAGCTTAATATACAGCTCATACAGCCTATCAGCCTGAGTGTCTTTAATAGGAACAACTTGTATTTTTGGCAAGGTCAAATCTCTTGTCTCGCTCGCCTCGATTGTTAGAAAAGGCAGTAAAGATATTACAACTAAAATTAAACTCTTCTTCATATTCATTAATTTATCCACCTGTATATTACTCGGTTACCTTCAAAATTCGTTTTTTAAAAGGTCTGTTTTTATAAGTTTGTTCTTTAAACTATGGGCAAGAGCTCAATTTATATGAATCGCCATTTAAATACCTGACGTGCGACTGATTTTTACCTGACTTCTCGCTGACTACAAAATAACTGCTTATTATCAATTGGATACAAAGTGTATTTAGCTAAGTTAAGGGGGTATGCTAGGATACGTCTTCTAGTTTTGGCTCACTTTTGAGCAATAACTTTCAATCGGGTAGAGATTTTATGGCGGTACAGTATTGGGTAGGTGATTTCTTTGTCGATTTATCCAGGAATCAAGTCACTCAAAAAGAGAAATCACAGACTATTGCCCCGAAAGCTTTGGCCGTTTTAACCTATCTGGCTGAAAATCAGGGTAAAGTGGTTAGCTACGATGAGTTATTTGCTAACGTATGGCCAGACACAGTGGTAACGCCTAATACCTTACAAAGAAGCATCGCGCAACTAAGAAAAGTGCTGGGTCAAGACAGTAGTCTTCAATCCTATATTAAGACGCATGCGAAACAAGGATATAGCCTGGAGTGCGATGTTAAATGGCATGATGAAACACAAGCTAAGCCAGAAACAGTAGAGGAAACCGGAGAAAATCTTACAATAGCTGACAATTCACCCGAAAATGAAGTCAGTACAACCAAGGTTAAAAACGAAACCGACGCAGCAGAAACAACACCGCCTCCAAGATCATTATTTAAACTGATTGCGGTTGTTGGCATTGTTATTTTGGCTATTATTGGTTTTAGCTACCTAACACCAACGCAACCGGTGAAATTATCCTTTGGAGAGTTACGTGCAATAACTACCACTGATAACAAAGAACATTCGGGTATCTATTCGCCTGACGGTGAATACATTGTTTTTAACCGTTATTCAGAAAAACTCTGTTCTAGTAGCAATATCTGGGCAAAAAACATCAAAACACAACAAGAAACCCAACTCACTAAAAAGGTAGGTCTCTACGGCAGTCTTAGTTTTTCTAAAGACGGCAAGAAACTGGTCTTTATTGAAACTGAAAACTGCAACAAACCAATCACTCAGACGGATTGTTATAAACTGATGACCTTGGATTTTGAAAAAGCACTTGCCGCACTTCAATCTCCGAAGCTACTAATGGAGTGTAAAAACTCAAGAATAGCCAAGTCTACCTGGCTAAATAATAATAATGTTCTTTTATTGCAGAAGTTTTCTGATCGTTGGAAGTTAACCAGCTATTCGATAGCTGACAACAAAAGTACGGTGATATACTCACTGAAAGACGGGAATTTCTTTGACTATGATTATTCAGTTAAAGACGACATAATCGCATTGACCAGTATCGACAATGATGGCTTGCACTATATTGAAATACTCAAACCTGATGGCGAGGTTTTATCCAGTCATCAGATTGAATACCCCCCAGAAATACCGAACTTCAGAAATATCTATCCCAATTTCACCCCAACAAGTGAACTACTTATTTTTAGCACGGGCAGACAACTCTTTACCCTGTCTTATCAAGGTAAAATAACCAATATTAGTTTGCCTCTTGATGGACCAATGGGCTCGCCGGTATTTCACCCAAACGGTAAACGAGCGCTGATGATAAAGGGAATTTGGGATAGTGATATCGCGACAATATCCCTATTACAATTAACGCAGACTCAAGCGGGTCAAACGCTAACCAAAGGCAATAATCATTACTCAATAATAGAGCGCTCAACCGTTGGCGAGGAAAATGCCATTTTCCAACCCAATGGAGAGTTAATCGCGTTTAAATCGACACGCTCTGGCGAGGGACAGGTTTGGATTACCGATGGCAAGGGTGCTCAGCAACTCACGAATTTCCCCATAGATAGTTATATTTCTGGGCTAGACTGGGCGGCTGATGGAGAAAGTGTTTTAGTCAATGTTAATGATATGCTCACCCAGGTGAACCTTGACTCAAGCCATATAGTCTTTCCACTTTCCCATCCTGTGGTGCAACTTTACCAATGGAATAGTGAAGATAATACCGCTTTATTGCTGGTACGGATCAAAGGGATATTAACCTTTGGTGAGTTCAATCTGAACAACTCAGAGTTTAGCGTAATAACAGACAAGAAAGTCAGCTGGGCGCTTAAAAGCGAAGATGGTCGATTAATCTATTCCGATCTCTTGAATCGATTCTGGCAGCCAGGTCCTGCTGAAGACCAGCTGATTGATGCACTAGAAGGTAAAGGAAGAAAAAAGCAACGGTTTAAGATAAGAGACAATGTTGTTTATGGTATCAATGAGGAGTTTCAGTTGTGGTCGTATGATCTTAACAAGGATAATTTTAAGGTCCTCGGAAATATGCCTAAGAACATAGATTCTATAACCGATATTAATCAGACTGACATTCTACTTACAGTACGTATTTCTGCAAAAAAAGAAGTGGCTGAACTCACCTTAAGGGAATAAAGCAATTAGAAAAGGCCGATTGTCTGCTCGGGCAATCGACTGACCTTTTTATATAAAGCCACTTATGTGTGATGACCTAGGCTTTAGCCTGATTTCCAAATCTAGTATTCATAAGAAAAACCTTTTTCTTCAAGGTAATAAAATCCTTACAAGTGTAATGTTAAAATACAGGTTAACTTGCTGTAATTTATATCGTTAAGTTATCGGTGTTTACTTGGTGAGTTCGTGGAGATGCATTGGTTTGTACGTTTCCATTCTAGCTTTCCTCTATTTCCACATTATAGCCCTAAGCACTAATTGTCTATAATTGAATTCGGATTAGATTTTAAATCGATAACGCCACGTTAAGGGGCAAATTGTAGTTGGCTAAAATGTTGAACACAGTGAAAACAGCCAACTATAAATTTTCCTGATTAATTGCCTTGTTAGGTTTTTAGTTTATAACTTGAGAGAAATAATCATTAAGAGATATAGAAGAATGTCTTGTTTCAGGCGTTTTTCCAATATTTGAACCAGACTTTTGACCAAAATATAATTTTTCACTATCAATATAAATTAAAGTGTAACTCGGAGCAGAATCGCTACTATCTGAATTATAAATAAAAGTCTCATTGAGGCCGTAGGCTTCAATACTTTCCTCACTTATAACTTTATCTGTAATTTCAAGTTTCGATATATCAATAGTATTAAACATCACTGAATTACATACTGTATCAGTTGGATGGAAAAACTCTGTTTTATAAGTAGATTTCAGCGAAGAATTTATACTTACCTTAATATTGATGTACCATAAAGCTGTTGAGTTGTCAGTGGATAATGCACTGTAAGGAAAACATTCTTTTTTCCAAGAAGTATTTGATAAATTTGCTATAAAGTCTTTTTTTGACGTGTCAGTAGCAGCATCTCCTTCAGAACCACCACAAGAAAACAAAAACATTGACGAAAGAGCAATGGTAATTGATATATTTTTCATTTGTACTCCATATTTTGATAAAAACCTAACGCCCAAATAACAGGCTAAGTAATAGTTGGCTAAAATGTGTAGCGAAGCGAAACGCAGCCAACTGTTGTGTGTCCTTGTTGAATTGCCTTGTTATGTGTAATCACTGTTTAACACCACAAGATTCAATAAAAATCCCCCATCTTTTTGCAATGGACTCGCCTGAAGCTCCAGTTATAAATGAGTAACCATGTCCACGATTTTCAGTTTTAACTAAATCGTGGATAACTGAAACATCATGAGTTTTATGTAACAACGCATACATTTCAGCAGCAAAGCTAAATGCTTAGTCAAAATTGGGCAACCATTGGCATTACCATCATTAGCTAATGCTTCATCCATACTCATTTACACATAACCATTTAATAGCGCGCAACTTGCGAATTTTTCTAGCAGGCAACCGCTCACTTTCATGCTATTAATGTTTTTATCAGATAACCTAACCTATTGCTAGCTATAATGAAATCATACCAATTTATATTTATCAACAGGACAAAAATGCGCAATTTACGCTTATACCTGAATATAGGGACAAGCTAATACTCTAAATATAAATTGGCGATTAATTATTTAGGTGTTTGCGGTGGCATTGTCGGTTTAGTTTCCCTTAATATTTATAGTCTCAATGACCGAAATGATGGCATAGTTGTCTGTCAGCATAAAAGCTTACCTATGTATTCTGCACTCTAAACAACCAACAATACTCTTAATGTTAATTCGGAAAATTTGCTGTTAATGAAGTAAGCTAGAACGGCAGCTAGATGGTAAAATGAAATAATAATTAGAGAAGGCTGAACGGCTGTTGATCGCTCATTAACCGTGAATCTTTGATTACATTACGTTAAATTATTGGTGGACTCAGGAAGGTGGTGCATGTAAGGCTTAGTAGATTACCTTGAGCGTAGTCGCAAACTTATGGGGGAACACTGGCATATAACACCCCATAAGAGGCTAAAAATTGTTTGTTAAAATGTGCAGCGAAGAGGAACCGAGTAAACTGCAGACTTAAGCTGCTTAGTTACTCTTATCTTTAAGACAAATAAAAAAGGAGCCAGTCGGTTCCTTTTTTATTTGTGAATATTCATTTGGCCTAAGTATTAATGAATTAGCTAACTAAAAGCTGCCACGAACACTTAAACTAACCTGCCTAGGTTTGCTTAATGTTATGTAATGAGTTTGTCGATCGGCAATATATTCCTCATCAAAAATGTTACGACCGATTAAATAAATACCGATAGTTTGCCACTCATAACCTAGCTGCACATTAACTAAGGTACGATTGTCATTAGGTAAATCAAAATTAGGGTGTGCTTTGTCTAGCCCTCTTGCATATGGGTTAACATCTCCAGCTGACTCACCAGCATAGTTAGCATTTATATCAGCAAAAAAACCGTTGTCAGCAATATAGGTGCCACCTACAGTGGCGGTCCACTCTGGAGAGTCTGCAAAACTACGTCCCGATAAGTCAATATTTTCTTCACCTGGAATTTCCAAGGTATAGTCAGTAAATGCAGTCTTCGCCTGACCTAATGCTGAATAGAATTTAACTTGGTCGTTTAGCTGATAATTTACTTCTATTTCAAAACCTTTAACCGTTGATTTAGCAGCGTTATCAGTTTGGGTATCAAAAGTACTTTCAGATAGCTGCACAATTACTTGTTGATCTTGCCAGTCGAGATAAAAAACATTGGCATTAACGATTAAAGCACCGTCTAACCAACTAGAACGCAAAGATAACTCATAGTTGTCAGTATACTCAGCATCGTATTGGAATGTTGTTGCTCTCGCATCATTGGTACCAACACCACCTGAACGATAGCCTTTTTGGTAGGTAAAACTCGTGGTTAAGTCTTCATTCCAGTGGTAGCTCGCACCTATTTTGGGTAACAGGGTATTAAAGTCAGCATCAACAAGTGGCTTAGTTTTGCTGGCTTGCGCGACTGTGTTGTGAATAAATAAATTTAAGCCAGTAACTAATGGAATAATGCCCTGATAAGGCGTGCCTTGATAACTAGTGGGGTCGGGCATTAACTGAGCGTTTAATAACGCTAGTTTGGTGTTGCCGGCATTTTGCTGTTTTTCATGATCCCAACGTAAACCAGCATAAATATCCCACTGCTCATTTAACTGATAAACAAAGTCAGTAAAAATTGCATAACTTGTTACTTCACTTGCTGTGGTTGAAGTATTTAAGTAAGTCACGGGATCAAAAGCACTGTATTGTGCAATAACTAAATCAGCTGTACTAACATCTAGACCATAGCTGTTTTGCAAGAATCGGCTATTTAAACCAATAGTGGCCAAACTAGTATAAGAGGTGCCAGAGAGATCGGTATTTATTTTTTCATTAGTGTAATAACCACCGATAATGCCTTGAAAACCATCATAATCAAAATTAAAGCGTAACTCTTGGCTTAGATTATCAACTTCTACACCATAAACCCGAGTGCCTTTATCTTCTGGACCATTATCGCCATCCCAGTCATAACCTGAATTGACATCAGAATAGGCGGTAACTGCGGTTACACTCCATTCATCGTTAATTAGGTAGTTAGCTGCTAATGTTATAAGGTCAGCATCATAAAACTGTTCTTGTTTATCATTGTTATCGGTATAACGTTGCTTATATGGACTGCCAGATACTGGTTCATAAATACCGTTCGTGCCACGGGTATTCTTTGCATGTGTGTAGCTTAATTGTACTTCAAGATCAGGGATAGCATCAGGAGTAAGTAATACCTTTAGCCGGTATAAATCATTTTCATTAAAGTCACTTGACTCGTTGCGAGTAATATTGGTATTAAAACCGTCTATTTCTTTATGTTCACCACTCAAGCGAAAAGCCAGTTGGTCTTCTACAATACCACCACCGAATGCGATAGCCGCTTCTTTCTCACCATATTCTCCGCCTTGTAAACGATAAACACCTTGCCATTCATCGGTTGGTCTTTGTGTATTTAAAATGATAGCACCGGCAAGCGCATTGCGGCCTTGTAGTGTTGATTGTGGGCCACGTAAAATTTCTACTTGTTGAGCATCCCACGTTGAAAAACCACCACCGTTAATCATTTGCTGAGGTAAGGCTGCACCATCAACATAAACACTGGCTAAATAACTATTACCACCACCAGACACGTTCGCACCATTTATTCCGCGAATACTAAAACCATTGGACGGTGTTGCATAAGTATTAGCAGTAAAAGTTAGTGCATCGGAAAAGTTTTTTATATTTTGCTGTTCAAATTGCTTAATGGTAATAACGGCAACACTGGTGGTGGTTTCTTGTAGAGTTCGGGAAATTTTTTGTCCAGTGACAACAATTCTTTCAATCTGCTGTTCTTCAGCAGCTTTTTCTTGAATGTCAGTATTAGCACTGACAGTTGTAGCGAGTAATAAACCAGCGCTTATTGCACTAGCGACGAGAGATAATTTCATTAACGACACCTTTATGATAATAGTACGAATGGGAATGATAGTTATTCGCATTCAACTGGTCGGATGTTAACAGTAAGTGTTGGAATTTAAAATAACTTTGTGAATATATGTAATTAGAATTGCTATTAATTAATGGATTAATATGAGAGCAGGTAATAGGTGTTGATATTTATCAACTTGAAGTAACACGCAAAGTAAGCTCAGGAACTTTTGTATCATGATATTCATCACGACCTGTTTTCGGAGGAATTAATTTAATTAAGCTAGCAATGGTTAAGTTGAATTTTTTGCTATAAATCCATCTTTTTATCTGGGCATACTTTTTGGGTGTATTTAGGTTTATTTCGGTTGATTTTGAGTAAAGTGAAATTTCCATGTCGTAGCTCTACAACGAGTATGTATTAATGTCCGTTAACCCTAATACATTTCTTTAGGCAATAAAAAAGCCTTACAAAATGTAAGGCTTGAATTGCTCGCTGTAGGTCTAGTTTGTACTAGCTTCTTTTTAGTTATTTCTTTTTATTATTATTTTTATTGGGCTTCTTCTTTAGCGCGGGACAATTTATAGCAAAGCATAAAAGCTTACGCAACAACTTTAATAGAGCATTTATTCCACGATTATTTTCGTACGAAAGGTGCGTTTGTACAATAATTTACATTTATTAAAAATAAGTGCCTGATAACTTGTTGCTTATTACTTTCCTATACTAATTGGCCTATATTATTACAGGTAAGAATTGATTTAGAACATAGACCAAAAAAATTGCTAATGCTAGAATGCGCGCATATAAAAATGGGAAGACACTTCATGACAGAATTAAAAAACGATACTTATTTACGCGCACTTTTGCGTCAGCCTGTAGATTACACCCCTGTATGGATGATGAGACAAGCAGGACGTTATTTACCTGAATACCGCGCAGTTCGAAAAGACGCTGGCGATTTTATGTCGGTTTGTCGCGATGCTGACCTTGCCTGTGAAGTGACTATTCAACCCTTACGTCGTTTTCCCCTTGATGCTGCTATTTTGTTTAGTGATATTTTAACTATTCCTGACGCTATGGGATTAGGCTTATATTTTGAAACAGGAGAAGGGCCAAAATTTGAACGCCCTATTACTTGTAAAGCCGATGTAGAAAAAATTGGCATTCCTGATCCAGAAGTTGAACTGCAATATGTAATGAATGCTGTGCGCACTATCCGCAAAGAACTAAAAGGTGAAGTTCCCCTTATTGGCTTCTCTGGTAGCCCATGGACATTAGCAACTTATATGATTGAAGGCGGCAGTTCGAAAGCTTTCACCAAAATCAAAAAAATGATGTTTGCAGAGCCAAAAACGTTGCACATGTTATTAGACAAATTAGCTGACTCTGTTACTTCTTATTTGAATGCACAAATAGCTGCCGGCGCGCAATCGGTTATGGTATTTGATACATGGGGCGGAGTGTTATCTCCCCGCGACTATAAAGAATTCTCGTTACAGTACATGGCAAAAATTGTTGATGGTTTAACTCGTCATAATGACGGCCGTAAAGTACCTGTAACCTTGTTTACTAAAAATGGTGGCATGTGGTTAGAGTCTATCGCGGCAACAGGGTGTGACGCAGTTGCGCTTGATTGGACCATTGATATTGAAAATGCCAAAGCTCGTATTGGTGATAAAGTCGCTTTACAAGGCAATATGGACCCTTCAATGCTTTATGCACCCTTACCTCGTATTGAGCAAGAAGTTGAAACCATACTCGCTGGCTTTGGTGAAGGCGGTACCGGGCACGTATTTAATTTAGGCCATGGTATTCATCCTGATGTTAATCCTGACCACGCCGGGCACTTTATTGAGTCTGTGCATCGTTTAAGTAAGCCTTACCATAAGTAAGTATTGCTCTGACAGATAAACAACAGCGTAAATTAACGAATGCCAGTCAGGTTAACTGACTGGCATTTTTGTTTTTATGCTAAAGACTCTCGGCACTTTTATTGGCGATGGAGATGTTAAAACCCTAAGGTTAAATAGCCATAATTGTCTGAATTTTTTAATAAATAAAAAGACTTACTGTCAATCTCACAAAAAAGTGTAAAATTAAGAAATTAACTCACGTCTTTATTTTGGGAAATTTCGATGGCTAGAGAACAATTTGGCATTTGTGCAGAAGCGAGTTTGCACGGATATTATTTACTGTTTAATGTATTAGATGATAAAAATGCTCATGTTCGCCAAGCTCTTTCTCGATTACCAGCTTTATTCAATAAGTATGCTGATCGTTTCTCAGAAGCAAATTTAGCGGGTGTTATCGCAATTGGTGCAAACTATTGGGATGAACTTTACCCAGCAGCTAGACCAAAACAATTAAAGCCTTTTGCTGCTATTGAATGTGATGATCGCGCTGCTCCTGCTGACAGTTATGATCTATATATCGAAATCAGAAGCGACCGTGCAGACGTTAACCATATAGTAAGTACTAAAGTTTGTGCATTGCTCGCCAATAGTGTTGAACTTGTTGAGCAAGTACGTGCTTTTAGATTTCTTGATGGTCGTGATTTAACGGGGTTTGTTGATGGAACCGAAAACCCACAAGGGCTACATCGTCGAAAAGTTGCCTTAATTGCCGACGAAGACGATGCTGACTTTGCTGCGGGTAGTTATTTACATATTCAGCGTTATCGCCATAATTTGAATTTATGGAATAGCTTAAAAGTTAAAGATCAAGAAGACATTTTTTCTCGTACAAAGTTGAATAACGAAGAATATACCAGTGAAAATAAAGCAGCAACATCACATATTAAACGCGTTAATTTAAAAGATGAAAACGGTAATGCGATTGAAATTGTGCGCCAGAGTATGCCTTACGGCGACATGAAATTGCAGGGTTTGTTTTTTGTCTCTTATTGTCGTTCGCCTGAGCCATTTGAATTAATGTTAAAAGCGATGATCCAAACCGATGCACATGGCCACTTCGATCACATGCTTAAATATACCCAAGCAGAAACAGGCGCGGCTTTTTTTGCACCTAGTTTGAATTTCTTAGCAAAGTTAGCCCAGTAACAAAAACAAAGCTAATAGTTGGTCACTCTGAATTTTATTCCAGAATGACAAGCTGTTAGCTTGTTAGGTTATGAATTCGTTTAAAGCTTAAGTTTTTATTAGCTTAAGTTCTTAGAGAATAATAATTCTAGCTTAGCAATCGTTTCTTCAATCTTACCGACATTGGTTGGCGCAATAAAAATAGTATCGTCACCGGCAATTGTTCCTAAAACACCGTCACTTTTACTTAAGCTATCGAGCAATCGAGCAATTAACTGTGCAGCACCTGGGCTGGTACGAACAATAATCATCACTTCATTGTATTCAATATCAAGTACAAGTTGGCGTAATGGGCTTTTCGCGGTAGGAACGCCCAATTCAGCTGGTAAACAGTAGACCATTTCTTGACGGGCATTACGGGTACGAACGGCGCCATATTTACTGAGCATACGCGAAACTTTTGATTGGCTGATATTATCAAAGCCTTGTTTTTTCAGGGCTTCAACAATCTCGCCCTGAGAACCAAACTGCTCTTGTTTTAATAAGTCTTTAAAAGCCTGAATGAGTGCTTCTTGTTTTTGTGACACTGTCATAATTTAACGATACTCTTTATTATTTTTCTACTACACTTTTGTCATGTTAAACGTTTAACAATCGAGAAGTAAGACTTAATACCAATTCCAATAAGTTTCTTCCCACTCAGCGAGGTTAAAAGGCTTAGAGGCAAGGCATTGATTGAAGAGAATGGTTATTCCCTTCTCAAAATCTATAACGCAGTCTGTAGCCTTTTAAAATCGCCCTTTGGGAGCTTTTCAGCGATTCGATAACCGCACGGAATTTCTTTTATATAGAATAACTATATGCAAAAAATTCTATTTGTTCTCAAAACGCTGACAAGCTCTGAGTGGGAACTAACTTAATGGATTTGGTATAAGTATTATTTCAGAAAACGTATTATACGGTATCCTAATAGCTTATATAGGTTAATATACATTGTTTTTTAGTGGCTGATGCTATATCTTTTGGGCACAAAATTTACGTATTTACTCAAATATCCCTTAACTATCGGAGACATTCAATGAAAGTTGCTGTTTTAGGCGCAGCTGGCGGTATCGGCCAAGCGTTATCTTTACTATTAAAAACTCAATTACCAGCAGGTTCTGAGCTATCTTTATATGACGTTGCACCAGTTGTTCCAGGTGTTGCGGTTGATTTATCACACATACCAACAGCTGTTGAAGTTAAAGGTTTTGGTGCTGACGCTTTAGGCGATGCATTAACAGGTGCTGATATTGTCTTGATACCAGCGGGCATGCCACGTAAACCTGGTATGGACCGTGCTGATTTATTCGCAGTAAATGCGGGTATTATTAAAACTTTAGCAGAAGGCATTGTTGCTAACTGTCCTAAAGCGTTAGTGGGTATTATTACAAACCCAGTAAACGGAACTGTGCCAATTGTTGCTGAAGTCTTCAAAAAAGCAGGTACTTATGATGCAGCGCGTGTATTTGGTATTACTACACTAGATGTTATTCGCAGCGAAGCTTTTGTTGCTGAATTAAAAGGTTTAAACGTTGCTGACGTTAAAGTTCCTGTGATTGGTGGCCATTCTGGTACTACAATTTTACCACTTCTTTCTCAAGTTGAAGGCGCTACATTCTCTGATGAAGAGATTGCTACGTTAACACCTCGCATTCAAAACGCAGGTACTGAAGTTGTTAATGCTAAAGCCGGTGGTGGCAGCGCTACTTTATCAATGGGCGCAGCAGCAGCTCGTTTTTGTATGTCTTTAGTTAAAGGTTTACAAGGCGAAGACGTTGTAGATTATGCTTACGTTGAAGGCGCAGGCGAAGATGCACGATTTTTCGCACAACCAGTACGTTTAGGCGTAAATGGCGTAAGCGAAATTTTATCTTACGGTGCACTTAGTGCATTTGAAGAAAAAGCAAAAGCTGATATGTTAGCGACTTTAAATGCTGACATTAAAGAAGGTGTTGATTACATCAACGGCTAATTTGTTGAGTACTAATCAATAAAAAACCGCTGCTCTTTACCGAGTTAGCGGTTTTTTTATGTCTAAAAATAATAGATGTCTGATTTATAAATGATGGTGATTTATGGAAATATAACGATAATTAGTCGCTTTGATTAGCTTGTTTTTTCAGACCACTTTGGCTTAACTGTGTACCTAATAAAGAAAGTAAACAATAAGCGATAAAGAAATAAAAGCCATGCCCGACAGAAGATATCGTTTCGCTGCTGATCATGATGTTGAGTTTAAAGCCCATAATACTTAGTGTTTGTTGATTTGCTGTTTCCGCATGATTCGTCGATAACACCGCTAAAAATATTGCGACAACAAAAACGTCAGCCATAGACCACTTACCAATAGCGCCGACAAAGCTAATAATTCTTCTTTCTATTTGTGTATTTCTTTTAAAATAAGACCAAGCCACTAGGCATGTTTTTATTAAAGGAATACAGATTGAAAATATAAAAATTAGCCCCGCGACTAATAAACGGTCGTGCTGCCATAGTTCTTGAATCGTGGTTAATAAAGAAAGCTCTTTATTAACCAGTTCAGAGGTGAGTGCAGGACCACTAATATTGGCACTAACATCCATATTTAAAGCAAACATCGGCAATAAAATACCGGGAATAAATAATAATATGGCTAAAAGATTGAGGTAAAAACCAAAATGAGTTTTCATAATTAAACGCTTCTATTGGCAGCAATATGAGCAAGCGCTATTAGCGCCTGTTTATGTTCAGATTCAGGTAACACATGTAAAGCGTTAATGGCCTTGTCAGCCTCTTGCTCGGCTTTCTTTTGTGTATACACTAAAGAACCTGTTTGTTTCATAACAGCGAGTATTTCGTCTAAATGGTCCATACCATTACAATGTTCGATGGCATCGCGGATTAATTGTCTTTGTTGCTCATTACCATGCTTCATTGCGTAAATTAATGGCAGGGTAGGTTTACCCTCAGCTAAATCATCACCGACATTTTTCCCCATGGATTTTGCATCAGCTGTGTAATCCATAATATCGTCTACTAACTGGAAAGCTGTACCTAAATACTTGCCATATTCTTGCATCGCTTTTTCAATGGTTTCGTCTTGCCCCGCAATTACTGCCGCTAATCGAGTTGCTGCCTCAAATAATTTTGCTGTTTTACAATAGATAACTTCAAAGTAGCTTTCTTCTGTCGTGTCTGGGTCATTACAATTCATTAATTGTAATACTTCACCTTCGGCAACAATATTGGTGGCGTCAGACAAAATGTTCATTATTCTCATGTCGCCGAGTTTTGTCATCATTTGAAAAGAGCGGGTATAGAGAAAATCACCAACGAGCACACTGGCACTATTGCCAAATAATGCATTGGCAGTTTCACGACCACGGCGCATGTTTGATTCATCGACGACATCATCGTGCAATAACGTTGCCGTGTGTATGAACTCAATAATGGCAGCGATAGAAATATGTTCTTCACCTTGATAATCGAAAGCACGTGCGGCTAAAACGGTCAGCATAGGCCGCATGCGTTTTCCGCCAGCATTAACGATATAAATACCAAGTTGGTTAATTAGCGCGACATCAGAGTTTATTTGCGAATAAATAAGATTATTTACTGCCGTCATATCGTTTTGGGTGAGGGCTTGTATGTTTTTGATATCCATAGAAAGCTACAGCTACCTTTTTTGTTATATTGAGGATATTTTATTATCGGTGAGTTTACACGAAATTATTCAGCAATAAAGGGCTGTAGAGCATTAGTTTAATGATAAGCAAATTAATTAGAAATAGATGCGAATTAGACTTGCCTGAATAAAAATCTTCGCGTAGAATTCGCGCCCTATATTTTTAAATTTAGCGTCTAAATAAATGACGCTGTACGGAGTAGGTATGTACGCTGTATTCCAAAGTGGCGGTAAACAACACCGCGTAACTGAAGGACAAACAGTTCGCCTTGAAAAGCTTGAGCTTGAAATTGGTGCAACAGTAGAATTCGATAACGTTTTAATGATCGCTGACGGCGAAGAAGTTAATGTAGGCGCGCCTTACATTGCCGGTGGTAAAGTAGTAGCTGAGATTGTAAATCAAGGCCGTGCTGATAAAGTTAAAATTGTTAAATTTAAACGTCGTAAGCATTCACGTAAAGAAGCGGGCCATCGTCAATGGTTCACTGAAGTGAAAATTACTGGCATTAACGGCTAATTAGGAGCGATTTAAAATGGCACATAAGAAAGCTGCAGGTAGTACACGAAATGGTCGCGATTCAGAAGCTAAACGCCTAGGTGTTAAGCGTTATGGTGGCGAATCTGTATTAGCTGGAAACATTATTGTTCGTCAACGTGGTACTAGATTCCATGCTGGAACAAATATGGGTATTGGTAAAGACCACACATTATTTGCTTTAACAGATGGTAAAGTACAATTTGATGTTAAAGGTCCTAAAAGCCGTAAGTTCGTAAGTATCGTTGCTGAGTAACGTTACCCGACCTTAATAAAGACCCTGCTTTAGCAGGGTTTTTTTTTGATACTTAATTACATAAGTATCGTAATTAAGTATAAAAAATAACTTTGTTTTGGTAAGTGTGAAAAATAACTTATAATAAGGCAATAGTTTAATCTTGGAGTGTTTCAAAGCACCATGAAATTCGTTGATGAAGTTGAAATTAGAGTTGAGGCCGGCGACGGTGGCAACGGTTGTGTAAGTTTTCGCAAAGAAAAGTTTATTGAATTCGGCGGCCCTAACGGCGGTGACGGCGGAGATGGCGGCGACGTTTATTTAATGGCTGACGAAAGCTTAAATACTTTAATAGATTATCGTTTTGAACGTTTTCATCGTGCCAAACGTGGTCAGAACGGTCAAAGTCGTGATTGTACCGGTAAAGGTTCTGACGAGTTAGTCTTAAAAGTTCCAGTTGGAACACGCGCTGTCGATGTCGATACGGGTGAACAATTAGGTGACTTAACGCATCATGAGCAAAGAATGCTTGTTGCTAAAGGTGGCTGGCATGGTTTAGGTAATGCGCGTTTTAAGAGTAGTACCAATCGCGCACCTCGTCAAAAAACTGATGGCACTCCGGGTGAAATTCGTTGCTTAAAGCTTGAGCTACTATTGTTAGCTGATGTTGGTTTGTTAGGTTTGCCTAATGCGGGTAAGTCAACGCTAATACGCAGTGTTTCAGCAGCTAGACCTAAAGTTGCCGATTACCCATTTACGACCTTAGCACCTAATTTAGGTGTTGTTCGTTTAGACCCGCAACGTAGTTTTGTTATTGCTGATATTCCTGGCTTAATTGAAGGTGCAGCAGAAGGCGCAGGTTTAGGTACACAGTTTCTTAAGCATTTAGAGCGTTGTCGTATTTTATTACACATTGTTGATGTCTTACCTGTTGATGGTTCTGATCCACTTGATAACGCTAAAACTATTATCAGTGAGTTAGAGCGACATTCATCGAAACTTTTTGATAAACCGCGTTGGTTAGTGTTCAACAAGCTTGATTTAATGCTTGAAGATGAAGCGAAAGAATTAACTGACCGCATTATTAAAGGTCTAGACTGGCAAGGTGAAGTTCGCAGTATTTCTGCAATCAATAAGTCAGGAACGGCTGATTTAATTCAAGGTGTAATGACCTTTATTGAAGGCTTACCTCCGGAAGAAGAAGAAACACCGGAAGATAAAACGGTTGAGTTCAAGTGGGATACATACCACGAAGATACCGTTGCCGAGGTTGGTGATATGCTTGATGATGAAGATTGGGATGAAGATGAATACGATGTTGAAGTCGAATATCGTAAATAGTCACTAGTCAATCCGTTCAGTTTTATAAGAAAGCTTAAGTATAATTTTACTTGAGCTTTTTTTTTACGTTAAAATGTCTCTGCTAATAAGTTGATTGAAGCTCACAGTGATGCTTCAATCAACTTAATCATATAAATTACAGCGAAAAATATAATGACCATACTTTCTATGATCGTCGCACATGCCGACAACCGTATAATAGGTAAAGACAATGATATGCCTTGGCATTTACCTGCCGATTTAGCCTATTTTAAAAGGACTACACTCGGTAAACCTATTATTATGGGACGAAAAACCTACGAATCTATCGGAAGGCCATTGCCCGGTAGACAAAATATTGTCATTTCACGTGATAATAATTATCACGCAGCAGGAGTTGATAGTGTGACTTCTGTTGAAGAAGCGCTTACCCTTGCTGGAAATGTAGAAGAGATCATGGTGATAGGCGGAGGTGCGATTTACGCGCATTGCTTACCCTTTGCTAATCGACTCTATATTACCCATATAAAAGCTAATATAGAGGGAGATACCCAGTTCCCTGATTATGATGCAAAAGAAGATTGGCAACTCATCGATAGCGAGATATCTTGTGCTGATGAAAAAAACAAGTACCAACTTAATTTCTGTGTTTATGAGCGAAAATAGATAAATAAATAGCGAATAAAAAACGCATTCTACAAGTATGCGTTTTTTATTTGTGCGTTAGGAAAAATTAATTTTAATCATTATTGGATAAACAGCAACATAAGTAACTAACAATAATCATTAATCACCTAGTATTCACTCTCACTGCTTTTATTTGTTTTTTGTTATTACTTCATAGGCCGCTTGAATATCTTGAGTTTTCTGCTTTGCCATCTCCATCATTTCAGGAGGTAATCCTTTGGCGACTAACTTGTCCGGATGATGCTGAGACATTAACTTACGGTAAGTGTTTTTAATGTCTTTTTCAGACGTATCAGGTGAAACCCCTAATACTTTATAAGCACTTTCAAGTTGTGATTGCGACGACTGCTGAGTACCTTGTCCTTGATGAAATTGAGCTCCGGCAATCATCATTTCTAACAATTGGTCGAGTTCTTTTGCTGAAAAGCCTAATTGCTCTGCAATAGTGTGCAATGCTTGACGCTCTTCGTTATCTAATATGCCATCAGCAAAGGCGACTTGAATTTGAATCTCTAAAAAAAGTGATAATAAATCATGGCGATTTCCACAGGCGGTTTTAAATTTTCTTAAGCGGTCTTTAAGGGAAAAATCACTACTTTTGCCTTCACTGAAAGCATCTTGAGCCTGTTGCCTTAATTCACCTTGTAAAGATAACTTGTCCATATAAGCACTGGCAAATTGAATTTCATGTTTTGACACTAAACCATTAGCTTTAGCTATGTAGCCCATCACTGAAAAGGTGGTATAGAAAAATGCTGCTTGGCGCTTACTTTCAGCGCCCTTCGAGTTAGCTAAATGGCTAAAATCGAACGATCGACCCTTATCAAAATTATGGCCGATAAACATACCAATTAATGCGCCAAGTATATTTTTACTGAGCATAAAGCCAAATAAAAATCCTAAAAGTTTTCCCCATATTTTCATATTCAATATTACCTGTTTGTATTATTTATTTAGCAAAGCTAGACGCTCTGGCGTACCAACATCAGTCCATGCACAATTAAGTAAACTGGCAGAAACTGTATGTTGGCTGACTGCTTTTTTGAGCATAGGACCAAGCTTTAATGATTCTTCGAGATGTTTCCCTTTAAAAAACTCAGGGCGAAAAAGGCTTAAACCACTAAAGGTAAAAGTTAATTTATTGTTTATTGCTGAGTCTGAGCTATGTTCAATATTTTGTAGTTGATGGTTATCAAAGATAAAATCACCATCTATATTATGCTCTGGGTTTTTAATTAAACAGATGTGCGCTAAGCAATCATCGGCTAATTTTGGCATTTTGGAAAAGTTAAAATCAGTGAACACATCACCATTTATTAGCATAAAAGGTTCGTTAGCAAGTCTTGACGCTGAATTATTAGTGAGCAAGGGGAGTGCTTTGATAATACCACCAGCGGTTTCAAGCGCGCCTTGTTCTTCAGGACTATAGGTAATCTTTACGCCAAATTTTACACCATTACCTAAATGGCTTGAAATCATTTCACCTAGCCAAGCATGATTAATAACAATATCGGTAATACCGCATTGTGCTAGCTTAGTAATATGATATTCAATTAAAGGAATACCATGAACTTTTAAAAGCGGTTTTGGGCAAGTATCCGTTAATGGTCGCATACGCTCGCCACGCCCTGCGGCTAATATCATCGCTTTCATATTATTTACTCTGCTGTGAATTGATTACATTATTTTTCAATAGTTCTTTGTCCATTGCAGGAAGGATTTTGTTGGTAAGTAATTGAAGTAAAGGTTTAAATTCATCATATTGTTCACTTATGTCAACAAGGTAACTAAGTGTTAGGGGAATATCTTTAAGGTAACCACTTTTGCTATCACGGTGATGTAAACGGGCAAATATACCACTGGCTTTAAGGTGACGCTGCAGGCCTGTTAAGTCAAACCAGCGTTGCCATTGTGCTTTAGTTATTGTCGTTGTATTGGCTAAATAAGGCTGTGAGCTCATTAACTCAACATAATATTGTAATAACTCAGCCACTTTTTCCTGTGGCCATTTTACATAACAATCACGCAGTAATGAGACTATATCGTAGGTGATAGGCCCGATGACCGCATCCTGAAAGTCAATAATTCCAAGCTCATCGTTTTCTGCTACCATAATATTTCGGCTGTGATAATCGCGATGCATCAACACTTGTGGCTGCTGAAGCATATTTTCGGTTAGTAGACTAAAGCAAGTGTTTAATTGTGCATGTTCTGATTCTGACAAACTAATAGATAAATGCTTTTCAACGAGCCATTCAGTAAATATGTCGAGCTCTCGTTTAACGAAAGCTTGATCATAATGGACAATACTTTTATCGGTTGAGCTCAAGCCTAAATGCAGCTTAGGTAATATATTGATGGCCTGTTGGTAAACATTCGACATGTTTTCTAGGGTAAGTGTGTCACTTAATAAAGTATTACCAAAATCTGACAGACAAAAGAATCCTAGCGATAAATCCACTGCAATAATTTCAGGAACTAAAATACCCTGCTGGTCTAGCAATTTTTGCAAACGTACAAAAGCTGGGTTGTCTGACATATCAATGGGGGCATCCACGGCAATGAATGACTTTCCTTGATGAGGAAAACGATAATAACAACGAAAACCTGCATCACCTGACATTGGCATCAAGGTGACAGTGTCAATTGAGAGTTGTTGGCATAACCAGTTTTGCAGCGTCTGAATTCTAGAATTTAGCAATCGTCTATATTCCTAATAATATGATAACAAGTGAATTTGAAGTAAATACCGATAATATACCCAATTAGTACCGTAAAGAATATTGCTATATTATCTGGTTGTTTGCGTATAAAATATCATTCGCTCATTATTTATATTGCTTTATTCATTTACCTATCGGACTGTTAATGTCATTTCCGCGTCATTTAATTTTAATATTTTCATACTTTTCAATAACTAACTATTGTTATGCTCAAGACGATAGCGATGTATTAAGCGATCTAGCTCAATGTCCTGTTCCAATATATCCGCAGTTATCTAATGAACCTGTGGCTGAAAACGCTAAATCTATTACAATTTTGGCTGAAAACTCCGAGATCAATAAAGATAAAGTGGCTAAATTTGTTGGTAACGTAATGTTACTGAAAGATCAGCAAGTTATTTTAGCGGATGAAGTTGAACTAAACAGAGAAACTTCAACGCTGAATGCTCGAGGCAACATTCACTTTCAAAATAGTGGCGTGGATATTTTTGCTGAACAATTAATGTTAAGCGACTCGTTAAATGCTACGACCTTAATTGATACTAAATATCAGCTTGTTGGTATGCCGGGGCATGGCGGAGCTGAAAAAATATCCGTTTCCAAAACGGGCACATTGTCATTATTAGGTTCATCTTTTACCACTTGTTATGGTTCAACGCCAGATTGGCAGATGAATGCAAGTGAAATTAATATTTCGAAAGATGAAAAATATTTAGAAGCATACAATGCGAGATTTTCTCTTTTTAATGTTCCTGTTTTATATCTTCCTTATTTTACCATTCCTATTGGAACAGAAAGGCAGTCTGGTTTTTTATACCCTGAAATAAAGTCTTCAAATAACTCGGGTTTTCAAACATCGATTCCTTACTACTGGAATATTGCTCCTAATATGGATGCCACCATTACGCCTAAGTATATGTCAAAACGCGGCTCTCAGTTAATTACTGAATTTCGCTATTTACATGAACAACAAAATGGCCAAATTGATCTTGAATACTTAGATCAAGACAATGAATTAGCAAGTAATAATGATGCGCGTTATTTGGCTAGAATTCAGCATGTTGGTACTTTTTCTGAACGATTTAGAGCTTATATTGATTACACTACGATCAGTGATGATAACTATTTATTAGATATTGGCAGTAAACATTATAATTCTAATGATGCCTATTTGTATCAAACGGGTGAGCTGGCATATTTTGCTGATAGTTGGCAGGCGAAAATTAAGTTACAAGATTTTGAAGTTCTAGGTGATAATCAGACAAGCTATCAAGCATTGGCGCATATAGAAATGAACAGCTATCAAGAGATTGATTTCTTGTCAGGCCTGTTTGATGTTTATTCAGAAATTAGTAATTTTGATTCTTCTGATAAGAACTTGCCCACCGCGCAACGGTATCATGTTGAAGCTGGATTTACCTTTCCTATCATTACACCAGCATGGTTTTTAAATTCAGAGTTCAAGTTACTGCAAACTAATTACGTGCAAGACAATATTCCATTATCTAGTGATCTAGAAAAAAATGTTAGTCGAACTTTACCTAAAGTGCGCTTTCATGGTGGTGTTAATTTTGACAGACAAGCGAATTTCTGGGGAAAGGGCTTTACGCAAACCTTAGAACCACAATTACAATATTTATACATACCTGATAAAGATCAGAGCAATATCGGTGTCTACGACACGACCAGCTTGCAAGATGATTATAACGGTTTATTTCGCGATAGACGTTTTAGTGGTTTAGACCGAATAGCACAAGCAAATCAATATTCCTGGGGGGTAACAAGTCGACTGTTAGACGGCGCGAATCAAGAACAACTACGTATGAGCTTAGGGCGTATTGTTTATCTCAATAATAGCAATTTTACGCTTGATGAAAGCAAAAATGTTGCTAAAGATGAATCTGCATTAGCGGCAGAAATATATGCACGTATAAGTCGAAAGTGGCAGTTTAGTAGTGATATTCAATACAACGCAGAAGACGATGTGACCAATAAAAGTCAAACCAGCGTTGACTACCTTATTAATAAAAATCAAACAATACAATTGAACCATAGATACAGTCGTGATGTCTCAGGTATGACACTTGAGCAATTATCATTGGCAGGCAACGTTCGAATTAATCAAAATTGGCAACTTATAGCAAGAGTAACGCAAGATCTTCAGCAAGCTCGTAGTGTTGAAACTTATGCTGGGTTACAGTACCAAAGCTGTTGCTGGTCGGTGAGTTTTGCTTATCACCGTTATATTAATGCTAATTTTGACGAACAATCTACTGACAATGAAAATCGCGATGAATTTGATAGTGGTTTCATGCTAAGATTTAGCATGAGAGCACAGGATATTACAGACATGTTCAATTCAAGTATATTTGGCTATAAACGCCCTTACTTTCTCAATAATTAAATATAAGAAATAGAAGATACATGAAAAAATTATTTAAAAGTTTACTAGTAACGACCGTTTGTACGGCAATTTCATTAACCACTGTTCAAGCTGAAGAAATTGAGTTAGATCGCGTTGCCGTTATTGTAGATGCTGGTGTGGTTTTAGAATCTGAAGTTAAAGACCTACTAAATACAATTAAACTACAGGCTAAAAAAAAGGGTCAAGGTTTACCCTCTGATAAAGCACTAAGAGTGCAAGTTATCGACAAACTGATAAATGACAGCCTAATTATGCAAATAGGTGAGCGAATGGGCGTACAAGTAAGTGACGCTCAATTAGATGAAACGCTGACTAATATGGCTAAAGACGAAGAGCTGACTTTAGAACTATTTCGTCAGAAAATCATTAGCGATGGCACTGATTATGACAAATACCGAGAACTAGTACGCACTGAGATTATTTCTGGTGAAGTGAGCCGAAGTAGTGTTCAACGCCGTATCTATGTTTCGCCGCAAGAAGTTACAAATTTAATATCTTCAATGAAAGAGCAAACCAATAATGATGTTGATTATCGTTTAGGACATATCTTAATTAGCTTTCCTCCTGAGCCAACACAAGATGATATGAACGAGGCCAAAATACGAGCTGACAAAGTTATTGAATTACTTAAAAACGGCAGTAATTTTGCTAAAATTGCGATAGCGTCTTCAGGGGGCACAAATGCTCTTGAAGGTGGTGATTTAGGTTGGAAAAATATCAATGAGCTACCGACATTATTTTCTGAAATTATTGATGGTGAAAAGAAAGGCGCTATATTAGGTGCTATTCGTACCGGTCTAGGTTTTAGTATTGTGAAAATTATAGATGTTCGTGGTCGTAAAATACTTGAAATAGAAGAAGTTAAAGCACGCCATATCTTAATTACACCGTCAGTTATTTTAAGTGAAGCAAAAGCTGAATCTATGTTACAAGGATATATGGATAAAATTAATGCTGGTGAAGCTGACTTTGCTGATTTAGCCAAAGAGCACTCTGAAGGGCCTACTTCAGTCAGTGGCGGCGACTTAGGTTGGGCTGATCCTAATGCTTATGATCCAGCATTTACAGATGCTTTAGCCAGATTAAAGATTGATGAAATACATAAGCCTTTTAGATCATCATTTGGTTGGCATATAGCGCAACTAACAGGACGCAGAACTTTAGATGCAACTAAGCAAATGAACAAAAAAAGAGCGTATCAAATTCTTTTTAATCGTAAATTTGGTCTGGAAAGCGCGCGTTGGTTAAAAGAATTACGAGATGATGCCTATGTTGATATTTTTGCGAGAGACTAAATAATAATGTCCAAACGTATTGCTATTACCCCCGGAGAGCCTGCTGGCATTGGTCCTGATTTAGCTATAGTTATTGCTCAGCAAGATTGGCCCGTTGAGATGGTTGTTGTTGCCTGTAAAAAATTAATGTCGCAAAGAGCTGAAAACTTAGGCTTACCGTTAACATTGATTGATTATGATCCAAGTGTCTCGGCACAACCACAGCAAGCAGGTACGTTAACCATTTTATCGGTAGACATGGCTGAACCTTGTATTCCTGGCGAACTTAATACTCAAAACGGTGCTTACGTTATTGAAACGTTAAGAATTGCTAGTGAGAAAAATATATCAGGTGAGTTTGATGCGGTTGTTACTGGCCCCGTTCATAAAGGGTTAATTAACCAATCAGGGATCGCCTTTAGTGGTCATACGGAATACTTCGCTCTGCAAGCAAATTGTTCCGATGTGGTCATGATGCTAGCAACGGAAGGTTTGAGGGTTGCACTTGTTACGACGCACATTCCACTCGCCTATGTTTCAAAAGCAATAACCACAGAGCGTTTGCAAAAAGTGACCCGTATTCTCCATAACGATTTAATGACTAAATTTGGTATTACTGACCCTAAAATTTATGTCTGTGGTCTTAATCCACATGCTGGTGAAGGTGGGCATCTTGGTAAAGAAGAAATAGAAGTCATGATACCCGCATTAGAAGAGTTGAGAGCTGAAGGTATTAATACCATAGGCCCATTACCTGCAGACACTATTTTTCAACAAAAATACTTGGATGATGCCGATGCCATTTTGACTATGTATCATGATCAAGGTTTACCTGTGCTGAAATATAAAGGTTTCGGTTCGTCAGTTAATATCACTTTAGGCTTACCTTTTATTCGAACATCAGTGGATCACGGCACTGCATTAGAACTTGCAGGAACAAACTCTGCTGACTCAGGTAGCTTCATTGAAGCTATTAATACCGCCATTTCTTTAGCAAATAATCAATCATGAATAATAAAACACATTTAGGCCATCAGGCCAAAAAACGCTTTGGACAAAACTTCCTTCATGACGAAGGAGTGATCAGCAGAATCGTTGATGCTATTAACCCTGAACCCGATGAAAATCTCATCGAAATTGGTCCTGGTTTAGGAGCATTAACCGAACCCGTTATTGACAGAGCAGGACCTATATCCGTTGTAGAACTTGATAGAGATCTAGCTCATCGTTTACGTCATCATCCATTTCTAGCATCAAAGTTAACGATTTATGAAGCGGATGCACTTAAATTTGATTTTGGTGAAATAGCGAACGATGAAAAGCCATTAAGAATATTCGGTAACTTACCCTATAATATTTCTACGCCACTGATCTTTCATTTATTAACGTTTAAAGACTCAGTGAAAGATATGCACTTCATGTTACAAAAAGAGGTCGTGCAACGTATGGCAGCTAGCCATAATTGCAAGGCATATGGCCGACTTTCAATTATGACCCAGTATCAATGCCAAGTAATTCCTGTTATGGAAATAGGTCCTGAAGCTTTTAAACCTGCACCTAAAGTTGACTCCGCCATTGTACGTTTAATTCCACATGCTGAAATTAAGAATCCAGTAAAAGATATAAAATCTTTAAATCAAGTCTGTTTAGCTGCATTTAACCAACGCAGAAAAACCATTCGTAACAGCTTTAAAAAACTATTTACTGTTGAGCAATTAACCGCATTAGATATAGATGCAACCTTACGCGCAGAAAACTTACCTATTAGTGATTTTATTAAGCTAGCTAATTTTTTAACTGATAATCCGGTAGAATTATGACCATTGATACATCAACTATGACACCGGAATCTCTTGACCTTAATCATGATATTGCGGTGAGTGTTAAGACTGAATATATTGCATCACAGTTTATTGAGCATGAAAAACACTATGTTTTTAGTTATAGCATCAGCATTACTAATAATGACAGTAAGTCAGTTAAGTTACTCTCTCGATACTGGTTGATCACCGACGGTGATAACAAAACATCAACCGTTGCAGGTGAAGGTGTCATTGGTAAACAACCGACAATAGCACCAGAGCAAACGTTTACTTACACCAGTGGCTGTATATTAAAAACACCTGTCGGTACAATGGAAGGCCATTATCAAGTAGTGGATAATGACAATAAACTTCAGCAAGTTGAAATTCCTGTTTTTGGCTTAGCCAAACCTAATATCTTAAATTAATAGCGATACGTCTCTTTATGGCAATCTATTTTGTTGGCGATATTCAAGGTTGTTTTCAAGAGTTACGTTCTCTACTTACACAAGTGGATTTTAATCCTAAAAAAGATCAACTATGGGTCGCGGGTGATTTAGTCGCAAGGGGCCCTGATTCATTATCAGTTCTTCGATACATCAAATCATTAGGAAATAGTGCGAAAGTCGTTTTAGGTAATCATGACCTTCATCTACTTGCCATTTATTCGGGCTTGAAAAAAGCGAAGCCTTCAGACCTTCTTAGCGAACTTCTTGGGGCTGATGATGTTGATGAATTATTAAATTGGTTAGCACAACAACCTCTGATACAAAAACTTCCCAATGAAAATGTTTACATGAGCCATGCGGGGTTGCCTCCACAATGGTCACCAGAGCAAGCATTGCAACAAGCTAATATCGCTTCTTCTTATATTGCATCACCTCAAAGAAAAAAATGGCTGAAAGTGATGTATGGTGAACAGCCGAATCAATGGTTAATGGCCGAAAATGACATAGAAAAATTTCGCTTTACGGTAAATGCGCTAACAAGAATGCGTTATTGTCAACTTGACCATGGCTTAGAGTTTTCATGTAAAGCGTCACTGAGTGACTCTCCTCATCATATAAAACCTTGGTTTGAACTAACAAATATCAATAATACTTATAGTTGGATATTTGGCCATTGGGCAGCATTAATGGGGATATGCTCAAAAAACAACATATATGCATTAGATACTGGCTGCGTTTGGGGGGGGTATTTAACTTTATTAAGGTGGTCAGACAAAAAACTGTTTATTGAACATTCACACAATAAAATAGTAAAGTAAAAAAACTTGCGATAAAGCAACAACTAAAGATGAAAAATAGATTAAGCTTGTTATACTGAACTTTATGGCTAATTATTTCTAAGAGTTAGCCGATATCTACCTAGTAATAAGGTCAAAGGTTAAACTCAGTATCTTTAACTGAGTAGATCTACAGATAAACCATCATGGTTTAAACACATACTCACAATATCTATCTACACGGTGACATTTATGAATTTAACGGTAGCAAAGAAAATAATTGGTGGTTTCACCATTATTGCTGTTTTACTGGTAATAACTAGTGCTATATCTTTAATGAATTTAAATACAATTCATCAATCCACTTTACAGCAAAGTGAGTTGGCTATACCAACGTTACAAGGTAGTAATAAGCTTGCCAATACCCTTACCCAAATAGGTAATTTAACATTACGAGCTTATTATCAAACAGAATTAACCCCACTTAATAAAAATTTATCATCATTTAATAGCGAAAAAAGTGGTTTTGCTACTGAGCTTAAAAAATTAAAAACGGTCGTGCAAAAAGAAAATTCGCTGCTATCGAATTTACGCAAGGTAGACTCCGTATATAACAAGTTAGAAAAAGAAATTGAAACGGTATTTAGAAACCGTAAAATTAGCATTGAAGAAGCGCTGATATTAACTGAAAAAATAGATATCTTAGAAGAAAAAGCTGATGATGCTGCTACATTACTGTTAGATCTTGCCGACCACGACTTAGCCGATACTAAGTTACAACGTGCGGTTGAGCTAGGCGAACATATTGAAACCTTACTTAATGGTGTGGTGAGTTCAGGTTTTGAATATAAAGAGTTAATTGATATTAAATCAACTGATTTAGTTGGCAGAGAAATTAGCAATGCTTTCGTTGATGTTGAGAAATCATTTATCGATATTTTTTCTGAGCTAAAAGGTAAAGGTATTGATGATGTTGCCGCTGACTTAGCCACTGCATTAGAAGAGTTAACAGGGCTGATAAATTCAAAAGATGGTATTTTTGCTCATAAGGATAAGCAGTTACTCGCACTAAAAACGGCGACTGAGAATTTAAGTGCAGCCGAAAGTGATATTAAGCAAGCGAATGACATTTTAGCTAAACAGGTCAACCTAGCTAATCAAACCGCAATAGCGGCAGGTAATTTGGTTAATGAAAAAGTGTCGGAAGGAAATACACAAACGACCTTAATAGCGATTGGTTCTATTATTGCTGCCATTGCTATCGCCTGGTTTACATTAATCAGTATTACTCGTCCATTAAGTCGAGTGAATAAAATGCTTAACATTGTTGCTTCTGGAGATTTATCGCATAAACTCGATGAAAGTGGCAAGGATGAATTTGCTGAATTATCACGTAACTGTAATTTATTAATTGATAGTTTACGTAATCTAATTCAAGGCATTGTTAGCCGCTCTACACAACTCGCTACTGCCGCCGAGGAAACATCTGCGGTAACCGCACAAAGTACGACTGCAATTGCAGAGCAACGTTCTCAAGTTGAACAAGCTGCCTCAGCAACTACACAAATGAGCAGTACTTCACAAAGCGTTCTAGCAAGTGCCAATGATACTTTAGGTGAAATTAAGCAAGCTGATGACGAAGCAAAACGTATTAAAGTTATTTCAGAGCGTAACCGTCAAACGATTGAATTACTCGCCAGCGAAGTTGATGAAGCATCAAAAGTGATTAATAAACTTCAACAAGACAGTGCGTCTATCGGCAGTATTCTTGATGTTATTCGTGGTATTGCGGAGCAAACTAACTTACTTGCACTAAATGCCGCTATTGAAGCCGCACGTGCCGGTGAGCAAGGTCGCGGGTTTGCTGTTGTTGCCGATGAAGTTAGAACATTAGCTAGTCGGACACAAGAATCAACACAAGAAATACAAAATATGATTGAAGTACTGCAAAGTGGTGCTCAACAAGCCGTTGGTGTAATGAATACCGGTAAGAAACAAGCTGCTAATTGTGTTGAGCAAAGTAGAGAAGCTGAAAAAGCACTAGAAACAATCACTCATTCTGTACATGAAGCGTTTGACAGAAGTACTCAAATAGCTTCAGCGGCCGAAGAACAAAGTGTTGTTGCCCATGAAATTAGTGAAAATTTAGAATCAATTGTTGCTATTGCTGAGCAGACGACTGCAGGTGCACAGCAAACAGCTGAGTCAAGTAATGAAGTAGCAAAATTAGCCGAAGAGTTACAACAATCAGTGCAAGAATTTAAACTTTAAAAATAGTTGAGATGTTATGAATAACGTTATTATATAGCATTACTCATAACGGATAAAAAAGGCTTTTACTATTACAGTAAAAGCCTTTTTATTATCGGTAATAAAAGATAATGACAGCCTTAGTAGTTATGATAAAAACCGTAAGTTTCATTAATTTTACGGTGTTGCTGATCAGCCCATTGATAATATTGATGATCCGCTAAATCGCTCGCCGCTTCTTTGTCTAATAAGATAACCGCATTTTCATGCATCTGTAGAGCAGATGCTGGACACATCGCAGATAGTGCACCAGTAATCATATCGTTAACCGCTTTTGCTTTATTCTTCCCAGTTGCCATTAGTAACACATAGCGAGCATCCATTATGGTGGCAATACCCATAGTCATCGCCATGGTTGGTTGCTCTTCACCTTCGTTAAATAAACGACTATTATCGGTTAGTGTTTGCTGGGTTAATGTTTTAATACGTGTACGCGATGCCAAGCTTGATGTAGGTTCATTAAAGCCAATATGTCCGTTGGCACCAATACCGAGTATTTGCAGGTCAATGCCACCTAGTTCTTGTATTTTTTTCTCATAGCTAACACCTTGTTCTCTTGGGTTTTGGCTATTGCTACAGGTTGGTAAATAAGTGTTGCTTTGATTGATATCGACATGATCAAACAAGTGATCTTTCATAAAGCTACGATAGCTTTGAGCGTTATCTGCATTAATGTTGTGATATTCGTCGAGGTTAAACGAAGAGACGTGGTTAAAGCTTAACCCTTCATTTTTATGTTTGTTTACTAATTGCTTGTAAAGACTAATTGGAGTGCTGCCGGTAGCGAGGCCTAAGACAGGTTTATCTTTATTTCTGATTAATTCACTGACCCATTGAGCAGCATTCTCTGCTACTTGTTCAGCGTTATCAAAGATAATTATTTGCATGTAGAATCCTTAAAATTTAATTTAATTTTTGTATGAAATTTTATTTCACTAATGGATGCAAATAAATATTGTGATGAAAATCGACTTTATAGTGCAGCTAAATACCTTTTCATAATGTTTTAAGTATCTTAGCTAAACTGACGTTTATTTTAATTCAACACAAGTTAGATTGTACTATGGTAGGATTTTTTTTGCACTGTCTTTAATAAATAATGAAAGCCAGTAATAGGGTATTTCTGGCTTTGAGTGTGGTTTACGTTCGGTTATAAGTCGATATCAACAGAATATGATACTACAAATTTCATATCGTCATTATCCATATCAGTATCGGATACAGCAAAGGTGAAACCACCTTTACTTAAACTAACACCGTAATCGTTATAATCTTTGGCAATCATACTATCATCATATGAATAATCGCCAAGATGAAATGCTAATGTTAAGCCATCTGCTATTTCAAACTCTGCATCAGCAGAGATATATAAACTCGAGTCAGCAAATTGAGCGCCGTCATCATTATTAACCCCGTAGCTTGCTGATAGTGAAAAATATGAATAAGACAAAGAACCGTATATTTCACCAAAATCATACTCATTTGAACTGTCAGCTTCTGCTGAGTCAGGGTAGGCGTAATAAATATAACCAACATCATAGCTAACATCTGCATTCAATTGACCGCTAAAGCCTAAGTAAAAATCTAGTTCAGCACTAGCGTCATCACCAAAATCAATGTTCGAGGCCCAAGTTCCCGCATAAAAGCCAGATTCGTTTGCGTAATCAATACCACCAGAAATAGCTGCAGCGTCATTTGTCTGGCTTACACCACGCCATAAATAGTTACTGGTAGCAGCAACATTAGCAGACAAACCCTCAACCGCTGACGCTTGTGTCGACAACAATGAGGTAGCGGCAAAGAATGATATTAGTGTTAATGGTATTAGTGTTTTTTTCATGAGAGTCTCTTTATTTAGTTATATTTTAATTCTACACGGAGCACTGCAAGGTCGATGCCTGAGCTGTACAATACTTTTATGGTTTTTTTATTGTTTAAATTTAATAAGTTAAGTAGATGTTAGCTTGTTTTACGATAAATAGACAGATACCTATGGGCATCTTTGGTGCATTTGAATGGGTAACGCTCATCTTAAGTGCACAAAATTTTCTTATATTCATTTACTTACTGTGTAGAGTTTTCCCTTAGGTCATTGTTATAATGCTAGGTAATATTTTAAAAGGGTTTACCTATGTCTTCATTTTTAATTGCTCCGTCTATATTATCTGCTGATTTCGCTCGTTTGGGGGATGATGTGGCTAATGTTCTAGCTGCGGGGGCTGATGTTGTGCACTTTGATGTGATGGATAATCACTTCGTGCCGAATTTAACCTTTGGTCCGATGATTTGCCAGTCTTTACGTGACTATGGAATTACTGCACCAATAGATGTGCATTTAATGGTAAAGCAGGTTGATAGTTTAATTCCAGGTTTTGCCAAAGCCGGTGCTGATATCATTACATTTCACCCTGAAGCCAGCGACCATATTGATAGAACATTACAATTGATTAAAGACCATGGTTGTAAGGCAGGTTTAGTGTTAAACCCAGCAACTCCCTTACATTTTTTAGATTTTGTCATGGATAAACTTGACGTGATTTTATTAATGTCAGTAAATCCAGGTTTTGGTGGGCAGTCGTTCATCCCAACGACTCTAGATAAATTAAAGTTAGTGAAAGAGAGAATTATTGCCAGCGGCCGTGATATCCGTTTACAAGTTGATGGCGGTGTAAAAGCAGACAATATAGCTGAAATTGCTGAAGCTGGCGCTGATATGTTTGTTGCCGGTTCAGCAATTTTTTCAAAACCAGACTATAAAGCAGCTATTGATGCAATGCGCTGTGAATTAGCAAAAGTTAGTAAGTAAGTCTTGTGCATACATAAATAGTGCATAAAAAAATAATCGGCTAAAGCCTCACCTGCAAATTGCTTTTGTGGGTTTTACAAAAATTAGACAATTAAAAATAAAGGGACATCATGAGTAAACCTATCGTATTAAGCGGCTGTCAGCCATCAGGTGATTTAACCATTGGTAATTATTTAGGTGCATTAAAACAATGGGTAAGCATGCAAGATAGCCATGACTGTTATTACATGTTGGTTGACCAACATGCGATTACAGTGCGTCCCAACCCTGAAGCATTAAGAAAAGCGACTTTAGATGGCTTAGCTCTGTACTTAGCCTGCGGTGTTGACCCTGAGAAAAGTACCATCTTTATTCAATCACACGTGCCGGAACATGCACAGCTCAGTTGGGTGTTAAATTGTTACACACAAATGGGTGAGTTAAACCGTATGACTCAATATAAAGATAAGTCGCAGAAATCAGAAGCGAATATGAACTCTGGTTTATTTACTTATCCGGTACTCATGGCGGCTGATATCTTGTTATACGGCGCTGACCGTGTACCAGTCGGTGATGATCAAAAACAGCATTTAGAATTAGCACGAGATATAGCGACACGCTTTAATAATCTTCATGGTGATACTTTTACCGTTCCTGACCCATACATACCTGAGTTTGGCGCGCGAGTAATGAGCTTACTTGAGCCGACTAAAAAAATGTCTAAATCTGATACTAACCCAGGAAATTTTATTGGTTTATTGGAAGAGCCTAAAAAACTGAGTAAGAAAATTAAAAGAGCGATAACTGACTCAGACGAGCAAGCAAATATCTATTTTGATCTTGAAGAAAAGCCAGGAGTATCAAATTTATTATCTTTACTTTCTTGCTGTACAGGAGAAACAGTAGAACAGCTCGTGCCACAATATAAAGACAAGATGTATGGACATTTAAAGGGTGATGTTGCTAATGCAGTGATTGCTTTATTAGAACCTATTCAAGAAAAATATCATCAGATTCGTAATGATCAGGCTTATTTAGATTCAGTAATGAAAGCTGGAGCCGAAAAAGCCTCAGCTAGAGCAAGTAAAATATTAGCAAAAGTATATAACGCAGTTGGTTTTATTCCTCGTCCATAATATTGGCGAATAATCCTCATAAAAAAAGCTAACGACATTAATCGTTAGCTTTTTTATTTCTAGCAGTCTTACTCTCTATTTATCTTTTTTCGCCGACTCTTGAGCTTCAGTAAATAACGACTTAGCATTTTCAATAAAACCTTGAACATTATTACTGTCAGTAAATAAATAACTCGGGGCCATTAACGTAGTGTTAAACACGGGACGAACACTAAATTCAGGCTTCTTACTTAATTGAATTAAAAAACTACCGCCAAAAAGTAGTAGGGTTAAACAAGAGGCAATAACGGTTCTTCGTTTACTGGTCATATGGAAACCTACATAGCAATTTAACCAAAATAAACAAAAAGCTAAGCTAATGGGTAATAAAGAAACTAATAAGGTAAACATTGATTGTGATGAAGAATTAAAACTTACTAAGTTTTCAATAAAATCACTCATCCACATTAAATTGAAGAAAACAAAACAAATACCGAGCTGGCCCCAAAAACGTGCTTCGTGCTTGGTTAAATGGGAGACTAACGCGACTCCGGCAGGCCAAAGTGTAAATAATAAAGTTAGTCCTACCGCAGGTACTAGTATTTGGGTGAATGAAACCTCAACAGGGTTATGCAAGTTAAATAACCAGCCAGTAATTGTCGCAAAAAGTACAATACTTAGCGTTAAAAATAACGGATGACGAGTAAGGTTGACAACATTTTCAAAGGGACTAAATCTGATACTTTCAGGAACTGAATGATTAGGAAAAATAATCCTAACAAGACTTTTTCCTAAAGCAAAAACTTGCCCTGAATAGACAATGTTTTGATTAACAGCTGACTTAGTCTTTGAAAAGTCATCTTCAAAAAAACTGCCATTCACTGTGTCTTTATCATTGAGAATCCATTCTTCGCCATTATAATTTAAGCTAAGGTGTTGAGCACAAATATGTGGATCAGCCATAATAATATCGTTATCGTATCCACGGCCAATATTGACATGATCTTTTGAAAACTTATGACGTGCGATAAGTTTATGAGAGCGCGTTATTTCTTCAATAATTATTTCCATGTAACCGACTCCATAAATTTCTCTGTAAAGCTAAGTGCACTGCTCTGGGTGATACCTGAAATGGTAAAGTGGCTTAGCAGTGCTTGGTCGCCTTTATCAACAGAAATAGCTATGTATATAACATCAAATAATTTTGGGAAATCTTTATAGGCTCGGGTACAAAAAGCCGCTTTACTGGTAATCGTTTGATTTGATGATGTGACAATATCGTGCTGACACTGAAATTCCGAGACGTCATCTTTACCCGCTTTATTACCTGGCATTACTTGGGTTAGTTGGCGTTCAAAAATTTGATAAAACTTAGTATCACTAAGTTCTTTGGCTTGCATGTAACGAAACTCCATTTCAACAGAACCGGTAAAAAAACTTGATGAAAGAAAAGTATTTTCATCGAGAGAACAATTCGCTACCACGGCTAACACAATCGCGTCGTTTTTGTCGGCATTTGACTCCCCCCAACAACGAATAAACGGAATATTAACGGTTGGCACTAATCCTTCACCCAATGGTCGCATTAACCATTCACTGTTGAGTAAAGTTGAAACTAACTTTTCTTGATTGTTAGCAAGCTGCGCCGCCATTTGCTCTTCTATGCTGTCTGGAGGTGACTTTTTATAGCTTTCATATAAATTACGTAATTTATCGTGTGGTACCAAAAAGCCAATTTGGTTTCCTGATGTAGCGACATTTATGCCAACTACTTCTGAATTTTTATTTACTACCGGGCCGCCGCTCATACCTGAATTAACAGAACCGGTGAAATGGATACGGTCATTAAATGACTCTTTTTTTAGGCCATTATATGTACCAGGCACAACAATCATCCCTAAATCATGAGGGTTACCTAACGAATAAAGTTCTTCACCTTTGTGCGGAACCGCGTTAGCTATTTCAAAAAAAGGCATTTCACTATCAACCGTTCTTTTGACAAGCGCTAAGTCATTTATCACATCAACACTTTGCAACGTAAGTGGTGCTTTGTTTCCTTGATGATCAAAAATTTCTATCGTATATTTATTCGGATGACGGGCAAAACCAGAAATAACGTGATAATTCGTGGCAATTAAACCATCGCTACTAATTTGGAAACCTGAACCTATCGATGATTTTTCACCACTTGCTGTATCGATGAGTCGTATTTGATAAAGTGACGGTGCAAGTTTCTTGAATATTTCTTCTGCTTGTTCTGCGGCATAACTTATTGTGCTAACACACAATAAAATTAAGGTGATCAAACCTTTCATTTACATTCCTTATTTCTAGTCTTACCTCATTGTGCCACTGTTAGCGGAATTGTCATCAATTATCCCAAAATAAAACAAAATCGCTGTTGATTGGTAATCTATTGGCTGGTTTGTCGGGAATTAACAGGGTGATTCGTTTGAAAGCACCAGTATAATGACTAAAACGTTTATCAATCTTTCTTTTAATGACATCTACTTAACGTTAATTTATACCGATTATCGCCATTAAATGTGCAATCAAGAGCAAGTGCTTGGCCAGCGTTTACCTATAACGTATAATTGTCGTTTCGATATTTCCTATAATCATAAGCTCATTTAAAATAGCTTAGTGCTTTGTTTTGCTGTTGCTGTAAAACGATAACGAGTCTCTTCGTTCATTGATGCCATAATAGAACACCGTTGGATCTCGCCTTTACTTTCACCGTATGCTTAGGTCTAGAAGTACTACACATCGATTATCCCTTTTATTTACCTACTTAAATAGGGTAGTTTTCAGGTAATAAAACTTCAATAAAAACGATAAAATGCAAATGAATTTTAGCTGACATTGATTAATTCCCCCGTTATGTTCCCTTGCTGAAAAGAGAGTATTACAGTAGAATTAAATGATAATGATTTTTATTTGAGTGGCAATACATGACCCTTTCACAATTAACGCGTAATCAACGAGCGGTTATTCGTACGTTACCCGACGATTTCGATTTAACGTCGAAATTAATCGAGCAAGGATTTGCGTTGAGAACTGAAATATCATTAGCTCATAAAGCTCCTTTCAATGGGCCTCTTGCCTTTCATCTTCATGGTACTAAACTTTGCTTATCGCCTAGCATTGCTCAACAAATAGGTATAGAAATCGTATAATGTCCCACGCATCTCATTTTGCTTTAGTTGGCTTTGCCAACTCAGGAAAAAGCACCTTTTTTAATGCCTTAACCGGCGCAAAACAACAAACGGGTAACTGGACAGGTGTTACCGTTGCTATGAAGCAGCAACCGTTTTCATTTAATAATCAAAGCGTATTATTGTCAGACTTACCAGGTGTGAGCTCTCTCGCAAGTCGTGCTCAGCAGGGCAAAGATTTATCGATCACGCAAAACTTTCTCAAAAATGAAAACATTGATTGTTTAATTAATGTTGTCGATGCAACGCAATTAAAACGACAACTTTACTTAACGACGCAATTACTTGAACTGGGCTTGCCCGTATTAGTTGTTATTAACAAAGCTGATAGAAAAGAAGCCCAAAATGTTGATACTGACATTTTAGAGAAAGAATTAGGTTGTAAGGTTATTATCGCTAATAGTTTAGCAAAAGATACCTTACAAAAAGTTGAGCAAGCGTTAACGCTGTTACCAAAATCGAGTCAACGCCCAGAAAAATTAGACCTCCCAGCAAGTGTTATTACCAAGTTAGAGCAAACAGACTCAAGTGATACCTTATTTGAGCTTGAATCAGGTGCTTGTAGTGAAAGTGGTTGTAAACAAAATGACACTGATGCCATTGGCATTATGCAAGCTCGATATGAATTTATTCAACAATTACTAGCAAGCGCTCAAGCTAAGTTTTCAGAAAAAAGTCAACAGCCAGCGTTAAGTTTAAGTGACCGACTTGACCTAGTTATTCTTCACCCTTGGTTAGGTGTGCCGGTATTTTTAGGCATGATGTATTTATTGTTTATGTTTGCGATTAATGTCGGTAGTGCGTTTATCGACTTTTTTGATATCCTAGCGGGCGCCATTTTTGTTGATTACCCACAACAATTTTTAACAAATTTTGGCTTGCCGCAATGGTTACTTACTTTAACTGAAGGTGCGGGATTAGGCATTCAAACCGTCGCTACTTTTATTCCTGTTATAGCCTGTTTGTTTATTGGTTTATCAATACTTGAAAGCAGTGGTTATTTAGCCAGAGCAGCCTTTGTTGTTGACAGTGCAATGCAAAGAATTGGTTTGCCTGGTAAAGCTTTTGTCCCTTTAATTGTTGGTTTTGGTTGTACAGTTCCTGCGGTAATGTCGGCGAGAATTCTTGATAGTGAACGTGAACGTATTACTACTATTATGATGTCACCGTTTATGTCATGTGGCGCACGTTTACCCGTTTACGCATTATTTGCTGCTGCGTTCTTTCCTGACTCAGGTCAGAACTTAGTTTTTTTATTATATTTAATCGGTATTGCCGCCGCATTATTTACTGGGTTTTTATTAAAACATACCGTATTGATGGGAAAAAATTCTGTCAATATTATGGAATTACCGCTTTATGAAATACCGAAACTTTCTTATTTAGTACATCGTGTTTGGCAACGTACTCGTTCATTTATTGTCGGGGCGGGTAAAACGATAGTTTTAGTGGTTTGTGTGCTTAACTTCTTTAATTCGTTGGGGACTGATGGCGAATTTGGCCATCACGACACTCAAGACTCATTATTAAGCAAAAGTGCACAAGTTGTTACGCCACTACTTGCACCTATGGGAATTAAAGAAGATAACTGGCAAGCGAGTGTCGGTATAATTACGGGGCTGTTTGCGAAGGAAGCGTTAGTGGCCACTTTTAATAGTTTATACACAGATGTAAACGCTGAAGATGAAGCATTGAAACCTATGGCCGAGCTGTGGACAGATGCAACTGACTCAATCAAAGAAAACCTGCTAGGTATCAAAGCGGATGATCCGCTAGGTACTGATATTGGCGATGTTTCTAACTTGCATATCGCAGCAGAACAGCAGGGAGTCAATGAAGGAACCTTTACCGTAATGCAAGCAGCTTTTGCCGGTAAAATTGGCGCGTTTAGTTACTTATTATTTATTTTACTTTATACGCCATGTGCCGCGGCTATGGGCGCCATAAAAAGTGAAGTAGGATCGCGTTGGGCTGGTTTTGCTGCATTGTGGAGCTTTTCGCTGGCATATTTAGCCGCTACTTTCTCATTTCAGATTGCAATGCTAACAACTTCTCCTGTTTCTTCAGGAATACATTTGCTGGTGGTGATTAGTGCTTTCATTGCTATTTATCTTTGGCTTAAGCGTTTTGGAAAAAGTATTCTTACCATTCCTATGCAAGTAACATATCGCTAAAGGATATAAATAAAATCCGAAAGTGTATGGTTTTTTTACATTTCGGATTTTATGTTACTACCGCAAGTTTAAAAAATGATATTAATCAATTGGTTGTATTGTTGGTTCGATTTTTGCTACTGGTTGATGAGTTGATTGATAATTTTTTGGAAGTCGTAGTAAATGTATAAAATCGTTGTATTAGTTCTCGCTTTTTTGGTGTCAAACACTTCTCAAGCAAATTTTATTTCAGTAATAGACTTTACAGGTAATAATGAAGGTGTTGAACAAAGCTTCGACTTTGCTATTGACGGCGTATCGGTCAATGTTTCAGCGTGGAATGTTAATGTTAATGACAATCAAGAATTTGAGAATAGTTGGCACCAAGTTGACAGTAATTATGGTGTCTACAAAGGCAGGACGGGTTTAGGTGTTAAGTCAAACGAGAAAGACGGTGTTGATTTAGATGGTGGTTTGAAAGAGAGTTTTAGCAGGGACCCAGATGAAGGTTTATTATTTGAGTTTTCAGAATTAGTTAACTTCTATGGTTTCTTTGCATCTGAGTTAGGCTCTGATGATGATATTAACCTTTCACTTGTTGAATTTATTTCTCCGGGTGTTATTAAAACAACGGATATCTTTGTTGATATTGGTAGCAGTGAAAATGAAGATTTATTTGGTATCTTTCCTGGTGTTCAAGGTTTAGCATTTATGGTTTGGGTTGATGGAAAAACAGATGATGTTCGTATTGACGATATTGGTTTTACGCGTGTTCCTGAGCCAAGTACGTTATGGTTATTTGCACTAGCTATTATCAGTATCACAGTAAGAAAAAAAGCGTAAAGAAGCACTTTAATTGATTTTAAAAAGAGAAGCCTTGCTTCTCTTTTTTTATCGATAATTTTCAGGAATACGATATAGTTAAGTAAGTCTCATCATGAGTTTTAGAGCAAGAACCAATGAACCAATTACAAACAGAGCAGTATTTACTTTTAAAACCTGAAACGTCAATGTATTACCCGTTTGGTGATGATGTAAAAGTGTTTCGAGTAAAAAATAAAATGTTCGCGACCATTTCTCATGGCTCTAAAGCTAAAAGTGCAAAAGTTGATGACGCTGCAAAAACACATTTTTGGATGAATTTAAAATGTGAGCCTGATGAAGCACAGATGCTTCGCGATATTTTTCCATCAATCATTCCTGGTTATCATATGAATAAAGCTAACTGGAATTCCATAATTTTAGACGGCTCAATTCCGCAAGGAGAAATAGAACGCATGATGGATAATTCGTTTATGTTAATAGTGAATAAAATGACCAAGAAAAATCAGCAATCAATCTTGGTACATTTATAGTTAGTGATAATTAATAGTTTTTTGATCTATTTTTTATAATCCGACAAGTTAACTTATCCCACGCCACACTCTTATAACCATCAACCATGTTATGGTCTATCTCAGCCCATAATAGCATCAACTTTTCATCCAATTTGAATGTTGAAATATAGTCTTTTTTTACCACGATAAATTGATTTTTATAAGGAAGTAGCCATTTTCCGCCTGCTTGCCCTGATAAGGTGTTTTTCGCTTGTTGATAATTTGCAAACCACTCATTGATAAAGCCGTCAGCACCTTTTGGGTAGAATAAAGTTCCCATATCCAGTGCATCAATGTTTTTTTTACTACCAGATAAAACGTCTAGAGCATGATGCCAATCAGTAAAACCTAGTTGTTGAGATACGATAGTTAAGCAGTGCTTTAGCTTTATTTCATCATCTAATGATAAGCCTAACCTTTTTAAAGGTAGCTCCATTGTTAGCAATAAGTCGTTATCCAATCTGCTTGCTTTTAATAACTTTTTAGCCTGTATTTTAACTTCATTTAATGCGATTTCCATGATGTCATCCTATTTTAATTGAATTTTTACATGGAAAGAAAGGCTACCACCTAATGAAAAGTCACCGCTAGCGATAAAAGTTGATGATGGCAATAGACTGTCTTTACTAAAGGCAGAAAAACAAATTAATAATAGCGTTATTTGACAAAACCGAAGTTGGTTTAATTTATTAATAGATAAAATAAGTTGGTTATTAGTATTGAGTTCAGAGCTGGTTTGAGCATTTTTTTGTGAAGTCACAATTCAATTCCTCTAAGTATAAATGGCATTCCGCAAAGCCTACTTAGTTCGTATTGAACTGTTTAATAGTGGATATCAGAGTGAATTCATCTTTGGCGGAAAAGGCGTCTCTGCAACCTAAAATTGATTCTAAAGACAATCTTATTTTAAGTCAACCTAGCAGTTTATAATTCAGACAAATGGTAACTTCATACTTTTTTATTCATATACCGTGCAAGGGGTTAGTTGTGATTGGTACTTTCTATGAACAACACTAATCAATGCCTTTATACCTTGCCATTATGTTATTAATTAGTTGAGTTTATAGTGAAAAAGGTAATAGTGACGAAAATGGCTGAACATCTTTTAGCTTTTAGCTTTTAGCTTTTAGCTTTTAGCTTTTAGCATTTTGCATTTTGCATTTTTACATCGCGAAATTATTTGATGTTTTAGGCCTTACAAAAATTAAAGCCCCATAAGTAATTGAAAAATAAAATTGTTTTTTTTGGCGCGTTTTATGCTTTTACATAGTAATAAATAGCTTTATGTAGAGGTGAAATTTACTATGTTAAATTCAGTCAAAATAAATGCAGTTAAGGCCATTCTTTTTTCCCTATGTATAGGTAGTACAGGCTTGTACGCTGAATCTTTTGCCGAGTGTCCAGCAGAAGCTTTTTTGGTGCAGGACAAGATAGCGAATTTATATACTGTACAACTTGCAACGGGATTTTACGAAAAATCTTCACCTGAAGATTGGAATCAACAAAAGATGAATGCATTGGCATTCAATGTACATGACCGTTATCTATATGCTTACAATTATTACTACGGCACTATAGTACGTATTGGTGCCGATTATCAGGTAGAGCCAATCCCGCTGACTAATTTGCCTTCTAAAGGTTTTTATGTCGGCGATATTTCAGTAACAGACAACACATATTATCTATATCGGCCAGGTGGTAATTATGGCTTGTTTCGTGTTTCATTAGATGAAAGCAGTGGTGACTATTTAGACTTGATCAATGTCGTTAACGGCAACGATCTCGATATGGTTATTTATGATTTAGCTTTTCATCCAGATAATGGCTTTGCTTATTCGGTAGATCGCTGGGGCAACCTTTGGAAAATTGATGTTCAAGCCGGTACTTCTGTACAGCTCAGTAACGTAGGGGAAGGCGGCACTTTCGGTGCTGTGTATTTTGACGTTACCGGTAATTTATATATTAGCCGCAATAACGACGGTTATATTTTCAGAGTAAATACCAATTGGGATTACCCTGTTGCTGAATTTTTTGCATATGGCCCTTCTTCTAGCAATAACGATGGTGCCCGTTGTGCGCTAGCCCCTATTATTTCTCTAGACTCTCCAACAACCGATTTTGGCGATGCCCCAGACTCTTATGGTACTAGTATTAATAACAATGGTGCGCGTCATGATGTGGAAGTTGGTGTTTTATTTTTGGGCGTACTAGTAGAGGCCGAACCTAATGCTTATGCAGATAATGGTTCAGGACTAGATGATAATGACGGAATTGCTTTTGTTACCGGTGTTGAGGCAGGGAAAACAGCCATTGTTGATATCACCTCTTCAGCTAACGGTTATGTAAACGCTTGGCTCGACTCTGACAAAGATGGAGAATTTGATGCTGATGAACAAATAATAACGGCAGAGGCAGTAACGTCAGGCAGTAATATTATCGCCTTCGACGTGCCAACTTGGGCTGAAACAGGCACGACTTGGACACGATTTAGATTAAGTTCTGAACAGTCGCTATCTCCTGTTGGTGGTGTTGCTGATGGCGAAGTAGAGGATTATGCAATTGATATTGCCGAGCAAAACGTGACAGCTCTGCATTACCCGTCGTCTGATACTTGGGCTACGCTGGCATTTGAAGATCATTGGCCGCTTGTCGGGGATTACGATATGAATGATTTGGTCGTGCACTATCGTCTTTCATCTTATGATGTGGAGGGAACTTTAATGCGCGTTAAAATTGAAGGAGAGGTTGTTGCTCTGGGAGCATCTTATCATAACGGTTTTGCCTTTCGCTTACCTGGATTACTGCGTAGCGAGGTAGATACTGGCCGTTTAGTTTTTAAAATTAATGGTGTTGAGCAGAGTGTTAGCCCGCTTGAAGCGGATAGGACTGAGGCGATTTTTATTATCGCGGATGATCTCTGGGATTTTGTTACTGCCGGTGAGAACTGTAAGTATTATCGAACAGAGACTGGTTGTGGTTCAAATATTCAAATGACATTTTCTTTGGAAATCCCTATGGAAGCTAACATAAACAAAGCTGATGTGGCTGGCTTCCCTTATGACCCTTTTATTTTCGGCTCTGAAGGACACGAAAGAAGTTACGTTTTCGGTGAAGCACCAGGAAGAAGGTTCGAGATTCATCTTAAAAATCAGGCACCGACAGAAGCTTTTAAGCTCGGGTTTCTAGGTCGCGGTGAAGATGCGTCAGATGCGGATAATGGTTTGTACTTTATCAATGCTAATAATATGCCGTGGGCTCTTAACATTCCTTACGAGTGGGAACACCCAGTAGAGTATATGGATATTAAATATGCATATCCAGACTTTCATAGCTTCGTTACTTCTTCCGGTGGGTTAAATATCGATTGGTACACCACAGAACAAAGCGACACTAATAATGTATTTAAACAATAAGGAGAAGACCATGAAACTTATTAACCTTGTAGCAATATTAATCATGAGTTTATTCATAGTGGCATGTGGCGGTGGTTCCTCAGGTTCTGAACCTATTGCACCGGTAGTTGATGTGCCAATTATAATAGACGACGGCGGAGATGATGACGATGATGAAGAGGAGATAGATCCCAATGCGGTTTACGCTACAACCGCGGAGCTTAAAGCGACTAAATCATTTCTTCTTAAGCAAGAATACGAATTAACGGTAAGTTACAAAAATGCAAGTAATCGAAATGCCTATTTATCGGTGTGTACTGAATTTACTGAAGGGGAGTACGGTATTAAAGTCAATTATAATACTTGTTTATTACGCACCTCTATTGATAAATCCTACACAGGCAGCTTAATTGTTGCAAACGATAAGAATCGTTTAGTTATGGCCATCTGGTACTTTGATGACGTGAAAAGCCCAAGATATGAAGTATGGGAAAATAACAGCGATGCTGAGGGCGAAAGAAAATTTGACGTCAATTAAAAAGACGCTAGCTCAGTAATTTGATTAAGAAAAATGAATGATAATAAAATTAACTTTACTGCTAATGATGAATAACGCCCACTGTGGGCGTTTTTTATTGTCTATCGATAATGTTCATGACTCGCTACCAGCAAGGTTTTTTCATCAACACTGCTAATTCGTTGTTGAAATAATACAAATTCTATTAAATAAATAATTATTGGAGGAAAACAATATAAAAACTAGAACTATAAACCCTTTATATATATTTAAAGTAGGGCGCTTAATAAATAATAATAAACGCCTTTAACATGATTTAACTTAGTTGCTCAAATGCCTAATCGGCGCCGGAATCAAGTGTTTTTAAGTGCCAAAGCTCAAGTCTTATGCTATTTTCCCCTGAAACCTATATTATTACGAAGCAAGCCAGTCCTTTGAAATTAATTCACTGAGCTCGTTAAATACCCTGCCTTTAAAATGTGCTCCTTTAGTTATTACGCCGACACCTTTTGGTGTTCCTGTCATGACAATATCGCCATCATTTAACTCGGTATAGGTATTAAGTTCAGCTAATATTTCTGCGGGTTTGTACATCATTAGTGCTACGCTACCCATTTGAACGATATGATCATCAATGGTTAATTCAAGAGTAAGTTGGTCATTAATATCACTAGCACCAATCTTTACAAATTCACTAAATACAGCGGCCCCATTAAACCCTTTAGCACGTTCCCAAGGTAAGCCTTTTGCTTTTAGTTTATTTTGTAAACATCTTTTGGTGAGATCTAAACCAAAACCTACCGCTGAAAACTCTTTATTTTTCACCAAAAAACATAATTCAGCTTCGTAGTGCAGTTGTTCTTGATGATGTGAGTTCAAGGATGTTGAAATTGCTGAGTTCGGTTTGTTAAAAACTACCATTTCGTCTGGTACTTCATTGCCAAGTTCTGCAATATGTTCAACATAGTTTCGGCCAATACAAATGATTTTTGATGGAACTAGGCTTTGGTTTTCAAAAAGAACTGTTTTCATCGCTAATATTTTCCGTATGTAAAAGTAAAATGTATTAAATAACCTTATAGTTGTTAACTTATCGGTTTAGGGGAAATAATGTTTTTTCCTCTTGACCAAACAAACTGCACAACAGTAAAAACAATAAAAGATGATATCGCGATTAACGTACCAAATATGGTCGGTAAAATCGCACCAAAGGTAAAACTCATACTCAGAATAAAGGCGAGAATAAACTCTGCTCTATAGAGCCTAAAAAATATGGCGAAAAAAAGTATAGCGGGAAACATCACCGAAGAAATAGCTTCATAGCCATTAATAAAGCAGAAGGAAAGGGTGACGCCATAAATACTTGCTATAACAAAGCTAATTAACACTTTTTTGCTTTGTAGATTTATTTCTTCAGGTGAATGTTTTAAAAGTCGCTGTTGAATACGTCCTAGCATTACCCATGATAAAACGGGCAGTAATAACGCTCCCCACCAATTCGAAAGCTCCGGTAAACTAGGGTCTTGTAATAAGTAATGGCTTGGCACACCTTGGTGCGTAAACTGCCACACCAGCATAGCCCAAACTATCAAAGTAGTAAAAGCCGTAAAGTAGAGTCTAGTTTGCGAAAGTTGTTGTTTATTCATTTCATCATCCTTTTTATTGATTTTCCTAAGTAAGCAATTTTCAGTCCAAAAGAGGAATAGAGACTTTTAAAGGGCTAAGCAAGGTTATTATATCTTTTTCATCGTGAAATTGACCTAATAATGATGATTTTTGCTAATTTGGCTAAACTAATATGACTGCGAAAGTAAGGAGGAAATAACTTCTTTATTCCTTTTTGGAATAAAAAAGCCTTTTCTATTCTTTTTCATATAAGTTAACTCGGTCTATGATGAATTAATTATTTTGAAATGGGCGAATTGACCTTATGTTGCCAAACCAGCAAAACTTACAAAACACTATGTTAGATGCCGATCAACTCGCATCACTACAACACACTATTGGTAGTTACTCTCCGTTGCAACTTGCATGGGCGAGTGGCTATTTAGCAGCTAAATCTGAAGGAGCATCGCTAAGCGTTAGCCCCTCTATTGTTGCTATTCCAGCGGCAACCCTAACCATTTTGTTTGGTTCGCAAACAGGGAATGCAAAAGGTGTTGCTAAAGCATTAGCTGCGCAAGCACAAGCACAAGGTCTTAGCGTTGACTTAAAAAGCATGAGCGATTTTAAGCCAAAAAGTATCAAAAACATTACTCACTTATTAATTGTTGCGAGTACCAATGGCGAAGGTGAAGCGCCAGATGATGCTATTGCTTTACATGAGTTTTTAGCGTCGAAAAAAGCGCCTAAATTAGAAAACTTACATTATAGTGTTTTAGCCTTAGGTGATACGAGCTATGAGTTCTTCTGTCAAACAGGTAAAGACTTTGACGAATCTTTAAGCAAACTTGGCGCTAAACAAATTACGCCACGTGTAGATTGCGACGTTGATTACGACGCGGATGCAAAAGCATGGTCAGACAGTATTATCACTAAAGCTAAAGCATTGTTAGGTAGTGAATCTACTGCAACTAATGTTGTTGCTATGCCAACAGCAGGCGCGACATTAGTGGCTGGCGCAGAATACACTAAACAAGCACCTTATGCGGCAGAGTTAAGCTTAAGTCAGAAGATCACTGGCCGAGATTCAGCAAAAGATGTTCGCCATATTGAGATTGACTTAGCTGAATCAGGGATTACTTATCAAGCCGGAGACGCTTTAGGCGTATGGTTTGAAAACGACACCAGCTTAGTAACTGAACTTATTGCGGCACTAAATTTGTCAGCTGATGAAAAAGTTGAGATTGCGGGGACAAGTTTATCTTTTGCCGAGGCTTTAACGTCAAAATTAGAAATTACCCAAACAGCGGTTAATTTTATTAGCTTTTGGGCTGAACAGTCACAAGATAAAGATTTATTAGCATTGAGTGAAGATAAAAACTCTGCCCGTGAATATGCAAGTAATCATCAAATTGTTGATGTGGTTAAAGCGGCTCCGGCTACAGTAACTGCGCAAAACTTTGCTGATGCACTTCGCAAAATTACCCCTCGTTTATATTCTATTGCATCAAGCCAAACAGAAGTCGAAGAAGAAGTACATTTAACGGTTGGTTTAGTTGAATACAATGAAAACGACCAGTTAAGAAGTGGTGGCGCTTCAAGCTTCTTAGGAAAACGTCTTGAAGAAGGCGGTACGGTTAAGATTTATATTGAGCATAACGATAACTTCCGTTTACCTGAAAATGGCGACACGCCGGTGATCATGATTGGTCCAGGTACAGGTATTGCTCCTTTTAGAGCGTTTATGCAAGAACGTGAAGCAACAGCAGCAAGCGGTGATAACTGGTTGTTTTTTGGTGACCAAACTTTCACCCAAGACTTTTTATACCAAGTTGAATGGCAAGGTTATTTAAAGTCAGGTTTGTTAACTAACCTAGACTTAGCCTTTTCTCGTGACCAAGCAGAAAAAATATATGTTCAAGATCGTTTACGTGAAAAAGCCAGCGAAATTTTTGCTTGGTTAGAACGTGGTGCACATTTGTATATTTGTGGTGACATGAGCCGTATGGCAAAAGATGTTGAACTCGCCTTAGTCGATATTATCTCTGAACACGGCAAGTTAAGCACTGTACAAGCACAAGATTATTTAAAAGAATTACGTAACGCTAAGCGTTTCCAGAAGGATGTTTACTAATGACGACAACAGATAAAGAAACCGTATTAACAGGTCCAGGGCCGTTAATTGTTGAAGGTAAGCAAGCTGATAACGAACGCTTAAAAGCTGATAGTAATTTTTTACGTGGCACTATTGTTGAAGACTTACAAGATCAAACGACCGGTGGTTTTACTGCCGACAACTATCAGATCATTAGAACTCATGGTATGTATCAGCAAGATGACCGTGATATTAGAAACGAGCGAAGTAAGCAAAAATTAGAACCATTACATAATGTTATGTTACGTGCTCGTATGCCTGGCGGTATCATCAAGCCAGAGCAGTGGTTAGCTATCGACAAATTTGCTCAAGAAAGTACTTCTTATGGCAGTATTCGTTTAACGACACGTCAAACGTTTCAGTTTCATGGCGTATTGAAGCCAAACATTAAATTAATGCATCAAACGTTAAACAGTATTGGTATCGACTCAATTGCTACTGCTGGCGATGTTAATCGTAATGTCTTATGTACTTCTAATCCTATTGAGTCTGAACTTCATCAAGAAGCCTATGAATGGGCTATTAAAATAAGTGAGCATTTACTACCTAATACTCGTGCTTATGCAGAAATTTGGTTGGACGGTGAAAAGCTTGAAGGTCCTGAAGGTAAAGAGACGGTAGAGCCAATTTTAGGCAGTAATTACTTACCGCGTAAATTTAAAACTACCGTGGTTATTCCACCACAAAATGATATTGACGTGCACGCCAATGATCTAAATTTCATTGCTATTGCTAAAGACGGAAAATTAGTCGGTTTTAACGTACTTGTTGGCGGTGGTTTAGCGATGACCCATGGCGATAAGTCAACGTATCCTCGTAAAGCTGACGATTTTGGTTATGTGCCTTTAGCCAAGACCTTAGATGTCGCCACTGCTGTGGTAACAACACAACGCGATTGGGGAAACCGAGTCAACCGTAAAAATGCAAAAACTAAGTACACACTTGACCGAGTGGGTGTAGAAACTTTTAAATCGGAAGTTGAGAAACGTGCCGGTATTACTTTTGAAACATCACGACCTTATGAGTTCACTGAACGTGGCGATCGTATCGGTTGGGTTGAAGGTTTTGATGGCAGACATCATTTAGCGTTATTTATTGAGAATGGTCGTCTATTAGATACCCCAGGTAAACCGCTTAAGTCAGGCGTAGCTGAAATAGCAAAAATTCACCAAGGTGATTTCCGCATGACAGCCAACCAAAACTTAATTGTAGCGGGTGTCGCAACTGAAGATAAAGCAAAAATCGAAGCGATTGCTCGTCAATATGGTTTGATGAATGATAATGTTTCAAAGCAACGTAAAGATTCGATGGCTTGTGTGGCATTTCCTACTTGTCCGTTAGCGATGGCAGAAGCCGAGCGTTATTTACCGGGTTTTGTCACTGATGTCGAAGGTATTTTAGCTAAACATAATGTGAGTGACGAAAGTATTATTTTACGTGTTACTGGTTGTCCAAATGGCTGTGGCCGTGCAATGTTGGCGGAAATTGGCTTAGTTGGCAAAGGCCCTGGTAAATACAATATGCATTTAGGCGGAAATTTGGCCGGAACGCGTGTCCCTAAAATGTATAAAGAAAACCTAAGCGAACAAGATATTCTTGATGAAATGGATGCGCTTGTCGCTCGTTGGTCTACAGAACGGACCAGCAACGAAGCGTTTGGCGACTTCACTATCCGCACTGGCATTATCGCAGAAGTGAAAAACAGTAAGCGAGACTTTCATGACTAAAATTATAGGTAATAGTGCTAATGTCGCAGAGATAAAAGCACCGATTAATAACCGTTTCCCAGCGTCGTTACCCAAACCATGGTTGAATCAGTGGAACGAGTTATTAGAAAAACAAACCGCAACAGAGCGTATTGAATGGTCGATGGAAAACTTGCCATCGAAATTTGTTTTATCATCAAGCTTTGGTATTCAATCAGCGGTTATGTTGCACATGTTGACGCAAGTTGATGCAAACATTCCGGTACTGATTACCGATACCGGGCACTTGTTTCCTGAAACGTATCAGTTTGTTGAGCAGCTTACCGAACGTTTAAACTTAAATTTACAAGTGTATAGCGCAACAGAAAGTGCAGCATGGCAACAAGCAAAATATGGCGAAGAGTGGGCAAAAGATGAAACGTCATTAAAAGCTTATAATCGCCGTAACAAAGTTGAACCGCTAGAGCGTGGTTTGAATGAGCTTAATGCGGCAACATGGTTTTCTGGCGTGCGTCGTCAGCAGTCTGAACATCGTCAAGGTTTACCTGTTGTGAGTATTTTACGTGGTCGCTTTAAGGTACATCCAATTATTGATTGGAGCAATAAAGACGTATATGAGTATCTCACTAAGCATAACTTACCCTACCATCCTTTATGGGATCAGGGGTATGTTTCAGTTGGCGATACACATAGTACAAAGCCATTAACGTTAGGCATGGATGAAAGTGATACACGCTTTGGTGGTATGGCACGAGAATGTGGTTTACACACTGATGGCGATGGTATTTAAATAAAGATTTTTAAAGAATAATCAATAGGGTGAACATTTATGTGTTCGCCCTTTTTTATGTTCAGGATGAACGGTATGACGTGGTGCCATGGATGGCAAGGAACGACGAATGTTCAGGATGAACGGTATGACGTGGTGCCATGGCAGCTCCTAGGCATCCATGCCTTTGCTGCATTAGTGCTTCCATGCACGTCGATGGCAAGGAACGACGAATGTTCAGGATGAACGGTATGACGTAGTGCCATGGCAGCTCCTAGGCATCCATGCCTTTGCTGCATTAGTGCTTCCATGCACGTCGATGGCAAGGACGACGAATGTTCACGACTGCATGGATGCAGAAGGTAGAGCGAAGCCTGGATGCCCGAGCCGAGGATGGCCTTTCTCAGACATCCTGTCTTTCAAGGCATTAGTGCATCCTTGCACGTCAACGGTCATAAGGCCGCTCTTAGGTATCCTACCTTCGCGGCATTAGCACATCCTTGTGCGTCATTTTTGTTCCAGACAAATCATAAGTACTTATCAATGTTGGTGGCAAAAAACAATGAGTAGCTAACCTTCTACAATTGAAAAATTCTCACTTAAGGCACTTTTTAAGTGCTGTAAATAATCACTATTACCACTGTCGCTTATTAATCGTGCTAACTCGGCGCCAATCGGGGTAAACTTATAAAACTGTAATACGCAATTTGCTTTCTTGGCTGACAAGGTTAATGGTGAGCCATTAAAAGTAAAATGAAGAGCCTCTAGTTTGTCCATTGGGCTAGACTCCGTTTCTTGAACAAACAGTAAATGATTGTCAGCTAATACTAATAGGTCAGCATAACTCAACGAAAATTGGCTTAATGGGATATTCTGTTCACGTTGCTTATTGAAAAAATTAAATAAACTCGGCATTTGATAAGCCCCTGAAATTATTCGAATGTTACGTTTTGCATGATCCGAAACGGCTAAGCTACAAGCTTTTGCTAATAATTTTGCATCTGTAATACTCATTTCTCGAAATATTTTTAGGGTTTTTGTCGAAAAAGAACCTGGTTGGCTGATCTCACCAGCTAATATTTTTGCCCATAAATCTTGCATCGTTTTATTACTGACATCTTCTGCTAGCTGAGTAAAAGTAGTAAACCAATCAGGATCTGCTTTGTCGGTAACTTCATCACTCGAACAATAACCTAATGACATTTGAATAATTATTTCAAGGTTGTGTTGTTTTCGCAGCGCACTAATACGTGCTCTTTTATGGCTACGGTCTTCTATAGGTATTTGTTTATCGGCTGAAATTAATCCACCGTCTAAGACAAACTTCTTTGCTAAACCTAATAGTTGCATTTGTGAAGATGCGGCAGCGCTTCTTTTATTTCCATGTGCCCCTGAAGATTCATCAATGACAATAATTGGTTTCTTATTGCCCTCAATTGAAGTGGCAACAGCGGATGATGTCGTTTTTATATTTTCTTTCATAGATAAAATACCGGCACTAAAATATTATTTTTATTACTGTTTTTTATTAGCATACGCCTGAAAATTAAAATCAGCAATATTCCCTTTAATCATCTAAACTTAACATAAAATAAACAACCAGTTGAAATAATGTATTTAATTGTAAAACTAGGTTGAATATTATCAAGATGACTTTTACTATGTAGTGTAATGGAAAGTAAAATCCTAATAAATTTATGAACAGCGTTTAATCAGTTGTAGTTTACTGGTTAATTGAGGGCGATATGCAGGCTTCCGAGAATACTAATGACGACTTTTTATTTATCGATGATAGCGATGAAGATGAAATTCTCCATGATGGTAATGGTGAAACGTGGAAAGTATTGATTGTTGATGATGACCCAGAAATTCATTCTGTTACACAGTTAGCGCTATCTGATTTAATCGTTCTAGGTAAACATTTAGAATACATTCATGCTTATTCTGGGCGTGATGCTTGTCAGCTGATAGAAGATCATGACGACATTGTTTTAGTATTACTTGATGTTGTTATGGAAACGGATGACGCGGGGTTAAATGTAGTTAAACATATCCGTGAAACATTATCTCGCCAAGATATTCGTATCGTATTGAGAACGGGTCAGCCGGGATACGCCCCAGAAGAAAGTGTTATTAAAGATTATGATATTAATGACTACAAAACGAAAACAGAATTAACTCGTCGTAAATTGGTAACTACCGTTTATGCAGCTATTCGATCATATCAACAAATTCATTCTGTTAATCAAAACCGTATCGGTTTAGAAAAAATTCTAGCCGCTGCGGCTGAATTACTTGAATTACACAGCATCCATGAATATGCCGAAGGCGTACTCACGCAATTAAAGCAATTAAGCGAGAGTCATGGCAGTGTTTTTTGTGCTCGAGGTCAAGGCATTATTGAGGGAACTGACGATCTAAGTTTACATATTCTAGGTCAATTAGGGCATAGCGATGAATTGATTGAACAAAAGCTTTCTTGTATAGGCCGTACTGTTATTCAAGACCGTATTACCAGTTCTTTTACTCAAAAGAAAAACGATTACGGCGATGATTATGCTGTGTTGTATTTAACGAGTGGTGGATATCGTGCCGTTATTTATCTCGATTTAGCACAAGTATTAACTGACATTGAAATTCAACTAATTGAAGTGTTTTTAACAAATGTTTCGATCGGCTATGAAAATGTCCACCTTTTTCAAAAATTACGAAATGCCGCTTATCGTGATTGGCTAACAGAACTACCGAATCGTTTAGAGTTTGTTAATTTACTTGATAAGTTTAGTGATCGTGAAGAATCCGATTTGGTTGCAGCATTAATCGATTTAAACCATTTTAGCGATATAAATGATGGCTTAGGGCAAGATCTTGGTAATAAACTACTACTTGCTGTAACTGAACGATTGAAGGAGTTGGGCGGGAATTGTCAGTTTGCTCGTGTCGGTGCTGACGTTTTTGGTGTCATTGGACCTGCAGATTGTGTCAACCCAGAGAGGTTAATATCACTATTCCATCGTTCATTTACTGCCGGCGAGCACCGCTTGCCTGTTACTGCATCTTTTGGGTTATGTTCGAAAAGTAGTGCAGGTTCGCAAGGTGTACAAATTCTCAATCAAATTAATATTGCGTTAAATTTAGCCAAGAAAAGTAACCACGAAAATTTCGTTTATTATAAACAAGAGATGGAAGACGAAACGCTATGGCGCTTAGGAATGATAAGGCAATTACGTACGGACTTTGCTGATGATCGTTTAGAGTTATGGTATCAGCCACAACTTAGTTTAGTTACCAGTAAAGTTATTGGAGCAGAAGCCTTATTACGTTGGCGAACAGCTGAGGGGAAGTTTATTTCACCTGCGGTGTTTATTCCTTTAGCTGAATATTCAGGATTGATTGTTGAAATTGGTGACTGGGTTATAAACCAAGCTTGTAAACAGATTAAAGTGCTAGAGCAGCAAAATTTCGATCATGTTGGTATTTCTGTTAATGTTTCTATCCCCCAGTTTAAGCGAGAAAATTTCGTCGATAGTATTATTCAAGCAACGATTAATCATGATGTTAAACCAAGTAAACTTGAATTAGAAATTACCGAAAATATTCTAATGGACGAACCACAAGTTGTCATTGATGCACTGGTTAAACTCAAAGCTGAAGGCATTAGTATAGCCCTTGACGATTTTGGCACAGGCTACTCATCAATGAGTTACTTACAAAAACTACCGCTTGACCGTCTGAAAGTTGATCGAGCATTTATTACTGATATTGCTGAGCCAGGCCAATCATTGATTGCTGATACCATTATAAATTTAGGTAAGCAGATGAACCTAAAAGTTATTGCCGAAGGTATTGAAGAAGAGGCGCAAGAAGCGCATTTAATTGCTCAAGGTTGTGATGAAGTGCAAGGGTTTTTCTATGCTAAGCCAATGCCTGCTGATGAATTCTTACAGTTCTTACGCGATAACCAATAGCAAATATCAATGAATGTAGTCAATAAAAAACCGAGGTATAGTAGCTCGGTTTTTTATGCTCGAAAATGCGTTATGTCACAGTATGATAAAGTTAAGCAATTTTTATTGCTCAACATAAATAAATGGTAGCAGGGCTTAGTTACTCGACGTCTCTTGATACCTAAACTCTATTCCTTCACGTGGTTTGCAAGGAATAAGATGGGATAAACATAATGAGCAACAGGCAAAACCTGCACCTACATAAAAAACCCAAGACGGATTAATAATCCATACCATGCCGAGCAGGGCAGGAATAACGACAGCAGCAATATGGTTGATTGAAAAACTAACACCTGCACTCGACGCTAAATCTTCCGGCTTAGCTATCTTTTGAAAATAGGTTTTTATTGCGATGGCTAAAGCAAAAAACAAATGGTCAATCACATATAAACCAGCGGCAATAGTTGAGTCTTCTACAAAACCGTAAGCAATAAATAATATGATCAGGCCAACATATTCAAATTTAAGCACTCTTCGTTCACCGATAACGCCAATTAACTTGCCAATTTTAGCGGCAAAGAGCCAATTAAATACATAGTTGATTAAAAATAGTGCACTAATATCAGTAACACTATAACCAAACTTTTCAACCATCAAAAAGCCTGCGAAAACAGTAAATATCTGCCGACGAGCGCCACTAAAAAAAGTTAAGGCATAAAATAACCAATAACGTTTACGTAAAATAAGTTTCTTTTCTTGTTCAACTTTTACAGGAAATTGCTTGAAAGCAAAGATTAAACAAAGGGTAAAAACTAAACCTAGCCCACCAAATAAAGCGTAAGTACTTTGATAAGACCAAGTAAACTTTTCCATGAGCAGCCATATACTACTAAAAGCGAGTAAAGATGCTACCGACTTTACTGATAGTAAGCGTCCTAAAAAGTGAGCCGTTTTGTCTTTATCAATCCATTGCATGGTTAATGACTGGTTTACTGTTTCAAAATAATGAAAGCCTACTGACATGATTACTGTTGTAATATACAAGCCTAAAACAGAGGGAAAAAAACCAGTCATAATGACACCTATAGCGGTGACTCCTAAGGAAATAATGGCTAATTTTTGCTCTTTAATAAACAGTAATAGATAAATAACGGTAAAAGCAAGAAAGCCAGGGACTTCTCGTAAACTCTGTAATATACCTATTTCTTCTCCGGTAAAACTGGCTTTTTCAATAACAAAATTATTAAGCAAAACCATCCAAACAGAAAATATCATTGGCATTATAAATGCCATGGCAAATAGTAGGTTTTCAGGTTTATTTAAGCGTTCTTTTAGAGTCATAACAAGGCATAAGTAAATGAAAGAGTAATATTGTACTTTGTTTTCTTATCGAATGTCTTGCCCGCTGACACAAATTATTACAGTTCATCAGTGTAAGATTGAAATTTTAGACGATATATTTCCCCTTTAGCTATAGCATGATACGCAGTGGTAACATATGCATGTAATAATTTAATTTTAATGGAGTTTTTCTGTGATCAGGATTGATAATATCAGCCGAATTTATGGCAAAGGTGAGACGCAGGTCATCGCACTTAACAATGTTTCGTTAACGATAAAAAACAACGAATTTGTTGCCGTGATGGGGACTTCTGGCTCAGGGAAGTCAACATTAATGAGTATTTTGGGTTGCCTTGATACGCCCACTTCAGGTGAGTATTTATTATCAGGTGAAGCAATAAAAAATATTGATGATGAAAACTTATCAAAAATCCGCAACAAAAAAATAGGTTTTATTTTTCAAACATTCCACTTATTACCCCGCTTAACTGCACTAGATAATGTTATTTTACCCTTACGTTATAGCGATGTTGAACCAGAAGAAGCTAAGCAGCGTGGCTTGGAAATGCTGGAAAAAGTAGGCTTAACTTCACGTTGGCATCACAAACCATTTGAAATGTCGGGTGGGCAACGCCAACGGGTAGCAATTGCGCGCGCCCTAGTAAATCGACCGCAAGTTATTTTTGCTGATGAACCTACCGGAAACTTAGATTCAAAAACATCTAATGAAATTATGAGCTTACTTTGTGATTTACACAGTCAAGGCCAAACCATAGTGATGGTAACCCATGAAGAAGATATCGCCGCATATGCTGACAGAATGATCCGCATGAAAGATGGTGAAGTGATTGAGGATCGTTTATGTATAAAAAATTAGTTTTATCAGCCCTTATGCTTTCATGCTGCTATTTACCTGCCGCATTAGCGCAAACGTCTTTAATTTTATCAGGTCAAGTTAAAGCCAGTGACAACCAAACCTTTTACGCACCTAAAACAGATAACTGGCGTGTACAAGTACAGTGGTTATTACCGGAAGGTGATATTGCTAAAGAAGGTGATTTGGTCGTTGTTTTTGATAGCGGCTCAATTCAAAGTCAAATTGAGCAACAAGAGGTCAGTTTGATTTCATCGAAAGAACAATTATTCCGTATCACCAGTAGTGGAGAACAATCATTATTAGAAGCTACTTACGGACAAAAAAGAACAGCATTACTGCTTGATAAAGCACGTATCGATGCCAGTATCTCTCTTGAACATTTAAGTAAATATGATTATCAGAAAAACCAACTCGATCTTGAAAAAGCCGTTGTTGCTAATGCCAAAGCATTAGAGAACTTAAAACAAGTGAAAGTAGCGAATACTGTCGCTGTAACCAAGCAAAAAATCACCATTGTAAAACATGAGAACAAGTTAAAATATAATGAAAATAAACTCGAACAAATGAGTGTCTACGCCCAGCGCACCGGACCTGTGCTTTATGGTAATCATCCTTGGAATGGTGAAAAAGTTTTTGTTGGTATGACCGCCCAGCCGTCCTGGAAAATAGCTGAGATCCCTTCGGTTAATGGTTTGTACATCGAAGCTTGGGTCCATGAAGTCGACATTAAAAATATGCGGATAAATACCTCTGTTGACTTCAAACTTGATGCCTTTCCACAGCATATCCTCGTTGCAACCTTAGAAGAGATATCAAGCCAGCCAGAAGAACGCAAAGAATGGGGCGGCGATGTTTATTATCGTACGGTATTTTCTTTTAAAGGCGATAAAGCATTAACATTATTGCCGGGAATGAGTGCCCAGTTAGAGTTTACAGGAGTAAGCATAAGTGAATAAAACTATTGCCATTATATTGTTAGTCTTTTTGTCGGCATGTGAAAATGCTCCGACCGAATCTGTGAAATTAGAAAAAGTACAACTCGTCGTTACGGCCAGCGGCGAATTAGAATCAAAACAAACAGCAATGATCGCACCACCGTCAGTTTCCCATATGTGGCAATATCAAATTAAGCAGTTAACACCAGAAAATACTCAGGTGAAAAAAGGACAATTGATTGTCTCTTTTGACGGTAAAAAGGTGCTGGACAGGTTAGTTGATAAACAAGCTGAATTAGACCGAGCACAACAACAATTAGAAAATAAGGAAATTCAAGAAACAGAAACAGAACAAGAGCTTATTCTTAATGTTGCTGAAAAGAAAATGGAATATGAAAAGGCACAGCGTAAAGCTGAAATTGTCGATAATAGTCGTTCTAAAAATGACCGCAACAAATCAGTTATTGACTTTACCATTGCTGAAAACGACTTTTTTTTAGCAAATGAAAAGCTTAAATTTCACCTTAACAATAAAGCATTAAACTTGAAATTAGCTAAAGGAAAGGTGAATCGTTTAATAGCAGAAGTCGATGACTTTAATAAAGATATCGAGCGATTAAAAGTGAAAGCACCCATTGATGGTATGGTTATTTATCGCACAAACTGGCAAGGGGAAAAGCCAGCTGTAGGCGAAAGTGTGCAATTTGGGCAACCCATTGTCGAACTTGCAGTGATAGACCAAATGCAATTAAAAGCACAGATAGCTGAACCTGACAGTGGAAAAATAAAGTTAGGACAACGAGTTAAAATTATGATCGACGGCACTCAAGAAATAGTATTACAAGGAAAAGTTGTTGAACTCGGACGTGTTTTTCGTGATAAATCGTCACAAGATAAACGCCGAGTATTTGATGCCATTATTGCCTTTGAACAACCGAAATATACCGTTATTCGCCCTGGAATGACTGCTCGGATTGAGGTGATTATACAAGTACTTGATAATGCCTTAACTTTGTCTACTAAAGCCGTACGGTTAGAAGATGGTAAAGGTAGTGTTCGGGTCGCGGGTCTCTTTTCTAATAGCTCTGTACCAGTCGAAATTGCCCATATTGTTGGCGAAAAAGTGGTTATTCAAAGTGGTTTGTCACAAGGGGATATCGTGACTTTATGAAATATTTTCAGCAGTTAAAAATTAAAAATAGTTTTATTCTCGCGTTATTATCTTTATCGATGATCGCGTGTTCTGATCCAGAAAGTACGCCGTTGTTATTTGAGGTAAAAGAACAAAGTTTTGTCGTTAATGTTCCTGCTAAAGGTGAATTATTTGCAGCCAAGGCAACAGTGATCAATGCGCCTATGAGTAGGCAGGGGCCACAAAATATTTCATGGTTAGCACCTGAATTTACACATGTTAAAAAAGGCGATGTTATTGCCCGCTTTGATGGTGAAGCAATGGAAATTCAAAGTGCGGATAGGCTCAATGAATTATCGATCACAGAACAAGAAATTATCGAAAAAACCGGCATGCTTAATCAAGAACTTGATGCTATTAATAAAGATATTGCTATGGTTGGGCAAGAAAAGAGTTTTGCTGAAAACTTTTCTATTAATGATATTCGTATTCGCTCAAAATTAGAAATATTAGACTCAATGCAAAATACCGAATATTTAGGTTCTAAAGAAGAATATTTATATTGGAAGAACGATAGCTTTAGTGCGAGTTCTGCAGGCGACATGGGCTTGTTAGAAATGAAGCAGACCCAGAGTAAGAGTAAAATAAAACAGCTAAGTGATGGATTATCTAAACTTGAAGTTAAAGCGCCGCACGATGGTTTACTTGCTTATAAAGCGAATTGGCGGGGTGAAAAACCTCGGGCAGGTCAATCATTATGGCCAGGCCAAAAAATTGCCGAGTTACCCGATATTAGCAATATGAAAGTTAAGTTATTTGTTTTAGAAAGCGAGGCAATTAACTTAGCGGTAGATAAACCAGTAACATTTTACTTAAATGCATACGCAGATAAAAAATTTCAAGGCACAGTTGAAACGGTCGCAACATTTCCTGCTTCAATAAAGCGCGGAGACCCGCAAAAATATTTTGAAGTCATTGTTATCTTATCAAAGCAAAATACAAAGTTGTTTGTTCCAGGCAGAAAACTTCAAGCAAATATTGAAATTCAAGCAACGAGTAGAAAAATTATAGTGCCATTACAAAGTGTTTTTGTTGATGCGAAACAATCTTTTGTCTACTTGTATGAAAATGGTCACTATAAACCCACGCCTGTAACACTTGGGCAAGTAAGTTTGAGTCATGTTGAAATTTTATCTGGTCTGCATGAAGGTCAAAAAATAGCATTAACCGACAAGGAGCACAGTTAATGAAATATTTAGCTATCTTTATTGATACCTTTGCTGAACTTGCCCAGCATAAATTACGAACACTACTCACCTTATTAGGAATGATCTTTGGGGTTGGTGCGGTAATAGCTATGCTTAATATTGGCGAGGGCGCCGAAGCTGAAGCGATGAAAATGATCAATACTATGGGCTTGCATAATCTCATCATTGAGGGCAAAAATTTTGAAGAAAAAGAATTACAAGAACAGCGCAAGCATTCTGCTGGCTTGAGTATTCGTGATGGTGAAGTAAGTGCCAGTTCATTACCATTTGTAACCGCTTTTAGTGCACAAAAACTGATTGATACTTACAGTATTTTCAGTGGCGAAGGAAAAAGTGACGGTGAGGCTACTGGGGTCAGTGCGAGCTTTTTTGACTTATCTAAATTTACCTTAGCGCAAGGGCGATTATTAACGCAAGCAGATGATCAAAACTTCTCTCAAGTTGCCTTGTTGGGCTCGTCAACGGCAAAACAGCTTTTTCCACAAGGTAATGCTGTCGGTAAGAACATTAAGATTAACCATTTATGGTTTAAAGTCGTTGGTGTACTTGAATCACCATTTCTAAAGAAACAAGAATTTCAGGGGATAAAATTAGGTGGTGATCAGCGTCAGGTTTTTATTCCATTAAAAACCGCGATTCATAAATTTGCGAGTAAAAAGTTATCTAGTGAAGTAACAAGTATTAAATTGAAGCTTGATGATAGTGTTGACCCAATAAGTGCAGCGAAAGCGGTAAGTCATTTACTCGATCGCCGTCATAATGATGTTGATGATTATGATCTCGTTATTCCGGCCGCTTTATTAGCGCAGCAAAAACAAACACAACAAATATTTAATATTGTTATGTCTTGTGTTGCCGGCATTTCGTTATTGGTTGGCGGCATTGGTATTATGAATATAATGTTAGCGACAGTATTAGAACGAACGAAGGAAATTGGCTTGTTACGTGCTGTCGGTGCCACACAGAAAGATATTCGCTTACAGTTTATTGCTGAGAGTTTTACTATTTCAATAATGGGCGGCATTCTAGGTGTTGTGTTCGGTATTATGCTTTCAGAGCTTATTGCACTGTATTCTGAGTGGGCGGTGTCTTGGTCAATAAGTGCGATAATATTATCTTTTAGTATTTGTGCGTTAGTTGGCTTAACCTTTGGCGTTTATCCGGCAATAAAGGCATCAAAACTTAATCCTATTGATGCTTTGCAAAGTGATTAGTTAACTAGGGTGATAAATAATTCGGTTATTAGTTTAATGCTATAGTAAATGTATGCATCTATGTTTTATCATAGGTGCATACATAACATCATTTATTGATTTTTAGTATGCGAGAACTAACGATTAAAATTTATTTTGTACTATTTTTGTTTTTCAGTTTTTCACTACAAGCCTTTGAAGACGATGAAATTGATTTATTTCAGCTCTCATTAAGTAGTTTAATGAACGTCAAAGTGACGACAGCTAGTGGTATTGAAGAATCTTTGACAGATGCACCAGCGGCTATGGTTGTTATTGAAGCAAATGACTTTAAACAAAAGGGCTATAGCAACTTAGTCGATGTTATTGCTGATTTGCCTAGCTTTGATAGTGTGGTCACTAGCGGTGCAACGCATTTAACTTTTTATCAACGAGGCTATCGAACGCCAGCTTCAAGTCGTACGCTTTTCATGATTAATGGTGTCGTTGATAACCATCTATGGACTCAAATTGCTGTCGTAAGTCGACAGTATCCCATCTCCAATATTGCCCGAGTTGAAGTCTTATACGGGCCTGCATCCGTTCGTTATGGACCTAATGCTTTTATGGGCATTATTAATATTATTACTAAAAATGCTAATGATTTTACTAAAGGTCAACATGAATTTACTGCAAGGGCTGAGTTAGGGCAGTGGGGCTCTAAAGGCATAGAAATATCTGCAAATGGACGTTTTGATGATTTTCACTATAGTTTATCAGCGCGACAGTTTTCAAGTGATGAAGAAGACTTTTCAAGTCGCTGGGGATTTTTAAGTGATGACTTATACCAAGATGTGTCTATTTGGGGACCAATACGTAATCTTAAAAGTACCAAAACAAAAATGGATCACTATGCTGATCCAACCATGGATCGTGGTGTTCTTGCCGACATTAATTATAAAAATTGGAAGTTTGGCTTAATTCATTGGAAAGTTGATGAGGGCTACGGTGCCCAGTACACAGCAGATAGAGGGCAAGCGAACAGTTCATGGAAACAAGAATCTAATCAATATTACCTCGAGCATCAAGGAAAAGTCAGCGATAATTTCTCCATAAAAAGTTTTGCATTGCATCGTGATAATCGAGTGTGGGGCGATTGGGCAGAATCGGCACCAGATTTTAGAGATGATATGAGCCAACATTCCTTTGTTAGCTTTACTCACTGGAATACAACTAGCGATGCTTTTGAGTTTAAACAAGACTCAGAGTACCAAGTCAATAATCGTTGGAAAGTGTTAAGTGGTTGGCGATATAAAAAAAGTGATATTACTAAAGCTTATGATATTCCTGGTTATTGGCAAGGTTCGTATAGTTCAACAACATCAGCAACTGACCTTGGACCCTATGGTTTAGGAGCCGGTATTTTTCATAGCAGCGACCGTGAGTACACCTTTAGCGCTTATCCACTCAATGAGGTACCCAGTAATAATCGTCAAAAGTTTAATGATAAAGGTTTATATAGCGGAGGAATTTATGATGCCTTTCCATGGGTCTTTAATTTCGGGATAAGGTTTGATGATAATAATATTTGGGGAAGTTCGGTTAGCCCACGTTTAGCAAGTATTTATAAATTATCGAATAAAAGAACGGTTATTAAACTTATCTATGGCGAAGCGTTTCAAGAGCCTTCTGCAGAACAACTATATGGCGGTTGGAGCGGACGGCAATCAAATTTAGACTTACTACCAGAAGAAGCACAAAATATAGAATTAATCTTGATGCAGCAAGAGGTTCATTGGTTACATGAATTGTCGGTTTATATCGCTTCATATAAGAATGTAATCAGAGAGTCCGCAATGAATGATGGTACTAGAAATACCTGGGGTGCTGAATACCGAGGTCGATTTGAATATCCTCACTTTATGAAAGGGTTAGAAACAATCACAGGTAATTTTTATTATACTTATACCGAGCCGCAAACAAATCGTCGTTATAACCATGAAATCTCTGAATGGGAAAGTGAAAATGCTGCTGTCGGGGATATTGCTCCGCACAAGATTAATGCTTCGATATATTTGCCGATAAATAATAAAATGGGTATGAATATTAAAGGAAATTACTCATCAGCAACTGAACTTTACTCACGTAATCCATTATCAAAGCAAGGTATTAAATTAGGCTCGCGAGTAATTTTTGATCTAGCGATTAATTATACAAGTGTAAATTACAGCATTAATTTGCAAGTGAAAAACTTATTCGATCATCAAAATATGCTGCCAGGTATCAAAGCAGCAGACTCAGGTAATGACTTTACACAGCGTAGTAAAGGATTTAACAACTCACTAATACCGCAAGCTAGTCGCTCATTATGGCTAACTCTAGAATATTACCTTTAAGTTTTAATAAATTAAACACTTAATTAAAACGCTTGTTTAAATAATTTGCATTTGTTTTTCTTTCAAGGCACACTCAATCGTCTATTATTATAAAACTGATAATAAAAATTGATATTAAATCAATATCAGACCCTATTTTTATCCCATTAAACGAGGAATCTAGGCATGTTATTTCAAGGTCAAAACCTTTCTGCCGAATTACTGAATGACGGCATTGTTGAATTTAAATTCGATGCACAAGGCTCAGTGAATAAATTCGATCAGGAAACTTTTAAAGAATATATTGAAGTGGTTGCAGCTATTAACAATTGTGCAGATGCTAAGGGCGTTTTAGTAACGTCTGGAAAGTCTAACTTTATTGTTGGTGCAGATATTACTGAATTTTTAGAAATGTTCAAACTACCTGAAGCGGAACTTGCTCCTTGGATCAAAGGCGGTTCAGATGTTTTTGATTCATTCGAAGATATTAACTTACCAACCATAGTTGCACTTAATGGTTTTGCCTTAGGTGGCGGTTGTGAAATGAGCTTAGCTTGTGACTACCGTATAGCTGATACAACATGTTCTATTGGTTTACCAGAAGTAAAATTAGGCCTTATTCCTGGCTTTGGTGGCACAGTACGTTTACCAAGAATTATCGGCGCAGATAACGCCGTTGAATGGATGTCGACCGGTAAAGCATTTAAAGCAGAACAAGCAATGGCTGTTGGTTTACTTGATGCCGTTGTTGCACCTGAGCATTTACGTGAAGCCGCTATTAACATGCTTAAACAAGCAATGGCGGGGAAATTAGATTGGCAAGCAAAACGCCAACAAAAACTTGAAGCATTAAAGCTGAGCCCAGTTGAAGCGATTATGACCTTCAATACTTGTAAAGGTATGATTGCAGCTAAAGCAGGGAAACATTACCCGGCACCTATGATGATGGTTAAAACTATTGAAGCCGCTGCTTCTTTAGGTAGAACAGAAGCCATGCTTATAGAGAATGCTAACTTTGCAAAATTGGCTAAAACTGATGCCGCAACCGCGCAAATTGGTTTATTCATGGCCGACCAAGTAGTTAAAGGCAAAGCTAAAAAAGCCGCTAAAATGGCCACTAAGCAAGTCAGCAAAGCGGCGGTATTAGGCGCAGGTATTATGGGCGGTGGTATTGCTTACCAGTCTGCTTATAAAGGTACGCCAATCATTATGAAAGACATTAATGATGCTGCTCTTGATTTAGGCTTAAATACTGCTGCGGGCATTTTAACAAAGCAAGTTGAACGCGGTCGCATGAACGCGAAGAAAATGGCTGGCGTGTTAAATAACATCACACCAACCTTAAGCTACGATAGTGTAAAAGGCGTAGATATTGTTGTTGAAGCCGTAGTTGAGAACCCTAAAGTAAAAGGTATGGTACTTGCTGAAGTAGAAGGCTATCTTGCTGAAGATGCCATTCTAACGTCTAACACCTCAACCATTTCTATCGACTTATTAGCGCAAAGCGTTAAACGACCAGAAAACTTTTGTGGTATGCACTTCTTTAACCCAGTAAACAAAATGCCTTTGGTTGAAGTTATTCGTGGTAAAGATACCTCTGAAGAAACCGTAGCTGCTGTAGTTGCTTACGCCGCTAAAATGGGTAAGTCACCGATTGTTGTTAACGACTGTCCTGGTTTTTACATTAACCGTGTTTTATTCCCATACTTTGCTGGTTTTAGCCAGTTAATGCTTGCAGGCGTTGACTTTGCTAGCGTTGATAAAGTGATGGAAAAACAGTTTGGTTGGCCAATGGGCCCAGCTTACTTACTTGATGTTGTCGGTGTCGATACAGCTGATCATTGTACCGGTGTTATGTCATCTGGTTTCCCAACGCGTATGGCTAAAATTGAAAATGATCCGGTCAGCACGTTATACGCTAACCAACGTTTAGGCCAGAAAAATGGCAAAGGTTTCTACGATTACGGTAAAGACAAACGTGGTCGCCCGACCAAAGTTGCTTCAGCTGATGCTTATGAGTTATTCAAGGCGACTTGTGCTGATTCAAAAGAATTTAGCAGTGAAGACATTATTGCTCGCTTGATGATCCCTATGGTAAATGAAGTGGTACGTTGTTTAGAAGAAGGTGTGGTAGATACCGCCGCTGAAGCTGATATGGGTCTAATTTACGGTATTGGTTTTCCTCCGTTTAGAGGTGGCGCGATACGTTACTTAGAAACATTAGGTTTAGATAGCTTTATTACCCTGGCTGATAGCTATGCACATTTAGGTGAAATTTATCAGGTAACCGATGGCTTACGCGAGATGGCAAAATCAGGTAAATCTTATTTCAGTACTGATGTAAAAACTAACAACACTAAAACAGCATAAGCTAAGGAGAAAATCATGAAAGAAGTAGTCATTGTAGATTGTATTCGTACACCGATGGGACGCTCTAAAGCTGGCGTTTTTCGTAATATTCGTGCTGAAGGTTTGTCAGCACATTTAATGCAGCAATTATTAGTACGTAACCCAAATTTAGACCCTTCACTTATTGAAGATATTATTTGGGGCAACGTTAAGCAAACCAAAGAGCAGGGTTTTAACATTGCACGTAATGCTCAGTTATTAACGAGTATTCCAAAAACAGTTGGCGCAGTAACGGTTAACCGTTTATGTGGTTCATCAATGCAGGCCTTGCATGATGCAACAACCAATATAATGTGTGGCCAAGGCGATGTATTCATCGTTGGCGGTGTTGAGCACATGGGGCATGTTCCTATGATGTACGATGTCGACTTTGACCCAGCATTAAGTAAAACTATTTCTCGTGCCGCCGGTAACATGGGCTTAACCGCAGAGTTATTAGGTAAGCAATATGGTATTACACGTGAACAACAAGATGCTTTTGCCGCTCGTTCACACAGAAAAGCTTATGAAGCGCAACTTGCCGGTCGTTGGGACAACGAAATTGTTGCTACCCAAGGGCATGACGCAATGGGCGCGTTAACGCTGGTTGAACATGATGAAGTGATTCGTCCTGACACAACCATAGCAACGCTTGCCGGTTTACGTCCAGTATTTGATCCAGTAAACGGTACCGTAACAGCGGGTACTTCATCAGCGTTATCTGACGGTGCGTCAGCAATGTTAGTGATGTCGGCAGACCGTGCTAAAGAGCTTGGTTTAACGCCTCGTGCTAAAATTCGTGGTATGGCTGTTGCGGGTTGTGATCCATCAACTATGGGCTTTGGTCCTGTACCAGCAACGAAAAAAGCATTAAAACGTGCCGGTTTATCGTTAGCTGATATTGAATTAGCAGAATTTAACGAAGCCTTTGCTGCCCAAGCATTATCATGTGTTAAAGCCTTAGGCCTAGAAGACCGTGCTGAAGATATGATTAACTTAAACGGTGGTGCAATAGCTTTAGGTCATCCATTAGGTTGTTCTGGCTCACGTATCACGGGTACCTTATTGAACCTTATGGAAGGTCAAGATGTAAGCATAGGTTTAGCAACTATGTGTATTGGTTTAGGCCAAGGTATTGCTACAGTAATTGAACGCGTTTAATTGTAAAATTTAACGCCGTATAATTAATGTAAATAAAGCTCACTTCGGTGAGCTTTTTTGTTTACTAAATTTGAATAGAAAAACTTCTACAGTAGATCGGGAAAGGAGAAAATAAACTGTTGGTACTATGGAAATTGTTAGTTTAATATTCTAAGTTCTGTCCAATAAAAGTGAATAGGACCTCAATATAATTTACTTTGAATACTGAGTGCATAGAGCAGTCGATTTATGAAGGAATATGAATAAAATGATGGGTACTATAGATTACAGTAATTATAACCTTGATGAACTACACGAAGCCGCTACCTCAATAGATAGAAATAAATTTCCTGAAAAAGCCAGTAAGTTAGATCAACTCATCAAAGATTTTACAATATTGACGACTAAACGGGATCATACTTGGTCAGAAAATGTTGATGAAGTTTACCCTAGGAACATGGCATTATTTGATTGGTATATCGTTATATCTCTATTGGTTATTGTTTTTATTCTTTGGCGTAGTATCGTTATTTACTTTTTTGATGCCTCAGTTTGGCACGTAGAAGAGTACTTTTGGCCTATTTATATTCTTCTGTTAATAGAGACAATTAGACGTTCAAAGAATGAAAAAAAGCAATCTCATGAAGATTACCTGAAATTATCCTTAGGAAATCTAGAGTTTAAATCGTTAGGGGTGCATTCTAAAATTGATTGGTTAGAAACGACTAAAGTAGAGTTAGAGATCTCAAAACATAGTCGTTGTTATATTTTTTATGATGATAAACCGATTAGGATTATGCCTTTACCTAAAGTATTAGAATATAAACACTATCAAATAAATGAGCATGACTTATTAAGGTTTATTCGAGCAAGAACAACTTATTTTAAAATACCTTTTGAAGAAAAGACAGAAACTTGGCGCTTGCTAATATAGCACAAGAACAATTATGTGTTACTTATCTGGTAGTAAACCACTTGGCATTCAAATAATGGATCTATATGTAGGTATGTTTTGACATAAGACATACCTACATTTTTCATGACGCCAATAGAGCCAAAATTTTCTTCATCGGCAATGGCGCTAAAAATTTTGTACTCAGGGTGTGCTGCTAAAGCATTTTTAATGTGTTGCGCCGCTTCACTAGCAAAACCTTTTCCCCAAGATGAACGAAAAAACCGCCAACCGAGTTCTAAGTTATCAAATTCGGGAGAGTCAGAAAAAAAGTTCATCGGCCTTACCAGTACCCAGCCGATGTATTGGTTAGTTTCAGCGATATTAACTTGCCATAATCCCCAACCTTTATCTGCATTGAGGTATTTTTGCATTCTAGGGACTAAAACACTTTCGATGCTTTCACGAGAAGATGCTTTACCATCGGTGATAAAACGCATCACTTCGGGATCTTGATCGAGTTGATACAATAACTCGGCATCATCAGCTGTCATTAATTTGTAGCTTAAACGAGCAGAGTTATTGATATTCATTCTATTTGACCTATGTGTAGTTAAACTAAAGAGTCTTGAAGTGGTGGTACAACTTGCTTCTTACGACTTAATACCCCATCTAACCAAATTTTACCGTCAACAGTGGCTTTACCATAAGCTTTTTCAGTTAAGTCAGCATTGTCGCTGACAACTAGCATTTCAGAGCCTTCTTTCATGATATCTGTCAGTAATAATAAAACTGTGTGGCGATTGCCTTCGGCTTTTAATTTTACAATATCAGCCATTAACTCTGGCTTCATTTCATCAAAAATAGCAAGGTCGAGTACTTCTAATTGACCAATACCTACTAGCTTGCCATGCATGTTGAAGTCTTTAAAGTCACGCAACACTAAATCGCGAATTGGCGTACCTAATACCGCAGATTTCACTTTGAACATTTCCATGCCCATCGCTTTCGCATCGTCAATACCGGCAATTTCAGCTAGCGCTTCAACACACTTAATATCAGCAGTCGTACAGGTTGGCGATTTAAAAATAACCGTGTCAGATAAAATAGCGCACATCATCGCACCAGCAATATTTTTTGGTATGGCGACATCGTAAAAGTCGTACATCATTTTGATGATGGTATTAGTACAACCAACTGGACGAACCCAAATTTCTAAAGGCGTAGAAGTGGTTATGTCGCCTAATTTGTGATGATCGATAATGCCTAAAATCGTAGCATCATCAATATCGTCAGGTCCTTGAATACGATCAGAATGATCAACAATGTAGATACCTTCACCAGCAAAACTCGTTTTTAATTGAGGTTGCTCAAAGCCAAACTTGTCTAAAATAAACAGTGTTTCTGGTGAAAGCTCACCTAAACGTGCAGGGACAGTTTCTTCACCTAAAGTCGTTTTTAAATAGGAAAGTGCGATGGCTGAACAGATTGAATCTGAGTCAGGTGTTTTGTGTCCAACAACGTAATTAGGCATAAATATTTTCTCGTCTTAGTGTTTATATTAAGGCTGTATTTTTAAATTGGCGATATTTTAGCAAATAAAGCACGGGAGTGAAAAGTTAAAGCTGATATTAAACGCACTATATTATATTTAAACTGGCTAACTGAGCGAGCAATAAACCTAGTCCGATAAATGTTAGTACTAAAACAATAATAGGCAGCTTAATTATTCGTAATAAATAGAAGCCTAATAAAACACAAATTAGCTCTACAGCTGAGCTAACCGCACTACTGAAAATAGGATGATAAAGTGCAGAAACTAACAAACCTACCACAGCGGCATTTACTGCCATGACTGCACTGGCGACTTTCGGTTTCTTTGCTAAAGATTGCCAAGAGCTTTCAACGGCGAGCAGTAATAAAAACCCCGGTAAGAAAACGGCTAATGTCGCTACAGTTGCAGCTAATAAGGGATTCTGTGCGAAAAGTTCAGCCCCTAAAAAAGTAGCAATAGTAAACATTGGGCCGGGAACTGCTTGCGCTGAAGCATAACCGGTAAGAAATATGTCGTTAGATAACGCTTCGCCAATAGTTTGCTGCAATAGCGGTAGCACAACATGACCACCACCAAATACCATGCTACCCGCTTGATAGAATTGATTGAATATTACCATGAGCTCAGACGGTTCTGTTAATAATCCTACACGGATTATTAACGGTAAAGCAAAGAGCATAGCGAAGAACAAAATTAACGGTAGTGTTTTGAATTTATTAGAATCAGGCACAAAGTGTTGAGCAGGTTCAGAGGTAACCGATTTTAAAGATGGATTTACCAAAAAGCCAAAACCAGCAGCGATTAATAGTATGAAAATTTGTGTAGATAATTGAGGGAAAATAATTAAGGTAATAGCGGTTATAAAAGCAATAAGCTTATAAGTGTGATTATTACAGAAACTTTTAAACATGGTTAAGCAGGCATCAGCGACAACGACAACAGCCAGTAATTTTAAACCATTAATAACATGATTAACCCAAGGTTGCTCGGCAGTATTGAGATTAATAGCTAAGAGATATAGTAGAATAAATGAGGGCAGTGTAAAGCCAAGAAAAGCGGCAATGCCTCCCAATACCCCTGCTTGTCGCAGGCCAATGGCAAAACCTAATTGGCTTGATCCAGGGCCGGGTAAAAATTGGCTTAATGAAATCAAGTTTGCGAAACTCGTTTGATCTAACCAGTTAAGTTTACCGACAAATGTTTTTTGAAAGTAACCAATATGTGCAGCAGGGCCGCCAAAACTGATACAACCTAGAAAAAGAAAACGCCAAAAAACTTCAAATACTTTTTTCATAAAATTTCGTTAAGAGAATACCAATATTATTGAGTATTATATCGCAGAAATATGAATTAAATATTATTGTAATAAAAAAGGTCAAGGAAAGTTATTTGGCGAAAGAGATTTTGTCTCTTCCCAGCCATTACTTTTCCCAGTCAATGTTATGCTTGCTTAATAATACCTTTACTTCATCGAGGTAAGCATCATAGTTTCGCCAATTACCAACTGACTTATTATTGATTGGACTGCGTACTTGAACCGCACTTGCTGTTGCCACAGGTGCCGAATTTTTGTCTATATGTAAACAGTCTTCCTGCCAAGTTAAGCTACAAAACTCAACTAACGACTTTGCTTGTACTTTTGGCTCATTAACCAAGGTTTCATAATTAGCAAGATAGAAATTATTAGGGAATTTTTTCAACCATAATTTGGTCAAATTACGAAATAAAATATAAAATTTTGCAGTCGAAATTAGATCATAAGCATAGTTGTAGTTATAAGCATTAGCTGCAAATAATTGCCTGAAATTGCTAACAATAGTATCCAAAGGGTTTCTGTCTAAGCAGACTATTTTTGCATTAGGTAGTGCTTGTAAAATAAAACCGACATAAAGAATATTTAGCGGCATCTTATCAATAAATTTAGCGGTATCACCTGTTAATGCACGAGTGCTATTAATGTAGGCCTTACCTAGTTTTTTAAAATCAATATCTTTAGCTGCTTTTACCGTATCTGCATCTAAAACCCGGTTTGTCTTACTTGCACTCATTTTTTTCAATAATAAGCCAAAGTGTTCCAGTTCACCGGCACTCGTTACATCCGTATGTTGAGATAATATTCTTTCAACTAAAGTGGTTCCTGTTCTTGGCATGCCAACCACAAATATTGCTTCTGCTGATAAATGGCCTACTTTTTTGAGGGATAAATTAGGAGCTTCTGAAAAACACTCATTGATGCTAGTTAACATCTGATGATCATCGTTATAGTTATAATCTATATTTTTAAGCTTATGCTTTTTCGATAATTGTAGATACTCAAACGCATGTTTGTAATCTGACAGTATCTCATATTCTCGCGCTAAAGCATGGCCAATATTAAGTTTGTCGTCAGAATTGGTCAGCTTTTGATATAACAACTTTAAGTTTGTTATATTATTTTTATCTTTACTTACTTTTGTTAAGGCACTTAACGCGGTATGTGATTTACAAAAGTCAGGTGCTAATGCAATAACTTGCTGATGTGATTTACGTGCGCCTTCAAAATCGCCAATAAAGGTTTGAGACACACCTAAGTTGAAGTGAAATAGATGGTTTTCCTGTAAGCTTACCGCTTTTTTAAAAAACTGAATCGCTTTTTTGTGTAAACCAATTTGGCTGTAAGTCACGCCAATTGTATCTAATGTTAATGCTGTTTGAGGCGAACATTGAGCAGCTAAGTGAACATATTTCAATGCTAGTACATGTTCACTTATCAAGGAGTATTGCTTAGCTAATTGTGCCAAATACTCTGCATTCTTTGGCGATAATCTATTCGCTTTTTCAATCAGCTCTATCGCCTTTTGACTGTTATGGTGAGCCGCGGCAATCATCGCCATCAAAAAGTAAGCATCTGCAAATGTTTGATCTTGTTTAAATATTGCCATTAAATAATGATGAGCTTGTTGAAACTCGCCATTATTTAATGCCTGCTGCGCCTGTTTGTGTAAAGTGTTAATTGTCGATTTCATTTAAACTACTTGTATCGCTATATTAAATATAAAGGGGCTGATATTAGCATTCATTTTTTTGAGTTTTAGGCCAAATAAAAAAGGCATTGTGTTGTTAGCAACACAATGCCTTAACTTATTTTAGTATGTTTACATATCAAATAAGTAGTTAAATTTAACACCTATAGTACGAGGAGCTACAACATAGTGGCCATAACCACGATACATGTTAACGGTATCAGGATTGCCAATTTGTCCTGGAAACTCAGCATAACCTGCAGCTTTTCCGGTACTTCTTGTTGATGTAGCTGCATACTTATCAAACAAATTATCGATATATAATGTCACCGACCAAGCATCATCAGTGATTGTTGCCGATAAATTACTTAATGCGTAGCCTGACAATGTTTCACCTTCAGCTTTCATGCCCGCTCGAGTAACAATATCACTCTGGTAGGTTAAGCCGTAGATAATATCAAGGCCTTTGTCATCAAATATCTCAGTACTGTAATTAAGACCAAAAGATACTTGGCTTTCAGGTGAGCCAGGTAAACGGTCGCCGTCTTCAGCACTATACTCATAATAAGCAGGATCATTTATCTCTAATGTTGAAAATAAACCAGGAACATCAGAAGTTAACTCTGCTTTAGCATAAGAATACGTAGCAAAGGCAGTAAAACTGTCTGATAACATGGCACGAGATGAAATTTCTAAGCCTTTACTATTCGCCGTACCTGCATTCGTTGTATAAGGTAAGTTACCATTTTCAGTGGCTGCACCACCGACTTGAGCATCATCCCAATCAATATTGAAAATTGCTGCATTAAAATGAAATCTATTATTAAACCAAGTACTCTTAAAACCTAATTCATAGTTGGTGGTACTATCTGGGTCGTATGCGAATTCACTAGGTAATGCACATAACGTTTGGCCAGCAGGCAAAGGATCAGCACATGCTGCAATACCATTAGTACCGCCTAAACGAAAGCCTTCGCTGACAGTTGCGTAACCCATAACGTCTGAAGTGAATTGATAGCTAACATTGAATTTAAACAAGTTACCGTCACCGTCACTTTTCGTTCTTGTCGTTTTACCGGGTTTAAATTCTAGGGTATTCCCTATTAAGTCATCTTTCCAGTCCCATAAAGCAAGGGTAAAAGCAGAGCCTGCTTTGATTTCATATTCATAAAAACGAGCCCCTAAAGTGACATTCAATTTATCGGTTACTGCATAGCTCAGTTCACCAAATAACGCTTTTTCGACTGTCTCACCGTCGGTGAACTGTAAGTATTCCAAATCATCAGCACGGTCTGAACCAGCAAATGCCGCGTAATTTGGCGTATATTCTTCACTTAACGTATCTTCAATCACAGACTTATTGTAATAACCGCCCACAATCCAAGACAGGTCAGATTCTGATTGAGACACTAAACGAATTTCTTGCGTGAAACTATTCGATTTCCCAGATTCTCGGGTAAAGGCTGAAAAAGCTGGGAATGTTTCATAGCTCCAAGGGTTCGCTAGCAGTAAATCAGATTGATCACGCTGACCCAAGTTTTCATTTTCAGAGTAACCACTGGCCGAAACTAATTCTGCGAAGCCTAAATCCATCTTCATTTCTAAACTAATTAATGAGTCAGTATCCTCTTCTGGTTCTAAATATCGTGCAGTAGATTCATATTTACCAACAAGATCTCCAAGCGGGTTATCAGCGCCTAAAGTTTTATAGTTAGAAATAGTTCTCCCTTCAACATCTTGTTTTTGATGTAAATAAGTTAATGTGCTATCGAACCAATCATTAGGCATCCAACGAAGAGCAATACGGGTAGTAACAACTTTTTCACCATTTGCATCCTTTACGTTACGGGTATCGGCTAAAATATCAGGATTTGACACACCAGCTTCTTTTACAACATAACCATAATCGATAAAGCCTGGATCATTATAATAATTTACTGAAGCACGTATTGCCAATTCATCATCAATTAAAGGCAGGTTAAAAACAAAACTTGACTCGCCTCCTAAACTATCGGATTCACTACCACTAAAAGCATCAACTGAAAATTCAAATGACTTTGTATCTAATTCTGCTTGATTGGGGATATAACGAATGGCACCACCTAAGCTTCCTGCACCATATAAAGTGCCTTGTGGGCCGATTAAAACTTCTACTCTTTGCATGTCAATTAATCGTACATCCACTTCTAATGGTATTTCACCAAAATAGGTAGCAACGGTACCGCCGTCATTGTCAGGACCTGTTGAGTCTGTATTTAGGCCTCGAACAATAATACTATTTCCACCACGAGCCCCTTGTTCTGGTATAGATAGCCCCGGAACAAATCGGGCAACGTCACTAAGGTCACCAAGGTTTTGATCTTTCATTAAATCAGCATCTAATGCTGTAATATTTAACGGAGCTTCTTGGACACTAGAAACACGTCTAGATGCGGTAACTTCGATGCGTTCAATGCCAGTAACTTTCTTTTCAACTTCTTCGAATGCATATACAGGAATTGCAAAAGTTGAACTTAAAGCAATGCATAAAGCGGACTTTTTAAATATTGATTTACTTAGGGTGCTATTTTTTTGATGTTTCATTGTTATCTCTTAGTTATTTTATTTTATTTTATTTTATTTTATTTTTATAGTGATATAGCTATCGATAGCCTTTTTATTGTTCAAATAGCCTCTCACAGATCTATAATAAAATCACGCTTAAAATGTAACGTGATGATATAAACAAAGGGCTACAGGGATGTTATTCAGTTGGAGTGCATATTTACCCAAGCTTAAATTCGTAAAATTAATTAGGAAAATGTTTAAATTAGGCGAAGTAGAGTAATGAGTAAGGCATATTGAAAATAAATAACTAGTCAGAAATAAATTTATAAAAATAGTGTTTTCTTTAAAGAATATAACACTATTTGCTGTAAATTAATGGTACATATGTACCAAAGATGGCTTTGAAATAATATAATGAGTATATATAAGACGTTTTAATCCTATTGTAGCTAATAAAGGATGCTAAGTTGGATACTATGGCAGCCCTTTTCTGTAGCTATAAATAGGATGATAATGTATTAAAGCAATTATTAAATATTATCAAACACCCAACGAGTTTTACTATAAAAATCTTGCTCGGGCGTTAATATGAAATTTTCAATGCTACAACCTTGTTCTGCGCTATTGGCGCGCTGTGTCTCTAAACAAAGCGCTGCACGTGGCTGGTAACGGCAATCGTCTTTGCCTATTTGGCTACCATCAATATAATTGGCGGTATATAAAATCAAGCTGGGTTGGTCAGAATAAATACTTAAGCGACGGCCAGATATTTTTTCTATCGTCATAGCTGCTAGGGCATCACCACTAATAGCATCATCATTTAGCAACCAATAATTATCGTAACCTAAACCAATCTTTATTTGCGCGTCATCGCCATTAATTTCTTGTGCTAAAACACGTAAATCAGTTTTATTGGTAAAGTCATGGGCAGTCCCTTTTACTGGGGTTTGCTCGCCAGTTGGATACACACGTTCACACATAGGTAAAAAATGATCGGCATTGATGTAGACCTGATGCGCTAAAATATTTCCGCTATTGTGTCCCGCTAAGTTAAAGTAACTATGCTGGGTTAGATTGACTATTGTGGTTTTATTAGTACGGGCGAAATACTCAAGACTAAATTCATTATCGTCATTTAATTGGTAAATTACTTTAAAGGTCACTTCACCTGGGAAACCTTCTTCGCCATCGGGGCTAACATAGCTTAGTTCAACACCGGCCGAATTTTCAGTATGAAAGGTTTTTGCTTGCCATAATTGTTTGTTAAGCGCCTTTTTTCCACCATGAAGCTGACTATCTGGCGCATTTAAAGTCACTTGGTAGTTGTTACTACCCAAGCTGAATTTTCCTTGATCAATGCGTCCGGCGTAGCGGCCAATTATCGCGCCTAAATAATAGCTGTCTTGTTCATAGCTTTTAACATTATCGTAGCCGAGTACAATGTCAGCGAGCTGCCCGTTTTTATCTTGGGTAAATATTGAAGTAATAATCGCGCCAAAATTGGTGATCTTGATACGTGTCCCCAACTGATTATTTAAGGTAAATAATTGTGCGGTAGTACCATCAGATAATTCACCAAAGGTATTGTCGGTAACTCGTTGAAATTTTTTTTCAATAATAGGATGGTTACTCATAACGTAAAAGCCAAATATTCTTATAAATAAAAGTATGCTAACCATCATATGGAACAGGGGACGTTAAGCAAATAAAAACTTGTAACATTTTTGCTCTGAGTAATGCTTTTTTTGACTAGCTATTTTATAATCTTGTTTCAAATAACCTTATATTTCATTCATTATCTAACGAAAAATAAGGTAAAATAATGCCACTGTATATTAATTGTTTTATTATCCTATGCCGCAACCATTTACCTATTCGACACGCTATCAATTAGACAAAGCGCACTTTCAAGAGTGCTATAGTGAGTCTGCTATTATCGATACGTCTTTTCATGCCTATAAAAAATCAGCCGTTTTGATTGCAGCAGGTATATTATTAGTCCTCTTCACTCAAATGAATCCTTATGCCGCTTGGTTTGTTTTCTCTCTCGGTATTATTGAAGCGGTCAGTACTCATTACCGAAAACAGTGGTGGGTCATGCGACAAATGTTAAGTAAAGCAGCAAAAGGCGAGGTAGAACTTACTATTGATGATAGCGGTATTGTTAGTCAGTCATTTTATGCTAGTTTAACTTTGCAATGGGCAGACGTCTTACTCATTGAAGCGACCAAACTCGGCTGGTTAATTAAACATGCCAAAGGGCGCAGTTATATTTCTAATAATAACTTGTCAACAGAAGCCATTGACTTCTTAAATAAAAAACTAACTAGCCAGAGTGAGTTTTAATCACCAAGATGAGTTTTTTACGTTTAACTAACCCGAAGTTCATTATACCGTTTATTATTATCTGGCTGGCGATGTTGTTACTTTCGCCAATAAACTTTAGCGAGTTAAGTAATTATAGCCTGTTCAGCTTTATCGGCGTGCTTGGGGCTATTTTCGCTAATGCTACCGGAGCTGGCGGTGGTGTGGTTTTTATTCCACTCTTTAACCAACTAAATTTTACTGAACAGCAATCAGTGGCAACAAGTTTTGCTATTCAATGTTTTGGCATGACTGCGGGCGCATTTACGTGGTGGTTTCATTATAAAAGTGAAAAAACACAATTACGTTTATGGCAAGGTTTTAAACGTATCATTAGCATTACATCGATTAGTTCGGTGCTAGGTATTTGGTTAGTTTATGGTAACCAACTCACTTCGCCTAATTCTTTACACCAAAGCTTTAGTTGGTTTTCCTTGGTATTAGGGGGATTTATTCTTGTCACGGTTTTGTTTTTAAAGCCGCACCGCGAACGTAGTCAACTATACCTATTTGACTGGATTTCTTTAATAACAATAGGTTTATTTGGCGGCGCGCTTACCGCTTGGTTGTCGGTAGGTGTTGGTGAACTATTGGCTATTTATCTCATTATTCGTCGATTCGATATAAGTATGGCGGTTGCCGTGGCCGTTATCGTTTCCGCTTTTAGTGTCTGGGCGGCCATTTGGCAACATACCCTGATTCAATTTGAAGTATACTGGCAAGTGGTATTATTTGCGGGTCCAGGTGCGGTACTTGGCGGTATTTTTGCCAAGACCTTAGTGACTCACCTTTCCGCGACAAAACTTAAATTGTTTTTCGCTTTTTGGCTGTTAGTCATAGGGATCATTGGTATCAAGTAAGTGCTTGCTAACTGCTTAAATATGACAGCTAAAAAGCTAAAAATATAAATTTTACCTCTTTATTTGGGGGCAAGATCCACAAAACTCCACAAATTCATCAACTTTGCTAAAAGCCTTAATTTTATTGGCATTTGGCACGTTCATTTAAACTAATCATTGCTTGACATGCCTTTGCTTTTCTCTCTAAACTGTATCAATGTGGGAAATAGTGGAAATTAGTGGATCTTAAGGGATTACTAAAATAATAAAGCAGGATTATGTTCAGAGGCACTAGCGCAATTACGCTCGACAGTAAAAATAGAATCACGGTACCGACCAAGTACCGCGAAGAGCTATTTGCTGATTGCCAAGGAAAAATGGTTTGTACCGTTGATATTCAACATCCCTGCTTACTCTTATACCCGCTTCCTGAATGGGAAGAAATTGAATTGAAATTGTGTAGTTTATCGAGCATGAACCCACAAGAGCGATTGTTACAACAAGTGCTTTTAGGCAATGCTGCTGATTGTGAAATTGATAAAAGTGGTCGCTTATTAATAAATGGTCCCTTGCGTCAACATGCCAATTTAGAAAAGAGCGTAATGTTAGTTGGGCAATTAAAAAAGTTTGAAATTTGGAGTGAAAATGCATGGCAAGCACAAATGCATAAAGGCATTAGTCAAATTCAGTCCGGTGAAATCGAACTGACTGAACGCTTGTTAGATTTGTCACTGTAAAGCACAAAAAAGACGAAAAATAGTTAATAAATCCAATACCGAATTGATCCCTTGGTATTCAGTAACATGGTGTTAGCCAAAATGAAATTAGATAAGTCACACATCTCGGTATTGCTTGACGAAGCAATCACCGGACTCGCGATAAACCCAGACGGTGTTTACATCGACTGCACTTTTGGCCGTGGCGGCCATTCCGCTCTCATTCTTTCTCAACTCTCTGAAAATGGTAGACTTATTGCCATTGATCGAGATCCTACGGCTATTCAAGCAGCTGAAAAATTTGCTGACGATCCTCGCTTCTCTATCGAGCATGAGGGGTTTGCTGACCTACAAAATATAGCAGAAAAACATCAATTACTAGAAAAGGTTGATGGGATTTTGCTCGATCTTGGTGTGTCTTCTCCGCAACTCGATGTTGCAGAACGCGGTTTCAGTTTTATGAACGATGGCCCGCTAGATATGCGTATGGACACTACCCGTGGACAAACAGCAGCAGAATGGATAGCAGTTGCTGATGTCGAAGATATCACTTGGGTATTACGTACTTTTGGTGAAGAAAAACATGCTTGGCGTATTGCCAACGCAATTGTTGATGCTCGTGAAGAAACACCTTTCACCCGCACGAGCGAACTCGCTAAAATAATTAAAACAACGGCCCCTCAGCGAGAAATTAAAAAACACCCGGCAACGCGTAGCTTTCAAGCGATCCGCATATATATCAACAGTGAATTAGAGCAAATTGAAAAAGTTCTCGACGCGTCGTTGTCGGTTTTAGCTGAAAATGGTCGATTAGTGGTGATTAGCTTCCATTCACTTGAGGACCGTTTAACAAAACAATTTATGAAAAAACACTCTCAAGGCAAGAAAGTACCGCGTGGTTTGCCAATCAGTGAAGAAGAATTAAACAAAGGTAAAAAACTAGAGCTTGTAGGTCGTCGGCTAAAACCCAGCTTAAGTGAAGTTGAAGAGAACAAGCGTTCACGCAGTTCAGTGATGCGTGTCGCAATGAGATTGCCGCATTCATGAAGATGAAATAGTAATGGCAAGCTCAAAAATGACCTTACCAGTAGAAATTTGGTATGACATTCGGCGGCATATATTTATTTATTTTTTGTTATTGCTCGTGGTGTTATCGGCATTTTCAGTGATTTATTTTACTCATTTGAATCGTCAAACCACCAGTAGCTTAGAAATATTACTCACAGAACGCGATGAGTTGGACATTGAATGGCGCAATTTATTAATAGAACAAAGCAGCTTAGCTGAGCACAGTACGATAGAAAGCAAAGCTGAAAAATTATTACAGATGAAAAGACCGAATGTAAATTCTGAAATTATTATTAAACAATAATAACAATAACTGAAGAGTAAATTAGTGAAAAAACAAGCAGATAAATATAAGCAAATATCAGTGGCATGGCGTTTTTACGTTGTGGTTGCTCTTATTGTGTTTGTTTATGCTGGTTTGCTTGCGCGTAGTGCTTACATTCAAATTGTAGAACCCGATATGTTAAAAAAACAGGGGGATATGCGCTCATTAAGAACAACCGCTCATACTGTGCAGCGGGGGTCGATTGTTGACCGCAATGGACGTGAATTAGCGATAAGTGTACCGGTTGAAACCGTGTGGGCAGATCCTAAAATTGTTATGGAGAATAACGCGTTGGAAATGAAAAAACATTGGCAGGCACTTGCTGATGTTTTGGGACGCGATGTAAATAAGCTGACTGCTCGTATTATTAAAAATCCACGTAAGCGTTTTGTTTATGTCGAGCGAAAAGTTTCACCTGCCATGGCAAATTATATTAAAGAATTAAAAATTCCGGGTGTCCATTTACGTAAAGAGTCAAAGCGTTATTATCCTTCAGGTGAAATTAGCGCGCATGTCGTTGGTTTTACTAATGTTGATGATAAAGGTATCGAAGGAGTTGAGCGCGTATATGACCAGCTGCTCACTGGGGTAGACGGTAATAAAAAATATCGTAAAGACGCCAAAGGTCGAAAAATAGAAATACTGTCGGAAAAGACCTCAACTCAGCCAACAGATATTGTCTTAAGTATCGACCAACGCATTCAAGCGATTGCTTATACAGAGTTAAAAGGCGCGGTAAAAGCGTTTAAAGCCACATCAGGATCAGTTGTTGTCATTAATGTTAACACGGGTGAAATACTTGCTTTAGTGAACAGCCCGTCTTATAACCCAAATAATCGTCGTAATACTGCCATTCACCGTTTTCGAAATCGTGCTATTACTGACTTTTATGAACCAGGCTCGACGCTAAAACCGTTAACCGCGTTAACCGCTTTAGAATTTGGTTCAGTAAAAGCTGATAGTATTATCGATACCAGCCCAGGCTGGATGCGTTTAGGCGGCCGTCGTGTCGCTGATCCTATTAATCGTGGGAAATTAAGTATCACAGATATTTTAGTGCATTCGTCTAATATGGGCACTACTAAGTTAGCGCTTTCAGTGCCGAAAGAGTATCTACTCGATAAATTTTTTGATGCTGGTTTTGGTGAAGAAACCGGCATTGGTTTAGTCGGTGAAAGTACTGGTATTATGCATGATCGCCAACGTTGGTCTAAATTTGAACTTGCTACGTTGTCGTGGGGACATGGCGTTGCTGTAACGCCATTACAGTTGGCTAAGTTCTACGCAACTTTAGCGAATGGTGGTGTGAAAAAACCGCTAACGATTATTAAAAAAGGCACGATAGATACTTTGCCCGTAGAAGATGAACGTATTTTTTCTCAACAATCTAGTCAAGAGGTTATTGAGATGTTAGAAGATGTTGTGAATGATCATACACCGAATGCCAAAGTTGACGGTTACCGAGTAGGTGGAAAAACAGGCACAGCAATAAAAGCATTTGCGGGTAGTTACGGTAATGACTATGTTGGTTTATTTGCTGGCATGGCACCAATTTCTGATCCTAAAATAGTTGTGGTGGTGGTCATTAATGAACCCGGTGGTGATTTATATCATGGTGGTGAAGTAGCATCTCCGGTATTTTCTCGAGTAATGAAAGGCGCGTTACGCGTATTGAATATTGCCCCTGATGCTAAGCGTGTTGCTGAAAACCAAGCACAGCCGAATAAAAAATCATTCAAGAAAATAATTTCTAAGAAGGAGCAGGCTGATGCCTAAAGCTTTTTCTTTATCAAAAAGAAAGCTTATTAACGTACTTTTAGCGTTTAATTTGCCTACCGATATAGCTTATTTACCTGATGAATTCGGCGATTTAGTTAACGATACCCGTAAGCTTAACCAAGGAGATGTTTTCTGCGCGGTAATAGGTCAGCAACAAAATGGCAATAACTATATAGCACAAGCTATTGAAAGTGGATCGTCGTTAATTATTGCACAATGCGAACACGCTGAGCAGCATGGTGAAGTTTGCTATTTAGCAAAAGAATCATCAAAAGAGCAGCATATTCCGCAAATTTACTTTTATCAGCTGAATGAACAACTCTACTCTTTTGCAAAGAGTTATTATCAAAATCCCCAGAGCACCATGACAATTATTGGTATTACTGGCACGAACGGTAAAACCAGTACTAGTCAAATTATAGCTAAGCTGTTTGCTCATTGTCAGCAAAAAACAGCCGTAATAGGTACCAATGGCGCTGGACTAGTTGATGCACTTCAGCCTCTCGAAAATACCACTCCAGCTGCCACGCAACTTCATCAATTATTCGCAAAATTTAATGCTGAACATATTGAAAATGTTGCCATGGAGATATCGTCACATGCTTTAGAGCAAGGGCGTGCTAATGCAGAATTAATCGATATTGCCGTTTTTACTAATTTATCGCGCGATCACCTTGATTACCATAAAACCATGGCCAACTATGCCGAGGCTAAATATAAAATATTTAGTCAAAATCATCAGCAAGTTGCGGTACTAAATGGTGAAGATCAACAAGTGCAAACTTGGCTAAATAATTGGCCAAGCGAACAGTCGGTTATCGTCTATGGGCGTACAAAGCTAATAACCCAGTATTCGGCTTTTGTACAAGCATGTGACATTAAACACCATGCACAAGGTGTTGAATTCACCCTAGCTACACATCTAGGGAAACAGCTAATAAATAGCTCACTGATTGGTGATTTCAATATTGATAATTTACTCGCCGCTATTGCCGTTTTATTAGTCCAAAAGATTTCTTTAACTGATATAGCTGATGCGGTGAAATTACTTACGCCCACTCTCGGCCGCATGGAAATATTCGCTGCAGAGAATCGTGCTACAGCGATTGTTGATTACGCACATACCCCCGACGCTTTAAGTAATGCATTAGCCGCTTGCCGTTGGCACTGTGACGGTGAGTTATGGGTTGTATTTGGTTGTGGTGGCGATCGTGATAAAGGCAAGCGACCCTTAATGGCCAGAGCTGCAGAACAGGGTGCTGATCACCTGATTATAACGACCGACAACCCAAGAACTGAACAAGCTGAAGATATTGTTAATGACATGCTTATGGGCTGTATAAAGCCTGAAAACGTTACCGTAGTATTGGATCGTGAACTTGCCGTACTGGCGGGATTAACGAAAGCAAAAGCAAACGATATGATTTTATTCGCGGGTAAAGGCCATGAAGATTACATCATCATTGGCGATGAAAAAATTAATTACAACGAGCGAAAATTTGTACAGTCAATTTATCAGCTTTATAACAACCAACAAGCTGCTGGAGAAATATCATGATACCGCTAAGTTTAATTGATATCGCAAAGGCTGTGTCTGGCAAGTTGGTTGGCGATAACATTATTGTTGATAGTATCAATACCGATAGCCGAGCATTACAAGCAGGTGAATTATTCCTTGCACTTAAAGGGCCAAACTTCGACGGTCATAGGTTTATTGAACAGGCCATCAACTTAGGTTGTGGTGCTGTTATTGTTGACCATCAATGTAACATTGATATCCCGCAAATTATTGTCAGCGATACTCATAAAGCACTTGGTGAAATTGCTGCCTACGTGAAAGAAAAAGTTGCCCCTAAAACTGTTGCTATTACCGGTAGTAGTGGAAAAACTACCGTAAAAGAAATGGTCGCGGCTATTTTGTCTCGATTAGGCAAGGTATTAGCGACCAAAGGAAATTTTAATAACGATATTGGCGTGCCATTAACCTTATTACGTCTTGAACACCAGCATGATTTTGCCGTTGTAGAGCTTGGCGCTAATCACATGGGCGAAATAGCCTACACCACAGCATTAGTGAAGCCTGACGTCGCTATTATTAATAATATCGCTGCTGCACATTTAGAAGGTTTTGGTGATTTATGTGGTGTCGCTCGCGCTAAAGGTGAGATTTTCGAAGGTTTGAGTGACAATGGCGTGGCGATTTATAATCAAGATTGTCAATTAGCTAATAAATGGCAATGGCGCTTAACAGACAAAAAGGTTCGCCAATTTTCTTGTCATCAAAAAGCCGATAGTTATTGTACTAAGGTTGTACTTGACGAAAATGGCTGCGCAAGCTTCAAATTAAATACCCAGCTAGGCAATACTTTTATCGAACTGACCGTACCAGGTAAACATAATGTCTGTAATGCTATTGCCGCAGCAACGATTGCCATAGAGTTTGGCGCTAGCCTTGACGATATTCGTATAGGGCTAGCTGAAATGTCACCTGTCAAAGGGCGTTTAAATTTACACCAATTGACTGAAAATTTTAAAGTCATTGATGATACCTACAATGCTAATGTTGAATCTATCAAAGCCGCTACAGATTTACTTGCTAATTATTCAGGTCGCCGGATTTTGATCTTAGGTGATATGGGAGAGTTAGGCACGCAAGCACGCGGTTATCATCAAGAAGTCGGTGAATATGCAAAATCTTGCCAAATTGATGATCTACTGACATTAGGTGTACTAAGCCAAAGTACGTCTGATGCATTTAACGGTCAACACTTTAGCGAAAAATCACAATTAATGTGTTGTTTGATCTCTTTATTAGAAAACGAGCAACAACAAATTTCAATTTTAGTAAAAGGCTCGCGTAGCGCCCGTATGGAAAAAGTAGTGAAAGATATTATTGACTGGCGCACTAGTGCAGAGCACTCATCATCAGCTGAAGTAGATAAAACGTCGGAGACAAGATCATGTTAGTTTGGTTAGGTGAATATTTAACGCAATATTTTAGTTTTTTTAATGTTTTTTCGTACCTAACGTTTAGGGCTATTGTCAGTACATTAACGGCATTGATCATCTCACTGTATTTTGGCCCAAAATTAATTCGTTTTTTACAAAATATGCAAATTGGTCAAACAATTAGAGAAGACGGCCCCGAAAGCCACTTAGTAAAATCCGGAACACCAACCATGGGGGGGATTTTAATTTTAGCCGCTATTGTGGTCAGTGTATTGTTATGGGCTGATTTGAGTAATACCTATGTTTGGGTGGTACTATTCGTGATCACCAGTTTTGGCTTGATAGGTTTCGTTGATGACTATCGGAAAGTTATTCGCAAAGACTCAAATGGTTTAATCGCCCGTTGGAAATATTTTTGGCAAACCGTTGCCGGTCTTGCTACTGCACTCTTTTTATACTGGCTTGCGCAGTCCCCAGAAGAAACTGGCCTACTTATTCCCTTTGTCAAAGACGTATTACCGCAATTGGGTATATTTTATGTCGTGATGACTTATTTCGTTATTGTCGGCACAAGTAATGCGGTCAACTTAACAGATGGTTTAGACGGATTAGCAATTGTACCAACCATTATGGTGGCGGGCGCCTTTGCGATATTTGCTTACATGACCGGCAATGCTAATTTTTCTGCCTATTTAAATATACCTCATATAGCCTTAACCAGTGAATTAGTTGTGGTATGTACCGCAATAGTGGGCGCCGGACTTGGCTTTTTGTGGTTTAACACTTATCCGGCACAATTATTTATGGGCGATGTCGGCTCATTAGCTTTAGGTGCTGCGTTAGGTGTTATAGCTGTGTTGGTACGCCAAGAATTAGTGCTATTTATCATGGGTGGCGTCTTCGTGATGGAAACCGTATCTGTCATTCTGCAAGTGGGGTCATATAAGTTGCGTGGCCAACGAATTTTTAGAATGGCACCTATTCATCACCATTATGAATTAAAAGGCTGGCCTGAGCCGAGAGTGATCGTTCGTTTTTGGATAATATCATTCGTTTTAGTGTTAATGGGTTTAGCAACATTAAAACTTCGTTAAGCCTAAGCAACAGAAATTGTATATAGGAATAAGCAAGATAAAATGACAAAGCAAAGCACACAAGCTCCGCTAGCAATAGCGCAGTTAACAGCCAAAAAAATAGTTGTCCTCGGTGCAGGGTTAACTGGGCTGTCTTGTGTTCGTTACTTGATCAAAAATGGCTTGGCCTGTGCAGTTAATGACAGCAGAAGTAATGCGATATTGGTGGAGTCTTTTGAAAATGAATTCCCTGATACAGCATTGGTATTAGGTGATTGGGATAAAGCCCTTATTAACTCAGCTGACATCTTGTTAGTTAGCCCTGGTATTGATACTAGCATTAGCGACATTGCTAACCAGATAAACCAACACTGTATTGTTGCCGGAGATGTTGAGCTTTATTGTCAAAACCATAACACACCAATATTGGCTGTTACGGGTTCTAATGGCAAGTCGACAGTGGTTTCATTACTGGCTTTTATCGGAGAGCAATTAGGCAAACGTGTTGAGTTAGGTGGTAATATTGGTGTGCCAGTACTAGAGCAGAGTGAAAAAGAACTCGATTGTTTAGTGCTAGAGCTCTCTAGCTTCCAACTAGAAACGCTACAAAGCATGAACGCTATTGCGGCAACTGTTTTAAATGTCAGTGATGATCATCTCGATCGTCATAAAACATTAGAAAATTATGCGAAGATAAAACAAAATATTTATCCGCAATGCCAAACAGCGGTTATTAATCGTGAGGATACTTATACGACGGCAAGTTCTCATGAAAATATTATTTCTTTTGGTAGTGGTTCGGCTAAAGAAGGTAGCTTTGGCTTAGAAACTATAGCAGGCAAAGTACAACTGATGTTTGGTTCAACTTCGCTTATTGGTGTGAATGAGTTACCAATAGCAGGTTTACATAATGCGATGAATTGCTTAGCTGCTCTAGCGTTAGGTTACAGTGCCGGTTGGTCTTTAACTGGAATGTTAGATCATTTAGTTAACTTTAACGGCTTACCGCATCGCTGCCAGTTAGTCTCCCAATATAATGATGTGCAATGGATTAACGACTCTAAAGCAACAAATGTTGGCGCGACATTAGCTGCAATAGCTGGATTATCTGCAACTATATCACCTGAAAATAATCTCTATTTAATTGCCGGCGGTGATGGTAAAGGGGCTGATTTCTTGCCATTACAGTCAGTGATAGCCAAACATGTTGCTAAAGTTTATACCTTAGGTAAAGACGGGGATAAAATTGCTAGTCTGGTAAACAACCCTATCCAAGTTCACTCGATTGAAGCCGCCGTTTGTCATGTTAGTAAATCTGCACAAGCAGGTGATGTCGTTCTATTGTCTCCTGCTTGTGCAAGTATTGATATGTTCAAGAATTTTGCTGAGCGCGGTAAGGTATTTATTGACGCGGTAAAATCTATTCAGCATGGACAATGCATAGAAGCAATAAAAGGGAGGAACGTATGAGACTCTCTGCGATCGCCCGTCTTGAAACATTAAAAATTCCACAGTGGCTTTCAACCGAACCGAGTCGAAGTCATGCGACGTTTGACCGAACCTATGTATTACTCGCTATCAGCATGTATATGATAGGCCTTATTATGGTAGCTAGTTCGTCAATGCCAGTTGCTGAGCGATTATTTAACGATCCGTTTCACTTTGTAGAGCGCCATTTAATTTATATTTGTTTAAGTCTAGGTGTTGCTGTGGTGACTTTGAACATACCGATGAGCCTTTGGCAAAAGCATAGTGGGCACTTATTGCTTTTGGGTGTTTTTTTATTGGTTGTGGTTTTAATCATTGGCCGGACAGTGAACGGTTCAACTCGCTGGATTGTCGTCGGGCCGATAACAATCCAAGCGGCAGAACCAGCAAAATTATTTTTCTTCTGTTATTTATCGGCCTATTTAGTTCGTCGTCGTGAAGAAGTAATGGAGAACGTAAAAGGCTTTGCTAAGCCACTCATTGTCTTTGGCGTGCTTGGCGCATTGTTATTAATGCAACCCGATTTGGGCACCATTATTGTGATGTTTGTAACTACTTTTGGGCTATTATTTTTAGCTGGCGCTAAACTTTGGCAATTTGCTTGTGTATCTGCTGTTGGCATTAGTTTATTATCCGCGCTCGCTTACTTTTCTCCTTATCGTTGGGCACGCGTAACTGGCTTTTTAGATCCCTGGCAAGATCCCTTTGGTAGTGGTTATCAATTAACACAATCATTAATGGCTTATGGTCGAGGTGAAATATTAGGCCAAGGCTTAGGTAACAGTATTCAAAAGTTAGAATACTTACCAGAAGCCCACACTGATTTCGTGATGGCTGTAGTTGCAGAAGAATTTGGTTTTATTGGCGTTAGCGTTATTTTAATACTGAGTATGTCTCTCGTTATCAAGGCGTTATTACTTGGCCGTTCAGCGGTGCAAAAAGAAAAGTACTTTGAAGGTTTTTTTGCGTACGCCATAGGTATTTGGATTAGTTTTCAAGCCGCGGTAAACGTTGGTGCCAGCGCAGGTATAGTACCGACAAAAGGTTTGACTATGCCTTTGTTAAGTTATGGCGGTAGTTCGATGATAATCATGACTATATCAGTGGTTATTTTGATGAGAATTGATCACGAAATGCGCGTACAAAGTATTCAAGCAACGAGCAGTAAAAGCTCAAAGAAGAATAAAAAGACATCAAAGAAAATAATCAAAACAATAAATAACGAGGAGGGCGAATAATATGACGAATAATTTCAAAACAGTAGATTCTCAAGCGAATAAAAAATCCCCTACGTTATTAGTAATGGCAGGAGGCACAGGTGGTCATATCTTCCCTGGCATTGCTGTCGCAGAAAAACTTCAAAGTGAAGGTTGGACTATTCATTGGTTAGGTACTGAAAAACGAATGGAAGCGACGATTGTTCCACAGCATGGTTTTGATATTTCATTTATTAATATTGCTGGAGTACGCAATAAAAGTTTGTTGGAACGACTTAAAACACCGTTTAAATTATTACAGTCAGTTATCCAATCTATTGCAATATTACGAAAGGTTAAACCCGATGTAGTGCTTGGTATGGGCGGTTATGCGAGTGCACCGGGTGGCTTTGCCGCTTGGTTAATGCGTATCCCTTTAGTTTTACATGAACAAAATGCTGTAGCAGGTATGACTAATAGATATCTGGCCAAAATAGCCACGACTGTTTTAAGTGCTTTTCCTAATGCCTTTGCAAAGAATGTTGATTACCAAGTCGTTGGAAACCCATTGCGTAAAAACATCACAGCACTTAAACCTGTTATTCCTGATCAACCAAGTAACAGCAAAAAAGTATTAGTGATCGGCGGAAGTTTAGGTGCAAAAATATTAAACGATACGGTGCCACAAGCATTAAAACAAATTCATCTACAAAATATCGATGTCTGGCACCAGACGGGTCAGGATAATCGAACATCCGTATTAGCAAGTTATCAGCGGTTTGGCTTATCGGAAGATAAAGTCAAGGTTACCGAATTTATTGAAGATATGGCTGCTGCTTACCAATGGGCTGATGTGGTAATTTGTCGCGCAGGGGCGTTAACTGTATCGGAGTTAGCCATGGCGGCTAAGCCTGCTATTTTTGTGCCCTTACCGCATGCGGTTGATGACCATCAAACAAAAAATGCGATGTATTTAGTTTCCTGTGGAGCAGCGAAACTATTACCACAAAAAGAATTTAATGGAACAACCTTAGCGCAAATGCTTAATAGCCTCTTTATTTCTGACAGTGTCGTGCAATCTATGGTGAAAGCCGCACATAATGCTTCCCATGCAGATGCCACAATGCGAGTTGCAGATACCTGTGCAAGGTCGGTCCAAGAATGAGTAGAAAAATGACAAAAATAACAAACAAGATAGCAAATAACCATGCACTTATTAAAATACCAGAAATGCGTCGGGTAAACCGTATTCACTTCGTTGGTATTGGTGGTGCAGGTATGGGCGGTATTGCAGAAGTCTTATTGAATGAAGGCTACGAAATTTCTGGCTCTGACATTGGTGAAAATCAAGTGGTCAATCGTTTAACGGCATTAGGCGCGAATATTACTATCGGCCATGCAGAAAATAATATCGTTGGCGCGAGTGTAATCGTGGTTTCTACGGCAATTAATGCAGACAACCCTGAATTATTACATGCACAGAGATTACGTATTCCAGTGGTTCGTCGAGCTGAAATGTTAGCTGAATTAATGCGCTTTCGCCATGGTGTCGCCATTGCAGGGACTCATGGTAAAACGACCACCACTAGTTTAATCGCCAGTATTTTTGCTGAAGGAAATTTAGATCCAACTTTCGTCATCGGTGGTTTATTAAAGAGTGCAGGTACCAATGCACGTCTAGGGTCGAGTCGGTACCTAATAGCAGAAGCTGATGAAAGTGATGCGTCTTTTTTACATTTACAGCCAATGGTCTCGGTGATTACCAATATCGCTGAAGATCATATGGAAACCTATCAAGGTGACTTTGAAAAACTTAAAGATACCTATATTGAATTTTTACACAATTTACCCTTTTACGGTTTAGCCGTTGTTTGTATCGATAATGAGGTAGTGCGAGAATTACTACCAAGAATGAGCCGTCAGGTCATTACCTATGGTTTTAGTGATGATGCTGATGTTCGCGCAATCAACTTCCGTCAACATGGTGCGATCAGTCACTTTACTGTGCAACGTAAAGGATTTGCTGATATAGACATGTCGGTTAATTTACCTGGGCAACACAATGTTTTAAATGCACTTGCCAGTATCGCAGTTGCGACCGATGAAGGTGTTGAAGATGGTGCGATAGTTAATGCTTTAGCAAAATTTGCGGGTATAGGTCGACGTTTTGAACAACTTGCTGATTTAACAACTGAACAGGGTGAAATGGTGCTAGTTGATGACTACGGCCATCATCCACGAGAAGTTCAAGCGACGATTAAAGCCATGCGTAATGGTTGGCCTGAGAAACGATTGGTGATGGTTTTTCAACCACACCGTTTTTCGCGTACTCGTGACTTGTATGAAGATTTTGTTGATGTGTTATCCGAAGTCGACTGCTTATTTTTACTTGATGTTTATGCAGCTGGAGAAACGCCGATAAACAGTGCAGACAGTAAAAGTTTAGCTCGCAGTATTCGTCAACGCGGTCAGATTGAACCTGTCTATGTTGGCGATACCGATAAACTTGCACAATTGCTTAATGCACAATTGCAAGATGGTGACATGGTTATTACCCAAGGTGCTGGCAACATAGGTGCTATCGCTCGTAACCTGATTAAGAGCCCATTACTAAATTATACAGATAAAGGTGTGAAGTAATGTCTGCTCTTAATGAACAAAAAATTGCGGTTCTATATGGCGGCGACTCTGCCGAGCGCGAAGTTTCGTTAAGTTCGGGGCAGGGAGTAGCAAACGGTTTGCGTCAAGCCGGTTTTACCGTTGAGTTAATCGATACTAAAGGTTTTTGCCTAACAGATTTAGTTAAACGAAATATTGATCTTGTTTTCATTGCATTGCATGGCCGGGGTGGTGAAGACGGCTGTGTCCAGGGCGCTCTACAATATATGGGCATACCCTATACAGGATCCGATGTTTTAGGTTCTGCGCTATCGATGGATAAAATACGCAGTAAGCAGATTTTTCAAGCACAGGGCTTACCTACTGCTCCTTTTGCAGTTGTAGAAAAAAGTAAATATCAGTCCAGTGAAGCGCAATATATATTGCAGTCATTAGGTGGCAAGGTCATGGTCAAGCCAGCTAATGAAGGTTCAAGTATTGGCATGGCAATAGCAGAAAATTCTGAAGAGTTACATCTTGCACTAATGAGTGCTTTTGCTTACGACCAGCAAATATTAGTAGAAGCATGGATTAACGGCCCTGAATATACAGTCGCGATATTAGGTGATGAAGCCTTACCTGTTATTCATATGGAAACACCACGTGAGTTTTATGACTATGAAGCGAAGTACCAGTCAACGACTACTCAATATCATTGCCCATCAGGCTTAGCGGAGCAAGATGAAAAAGAACTAAAATCTTTGGCACTTAAAGCCTTTAAAGCAACCGGAGCAAAAGGTTGGGGACGTGTCGATATGATGAAAGATAATGATGATAACTGGCAATTACTCGAAGTTAATACGGTGCCAGGTATGACAGAAACATCACTTGTACCCAAGTCAGCGAAAGTATACGGCTTAACATTTAGTGAACTAGTAACCCGCATTGTTGAAATAAGCACAGAGAAATAATCATAAAATAATGAAAATTAGCGAAACACCATTGCTGGCAAATGAAAATATGGCAGAACAAACAGAAAAGATGCATTGGTCGTTTTGGCTAGGTGTGACATTTTTTGTCTTGGTGATTATTGCTATATTTTCATTTAGCTGGTTTTTGAATAAAAAAATGTCATCAGAAGAGTCTTCTCCGGTGACTTCTATCGTGATTGGCGGTGAAATGCCATTCACTATTAGAGCGGATATTGAATCTGCGATTGATGAGATTAATTTAGGTAATTTTTTTAATGTTGATGTAAATGATGTCCAAGCAAAGGTAGCAGAATTACCTTGGGTATACTCAGTTTCGGTACGAAAGAAATGGCCGAACGAATTGAAAATTTATGTAGTGGATCAAACCCCTATTGCGTTATGGAATGGTGATTTTCTGATAAACCAGTATGGTAAGGCGTTTCAGGCTAATACACAGAGATTGACATATGCATTGCCCGCATTTTATGGGCCAGAAGGTAGTGAAAATATTGCCCTCGATAACTTTATTGATCTGAGTAAACTACTGAACTTCAGTAATTTATCAATAGATGAATTGGTGTTATCAGAGCGTCACTCATGGCATTTAACCTTAAATGACGGCGTAATGTTGAATTTAGGCCGAGAGAATAAAATTGAAAGGGTACAGCGTTTTATGGACGTTTATCCACAAATAATAAAAGCAAAAAAAGAAAATCAACAAATAGATTATGTTGATTTACGCTACGATACTGGACTCGCTGTTGGCTGGAAAGTCGCAGAGAAAAAACAAAGAGCTTAATGCAATGTCAAAAGTAAATGAAAGAAACCTGGTAGTAGGCTTAGACATAGGAACGTCGAAAATATCGGTCGTGGTTGGCGAAATAACGCCAGACAATCAGTTAAGTATTGTTGGTGTCGGTAACCAGCAAGCCCGCGGTATGGATAAAGGTGGTGTTAACGATTTGAATTTAGTTATTCAATCTATCCAACGCGCTATAAACGAAGCTGAATTAATGGCTGATTGCCAGATAAGCTCGGTATACTTAGGTATCTCAGGGAAACATATTAGTTGTCAAAATGAAAATGGCATGGTGCCAATCAACGATAAAGAAGTTATCCAAGAAGATGTTGATAATGTCATTCATACCGCACGTTCAGTACCTATTTCAGCGGAACGACGTATGCTGCACGTTTTGCCACAAGAATTTAGTATTGACTGTCAAGATGGAATTAAAAGCCCTATCGGCATGTCAGGTGTGCGTATGGAAGCAAAAGTTCATATCGTGACGTGCGCCAATGATATGGCAAAAAATATTGTTAAATGTGTAGAGCGTTGTGATGTTAAAGCCGATCAACTTATTTTCTCTGCGCTAGCATCGAGTTACGCTACCTTAACGGATGATGAAAAAGAACTAGGTATTTGTGTCGTTGATATGGGCGCAGGTACCATGGATATCGCAGTATTCACCGGTGGGGCTTTACGCCATACCGCCGTTATTCCGGTTGCGGGTAACCAAGTAACTAGTGATATTGCAAAAATATTTAGAACACCGATAAGCCATGCCGAGGACATTAAAGTGCAATACGCGTGTGCGCTTCGTCAAATGGTAAGCATGGAAGAAAATATTGAAGTGCCTAGTGTTGGTGGTCGACCTGCTCGCTCTATGTCACGTCATACGTTAGCTGAAGTCGTTGAACCACGCTATCAAGAGCTTTTTGAACTTATCCAAGAAGAGTTACGAGAAGCAGGATTATCCGATCAAATCGCCGCAGGTTATGTATTAACCGGTGGTACAGCGAAAATGGAAGGTGTAGTTGAGTTTGCTGAAGAAGTCTTTCAAATGCCGGTACGAGTCGCGAAACCGAAAGATGTTAGTGGCTTGAAAGAATATGTCGATGACCCGACCTATGCAACGGTTGTCGGTTTATTACACTACGGTATGCAAGCCAATGAACAGCAGAGTATTGAAAGTAAAAAAAGCGAAGGTATTGGAAGTATTACCTCGCGGATATTGGCTTGGTTTAAAGGTGAGTTTTAAATAATTCATCCAGAGCTATTTGCAAAAATAGAAAAATATAATAATTTGCTGCAGCAAATTAATCGAATAGAAAGTAATCGTTTTGGTGGAACAAAACATAATAAAAATCGGAGAGTATACAAATGTTTGAATTAATGGAAGATCACAACGAAGAAGCAATTATCAAAGTTATTGGTGTTGGCGGCGGCGGCGGAAACGCAGTTGAACATATGGTTTGTCAAACCATTGAAGGTGTTGAATTTATCACTGCAAATACTGATTCACAAGCACTACGTAATTCTGCGGCTAACGTAACCTTACAATTAGGTGCTGACGTAACAAAAGGCTTAGGTGCTGGCGCAAATCCTGAAATTGGACGCCGTAGTGCAGAAGAGGATCGTGAAACGATCAAAGAAACCTTACAAGGTGCCGATATGGTCTTCATTGCTGCAGGTATGGGCGGAGGTACAGGTACCGGCGCAGCACCAGTAGTCGCTGATATTGCCCGTGAAATGGGTATCTTGACCGTTGCTGTAGTAACTAAACCTTTCCCATTTGAAGGGAAAAAGCGTATGAACTATGCCGATCAAGGTATAGAGCTTTTATCAAAAAGTGTAGATTCACTGATTACTATACCAAATGAAAAACTATTAAAAGTGCTCGGTCCTGGAACTTCATTACTTGATGCCTTTAAAGCAGCAAATAATGTTTTATTAGGTGCGGTGCAAGGAATTGCCGAGTTAATCACTCGTCCAGGTTTAATCAACGTCGATTTTGCAGATGTTCGAACGGTAATGTCAGAAATGGGTACTGCTATGATGGGATCAGGTATCGCATCAGGCCCAGACCGAGCTGAAGAAGCTGCCGAAGCGGCTATTTCAAGTCCATTACTTGAAGATGTCGATTTAGCGGGTGCACGCGGTATCTTAGTTAATATTACGGCCGGAATGGACATCAGTATTGATGAATTTGAAACTGTTGGTAATGCTGTTAAAGCATTCGCATCTGAAAATGCTACGGTTGTGGTTGGTGCAGTCATTGACCCTGAAATGAGCAATGAGTTACGCGTAACGGTTGTTGCAACGGGTATTGGGGCAGAGCGTAAGCCTGATATAACCTTAGTAAACCCAGCACCCGTAATAGAACCTATAGCGGTTGGACAAGAGTTTATTACTAGCCCACAAGCAGAAATAAATTCAGCGCCAATTACAATGCAGGATAGTAATGCCCAAGTACAAACCGCAGCGGATATTGAAAACTATTTAGATATTCCTGCATTTTTACGCAAACAAGCTGATTAATAATAATTAGTTAAGCAGTAATTGAATGATAATATTGAACTTTCGGGTCTATTGTTATTCAAACTAACTTGTTATTGGAATAGTACTGGTTGAACAGTCCTGTTTAAAATAAAGCGTAGCTAAAAGCTGATATTTTGATTTTGTTAAGTTTTTTTGCTATATTATGCGCCCGTCAAAATTCGACGGTGCATTTAAAAGTAAGTAAAAGCTTAATAAGGCATTTATGATTAAACAACGTACATTAAAAGAAAGTGTAACCGCCGTTGGTGTTGGGTTACATAAAGGTGAAAAGGTGCAATTGACTCTCCGTCCTGCTCCTGCAAATACCGGTATTATATTTCGTCGAACAGACTTAAGCCCTGTTGTTGATATTCTAGCAACACCGGAAGCTGTCGGTGAAACAACTTTATGTACGTGTTTAGTGAATGAACAAGGTGTTAAGATTTCCACCGTCGAACACTTGTTATCTGCAGCAGCAGGCTTGGGGATTGACAATTTAATTGTTGAAATTGACTCTCCTGAGATTCCAATTATGGATGGCAGTGCTTTACCGTTTGTTTATTTAATACAATCGGTAGGTATCAAAACATCAGCCGTAGCAAAGCGCTTTATTCGTATCAAGAAAACTATACGTGTTGAAGAGGGTGACAAATGGGCAGAGTTAAAACCACATAATGGTTTTAAAATTAACTTTGCCATTGAATTTGACCACCCTGTGATATCAAAAACTTGTCAAACGATGTCTATGGACTTATCAAGTTGCTCTTTTATAAAAGAGATTAGTCGTGCTCGTACTTTTGGCTTTATGCGTGATATCGAGTATCTCCGCTCGCACAATCTAGCATTAGGTGGCAGTTTAGAGAATGCTATTGTTCTTGATGAATACCGTATGCTTAATAAAGATGAGCTTCGCTACGATGACGAGTTTGTTAAACACAAAATATTAGACGCCATTGGTGATTTATATATGTGTGGTCATAGCATTTTAGGTGAGTTAAATGCTTTTAAATCAGGTCATGGTCTAAATAACTTGTTATTAAGAGAAGTATTTAAACAGCAAGAAAGCTGGGAATGGGTAACTTATGAAGATGAAACTCCATCGCCTATACAGTACCAGGAAGTTGCTGCGGCTGCGTTTTAGTTTTTAGCCGTTAAGTCTTCGAGTGATTAAAACCAGTCAAATGACTGGTTTTTTTGTATAGAACAAACAGTGGGATTGTAATGTTGCAAAGGATAAATAGTAGAAGCAGAAAATATAGAGGGTGAGCAGATACTGTTAATTTTTATTTGCGTGTTTAGCTAGTTTTTCTAATTTTTTCCGTAAACTATCAGGTGCATTTTTGGCTATAGCAAGTAACTGCTGAGCTGTTTTTTCAGTAATCTGTAGAGGCTCAGCAACTTGTGCCGTTGCTTTATAAGTAACCTTGTTGCGATAAGGTGACACTTTAATCTCTATCTGGTCAAATTCATTATCAGTAACACGTGCTAGTTCATGGCAAATATTCATGCGCTCAAATTGTAGACGTTGGCTCCAAACAGCAGAAGTAACTTCAATAACAATGGTTTTTTGCTTAAAGTTAGCAATATGCCAGACATCTGCTGGTAGGTCAGGGCATGTTTGTCGTACAATATCTGCCAATATTGTTAAAGAGTTGGTTTTTGCTGCTATTTGTGCCAAAGTGCCTTTCGATGATTGAAAGAGAACTGACATATCTGCAGGCTTTCTTGTTTTACGTGCCATTGGCCACTCTTTATGGAAATATGATTTAATTAATTATGAGTTTAACACTACTGTACCGTGGAAAAAACGTTAGATTTTCAATGACACTAAATAAGTTGCATTGGTTGTCAGCGGTGCTGTTTTTCGCACTCATTTCGGGATTTGTTATGCATTTAGTATTCTCTGCTAACGAGGTCCCTGAAGCAGTACCATATGCATTAACAGCATCAACTGATATCAATGCCAAAACTGATAAAATGAGTGAACATCAATTAACGGCACTTACGATGAAATTAGCTGAACTACAAAGCCAGGTTTTACGCTTGAATGCTTTAGGAGATCGTCTTGCTAATGACGCTTCAATTCCTGAAAATGAATTTAATTTTCAGCAATTACCACCTGCTGGAGGTCCTTTGTTACAAGGGCAAACAAGTCATAAAAAATCACTTGCACAAATACTCATTGAAATCGCTGTTTTAGAACAAAGCTTGCGACATGAAGAAAATCAGTTAGTAACTCTTGAATCTGTTACTTTAGGTCACCATATAGAAAATACGAGTTATTTGTCTGGTCGACCAATAACTAAAGGATGGCTTTCTTCATACTTCGGTGTGCGTAAAGACCCTTTTAGTGGTAAACCCGCAGTACATAAAGGTTTGGACTTTGCCGGCAAAGAAGATGCTGCTATTGTTTCAACCGCCTCAGGTGTTGTTACTTGGGCAAGTGATCGTTATGGTTATGGACAACTTATCGAGATTAATCACGGTAAAGGGTTAAAAACTCGTTATGGTCACAACAAAAAATTATTAGTAAAAGTAGGAGATGTGGTTAATAAAGGACAAATTATTGCACGTATGGGCAGTACTGGTCGTTCGACAGGACCTCATGTTCACTATGAAATTTTACGTAATAATGCACAAATAGATCCAATTAAGTTCGTATATAGAAAAGCAAAATAAAAACAATTTTTGTGGCTAATATCCAGTCACGTTTTTTTCAGCGGAAGAGTTTCTTCTAACAGCAATATGGTTTAACAAGATGTTTGTAAAGTTAATGAGATCAATGTTTGGTAGTCGTAATGAACGATTATTGAAGCAAATGAATAAAGAAGTTTTAAAGATAAATGCCCTAGAACCCGTAATTGAAGCTCTTTCTGACGAAGAACTAAAAGCAAAAACCGCAGAATTTAAAGAGCGTTTAGCCAAAGAAGAATCCTTAACAAGTATCTTGCCTGAAGCTTTCGCGGTAGTACGTGAAGCCAGTAAACGTGTATTTGGTATGCGCCACTTCGACGTGCAAATGATCGGTGGTATGGTCTTAAATGACGGTAAAATTGCAGAAATGCGTACCGGTGAAGGTAAAACTTTAACCGCAACCTTACCATCATATCTTAATGGCTTAACAGGTAAAGGTGTGCACGTAATTACCGTGAATGATTACCTTGCTACACGTGATGCCGATTGGTGTCGCCCTTTATTTGAATTTTTAGACATGACGGTTGGCTGTAATATTGCGGGTTTATCGCCAGAAGAAAAGCAAGCTGCTTATAATTCTGACGTTACCTACGGTACTAACAATGAATTTGGCTTTGACTATTTACGTGACAACATGGCGTTTTCACCAGAAGAGCGCACGCAAAAGCCTTTGAATTTTGCCGTTATCGATGAAGTTGACTCTATTTTAATTGATGAGGCTAGAACGCCATTGATTATTTCAGGTCAAGCAGAGGATAGCTCGAAATTATACCGCGAAATCAATCTAGTTGTTCCAACATTAAAGCAACAAGCTGAAGAAGATAAAGAAGGTGAAGAAAGTACCGGCGACTTCACCATTGATGAAAAATCTAAGCAAATTTATTTGACCGAACTTGGGCAAATACGTATTGAAGAAATAATGAATGAGAAAGGCCTTATTCAAGACGGCGATTCATTATTCTCAGCTACAAATATAACTTTACTTCATCATGTTATGGCGGCATTACGTGCGCATAAACTTTTCCAAAAAGATGTTGATTATATTGTTAAAGATGAAGAAATTGTTATCGTTGATGAACATACCGGCCGAACAATGGAAGGTCGTCGTTGGTCTGAAGGTCTGCATCAGGCTGTTGAAGCTAAAGAAGGTGTAACCATTCAAAACGAAAACCAAACGTTAGCTTCTATTACTTTCCAAAACTTTTTCCGTATTTATGAACGATTATCAGGAATGACAGGTACAGCTGATACTGAAGCATTTGAATTTAGTCATATTTATGGCTTGGAAACTGTGGTTATCCCAACGAATCAACCTATGATCCGTAAAGATTTGCCTGACTTAATTTACTTAACCGGTGAAGAAAAGTTTGAAGCGATTCTTGAAGATATTAAGGATTGTGTCGAACGTGGGCAACCGGTACTTGTTGGTACTATCAGTATTGAAACATCAGAATTTTTATCTGACTTCCTTAAAAAAGAAAAAATAATACATAAAGTATTGAATGCTAAATTTCATCAACAAGAGGCAGAAATTGTTGCCGACGCTGGTAAAGTTGGTGCCGTAACTATCGCTACTAACATGGCGGGCCGTGGAACAGACATCGTTTTAGGCGGTAATTTTGATGCAATAACAGCCAAATTAAAAAATCCGACGGCAGAGAATATCGCGAAAGCGAAAGAAGAGTGGATTATACAGCACGATAAAGTGCTTGAATTAGGTGGTTTACATATTGTCGCCACAGAACGCCATGAGTCACGTCGTATCGATAACCAATTACGTGGTCGTTCAGGGCGTCAAGGTGATGCGGGTTCTACACGCTTTTATTTATCAATGGAAGATGGTCTGATGCGTATTTTTGCTTCGGAACGTATTTCAGGCATGATGCGTAAATTAGGCATGGAACATGGTGAAGCTATTGAACATCCGTGGGTAACTCGCAGCATTGAAAACGCTCAACGTAAAGTTGAGGGTCGTAACTTTGATATTCGTAAGCAGTTATTAGAATTTGACGATGTTTCTAATGACCAACGTCAAGTTATCTATGAACAACGTAATGAATTGATGGATGAAGCTGATATTGCAGAAATCATTAAAAATATTCGTACAGATGTTGTTACCGGTATTATTAATCAGCATATCCCGCAAGAATCGCTTGAAGAAATGTGGGACATCCCTGGGTTAGAAGAGCGTCTTAAAGGTGAGTTAACCTTAGAATTACCTTTAGCTAAATGGCTTGAAGAAGACAGTAAATTGCACGAAGAAACATTACGTGAAAAAATATTAGCGACAGTTGAAAGTTCCTATGCCGAAAAAGAACAGCAAGTAGGAGAAGATGTACTTCGTCAATTTGAAAAAGCGGTTATGTTACAAAGCTTAGATTCACATTGGAAAGAACATTTAGCGGCAATGGATCACTTACGTCAAGGCATTCATCTACGTGGTTATGCACAGAAAAATCCGAAACAAGAGTTTAAACGTGAATCTTTTGAATTGTTTGGTGAACTGCTAGAAAGCTTAAAATATGACGTTGTTAGCATTTTAAGTAAGGTTCAAATTCGTACAGAATCTGATGTTGAAGCTGTTGAAGAGCAACACCGTAAAGCTGAAGATGTGCCTAAAGAATATACTCATGAGTCAGCTAGTGTTGACCAAGGGCAGCAGGTACAACCACGTGTTGGCCGTAATGAACCTTGTCCGTGTGGTTCAGGTAAAAAATACAAACAGTGTCACGGTAAATTAACTTAATTGGACTTTATCTTATTGGCGTGGAATCAACTGAGATAGCCACACGACAATATTTCAATTAAATATTTGCTTTGTGAATTTAATAAACGCCAGTCATTGACTGGCGTTTATATTTTATAATAATCAAAAATAGAAAAGGTTATACAAATGACTAAAGTGGTTCATGTCGCCGTTGGCGTTATTCTTCGCGACCAGCAATATTTTTTAACAAAACGTCTTGCAAACGCACATCAAGGTGGAAAGTGGGAGTTCCCTGGTGGTAAGGTGGAAAATAATGAAACTGCGGCACAGGCGCTTTATAGAGAGCTTCAGGAAGAGATTGCAATAGATGTTTTGTCTTGCCAACCATTGATTGAGATAAGTCATGATTATGGCGATAAGAAAGTACACCTAGATGTGTATTTAGTTGAGCATTTTCAGCTAGAGCCTATTGCCCAAGAAGGGCAACAATCAGCTTGGTTTTCATTAGCTGAGCTCGAAGAGTTAGATTTTCCTGAAGCGAATAAAGCGATTATTGAAAAGTTAAAAGAAAAGTAATAGAAGCCTACTCAGGTTCGACAAAAAATTTATTGTTCTGTAAAAACTCACCCTCTAAAGCATCGAGCATCTCTTCTGTAAGTTGCACATCACCTTGCAATGGCTGAGTTATTTTGTGCCCTTCATCAGCCCATTCGCCAATATCAATTAACTGACAACGTTTACAGCAAAAAGGACGGAACTCACTTTCTGATTGCCAAATGACTTCTTTTTTACAGGTAGGACAGGAAACTTTTAAGGTCATAACTAACTTATTGATAATGTTTTGATGGGATCATTATACAAAAAAAAAAGTAAAAATACTAACAGCGCGCTAACTCAAAAGAGGTTGCTTGGTTGGAATATTGGCGACCACTTTTTTCACAGGGTGACATAAAACGAATCGAGTATCGGAATCGATTACCACTTACGCTTGGGTAGTAAGGCAAATCTTTTGCAACTTGTATGCGTAACAATAATATACCTTCACCTGACTCTTGATAAAAGCCACTCACCGTTTCTATTTTGTCAAAACTTGCCCGTTGGCGGATAAATTTTAAAACTATATTTAACGCACTTTGAATTTGCTCTAATAACGCCAACCAACCCTGTACATCAGCGGCAAGTAGCTCGCTATCTTGATTTAGCCAAAAATGTAATTGCGGTAAATCAAAACTAGAACTGCCACCTTGCATGGCAAAACGCTGTTTCAATGTCGATAGAAATTTATCATTCTTTAACTGTGTCCAAACAGGTTTGTTTATTTTTAATTGACAAACAAGACCAACAGTTTGTTGCAAATTATCCTCTAAGATACTGGCATCAATTCCGGGTGCTTGCGACCAAACAACTAAGTTCTGTTCTAATTTTTCGAGGTCTTTTATCAAATCACCACGAACATCATTTCGCTCTAAAGTATCGATAATGGTAAATAGAGCATTAAAAAAGACTTGATGACCAACTGAAATTTTACGTTGCAAACAATCGTGCGCTTGAGCAAATAGCTGCTCAAGTTTTAAATAGTTGCGTATCCTCTCATTGAGGGGATGCTCGTATAAAATTTTTGTCATTAACTAACTGTCATCAATGAAATTCAGGAGATAATTTTCTATACTAACTACACGAGGACAAAATGGCGAATCTTTTTACGAAAAACCATGTTATTAGGACATTTATATTATTTCATCGCTAATTTTCGATAACTTTGATCGAGTATTATTACTTGTTTATTAACTTCAGCTAAATCTGTTTTATTATTATCAATAATGTCATCAGCATGATGTAAACGTTCTGTCCGCGATATTTGACTAGCAATAATACGCCGTACTTCGTCTCTTGAACTGGGATCTCGTAGGAAAGTACGTTCGATTTGCTCTTTTTCAGTAATGTCGATAACGATAATACGGTTAACAATACCTTGTAAGTTATTCTCGATAAGCAATGGCGCGACAAATAAGCAATAACTTGATGTACTTTGATCTATTTCCTTGATCATACGCTGACGAATTAGCGGGTGTAGTAAGTTATTTAACCAAGTTTTATCTTGCTCATTACTAAATATCCGACTGCGTAGCGATGCTCTGTTGAGATGACCATCAGACTGAATAAATTGTGCACCGAAATGTTGTGATATTTGCTTTAATGCCTCACTTTTTGGCATGACTACCATTCGAGCGACAATATCAGCATCAACGATATCGATGCCCAAATCAGCAAACATAGCTGTAATTGTAGATTTACCGCTTCCTATACCACCGGTTAAGCCGATGACAACTTTATGTGATTTATTCATGATGACAATTTATTTATAGAATTTGCTGTAAATACCAAGACCAAATTTGTTCACCCCATAATAAAGTGATCCAACCTGCAATGGCTAGATAAGGACCAAAGGGAATTGCTTGGCCTTTTTGATGACTTTTAAACACCATTAAACTAATGCCGATAAATGCACCGACAACAGAAGCCATTAAAATTAACAGTGGCAGTAATTGCCAGCCAACCCATGCGCCAAACAAGGCAAACAATTTAAAATCACCAAAGCCCATGCCTTCTTTACCTGTGGCTAACTTAAACAGCCAAAAGACTATATATAGGCTGCCATAGCCCGCAATGGCACCAATGACAGCATCTTCAAGCGGGACAATGCCATTATTTAAATTAACGAATAAGCCTAACCATAATAAAGGTAAAACGATTTGGTCTGGTAGCAGCATATGATCAAAGTCGATCATGGTTAACGCAACTAATCCCCAAGTTAACAATAATGCATAACAAGTAAGGGAAGTAACTCCAAAGTGCTGGGCAACAAGCAAACTTATTAGCGCCGTACTGATTTCTACTAATGGATAACGCGCTGAGATTGACTTTTTACACTGGCTACATTTTCCTTTGAGAGCTAACCAGCTTAAGACTGGAATATTTTCATAAAAGCGAATTTTATGCTGACAGTGAGGGCAAGTAGAGTCCGGTGTAGATAGCGTTAAAGGGGCAGTTATTTTTGCAGGTACATCCTTTAGTTCATCGGCTAAAAATTCACGGCATTCTAGATACCAACCTTGTTCCATCATCTTGGGGAAACGATAGATAACAACGTTTAAAAAACTGCCAATCATTAAAGATAAAATAAAAACAAAACCATAAAAAAAGAGCGAGTTGTTTTCTAGTAAATATATAAATTCTGTCAAGATAGAACCTTTTATTATTATTGGAACACTTATAAAATTAATAAAACTTTAAATTATACGATTTGACCGATTTGAAAAATGGGTAAATACATTGCAATGATCAATCCACCGATAACAACACCTAATACTGCCATAATCATCGGCTCTAATAAACTGGTGAGCGAGTCTACCGCGTCATCAACCTGTTGCTCGTAGATAGTCGCAACTTTGGCTAGCATATCATCAACGGCACCAGATTCCTCGCCAATAGCAACCATTTGAACCACCATGTCCGGAAATATATTACAGTTACGCATGGCCAAATTCATTTGCATACCTGATGATACTTCAGCTCTAATTTCTAAAATAGCATCACGAAATACAGCATTGCCTGAAGCGCCTGCAGCTGACTCTAAGGCATCAGGTAATGGAACACCTGCCGCAAAAGTAGTGGAAAGCGTTCTGGCGTAACGTGCTACGGCAGCTTTTTCAAGTAAGTCGCCAATCACGGGTATTTTAAGTATCTTTCTATCGACGCTATCACGAAATTTTTGACTATTTAAGTGAGCTTTTTTGAAAAAATATCCAAAGGCCATCATCCCGGCTATGCCAAGATACCAATAAGCTTGCATAAATTCAGAAATACCAATAACCATTTGAGTAAAGGCAGGTAATTCAGCGCCGAAACTAGCAAATATTTCTTGGAAAACAGGGACTACGAAAATAAGTAAGATTGAAGTGACGATCAAAGCAATAACTAATACGGAAATAGGGTATGTCATCGCTTTTTTAATTTTTGACTTTAGTGCTTCAGCTTTTTCTTTGTAAGTTGCGATACGATCATAGATGGTTTCAAGCGCCCCGGATTGTTCTCCAGAGTTGACTAAATCACAATAGAGGTCATCAAAGTACCTTGGGTGGTCTCTTAAACATTCCGAAAGTGGAATACCTGACTGAAGCTTATTACAGATATCTCCTAACAACCTTTGCATGTTGCCATTATTATGACCCTTGCCAATCATTTCGACCGTTTGAACCAAAGGTACACCCGCACCTAACATAGTTGCAATTTGGCGTGTAACGATAGCAATATCAGCTGGGATGATTTTTTTGTCGTTGGAGCCAAATAGTGACTTAGGTTTTTTCTTTACTTTCCCAGGAGTGATCCCCTGTTTACGTAATTGAGCTTTTAATTCAAGCATATTAGACGCTGAAAGCTCGCCGGATATTTTCTTTCCTTTACGGTTTACACCATGCCAAATAAAAACATCAGAAGCTTTAGCCTGCGGGATGCGTCTTTTTTGAGTGCTTGATACCGCCATTTATCACCTTGCTCTTGAACGTAATACTTAATTTATTATGTTAATACTAGTAAATATCTATTAAAAAAGTAGCTAATATTAAATGCTTTATGCTGTTGTAACTCGGTTTATTTCAGCTAAGCTAGTAACCCCTTGACTTGCTTTTTCTAACCCCGATTGGCGCAAATTGTTATAACCTTCCACTTGACACTGCTTGGCAATATCAAGAGAGTTACCACCTTCCATGATAATAGAAGACATTTTAGGACTAATTTTTATCACTTCATAGACACCAACACGACCTTTATAACCTCCGGTACATTGCTCACAACCAACAGGTTTAAATAATTTCATATTAGTTATTTGTGTTGCGGTAAATCCTTGCTTTTCAAGCTCAGCTCGAGGAACTTCATCTGTAACTTTGCATCGATTGCATAAACGTCGAGCAAGTCGTTGGGCAATAATGATACTTACCGAAGTTGCTACATTATAAGAAGGAACGCCCATATTTAATAAACGGGTAAGCGTTTCAGCAGCAGAATTTGTATGCAATGTTGATAAAACTAAATGACCAGTTTGTGCTGCTTTTATCGCAATTTCTGCCGTTTCGAGATCGCGAATTTCACCGACCATAACAATATCAGGATCTTGACGTAGAAAAGAGCGCAATGCATTGGGGAATGTTAAGCCAGCACGGTTATTAATTTGAACTTGGTTGATACCTTCTAAGTTTATTTCTACGGGATCTTCTGCGGTAGAAATATTACGCTCAGGGGTATTAAGAATATTTAAGCCAGTATAAAGTGATACCGTTTTACCTGAACCTGTTGGCCCGGTAACTAATATCATCCCTTGCGGTTGCTCTAAAGCTTCCATATAAATTTTTTTTTGGGCGGGTTCATAACCCAACATTTCGATACCTAGCATAGCGCTAGAAGAATCGAGAATACGCATTACTACTTTTTCACCCCACATGGTGGGTAGAGTGGAAACACGAAAGTCGATAGACTTTTTCTTTGATAATGCTAATTTTATACGGCCATCTTGCGGTACTCGTCGCTCTGCAATATCGAGTTTAGACATTACTTTTAAACGTGCCGCCATGCGAGATGCCAATGATACCGGAGGCTTCGCCATTTCAGTTAAAATGCCATCTACACGGAAACGAATACGATATGACTTTTCATAGGGTTCAAAATGTAAATCGGAAGCACCCTTTCTAATCGCATCGAGTAAAATCTTATTAATGTAAACAACGATGGGGGCATCTTCTTTACCCCCAGTTGCTTCATCATCTTCTTTACGTTCTTCTTGAACGTCGATGCCCGCTAGCTCTTCTGCATCTATATCACTAATATCTAGTGCGTCACTTTCTTCTTCAAGAATTTGATCAATAAATTTAAACAAGCTTTGGTCGTTAGTAAGGACTAATTCTGTAGGAAAACCAGTATTAAATTGAATTTCTTCTAATGCATCTAAATTTGTCGGATCTGACATAGCAACAAATAAGACTTTACCGCGTAAAAATAAAGGCAGGGCATTATGCTTACGGATAAGCTTTTCATTACGAATACCTTCAGGCAGCATCGCGCTGTCAAAGGCGTTAAGATCAATTAGTGGATAACCAAAGCTTCGAGAAAGTATGCTCGCAATACTATCGGCGTTAATACTTTTATCTTCGATAAGAAAACGAATAAAAGGTTTAGATTGTCGAATAAAATCTGCACTGATGCTGTCAACCATATCAACGGATACGATATCATTTTTTGTTAGTGCGGATAAAACACTCGATTGTTGGTGATGACCTTTCATGGATGCCTTTTAGCTGTCGGGTAATGCAATGTAATTATTAGTAATGTTTATTACTAGTATAGCTTAACGCATTTTTAAGTTTAGTCATAAAGAAGAGTTGCTAAAGTCTAGATATAAAGAAACTAGGGTAAGTTTAGATATAAAAAAAGCTCCTAAAATAGGAGCTTTATTTATTTATTTACTTTGTTTATGGTTGCTTAACAAAGAGTAGTACAGTTATCAGCCCAAGTGACTTTACCACTAGTAAGTGTACCCGTTAATATATAGGTATCGCTCGCTAAAATGCCACCACCTGCCACAGGGACTACGGTAATTACTGCATTAGATGCATCAGTTGAACCTGCAGTAATAGTAACAGAAGTTATTATGCCAGATGCACCAGCTGCTGCTGGAATTCCGCCTAAGCTATGTCCACAAGTCGCTATGAGTAATGTACCTTCTACTTGGGCGCAAACTTCAATAGCTGTTTTAAAAGATGAACTTGCTAATACAACTTCAGTATATTTAGCTTTTTGGGTATAGCTCTGATATTGAGGTAATGCTACTGCTGCTAAAATACCAATAATCGCCACAACGATCATTAATTCAATAAGGGTAAAACCCTTTGCTTTGTTTAAAGATTGACGATTTAAAGATTTTACGTTTTTCATAATAGGTATATCCATACTTAATTACGGGGGCTGATTTGATATTGCGACATAAATTAAGAAATGTAAAATTTTGTGACACTTTTTTTTGATTTTTTTACGTTTTTCGTTGATTTCGTTAAAAAGCAGTTAATAAATAACAACTTTTTAACTGAAATTATATAAAACTGAAATAATGGTTGTTTATTTATTAAGCAAAACGCATGGATAAATCTATTGCTTTAACATGTTTGGTCAATGCGCCGACTGAAATGAAATCTACACCCGCCTTGGCATAGCTTTTTAATGTATCTATGGTCATATTGCCAGAAACTTCTAATTTGGTTTCACCTTTTGAAATTTCAGCTGTGATGATAACTGCTTGTTCAATCATTTCGTGACTAAAATTATCGAGCATAATGATATCGCTGCCTGCTTTAAGTGCTTGGTTAAGCTCGTCTAAGCTTTCTACTTCTACTTCAACCGTTATGCCCGGATGATTTTGTCTGGCGGTGTTAATCGCTTTTTCAATACCACCACAAGCGGCGATATGATTTTCTTTAATTAGAAAGGCATCAAATAAACCGATGCGATGATTGACACCGCCGCCACATTTTACGGCATACTTTTGTGCGCTACGTAACCCCGGAATCGTTTTACGAGTATCAAGCAACTTAGTATTACTTTGTGATAACTCTTTAACATAGGTACTGGTTAACGTTGCAGTACCAGAAAGAGATTGGAGAAAATTCAGTGCACTACGTTCACCAGTTAACAATATTCGTGCCTTACCTGATAATTCAAATAAAGTGCTATTTGCTTTAACACTTTCGCCATCGTTGACAAACCAAGTGATTTTGGTTTGTGTATTGTAAATAGCATCGAGTTGAGCAAAAACTTCATTGACCCAGGCAACGCCACAAATAATACAATCTTCACGGGTAATAATATTAGCCACCGCGATGTTTTCGGCAGGAATTAATTCAGCCGTAATATCTTGGCTATTTTTTAATGCATCAGCATTATCAACGCCTAGGTCTTCACATAATGCCCAAGTTACTGTCTTTTGAATGTCGTGTTGTAGTTGCACAGAAAGCATTGAATTTTGATCTCTTTTTAGAATGATAATATAAATAATTATTGAGTGAGTTATCTATTGCTCGCGTAAAGTAAGTTGCTTACCCACTTGGCTGAATTCTACCCTTTTTAGGGCGCTCATGCCCAATAGAATTTCATTTGATTGCATACTTGGATTGATATGCGCGGCAACATCATATAAATAAATATTACCAATACTAAGTTGTTGTAGTGTAGTTTGATAAACGGTGGTACGACCATTTGCCGTGTTTACTTGTGACGAAGCATAACTTTTAAGCTGTAATTGCTCGGCAATGTGTGCAGGAATAGATACCTGAGTGGCACCAGTATCGAGGAGAAATATTACTGGCGTGTCGTTAATAGCTCCTTCAACGAGATAATGCCCTTGGCGGTTTTGCTGTAATCGTACTTCTGCTTTCCCTTGAGGACTCAAACTAATTTGTGGATCCTTATTGGGATTCCATTGCTTATCTAAAACATCTTGAAAGAAAAAAAATAATAAAACTAACGCGAAAAACCATGCTAACCAAATAAATATTTTTGCCATTTTGTTTGTCGGATCAAATTCAGTCATACTCTAGTCATAACTCTTGAAAATTTAATGTTAAAGCTATTGTATGACGAAAGACTTTAAAAACAAATTATCCAGCTTAGAAAATTATTCAATGGAAATTTTCGGTGGCTGGTTGGTTAATGAAGAAAAGCAAAAATCACCTCATTTTAGTTTACGTGATGAAGAACAAATCGTACATTTAGTGGTTGTCCATAATATATCTTTACCGCCGGCGCAATTTGGCGGCGGTTACATTACGGATTTTTTCTTAGGGAAGTTAGACACAAAAGCCCATCCTTATTTTGAAGAAATTGCCCAGCTTAAAGTTTCAGCTCATTGCTTAATTACCAGAGAAGGAAAAATCATTCAATATGTTTCATTTGATGATAAAGCTTGGCATGCAGGTGTTTCATCATATCAAGGACAAGCAAACTGTAATGATTTTTCTATTGGCATAGAATTAGAAGGCACCGATGATATTCCTTACTCAACGGAGCAATACCAAGCTTTATCACTTTTAACCAAAGCGCTACAAATTCAGTACCCAGATATAAAAAATAATATAACCGGGCATAGTGATATTGCCCCACAAAGAAAAACAGATCCAGGTAAAGCATTTAATTGGCAGTACTTTATTGATTGTTTAAAGTATCGTTAATGTGTATTACTTCAATAACAACGAGTATATAATCATTAATAAATCGTTTATAAAATCAGGAAATATTCATGAGCCTTATTAGTTTACTTATTGCTTTAGCCGCCGAGCGCTATTTATCTTCATCAGCATGGCAATTTAAAACTTATTTTCATGCTTATGTGAGTTTATTCAAGAAATCAAGACTGTTGAATTCTGCTAAAGAATCAATGGTACTTCAGGTTGTTTTTATCACCATTCCCGTTATTACTTGTTATTTTATTTTAGAATTGGTCGACGACGGCTTGCTTTATTTAATATTTTCAACATTGATTTTAATTGTTTGTTTCGGCTGTGTGAAAACAAGGCAATGCTACAAAGATTATTTGATGTCTGCTTTTCGTGGTGAGCCAACAACATGTGAGTTACAGCACAGCCAGTTACAGCAAGAAACCAGTAGTTCACCAATGAGTTTTGGTCAGTTACTTGTATGGCTAAACTACCGATACTTTATTGCGATTATGATTTTCTTTGTGATTTTTGGTGCCGCAGGGGCATTATTTTATCGCTTATTGGTAACAATGAATGAAGTTCCAGTAAAACTTGAAAACGAAAACCAAGAAGTCGATGGAAATTCAAGTGATGTTGAACAACCAATAAAAGATGATAAGTCTTTATTAGAGGATGTTTTATTTTGGGTTGACTGGTTACCCGTACGTATTGTTGCTTTTGGATATATGCTTGTTGGGCACTTTTCAAAAGCAATGCCGTTATGGTTAGAAAACTTATTTGATGTAAATAAACAACCAAATCAGTTATTGGTTGCCGTAGCTCAAAAATCTGAGGATTTGATGACAGACCCTGATGATTGTACCGCAGAGCCTTGTTTATTGGTGAGATTGGCGAAAAGAACCTTACTATTATGTTTAGCGGTTATTTCACTATTAATACTGACTGGAATTTTAAACTAGTTTATCCTTATTGTTGTTGTCGAGTTATTAGTAAGTAACTGATTCAAAGGCGGCTATGCCGCCTTTTTTGTTATTTGTAAGTTTGATGATAAGTAACTCCCCCCACCTCAATTATACTGGCACCATAGCCGTTATTTAAACGCATGTTTTAAGTCCAAGCTCTAAAATAAAGCTTGGCAAATAAAGTAATCTCAACTATCTTCTCTTTACAAATTTGTACTTTTTTGGTATTTTTACACCACTTTTTCAATTGGTAAGACCAATTTACCTTTTGTTTTATTGTTATTTTCTTAAGTGATATTTATTATTCTTAAGCAAATGAATTGGCTTTACGCCAATAATTTATGGGCCAAATTTTTATTTATGACATTGTCAGGTATACAAAAACCCGTTAAGCAAGCAAAGTTATCAGATGTAATTTTGCGTCAACTAGAAACATTGATACTTGAAGGTAGCTTACAAGCGGGAGAAAAATTACCGCCAGAACGAGAGCTAGCTAAACAGTTTGCTGTTTCGCGCCCTTCATTGCGTGAAGCTATTCAAAAGCTCGAAGCAAAAGGTTTAGTTAATCGCCGACAAGGTGGTGGCACGTTTGTTAGCGATAAAATCTTGTCGGGTTTATCTGATCCATTGTTTGAACTGATGTCGAAAAGTAATGAATCACAATTTGATCTATTAGAGTTTCGTCATGGCATCGAAGGTATGTCGTCGTATTATGCCGCCATGCGTGGTACAGAAACAGATTTTGCAGAAATACAAAAGAAGCATGAGAACATTGGTACTGCCCAATTAGAGAATAATTTACGTCTAGAAGCTGAAGCGATTTTTGATTTTTATCTCGCCATTTGTGCTGCATCTCACAATGCGGTGACTTTGCATTTAGCACGCAGTATGTCGAGCTTATTGATTGATAATATTGAACAAAACTTAACTGTTTTAGCTAAACGACCAGATATATTTGCGCAAATGGCCGAATTTAGAAAAAGATTACTAGATGCGATTATTAGTGGGCAACCACAAAAAGCCTGGGGAGCAAGCCATCGTCACCTCGCTTTTATTGAAGAAATACTGCTGAAAATGACACAAGAAAATAGTCGCATGGAAAGATCAATGCGCAGAATGCAACGCAGTGAATATTAAGCAGAAAAATAAGATTGATAAATAACCGCTTAACGATAATTTTAAAGACAAACAATGCATGTAAATATGCGAAAGTTGACTATCTTTAAGCACATAATTTAATTTTATACCCATCATCATTCAAGATGCGGGAATTTAGTGTGAATTCAAAATTATAGCTACAAGGCACTTATTTGAAGCAATAGTTGTTCTATTGCAAGAATGAGTAACGCCGTAGATCTAGTTTTGAAACGCAATAAAACCTGCATATAGAGTAGTGATGGGTATATATACTTACTAACTATTGGAGACTAAGTAATTATGTCTGAGCTCCCGAAGATTGATTTAGATTCATTGGAAACCCAAGAATGGTTGGAATCCATGGATTCTATTTTGGAAAATGAAGGTCCAGAACGCGCACATTTCATTTTAGAAAAACTTATTGACCGCGCTCGTCGCAGTGGCACGCATTTACCATTCGAAGCAAAAACGGCTTACGTAAATACTATTCCTCCTGGGCAAGAACCTAATATGCCGGGTGACCAAACCATTGAAGCACGCATTCGTGCTGCAATTCGTTGGAACGCTTTAGTGTTAGTACTTCGTGCATCTAAGAAAGATTTAGACCTTGGTGGGCATATTGGTAGTTTCGCTTCATCCGCTATGCTTTACGATGTTGGTTTTAATCACTTCTTTAGAGCGGCCTCTGAAAAAGACGGTGGCGATTTTATTTTTGCTCAAGGCCATATCTCTCCGGGGATTTATGCTCGTGCTTTTATGGAAGGGCGTTTAACTGAATCGCAAATGGACAACTTCCGTCAGGAGTGTGACGGTAAAGGTTTATCTTCTTACCCTCATCCTCACTTGATGAAAGACTTTTGGCAGTTTCCAACCGTTTCAATGGGTCTAGGTCCATTGCAAGCAATTTATACGGCACGTTTCCTTAAATATTTGACCGACCGCGGCATTAAAGATTGTTCAGCTCAACGCGTTTACTGTTACTTAGGTGACGGTGAAACCGATGAGCCAGAATCATTAGGTGCTATTGGTTTAGCTTCGCGTGAAGGTTTAGACAATTTAACATTTGTTGTTAACTGTAACTTACAACGCTTAGATGGCCCAGTTCGTGGTAATGGCAAAATCATTCAAGAACTTGAAGGTACTTTCCGTGGTGCTGGCTGGGAAGTTGTTAAAGTTATTTGGGGCTCATACTGGGATGCACTTATTGCCCGTGATACTTCTGGTAAACTTTTACAGCTTATGGAAGAAACAGTTGATGGTGAATACCAAAACTGTAAAGCGAAAGGTGGCAAGTACACTCGCGAAAACTTCTTTAATAAATACCCTGAAACAGCGGCACTTGTTGCCAATATGTCAGATGAAGACATTTACCGTTTAAATCGTGGCGGCCATGACCCAGTAAAAGTTTACTCTGCTTATAAAAAAGCGATAGAAACTAAAGGTCGTCCAACGGTTATCTTAGCAAAAACTGTTAAAGGTTTTGGTCTAGGGGCTTCAGGTGAAGCATTAAACATTGCCCATAACGTTAAGAAAATGGATGTTGAATCTATTAAGCTTTATCGAGATCGCTTTAATATGCCAATTAGTGATGATGAAATTGCTGATTTGCCTTTCTATCGATTCCCTGAAGACAGCGAAGAGTTCAAGTACATGAAAGCTCGTCGTGAAGCATTAGGAGGCTCGTTACCCGCTCGTCGTGTAGAAGCCGATGAAACGTTAGAAATTCCACCACTTAAAGTTTTTGATGCCATCTTAAAAGGCTCGGGTGATCGCGAAGTTTCTTCAACGATGACTTTTGTTCGGGTATTAAACGCCTTATTAAAAGACAAAAAAATTGGTAAACGTATTGTGCCAATTATTCCTGATGAAGCGCGTACTTTTGGTATGGAAGGTTTATTCCGCCAAGTTGGTATTTACGCTAATGAAGGGCAAAAATATATTCCACAAGATGCTGACCAAGTTGCATATTATCGTGAAGATAAAAAAGGTCAGGTTTTACAAGAAGGTATTAATGAATTAGGCGCAATGGCGTCTTGGGTTGCTGCAGGTACGTCTTACTCTACTTGTAATGCGACTACTATCCCATTTTATATTTACTACTCAATGTTTGGTTTCCAACGTGTCGGCGATTTAGCCTGGGCTGCTGGCGATAGCCAAGCCAAAGGATTTTTATTAGGTGCGACTGCGGGTCGTACAACCTTGAACGGTGAAGGTTTGCAACATCAAGATGGTCATTCACATGTTCAAGCGGGTTTAATTCCGAACTGTGTAACATACGATCCAACGTATGGTTATGAGATTGCAGTCATTGTTCGTGATGGTTTACGCCGTATGTATGAAAATAACGAAAATATTTTCTACTACATGACTTTGATGAACGAAAACTATAAACATCCTGCACTGCCAGATACTAAAGATATTGCTGATGAAATTATTAAAGGTATTTACAAGCTTGAAACAGTAACTGCGAAAAAAGCGAAAGCTAACGTGCAATTAATGGGCTCAGGTACGATTTTAGAGAAAGTACGTGAAGCAGCGCAAATTTTAAGTGCTGATTACGGTATTTCAAGTGATGTTTATTCGGTAACCTCATTTAATGAATTAACACGTGACGGTCAAGACGTGGCACGTTGGAATATGCTTCACCCAGAAAGTGAGCAAAAACAAGCCTACATTTCTTCTGTTATCACTAAAGAAAAGGGCCCAGCAATTGCGGCAACTGATTATATTAAAAACTATTCAGAGCAAGTTCGTGCTTACATTGACACTGAGTACCGTTGTTTAGGTACAGATGGTTTTGGTCGTAGTGATAGCCGCGCTAATTTACGTACTCACTTTGAAGTGAATGCGGCTTATATCGTTGTTGCAGCATTATTTGAATTAGCTAATCGTGGTGATGTAGAACGCTCAGTCGTAACGACAGCAATTAAACGTTTTGATATCGACACTGAAAAACTTAACCCACTTTACGCTTAATTAGGCTCGGAGAATTAATATGTCAGATAGTCAAAAAATTCTAGTCCCTGATGTTGGTGGCGATGAAGTTGAAATTATAGAAATATGTTTTGCGGTTGGTGATTCAATCGAAGCTGATGAAGGTATTGTTACCGTTGAAACTGATAAAGCATCAATGGATATTCCTGCACCGTTTGCTGGTAAATTATCTGCATTATTGGTCAGTGTTGGCGATAAAATTAAAGAAGGTGATGTTATTGCTGAAATGACATCTTCATCTGCAAGCGCTGTAGAAGAAGCTCCTGCAGAGGTAGCAGTACCAGTTGCCGCTGAAGCGACTGTTGCACCTGTTGCTGTCGAAGCTCCAGTAGCTTCAGTTTCTGCGACAAGCGAAATTATTGATATTGCTGTTCCGGATATTGGTGAAGACGGCGAAGTAGAAGTTATTGATGTCATGGTGAATGTTGGTGATGTGATCGAAGTAGAAGATGGTTTGATCACCTTAGAAACAGACAAAGCGACCATGGATGTTCCATCATCTCATGCCGGTACTGTTAAAGAAGTCTTTGTTAGTATTGGTGGTAAAGTAAAGCAGGGCTCTATTGTTATAAAGCTTGAAACATCAAGTGGTGCTCCTGTTGAAGCTGTTGCTGCGCCAGTAGCCGAAAAAGTTGTAGAAGCTCCTAAGGTTAAACCAGCACCCGTGGTAAAAGCTGCGCCTGTTCCGCACCATCCACAAGCGGGTAAAGTGACTTCATCTGGTAGCATTTATACTTCGCCATCAATTCGTCGTACTGCACGTGAATATGGTGTTGACTTAACCAAAGTAAAAGGCACAGGTAATAAAGGCCGTATTTTAAAAGAAGACGTACAGTCTTACGTGAAATATGAACTTTCTCGTCCGAAAGCAAATGCAGGTAGCTCTGTTGCTGCTGGCGAAGGCGGCTTGCAAGTTGTAAGCGCTCGAGTTATTGATTTCTCTAAATTTGGTGAAGTCGAAACTAAGCCTCTAACACGTATTCAAAAAATATCAGGGCCATTTTTACATCGCAACTGGGTAACTATTCCACATGTTACGCAATTTGATGAAGCTGATATCACTAATGTTGAAGCGTTCCGTAAAGAGCAAAATGTAATTTGTGAAAAGAAAAAGCTTGGTTTTAAAATTACCCCGTTAGTGTTTATTTTGAAAGCGGCGGCAGATGCTTTACGCGAATTCCCAGCGTTTAACTCAAGCTTGAGTGAAGACGGTGAAAGCTTAATTTTGAAAAAATACATTCACATCGGTGTTGCTGTTGATACACCAAACGGCTTAGTTGTTCCGGTAGTGCGTGATGTTGACCAAAAAGGTATTCATCAGTTATCTCGTGAGCTTTTAGAAATTAGTATGAAAGCACGTGACGGTAAATTGAAAGCATCTGACATGCAAGGTGGTTGTTTTACAATATCTAGCCTTGGCGGTATCGGTGGTACAGCATTTACACCAATCGTTAATGCACCAGAAGTGGCTATTTTAGGTGTTTCTAAATCTGAAATGAAACCTAAGTGGAATGGTAAAGATTTTGAGCCTAAACTTATGTTGCCATTATCCATGTCATACGACCATCGTGTCATCGACGGCGCACTAGCAGCACGCTTTACTGTGCATCTAGCAAATGTAATGTCAGATATTCGTCAATTGATTTTATAATTGAACGTGTAATTGACAAAGTAGTAAAAAGTGAGAATGTTGCAAACGTCTCATTTTTTACACCTTTGGTCAAAGAAGACGTGATTAAAGATGGTACTTTGGTGTGAGTTTAAGTAAAATTCCGCCCAGAAAATATATAATAAATTTACATTTGTGGCTGACAATTATTGTAAAGCGACAAATTACAAATCAACAAGTTAAATTGAGGTAAGCATGAGTAACGATATTAAAACTCAAGTAGTCGTATTAGGTTCAGGCCCTGGTGGTTATTCAGCGGCTTTTCGTGCAGCAGATCTAGGTCTAGACGTAGTATTAGTTGAAAGCCGTAAAACATTAGGTGGCGTTTGTCTAAACGTTGGTTGTATCCCATCAAAAGCATTACTTCATGTTGCTAAAGTTATTGATGATGCCGCTGCGATGGCTTCTCATGGCGTTACCTTTGGTAAGCCAGAAATCAATTTAGATAAAATTCGTGACTGGAAAGACAGTGTCGTAGCTCAACTTACTGGCGGCTTAGGTGGTATGTCTAAAGCGCGCAAAGTAACTACAGTTTACGGTTATGGTAAATTCACTTCAGATAAAACAATTGAAGTTGAAGGTAATGATGGCCAGAAAACTACGATCACTTTTGATAATGCTATTATCGCAGCAGGTTCTTCTGTAATTGATTTACCTTTCATTCCAAACGATGACCCTCGTGTTATTGATTCAACAGGTGCTTTAGAACTTCACGATGTTCCTGGTGAAATGTTAGTACTTGGTGGTGGTATCATAGGTTTAGAAATGGGCACGGTTTACAAAGCTTTAGGTTCTAATGTTTCAGTTGTAGAATTTGCTGACCAATTAGTACCAGCTGCTGATAAAGACATTGTTAAAATTTACACTAACTACAACAAGAAAAAATTCAACATTATGTTGTCTACTAAAGTTGTTGCAGTTGAAGCAAAAGTTGACGGCTTGTACGTTACTTTTGAAGGTAAAAAAGCACCAGCAGAACCTGTACGTTACGACAAAATTTTAGTTGCTGTTGGCCGTAAGCCAAATGGTCACTTAGTTGCTGCTGACAAAGCGGGCGTTAATGTTGATGAGCGTGGTTTTATCAATGTAACGAACGAACTACGCACTAATGTTCCACATATTTTCGCGATTGGTGATGTTGTTGGTCAACCTATGCTTGCACATAAAGCAGTACATGAAGCACATTGTGCTGCTGAAGTTATCTCAGGTAAGAAACATGTATTCGACCCACGCTGTATTCCTTCAATTGCCTATACTGATCCAGAGATGGCTTGGGTTGGTATTACAGAGAGTGAAGCGAAAGAGCAAGGTTTAAACATTGAAGTTGCTAACTTCCCTTGGGCTGCTTCTGGTCGTGCTATTGCTTCTGCACGTACTGAAGGTAAAACTAAGATGATCTTCGAAAAAGAAACCGGTCGCGTACTTGGTGGTGCTATTGTTGGTATCAACGCGGGTGAAATGCTTGGTGAAATTTGTTTAGCGGTCGAAATGGGCGCTGATGCTGAAGACTTAGCATTAACTATTCATGCTCACCCAACATTGAACGAATCTATTGGCTTAGCGGCTGAAATTTTTGAAGGTTCAATTACTGACTTACCGAATGCTAAAGCGGTTAAAAAGAAAAAGTAAATTTTATTTTTTCTAACTAATTGATAAAACCAGCTAATTTAGCTGGTTTTTTATTACCTAAAATAAAGGAAATGGGAATAAAAGCTTCTATATTCTATAGTTAATAATATTATTATCATTGGGCTAGGGGGCGTTTTGAAAACATTGTTGCAACTTCTTAACTTGCCCTGCTGTCATTATTTCATGGTCTTATTTTACTTTTCTTGCGTACCTGTTTTTGCTTTTGAGGAACCAACTGATAAACCCATAAAGTCTAACCTAGATAACCAAACCATAACAATGTGTGTGGACCCCAACTGGTTACCCTATGAAAAAATAAATTCGAAAAATGAGCATATAGGAATTGCTGCGGATTATTTAGAGTTGTTGACTAAGCATACAGGCGTTAAATTTGAATTAATTGTCACTCAATCCTGGGCTGATTCTCAAAAGTATGTACAACAAGGTAAGTGCCAAATTTTATCTCTGTTAAATAAAACGCCAGAACGTTCAAAATATTTAAATTTTACTCAGCCATATCTAAGAGCTGTTGTTGTGCTCGTCGGGCAACAAAGTACTAACTTTATTAGTGGTTTAACAAGTATTTCTAACCAAACCCTAGCGGTTGTAGAGGGTTATATTTACTTAAACTATATCAGAAAAAACTTTCCAAACATTAACATAATTTTGGTTGATAGAATGGAGGATACTTTAGTTGCTGTTGCCAAAGGAAATGCTGATTTAGCCATTGCCTCAATGCCTGTAGCCTTACATTTCATTTCAGAATTAGGGCTTTCTAACTTAAAAATAGTTGGTAATACAGATATTATTAATGACTTAAGAATTGGAGTTCATAAATCGCAACCTAAACTTGTTTCCTTATTAGATCAAGCTATTAGTGAAATAGATCCGGTCAATATTGCCAAAATAAAGCGCAGATGGAGGCAAGTACGAATAGAAAGTGGTACTGACTATGTAATGGTTTTTAGAATTGTGCTTATTTTTATTATTATCCTAGCGTTCTTTTTATACCGTTACTTTATTTTGCAACGGTTTAGCAAAAAGCAGAATGCATTGAATATAGAGTTACAAGTAGCTAATCAGAAGTTGACCTACTTAAGTAGTACAGACTATTTAACAAAAATTGCTAATCGAGCAAAAATTGAGTCTTTACTTAAAAGGGAGGTCGCAAGATGCCAGCGTTACCTCAACAGTTTTGTCTTAATTATTTTTGATATTGATTATTTTAAAAAGGTAAATGATACCCGAGGTCACCAAATAGGTGATCGTGTCTTAATTGATATTGCTAATCGGGCTAATAGCGTCTTGAGAGATTCAGACTTTATTGGCCGCTGGGGAGGTGAGGAGTTTTTAATCGTTTGTCCAAACTCTAATATAAATGGAGCAAAAGTTCTTGCTGAAAAACTAAGAAACAATTTTTGTCAGCTAAATATTGAAGGCTGTAAAGTGACAGTAAGCTTTGGCTTAGCAGAATTTAGAATTGATGATAGTGTGGAAGATATCATTTTTCGGGCTGATAAAGCGCTTTATCAAGCTAAAGATACTGGTCGAAACAAAGTGGTTCTAGAAAGTGATATTACCTAATACTTTTTTTACCCTTAAAATTGAATGATGCTAAAGTTTCTGAAAGTTTTATCTTACCTATACGGTGCTAAAATGCGAAAATAAATAGTAAAACTTCACTGTTTATTTTGACATGTAAAGTCACTATGTCTGTTTTTCAACGAGTTATCTTCATTAAATAGGATTTACCATGCGATTATATTTTTTAATGCTTTTAGGTGTTTTACTTTCAGGTTGCAGTAATATAGAGCAACAAAATGGGACGTCACAATGGGATTTTGATCACAATGTTCAATTTAAGCAAACAGAACTGTCTGAAAATAAATACCACTTACAGGTATGGTCTAAATCTGATACTCATTTTAGTAAATTAGCGACATTTATGATGAGACGTTCTTATGAGATTTGTGGCACTTATGGTTTTACTATTGAAGTGCTAAAAGGTATTGAGAAATTTACCGATAGACAGTCTTTTCCAAATCTAATTATGCCTTCGTTATCAGCTAATATTAAATGTCCTAGCCAGTAATAATCATTCTAAATGGTTAATTATTTATAAAAAAAAAGGGTTATTTATTTTAGTTGATGGTAAGTTTTAACTCACTCACTCAACCAAAACAAGTAACCCTCATGCTCTATTTTCATTATCTCTTAAAATAGAGTTTCTCGCTTGAAAGCTATCAGGAGCTACATAACTTTAATCGGTACAGCTTCACCGGTGAACTTAGTGCTCATCTCATGTGTCGGTGGAGTGAACTTAGTTAAGTTAATACCGTCGACAGCACTTTTGTACTCTGCAAGGGTAGGGAAGCGACCCAGCATAGTTGAAAGCACAACTAGCGGTGTTGAACCCAATAATGATTCACCTTTTTTCTCTGTTGTATCTGCTACCACACGACCTTGGAACAAACGTGTAGAAGTAGCAATGACCGTATCGCCTGGTTCAGCTTTTTCTTGGTTACCCATACATAAGTTACAACCTGGGCGTTCAAGGTACATGATGTTTTCGTACTTAGTACGAGCAGCACCTTTTGGATGTGCATCATCGAATTCAAAACCTGAATACTTTTGTAAAATGTCCCAGTCACCTTCAGCTTTAAGCTCATCAACAATGTTGTATGTTGGTGGCGCGACAACTAATGGTGCTTTAAATTCAATCTTCTTACCTTGTGCTTCCATGTTACGTAACATTTGCGCGATGATTTGCATATCGCCTTTATGAACCATACAAGAACCAACAAAACCTAAATCAACTGATTTATCGGTGTAGAATGAAACAGGACGTATAACGTCATGGGTATAACGCTTAGATAGATCATCATTGTTTACGTCAGGATCAGCAATCATTGGCTCATCAATAGCATCTAAATCAACAACCACTTCTGCGTAATACTTAGCGGTATCATCTGGTGATAATGCCGGGGTAGTGCCTGATTTGATCCCTTCGATACGTTTGTCAGCTAAAGCAATTAAACCGGTAAGAGTTTTTTCTGTGTTTTCCATACCCTTGTTGATCATTATTTGGATACGGCTTTTAGCGAGTTCAAGTGATTGCACTAAGGTATCATCTTCAGAAATACAGATAGAGGCTTTTGCTTTCATCTCTGCAGACCAATCGGTAAAAGTGAAGGCTTGGTCAGCTAATAAAGTACCAATGTGTACTTCAATGACACGACCTTGGAAAACATTCTCGCCACCAAATTGCTTAAGCATTTGCAATTGCGTTGCGTGTACTACGTCACGGAAATCCATGTGGTCTTTCATGTGACCTTTAAAGGTTACTTTAACTGATTCAGGGATTGGCATAGCCGCTTCACCCGTTGCTAATGCGATCGCCACTGTACCTGAGTCGGCACCAAAAGCGACGCCTTTAGACATACGAGTATGTGAATCACCACCGATGATGATAGCGCGGTCGTCCACAGTAATATCATTCAATACTTTATGAATAACATCTGTCATTGGCAGGTAAGCGCCTTTCGGATCACGTGCCGTGATAAGACCAAACTTATTCATAAAGCTCATAAGCTTAGGAATGTTTGCTTTTGCTTTGCTATCCCATACCGATGCGGTGTGACAACCAGACTGGTAAGCACCGTCAACGATTGGAGAAATAGTAGAAGCAGCCATCGCTTCTAACTCTTGGCATGTCATTGGGCCAGTGGTGTCCTGAGAACCAATAATGTTCACTGTCACGCGAACGTTAGAACCTGCATGTAATGGAGTTTCTGAAGCAACACCAACTGCGTTACGGTTAAATATTTTTTCAACAGCAGTTAAACCTTGACCTTCATGTGAGATCTCTTTAGATGCTGCGTAAACAGCAGGTGCTTCAACGGCCAAAGTTTCTGCCGCAAATGTTTGTAATTTCTTACCGAATGTAACCGCGTAAGAACCACCTGCTTTCATGAATTCCACTTTTTGTGGAGTGAATGCTGAAGATACGTCAACTAATTCTTTATCACCGTTATATAACTTCTGCGCTTTAGTATCGATAGTTAATACAGTACCCGTAGCTACCGAGTAAGCTTCTTCTAGCACTGCATCGCCATTATCGTCAACAACATTGTTGCCATTAGCATCTACTTTCTTAACCCAGTTTTTAAGGTCAAGACCAATACCACCAGTTACATCAACAGTAGTCAGGAAGATAGGAGCGATGCCGTTAGTACCTGCAACAACTGGGGCAATGTTAATAAATGGTACGTATGGGCTTGCTTTTTTACCCGCCAATAGTGCAACGTTGTTAACACCAGACATACGAGAAGAACCAACACCCATAGTGCCTTTTTCTGCGATAAGCATTAATTTAGCTTTAGGGTGTTTAGCTTGTAATGCTTGTATTTCAGCTTGAGCTTCTGGCGTGATTAAACACTTGCCATGCAATTCACGATCAGCACGAGAGTGAGCTTGATGACCAGGAGAAAGTAAGTCAGTTGATATGTCACCTTCACCGGCAATATAAGTAACAACTTCAATCTTTGCTGCTATTTCTGGCAGCTTAGTGAAAAATTCAGCTTGTGCGTAGCTTTCAAGAATATCTTTGGCAATAACATTGCCTGCTTTAAACGCGGTTGCAAGACGAGCGGTATCAGCGTCATACAAAAACACTTGAGTTTTTAATACTTCTGCTGCTGGTTTTGCTACTGCTGCGTCATTAGATAATGCTAAATCAAGAAGTACTTCAATTGAAGGACCACCTTTCATGTGAGACAATAATTCAAAAGCATACGTAGGGGTAATTTCTGCTAGTACAGATTCAGCTAGGATGATTTCTTTTAGGAAAGCAGCTTTTACACCTGCAGCACTTGTTGTGCCCGGTAAGGTATTATAAATGAAGAAGTTAAGGGAATCTTCGCGATGCTCATTTGCTGAATCTTTAATCTGAGCAATAATTTCAGATAATAAATTGGCAGCATCAATTGGCAATGGAGCCAATTCTAAATCGTTCTTACGACTTTCAATTTCTTTAATGTACTCTAAATATAGACTCATTTAAAACTCTCTCTAGTTCTAATGTGCTAATGATACTGTCATCATTAACAGGGAAAAATTTTCCCTCTAGTTTACCTGATTTTCTAGCTACTACTAATCATTTGGTTCAATAAACAGTATTCACAGCGTTTATAAAGCGTAGAAGCGGTAGTTATAATACTAATGAGAATTATTGTTAATTAAGGATATAGATATCAAACCAATCAATGATAATTAAAAAGGCACTCACAATTGCGTTTTTGCATCTTGATGAAATACTTTATTCCATATGGAATATAATCAAGAGCCTTATTGTCAGTATAGGGTTCCGCTTTATTTACCTAACTTTTTAAGCACCTTTTTCATATGACTATTAAAGGCTTTTTCGCCTTTCGATAAACCACAGTTAAAACGTGATGTCATTTTACCCTGCAGCCCAATATTCGATAAATCTTCAGTTAAAGTACAAGTTCCATTATCACCTTTTTTGATGCTAAAGCCATTTCCAACCTGACTTGATGTTGAAGCTATTGCCTTTTTTTGAACATCTTCAACAAAAGAGTGCGGTACATAATTAGGAGTGCCATGCATTACTGAACCTGTATTAGGTTTCGAGTAGTTGTACATTGCTTGTTCTACGGCTTGTTGATTAATTTTATCTTTAAGGCGAGACAATCTTTGCGAATTTGTATATTTTCTTACCGGTTTAGCCAACAGGTTTTTTAGCGGTGAAATTATCGTCTCAGTTGGCTGAGTCGATGCTCCCCTTTCAAGCTTTGGTTGATTTAGTCTGTTCTTTTGTTCAACCTGTTCCGGTTGTGTAACCGGAGATTGTCGTTCTTCTTTTAACAGAGGCGTTTTTGTTAGTACTTTTTTCTTATCATCTTTTAATTGCTTTACTTCTGTTTTGTCTTGTTTATTTTCAATTGCTTTATAATAGATAAAACTGTTGATCGGTTTTATTTTCGATTTTTTGGTAAATTTTTCGATCGGCTTATCCGCAGTATTGATTAACAGTAAAGCAACAAGTAGATGCAGGATGAGAGAAACAGAAATTGCAAACTTAAAACCTTGTATTGTAAAACTCCTTTTAAATATTTTTCATTGGCAGAATAGACCATAAATAAAAATGTAAGTTCACCGTTTTGAAAGAAAATTTATTTGCTTAAATTAGTCTATTTAAAAATTTAATCGTAAATATTTAAATGATAAAGAGCAAGTCACTTCTCCAGTATCATTTTTAAATGTTGCTCTGTCGGCACTTTTTTGTTAGGTGATTAAGAATAATACTTGAACGATTAATTACTAAAAGGATAATTTAAAAGTTAGATAATAAACCTAGTGTTTTATAAATAGCATTATTATTTTCAATTACTTATAATGATTTAGAGGTATAGACCTCGCTAAAAACAAAAATCAAGGAAGTAAAAGAACATGAAAACAGCAATAATTACAACTCTTATGGTTGGTGCATTAACAATAGCAACAATAAACTCTGCTGCAGCTGAGACAGTCACCATGAAAAAGTTGAACCCTTGGACAGATTGTGGCATCGGTGCTATGATTTTTACTTCTAATGGCGCCGCAGCGGCAATTTCAAATGTTATTTGGGATTTAGGTACAACAGCCGTTACTTCAAACATATCTTCACAAAACGCTTGTGCTAGTGAACAGGCTAAAACAGCCATGTTTATTCAAGCGACTCTACCTATTCTTGAGCAAGAAGTAGCAATTGGTGAAGGCGAATATGTAACTGCCATGCTAGAGTTACGTGGATGTGCAGCAACAAGTCATACCGCTATAATCAATGCTGTACGTAAAGATATAGCACAAAAATCGACTGAAAACGCCGAAGAATTATATAATGTACTTGAAAATCAAGTTGAGGTTAACTTTGCTGATTCTTGTGCAAGCGTATAATAAGTAATCTTTATTACATTATATTAATGGGCCTTTATGGTCCATTTTTATTTCGTTCGACAATAATATAGTGGATTTCTGAGTGAAAAAACCGTTGACAAAGTTGATGATATTAACCTGTTTTTTTATTATTTATGGTTTTTCATATTCAAGCTCCGCGAGTGAGCAATCATTAATTGAGCTTTCTAAAAATAAGCAATGGTTGAAATTATTACACTTCAAAACGATAAGCTCTTCGAAAAGTTACATTATCAGCCAAAATTTCTTTCTAAATACCGCCTTAGTTAATTCACCTCTAAACGAGTTAAAAGCTACTCTTACAGCGTTTTATCTACCTGTAAGTAATGATATGCCTAATGATGAACATGCATTATGTCGATTTCCAGCTCGTCTTAGGCTAATACAGCAACAATTAAATTTGAGTACGTACGGTGAATTACCATATATTGAGTGTTCTCAATATATGGTATGGCGTCAGCAAATAAAAGATGACTCAATAAGTTTAGTTTTTGCTTCCGGATATATGACTAATCCCGCTTCGATGTATGGCCATTTATTATTGAAGTTTAGTGACATTGATAATAATAAAAACAGTGAGCTGTTGGACAACAGCTTTAACTATGGTGCGATAGTACCTAACAAAGAAAATCCATTACTTTATGTCATACGAGGAGTTTTTGGGGGATATGACGCAAGTTATTCTGACCAGCAGTTTTTTAATCATAAGCATAATTATGGAGATATAGAGTTACGGGATATGTGGGAATATAAGCTAGCATTAACATCCGAAGATATAGCTTTAATTATAGATCATTTATGGGAAATTCTACCTGCTAAGTTTGATTATTTTTTCATTGATGAAAACTGCGCTTATCATTTTGCTAAGCTAATCGAACTGGTATTAGATGAACCTATTATTAGTAACGACAGTTTATGGGTACTACCTAACTCTGTTACTACGGCGTTGACAGAAGCAACATATAAAAACAAAGCATTATTGGCCAAGGTCAATTTCATTCCCTCAAGAGAAACCGTTCTATTGAATTATTATGGGCAACTTACTGTTGAACATCAACAAATAGTATCGTCGATAATAGTGCACGACTTCTCCTTTGAAATAGAAAAATATAAAGTCTTAAATGATGAGGATAAAAAATTAATTATTGAATCATTATTTCAATATGTGAATGTTGCTCAACAAAAAAGTAAGCAGTATGATGTATTGCAATCAGCCAAACGTAAACTTATTAGTGAACGGCTACAACTTCCAGTTGGCAGAGCTATCCTTTATAAAGAAAATAAAGAAAATAAAGTAAATACAGCACCTCATTCAGCAAGAAAACCATCAAAATTTTCATTAGGAATGGCAGCGGTTAATGAAAAGAAATTATATAGTACTGCCGGATTTAGATTAACCTATTTTGATGATTTATCATCAAGTATGGGAAGGAGTGATTTTTCAAATTTAGAAATGGTTGATATCGAAATCATTATAGATAAAACTCAAGTTAAAATTTTAAAATTGGATCTTATCGATATTAGTTCTTTATATCTTCCTGCAATTCCTTGGACAAATAAGGTTGCTTCAGCTTGGTCTGTGAGGGCTGGTTACGAGCAACTGAGTAATGCTTGTATTGATTGCGGGGTATATTTTGCTGAAGGAAGTCTGGGGAAATCTATTCTCATAGGAAGTAACTCGCTTGGGTTCGCTGTCATTGGAGGTAAAGCTTTTTTTGGTGAAAAAAATGATGTTACCATTCATGCTAAATTAGGCTTTTTAACATCGATAACTCAAAATTTAAAAGCGAAAATCGAATTGAAAAAATCGTCAAGTATTTCTCAGTATAATAGCTATACTAGCTCAGTAAAATTAGCAGTTAGTTATGAATTTTCTCAAGATTGGGATGTTCGGATTTTGTTAGAAAATAAAGAAGCTACATTCGCCACTTTAACATTAAATTATTATTGGGGGTTTTAGCAAAAACTAGTAGTAACAGTTTATTTGCACTAAAATTGTTTCAGGGTTGTAAAGCTAAGGTGTTCTGAGACGGTGTAAGTTAACATTTGCCAATAAAATTTTTATTAAGCGTTTTTTTCATCATTAGGGAAATCTAGAATACTATCGGTGTTAAACCTTCGTTTACATTGAGCAGTTGAATCCTTAAATATTACCCTTTTAAATGAGTTATCTAAAGAAAGCCATTTACTGATTAGCTCTGGTTTAGCCTGTGCTTCAATAAAAGCCTCTTCGAGTAATTTTTTTCTAACCTGAAAAATATCTTCATTAATCATAATATGCATATGTGCTACGGGCGGCGCTTTTCCAACATATAGGTTTTCACCACCTAGTACCTTTTGCATAAAATCAACTTGCTGGTTTTCAATAAGCTGCTGTGAAATGTGTTCAAAATACTGCTTAAGCCAAGGGTGTTTATAGACTTTGTCATAAAAAATTTTATTAATCAAAATGAGACTACTCCTGCCGCCCATTTTTTCAAATGCTACTAACTTAGACATGTTCACCCTAGATTACAATAATCGCCATTACTCGATAAATAGTAGTCTCTGTTCAACATTTTCGATATTTTTTTTGAAATTAATTCTGTATTTATCAATAATCATAACTAGTTACAATTAAGTCGTTAAAAACAACAAAAGCTGTTTGTATGTTATTTGTTAATGCGGATAAAATGGTGGTAATTATTATTATAAATTCAATGGACTTTTATGCGCCTTAATACATCATCAACTTCACTAGTATTATCACTTTTTTTTGTTACTGCTTTAACCGCATGTAACGAAGAGAAGGTCGAAGATAAAGAGAAGAAAGTTTATAAAGTGCCTGTTGAAACAACACTCGTTGAAAAGAGAACTATCACTAATACCTATCGAACAACCGCAGTACTTGAAGCAAAGGCTGAAAGTAAAGTGACAAATAAAGTCACAGGAATGATAAATAAAATATTAGTTGAAGAGGGCATGTCGGTTATTAAAGGGCAAGTCTTAGCTGAAATTGATGCTGAGAGTTACTTATTAGAGCTTGAACGTACCACTATAGATCTCGATTCTGCCATTGCAGAATATAATCGTAGTAGACCCATTGATGGTAAACAACTTATCCCCGCTAAAGACTTAGAAAAGCTGGCTTTTTTAGTGAAATCTCGAACCAATCAACAGAAAGTTGCTGCGATACAAGTACGAGACTCGAAAGTTAGAGCACCTATTGCTGGTGTTATCGCATTACGAATGGTGAAAGAAGGAAATATGACCGCCAGTGTGGGTAGCGAAATGTTTACCATAGTCGCTTTAAATACTCTGCAAGGCGTGGTTTATTTACCTGAAGCAGAAATGAATAATGTGCATGTCAACCAACAAGCGTATTTGAACTTTCCCGCTAACGCACAAGCGGTTCCTGCCAATGTTGATTTAATTTCCCCTATTATTGATACAGAATCAGGTACCTTTAAAGTAACCTTAAAAGTGAATAATGATGATCATATGCTGAAACCTGGCATGTTCGCTAAAGTTTCTCTTACGCTTGATGTTCATGAAAATGCGCAAATAGTGCCGCAAAAAGCATTGTTAGTTACCGATACTGAAACTAGCTTGTTTGTAGTTGCTGACCATAAAGCTAAAAAAATAACCGTACTTACCGGCTTCGAGCAAGACGGTTTTATTGAAATTTTAACACCATTAAATATGGCTGAACCGATTGTCATTGTTGGCCAACAAGGGCTGAAAGTTGATAGCGATGTGAAAATTTTAGGTGCAGAAATAGCTACTGATGAAAGTAAAAAAAGTATCAATAATACTGCACAAATAGCGAAAGAAACGGAAACAGTACTTTAGTAATTGTTACTGATTTTTTGACTTTATCGTTATTTACCTGAAGGATTTTATTTATGAGTATTGTTAGTACTGTGGTTAAACGCCCAGTAACGGTAGCGATGTTTACTCTCGCTGTGATGTTATTTGGTATGGTGGGTTTTTCCCGTTTGTCGGTCTCTTTATTGCCAGACCTTTCTTACCCAACGTTAACCGTGAGAACTGTGAACCCTGGCGCGGCACCCGCTGAAATCGAGCAGCTGATCAGTAAACCGATTGAAGAATCTGTTGGCGTTGTTAAAGGCATTCGCAAAGTACATTCTATTTCAAAAGCCGGACAGTCAGATGTAGTTATTGAATTTGAATGGGGCGTAGCAATGAATTTTGCCACGCAAAATGTTCGAGAAAAGCTCGACATTATTGCTTTACCCAAAGATGTTAATAAACCCATTATTTTGCGCTTTAATCCCGCGCTTGACCCTATCATCCGGCTAGGATTATCCACTGAAAATACTCACCCTCGTGCACTGAAAAAGATTCGTACCTTTGCTGAGCAAGAAATAAAACGACAGCTCGAAACCATTTCAGGTGTTGCTGCAGTACAGCTAGGCGGCGGTCTGCAACAAGAAATACAAGTTGTATTCGATCAAGAAAAAGCCGCACGACGCGGAATTACCGCACAAAGTATTGTCTCGCGTATTCAAAGTGAAAATATTAATATGTCAGCTGGGCGTGTTTATGACGGCCAACAAGAATATTTAGTGCGGACCTTGAATCAATTTGTTTCGCTAAAACAACTCGGTAATATGATTGTTAAACAAACAGATGGGAAAACAATTTACCTGAAAGATATTGCTAAAATTATTGATGGTGAAAAAGAACGTACCGATATTACTCGCATCAATAATAATGAAGCAATAGAGTTGGCTATTTATAAAGAAGGTGACGCGAATACCGTTACGGTAGCAAAAGCGGTAAATGCAAAATTAGCCGAACTTGAAGAAACCTTGCCTGAACAACTTACTTTCACCGTGATTTACGATCAATCTGAATTTATCATCAATGCGGTTGATGAAGTAAAAAGCGCCGCCATTATTGGTGGTTTGCTGGCTATGCTGATTTTGTACTTATTCTTAGGTAATTTTTTCAATACCGTTATTATTTCCTTAGCCATTCCTATCTCTATTATTGCCACCTTTAATCTTATGTTTGCCAATAATATTAGTCTTAATATTATGTCGTTAGGGGGCATTGCCTTAGCGGTAGGGTTATTGGTTGATAATGCTATTGTGGTGCTAGAAAATATTGCTCGTTATCGAGAAAAGGGGGCAAGCATAATTGATGCTGCCGTTCGGGGTACCGATGAAGTTTCGGGGGCGGTCATCGCATCGACCTTAACGACTTTAGCGGTATTTTTTCCGCTAGCTTTTGTCACCGGTTTTGCCGGACAATTGTTTAGTGATCAAGCGATGACCGTTACCTTTGCTTTACTGGCCTCTTTAGTTGTCGCCTTAACTTTAATTCCAATGCTGGCGTCGCGTCAGTTTAGTAAAGATAAATTACCCACAAACGATGACAGTAGCGAAACAGAAAAACTAACCGTTAAAACGCCACTTACACGACGTAAAAAAACCATTAAAGTCATACTTTATATATTGTCATTTCCATTTTTACTGATTTTCAATTATTTACCTTGGCTCCTCACAAGAATCTTTTTACTGATAACAAATTTAATCACTAAACTTGCTAGTTTGATTTTTAAACCTGCGCATAAAGTCTTCAGTTTTTACTTTGAAAAAATAGCATCTGCCTATAGCCGTTTATTGCAATATGCGTTGAATAATCGTGCAATACTTGTCGGTTTAAGTTTAGCTTTTGCGGTTGGGGTGATGAGCCTATTACCTAAAATTGCGGTTGAGTTAGTGCCCGAAGTTGCTAAGTCAGAATTTACAATAGAGTTAACCTTGCCACAAGGAACCCCTATTTATGCCACAGATAAACGCCTACAAGAACTCGCAGACACTATTGCTAATGATGACCGTGTCAAACACAGTTATTCATTAGCAGGAAGTGGTAGTTTGATGATGAGTTCAGCCAGTAAAGGCGGTGAAAACTGGGGGCAACTATTAGTGGCGGTCAACAACAGCAAGGATATAGAAGCGGTAAAGTCAGTAGTGCGCGCTAAAGTCGCCCAAATGGCCGACGTTAGCGCTGAAATAGCGCAAACAGAAATGTTCACCACCGAAAAACCATTACAAATTATCTTATCTGGATACGATCTTGTTGCCCTGAAAAAGCATAGTGACCTACTGATGCAAAAACTGTCAATGGACAAACAATTTATTGATTTAAATAATAGCTTGCGGGCGGGACAACCAGAATTAAAAATATCATTCGATAATGAACGCTTAGCTAGCTTAAATCTTAAAGCTTCAGATATTGCTGATCAACTGGTCACTAAGATTGCGGGCTCTGTGGCAAGTAAATATAATTTGCAAGACAGACAAGTTGATATATTAGTAAGAGCGGATGAAAATTCAAGAAACTCTGCACAAGCTATTCGCCAATTAACGATTAATTCTCAGCAGGCTAAGTCATTACCTTTATCGGCCGTTGCTGATATCACAGAAAGTATTGGCCCGAATGAAATTAACCGAATTAATCAAAATAGAGTAGCGATTATTTCAGCATCTTTAGCTTATGGTGACTTAGCTGAAGCGGCTGAAAAAGCGGAAGAGTTGGTGAAATCACTTTATTTACCTCTTAATATCAAAGCTAGAGTTGCCGGTCAAAATGAAGAAATGGACAGTTCATTTTCTTCCTTAATGATGGCGTTAGCGTTAGCGGTCTTTTTGGTCTATCTAGTGATGGCTTCACAATTTGAGTCGTTGTTAAATCCGTTTATCATTTTATTTTCTATCCCGCTAGCCGTGTTAGGTTCGGTCTTAGGTTTGTATGTTACCGGCACAAATATTAGTGTCATTGTGCTCATTGGCGTGATCATGTTGACCGGTATCGTGGTTAATAATGCCATAGTGCTCGTTGATAGAATTAATCAACTCCGTCATAAAGGTGTCGACAAAATGGCGGCTATTATGGAAGCAAGTCGTTCACGTTTCCGGCCTATTATCATGACATCGTTAACGACCATTTTAGGATTAGCACCATTGGCATTTAGCAGCGGAGAAGGCTCAGAATTAAGAGCACCATTAGCGATTACCGTCATGAGTGGCTTGTTTGTCGCGACCATGCTAACGCTGTTACTAATTCCGGTACTTTATAGTTTATTTGATAGAAAAAAATATCTTGTCGAGAGTGAAAATATTGACAGTCTAATCACTGATAGTGACACTTTAGAAAAAATAGCAGAGGTATAAAATGACTGAACCTGTGGCTAAAGATAACAAGTTTAAGCAAAAATTTGCTGATTTACCGATAACAGTATGGTTAACCGCGTTAGCGATAAAACGACCGGTTACGACGGCAATGTTTATGTTGTCACTTTTTGTGACGGGCCTCGTAGCGAGTAAGTTATTGCCACAAGAAAGTTGGCCTTCGCTTAACGTACCAATTGCATTTATTAGTGTGCCATATAACGGTGCTACCCCTGAAGAAGTTGAACGTTTGATCACCAGGCCAATAGAAGAAGCTGTTTCGACCTTAGGTGGTATTACCGAAATGATTTCGACAAGTCGTGCTGACAGCGCTTCTATTCAAATTATGATGGATCTTGGTAGTGATCTCGACAGTAAAATTCTTGAAGTACGAGAAAAAGTCGACATGGTTCGACATCTATTGCCTGACGATGTAGAACGGGTCTTTGTTCAAAAGTTTTCTACTGATGATATACCTGTGATGAGCTTAGTATTGTCAGGTGATAAAAACCTTGCTCAAGCTTATGACTTTTTAGATAAAAAATTAAGAAATCCACTAAAGCGATTAAAAGGTATTGGTAACGTTGAAATGCGAGGTGTTATTCAGCCTCATATTGAAATCCATCTTGATAGCATTAAATTAGCGATGAACCGGGTCGATCAAGCTGCGCTGTTGCAAGATTTACGAGCAAGTAATTTTTTAGTGAAATCTGGTTCGATACTTAATGGTGATCGTAAATATAGAGTCTCACCTGATGGTGAATACCATAGCTTAAACGACATTAGAGACTTTCAAGTGAAAGTCGGCGTAACATTAAAAGATGTTGCCACCATTGGCCTAGTTTCTCCGCCAAGAAATAGTGAAATAAGAACAGATCGAAAAAAATCAGTTGGCTTAGAAATATTTAAAGAGTCTGACGCTAATGTTGTTGATGTTACTAACGATGTTGAAGAACTTATTGAAATCCTTCGCCAAGACGATAGCTTCAAAGATATAACCATTGATATTAAAGATAACAGCGGCAAGGATATTCAAGAGTCCTTAGCTGATTTATTGAAAGCGGGTGCTTTAGGCATTGTCTTGTCTTTCATCGTGTTATTTATTTTTTTACGAAATACTCATATTACCTTTGTGGTTGTTGCTTCAGTACCTATTTCTCTGAGTTTTGCTTTAGCTGGCATGTACTTTATGGGTTACACCTTAAATATGTTATCTCTTGCTGGGCTTTTTATTGCCGTAGGATTATTGATCGATAATTCAGTGGTGATTTGTGAGAGTATTCTTCAACAAAAAGACAAATCGTTAAGCTCAATAGAAAAGATTCTTAAAGGGGTTGATAACGTTAGCATAGCAATTGTCAGCGGTACATTAACTACCACTATTGTTTTTATGCCCTTACTGATGGGTGAAAGAAACTTTATTACCATTTTAGTAGAGCAAATCGCGGTCGCAATTTGTTTACCGTTATTGGCGTCGTTAGTGATTGCTAAAACGGCGATACCCTTAATGTTGAGTCGAGTCGATAAAAATGCTTTATCTTCTGTCGTTACACAAGGCAAGCTCGACCAATGGTATCGCCCCCGGTTGAATCAAATTCTTACTCATCCTAAGACTACCGCTTTTGCCATTCTTTTACTGTGCATTAGTGGCGTATTTACCAAGCAAATGGTCAGCGACAATGAAGAAGAAGGTAAAAGAGCAAAAGAAATTATTGTTGTTTACCATATTCAGGGCAAGCAAAAATTAGCTGATGTAAGTAAGTTAGTTGATGAGATGGAGCAATACTTATATGACAATAAAAAAGACTTTCAATTTAAACACGTTAATAGCCGAATATGGTCTGATTTTGCTATGTCACGTATTAAGCTCAATGATGATTATTCAATGTCACTTCATGAACTTAAAGAAAAAATTAAAGTGGGGTTTCCAGAGTCTGCCATTTCTAAACCGTCATTTGATTGGTCTGATTCAAAGCAAAAACTGATAAAAGTAACCCTGAATGGTCGTTCGACCAAACGCTTATTAGAGATGAGTGAAATGGTTATTAGCCAGCTGGAAAATGTGGAAGGCTTTGCTGAAGTTGGACTAGGTAACGATAGCAAAAATATGGAATTAATCTTACGCATTGACCGTGAAAAAGTATCGCGTTTAGGGCTTAATACACAAGATGTCGCTAGCCGTATTTCTACAGCGTTACGTGGCACTAACTTACGTTCTTTTCGAGACGCAAAGTTAGGGGAAGTTAGTATTCGTTTGGTTTACCATGCGGAACAAGCCGTACCTCTTGATCGTATCAAGCAGCTACCTATTTATGAAAGTAATGGGCGCATTATTACTTTACAGCAATTAGTTGTCTTTGATACTCAGCCCGTTATGCATCAAATTACTCGAGTTCGACGCAAAACAACCTTAGCTATTTCAATTAATTTAGCTGATATAAACCGCGGGGAAGCAGCGAGAAAAGTAACGGAAGTTATGGACAATATTGCCTTTCCTTCAGGGTACGATTGGCATCTAGGACGTCAGTTCGCGCAGGACGAAGAAGCAGCTATGGATATGGTGAAAAATATGCTGTTAGCGTTAGCACTTATATTTATTGTTATGGCGGCTTTATTTGAATCGCTACTAATGCCTATTGCAATTTTATCGTCTATTGGTTTAGCCTTTATTGGTGTTTACTGGACCTTTGCCATATTAGGGATCGGTTTAGGGGAGACAGGTATGATAGGTATGCTGATTCTAATGGGTATTGTGGTGAACAATGGCATTGTTTTAATTGATCAAATTAATAAGCTGAAGGTTGATGCTGATAACTTAATAACCCCCATAGTTGAAGCCTGTGTGAGCCGTATTAGACCTATATTCATGACAGTAGCTACCACCATTATAGGTATGGTGCCATTAGCGTTTGCTTCAAGCGACAGTGAAGCTTATCCGATGGCAGTTGCTATTATTGGCGGGTTACTCTTTTCAACCTTTACCAGTTTGTTCCTAGTACCCTTTTGTTATTTGATGCTAGTGAAACTCGGAGAACGCTCCAGCCGACGTTTTTCACAAGCTAAAGCATTTGCTGATAAAAAAATGCCCATCTAGCGACTTCTTTGGTGAACTTTCATGGGAAAATAAAACCAAGTTAAGTTAGCTCCTAAGGGCTAACTTAAAAGCCATACCGGCTGTGTTATTGATTTTGTGAAAGTTCCTCTATAGATACATAACACTGGACTTATCCTGGAGCTATTATTAAGAATAAACATTTTCGGATCTGCACCTAGTTTCGTTATACCATCTCCCGCCATAGTGTCTTCTTCAATCAATGCCTTGTCGCTAAGCCTTTTAAATATAGCTGAGTAGGAATAAACTTATTGGAATAGGTATAACCTTTTACTGATAAATATTCTATAATAGAGGTATTACAGACATATCTGAGCTGCCTTATGGAATATGAATTCATCAATGATCCTATCACCCGTTATGCCAAAGCAAAATTCTCTTTAGAGCATGAAGTTTTTGGTCCTTGGTTAGAAGTTGAAGTGGGCAATAATCCGCAAAAATTAACCTCTCTATTAAATGTCATCGACAAAGCTGACCACTATTCTGCACAAGAACAAGAAATAATTGGTAGTGAATACACGGTTAGAATTATTGAGAAAGATGTTTCTATTGCTAGCAATGCAAGTCTTAATGGCTTTGATGATTTACCCGAAGCACTTAGTGCTGATGATATTGAATTTGACGAACAAGAATCGGCCAGCTGCGGTTTAGAAGATTTTAGAACATTATTATTATCTTGGGCGAGATTCACTACACATTAATTCAAACCTGTTAACTGTCGAGCTGTTATCTCTTTGTCGATGCAGCATCCGCCATTAAGTTAACATCTCAACTAATCTTCCCTCATTAATAGCTTAATCATCAGCTATGACTTTTGGCACTGTTAACTGCGTCGATATTTTTTTATTCTTTTACAAACTTTGTAGGAGAATACCATGACCACTGCTAAGCACGCGACTCTAGAACTTTCTAAACTTACTATTGATAGAAGCGCACAAGTTAAAACAACTGGGGTTGAGCTTAATCTTTCAGGAGTACTTATCCTCACTTTGCTTGGCTCAAGCATATTTTTCGTCAGTCAATACTTCTTACCATCAAGTGCCCCAAATCAAGCGAATCAGCTTAAACCAATAGATGCCACTGCTTTAAATGAGCTTAATAAGCAAAATGTAACACCTAGTCAGTTTTCTCAACAATTATCTGAAAAAAACTTAGCTGCTAAATTATCTACCGCTACAGAGCAAACGGCACTTGATGCCAGTGGTCATATTGTCGCAAGGAGAGTTGCTACAGTATCTTCTCAGGTCACTGGGAAACTCAATCGTTTGAATATTGAAGAAGGACAACAAGTTAAGCAAGCAGATATTTTAGCGGAGCTTGACGATAAACAAGCAACTATCGCTTATCAACTTGCCTTAGCAGAGTTATCGTCAAAGCAAGCCAGTTATGACGAATTCATCTTACTTTTCAAACAACAAACTCAGCGTTTTAACCGCAATAAATCATTAGCCAGTCAACAACTTATTAGTCAGCAATTGCTAGAAGATAGTGAGTTTAGAAATGCACAGTTAACGATACAAATACGCAACAAACAATCACTGATACATATAGCCGAACAGAGAGTTGAGTTGGCGAAATACCAATTGAGTCAACACAAAATTCGCGCACCGTTCGATGGTGTTGTGATCAGTAAAAATGCACAGGTGGGCGAACTGATTTCTGCAGGCTCCTCTGGTGGTGGTTTTATTCGCACTGGGGTTGCTACGATTGTCGATATGACCTCATTAGAAATTGAAGTAGAAGTTGGAGAAAGCTATATCAATCGAGTGTATGCCGGACAAAAAGTGATTGCCAAGTTAGATGCTTATCCACAATGGAAAATTAACAGCGAAGTTGTTGCGGTAATTCCAACAGCAGACCGACAAAAAGCCAGTATTAAAGTCCGGGTGAAATTATTGATAACAGACCCCCGTATTCTGCCAGATATGGGCGTAAAAGTTAGCTTTATGAATACAGTAGCTAGTTCGCATAAAACAACCGAAATAGCATCACTTTAAATAGTTGTTGAATTACAGATTTTGATTACGTTAGGCAATTAACGTTAGGCAATATAAATTTTAGGGGATTTTCATGAAAAACAATAATGACATTATTTTAAAAGATATTAATAAAAGCTACCAGAAAGGTGATAACACAGTGGTTGTACTCGACCATTTTAACTTAACGATTAACTCAGGTGAGTTTGTCGCATTGATGGGGCCGTCAGGTTTAGGAAAAAGCACTTTACTGCATTTAATGGGCGGACTTGACCAACCAACTTCCGGTGAAATGGTCATCGGAGCTCAGCGCATAGATAACTTAAAAGAGGCACAATTTACCAAGTGGCGTGCTGAGAACATAGGTTTTGTCTTTCAGTCACATCATTTATTACCCGTATTAAGCGCACAAGGAAATGTCGAATTACCCTTGGCATTGACACCCTTAAATAAAAAGCAGCGCCAAGAGCATGCGAGTTATGCCTTAGAGTTAGTGGGCATGAGCGATCGTAGCAAGCATTACCCTAAAGAACTCTCTGGCGGGCAAGAGCAAAGAGTTGCTATTGCCCGGGCCATCGTTAGCGACCCCAATATTTTACTTTGTGATGAGCCAACTGGAAATTTAGATCGAAAAACAGCCAATGAAATACTGGCAATACTGGCTCAACTTAATCGGGACTTTGGTAAAACTATTGTCATGGTCACTCATGATAACAAAGCCGCAGAATATGCGACTAGAGTGATTAACTTAGAGTCTTATATGCTTGAACAGAATAAGTGTACCGTTGGTGAAAACTAATGGATTTTTTCATCTTAGTATGGCGAAATAGTTTTCGTAAAAAAATACGCTTTTGGCTAACCTGTATTTCAGTGATGGTGGCCTTTTTCTTATTCTCAATGTTATCAGGCGTTAATCATGCATTAACGGTAAGCGTAAGTGATAGTAATCAATACCGATTGATCACCAGTCATAAAATATCATTAACACAATCTTTAGCGATTAATACGCAACAAAAAGTAGCCGCACTTGCTGGCGTTAAGCAAGTAAGTTATGCCTCTTGGTTTGGGGGCTATTTCCAAAATGAAAAAAATCAATTGGCCGTAACCGCCGTTGGCCATGAAAACTACTTTACGTTGTTTCCGGAATACCTAATACCTAAACAACAATTAGCGCAATGGCAAAAAACACGCACCGGTATCGTTATCGGACAAGCGATTGCTGATAAATATGGTTGGAAAATTGGCGATCAAGTACCACTGAGTTCTTCTATCTGGATGAATAAAAGTGGCTCATTTAATTGGTCATTTACGGTTGCAGCGATTTATAAAAGCAAAAAACAGTCAGCAGAAAATAATAAAATATTTTTTCAACATGCCTATTTTGATCAAGGCCGTGCTTATGCACAAAACTCAGTGAGCTGGTTATCTACCGAAATAAAGGCACAGGCCAATGTTGATAGTGTTATTCAGTCAATTGATCGCCTATTCGCGCATACTAACAGTCCAACAAGAACCACCACAGAGCAGGTCTTTATTAAAGAGCAAGCACAGCAATTTATTGATATGGCCATGGTGATTAACCTGGTGGTTATTGCGGTGTTCTTTACCTTATTACTTATCGTTTGCAATACCATGATCCAAACGATTAGAGAACGCAGTAATGAAAGTGCCATGATGAAAGCGTTAGGATTTTCATCAATGACCTTAATTAAAAGTATCTATTTTGAGTCATTATTACTACTGGGTTTAGGTGCAGGGATAGGAAGCTTGACCGCGGGTATATTGATTACTTTTATTAGCCAACGTTTTAACGATTTTTTACCGGGTATTTCCCTTACACCGAGCCACTATATAACCGTATTTGTCTTAGTTAACAGCGCGGCTGCATTTTGCAGTGCTTTTCCTGCCCTTGCCATTAAGCGCATTGTCATCAGTGAAACTTTAGGAGGAAAATCATGAGAACATCCGCAAAAAATAATCATTCATTATTGATTAACTTAAAACAAGCACAAGCGCTAACCGTTATTAATTTTAAAAGCTTTCCACAACGTTTTACGGTTTCGTTAGTGAGTATGTTGAGCATAGGTTGTGTTGCTGCGGTAATGTTAAGTGTTTTAGCGATGAGTGAAGGTATGATGAAAACATTACAACGCACCGGCTTAGATAATACGGTATTAGTGATGCGTGCAGGGGCAACGTCAGAACTGCAAAGTGTCATGTTTCCTGTTGAAGTCAATATTTTAGCAAATAACTCAAATGTGATAAAAAATAAACAAGGGGAAGCAATCGTTTCAGCAGAGATGTTTGTTAATGCCGAAATGAAGTATACAAATGACGTTGGCGACATCGAAATCCCAGAACTTTCGATCAGTTTAGCTTTACGTGGCATTAGTAAATCAACGCAGCAATTTAGGCCTAACTTTAATTTAGTCAGTGGAAAAATGTTTGTCACGGGGGTAAGACAATTAATCATTGGTCAAGCGATAGCGCGCAGAATGCCCGAATTAACCGTAGGAAAAACAATAACGCTAGGCGGAGCGCAGTGGCAAATTAGTGGTATATTTTCTGATGGCAACAGTGTGTTTGAATCAGAGCTGTGGGCCGATATTGGTATGGTACAAAGTGATTACCGTCGCGGCAATACTATTCAATCAATTCGCTTAGCGCTAAAAGATATCAATAATTTACCGGCGTTAGCCAAGGAATGGCAGGATGATCCGCGACTTAATATTCGCGTGATCACCGAAAAACAATTCTTTGCCGACCAAGCAAGCAACTTAACCCGTTTAATTCGTTGGATAGGATTCCCTATTGCGATTGTTATGGCGTTAGGCGCTATGGTCGCAGCGCTTAATACTATGTATGCCGCAATAGCCAGTCGTTCAAAAGAAATAGCGACTCATAAAGCGATAGGGTTTAGTCCTTTTGCTATTGCTACGTCGATACTTTGTGAAGCCTTGTTAATTGCGTTTGTTGGTGGGCTATTTGGTATCTTGCCTTTGTATCTTGTTTTTGATGGTTGGACAGCGGCAACACAAAATGCCAGCAATTTGAGCCAAATGATGTTTAATTTTGATATTTCTTTATTACTGGCAATTAAAGCCATGTCGTTAGCGCTATTTATTGGTTTAATTGGCGGTTTATTACCCGCGTTAAAAGCGATGCGTTTACCCGTTACCGAAGCTTTACGAGATTAGGGCTGATTTATTATGGTAAGTATGACTTTTGGCACCTTAGTTTTGACCTTGCTAGCGCTATTATCTTTATCAAGATAAACATAAGTAACTAGCAAGCAAACAAGGCCATGACATGTTAAAAAAATTAGCCCCTTTATTCCAGTTCTTACCGCTTTCATTATTCTCTACTATTGGTTTTTGGCAACAGCAAACATCAAACCAAGGCTGGTTGCTGGCTTTTCAAATAGCAGCATTGGTGGCGGTAGTTCAGCTATTGTTAATAGTTAAACACAAAATAGTGCTTAGTCGTCTAATTTTATCAGCAAACTTATACCTAATTTTCGGAGGACTGGCGGCATTTTTTCAACAATGGTGGTATTTAGAACTATATAACTCGCTGCAAGAGTCTGCCATTTTCATCATGATGTTACTGGTCGGCATTATTACTACGTTAAGTTCAAATAATGGTTTTGTTGGCATTGATAAAGCGCTGATTAAAGACACGGCAGAACGTTTTACTATCAATAAAAAGTCAGCTTATTTATTTATCGGCGTATTAGTTTCCTTGGCAATTTCGGTCGTTTATAAAGGGAATATTACCTTTTCAGTTGTTGTACCGATTGTTTTTCTAGCAATATTACAACGTTATTTAGTTCACAGCTACAGTCAAAAAACGTCTGGAAACCTTATTTAAACACAGGGGTGCCAAAAGTCATGTTTTACCACAGTTTAAATGATGACTTTTGGCACCTGTTAAAGAAACCATTCAACATTACACTAACTATGAATCGACAAGCCATCTTATTTTTACCACCATAAAATTTATATATAAAGGAATTATCATGAACATTAAAAACCTAATATCTTCTTCAGCAGCCAGTTTAGCTCTAGCAGTAATAAGTTCACTTTCAATGATTTTACTGTTAAGTCAGCATGCCGTAGCTGCAGACTTAACGGTTAACATCAGCGATGTAGAAAAAGGAAAAGGCCACCTAATGATTGGCTTATATGCTTCCCAAGAAGATTATAAAAGTGGTAAAGCAATTTTTCATACCAAGGTGGAAGCACTTAATGGCAAAGAAGTGGCAATCTTTGAAAACCTAGCTAATGGAGAATATGCAATTAAAATATACCAAGACGAAAATGATAATAATAAAATGGACTTTAATATGATGGGCATTCCAAAAGAAGGTTATGGATTTAGCAACAATGTCGGTATGTTTGGCGCGCCAGAATATCAAGAAGCAAAGTTTGTTGTTAAAGAAAATACCGCAATTGAAATTGATTTATTTTAAAGATAAATAATGTAAAGTACACCTTAAAAACACTCTAACATTCAGAGTGTTTACCATTTTCTATGAGTATAAAGTTATGTTGAAGTCACTTGTTCCTGAACATTTACGTAAAGATTGGCTCTTACACTTTTCTGGGTTTATTACTTGGTCAGTTATTTGTTATATCTCTTTAGCAGGCTTAACTGTCGGGGGAGAGTTCTTTCTCAAACTAAGTGCTTTTATTATTTTCTATGTTTGTTTTGCGTGGATTGTTTTTGCTGAAGATAGAGCTGGTTCAGTACTTAATAAGGTGTTACTTGGCATTGAAATAGTTATCGTTTTATTTTTGATCTCGCTCGATAAGTATAATTTGGCCGCTATTTTATTAGTATTAATTGCGACATTGTTACCCGTAATGTTTACCCGTAAGCAAGCGATATTATTAATTATCATGATCACCATGGCTCATTTTTTTATATCCTATGCGGATAGTTTTTTGTCGAGTTTTTTTCATGTGGTCATTTATTTTATGTTGCAAATTTTTGGTTTCTCCGCAATTGAAATGGCGCACAGAGAAGCAAAAGCAAAAGAAGAGTTAGCCGCTATTAATCAAGAGCTGTTAGCGACGCGTTTTATGCTAAAATCTTCATCACAAAAACAAGAGAGGTTAAGAATCTCTCGTGACCTACATGATGCAATAGGTCATCAGTTAACGGCGCTATCATTAAATCTAGAAGTGGCAAAACATAAAGTGCCCGAAGCGTTTAAACCCTTGTTACAAGAAAATTTACAGTTAGCAAAAACTTTACTCACCGATGTTCGACAGGTAGTAAAAGAAATGCGCGATGAAGAACAATTTGATCTTATTTCATCGCTAGAAAATTTAATTAATCAATTGCCTAATTGTCAGTTAACGGTGATCTCTTCACCTGAAATTAATTCGTTACGACTGAAACAACAGCTAATGTTCTGCTTACAAGAGGGCATTAGTAATGCCCTTCGCCATGGAAAAGCGAGTCAGTTTACATTGGACGCTAATAAAGTTGATAATAGCTTAGTGATTGAATTATCAAATAATGGCTCCGTGATAGTAGAAAATAATCATTCATCTTTTGGTAGTGGTTTAACTGGTTTGAATGAACGTTTAGTTAATTTTTCGGGCAAAGTGACACTCATTACTAATGAGAATGTCTGTACTTTAAAAATAGAAGTCGAGGATTGTTATGATTAATGTCGCTTTGGTTGATGACCAACAATTGGTTAGGCAAGGCATTGCTGGCCTGCTTTCATTAAGTGAAGATATCCGTATCGTTTGGCAGGCTGAGAATGGTGAACACGCTCAGCAAATGTTAGTTGAGCAACAAGATCAGCCAGACGTGATGCTTCTCGATATACGTATGCCGAAAGTGAATGGCATTGAACTGGTGAAAATATTGCGTGGACAAGGTAATAAATTGCCTATTTTAATGTTAACAACCTTTGATGACAGTGAGTTATTCATGCAAAGTTTGCAAGCTGGCGCTAATGGATTTTTATTAAAAGATGTTTCGTTAGAAAAACTTGTCAGTGCAGTTAAAACACTTGCTGATGGTGGTTTTGTTGCCGAGCCTGTAGTGATGAAACAATTGAATAAAGGCTTGCCCGATATGCCTGTTCTTGAAGATTTAACTGAAAAAGAGCAGCAGATCCTCAAATTGCTGGCGGGGGGCTTTTCAAATAAAGAAATAGCCAGTAGTGTTTTTCTTGCCGAAGGCACAGTGAAAAACCATGTCTCGAATATATTGTCGAAGCTGAATACTCGTGATAGAACACGAGCGGTATTAATTGCGCTTAACCAAGGACTGGTTTAGATGTTATGTTCTATATGGAGTGATGCAGTATCTTCGAAATAGTCTTGATAATCACCTTCATCAATATTAAGTAAGGTAAACACTTTTTCGTGAATATAAGGCCAATCAGCGGCATCGCGAAAGTGCTTATGATTATAAACAATATTTTCTGCCAGTTTTAAAATAGCATAATAAAATTTCTGTATTCGTGAACTCCCTACATCGAGAAAATCACGGTCATGGTGCGATAAAATTAATTGGCAGGTATCTTTTGGTAATCGCCAAGAAGAAGCCACGTAATACCCTATGGTGGCATGATTTACGCCATAAGCTTCGTCTTCAATCAATGGTAAGGTTTTACTTGGGGTATTATGAGCCAGTTCATAGGTATCATTGTAATCGGCATATTTCATCGCCATAACAGGAATGCCACAATCATGAAATAAACCTAGCGAGAATAATTTATCTTTTGATACCGCTTGTTTTAATGATTTACCAATATGAACACAAGTATTGGCAATGTTTGTCGCATTATCCCAAAACTCTTCTAAAGCAATATTGCAATCCTTTTGATCAAAGCTACGTTTAATCAAGGTATTGGTTATTAAGGCGTTAATACCATCTAAGCCAATATAACGCACGGATTTAGGAATGTCAGACATTGAGCGTGATAGCCCATAAAGTGGCGAGTTAATGGTTTTTAATATGGTAGAAGCAACAGCAACATCTTGTGCAATAGTGTCGGCTAATACATTCAAATTAGGTTCGGCTTCCGCCATAACCTTTTGTAATTTTAGTAATAAACTTGGCTGAGCCGGTACAGAAAATCCGCGGCGTATATCAGCAAGTACTTTATCATCAACTTCTAGCATGAGAATTTATTATTATTATTTTATGAGTGATTATCAAGCATATTTTATCCAACCACTATCGCTCAAATTGATTGTATTTACAACAGATGAGACAGAAAATATACAAGCTAAGCCTAATCGCCTTGATATAGGCTAATCACTTGTTAAAAACTAAAAAATAATCGATAGTAACGAGATATTCATCAACAAGAATAATTATTATGAAATCAACTATATCTGCGTTATTTACCAGTAAAATTAACGCTCCTTTGTTCAACTCTCTTAAGCCGATAGCTTTGTCTTTTATACTTTTTTCTTCCCTAGTAAATGCTACTACCATGGTCGATTTACCATCGTGGCAACATACGGTTTTACCCAATGCTCCTTCTCTACGGGGTAGCGCTATATTAGGTGACTCATTATGGGTAAGTGGCAGTAATAACGCTGTCTTTGTCAGCCAAGACGCGGGGAAAACATGGACAGATAAATCTGTTAATGTTCCGCTAAAAACAGGCTTTCGCGACATTGCACTGTTCGATAGTAAAACGGCTATTGTGATGGGTGTAGGTAGCGGTGAACAATCAATGTTATATAAAACAACTGATGGCGGTAATAGCTGGAAATTACTTTATCAAAACCAAGATAAAGAGGGTTTCTTTGATTCAATTGCATTCTGGGATCAAAATAATGGTTTGCTGATGGGTGACCCGGTTGATGGCTTTTATGTGATCAAAAAAACTAATGATGGTGGTAAAACTTGGCGACGTATTGAAATAAATAATATACCGACATTTATTGAAAAAGAAGCTGCTTTCGCCGCAAGCGGTAATACGCTGATTGTTGGCGAAAAAGGAAAAGCTTGGTTAACGACAGGCGGGTATTCTGCATCGGTTTATAGTAGCACTGACTTTGGTGAAACATGGCAACGTCACCAGGTGCCATTATTTTCTGAAACGCAAACAGCAGGCGGATATGGTTTAGCGTTAAATCATCAGCAACAAATTTTTGTCGTCGGTGGCGATTACCTTCAGCGCCCTGCGAGTTACCCTAATATTGCTACACTGATTGATAATCAATGGCAATCAGTCGATGCCGGGAAAAATGGCTTACGTTCTGCAATGAGCTGTCAGGGTAATCTTTGTTTAGCAACAGGAAAAACAAGCACTGATATTTCCTATAATGCCGGAAAAAATTGGCAAGTATTGGCGAATCCGAATGCTAAAAAAGATGATAAAGGCTTTTATACACTGGCTAGCGATAACATGATGTTTTTGGCTGCAGGCTCTAATGGTAAAGTAGGGGTTTATTCTTTTAGACGATAAGTCTGAAGGTTAACTTCGCTTAAAAAAGGTTCATCTACGTGATATACCATTGTAGATGAGCTTTTTCGTTATATTAATTTAATTTAGGTTGCTTATTTTACCGGTAGAGTCGCGCACAATTAATCGAGGCGTATAATGATTAACACTATTTTTAGCCAGTTGTTTACGTGATTTAGCAATCAGTATGTTTGCCGCATCTTCAGCAATTTTTTGGTTTGGCTGGTTCGCAGTCGTTAAGCGTGGCCAAGTTTGACGAGAGAAAGGCGAATTTTCAAAACCAGCAATTGAAAGCTGATCAGGAATAGAAATCCCCATTAAACGTGCTGCAAATAATGAACCCGCGGCAATTTCATCGTTACATGAAAATATAGCGGTAGGTCGTACGTCTTCAGACATTAATTGCTTCGCGCCATGAACCCCTGATTCAAAGGAGTATTCACCATCAATGATTAAACGTTCATCTACGATTATACCATTATCCGTTAACGCCTTTTTGTAACCACGTAATCGTTCAACTGTTGACATATGGGCAGATTCACCACCAATAAAACCAATATGTTTATGGCCTAAGTCAATTAAATGTTGAGTAATACTTTCTGAAGCTGCGTGGTCATTAACCATAATACAAGGAGCGATTTCATCAGGAGCCACATCACCGGACATGATTCTGACTACATCAACATCTAAATCAATAATTTTTTGGACAAATTCAGGCATTTCTGAAAAAGGTGGAGTAAGGACTAAACCGGCAACACGTGATTTTCTCACCATGTCGGCAATTTCATCCAGCACATGTTCAGACTTTGCTTGGCAAGGGTGAATAATAAGCTCAAACCCTTGCTGTTTACAGGCTGCTAAAATACCATTTTGCATATCGATTACATAATAGGCATTAGGATTATCATAAATAAAAGCGATACTGTATGCCTTAGAACCCGCTAAATTACGGGCAGCTAAGTTTGGCTGATAATGTAATTCATTCACGGCTTTCATGACTTTTTCTCGTGTCAATTGTCGCACTGATGACTCATTGTTCATTACTCTAGAAACGGTTTTTATTGAAACACCCGCTTGTTTGGCAACATCGTTTATCGTAGCTTTCATCTGTTAAAACAGCCTTCCTATTATTCTTATTGTTTAACCTTACTGCTGCGCAATAGGGTATTGTTTCTTTTGCACTGCGGCAACTACTTATTGAAAAATAACTGAACTTTTGTGCTAATCTTGTTGCATAAACTATATCAAAATGAAATTGACAGCGCTGTCATTATCAAATATGGTAACCCATCAAAGATGTAAATTAATGCACTATAGGAATAGTTATGTCAAGTCGTCAAACATTAAATAGTTGGAAAAAACTCACCAAACTCGCACATGAGAAAAAATCTCAACACATGAATGACCTGTTTGCACAAGACGGTCAGCGCTTTGAAAAATTTTCTATAGAACTTCCTAAGTTATTGTTAGATTACTCAAAAAACCTTATCGACAGCGAAACAATGAGCACGTTATTTGAACTGGCAAACGAAACCCAAGTTTTAGAATGGCGTGAAAAAATGTTCAGCGGTGAAAAAATTAATAAAACCGAAGATCGAGCTGTTTTACATACCGCTTTACGACGTAAGAGTAATGAACCGCTAATTATTGATGGTGAAAACATTACCGAAAGTGTAAAAGTTCAGCTAGACAAAATGGAAGGCTTTGTTAATCGAGTGCGTGAAGGCAAATGGCTTGGTTATTCTGGCAAGCGCATTACGGATATTGTCAATATCGGTGTTGGGGGCTCTAATCTTGGCCCGCAGATGGTGACAGAAGCATTAAAACATTACAGTGATAATAGTGTAAATGTACATTATGTATCGAATGTAGATGGTGCGCAAATTGTAGAAATTCTTCGTCCGCTTGAACCCGAAAAAGTTCTTTTTATTGTCTCCAGTAAAACATTCACTACCACAGAAACAATGACTAACGCTAGAACGGCTATTAAGTGGTTAACGGCTTCATCGTTCGATGAAACGGCGGTATCAAAGCACTTTGTTGCTGTAACCGCCAATAAAGAAAATGCGATGAGCTTTGGTATCGAAGAAGATAATATCTTTGGTATGTGGGATTGGGTTGGCGGACGTTTCTCGTTATGGTCAGCAATTGGTTTAGCAATAGCCCTTGATTTAGGTTTTGACAAATTTATCGAGTTGCTAGGCGGTGCGAATGAAATGGATGAACATTTTCAAAATGCACCGATGGAAGAGAACATGCCAGTGATAATGGCATTGCTCAGTGTTTGGAATACCACGTTTCTTGGTGCTAGATCGCAAGCGATCCTCCCTTATGATCAAACTTTACATATGTTGGCTGCCTATTTACAACAAGCTGAAATGGAAAGTAATGGTAAGTCAGTCTCTTGGGATGGCGATGAAGTAGATTATGCGACAGTACCGTCAATATGGGGCGAGTTAGGCATTAATGGTCAACATGCTTTTTATCAATACCTGCATCAAAGTAACAATGTGGTACCTGCTGACTTTATTGGCTCTGTTGCGAGTGTAACGCCAGTTAAAGGTCACCATGAAACACTAATGTCGAACTTTTTTGCGCAAACTCAAGCGTTAATGACCGGCGTTAATGAAGAACAAGTACGAGCTGATTTAAAAGCAAAAGGGCGTACGCCTGACTATATCGATAAAGTAGCGCCGCATAAAGTACACAAAGGTAACCGGCCAACCAATACCATTTTATTGAAACGCATAGATCCAACAACCTTAGGTAATTTAATTGCCCTTTACGAGAATAAAATATTTGTACAAGGCATTGTTTTACAGATATGTTCTTTTGATCAATGGGGCGTTGAACTCGGCAAAGGTTTAGCTGCGAGCATCCAGAAAGAATTAGAAAGTGGTAATATATCAGCCAACCATGATTGCTCTACACTTAACTTAATGAATTATTATAACGCCGCAAAATAGTATATATTTAAAATAGTATCATTAAACAATGCCAACAATATGTTGGCATTTTTTGTTAATCTCGCCGCTAAATCTTGCCTAAGATCTTAAAAGATCATAAGAAAATACTTTCCTATTCTATTGAACAATAAATACACCATTCAAAAAAGTAACTTTTTATTCATCAAACAGCTGTTTTAATGTATAAAACAAATAAAAAAACGCATAAAACCTGATTTTTTGTGCAAAATACCAGCTGTTTTTATATAAAAAATAAAAATAAAACTCTTTTGTTTACAGAATGTTGAGATAAAGATCCTTATTAAATTGTAATCAACTGTAGCCAGAAGGTCATTTTTTGTGTAATGTTTTATCCAACCTATGACAACGCTGTCATGAATCAAAAAGACAGCGCTGTCTTAATAAGGTTATTAAAAAATAACTAATTATATTTATAAAAACGTGTGTAAGGGAAAGTCGATGTCAACTAAAACATTTAAAAAAGGTATGTTAGCGAGCTCAATCGCTTTAATACTAGCGGGTGGTGCTACACCATTCGCAATGGCTGCTGAAGAAGTTAAAGCTGCCGAGCAAGAAACTGAGGTAATTGAAGTTCGCGGTATTCGTGGTTCTTTAAAAGCTAACTTAAATGCTAAACGATTTGCTAATGCTGTTGTTGAGTCGGTCTCAGCAGAAGATATTGGTAAATTTCCAGATAAAAATATTGCTGAATCATTACAGCGTGTATCAGGGGTTACTATTAACCGTGGTTTTACCGGTGAAGGTAATGAAGTATCAATACGTGGTATCGACCCTCAACTAACACAAGTTCAGTTAAATGGAAACTTTGTTGCTTCTACCGGTTGGTTCTCTCAATCAGCTAATAACCGTGCATTTAACATGGATTTAATGCCATCAGAATTAGTTGCCGGTGTTGATGTTTACAAATCTCCACAAGCTAATATTGATGAAGGTGGTGTTGGTGGTACGATAATTATGCGTACTCGTAAACCACTTGATATGGAAGCCAATACAATTTTTGGTTCTGTAGAAATGAACACAAACAGCCTTGCTGACGATGAAGGTCTTGGTTTAACCGGTATGTATAGCTGGAAAAATGATCAAGAAACTTTTGGTGTATTAGTTACCGCTTCTACACTTGAAACAATTGGTCGTGCACGTAAAGCCGAAAACTACTGGGAAGAAGGCTGGTCTGCATCAGGTGTTTCTGCCTTTGATCAAGATCGTACTCGTGATGCTATTGATGTAACTGCACAGTTTGCATATAGCGATGATCTAGTCTTTACAGCTCATGTACTTTCTTTAGAATTAGATGCTGAAAATACCAACCAAAATTTATTAGCTTATAATGGTTGTTGTAATTACGAAGACTTTCAAAGTGGTGCAGGTAACTTTACCAGTACAGGTCGTTTGGCTGAAGGCGGTAACGGAATTCCTCTTACGGGTAAAGTAACAAACATCCACGGTTTAGCCCAAGATGTAAATACGCGTCGAGCTAACATTAAAACAACAGTTGCAGAATTAGCTGCTGACTACGAAGGCGATGCCTATACGGTTAAAGTTAAAGTAGGTACTACAGAATCTGACGGTGGTAACGGCGGTAACTATAACGGACTTTGGGGATTAAGCTGGGATGGTGCCGGAAGAACTCCAGGCGCGGGTGATGATGTAACGGTTAACTTCGATATGGATCTTAAAGATACCATGTATTTAGATTTTGCCGGTTTTGATGAGTCTGATGCAAGTGCATATAAGCATTTAGGATCTTCTCTAGGTAAAACATCACTAAGTGATGAAGAAACTTACGCACAAATCGATTTAAGTTTTGATGTTGATTTAGGCGCTATATCAAGTATTGAAACAGGTTTGAAAATCCGTCAACATGAGTTTTCACAGTCTTCACATAATGCCACGTTAAATGGTGCTATGGTCGATAATTTGACTTCATTTGCAGATGGTACCGTAGAAGACTTTGGTGAAGTAATGGCTCCAGGCTCTATTTCATCTTACGTTAAAGTTGATGGTAGTGCCTATGCTGACTTCATCGATAGTAAAATAACCGGTTGGACTGAAAACTTAGGTGCTCGTGGTAAAGTTAAAGAAGATATTACTTCTGTCTATGTCCAAGGTAACTTTGATGGTGAAGGATTCCGCGGTAACGTAGGTTTACGTTATGCAGAAACTGATTTAACTGGTTACGCGCTTGGGGCAGAACAAGCCAATGGCAGCAGAGAACAACTTGCTATTGATGGAGGTTATGCTGATTGGTTACCAAGCTTGAACTTATCTTTAGACCTAGCTGATGACCTTATTTTACGTATGTCGGCAGCTCGTGTAATGAGTCGCCCTGGCTATAGCCAATTAACACCTTCTGTTAGTAACATCAACGAAACAGCATATACTGCTGCGATGGGTAACCCTGACATGAAACCATTCCGTGCTACTCAAACGGATATTGGTTTAGAATGGTACTTTAACGATGAATCGTTACTTTCACTTGCTTACTTTACTAAAGATATCAAATCTTTTGTAACATCTAAGCAAGTTCCAATGACATTTGAAGACTCTAATGGTGATGTACGAGATTGGCGTGTAACAGTTCCAGCTCAAGGCCGTGGTGGTAATGTTGATGGTATTGAATTTCAGTACCAACAAGCATTTGGTAACTTCGGTACTGTGTTTAACTACACTTATACAGATGCTGAAGCTGAAAATGATGACGGTGAATTAATTCAATTACCAGGTAACTCAAGAACTTCATATAACCTAACGGGTTACTATGAAGATGATATGTTTGCTGCCCGTTTAGCTTATACTTATCGTAGTGATTTCTTGGCTCCAGGTACAGCGATTGCTAACCAGTTAGATACTAATGATGAACAAGCATTTTTAGATGCGTCATTTACTTGGCATGCAACTGAAAATATTGATATTACCTTAGAAGGTATCAATTTAGGTGGAGAAGTTGTTTATGCTCGTCACAGTGGTGGTGCACAAACTCTTCGTACAGCAGTTGATAACGGTTCTCGTTACTTTATTAAAGCAACGTTCCGTTTGTAATAAATAGTTAGTTTTTTAGCTAAAGAGGGAAGACATAGTCTTCCCTTTTATTTCTCTTTTATTTACCAAAAGTATTTTATTTCACTTAATACTGAAAATACTTCTGTTAAATAAAATAGCATTACTTCATATTATTCTTATCTTTTCTTTTCTCATCTAATTGGTTGTTGTTATGTCTAATGAAACTATTGATCATATTGTCATTGTAGGTGGTGGTACTGCAGGTTGGTTAACTGCTGCTAATTTGGCTAAACAGTTTAATTGTAATGATAAAAGTGCAATTCAAGTAACAGTGATAGAGTCTCCTGATATTCCAACGGTGGGGGTTGGAGAAGGAACTTGGCCAACAATGCGAAAAACCCTCGCTAAAATTGGTATCAGTGAAAGCGAATTTTTGACCAAATGTAATGCCTCTTTCAAGCAAGCCACTAAATTTGTTAATTGGAAAGAAACACCAAAAAATGGTGAGTCTAATCATTATTATCATCTGTTTACTTCCATTTTTGATCCTGCTGATTTTAATTTAGCCCCCTATTGGAATCTTGGCTTAGTGGGTAAAGGACAAAGTTATGCTGACTCTGTCAGTGTACAAGGTAAAATTTGTGAGTTGGGTTTGGCCCCTAAAACTATTTTAAATAAAGAATTTGAAGGTATCCAAAATTATGCTTATCACCTTGATGCTGGGCTTTTTGCTAAATTATTAAAAGAACACTGTATAGAAAAACTGGGCGTTACTTATATTGCAGCAAATGTAACCAAAGTCCATCTTGATGAAGAAGGCTATATTTCTTGTGTAAATACCGATGTAGTGCCAAGTATATCGGCTGACTTCTTTGTTGATTGTTCAGGTTTTAGAAGTTTATTACTCGGTGACGCATTAGGTGTGCCGTTTCATAGCATCAGCGATACTTTATTAACGGATCATGCGGTGACTATTCAAGTGCCATATCCAGATAATGAAACAGCTATCGCCAGTACCACAATTTCAACTGCACAGGAAGCTGGTTGGACATGGGATATTGCTTTATCGAATCGTCGAGGCACGGGGTATGTTTATTCTTCAAAACATATAAGTCATGAAGCAGCAGAACAAACGTTACGCGATTATATCGGTGATGAGGCTAAAGGGTTAGAAGCTCGTTTGATTAAAATGAATGTCGGCTATCGAGAAAAATTTTGGCATAAGAATTGTTTTGCTATTGGTCTATCAGCTGCTTTTGTCGAACCTTTAGAAGCGTCAGCTATATTCCTTATTGAAGCGTCTGCGAATATGTTATCGGAGCTCATGCCAAAGAATAGAAAGACGATGCACCTCGTTGAAGAAAAAGTAAATGCATCCTTTAAGTTTCGTTGGGAAAAAACCATTGATTTTATCAAAATGCATTACTATTTATCTAAACGTAATGAGCCCTTTTGGCAAGAGAATAAAGATATTTCTACTGTGCCTGAATCATTATTAAATTCATTAGAAAGATGGCAAAGCCAGTTGGTGACAAACTATGATTTTGACAACGTATATGAGCCGTTTCCTTTAGAAAGCTATCAATATGTATTATATGGTATGGGGTTTGAACAAGAATTAAATTATAAAAAAACCTCCTATAATATGGTTGAAGTCGCAAAGAAAAATTACGAGCAAGTGCAGAGTATTGCCCGACACGTTGAAAAACAATTACCCAAAAATCGTGACCTACTTACAAAAGTTAAGCAGCATGGTTTTCAAAAAATTTAATAAAGACAAAAATGTATTATTGGAGAATAAAATGTCAGACATTAAGGCGATAGATAAGAGACTTCATAGTAAGTTAAAAGTTAAAAGTAACCCTTCATTAATACAAAATAAAGGCCGGCACTTTGCTCCGCTTGTTGTTCATGAATTTGTTAATGCTTGCCAAGAATTTCCTATTGTATTTATAAAGGACTCATCTACCGGGCAATTCAAATCAATAGCTTTGTTAGGTTTAGTGCCTGATGAAAATTTATTTTTTAGTGATGAAGGTTGGTCAGGTTGTTATATCCCCCAAGCACTCTCTCTTTATCCATTTTTAATTCATCAAGAAGATGATAGTGATAAGGCTACACTGTGCTTTGATGCAAGTTCCTCGCTGATCAATGAAAAAGAGGGTGATGATTTATTTGATGAAAAAGGTCAGCAAAATGAATGGCTTATTAAAAAGGGCCAGGCTGTGGTTGATTATGTAGAAAAAACCTACGCCAATAAAAACTTTATTAAATTACTTTTAGAACATGAGTTGTTATCTTCTCAAACGTTAAGTATTAAGCTTGACGGGCAAGATGAGTATGCATTGAATGGCTTATATGCGATTGATGAGAAAAGTTTAAATTCACTCTCAGATGAAAACTTTTCTATACTAAGAAAAACAGGTGCTTTACCTGCTATTTATGCGGCATTAATTTCAATGCAAAACATTAATAACCTTGCTAAAAGAAAAGTGGCTAAATAAAGTTTCACTAAGGGGTCTTTCATGAGTCATTTAATAAATAACGTTATAGTTGTTGGTGGCGGTACTGCAGGTTGGTTAAGTGCTGCTATATTAGCTAAAAAACTTAGCTGTGGAGAATTAGGTGGAGTACAAATTACCGTAATAGAATCGCCTAATATACCGATACTTGGAGTAGGCGAGGGCACTTGGCCAAATTTAAGAGGAACGCTTAAAGCACTTGGAATTGATGAAGGTCAATTCATGAAAGAGTGTGATGCTACTTTTAAGCAAGGTGCTGAGTTCGTAGATTGGGCTGAAACCCCTATTGAAGGGAAGAAAAACTCTTACTACCATCCATTAAATACTGTTTTTAACCCATCTTATGAGTTTAATTTAGCACCGTATTGGTTACTAGGATATGCAGGGAAGGATATTCCTTATGATCAAGCTGTTGCCTCTCAAAGTAGAGTGTGTGATTTAGGATTAGCGCCTAAAAAGATAACTACAGCTGCTTATGATAGTTTACAAGAATATTCGTATCATCTTAATGCGGTTAAATTTGCAAAGTTTTTGAAAGAACATTGTCTTAAGCACCTCAATGTAAAACACCATTACGCTAATTTATCAGCAGTAAATACTGATGAGGATGGTTTTATAACTTCGGTGATTTCAGATGAGAAAGAAGTGTTTGATGCCGACTTTTTTGTTGATTGTTCTGGCTCTCGTGCCTTACTTTTAGAGGGCACTTATAAAATCCCTTGGAAAAGTATTAGTGATACCATCCTTAATGATAGCGCTATGGCACTGCAAGTTCCTTATGAAGATAAGAATACCCCTATAGTTCCTCACACTGTTGTAACTGCCAAAGAAGCGGGTTGGGTTTGGGATATAGGTCTACAAGACCGACGTGGCGTAGGTTATGTTTATGGCAGTAAATATACCACTGATGAGCGTGCTGAAGCGTTATTGAGAGCGCATATCGGCCCAACTGCTGAAGGTTTGGAAGTTAGAAAGTTTCCACTTAACTTAGGTTACAGAGAGAAGTTTTGGCATAAAAACTGTGTAGCAATTGGTATGTCTGCAGCTTTTGTCGAACCTTTAGAGGCTTCAGCCATTTACTTATTTGATGCCGCTGCCAATATGATAGCGGATCAGTTTCCCCGGTCGCGAAAAACAATGCCTTCGCTTGAAAAGCGTTTTAATAAATCATTCACGATGAGATTAGTGAGTACCGTAGACTTTATAAAGCTGCATTATTGTATTTCAAAAAGGCGTGACACGGCTTATTGGGTTGATAATTGTGATTACTCGACAATCCCTAAAACCTTGCAAACAAAACTTGAACACTGGAAATACCATGCTCCTTCAAAATATGATTTTGAATATTCAATGGATCCATTCCTACTAGATAGCCACCTCTTTATTTTATATGGGATGCGTTTCGATACCGATCTTTCTGAAAGTAAAGCTTCCTATAAAGATATAGCAACAGCTGAACATATGTTTAAACATGTAGATGTTATGGTTGATGCTTTAAAAGCAGAGTTACCTAAACAAAGAGAATTAGTTGAAAAAGTCTATGAATATGGTTTTTCAAAAATCTGAATGCGGTAGGCCTTAAGAATGAAACGTAAAAAAATTGTAGTTTTAGGCGGAGGTACTGCTGGCTGGCTGACAGCACTCATGGTACAAAGGCATATTACAGACAAAAATGCTGCCATAGATGTAGTTGTCATCGAATCATCTAAAATACCAACCATAGGTGTTGGAGAAGGTACTACCGGACTTTTTTCTATTTTACTTAAACAGCTTGGCTTAAATGAATTCGAGTTTTTACGTGAAACTAATGCAACGATTAAATTAGGTATTAGGCATAGAGATTGGAAGAAAACAGGTAGTTACTACGATGGGCCGATAGATAATCCGCATTTTAGTGAGAATTTACCAAAATCTGTGCAAACAACAGACTTTTTATATCGTTTTGCAATTAGTGAAGGTAACAAGTTAAGCGACTTACACTTGTTCCAATACTTAATGAATGAAAATAAAGTTCACTTTGTTGAGAAGGAAGGTGAGCTTTTATTGTTAGGCAGTGCATTAAGTGCTTATCATTTTGATAATCACTTGGTGGCTAAATACCTGAAAAAAAAGTCGAAAGGTGTTTCCGTTATAGATACTAAGATTTCTTCTGTGAAGCGAAATAATCAAACGGGAAATATAGAAGCACTCATTGATGAAAGCGGCCATGCTATCGAGGGTGACTTTTTCTTTGATTGTTCAGGATTTCATCGCAAATTAATTGGCCAAGAACTAGGCGTTAAATGGAAAAGTTACCAAGATACTTTGCCCGTGAATCGTGCTATGACCTTTTCACTATCTCATGAGAATAATGAAATATCACCATTTACCCAAGCCTGGGCGCAAAAAAACGGTTGGATGTGGCAAATACCTACTTATGATCGCATAGGTGCTGGGTACGTTTATGACGATAGGTTTACGACCCCAGATAAAGCTCAGCAAGAAATAGAGCAAACGTTAGGGAAAAGTATACAACCTTTAGCTGATATCAAAATAAATTCCGGTAGAATTGAGCAAACATGGAAGTCAAATTGTTTGGCGATTGGCTTATCGAGTAGTTTTATGGAACCCCTTGAAGCCACCTCTATTCATAGTACTATTGTTATGGTTCAACTATTTTTACGTGACAATTTTAATGAAAAATTGGATTTCTCAGCTGCCGAAATCGAACAATATAATTCATTAGTTGCTCGAAAGGTGGATGATTATAGAGATTTCATTAATATGCATTACGTTTCTGAACGCAGAGATTCAGAATTTTGGCGAGCAGTATCACAAGACTATATATTAGATACAACCAAAGAACGCTTGAAGCTTTGGTCGAAAGAAATGCCTTCAATTAGCCATTTTCCTCCGCTATTATCAGGACTCGCTCATATAGAAACTCAGTTATATTACCCGGTATTAGACGGTTTAGGTTTACTCGATGCTAACTTAGCTAGGCAAGAGCTTATTAATGACCCTAAACTTAGAAGTATGGCTAGGCAGTATTCAAGTTTTTTATCTCATGATAATAGAGAAGCGTGTAATGCGGCATATGGTCATAAAGCATTTTTAGATAAACTGCATGCTTGAGCATAATTATTAATAACTATACTTGTTTTACCAGCCGTTAAGCCAGTCTTTACCCTTTTATGAATTAGCACTAATCGATTATTAGATAGAGTGACTTTTATAATGGGCTGACAGCTAAGTGGCTCAGGAACAGATTGGAAGTTTATAGCGGCACTCTTAGCCTACAATAAAAGCTGACTGCCATTTTTTACATTGTCTCATTTTGGCAATCAGTAATAACACGGCTAGAACATAATTTAACAAAGGCTTTAGAAAGAATAATCTTATGATGAATTACCTTACTCTATTATTAGCTAAAGTTTTTGTTATCAATAACATATTTGACAGCGCTGTCAAAATAGGTAGAGTTAACTGTACTAAATAAAATGGATGTTCGACGTTTTAATTATCACCAGCATATGAGTATCATAATAATGAATAAAAAACTTTTAGTATTATTACTGAGTACAACTGCCATTTTTGTGGGTTGTGAACAAAGTGGCCAATCAACAACTTCTTCAACTTCGATGCAACAATCAATACCAGTGAGTAAGGGCACGACGGCTAACCAGCAGGATATTGATAATATTGCCAGTAGCCTTGAGGTTAAATATCAGGTACTCACTAATATTCCAACAGATCAATGTGATAAAGAAAAAGCTGATGGTTTGTGTTACGAAGCTCAAATAACGTTCACCGCAAGCGAAGCGATCCCTGCTAATGGTTGGAATATTCATTTTAGCCATATTGCCCCAATTCAATCTTTTGACAGTGATGAATTTACCGTTAAACATATCAACGGTGATTTACATGAAATTTCATTAAAACCCGCATATAAAGGTTTCGAAAAAGGCGAAAGTAAAACGCTAATGTTCCGGGCAATGTTTTGGATGTTAGCTGAATCTGACGCGATGCCTAATTATATTGTTAGTGCTAACGGCACCGAAGCTCGTGTAGTTGCCAGTACGGTTCCTATGATTGATGCTGAAACAGGGTTAGAGATATTACCTTTTGTCGTGGCTCTTAGCGATTATGAAAAACAGTTTAAACGGTCGGCCAGTGACAATACAAAATGGCTAGACAGCAGCGCTTTGTACCAGCGAAATTTAATGTTAGGTCAAGAAAAACTTGATGTTAGTCAGGCTATTATCCCAACGCCGAAGTCGGTAAATTATGAAAAAAATAATGCATTGTTAGACTTAGCTATTGGCGTAAGTGTTGATTTTGGTAATGTAGAAAAAGCGGATGTCTCTGCTGCCTTAGCGAGGTTAAATCGCTTTGGAATACTTGAAAATTCAGCAGGTATTTCTTTAAAATTAGCTATTCTAGCAGATGCAGATAAAACATTAGGTAGTTATCAGTTAGACATTTCAGCGCAAGGTATAAAAGTAATAGGTGTCGACGCTGCCGGTGTTTTTAATGGCTTGCAGTCACTTGCTAGCCTGATTACCTTAGGTTCAACTAAAGTCCCTTTATTAGTTGCAGTCGACGAGCCTCATTATCAATTTCGAGGCCTGTTAATTGATGTTGCCCGCAATTTTCATGATAAAGCGTTTATCTTATCCATGCTTGAACAAATGGCAGCTTATAAGTTAAATAAATTACATTTACATTTAGGTGATGACGAAGGCTGGCGTTTAGAAATTCCGTCATTGCCAGAATTAACTGAAATAAGTGGTGCACGCTGTTTTGATCTTAAAGACGAACAATGTCTTGTTGCTCAGTTAGGGGCAGGGGTTGATAAAACTAGCGAAGTTAATGGCTATTATAGTGTTGCAGATTATCAAGAAATATTAAAAGCAGCCAGTGCTCGCCATATTCAAGTGATCCCTTCACTTGATATGCCAGGGCATTCTAGGGCCGCTATTAAAGCGATGGCTGCAAGAAGCAAAAAATATGAAATTGCAGAGCAGAGTGATAAAGCACAACAGTTTAATTTATATGATAAAAACGACCCAACGGTTTATTCTTCAGTACAGTTTTATAACGACAATACCATCAATGTCTGTTTAGAGTCTTCATACGATTTTGTTACCGAAGTGATGACTCAAGTAAAACAAATACATGCTGATGCCGGGCAACCTCTAACTCGTTATCATATTGGCGCTGATGAAACCGCCGGTGCTTGGATAGAATCACAAGCCTGTAAAGACTTTATCGCGAATAATGATAAAGGCGTAAAAGATATGAGTGAGCTTGGCGCTTACTTTATTGAACGAGTCGCCTCTATTTTGTCTGACTTAGATATAGAAACGGCAGGCTGGAGTGATGGTATGGAGCATACTCGCAAAGAGAATATGCCGGCAATTGTTCAAGCAAATGCATGGGATGCTTTATTTTGGAGTGGTCATAATAAGGTACACCAATTGGTCAATCGTGACTGGCAAATAGTGTTATCGTCGCCAGATGTTTTATATTTCGACTTTCCTTATGAAGCTGATCCAAAAGAACATGGTTACTACTGGGCGTCAAGACACACCAATACTGAAAAAGTTTTCCAATTTATGCCGGATAATTTACCCGTTCATGCGGAATTTTGGCTTGATCGCCAAGATAATGCCTATGAAGCAGATGATACTAAAACACCACTTAAAGCAGGAAGCCGCTTCTTAGGCTTGCAAGCACAATTGTGGAGTGAAAATACCCGTACAGACAATGTCGCACAATACAAAATATTTCCACGTCTGTTTGCTGTTGCTGAAAGAGCTTGGCACTTAGCTGACTGGGCAGTACCTTATAATTATCAAGGGGCTAAATACACTGAAAATAGCGGGGTATTTACTGACGATAATAAAATAAAACGCGACCAACAATGGACAATGTTTGCAAATGCCATTGGTCAAAAAGCCTTGCCTAAGTTAGAGAACGACAACATGTTTTATCGTTTACCTACCGTTGGCGCTATTGTAAAAGACGGTAAACTTCATGCCAATATAGCGTTCCCTGGTCTTGCTATAGAGTATCAAGAGCAAAATGGAAAATGGCTTCATTATCAAAGCCCTGTTACCGTTAAGGGAGCAGTGAATGTACGTAGTATTAGCTTCGATGGTCAACGTAAAGGACGCACAGTCGTGGTAAAAACTCACTGATCTATTGTTTATTAACTAGACTGACTGGTTAAAATGCTTAGCTAAATCAGTCTTTTGTATTTTTATTCAGATGAATTAAATAAAAATATAATATTTTCGTTAAAAAAGTAAATGACAACGCTGTCATTAATGGTTAAGATGAAATCAGATTACATTTTAGTAACTGAATGTTTATGCGTAGCGAGTTACTAGAAAAATAAACAAAAAGACATGAGGTCAACATGCTGAACAGCAGTGGCAATAACGAAATACTTTTAGGGATTGATGGTGGTGGCAGTAAGTGTAAAGCTATCGTTATGTCGAGTGATAATAAGATACTTGGCACAGGTATCGCTGGTCCTGGTAATCCATTGCATGGTTATGATCAAGCGATTAACTCTATTACAGAATCAGCAAAGTTAGCACTTGCAGATGCAGGTATTGATGAAAGTGAATTAGGAAATATTGTCGCAGGAGTAGGTCTTGCTGGCGTAAATTTACCGGTTTTGTTTGAACAAATGTCAAATTGGCAGCATCCGTTCAAAAAAATGTACCTTGCTACTGATTTATTAATTGCTTGTCTTGGTGCGCATGATGGCAATGATGGTGCGGTAATGATTACCGGTACCGGTTCATGTGGTTTTTCTTATGTTGATGGTCATCCGTTTATTGTTGGTGCACATGGTTTTCCTCATGGCGATAAAGGCAGCGGTGCATGGTTTGGTTTACAAGCAGCAAAGCAATCATTGTTATCTCTCGATGGGCTGATACCTCCCTCATTGATCAATGACAAAGTATTAGCATTATTAGAAGTTAAAGATGATGTTGAATTGGTTGAAGCGATAGCGGGTAAACCGGCTGCATTTTATGCACGTTTGGCTAACTTAGTTTTTGACTCAGCAGAAGAAGGTGACGAACTCGCTTTAGCTATTGTTGCTGAAGGTGCTGATTATATTAATCATGTTGCTCGACAACTGTTAAAACAAAATCCACCGCATTTAGCCTTAATTGGTGGTTTAACACCAAGAATAAAACCTTGGCTAGATGTAACGATTAAAGCACAGTTAATTGAGCCTATTAATCCACCGGAAGTAGGCTCAGTAATTTATGCAAAACAGCAACTTCAGTTGCAGTAACATTGATCTATAGAATTTAGTTTTTAAGGAACCATAATAACTATGACAACACTTCGTCTTCATGCAAAAAGAATATTTGATGGTCAAAACTATCTTGATGATCAAGTAATCGTTATCACCAATGGAATCATTACTGCGTTTGACAGTGATACTTCTTGTGTTGATGACGTGCTAGATGGATTGGTTGTTCCTGGCTTTATTGATTTACAAGTTAATGGCGGCGGTGGAGTGTTATTTAATAACTCACCCTCGGTAGATAATCTTAAAACTATTATTGCTGCACACTCTCAATTTGGTACAACAGGCATGTTACCGACACTTATCACTGATAAAGTGGAGGTTATGATGCAAGCTGCTGATGCTATGGCATCGGCGATAGCTGAGAATGTACCTGGAATATTAGGTATACATTTCGAGGGGCCGCATTTATCTATTGCTAAAAAAGGGACGCATGCGCAAGAGTATATTCGTCCAATTTCAGATGAAGAGTGGGCTATACTCGAACGTAAAGATATAGGTCAAATCTTAGTAACCCTAGCGCCTGAAACAGTTTCAATAAACGATATTAAACGCATGGTTTCTTTAGGTATTAAAGTTTGCTTAGGCCACACCAATGCGGATTACAAAACTGCACAAGCGGCAATGGATGCTGGTGCAGATGGTTTTACTCATTTATTTAATGCTATGTCACCTATCCAGGGGCGAGAACCTGGCGTAACAGGTTGTGCATTATTAAATGATCATGCCAGTTGTGGAATTATTATTGACGGACATCATGTCGATTATGCTAGCGTAAAACTGGCATTAAAAACTAAACCTACGGGGAAAGTTTTTCTGGTTTCAGATGCCATGTCGACTATTGGTACAGATCAAACAGAATTCTCATTTTTTGACCGAACCATCTATCTAAAAGATGGCAGATTAACGTCAACAACAGGCGAACTCGCGGGTGCTGCGCTTGATATGGCACAAGCGGTTGAGAATACACATTTAGGGGTAGGTTTACCCTTAGATGAATCAATAAGAATGGCAACGAAATACCCTGCTAATTATATCAATCAGAGTGATGTTAGAGGTGAGTTAACTATTGAACATCAAGCTGACTTGGTTGTCTTAAATGATGACTTTAAGGTGCAATCAACTTGGATTGCTGGGCAGCAAGTTTATAAAAATTAATTTGAGTGAACAATCGTAAAATAATAATAACAAGATAAATATTGAGGGATTTATGGAAATGACTATGACAAACGAAAAAGCTAAAAGTAACTTTGGTCCGCTGGCGGTAATAGGCGCATTATTTTTTATTTTTGGTTTCGTCACTTGGCAAAATGGTGCATTAGTACCATATTTACAGATGGTGTTACAGCTTACAGAAACTGAAGCTTTACTCATTGCCGTAACTTTTTATTTCGCGTTTACAATCGTGGCATTACCTTCTGCTAGCCTTTTAGAAAAAATTGGTTACAAAAATGGCATTGTCGTTGGGTTATTAGTGCTGGTGGTCGGCTTTTTAATCTATATTCCTGCAGCACAATCAAAGCTTTTTTGGTTGTTCTTAATCGCACAATTCGTTATTGGCAGTGGCTTAACGTTATTGCAAACAGCTGCAAACCCTTATGTTGTCAAAATTGGCCCAATAGAAAGTGCTGCCGTTCGTATAATGTTTATGGGATTAATGAATAAAGGTGCTGGTGTTATTGTTCCTCTCGTTTTTACCGCTATTGTACTTGGTGATTTTTCTGGAGTAACGGCGTCAAGTTTAGCGGCAATGCCTGAAGCTGAACGCTTACAAACTATTGATGGGTTGGCGAGCGGTTTAGTTAATCCTTATATTGGCATGGCTATTATTTTTATTATGCTTGCCGGTATTATGAAAAAAATATCGTTACCAGAATTAGATCTTGCTCATGATGAAGAAGGTCAAGATGCTACACATGATGTAAACGGAAAAGATAAAACCTCAATCATGCAATTCCCTAGTTTAATTCTAGGGGCATTAACTATTTTTGTTTATGTTGGCGCTGAAGTTATTGCTGGAGACACTATTGGCTTATTTGCTTCCAATTTAGGTGTGGCTAATGCAACGACACTAACTTCTTATACCATGGGGTTTATGCTTATCGGTTATGCGTTAGGTATTGTATTAATTCCTCGGGTAATGTCTCAAGAATTTGCTTTAAAAGCCTCTGCAGTAACGGGGTTAATTTTCTCTTTACTTGTGGTCTTTAGTGATACCAGCAGTATGTCAGTGTCAGAAGTATTATGGGGTTGGTCAGGAATACCGACACTGCCAAATACTATAACCTTTATTGCTTTGCTCGGTTTTTCTAATGCAATTGTTTGGCCGGCAGTTTGGCCGCTAGCACTAGAAGGATTAGGTAAATTCACTTCAAAAGGCTCGGCACTATTAATTATGGGTATTTCAGGTGGAGCATTATTACCTTTAGTTTATGGGCTGCTTTCTGAGTCTATTAATGGACAATCCGCTTACTGGATGATGATACCTATTTATAGTTTTATTTTATTTTATGCAGTGAAAGGACATAAAATAAAAAACTGGAAGTAATTTAGACTCTCTGGACAGTTTCTAAATAATGTAAAAATTTATCCGTATGGATATCCGATCTCACTAGTTGAGGGTGCGTTAAACGATCTAATTTGATCGACCCTGAGTTTATGCTCAGGGTTTTTTTTGTCTAAAATTTCATAGTAAAGCTATAGAAAGGGTTTTTATCATCACCATGTGTGAAGGGCAATTAATCCGTGTATGACTTTTATTTTACTCTGCTATGCGATAGTTCACCGTGAAATTCTCTATCAAGCAGTGTGTCGCTTAGTTTTTGGTTATTATTACTTGGCTGTTTATTGTACTGGTGTGGTTTTATTGAACAAAATATGGTAAGTTACCGATAACAATTGTCGTTATTTTTAATCATTAACTTGCTGGCTTTATATCGCTATTTAATGACTATTATATATTGTCGTAGTTTGAGTTTTTATCGAGTATTAAGCTCATAGCTCACAATAAAAATAAGAGTGAACCATGACTGATTACCAAGAAAAATCCGTCACTGTAATTTATTATAGTGATACTTCCCTTGAGCTTTTACATCAAATGGAATCATTTTTACAGTGTCCAAAAGGACGTGTGATTATTCCTGAAAGCTTTAAAAAAGGTAAGTCAATTATTGCCGTTTGTGAAGGTGAAATTAACATCTTGAATAAAGTAGGCGATCGTATCTTGTCAGTGGATGAAGTAGCTTAATAAGCGAAACGTAAGATTAAAAATTTAAGTTAAAAAAACGCTATAGAGAGATAGTAATTAAAGACAATTATTATCTCTCTATAGCGTTTTTAAGTTTTAAGTCAGTTAGTATTTCTGGCTTTTTAATTGTTCTTTACTATAATTCAGCTTTTCATGCTGCTCACCCATATCGTCAGCTAATTCTCTTGGAATATAGTTTTCGTCATGTTTAGCAAGTACTTCGCTTGCTTCAATGAAATTGCCATTTACCAGCACGCCATTAGCAACAATTCCTTGTCCTTCACGGAATAAGTCAGGCAATATGCCATCGTAATGAACTTCAATATAGAGGTCGGAGTCATTAAACTCAATGGGCATTTTCATATCAACAAGTTTGAAGGTGACCTTTAAGTTATTAGGATCTCGTTTAACACTGCCTGGTACCACTAAGCCACCGATGCGTAAACGTTGACCGATAATGGGTTTGATGCCGTTGTCATCTTTACCTTGATATATTTCAGACGGTTTATAGAATAAATCAATATTTTGGCTCAATGCATAAAGCACTAACCCAGCAACGACACTTAAGCCAGCTAAGATTGAAATAACAACGGTTAAGCGTTTTTTACGACGGGGATTCATGAAACAGCCTTATTAGAGTTTTTAGATTGATTTTCAACAACAGAATTTTCTTGTTCTGTTTGCTTTATGTTAGTTGATTGTTTTTCTGCTGCTTTACGTAATTTTTTTTCACGCAGTAAACGTTGAGCAATTTTGTTTTTTACGTTTTTATGGTTGCTGTGGCTAGTATAAACGAGCAGAGTTAACAGCAAGGCACTAACGCCATAAGATAACCAAACAAAAAAAGCGTAACCACCCATATCAAAAAATGCCGATATACTATCAAACTGCATTATTTAACTCCTTCTTCGGTTATTAAGTTACGTACCCAAGGGCGCATGCCATTACGGGCTAATAACTCTGTACGAAAACGTATAGAAATAACATAGGTAACCAACATGGCAATGCCTAGAAAACTAAAAACAAAAGGTAAAAACATCTCTATGCTCATCGAAGGAGCTTCCATTTTACTAACCGTAGCGCCTTGGTGAAGGGTATTCCACCATTCGACTGAGTACTTAATAATAGGAATGTTGACCACGCCAACAAGTGATAAAATACCAGCTGCTTTTCCTGCTAGATTTTTATCTTCAAACGCATTATGTAATGCGATAATACCTAGGTATAGAAAAAGGAGCACCAGTTCCGAAGTTAATCGTGCATCCCAAATCCACCAAGTTCCCCACATAGGCTTACCCCATGCAGCACCAGTAAACAATGCGATAGCAGTAATTACTGCGCCAACAGGAGCCATAGCTGCTGCTGAAGCATCGGCTAATTTAAATTGCCATACTAAGCTACAAAAAGCGGCAGATGCCATGGCTATATAGATACTCATCGACAAAATAGCAGTAGGTACATGAATATAAAAAATTCTAAAACTGTCACCTTGTTGGTAATCAGCGGGAGCAAAAACAAGTGCCCAAACAATACCTATAGCAAGTAGCAAAATAGTGATTTTTGAAATCCAGGGTAAAAGTTTACCAACAAAGTGATATGACACTTCGGGATTCGCATAAGGGTGTAACCATTTCCACATTAGTTGGTACTCACTTTTAATGCTGAGCTAACAGCAAAAGGGGCTAAGGTTAAAGAGCCAAAAAACAATGCGGCAATTATAGCAAGTTGCCCGCTATAGGGTAAGTTCATTGCCGCAGTATCTATGGCACTAGTCGCAAAAATTAATACCGGAATATAAAGTGGTAATACTAACAAACTGAGTAATACCCCTCCTTTTTTTATGCCGACGGTCAGTGCAACGCCAATAGCGCCAAGCAAACTTAAAATAGGAGTACCCAATAACAGGGTGAGCATTAATGCCCCGTAGCTATTTTCATTCAAGTGCAATAGCACCGCGAGTAATGGCGCAATGAAAATAAGTGGCAAACCGGTAACTAACCAATGGGCAATAATTTTTGCTAATACTAAAATAAAAACAGGGTGGGGGCTTAGTAACATTTGTTCTAACGAACCGTCGTCGTGATCTGATTTAAACAAGCGATCGAGTGACAATAAGGTAGAAAGTAGCGCTGCAACCCAAATAATGCCAGGGGCGATACGCGATAAAGTGGTCGATTCAGGGCCTATGCCTAGTGGGAACAGGGTGACGACAATAATAAAAAATAACAAAGGATTCATAATGTCGTCACGATGACGAAAGGCAATGGTTAGATCTCGCTTGATAATTAAACTAAAAGCGGCTTTATACGATAAATCTTGATTGGGTATCATGCTCAGTTATCTCTAATAAAACCGGTAATCTAAGGTGACTTTTTTCACCCTATCTTCAGGGAACGATAAATCTTGGTGGGTCGTTAATATAACACAACCGCCACGTTCAGCATGAGCCAAAAATAGCTGCTCTAGCTCACTAACTCCACGTTTATCTATCGCGGTAAAAGGCTCATCTAAAATCCATATCGGCGCTGAACTTTGCCATAATCGGGCTAGTGAAATTCGACGGTGTTGTCCGGCACTTAAATGTGAAGCTAGCGCATCTTCAAAACCTAATAAATTAACTTTTTCTAGGGTTTCTTCTGCAGTAGCTGCATCGTTGCCATGTAACGCTAGATTGAATTCAAGGTTTTCCTGAGCAGTCATTTCCCCTTTTACTCCAGGTAAATGCCCAATATAAAGTAGGTTTTGATGAAAAACATCGGCATGCTCTGAAATACTTTGTTTTTGGAATAGTACCGACCCGTCATAGGGTTGTGACAAACCAGCTAAAATACGTAATAAGCTGGTTTTTCCTGAGCCGTTGGGGCCTTCAACTTGTACAATATCACCACTGTATATCGACAAATCGAGTGTTTCAAATAAAATTCTATCTTCACGGATACAGGTCAATGCATTTGCCGATAGCAATAGCGACTTATTATTTTGATTATCTGAGCATTGAATATTAAGAGAGTTTACCAATAGAATCACTTTTTGAATAATTATTATACGTTAGTTTTTACACCAAATTATCGAGCCAAATATTAGCGTAATTTACGGCATAAAGAATCGATTTAGATCGTAATATCAACTTGGGTAATATCATACTATATCGCTAGGTAAAGGCTAGCCCTAGCAAGAATAAAATTAATCATTCATTTTATTGTTACTGTGATGAAATTACCCACCATATAATGCTAGAATTAGCGAAATTTTTAGTTTGAATTGTTTTTCATTATCTATTTATTTACAGGTAATTGAAAAGTTAGCTTTACTAAAACGCCATGGCAATGGTGTCTTTTATCGATTAATTTTGTATTTAGTGTTTGCACTGAATCGGAGAAAGTAATGACCCCTGAAGTAATGCTCCCTGAGTTAGGACATTTCGCCCTTATTATAGGTTTGGCTTTTGCTATTTGTTTAAGTATTATCCCACTGGTAGGTTTAGCTAGTAATCATCAACGTTTAGTTGGTTATGCTAAACCACTGACTTTCGGCATGTTTGCTTTTACTGCCATTAGTCTCATTATTCTCGCTTGGGGTTTCGTTAACGACGACTTCTCTGTCAAATATATTGCCAGTCATTCTAATTCACATTTACCTTATTACTTTAAAATAAGTGCGGTATGGGGCGGACACGAAGGCTCATTATTATTATGGGTTTTCTCCTTAACTGCTTGGACTGCAGCCGTTGCTAAGTTCAGCAAAGGTATTGATGAAGCCTTTATTTCTCGCGTTTTAGCTGTTTTAGGTATGATAGCTGTTGGTTTCATGTTGTTTACTATATTAACATCAAACCCGTTCGAGCGTTTATGGCCAATGGTGCCAACTGAAGGTCGAGATTTAAACCCGCTTTTACAAGATATTGGCCTAATTATTCACCCACCTATGCTGTACTTTGGTTATGTTGGCTTTTCTGTTGCCTTCGCTTTTGCTGTCGCTGCTTTAATGTGTGGCAAATTAGATGCCGCATGGGCACGTTGGGCAAGACCTTGGACCGTGGCTGCTTGGGTCTTCCTAACACTCGGTATTGCTTTAGGAAGTTGGTGGGCATACTACGAACTTGGTTGGGGCGGTTGGTGGTTTTGGGATCCAGTAGAAAATGCTTCTTTTATGCCTTGGTTGGTAGGTACCGCGCTAATTCATTCATTAGCAGTGACTGAAAAAAGAGGTACCTTTAGAAACTGGACGGTATTATTAGCAATTTTTGCTTTTAGCTTAAGCTTATTAGGTACGTTTTTAGTGCGCTCTGGTGTTATAACCTCTGTACATTCTTTTGCGGCTGATCCAGGACGTGGTTTATTTATTCTCCTCTTACTGGCTATTGCTGTGGGCGGTTCATTAACCTTATATGCTTTTAGAGCGAGCAACGTGCAATCGTTCAGTCGTTTTGCTTTGTACTCTCGTGAAACCGCAATACTCATTTGTAATATTATTCTAGTCGTAGCAACAGTTACCGTTATGCTAGGAACTTTATACCCATTATTGGTTGACTCATTAGGCTTAGGGAAAATCTCGGTAGGACCTCCGTATTTTAATGCGGTATTTGTGCCGATTATGAGCTTATTATTTGTCGTGATGGGTATTGGACCATTAATTCGTTGGAAAAAAGCCAAACAAGGTGAACTACGTAAACAAATGCTGAGTCCGTTAGTGATCAGTCTTATTGTTGGTATTGCCTTCCCATTTTTATATGGCGGTGAATTTATTATCCTGGTGACTATGGGCGTTGGTTTAGCTTGCTGGGTTCTGTTGGTGGTATTAAAAGAAATATATAACCAAATAAACTCGGGCAAAGATAAATGGGATTTTTCAAAACTTACCTTAAGTCAGTTGGGCATGACCGTTGCGCACACCGGTATAGCTATTACTATTGTAGGCATTACCTTAGTGTCAGTTTATGAAAGTGAAACGAACGTCAAAATGTATGTCGGTGAAAAAGTTCAGGTTGCTGATACACACTACGAAATCGTTTTTAAAGGCATAAAACATGTTGAAGGGCCAAATTACAGTGCTGAGCAAGGTCAGCTTGAAGTGTACAACAAGGGTAACTTTGTCACCTTATTAAAACCAGAGCGTCGTACCTATTTAGTACAAACAATGGGCATGACAGAAGCAGGTATTGATCCTGGGCTATTTCGCGATATTTATGTTGCATTAGGCGATCCACTTGCAGATAACGCTTGGGCAATACGTGTACATTTCAAACCTTTTGTTCGCTGGATTTGGATGGGAGCAATATTCATGGCGCTTGGCGGGGTATTAGCGATTTTAGATAAACGCTATCGTCGTAAGAAAAAAGTGAAGGTAGTTGATAACACAGTACCGGCTACTGTATCTGATGAAAAGGTTAAAATAAGTCTTGAGGCCACATCATAATGGGTAAGTTTATTCGTTTTATTCCTTTGATTTTTTTTATTGCTCTAGGGGCTGTACTGTTTCGAGGTTTGTCTTTGAACCCTACAGAATTACCCTCTGCGCTGATTGGCAAAAAGTTTCCAGAGTTTAGGTTAACGTCGGTGTTAAATGCTGAACAAACGATGACCATAGCGGACTTTAAGCCAGGTATTAAATTGGTCAATGTTTGGGGGACTTGGTGTCCGTCGTGTCGTTACGAACATGATTATTTAAACAAAATATCAAAAACTAACCGCTTTACCATTTACGGTTTAAATTATGATGATGAAAGAGCGGCGGCTGCCAAATGGTTAACTGAGTTAGGTAATCCTTACCAGTTTTCAGCATTCGATGGCCAAGGTAAGTTGAGTGTAAATTTAGGGGTATATGCGGCGCCAGAAACATTTGTCGTTGATCATAATAATATTATCCGTAAACGATATGCAGGACCGCTTAACCCACAAGTTTGGCAAAATGAATTCGAGCCGCTTATTATGCAAATTGAAGCTGAGCACTTAGCAATGGTAAATAACCAAGGAAGCAAATAATCATGGTTAATAAATACTTAGTGGTTCTATTTGTTGCCATGGTGATTTTTTTCAGTTCACTAGCGACAGCAAGTCCTGTTGATACTTATGTTTTTCAAGATAAAGTCACCGAAATTCGCTTCAACGCACTCAATAAAGAATTACGTTGCCCTAAGTGTCAAAATCAAAACTTAGCTGATTCAAACTCACCGATTGCTGCTGATTTACGCCGCGAAGTTTACGAATTATTACAGCAAGGCAAAGCAGACATTGAAATTGTCGACTTTATGGTGGCGCGTTATGGTGAATTCGTTTTGTACCGTCCGCGAGTCTCAAGCCTAACCTATATATTATGGTACGGCCCGGCAGGGTTATTGTTTGTTGGTGTGATAGTTGTTGTGGTTATTCTTCGCAGAAAACCGGTTAAAAAAGCTCAACAAACATTAAACACTGCGCAAAAAAACAAACTTGAAAAAATACTGAAAAATAAATAAGGTCATCTCATGGAATTAATTTTTATCATCATCGCCTTTTTATTACTGATTTTAGTAGTCGTGTGGGCGCCATTTTTGAAACAGCATCAAACAGAAATTAGTATTGATGATAGCCAGCGTGATGAGACCAATGTCCGTTTATATCATGAGCATAAAGCTGAAATTGAAAAAGACTTTAAACAAAATAATATCGACGAAGAAAGCTATCAGTATTTATTGACTGAGCTTGATAACACCTTATTGCAAGACATGGAGAATCAAGAGCTTGAAAGTAAAATACCACAAGAAACTAAAGCGTTAGCTATTATATGGCCAACAAGCCTAACACTATTTATTTTAGCCTTTAGTTTTTATATATACAGTAGCACAGGTACTTATGAAAAATTAACGACCATGACTGCGCAAGACCCCATGCAGCAGTCGTCTGATAAGGAACAACAAACCTTTAACGAAATTAAACGATTAATGGCTGTTACTGAAAGTGAACCTGAAAACTCAGATGCTTGGTACAGCCTAGGGCAAGCACTTGTTTCAGTCGGCGATTTCGACAGTGCACTGCAAGCCTACGATCAAGTGCTAAGTATTGAAGGTCCTAAAGCAGATGTTTATGGTGCTAAAGCACAAGCGATATATTATAAAAACGAACAAAAAATTGATGCTACGGTGCAAGGCTTTATTGATCAAGCGTTAGCGATAGACCCGAACGATCCGTCAACTAATATATTACTTGGTATGCATAGTTTTATTGCGGGCGACTATCAAGTAGCAATTAATTACTGGCAACGTGTTGTTGATTCAGACAAACAGAACGTTAATAAAGAAGCCTTAATTGAAGTGATTGACGAGGCGAAAAAGCGTTTAGCCCAGCCTAATGCTAATAGATCTGAGATGAGTCAAACTGAGGTGACAACAACTGGCCCTCAGTTAAAGATTACCGTTGAACTAAGTACTGAGATATTAGAGAAATTAGCGCAAGGAAAAGACAAAACTGTCTTTATATATGCAATACCCGCCGATAGAACTCGTGGGAGAATGCCGCTTGCCGCAGTGAAAATATTAGCAAGTGATTTGCCAATAACTATAATATTAAATGATTCTAGTGCGATGACGCCGGCAGCTAAATTAAGTGATGTTGATAGAGTGCACCTTTATGCTGTTGTTTCTGCTACTGGCGGTGTCGGTATAAAGCCAGGGGACTTCAAGGCCGAGCTTAATGATGTTGCGGTAAACACAAAAGAACCATTGAACTTAATTGTAAGCACTGTCGTACACTAAGCGAATAACTGCAGTGTCCTTAATTTAGTCTCTAACTTGACAAAGTGTCAGCTTAGAGACAAATTACAGCGAGTAACTAGATTAAACAATATAATAATAACAATAGAGGATCATATTTATGCCTAAATTTTCTGGACGATTTCTTGGTCGTAACGAGAGCATTCATGAAAAAAAGGCAAAAATAGGCGTATTGCTGACCAATTTAGGAACGCCTGATGCGCCAACAGCATCTGCACTTAGGCGTTATTTACGAGAGTTTTTATCTGATCCACGTGTGGTTGAAATTCCTCGTTTAATTTGGTTAATTATTTTACACGCTATCATATTACGTATTCGCCCAAAGAAGTCAGCCAAGTTATATGAGAGTATTTGGACCGAAGACGGCTCGCCATTGTTGGTTATTAGCCAACAGCAAAGAGAAAAAGTGGCCGAGCAACTTGCAAAAAAGTACGGCGATAATGTCCAAGTTGAATTGGCCATGCGTTACGGTACGCCTGCAATATCAAATGCTTTAGATAAACTACAACTTGCCGGAGCCAATAAATTGGTTGTTTTGCCACTTTACCCTCAATATGCAGGGCCAACGGTAGGTTCAACTTTTGACGCTGTAGTGAGTCAATTAAAAACATGGCGTTGGGTGCCAAGTCTAAGTTTTATTAGTGGCTATCATGATAATGCTAATTATATAAGCGCACTGGCGCAAAGCATTAAGCAGCATATTCAAGTACATGGTAAACCTGACAAATTAGTTTTGTCCTTTCATGGCATGCCGAAGTATTTTTTAGAACAAGGTGATCCCTACTATTGTTTCTGCGAGAAAACGACACGTTTATTAATGGAGTCTTTAGCGTTCTGTGAAGATGATTACGTGATGACTTTTCAATCACGTTTTGGTAAAGCCGAATGGTTAAAACCTTATACAGATGAAACACTCATTGATCTTGCTGAGAATCATAAACATGTTGCTGTTATCAGCCCTGCTTTTAGCGCTGATTGTTTAGAAACACTAGAAGAATTGGTACATGAAAATCGTGATTTGTTTTTGGCCGCGGGTGGCGAAAATTATCATTATATTGCGGCATTAAATAGCGATGAGCTTCATATCAAAACCATTGTAGATTTAATCTCTGCTGAAATTAATCATTAGTTAACAAACGTAAAGGAAAAATATTTTCTGTGAAAAAACTGGCGCTAACTCAGAGAAAAATTCATAAGTTTTTAATGCTCTTTTTAGGCGTTCAATTCCTTCTCTGGAGTCTGTCGGGTCTTTATATGGTCACCATGAATATGGACTTTATTCATGGTGACCATTTAGTTAAAGCACCCGTCTTTGTTGATTTGCATTCAGAATCTTTATTATCTTTTCAAGAAATACTACAACTATATCCGCGAGCTAAAAAATTAAAGTTGGCCCAGTTAGCGCAGCAAAGTGTTTATCAATTTACACTCAATGGTCAACCTCAGCTGGTTTCAGCAAACAGCGGAAAAAGCTTGTTGCCTTTTACTCAACTCGATATTAAACAGTTGGTTATTGCTCAAAGTAATATAGGTGACCAAACAAGTATTCAAAAAATTAGCTTGTTAACCGATAATGCTCCGTCAGAGCTTTCTTCTCGCCACTTACCCGCTTGGCAAGTAACCTATGATAATTTTAGTGGCGACACTTTATACCTTAGTTCAGTAACTGGACAGGTAATTACTAAGCGTCATAACTATTGGCGGTTTTTTGATTTCGTTTGGATGTTACATATTATGGATTATGAAAACCGTGCAGATATCACCAATTGGTTATTGTTTATCTTTAGCTTAACCGGTATTTTTTCATGTTTATCTGGACTTTATTTAGTCGGGCATCGTTTCCGCTTCACAGCAAAGTTGAAAAAGCTTTTTACAAAAAATAAAAAAAATCCCTCAAGTACCATTGACTGCCCAATAGTTAAGTCAGCAAAAGGTGCTCGTTAATGGCTAAGATGGCATTATTAAGAAAAGCACATAAATGGCTAGCATTAATTGTTGGTGTACAGTTTTTGATATGGATAACTACCGGGCTACTTTTTACTCTGGTGGACAGTGAAAAAAGTCATGGTCAAATATATCGCGCTAAGCAAAATATTGAACAAGCACCAGCCCTACCTGAACAGTTATTGACCAATACTCAGCTAGTAGAAAAAATAGCGTTAAATATTGCAGAGCAAAGCATCCACAGCATACAATTAAAGGTTTTTCATCAGCAGTGGTATTATCATTTGAATACAACCACAGGTCGATATCTGTTTTCTGCGACAACGGGTGAGCAATTTAATGTAGAAGAAAACCTTGCACTGTCTCTTATACTTGAAAGTTATCAAGGGCCAGGTAAATTAACCCAATTGGACCTATTAACCCCTCCGATCGCAGAATTTAGCCATATTAAAGGAAGACTTTGGCAAGCTCATTTTAGTGACGAAATAAATACCACCGTTTACCTTGAACAAAATACTGGTCGTATTCTTAGCCACACCAATGATACTAGTGATTATAATGACATTTTAAAAATGCTACATTTTATGGATTATAATGACACTGGCCATTTTAATTCATGGTGGATCATAACGATGGCCATACTTGCTACGCTGCTTTCCCTTAGTGGATTATTTTGGCTTGTTAATAGTCATTATAGAAAGTTTAAAAATCGCTTCTTTAAAGCCGCTTAGCAGGTCTATTCACTAAAAACATTAAGATGATAATGGACAAAAATAGTATGGCTAAATTTGGTTCTGTGACTTGTACAGTAGGAGTATTTGTCTTTTGATTAAAGTGCTGCGAAATATTGCTACTGCCTATGCTCCGATTGCCTAATATCCAGGTAAAGTCTTGATAATTATTACCCGTGCCCGATAGTTGTAGCGACATGCCTATAGGAGTACTGCTTTGAATAATGTTAATGTCATCGCTGAATATTCCTTGTGCAATGCCGTTTGTTGCTTCGAAGGCTCCTTCATAAGAAATAAACTGCTGTAATTGGTTATTGTTATCAATTAACGCAATACCATCGCCAACGCCACCACTTGAGCCGTTTTGTATGCCGATAACACTTAAAGCATGAAAACCAAATCCCATCTCAGTATCATTTAACGATACATCGCCAATATTTATGGTTTTATACACTTGGCCATTACTGCCATTATAAAACACTAACGACCAGTCCATTAAGCTTAACCCTGCGGTTCCGGCCAGTTCAACGAACTCATTCTGGTCAGCGCCATTATTATCGTAATGAATTTCATTAATAAAAATTATTGAAGCATTACTGGCAAAAGAGAAAATGGGTAGCGTGATGAAAAAAAGTAAATAGATAGCGATTTTTTTTGCTGATAGCTGATTCATATAAAGTCCCTTTAGATTGCTTGTTAACTTTTTATTATCCTTTTTTTTACATTAAGGAGTTTAGCAGGGCTTTACGATTTTGCTTTGTATGAAGAGGTTTAATGATGAAAATTTGGTTAATGCTATGAATTTAAGCATAAAAAAAAGCGCAACAATATTAATTGTTCCGCTCTTTTGTCTTTGAGTCTTTAGACTCAGTTAATAACTACAAATGAGTTATTAAGCAGCTAAAACGTTTTCAGCTTCAGGGCCTTTTTGACCTTGCTTGATAGTAAAAGTAACAGCTTGACCGTCAGTTAGTGTACGGAAACCGTCACCAGAGATAGCGCTGAAGTGAACAAAAACGTCTGGTCCATTATCTTGCTCGATGAAACCGAAACCTTTAGATTCGTTAAAAAATTTTACTTTACCATTTACTGTATCAGACATGTGAACATTTCCCGTAGGTAGTTAATTATAAAAAAAATAGTTGAAATGGATTGTTCCAAATCAATTTATACGGAGTAAATGCCCTCTATCTAAAATACAGACAGAGAAAGGTTTCCAATAACACAAACTAGTAGCGTCTGAGGGTAATCAAATAAACACCTTAAAATTTAAGGTAGATAAATGAAATATCCTTTTCCCGAAACGCAAAAACTCAACGCAAAGACATATTAACATAATATTTTATTGAGAACATAGTAAAACATAAAATTTTATGACTTTTTTGCTACATGATAAAATCAGCTAAGATGCTGGCTATATTCGATATTTATAATTGATAATAATTCTATTTTCAAAAATAAATATATCAGCTCAATACTATTTAAAAATCGATTGAAAATAAGCTTGTATCGTATAAGAACTTTTTGCGTCTAGAAGGGTCATATAATGTTAATCGTTATTCTATTCGTAGTTTATGCTGTACTGTCAAAAATTTACGGCAAATTTATTATTAGCGTGGTTTTAAAAAGCTTAACCTTGAACAAAATGGCAGGGGCTAAACAGAATTTCAAATGAAATTGATAAGCTTTTCCTGTTTAGCTCGCTATGTATACAGGCTTTAAATTTAGCCCTGTGGAAACGACCAAAGGGCTTTCGAGCTCGCTACAATTTGGTGTACTTGGAATTTTTACTTAGGGTGCTACTCATTTCTTTAATATGATTAACAACCTGCAAAGCATGCTCTTTTTTAAAAATCAAGCTCAAGTGATCAGACCCTTCTATAATAACCATTTTACTATTTGTTGAAGAAAGTAGGTTTTTTTGCTGAATTTCTTCATGAATTTTTGTCATTATATAGTCTAATTCAACAGGCGCTTTACCATTACGGCCCTCTACTTTACCTAGAGGTGTGGTAATAATAGTGAGTGGCATATTACCGAGATTTTCTGCTTTACTCGCTTGCTCAGAAGAAACCGATTTTGCACTGAATTCGCCACGTAATCCGGCTAATATTGTTCCTTTGTCATTATAATAATGTATTTGTTGAGAAATATGCTCAGGAAAACCATCATCAAAAGGTGTACTAAATAAATTTAAAATACGAACTAATCCCAAATTTGCCACCACTTCCATAATATTCAACATGCTCATCATTTCTTTCATCCCTTCATTATTATATTGTGGAATGTGTGGTCGTTGTGCCGAAAATTGATCAGGATGAACAGCATCAATAAAAACCATACCGGCAACTTCATCAGGATATTTATGAGCATAAACCCGCATATGAAGCCCAGCAGCACTATGCCCAGCAAACATAAAAGGGCGCTTAATATCACTTTTGTTAAGTAACATATGAAGCTGTGTAGCAATATTTATAGAGTCTGCATCGAAATCACCTATTTCACTCCAGCCCATGCCAGCTCTGTCATAACTACATACACGGTCACTTTTTTCCAAAGCATTTTGTAGCCAGTAATATTCCATCGCCGAATTACCTAATCCTGTTTCAATAATAATGGTCGGGCGTTCACTGGCAATACCGGTGCAATTGATATGCAATGAATGACCACCGACATTAATCATTTTCCCGGGAGGAGGAATGTCTTTTGCGAGCAGGTTAAGAAATTGACCTAGTATAAGCGCGACAAAAATAATGACAGCAATTACGCTCAACAAAATTTTAAACGATTTTTTTACAGGTTGTTTTAAAGATTTATTTAACGATATGTTCATATGTATTTCTCATTTTTTCATTAGAGTTACATAGTAGCGACTGTTACCTTACTGCAACCTTTCTTAAATATTACCAAAAGTTAATCATCAGTCGAGTGGCTAATAATGGGAAGAATGAGTTGAATTTTCGTGCCCGGACAATTGTCAGTGATGCGAATTTTTCCGTGATGAATTTGTACAATTGCATTAACCAAACTTAGCCCCAGACCATTGCCGGTAGTATGTCTGCTTTGTTCGACACGATAAAAACGCTGACAAACTTTTTCTCTATCGTCTTTGGGAATACCTATGCCATTATCAGCAATCGTTATCGTTAAGTACTCAGCACTTGTTGCGGTAGAAATGATGATGTTACCGTTAGCAGGTGTATATTTAATCGCATTTTCAATACAGTTTGCCATTGCCTGAAAAAGTAAATCTACATCGCAGAGAAAAGCATATGATCGAGCGTGTACGCTTAATTGCTGATGTTTTTCAATGGCGAGTGGTTGATAAAATTCGACAAGGTCAACAAGCAAGAGATTAATATCTATTGATGAAAAGTGTTTACGTTGCTCGCCATATTCTAGGTTTGCAATTCTCAGCAATGCATTAAATATATTGATAATATCATCAAGTTCTTGCTTTAATTCAACATGAATATTCGTTATTTGTTCGGGTCTTAAAGACTGCAGTTCAACGGTCTCAAGTTTATTTCTTAACCGTGTTAAATGTGTGCGAAGATCGTGAGCAATGTTGTCGCTAACTTGCTTAACATCACTCATCAGTTGCTGAATATGAGTTAACATAATATTGATGTTGCTTGATAATAAATCAAAATCTTTATTCGAATTATCGCAAGGTATACGAGCAGACAAGTCTCCTTGCTCGATAATATGTTTACACGATAGATTAATTTGAGTCAGACGTTTCTTGACAAAATACCCGACAAATATACCTCCAATACCCGCTATAAAAAAAGTGAGAATAAACAGCCAAATCTGCCAAGGAAAACTAACCAAGTCGTTATTAACATAGGTAATATCTTGAGCAACAACTAAACGTTTATTGTCATCGATATTACTGACCAAATATTTCACTTTGGTCTCGGGTTCCATGATACTTTTGGACGGCTCACTTAAATACCTAAGGCTAGGCGAAGCGCCTTTATCGAGTTGCCAGTTTATATCTGCCGGTAAATGCCAGCTAGTGTCATTGCTATAGAGTAACCTGCCAGTGTTATCAAATAACATCACTTTAGTATTGGTGAATCTTGCTCTATTGACGCTTTTTTCTAAAGCTTTCAGGCCTGATAATTGGTATATATCACGACACGTTTCTGTATATACAGCGAGTAAGCTATGATCTTCTGTGGTATCACTTACCTTACTCAATAGTGCGATCACTGAAATAAGCAGTGCAAAACAGAAAATACCGCCAAATAACCATGCTTGATAATATATCGGGAGACGTTGAAATTTAATGCTATTCATCAATCATATAACCTGAGCCACGGACAGTCTTTAACAAAGGGGTATCAAAGCCCTTGTCTATTTTACCGCGTAATCGACTAACGTGGACATCAATCACATTCGTTTGCGGATCAAAGTGATAATCCCAGACACTTTCCAATAACATCGTTCTGGTGATAATTTGCCCTTTATGCCTCATTAAATACTCTAACAGTCGAAACTCTCGCGATTGTAAACTGATCGCTTTATTAGCACGCGTAACCTTTCTAGAAAGTAAATCAATATGTAAATCAGCTACAGTAATGCTTGTTTGTTCTTTATAATTATTATGAGCACGCCGAGAAATAGCATCAATGCGTGCGAGTAGTTCGATAAAAGCAAAAGGTTTAACTAAGTAATCATCACAGCCTTGCGCTAAACCCTCAACGCGTTCATCAACACTACCCAGCGCACTAAGAATTAGAATAGGGGTGGTATTAGCTTGTGCTCGAATCGTTTTTATTAAGGTTAAACCATCAAGTAGGGGTAACATTCTATCAATGAGTAATACATCATAAATTTCAGTGGTTGCTAAAAATAAGCCATCACGACCATCGAAGGCTTGATCAACAGTATGACCCGCTTCCAATAGCCCCTTACTAATATATCTAGCAAGTTCTTTGTCATCTTCAATCACTAAAATTTTCATTGTTGCTCAGTAAACTTAAATCCACCTAGGTTATCTTACTAGCATAACAAAAATCTATTTATCAAAACATTACCATTAATTAATGTTTAAACTCATAATTTATAATTTACTATTAAAAACTTATTTGTTCTTTTTATTTAATATTTTTATCGGCGCTTTATAAATAGATTGCTGATAAAATTTTAAAAAGAGTGTACCAAAATAATGGAAAGTAATACCAATGCATGAGGTCAACCACTAAAGAAGTAACGAATAGCAGGCTAGTATTGCCAACAGGGCACAGGCTTAACTCAGCTATAGCTAAATTTGACGGGCGTATGAAATGTAGAAAGATTAATTGTACCCTATGTTTTCAAGCCTATTATTTTCTCATCGTACCGTTAAAATAAGAGTTGAAAACTAACAATTTTAGTTATTCATAAAAGTGCAATAAAACTCCCTTAAACTCTAAAGATTAAGGAGTACAGCCGTGCAACATAAACTTTTAGACATTATAAAAAACAAAGCCATTACTACGGTTTTTCAGCCTATATTTAATGTGCAAACAGAAACTATTCTTGGTTATGAGGCATTGACTCGTGGCCCTAATAATACCGAACTGTATTCACCTGACAAACTTTTCCATTATGCAACGCAGTATGATTTATTATCCGAGTTAGAAATATTGTGCCGAGATAAAGCGATTACTCGTTTTGCAGAGTTAAAGTTGCAAGGTAAACTCTTTCTAAATATCAGCCCTTTAGTCTTATTAAATAACCATCATCCACAAGGCGAAACGATAAAATTTGTTCAGCAGGCAGGTCTAAGCTGCGACCAAATCGTCATCGAACTAAGCGAAAAATACCCAGTCCCCAACAATACTATGCTCAGTGCTGCTTTGGCTAAATATCGCCAATTTGGTTTTGATGTCGCTATAGATGATTTAGGTTCAGGCTATTCAGGATTAAAATTATGGAGTCAGCTAAGACCTGACATTGTGAAAATAGATCGATATTTTGTCGAAAACTGCCATCAAGACAGTTTTAAGCGAAAATTTCTTAAAGCAATTTTTGACTTAGCACAATCGGCAAAAGCGCAAGTGGTTGTTGAAGGTATTGAAAACATAGATGAATTTGAATTATTGCAAAGGTTAGGCATGGTTTACGCACAAGGCTTTTATTTGGCGAAACCAGTATTGGCACCAGCCAGAGCTTACCCCAAATACCTTGATGCTAACTATCAACACAACACACTTCCGGATAAGTTAAAATTTATAGCTAACGGTTAAGTAAGGTTGCACTTAACCGTATATGCTTTTATTGATGTGTTAAGCACCAAAAACTAAAGGTATTAGCTTTTAAGTCTGAGCTATTATCTGTTTGGCTCGTTGAGTATTTACCGGTAAAAAATTCGTAGGGCATATAGCAATAACCTTGGTCGCCAAATTCTTCTCCCCATGAATTCCTAACGATGAAATGTTTCTTGTCATCATTATAACCTACGGCTAATAATGCATGACCACCGAGCCTTGCTTCATCAGGGTTTGGCATAGTTACTACACCACTGGCGGGGGTTAAATAAAAGCTTTTCGGTACCATCATGCCAAAAATAAACGGCATCCCTTTTGACAAAGCTAGCTTAAGTTCAGTAAGTTCGTCATCAAGTGTTAACTTACAATAACGACTGATAATATGCTTTTGGGCTTGTGTAATGGCCTGTTTAGAAGGGGTTTCGGTAATAGCCGCCTGAATTTCGGCTTCGTGCTCTGTTAACACTCGCGTTAATTCGCTTTGTATTTCTGCCATGGTGCCGTTAGCTACGATGGTTTTTAGGCTTTTTGGCAGCAACATCTCAGGATATGGCCATGATTTTTCCGAACAAATACCATTTTTAAATAACGATTTTATGCCATTGCGAATATATACAGGTGCATTTATATCTATTTTGTCTTCCATAACGCGTTCATTGTAATAAATAAACATTTGTGACGCGTCGATATTACTCGCATTTTCATCGATAAAGGGTTGTGAATCTCTAATTAAATAGAGTTCAGAGGCCACCGCAATCGCACACGCTGAACACGAATTAAGTAAACCTTGATTGATTATTTCAGAGGTCAGTTTTTCACGTAAATCTATTTTAGTTAAGCTATGTTCAGCTATTTTTTGTTTAGTCTCTACGGGGCAATCAATGTGGCAGTAGTCTGAAGAGTTGCCACCGTGAATATCACAAAATTGATGATCGCGATGATCATGAGTATCAGGTTGAACGGTTCTTTGATGTAAGGCTTCCATATCTTTACTTTACTTTGTTAAATAATAACGATTAATCAACATACAATATTTATCTCGTTAGGTCGATACGAGTGTCGAAAGTTTTGTTATTTATACAAAAAATGACTAAAAGGAGCATGGAGTCATTTTACTTGCTAGTATGTCAGTATCTTCATTTTTCTAAGACTATTTATTTCATGCCATCAACTATCTATTTGATCAATATGCCTTATTCTTCAATTACTCTACCTTCTTTAGCGTTGGGACTTATTGAAAACTATATTAATAAATATGGCCACCAGGTTGAAACGATATATGGCAATGTTGAATTTTCGACTAAACTGGGTCTCGAACTTTATGCTCAAATAGACAACTCTTTTTTTGAGCATCTTATTGGTGAATGGACATTTTCGCGTATCGCCTTTCCAGAAAAAAAGTTAAACGATGAAGGTTTTTTTGCTTTATTTACTGACTTATCCGACACCATAAAAAAACAACTATTATCGACCAGAGATAAAGCTGAAAACTATATTCACGAATTAGCTAATCGTTTACTAGCGCAGTCGCCGAAAATTGTTGCTTGCACCTCTACCTTCCAACAGAATTGTGCGTCATTGGCGCTATTACGCGTGATTAAAGAAAAGAATCATAGCGTAATAACCATGATGGGCGGGGCGAATTGTGAAGGCATTATGGGACAAACCATTAGTGAATCGTTCTCATGGGTTGATTATATTTTTTCAGGTGAGTGCGACGACGTTATCGGTAAATTCATCGACAAGTTAATGAAGGATGAATTTATTGGTGCGCATAATTTACCGCATGGTTTCATTTGCCAAAGAAACGAGGATTTATTGCTTTCACAAAACGAATTATCTGCAAAGCCACCACGTGGTTATATTGAAGATATGGCTCAGGTTGGTACTCCTATTTATGACAGTTATTTTAGTACACTAAATGATTTGCAATTAACAGAAAAAATTAAACCTGGCTTACTCGCTGAAACTTCTCGTGGTTGTTGGTGGGGAGCCAAAAAGCATTGTACCTTTTGTGGCTTAAACGGTGCGAGCATGACCCATCGTGCAAAATCATCAGAGGCTGTGTTAGCTGAATTTCAAGAACTCCATCAAAAATACAAGATTAATAAATTAGAAATTGTTGATAACATTTTACCAATGGAATACATGAAAACCGTTTTACCGGCATTAAGTAAAGAAAAAAAATATAATATATTTTATGAAACTAAGTCTAACCTAAAAAAAGAACATGTCGCACAACTTGCAGAGGCAGGGGTAAAATGGATACAACCCGGTTTTGAAAGCCTACACGACGATTTTTTAAAGTTAGTGGCTAAAGGTGCTACGGGTATTCAGAATATTTCAGCACTCAAATGGTGTTTGAATTTTGGTGTAAGGGTATCGTGGAATTTATTATGCGGTGCACCTAACGAGAAAGCCCATTGGTATGAAGAAATGGCAGAAATAATACCGCTTATTGTGCACTTGCAGCCGCCACACCACGAACTGATCAAAATACGCTACCCGCGTTTCAGCCCTTATTTTAAAGATCCTGAAAAATACGGTTTAACACTTGCGCCATTACAAAGTTATCAACATGTTTACCCTTTAACCGGTCAAGCCCTTGCTAATATTGCTTATTTTTTTGATGAAAAATCAACAAAAGAAAAAGATGTTTTTAGCCTAAGTGTGGGTAATGTTCATGAAGTAGCTGGCCATAAATTACTGCAAGAGCAAGTAACACAATGGTCACAGCAGTGGAGTAGTAGTGCCGCACCTTTACTCTACATGAGTGATCAAGATGAAAGTATTGTTGTTATTGACACCCGAAAGGTGGCAACTAGTTTTACCCATCAGCTAACGGGGTTAACGGCGGTCATATATCGACTATGCGAAGAGCCAGTATCAAAAAGCCGTTTGGTTAACAAACTAATTAAACTCGGACTTTCTAGTGATAAAATTGAAGTAAACGAAGCATTAGAAATTTTAGTGAAGAATAAGTTGTTGTTATCGTTAAGTAACTGCTATTTAGCCTTGGCATTAAAAGGGCCAGCGCCAGCGTTGCCTGAGACTAAAGATTACCCTGCAGGGTATTTAAATTTTAATGGCAACTAAGATTATTGTTATCTATTAAAGTAAATAACCGCCTTAAATATTTATCAACTAAAATACCTAAGGCTCTTTTGCATATGACTAACAATGTCTGGATATTTAAACTGCATTCGCTAATTTAGTGGGAGCAGATTTACAAATATCATCAACCATCAAGGCACTGTAACGAAATGTTTGAAATGCTGTCATTTCTATAATTCTTAAATGCTGCTCAGTAAGCGGTAAATTATTGATTAAATTTTTAATATCTTGCCCGTGAGCAATATCTATACGAGAGTGCATTAATATAGTGTCAAATGCTTTGGCAGGCAGGTTTGAGTCTTTAATCATGTCTTTAACAAACTGTTCTGACGATGGGTAAGTTTCAACTGAGCCCATATACCCCAAGAAGGCAACGGGGTGATAATGTTTAAGCCAATAATAAACAGAGCCTATCATTGCCGCCGTATGAGGAGAAGGGATACGATTAACAATATCATTACGACTAAAACCAAGCACTGCGAGATCATCAATATACCATTCATCGTGATCTGTTTCTTCTGCGATATGTTGCTTCATATATTTGATTAAAGGTGCACTTATGGGATCATTAGGCAATTGTTCTGAACACCGTACTACTTCTTCCATCATCGGCACGGTTGCTCTTGCAACACTTTGGTTCATATAAATATATTCACTAATAAGTGATGGGAATTCAGAGTGGTTTCTAAATTCATTAAAAGCATTAAATGCTTTTAAACGCATAAAGTGTACGCTTTTTTCAATGCGCTCAAAATGAGTTGGCTGAGTCAATTTTTAACTCCTTAAAGATGATGGGATTTTAATCAAAAAAAAGTTGATGTTACTTTATAACATCAACCTGAAATCAATAATAAATTAAAATATTACGCCTGTGGTAGAAGGAACATCTTTTAATTTTTCGGAGATATTGATGGCATGTTTTACTTCTTCTTCGGATAAACTTTCTATCGCTTTAATATTGTCATCATTTAGCTGTGTTTTATCTAAAACTTTAGCGTTATGTAATTTATCGGTATTAGGTGTATTCATGGTATTTCCCTTATTAAAATTTAAATTGTTAAAGTAATTTTAACCCATTGTCTTTAATCACTTTAATTAAAAAGTAATTATGACTAGAGTAGTACTGTGATAATTGAACATCAAGGTATATTTAAAAAATAATGCATAAATAACAATTATACTTTGTTTGCTTCTTACTATTCGTTACTATTATTTTATTCGCATTTAAATAATTCAAAACGTTGAACTATTTTTCCCAAAACAAAAAGAAATTAAAACAATGAAATTTATTTTTTGGATTGTATTTTGTTTATCTTCATTACCCAGCTTGGGGAAAGATTATAATGATTTTAATCAACTCTCAGTTGAAAATGTTGTAGAACTCGTTTCTACAAAAAGTATTTTAAAAGATAAGCAAGGTTACATGTGGTTTGCTACTGAAAACGGTTTAAATCGTTACGATGGTTATCAGCTGAAAACATTCCGTCATGAGCCCAATAATAACCACTCAATATCAAATAATTGGATTACATTCATATTTGAAACTAGGCAAGGGGTGTTATGGCTTGGGACTTCAAATAGCGGCATAAATATTTTTGATAAAAAAACTAATTCGTTTCGTAAATTCAAATATTCCCCAACGGATACTTCCACAATCACAAAAGGATCTATAAATAATATCTTCCAAGATAGTAACGGTATTATATGGATAGCCACTACCACTGGTTTAAATAAATACGACTCAGACAAAGGGAATTTTCAACGCTTTGTTCATCAAGAAAACAAGCCAAACAGCCTAGCTCATAATAATGTTAGTAATATAATAGAAGGAAAGAAAGGTGTTTTATGGCTTTCTAGTAAAGCAGATGGACTGAATCGGTTTGATACTCAAACAGAAAACTTTACTTATTTTTCGGAAAATAAAGAGTTTAATAACAACTCAGATAATGAAAGTAATGCTTTATTAAAAGTATCTTCTGATGAATTTTGGCTCGGAACACCGGCAGGAATAACAGTATTTAACCCGATTATTGAAAAGTTTGTTCACTCATTGGTTCTTCCAGCAAACCACTTAAAGATTAATAGTCTTTATCAAGACAGTAATAGTGATATATGGATCGGAACCAATAACGGTTTATATCAATATAATATTCAATCTAAAACATTTTTACATTATATTGCTGAAGCAACTAATCCCAATAGCCTAAGTAAAAATATTATTTCTTCTATTTATGAAGATGATAATAAAACCCTTTGGATAGCGACTTGGGATGGAGGGATTAACCGGTTCAATATTGATGGTTACAAGTTCTCTACGGTAAAAAATAATACTCAACTCAGTAATACTCTCAGCGAAAATATGATTTTTTCTCTGTCTGAATTTCAGGACGATTTATGGATTGGCACCTTCGGTGGAGGGGTTAATATACTAAATAAAAAAACCAAGGTTTTTTCTTTTTTGAATAACAAAACTTCAGATGAGCATAGTTTAAGTGGTGACTTAGTGCTGTCTGTTTTTCATGAAAAAAATAATATTACTTGGATCGGTACTTCTGGAGCAGGGCTCAATAAGTACAATCGAAAAAGTGATGAATTTACGGTATTCACAAATAAAAAAGATGATAAGCAAAGTATTAGCAATAACAGCATTTTATCTATTGATAAAGATAACAACGGAGACCTTTGGTTTGGTACTTGGGGAGGGGGCGTAAATAAATTTGATGAAGCAAGTCAAACTTTTTTACAGTTTAAGCACGACGATAATAATACTAGCTCTTTAGCTAATGATATTGTTTGGGACATATATCGCGATAATAAAGATCGACTTTGGTTTGCTACTAATGATGGTTTAAGTCGTTATGAACCTAAATCAAAAGGGTTTACTAATTTCAAAAGTAATTCAAAAGATAACAACAGCTTAAGTAACAATACCGTACTAACCTTGCATCAGAGTTCAGATGGAATATTGTGGATTGGTACAGGTGGAGGGCTAAACAAGTACAACGAAAAGAATAAAACATTTACTCATTATCGTGAGACAAATGGCTTAGCCAGTGACACTGTTTACGGGATATTGGAAGATAATCAAGGATATCTCTGGATAAGCACCAACAAAGGGATTTCGCGCTTTAATCCTCAAACCGAGGTGTTTAAAAACTATGATGTGACCGACGGTTTACAAAAAAATGGATTTAATGGCGGTGCATACTTTAAAAGTAAATCTGGTGAATTGTTTTTTGGCGGTACTGATGGATATAACCACTTTTATCCTGAAAATATTAAAGACGATACCACTTTGCCTAACATCGTTTTAACCGATTTTAGAGTCCATAATATGCCGGTAAGCCTCAGACAAAGTGAAACCAATACTACTGAATTTACTATTGATACAGTTATTAATGAATTAAGCGTATTAAACTTAACCCATAACGAAAAACTGATTTCATTTGAATTTTCCGCTTTACACTTTGCCGAGCCAATAAATAATAAGTACGCTTATATGCTAAAGGGCTTTGATGAAGATTGGGTTTATACCGACGCAAAAAACCGTCGAGCAACTTATACCAATCTTCCTGCCGGTGATTATGTTTTTCATGTCAAAGCGAGTAACGGTGACGGTTATTGGGATGAACAAGGAAAATCGCTAAAGGTTACCGTATTACCTGCACCATGGCTTTCTTGGTGGGCGTTCACGCTTTATTTTCTTGCCTGTATTGGCGCATTGGTCACTTATATTTATCGCTTAAATTATCAACGTTTAAAAGAGCAAGCGATTAATTTACGTTTAACCCGTGTCGATAAATTAAAAGATGAATTTTTAGCCAATACTTCCCACGAGTTACGTACACCATTAAACGGTATTATTGGTTTGGCCGAGTCGTTAATTGACGGTGTCGCAGGCGAGTTACCGGATAAAGCCAATCATGATTTATCTATGGTAGTGGCAAGTGGCAGACGTTTGTCTAATTTAGTTAACGATATTTTAGATTTTTCTAAATTAAAAAATCATGGTTTGGAAATTCAGACTAGCGCTATTGATATTAACAGCATGATTGATGTGGTTTTTACGCTTTCTCGACCTACGTTGCAAACAAAAAACTTAAGTCTAATTAATAATATACCGAATGATTTCCCGATGGTGAAAGCCGATGAAGATCGTTTGCAACAGATCCTTTTTAATCTTATTGGTAATGCAATTAAATTTACTCAATCAGGCTCTATTACTATCTCGGCACATTTAGTTGGCAATAGTGAAAATAATGAACAAGAATTTGTTTGTGTAGATATTACCGATACTGGCATCGGGATAGCGATTGAGAATATTACAACTATTTTTGAATCATTTGAACAAGTCAGTGGTAATGAAGCCCGAAGTGAAAGTGGTACAGGTCTAGGTTTAGCGGTAACCAAACAACTTGTTGAACTACACGGGGGTAAAGTCACTGTCAGTTCAAAGCCTAACATAGGCAGTACTTTTAGCTTTACTTTACCGATTTATGTAATCGATGATAGCGAGGAAAATGAATTTTCGAGTACTATAAACGGTATTAGTGAACGCACTAAGCAGCAATTGTCTCGGTTACAGACGTTAGATGACACCGTGGACTATTTCCCTGTTGAAGAGAGCGAAAATAGCTACCTTGTAGACGAAAATAGAAACGCAAAAAATCGTGACTTTAGGGTGTTAATTGTCGATGACGATCCTATTAACAGGCAAGTACTTAATAACCATTTATTTCCCCTTGATTATACGTTATTCCAAGCCAGTGGCGGTGAGGAAGCATTAAACATTATTAGTAAAGCGAGCGAAGGATTAGCGGATGGAGAGCGTCCGTTTGATTTGATCTTACTCGATATTATGATGCCCAAAGTCTCTGGTTATGAAGTATGTAGAAAACTTCGTGAAAAATATTCAGTAAATGAATTACCGGTAATTTTCTTGACGGCTAAAAATCAAGTTGTCGATTTAGTTGAAAGCTTCTCGTCTGGCGGTAACGATTACCTAACCAAACCTATTTCAAAGCATGAGCTTTTATCTCGGGTAGAAACTCACCTAAAATTATTGGATATCAACCGTAGTTTAGAACAAAAAGTGGCTGAACGTACCGAAGAGCTTGAACATGCCATGCAAGCTAAAAGTGAATTTTTAGCGAAAATGAGTCATGAAATTCGCACGCCGATGAATGCGATTATAGGATTAGGCTATTTAACTCTAAAAACTGATTTAGATAGAAATCAAAAGGATTTAATAGAAAAAACCCAAGATGCTTCGCAAGCGTTATTAGGCTTGATTAACGACATTCTCGATTTCTCTAAAATTGAAGCCGGTAAGATGACAATAGAGTCTGTGACAATGAATATGGGTGGATTGATTAAGAAAACGAATAATATTTGTGCGTTACGTGCCCATGCGAAAAATTTAGAACTCATTGTTAAAGTGCACAGTAATGTACCCAAGCAAATAAAGTCTGATCCAATACGTTTACAGCAAATTCTCGTTAACCTGGTCAGTAATGCAATTAAATTTACTGACCAAGGCCACATTCTTATAGAAGTAGGTTTAGCTGACAAGCAAGTAGTGGATGTAGGCAGCAAGCAATTAACCTTAGAATTTAGTGTCACAGATACTGGTATTGGCTTGGCTGAGTCGACAATGAGCAACCTCTTCCAGTCTTTCACTCAGGCCGATAGTTCAATTACGCGAAAATTTGGAGGTACAGGCTTAGGTTTATCCATTTGTAAGGAGCTTAGCGGCTTAATGGGCGGTGAAGTTTGGGTTGAGAGTAAATTAGGTGAAGGCAGTAAATTTAGTTTTAATATCGTTTGTGAAGAAGTTATTTCACCTATTAACGATATAACTAATACTTCAGCAATTAAAGGCTTGAATGTCTTAGTTGTTGACGATAATAAACTTTGTCTGAATGTTATTACAGAATTATTACAAGAATTTGATTGTGAAATTACCGCTGCTGACAGTGCCAAAACTGCACTAAATTTGTTATCCGAAACCAAGAAAAATAATCAAGCCTTTGATTTGGTGATAACTGATTGGCGGATGCCAAAAATGGATGGCATAGCATTTGCAAAAGCCATTCAAAGCGATACCAATCAATACGATATTCGAGCCGTATTAATGGTAACCGCCTTTGATAAAAATGACGTTATGCCATTAGCCCATTCTGCTGGTATTGACGGCTTCTTAGAAAAACCAGTAAATGCAACTTTGCTGCTTGAGTCGATGATGGATGTGCTGAAAATTGATCCCGATGAAGACTTCTATAGTATGAAAAATGCCAGCTTAATGGATTTTTCAACGGCGGACATATTATTGGTTGAAGACAACGAACTAAATCAACAAGTCGTGCTAGGGTTTTTAGAAGATACCAAAGCAAAAGTTGACGTTGCCAATAATGGTTTGGTTGCGTTAGAAAAACTTGCTGACAAAAATTATGATCTTGTGCTAATGGATATACAAATGCCTGAAATGGATGGAGTAACCGCGACACAAGAAATTCGGAAACAAGCTAAGTATAAGGATTTACCGATTATTGCTATGACCGCGCATGCGATGCCCGACGAGCTTAACAAGTGTTTAGAAGCGGGCATGAATGAATACTTTACTAAGCCTATCGATCCCAATGCTTTATTTAGCTTAATGGCAAGATATTTAAGTGATAAAACTCATGGTATTCAACGAGAAACAGATGTATCTGAATTAACAATTGTTGAGCTTGAAAAACCATTGATGGAGCGTATTACCGATTTAGGTTGCTTAGATAGTGAGAAAGCATTGGCGGCAATGGGTGGACGTAATCACATATATGAAAAACTTGTCATAGATTTTTGTGCTACTACTCAAGGATTTAATAAGCAAGTTCAGCAAGTCTATCAGGATAAAGACTTTGAAACCTTATATCGTATAGTACATTCTTTTAGATCTAATTCAGCTTACATAGGAGCACAGCGCTTAACTGAACTTTCGGCTGAATTAGAGCGTGCGATAACCACGCAACCCGAAACTATATTTTCTCTTCTTGATGCATTCACGGCTGAACATCAGCGAATACTTGACATTCTAGCCCATCTTACAGAAGTAAAAGATGCTAGGCTTGATAACGCACCCGCTAGTGAACCCGTTAACAAAGAGCTACTGATAGTGCTGCTAAACTCTATTATTCATTTACTTGAACAAGAAGATGCAGAAGCAGAAGACTTACTACCGCAGTTACAAGAATTCACTAAAGGCACTGAGCATAGTGAAAAGGCTGAGACCATTGTTGAGTTAGTTGAAGATATTGAATATGCTAGTGCTATAAAAAATATTACTCGTTTAAAAAATAAACTGCTCGCATAGTTCAACCTTAGCCTGACAGCTAAAGTAAATAATCTAACTCCAATAAAAAATATAAGATGTTACTGGCGACTAATGAAAACTTTAGACCAAACAATTTTAATTGTTGATGACGACAAGCCTAACCGTAAAATGCTCAAGGAATTATTGCAAGAGCAGGCAAAAATTATATTTGCTAAAAACGGTGAACAGGCGAAAAAACTTGCCCGAAAGCATCATCCTGATCTTATTTTGATGGATGTGATCATGCCTGATCTTTCAGGTTTTGATGTCATAGATACCTTAAAAAACGATGCTGAAACCATGAATATATCAGTCATTTTTATCACAGGCCTGGCCAACGATGACGATGAAGCACGAGGTTTTGATCTCGGGGGCTGTGATTATATCTATAAGCCTTTTAAGTCTAATATCGTGATTGCACGAGTCATGATGCATTTGGAGCTTATTCGTCAGCGAAAATTGTTAGATGAGATAGCCCATATTGACGCTTTAACTGGGGTCAATAACCGTCGTAAAATGGACATCGTTTTAGCCGAAGAAGTCGATGTAAATAAACAGGAAAATACCAGCTTAGTCGTTGCTATTATTGATATTGATTTCTTCAAGCAATTTAACGACAACTATGGTCATGGTGCGGGAGATGTAGCCTTAAGACAAGTCGGGCAGGCATTGTGTGAAGTTTGTCAACGTCCTCGAGACTTTGTTGCCCGCTATGGTGGTGAGGAGTTTGTGGTTATATTGCCTGACTGTGATCAAGTTAACGCTGAAAATATACTTAATAATCTTACTCAAGCAATTGATGATAAAATGATTAGGCATGAGTTCTCTAGTATATCAAAATTACTCACCATTAGTATTGGCGCAATTGTGGTTAAATCGTCAGTATCATCGTCGGTGGCTAATATAATGAAACAAGCTGACAGCTTATTATATCAAGCCAAAAATAATGGTCGGGATCAATGGAGTATTGCAAATTTAATTTAGAAACTCTGCCTGAACATTACCTTTAATCCAATATTTTACTAAGCTTAGTGCAATGTAATTAAACAGGATTGACCTTTGCCTAATTCAAGTAACAATCTATCTACTCATAAAGAAACCTCAGAAACTCAGCAGTATATCCGCCAGCTTGAGCAAGAACTCGAAGAAAGAAAACGCGCGGAAAAGCTACAACATGCCCTGTTTAAAATAGCCTCAATCGGTTACGACAATAATGATTTAAGTGCATTTTATGAAGAAGTTCATAAAATTATTTACGACTTAATATACGCAAAAAACTTCTTTATTGCCTTGTACGATGAAGAAAGCCAAAGTATTACCATCCCCTATTTTATTGACGAAAAAGATCAGCAGGGCTTCAAAGATAAAGTTTTACCTATTGGCAAAGGAGTAACGTCTTATGTTTTAAGGACCAAAAAAGCGCAATTATTAAGTATTGCACAAGTAAATACACTTATTGATAACGGAGATATTGACGAGGTGCTGGGCTCTGCCGATTTTAAATCATGGATGGGGGCACCGATGATCTCAGCCAATTTTTTACATGGTTTGATTGTTGTACAAAGTTATGATGAAAATATTATTTATACGGATGATGATCTAAAGCTACTTAACTTTGTTGCTAAGCATGTCGCTAATGCGATTGAAACCGTAGTGAATACTATTCAGCGCAAAGAATCTCAATTAAAAATGGCAAAACAACATAGGTTATTGGAGCAAAAAAATAGCGATTTGAACCATGTAATAGAACAACTAAAAGCTACCCAAAAAGAATTAATACAAAAGGAAAAAATGGCATCTTTAGGCGGACTTGTCGCCGGTATTGCTCATGAAATTAATACACCACTCGGTATTTGTGTGACAGGCGTCAGCCATCTACAAGAAGAGTATCGAATCATTAAACAGGCAGTTGAAAGTAATACATTAACAGAGGAAAAGTTAATGGATTTCTTTGAGGACATTGAAGAAGTTCTTACCATTTTAGCAACTAATACTCAACGCGGTGCTTCATTAGTCAATAGCTTTAAGCAAGTAGCAGTAGACCAGTCTTCGAATGAAATCAGAAAAATAAACTTTCACCAATATCTCGATGAAGTTATTTTATCACTTAGGCCCACTTTAAAGAGGACACAAATTACCATTAAGGTCGATTGCGATGCGACCTTGGCTATTTCTGTAGATGCAGGAGCTATATCACAAATATTCACTAATCTCATTCTAAACTCGGTTAAGCACGGTTTCAGTCAAACCGCTAAAGGCTCAATACTCATTGAGGCCTATGAAAAAAATAATAATATAATTCTTCGGTATCGGGATGATGGTATTGGTATTGACGATAAAGCTTTAGGACTTTTATTTGAGCCTTTTTATACGACAAAACGTGGGGAAGGCGGCAGTGGTTTAGGGACCCATTTAGTCTATAATTTAGTAACTGGTTCACTGAAAGGAAAAATAACCGTTAAAAGCCAAGTCGGTAAAGGTTTAGCTTATTTGATTAAATTTCCTATTACAGGAGATAAATGTTAGTTGTTTCTCTTTTCAACTATGGTAACAGGAAGCTCTAATTGTTGCTTGTCTCTTAATAGTTTAAAAGACAAAGTGGTACCAGGTAGAGTGTCCGCTACGATGTCTAATGCATGAGTAAATGAAGTAATAGTAACTTCATTGATTTGATAGACAATATCATTTGCTTTAAGACCCGCTTTTTTGGCTGGACTATGTTCAGCGACACTGCCAATAGTAAAACCTTTTATTGTGTCTTGTAGTGAATGTACCGTAACACCTAAATAGCCACGTATGACTCGACCATTAGCGATTATTTTACGCATCACTTTATGTGCAAGTGTGTAAGGAACAGCAAAAAATATTCCTTGAATCCTATTATTATTATTACTCGTATATTTCTTTGAGTTAATCCCGACAAGTTCACCGTTAGTATTAATAAGCGCACCACCAGAGTTCCCCTCATTAATCGCCGCGTCCATTTGCAGTAACTCCAGATAATTGATAACACTTAAACCACTACGACCGGTTGCGCTTATTACGCCTTGGGTAACAGTTTGGCCTAAATTAAACGGATTACCGATCGCTAGTACTACATCTCCAGCTAAAGACTGCAAGTTAGCTCTCTGGGGGATAACGGGTAAGTTAGTTGTTTCAACTTTCAATACGGCTAAATCGGTCTCATTATCAAAGCCGATTAATTCAGCCGAAAAATGTTGGCCATTTTGTAATAATACCGTAATTAAATCGGCATCTTCTACCACATGATAATTGGTCAAAAGGTAGCCCGCTGCATCCATAATAACCCCTGAACCTAAACGAGTGGGTCTTCTCGCATTAGTGCCATATTTTGGGCTTGATGTAATTTCTTCCGAATAAATATTTACCACCGAAGGGCTAGCAATACTTACCGCTCTAGCATAAGACAAAGCTTGCTGCGGGGCTGAGCTATTTTCAAGTACTTGTAGGGTATTAGTGCGCCACTCGGGTATTAACAGTAGTAAAACTACAGCTATCATCACACCATAACTGGCTGGACGTACAATGTATTTTAGTAGATTGATTATTTTCAAAATAAACTTTTATTATAGAATTTTATACAAGGAAGAATAGCATAAATAATTCTAGGCAACTTATAGTTTAACAACATTTTTTAACAATAAAAAAGGCTCCTAAGGAGCCTTTGTTTAATAGATTTTTAGCCGTTGAACGTTTTATTAGACATCATTTTACTATCTAATCATTAAAAATAATGTGTTGTTTCCTCTCATCACATTCAAAGCAAAAACACCTTTGTTATCATTTAAGTAACTGCGTAATTCGCCTATGCTTTTAATACCCGTGCGATTGATACCAGTGATCACATCTCCTGCTTTTAAACCTACTATAGCGGCGGGACTATCTTCTTCTACTGATTTTATATTAATCCCTAGACTATTGGCATTATTTTCAAGTTCAGCACCATCAAGCATTCTATGAATACTGGCAGCTTCAATTTTAGCTGTTTCAGCCTTCTTTAAGGTCACGTCATAGTTGATTAAAGAGCCATCTTTTTTGATCACCGAAAGCTGCACGTTCTTACCTGCGCCAATCGAGCCTATTTTACCACGAATTTGAGCAAAAGTTTTCACCATTTTACCATTTACTTTTACTATAACATCTCCGGCTTCAATGCCTGCATCAGCAGCTGCTGAATTAGGCTCAACTTGCTCAATAAAGCCACCTTGACTTGACTCTAACTCTAAAGCTTTAGCAATTTCACTATTGACACTACGACCATAAATGCCTAGTTTTCCACGACGAACTTCGCCAAACTCAATAATTTGTTTTACCAAGTTGTCGACCATATTACTAGGGATAGCAAAACCAATACCAACATTACCGCCATTAGGACCTAATATCGCGGTATTAATGCCGACAAGTTCACCGCGTAAATTAATTAATGCGCCACCAGAATTACCACTATTTATCGCGGCATCCGTTTGAATAAAATCTTCATAATTTTGGCTGTTTAATCCACTACGACCTAATGCACTGATGATGCCAGAGGTAACAGTTTGTCCTAAACCAAAAGGGCTACCAATAGCGACCGCAAAATCACCCACTCGTATGCTGTCAGAATCAGCCAGTTTTACTTCGGTTAAGTTTGCTGCGTCAATTTGTAATAACGCTATATCACTGTTTTCATCAGCACCAATTTTCTTTGCTTTAATTTGGCGACCATCTTTTAGCGTAATTTGAATTTCATCTGCTTCGCTTATTACATGATTATTAGTAACGATGTAACCTTTCTCAGCATTAATAATTACACCTGAACCTAGACCACGAAATTCCCTTTGTCTCGGTTGACCTTGATTTGGATTACCAAAGAAAAATTTAAAGGCGTCAGGAATTTTTTGTTTTTCAGCATGGGTTCCCGTCACCGAAATTAATACGACACCAGGCGTAACCTTAGCTAGCATTGGCGCTAAGCTTGGCAGTTGTTGACCGCCAACGGAAAAAGGTAAGTTCGCTTGGACAGGTAAACTGGCAAAGGCAACAGAACAGGAAAGTAAGATACTTGTAGTTAACACAGACAGTTTTTTCATAAATGAGATAACCTCTTTCTAAACATAATAATTAATGTAACTTTCGTACCTAATTAGAGACCTACACTTTATCCGTTAGTTCCCTTATCCGTCAGTCTACACTTGTAACACTTTGTTTCTTGTCAGTAAAAAGACCGCTGGCTTCATTTGAATAATCAAGTGGAGGTTCGGTGATTACCGCTTCGTCTTTTCTTTCGTTGCGGTTATGACGCAAGGCGACGGTTTGCGCTAGTTGTTCTTGTGTCTCTTTAGAAAAGAATGGCATACCGTCAACTTCGACAGGTGTTGCTTGATTAAGTAACTGCGTACTTTTTTCCATTTGCTTCATGGCGTTTTGACAAGTGCTATTCATTTGTTCAAGGAGTCTTTTTGAATCATCTAAATGTTCGGCAACGTCGAGTTTATATTGCGCTAAATTTGCTTCACTATGATTTACCTGTTCACTCAGTTTCTGATTGTCTTTTACTGACGCAGATAAAAAGCGGCTCACGAAAAAGCCAATTGCGGCACCAACTAATAAAAGAATAATTGCTAAAACTACATCCATAATCTGAAACCCTCGTTGTATTCGATAAATTAATGAAAATATAGAAAACTATTTCATTAGGTCTTGGTATAATAGCGCTTCTATTCACGCTTACCTAATGAATATGATTGCGAATTTGTAATTTTCAAGTAAATATTACTTTAGTCGCTAAAAGGCATAGTAAAACAAAATATAAGTGACCGTAAAATGATCAAGCTTTCACCTTTAGATAAGTATAACCAAGATTTAACACGTGATGATTTCTTACATGACGAAGCACAAGAAAATGCTGTAAAAAACTTACAGCGTCTTTATGAAGACTTGCAAAATAAACCATTACCTACCACAGGGTTTAAGAAAGTATTGAACCGTTGGAAGCGTATTGTTGCTAAATCTGAAAATCATACCATTCAAGGTCTCTATTTTTGGGGCGGTGTCGGGCGCGGAAAAACTTATTTGGTTGATACCTTCTACGACTGTCTGCCATTTGAAAATAAAATGCGTGTTCATTTTCATCGTTTTATGCACCGTGTCCATCAAGAATTAGCAACCTTAACAGGGCAGGTTGACCCACTAAAAATAATTGCTAAACGCTTTGCTGATGAAACCTGTATTATTTGTTTTGACGAGTTTTTTGTTTCAGATATTACCGATGCGATGATTTTAGGCGCTTTGTTCGAAGAGTTGTTTGCCCACAATGTTACATTGGTTGCCACTTCAAATATTATTCCTGACCAACTTTATCGTAATGGTTTGCAACGCGAACGTTTTTTACCCGCAATTAAATTAATTAATCAGCATTGTCACGTAGTAAATGTTGATAGCGGTATCGATTATCGCTTACGTACGTTAGAGCAGGCTGAAATTTACCACTTTCCACTAGATAATAAAGCCAGTGAAAACTTACAGCAATATTTTAAGCAGCTTTCAGTGGAGGTTGGCAGAAAGTCTGTTGATATAGAAATAAATAATAGATCTTTAACTACAATTGAAGAATCTGATGGTGTCGTGCATTTCGATTTTTCAGTTTTATGTGAGTCAGCGAGAAGCCAAACAGATTACATGGAGTTAAGTCGTTTATATCATACGGTGTTATTGGCGAACGTTAAACAAATGAGCGTTGAACGTGAAGATGCTGCGCGGCGTTTTATCGCCTTAGTCGATGAATTTTACGAACGTAACGTTAAGCTTATTATTTCTGCTGAAGTCGCTATGGAAAATTTATACAGCCATGGCGGATTAGAATTTGAGTTCAAGCGTTGTTTAAGTCGTTTACAAGAAATGCAATCGCATGATTATTTAGCAAGTGAGCACTTACCTTAGTAAAAATTTGATGGCACTAGAGAAATTAAGCAAAGCTCGCTATTTCCTAAAACGGTAAATAAGTGTAATTAACATCAACAAAAAAGCAGTAGTTTTACGTGAAGGTTGGGCAACTCGTCTAAATTGTAATGACCCTAACGGCAGTTAAGGTAAAATAAGCACAAAAAAATGCTTTTGATTGATATTTATGCGTGATCTTACTAAATAACTTCTGTATAATGCGCGCTCCCTGCGTTACAAATGCCTACTGTTTTTGACTTTTGTGAAAAGTAGTGGCGATGGACTCGATGCTCGAAGGGGTGGTGCGTAGTCTTTTTAACCGGTGATGTTAATTTTTAACATTCATCATTTAAAGTAACATAATAAATATTGGGTTTTTTAATGAAAACTTTTGTAGCAAAACCAGAAAGCGTACAACGCGAATGGTTCTTAGTGGACGCCGAAGATAAAACTTTAGGTCGTATCGCTACTGAAATTGCAAGCCGTTTACGCGGAAAGCATAAAGCAGAATATACTCCTCACGTAGATACTGGCGATTACATCGTTGTTATCAATGCTGAGAAAGTAAAAGTAACTGGTAATAAAGCGAAAGGTAAAATTTACTACTCGCATACAGAATTCCCAGGCGGTCTTAAGCAAATTAGCTTTGAAAAGTTAATTGAAAAAGCTCCAGAACGTGTTTTAGAATTCGCTGTTAAAGGTATGTTACCTAAAGGACCTTTAGGTCGTGAAATGTTCCGTAAGCTTAAAGTTTACGCTGGCACTGAACACAAACATACTGCACAACAACCACAACTTTTGGAGCTTTAAGCAATGGCTGATAATCAATATTACGGTACTGGTCGTCGCAAGAGCTCAACTGCTCGTGTGTTCATGAAAGCTGGTAACGGTGCAATTACAATTAACAAGCGTGACATTTCTGAATATTTTAGTCGTCCAACGGCTCGTATGGTTGTTCGTCAACCATTAGAATTAGTTGAAATGGTTGAAAAGTTTGACTTTAACATCACTGTAGTTGGTGGTGGTATTTCTGGTCAAGCTGGCGCAATTCGTCACGGTATTACTCGTGCATTAATGGAGTTTGATGAAACTTTACGTGGTGCTTTACGTGCTGCTGGTTTCGTTACTCGTGATGCTCGTAAAGTTGAACGTAAGAAAGTTGGTTTACACAAGGCTCGTAAAAAGCCACAATTTTCAAAACGTTAATATTTACCTTATACGTTTTCAAAAAACCGACTTTATGTCGGTTTTTTTATGCCTGTTATTTTATTTATCTTGAAACATTTTTTTACATTTCCTGTTTTTATTCTACGCTAAGAGGGTAACGAGACAAAAGTTTCGTTTTACCAATCATTCTTAAGGTGTAAATATGAATAAAATATTAATGTTAATATTTGTAACTTTTTTCGCTGGGTATGCTTTTGCAACTAATGTTAAGTTTACCAATGCAGATGGCTCTGCACATACTGATATTTGTATTGCGGCAGCAACATCAAAAGTTGCGCTAGATAAAAAAGCAAAAGAGCATGGTTTTTCTAAGTCTGAATTATCAAAGTTCAATTGTAATGGTTTACCGCTGAAAAAGTTTGTCAAAAAGTATAATTCGAAAGCATTAGCGGCTTTAAATAAACCATTAAAAGTATTTTCATTTGATAATAATGTCGGCAATGTTGAAGCGGATATTTGTATTGCAGCAGCAAGATCAAATGAAAGCTTTGAAATGATAAAAACTGAGTTAGCTAAACCTAGATCGTATTATAAAAGCATTACATGCAATAATATGCCACTAGATAAATTTGCTAGAAAGTATGGGAATAAAAAATTTAGAATTTAACGTGATTTTATCGTTTTAAGATGGCGTATCGACAACCATACGTCATTATTTACTCTCCTTCTTCTCGATTGATTTATTTCTAAATAATAACCTTTCTTATTTAGCCGAGTGAAAATTTATCAATGTAGTTAAATTAGCATATATAACTGATGTTTCGCTTATTTTTACTTGTAAAAAAGAGCGTATTTCTTTATTATCAGAAAAATTTTTTGTCGCAAGTTTGGGCAAACAATTGGAAGGTATTTACTCACACAACTAGCTGTTAACGTGAGAATAATAATTCGAATTTGTTTGAAACAATGTTATTTGGAGATTTTGAATGAGCAATGCGCCCGTTAATAACGGCCGTCGACGCTTTTTAACCGCTGCTACTTCGGTAGTTGGTGGTGTTGGTGTTGTCGGTTTGGCTGTGCCTTTCATTGGTTCTTGGAACCCTAGTGCTAAAGCGAAAGCTGCTGGTGCTCCGGTTGAAGTCAATGTAAGTAAAATAGAACCTGGTCAATTAATCCGCGCTGAATGGCGAGGAAAACCTGTTTATGTCGTACGTAGAACAAAAGAAATTTTGTCAACGTTAGCGGCACATGACGGTCAATTGAAAGATCCTAGTTCTGCAGAGCCACAACAACCTGTTTATGCAACGAATGAATATCGTTCTATTAATCCTGAAATTTTGGTTGCATTAGGCGTTTGTACTCATTTAGGTTGTGCTCCTACTCATCATAAAGGTGATTTCGAACAGCATGTTTCAGGTGTTAAAGACGGTTTCTTTTGTCCTTGTCACGGTTCTAAGTTTGATATGGCGGGTCGAGTTTTTCAAAGTGTACCAGCGCCAACAAACCTAGTTATTCCAGAGCATTCTTTCCCAACTGATGGCACCTTGCTTATCGGTATAAGTCCAGGAGAAGCATAATGATTGCAAATTTTATGGCTTGGATAGAAAAACGTTTACCGCTAATGGATGCGATGAACAAACATGCAGCTCAATATCCGGCACCAAAGAACTTTAACTTTTGGTATGTTTTCGGAATTTTAGCCTCTGTAGTTTTAGTTAACCAAATTCTTACCGGAATATGGTTAACAATGAGTTACGAACCTACTGGTGAAGGTGCGTTTGCTTCAATCGAATACATTATGCGTGATGTAGATTATGGTTGGTTACTGCGTTATATGCACTCAACCGGCGCTTCTGCGTTCTTTATTGTTGTTTATATGCATATGTTCCGTGGCATGATGTACGGTTCATACCAAAAGCCTCGTGAGTTACTTTGGATCTTCGGTATGTTGATCTTTTTAGTGCTTATGGCTGAAGCCTTTATGGGTTACTTATTACCTTGGGGTAATATGTCTTACTGGGGCGCACAGGTTATTATTTCTCTGTTTGGCGCTATTCCCATCATTGGTGATGACTTAACACTATGGATACGTGGTGATTATGTTATTTCTGGCGCTACGTTAAATCGCTTTTTTGCCTTGCACGTTATTGCAATGCCGCTTGTTCTCGTTATTTTAGTTTTCTTACATATTCTTGCACTTCACGAAGTGGGCTCTAATAACCCTGAAGGCACTGACATTAAGAAGAAAAAAGGCAGTATTAAGCCTGAAGAATTAAGTAAGTTTACTTTCCACAAACAGTATTCAGAAAAATACGATATTGTGGATGCGATACCATTCCATCCTTATTACACAGTGAAAGACTTAGTTGCTGTTGTTATTTTCTTAATTGTTTTTTGTTGGGTATTGTTTTTTGCGCCAGAAGGCGGTGGTTACTTTATTGAGGCGCCGAATTTTGAACCTGCTAATAATTTAAAGACTCCTGAGCATATTGTACCTGTATGGTATTTTGGACCATTTTTCACTATTCTACGTGTTGTACCTGATAAGTTACTTGGTATGATCACTATGTTTGCTGCTATCGGCGTATTATTTGCACTGCCTTGGTTTGACAGAGGAACGGTTAAGTCTCTTCGTTTTCGTAGCAAAGCGCATATGATTAATCTAACTCAATTTGTTATTTGTTTTGTCGCTCTAGGTGTTTTAGGTACAATGGCAGGAACGGAATTAACCAATTTCATCGGTCGAATTGCAACACTCGGTTATTTCGGTTTCTTTGTAGCCATTTGGTTCTACAGTAAGAACGAAAAAACCAAGCCAGTTCCAGAGAGGGTATCAGGATAATGAATAAATTTATTAGAGCTTTTACTTTTGGAATTTTTGCGCTTGTCCCAATGTTAACACTGGCTTCTAGCGGCGGTGTTCATTTAGACAAAGCAGGCAATGATTTAACGGATAAAGAGTCGCTGAAACGTGGTTTTGAGTCTTATATAAATTATTGTTTAGGCTGTCACCAACTACAGTATCAACGTTACGGTCGCACTTTTGCTGATTTAGGTATTAGTGACGCAGACGGCGTAGCTAATTTCATGTATACGGGTGAAAAAGTAGGTGACCATATTACCAATACTATGCCAGCTAAAGAAGCGGCTAAGTGGTTCGGTAGCGCGCCACCGGATTTAACGTTAGAAGCACGCTTGCGTAGTCCAGACTGGATATACACATACTTGCGTTCTTTCTATGTTGACCCTTCACGTCCATTTGGCGTTAATAACACCGTATTTAAAGACGTCGGTATGCCACATGTATTACAAGGTTTACAGGGTATTCGTACTATGGACGAACATGGTAAACTAAGTGAAGCAACAGGCGGTTCTATGACTGTTGAAGAATACGATGCTTTTGCACGTGACTTAGCAAACTTTTTAGAATATACCGCTGAGCCAAGTAAGCTTGAGCGTCAAGCAATGGGTTATTGGGTAATAGGCTTCTTATTTATTTTCCTAATCTTTGCTTACTTACTTAAAGTTGAATATTGGAAAGATGTACATTAACAATTATTGTTAATGTCTGAGTTTTATTTATGGGGGCTTTGGCCCCCTTTATTAGTTTTTTATTATAGATTTTTGGAGGCATTATGGCCGTAGCAGCAAACAAGCGTTCAGTGATGAATTTATATTCTCACGCTGATGATATGTATAGTCATCAAACACGAATCGTACTCGCTGAAAAAGGTGTTGGCGTTGATATTCACTTAGTTGATTTGGCTAACTTACCAGAAGATTTATTAGACCTAAATCCTTATGGAACAGTGCCAACTTTAATTGACCGTGAATTAGCATTATACGAAGCATCAATAATTATTGAATACTTAGATGAACGTTTTCCTCATCCACCATTGATGCCGGTATATCCTGTATCACGTGGTCGTAGTCGTTTAATGATGCATCGTGTTGAGCAAGACTGGTATAGCCTTGCAAAAATCATTATAAATGGTCCTGCAGCTGCAGCTGGCAAAGCTCGTCAAGAATTAAAAGAGAGTTTGTTAAGTGTTGCACCGATCCTAAACGAAGCACCTTACTTTATGAGTGAAGAGTTTAGTTTAGTTGATTGTTATTTAGCACCGCTATTATGGCGTTTACCAGTTTTTGGTATTGAGCTAGAAGGCGAAGGTTCTAAAGAGCTTAAAGGATACATGCTGAAATTATTCGAGCGTGAATCATTTCAAGCATCTTTAACTGAAGCTGAACGTGAATTACGCTTTGGATTACCGGTTTAGTCTTGATGTCTCAAGATATGACTTCTAATAAGCCCTACATTGTTAGGGCTTTTTATCAGTGGATTTCTGATAATGAACTTACTCCTTACATTGCTGTAGATGTGAATGTTTTTGGCGTGTTAGTTCCTATGGCATATGTAACTGATGGCCAAATCGTGCTGAATGTTTCGATGGGAGCTGTTGGTTCTATTTCTTTAGCGGATGACGCCATAGAGCTTAGCGCACGTTTCGGCGGCAAGCTTGAGCACATTGTTGTGCCTTATGGCGCCATAGCCGCTATTTATGCGAAAGAAAACGGTGCAGGCACCTCACTTGCCATAGAGCATCCAGAACCAGAGATAAGCGAAGAATTAACGATTAAACCAGCAAGTTTGTCTAGTGTCGAATCGAACCGCTCTAATGTTGAACAAGCTAAGCTTGGTGCTGAAAAACCTAAAGTGAAAGGTAAGCCAAGCTTAACAGTGATTAAATAAATAACATTGTTAATCACTGTTTAACCTGCTCAATACGAAGTTTAAGTAAATGAGCATTTCACATTATAAATACAAAAAAGCTTCACTAGTGAATAACCAGTGAAGCTTTTTTTGTCATAAAGTGAATTATTTACAGCTAAATATATTCAAATATTTTAAATACGCGATTCACACCATTAATATTTCGAGCGATATTAACTGCTTCGTTTGCTTGTGCTTCGGTGATCAATCCTAATAAAAATACTTCACCATTTTCAGTAACCACTTTAATGTTTGTCGCATCTAGCTGATCACTGCCAAAAAGTGCTGTTTTAACTTTGGTTGTTAACCAAATATCATTACTTTTCGTTGTTATGGAAATTGTATTACTAATGCGTATTTGGTTATGCAGTTGTACTATTTGCTTAACCTCATTAATCGACTTTATTGCTAGATCGCGTAAGTAGGTATTAGGTGCTTGGCCAACAACTAAGACACTGCCGTTAACACTAATCACTTGTAGGTTGGTATGCTCATTTAACGCTTCTTGCTGAGATAACTTCGCATAAGCTTCAAACTCAATTTTTTGATCATCCATTTGCGTGCCGAGACTACGTTCATCGGTAGCAGCAGATGCGCCACTAATAATTGTCACTACGGCAGCTGCTACACAGCCTTGTAATAGTATTGCAGCACTTAGCGTAATAAATAACTTTTTAGTTAACATATTAATTTACTTCTTGAGGAAATAAAGTGGTGTCAATAATGTCACATAGACAATGGATTACGACTAAGTGTACTTCTTGAATACGAGCAGTTCTACTTGATGGAACACGTATTTCTACATCATTTTCGCCAAGTAAACCTGCTATATCACCACCATCACCGCCGGTTAAAGCAATAATAGGAATATCTCGTGATACTGCTGCTTCGATCGCTTTAACGACATTTCGTGAGTTGCCACTGGTCGAAATAGCAAGTAACACATCACCATTATTACCTAACGCACGAACTTGTTTAGAAAAAATTTCGTCAAAGTGGTAATCGTTACCAATTGAGGTAATGGTCGAACTATCTGTTGTTAATGCTATAGCGGGTAGAGGTGGGCGTTCTGTTTCGTAACGGTTTAATAGCTCGGCAGCAAAGTGCTGTGCATCAGCAGCTGATCCCCCATTACCACAGGCTAATATTTTGTTACCCGCTAGTAAACTTTGTACCATTATCATGCCTGCATGTTCAATGGGTGCGGCGAGCACTTCACTGGCGGCAATTTTAGTTTGTATACTTTCGGTAAAGTTGCTCTTGATCCGATCTAACATAAATGAACTTAGCTCCGTATATTTTCTTTAAAAGGCGTTTTTTAGCCAGGTAATTTCGGGATTGTTTATATTACCTTGTAGGGCAATAACATCAAATCGACATGGGGTATTATATTCGTTTAAACTACATTGTTGCAGATAAAATGCAGCTGTTTTCCTAATTTTTTGCTGTTTTTTTGCTGAAATAGCGGAAATAGCACCACCGAAGTTCGTCGATGAACGATATTTAACTTCAATGAACACTAATGTGTCGTCGTCTTTCATGATCAAATCAATTTCGCCAAGTCGACTATATTGATTTTTTTCTTGATAAATCAATCCCTGCTTCGCCAGATATTCGGCGGCGAATGCTTCAGTTGACAGACCAATATCACGAGAAGTAGGCTTACTATTCCATGGTAGTTTCAGCGACTTTATCCTTTTGGTAAACACCCCAAAGCAAACTTCTTGATAACGTATTATTACTATTGAGTTTTAATGTCCCAGTTTGACCATAATAACGCACATAGGGACGCAGCTTCATTATACTAATATTATCAACTAAGTATAAACTATCGTAACCCATGGCGAAAATTCGCTGTAAGGAGTCACTACGGCTAGGCCATAAACTTTTACTGAGCGCGGCTAGTTGTGAGTTCTGCTGTTGGCTTTTTAACAGCCAGGGAATTTCAGTAAAGACCATATTGCGTAAATCTGTATTTTTACTACTATCTTGCTTGCTACTATGACTTCTAGAGCTGGCATACACAGGGATTATTTTAGCGAAAGGGCTGGTATTAACATCGATATAAGGTTTTAGTAGCTTGATTTGATTTGGTGAGCCGACTAAATAAAACATATCTACATCACGTCGGTTTCTCGTTTGTGTTTTTAAACTTTGCTTTAATCTTCTTTTTAAATCATTGATACGGGCTTGGCTACTATTGATATCGAGGCTAGATTTTAATTGTGCTTGCATGTTCTTCCCTGTCTCGAAATAAACAATCTCGGGAGAATAGCCGGTAACTTGTTGCCATTGTTCAGTGAAAGTTTGTGCAATTCTTTTACTGGTCTTATCGCGATGGCTTAAGACGACTGGCATTTGATAATTTTTTCGACTTAATGTCGTTGCCGCTTGAATAGCTTCATCTTCTGGGCGCATTGAAAAAATAACTTGCTCTGCTGTTCGTTGCGCTGTTTCTGGTGTGTTAAGTAATAAACTGGGCAGCGTTATTGCTGTGTTTGCTAAATATTTATCCACATTGCTTTTTAATAATGGCCCAATGACAAAGTGACTATCAAGGGAAATAAGTCGTTGGCTCAGGGTGGCCCAATCAAGTGTGTCTGCATCGATAAAGTATAGGTTTTTATCAGCATTGTTTTTATAAGCAGCTAAGACACCTTGCTGAGCGGCTTTTCCTGCTGCAGCTTGTTCACCAGAAAGTGGTAAAATAACCGCAATATTTTGTAATTCTTGATCTACATATTCTGGTGTTATCCGTAGGGACTCGATAACAACTTGGGCTGGATGAGCAGGGAAATTACGTTGCCATTGTGTAAGATATCTATTAAAGCGATTTGAGTCATTACCAAATTTATGTGCATAACTTAACAATTGCTGCCAGCCTTTAAAATGAGGTGGTTTTTGTTTGGCGAGTTGCGTAACTTGCCAAGTGGAAAGTAAGCTTAATTCTTGCCATAACTGGTGGCTATCGTCACTGTTGGCTTGTGAACTTAACGAAAACCATTGTAATTTGGCATTTAACGAGCTGATTGGTAATTGTCTTTGTTTTTGTACTTTTGACAATAATAAGTAGTAATTTTCTTTATGGTTTACTTTGGTGTTTTTTAGGTAGACATCAGCTAACTTAAGTTGATTAAAGGCTAATTCAATCTTATTCATTATCAATAAACTGTGAGCGTTAACTAATACTAATCGGTAGCTCTGTTGACTGTCGCTTGTCATCACTAACAATTGCTCAGCGAGCCATAATGCCTGTGGATAGTTTTCTTCAACGATTAGTAATTCACTGGCATCGACCAATGTTGCCACTTGCGGAATAAACGTTTGAGTTTCTGCTTTTGTTATTAATTGTTGTGCAGTCACTGCGTGACTAGTCGATGATTTAGCGTTTTTTGTTGATTCAAGATCTTTTGTCACCGTAAGTTTTTTAGGCGCACTACAGCTTGATAGGAAAAATGCTATTAAGAAAATAGTAATAAATGATGGAAAAGAGCGAAAAAGTGCACTTTTATTGAACAATGAAGAATTAGTTTGGTTCACCAGCGATAAATCCGTGCTTTATTAGTTAGGTTTATAATAAACTTCATCTCCATCAGTCACAACTTAAGTATTCATTATGTCGTCAGTATTTGTCGAACCAGGCACGCTTTACATTGTAGCAACTCCTATCGGAAATTTATCAGATCTTAGTCAGCGCGCTATCGAGGTGTTAACTCAGGTTGATATTATTGCTTGTGAAGATACTAGACATACCCAAAGATTACTTTCGGCATACTCAATAAAGAACAGAACCTTGTCTATGCACGACCATAATGAGCGCCAACGGCAAGATTACATCGCAACTCTTTTGCAAGAGGGGAAAAGTCTTGCACTGGTTTCTGATGCAGGAACACCCTTGATCAGCGATCCTGGTTTTCACTTAGTACGTCATTGTCGGCAGTTAGGTTTAAGCGTTTCTCCTGTGCCAGGTGCATGTGCTGCTATTGCTGCATTATCGGTTGCGGGTTTACCAACTGACCGTTTTACTTTTGAAGGTTTTCTTCCATCTAAATCTGGTGCAAGACAAGCAACCTTAGCTAACTTACTTGAAGAACCGCGTACTATGGTTTTTTATGATGCACCACGTCGAGCTATAGATACCGTAGCAGACATTGTTAAAGTACTCGGTGGTGAGCGTTATGTGGTTATTGCCCGTGAATTAACAAAAACCTTCGAAACGGTTCATTCAGACACCGCTGCTAATTTATTAGCTTGGCTGCAAGAAGACCCAAATCAGCTTAAAGGTGAAATGGTGTTAATTATCGAAGGCCATAAAGTGGATGCCAACGAGATCCCAGCAAAAGCCATCGCGACATTAAAATTATTACTAGCTGAAATGAAGCCGAAAACAGCCTGTGCTATCACAGCTGAAATCTATGGTGTGAAAAAAAACGCCCTTTATGAGATAGCATTATCTTTTAAGTAGTGATTAAACAATTTACAACTAGGTGAGTAACAATAAAAATAGCTTGATACCTCAAGCTATTTTCGTTTAATGATTTAGTTAAAGTCCAAACGGATCAATACACTCATCATCTTCTTCGTTCGATGTTGGAAGAGGAATACATATCTGTAAGGTATATTCTATTGGGGTTACTTGTGGGGTTGGCTCCACAGCTACAGGAGAGATAAGTAAAATAACCGTTGTGAATAAGCTTGTTAACAATTCCATAATTCATTCCCTTTGATTTGTGTTAATATTTTGCGTGTAAAATGTTTACACGATGTTAATATATACAGCTTTTCTTTATCCGTCAATATTAACTATTTCAAGTATATTCAATTAGTTAAAATTAAAAGTTGGTCTAACTTTGAGCTTTATCTATATTAATATTGGCGAATTGTTTGTGTTCAGGTAGAATACGCCGCGAGTTGACCAGACAATCGCTGCTTTATTCTTGTATCTCTTATTTTAATAAGGAATATATGGATAGGGGGGAGGAAAGTCCGGGCTCCAATGAGCAGGGTGCCAGGTAACGCCTGGGCGGCGTGAGCCGACGACAAGTGCAGCAGAGAGAAGACCGCCGATGGTTGTTGTTTTTATTTATAAGAATAACTTCACAGGTAAGGCTGAAAGGGTGCGGTAAGAGCGCACCGGATTACTGGTAACAGTAATTGCAGGGTAAACTCCACCCGGAGCAAGACCAAATAGGGTTTCATATGGCGTGGCTCGCGTTGAAACCGGGTAGGTTGCTTGAGCCTTAGAGCGATTTAAGGCCTAGACGAATGATTGTCACTCTTCCTCGGAAGAGATACAAAACCCGGCTTATGTGGTCAACTCAACTACTTTAGTAACCGCTTGATTATCTAATAAGTAATCAAGCGGCGCGCTAAAATTATTTCATATCAATATCTTAAATTAAAAACATGGTATACGGTTACTTAGACGTTACTGATTTTTACCGTCATCTCTCTACTCTAAAATCTACATTTGAAATTCATCTTCTAAATATATTTAGACTTAACTTTTTAGCTGATAAACTTTTTGCTCACCATTAATTTCAATGCTATAAAATCTTATCAAGTTAGATATACTGAACGTTATAAGCTTTTAAAAATTGGCCAATTCGACTACGTAACTTTCAGTCAGCACAATGTTAAGTTATTTTATTTGTTATTAAACCGAGACATTTTCGGTTTCTATTTCAGTTGTTTTTTGTTCAAAGGGCAACTTTATTTCTCTGTCAGCGGAAGCGATAGTTTCTTTTCTATGTGCAATAATCACACGGGTAATATCTAAACGTTTTATTGCTTGATTAATATCAACCTCAAGCGCTGTATCAAGATGGCTAGTTGCTTCATCCATAAAGAGAATCTTAGGTTTTTTATACAAAGCACGCGCTAAAATAAGTCGCTGCTTTTGTCCTCCTGACAAGCTAGAACCCATATCACCAATTAAGCTGTCGTAACCCATCGGCATTTTGCTTATATCATCATGAATGGCTGCAAGTTCAGCGCAGTACACTACTAATTCCATGTCGATTTTAGTATCAAAAAAGGCAATGTTATCTGCTACAGAGCCAGATAAAAGTTCATCATTTTGCATCACTGCTGATATTTGTTGTCGATATTGACTCTTACCCAATTGCTTTAGCGGGATACCATCAATAAGAATTTCACCGGAATTAAGTTGATTTAAGCCCAGCATTAATTTTAACAGTGTCGATTTCCCACAACCAGAAGGGCCGGTAATAGCGACAGACTCGCCGGCTTTTATTTCCAAGCTAAGATTGTTAATTACATTAGGCGTGGCATCACTGTATTTAAATGAGATGTTTTTAATGGATATGCCGCCTTTAACCGTATGAGCTTTCACGTGTTGTGGCTGCAACTCTTCTTTTTCTGTCAAGGCGATATCGGCGAGACGCTCTAAATGTAAGCTCAGCATTTTAAATTCAATTAATTTGTCGATTAAGTTTGCCATCTTAGTCATGAATTGATTTTTATACGCCATGAAAGCAAACAGCATACCGGTACTAAAACCGCCTTGAATAACCAATGATGCCGCTAAATAAATTACTACTATATTTTCTAAACCAAACATTAATCGATTCATCGCAGAAAAAGATAAGCTGAAATGTCCTAAACGAATATTTTGATTAATAGCTTCAGCATAACTATTTTGCCATTGCCCTTCACGTTTAACTTCAGAGCCAAATAATTTTATTGTTTGAATCGCTCTTACACTTTCCATGAAGTTACTATTTTCTTTTGCTTTAGCAATGATTTCCTGCTCACTAATATTTCGAAACGGACGATACATCAATAAACGCATTAACGCGTATAACACTACAGCTATCAATACTACAACCGACAATAATGGACTATAAAAAAATATCATTGCTAACGTAATTAAGGCCATCAAACCATCAATAATTGTTTCGATAACACCTGTCGTCAGTAACCGTTTAACTTGCTGTAATGAATCAAAACGCGAAACAACGTCACCCATATGGCGTTTTTCAAAGTAATTTAATGGCAAACGAATAAGATGATGAAATAAATTAGCACCGAGCTGAATGCTCATCAAATTTCCAAAGTGCAATAAGGTTAACCCCCTCAAGCCATTGGTAATAATTTCAAAGATTAAAACTAATGCAAACCCAACGGCCAGCACCGTTAATAATGAAGTATCCGCAGTTAAAATTACATCATCAATAACTAATTGAATGTAGTAAGGGCTAGCAAGGGCAAATACTTGTAATAAAAGCGATAAAGAAAAAATGAGAATAAGCGAGCTTTTTAAACCGGTAATCCTAGTCCAAAAGTCTGAAAATTTAAGGCTGGGTGCTTTCTTTTTTTCGGTGAATTCTTTTGTCGGTATTAGCTCTAAAACAACACCAGTAAAATGAGCTGAAGCTTCTTTCAAGGTTAATCGTTTTGCTCCTGAAGCTGGGTCATGGATCACAACCGACTTATCAGTGGCAGATTTTAGTACCACAAAATGATTCAAATCCCAATGTAATATACAAGGTGTTTGTAAATTTTCTAAGTCTTCCAGCTCAATGCGTAGTGGTCGAGACGTTAAAGATAATCTCTCAGAAAAATTCATAATATCGAGTAATGTCGCACCTTCAAGCGACAAAACGAATTTCTTTCTCAGTGCTAACAAGTCAGTTTGATAACCATGAAAACCAGCAACCATGGCTAAACAGGCTAAACCACACTCAGTAGCTTCTGATTGCAATATTAACGGTAAACTTTTTCTATGCCAAAATTGCAGTTTTTTGGCCGGATTTAGCTCATCCTGACTTTGTTCATTAATAGATTGTTCGTTTTCAGACATGAAAAACAGCTCTTTTTATTATTAATATGTGAATACGGTATTACGGGTAAAAACTACAATTGACCTTGTATACTAAAGACAGGGTCAAATAACCAACGTAATAATGAACGCTGTTCAATGACAATATCGGCATCGAGTTTCATACCCGAGCGCAGTGGAATATTTCGCCCGTAAGCTTGTATCATTTGCTTATTCAAGGCGACTACCACACGATAAGAAGGCACAGTAATTAAGCCAGGGATATCTGTCTCTTCAGGTAAAATTACATTAGCACTGATTTCCGATAATAAACCCTCGTAAATACCAAAACGTTGATAGGGAAACGCATGATAGCGCAACCGTGTTTCTTGACCCGTTTCAATAAAACCAAATGCAGAAGTTGGTACATAAATCACCGCTTGCATTACACTTCCTTCGGGCAAAATGCTCAGTAAATTTTGATTCATATTTACCGACTTCCCTTCTTTAACCAATATACCGGTAACAATTCCGTCTGCGGGTGCCCTAAGTTCACTAAGTCTTTGCTGCTTAATCGTAGCAAGTTGAGTGTTTACTTGTGCTAACTGGGTTGTTAACAGGTCAGTTTCCTTAGCTTGAACAATAGGCAATAGTGCTAATTGGTTGTTTATTTGCTTAATTTGATTATCAATAGAGATCCGTTCTGAGTTCATTGCCGATGTTTGCTGCTCTAGCGCTAATAAACTATCTTTTTGCTTATTAAGATCTAGCTCAGAGATAAAACCAGTTCCTGACAATAAACCCACTTGTTTCACTATTTTTTGATTGATTTCAACACGTTTGTTAAAAATATCACTTTGTAGCTTAAGTTGAGCTAAGCGTTGCACTAGGCTAGAGTGATTTTCATTAAGTGCTTGAGTTTCAAGTAAATGTTTATCCTTTTGATTTTTTAGCTGATGGTTAAGGATATTAAGCTGCATATCATATTGATTAATTAACGATTGATTCAGCTCAAAGCCCTCAATGCCATGTTTTTCAGATTTAACTCGTAAGATAGGTTGATTCTTTTTTACTACTTGACCTTCATGCACTAATAATTCGGTTACGACTCCAGCTTGGGGGGCACTTAATCTTAACAATCCCGTATTGGGCTGCAATATTCCACTGACCGTTTCTTTTCGGGTGTAACTTCCTGCTGACAAGAAAATAAGGCTAGTTATCACTACAGCTATAAGGAGCAAAGCTAAAGATTTGAAAATAGGCGGTTGAACTAAACTAATAGTACCCGATAATCTATTTTTCTTATTATCTATAACTTCTTGTCTAAATAGTTGCTTCATCAACCTTTACCTGTGTTATTTTATTGTTCGTTGGTATCTTACTTTGTGAGAAATAATATCGTCTTAAAAAGTCATGCATCACTAATTCATGCTCTCTGCCATATGCTTTAAACATCCGGTTATTGTGCATATGTAATAATGAACTAAGCAAGGTGTTTTTACTGCAATTAATGCCACTTTCTGTGGCTATTAACTGTTTTAAATCATTTATAATGGCTGAAGATTTTTGCTGCCAATTACTGACTAAAGCGAAAACTTGCCGTGTTATATTATCAACTTCAATAGTGGCGTCTTTTGCCGCAATATTTCGCTGATGATAATACGAAAAATCTGTATTAGTGGTTGCCTGAACAGGTTTGAATTTCGCCCCCAACTGTTTTCTAAGCAAACTTGACTCATTGAATTCTCTGCCAAATCCCGCTCTAAGGCCAGTGATAAACTCTAACTTTTCTTCTTCAGCATAATCAAAAGCAGTTAATAGGGTATCCGTCATTAACAGTGTAACCCTACTGCGTAATTCTTCGCCTGTTTCAGCTTCGAGTTGCACCGTTTTAGCAATTAAGCTGCTATCTGTCATAAATAAGCTTTCTACCAATGCCATTGAGTCGGCGCCGCCATATCGCTCAACTTCTCTTTCATAAGTAAAAACTTCAGCTTTATGAATTTCGCCATGCTCTACCATGGGATCAAGTAGCTGATTGAGTTTAGGTAATAATTCCCCCCATAACAGCGCGGGCTCACCATAAAATCTAAGTCTTAAATGCCATTTTGGGTCGCCATAACGTATAAAGAACCACTTGTCATATAAAGGTGCGCACTGTTCAATAAGTGGTAACAACTGCTCAAATAATAATGCATCGACAGCGGTGTTACCTGAATAAATTTTTAAGCTCAGCCATTCTGACCCCGGTGAAAAACGACGTTTAATTTGCTTTAGCGCCACCTTATCTTGTGGTTTGTCAGTAATATGTTGATGAACTTTTGCTCCGGAATTAAAAAATGGCACAATCAATTCATTCGCATAATATTGGCCATCGGGTGATTTAACCGGCGTTGAAAATTGAGAGGTTAATACTTCTTTTAATTCAACTTGCATTTGGCCTTTTGTTTCTGCCAGTAATATCTCTAACATCACAGGGTTGGTAATATTCAGTTGTAATACATTATCACTAAACGCATAAGCTAAATGGTCATCTAACTGATATTTAGTCTTTAATGCTTGCCATTTTTGTTCATCTATTGCTGTAATGTTTGTCGCTTCACTCTCAGACCAGTGAATATTTAGCAGCTCAGCTAATGCTTTACGCGGAATACGCCACGTTTTAACCGATAAAATTAAATTATCCAGCATGATCCTTGGCACAAAACAGCTACTATTTTGACTATCAGGCAATGAAAAACTTGGTGGCGATGCACCTTGATGCTGTAATTGGCTTAAAAATCTATAGGCACTTAAACTACGTGAAGAGGTATTATGAGCTGAAGATAAACGTGGAATAACCTGTTTTTCAAGTCGTTTAGACCAAAGCTTAATTTGACCAGCTTCAATCCATACATAAAGATCACTGATCGGTATTTGAAATTGATCAGGTAAACTTGAGTCGGCCAAAAAGACAATTTCATATTTTCGTAAATGAGGCCTAGCAATAACATTGCCGGGACGTCCCTCTGGCATGTGTACTATTTCAGCAAAAATAACATCGGGTGAGTGCTCACTCTCTTTATTTAGGTGCTCGACGACATTATTTTTTAAGTCATCATTTAAATGACAAAATCGTCCTAATAAATTAGCGGCGGAAGGACCATAACAACCATTAAGTTTAATCAACAGCTTATCTTGTTGTTGCGACTCATCTTCAAAGAGTGAAATCATTGCGGCAAAAGAAGCCGGAAATTCACTGTCATCTATGGGGGTACTTATGTATTCATTCAATTCTTTTGATGTTAATTGAATAACTGACTTATCTCTATTCTCAGGTAGGCTAATTGTTTGGCTAATGATATGATCTAACGACGAAGTTTCCTTAGCTTGCCCATTGCCAGCTGCGCTTTTTCTTAAGTGTAACCCCGATAGTAATGGCGCCTCGTAACCTGTTTCATTAGAAAAGCCAATACCTGACTCTTCATCTAATAATTTATCTAACTGAACAAATTGACCTTCAAACCTTTGATTAAACTGGCTAATGAAATCAGTGAAAATTTCACCACGTTGTGCCGATAAACTTTTGATTAATTTCAATTGTTTTAGCAATTTGTTTAATTGCTGTTCATCTAAGCTGCACTCTTTAAATGATCGATAAATGTCTGTTTGGAAAAGTTTGTTTTCTTCGGTTTTAACCGGTAACTTATTTAATTGCGCCATTATTTTTCGATAATCAGCTGCCGCACCTAGCTTTTTATTATCCACTTGTTGCAGTTGATGCAATACCGTAGATAAATGATCGGCCATCTCTGTTTGTGCTATGTTATTAAGAGAATTTATTAAGGCTTTATCTGGGGCATCACCCGTTAGCGGTAAAGGGATATCGGCTAATAGAATAGATTCATCAATCAATTGTTGTAGATAACCCTCAACCTGATCTCGCTCTTCTTTTGTATAATCGCTATTGTTATTAGTGTCGGTATTAGTGAGGGGATCAGTGACTGGCTTTGTGTTGCTTGAATCAGAAAAGCGCTTTAAAAAAGTATTTACTAGCTGGTTAAAACTTAGCCCTTGCTTGGCTTGCTCTAACATAAAACAAAAGTGCTCATCACTTTCAATCGCACTTAATCGGTACTGACGTGTTTTATCTGATTGATATGCTTCAATATAGCGACAGTGCTCGCCGACAAAATAATGGCTAGAATTTGGATAATATTTTAACTGTTCACTACGAACGTTATTTTTTAATAAATATTCTTTAATGGCAGATAAATAGAAAATATCTAAACGTGTTGTCCGTGAATCATCGGTTAAAGTATTACTTAATAATTGGGTCTCTGTGCCAATTTCACCCATACGAATACCTGAAAACAAACCAAAAGGTGTTGGCCTGCTGCACATACGGATCATATATTTCAGCAATGCTTGTTGTTGTTTTTTTTCTTGTTTAGCGGCAGATTTTTTTTGCTTGGCGGTTAAAGGTTTTACGGTAGTTGGCGCTAAGTTACTAGCAGAGGAAACATCAGCTTGTTCGAGGGTTTCAATGCGTTCGAACAGGGAAGGGCTGGCCAAATACAAAGCTTCTTTCACTGTTGGTTGTGCTAACCACGCGTTTATTGCTTGAGTTGTTTGCTGTTTATTTTTCCCTAATGCCAGTAATTGGTTTACTGGCATTCTTGGTGTTCTGATCACAAAAAAATCTTGGTGCTTAATACTACTCTTTGACATTTATCTTCCTTTATTTTTTAAGCGCTAAGACATCAATAAACAATCTGTCCAATCGGCTTGCTCACCTAAGGCAGCGAGCAGGCATAAACCTATGCCACTATAACCCATTAAAAAACTGCTATCTTCTTGATGTTTTTTCGTTACTGATGAATACATATACAAGCCTTGCAAGCCTTTTTCTCTATATAGATCTAAGGTGTATAACAACCAATTATTGGCCGCTTGTAATAATTTTGGTTCATCAAGTTGCTGATGTAATAATTGAAAAATCAAAGCTAAACCTGCGCTACCGTGACATAGCCCAGCATCATAAACCATGCCTTGGCTACTATTTCTTTTAGCCGCATGCAGGCTTATTTTTCTCGCTTTATCAATATAAGAGGGTAGTTCTAAGGCTTTACCCACTCGAACTAAAGTTAAAGCGATCGTTAAGTCGCCATAACACCAACCTAAGCGAGAGCCGTTGTCATCATTACATGATGCGGCAAAACAACTAACACTTTGTGGCGCGGTTAACTCTTGTTGCAGTAACCAATCGCAACTTTGTATTAATAAACGTTTGGTTCGTTTGAATAACGTTGGAATTTTTAAAGCGGGTAAAATAGCGGCAATAATACTCGGCACGCCATGGGCCAAGCCTAGATTATACTCAGCTGCGACAGGAGTCTCTTTATTAAAACGATAAACCGAATCGGCGGGTTGCGACCAACTTAAGGTATTCTCGGTAACTTGAGTTGCGGTATTTTCAAAGTGGCTGATAATTTTTTCAAATAAAGCAGTGGTATCAGAGGTTAACTGGCGCCGAGCAGCGTACATGGCAATGCCACCTAGCCCCAGTACCATTTCAATTTCACCTTGCCAACGATCAATTGAAAGGCTGTTCAGTAAAATGTCATCAATGTCTTCACATAACTCGCTATCATAATCTGCACCTTGAGCTTGATTAATGAATTCTAAAAACCAACCTTGACCGCTCAAACCAGAGTTTAAGTCAGGTCGGTTGATTGCATTGGGCAGCTGTTGTTGCAAATACTCAAGTTTGTCGTTAAATAAACTGTCGTTAACCAGTGTTGGTTGAAATTGGCTCAATTTAAATAAAAATAGTAACTCGCCCGCTAAGCCGCTCAGCAAACCACAAGGCTGAGTAGTTTTGCTTAAAGGGGTAATACGGGCAACAAATTGTTCAAGTATTTTATCAATAAGTTCACGGTTTTCACTGGCTAAAGTTAAGCACGATGACATCAAAACATCCTTATTTTTATTTTTATAGTTTTATTTTTCTAATAATACAAATCGTAAATAAAATGTAACAAAAGTACAAGCTAGTACCATCTTAATTTAACGTAAAAAATAAAAATTAACCATTGTTTTTTATGATAAATAAAATATTGACTTTTAAATATTTACTCAGTACTTTATTGGACGTTGGTGTAAATACCACCATTAATTAACAATATTTCAACAAGTAACTTTACTAATATGGATGTAATAATGAAACTTAAGTTAAATAAAAAAAAGTTAAAAAACTTATCAAAAGATAGCAATATTTTACCAGCAGATATGACACCTCAAATAGGTGGTGGTGGCCATACATTGTGGTGCCCCCCAATGCCTAAAAATACAGCGATGTGCTCTGGCGATGGCAATTACACTCCTCCAGGTGACTGGAATGAGCCACCACTTACTGTAGTCGGGAACTGCTCACCTTCAGATTTTGGCAGCTGCGGTGTTAACTGTTAATTAGTTTGGTAACTAGCTGAAGTTGTATGAGGTTATCTGACTTTGTGCTCATTATATATACTCTCAGCTTAAATCAGTAAATACTAATAAGGACAGTGCTAAATATTGATAAACTTAATGTTTTAGTGCTGTTTTTTTATTCTCTAAGTCAGCTCTCTCTATTTAGTGCCAAAGTTAATTCATTCATATTTATATTCCTTTTATTAATGCTACTGTTATCTCTTTTGATAAAATTATGTCAACGGAAAGTATTTTCTTGATTCTATGCATGCTATTTAACTAAATAATGCCGACTGTTTGGAGTTAACCTTGAAAACTATCTCTTGCTTTAACTTAGCAATGCGCAAATCAAGCCGTTTGATTACACGGTTCTCCGAAGAGCGATTAAGTGCAGTAGGCCTACAGTTAGGTAGTTTTCTATCTTAAAAGCAGACCTCTAATAAAGAATTACAGAGGGTTTCGATTTTAGACCAAACAACCTTATCAAGAAACTTGCATTAAAGTCGTGGCAAAGATAGATGGCTTTGAAAATTCAGGTGTCTTTATTGTTTATCCTAAACGAGAGTACCTACCGAAACGAAGCAAAGTCTTTATCAAGTTTGTTAAAGATTACCTTGAGAAAATAGGAGGGACGCCAACGCAAACTTGGTTAAAAGAGTAAGGTAATTTGTAACCGTTAGTATGCTATATAAAAAACCTCTACAGTTTGTATAGAGGCTTTTATATCGGGGATTTACTATTGGTAAATCTACAAAAGTTGCTGGACTCTAGCCATATTATAAAGACTGATGAGGACCAAATACTTCGTAATGAATGCGAGTTTCAGTTACGCCTGAAGTCAGTAATTTATTCTTAGCAAATTGCATAAAGCCAATCGGGCCACACAAATAAAAATCGCCATCGTGTATTGGTAAAGTAAGCTTGGTGAAATCCATAACACCCTGAGAAATATGTGGCTGTGCTTGTGCTTTATTTTGATACCAAATATGCTGTTGCCAGTCATTCTTCTTGATTATTTCAGTGGTTCGCGGTGCAAAAGAATGTTGTTCGCTACTTTCACAAGCATGTAAATAATGTACATCTTCTTGATAGTTTTGCTCAGCTAACGTTTCTAACATGGCTTGCATTGGGGTAATACCGACACCGGCAGAAATTAATACCACGGGCTTTTTACGGTTAACAAAGAAAAAATCACCTGCTGGCGCGTATAGATTAACTTCATCACCAATATTAATAACATCATGTAAGTAGTTCGACACTTTACCTGGAATACCGTTGGTTTCACGCTTAACTGAAATACGATAAGTCTCGCCATTAGGTTGAGCTGATAATGAGTATTGACGAATTTCTTTATATTCACCATCAATAGGGGTTACTTCAATACCTAAGTATTGACCCGGCGAATAACTAATAACACCTTGTTGGTCTACCGGAGCAAATATAAAGCTTTTTACCAGCTCAGACTCAACAATTTTATCAATAACTTTGAACGCTCTAGCATCTCGCCAGCCGCCCGTACTCGCTGCTCGTTGCTGATAAAGTTCGGTTTCTCTATCGATAAAAATTTGCGCTAAAAATTGGTAAGCCGCTACCCAAGCTTCTTCTACTTCAAGACTAAAGGCATCACCAGTGAGTTCACGAAGCGTTTCTATCAAATGGTGACCGACCACTTGATAATGTTCAGGTTGAATATTTAAACTGGTATGTTTTTGTGCAATTCGCTCTACGGCGCTTTTTAATACCGAGACATTTTCAATGTTTTTTGCATAGGCCGCTATCGCTTCAAAAAGTGCGACTTGTTGCTTGCCGTTAGCTTGATTCGACATATTGAAAATATCTTGTAACTCAGGTTCATGGGAGAACAAGCGTTGATAAAAGTATTTAGTTAAGGCAGGTCCGGCATTTTCTAGCAGTGGGATAGTGCTTTTTATTATCTGTATATGTTGTTCAGTTAACATTATTATTCCTAATTTAAATTCAATTGATTCTTATGGCTAACAAATGGCAAGACCATTTTTATTGTTATGGGTAAGTGAAATTGGGGCTTCCCCCGTTGTAAAAATGTAAAGTCATCAGCTTAATAATCAGCTGCTACAACCAGCACCTATAGTTAGCGCGATGATGAAAAACGAAGTTGATAATATCAATGAACCTTTAAAGGTCGAATCAACTATAGGCTGCTGGTTTACTTGGTTCAGCCAACGAGGTGATTTTTGTTCATGTATTAAATTAATTAACTCTGAATCTTGAATCGGTAGCATATTAAAAGTCCCTTTTGCCAAAACCGTGCAAAGCAATACAGCGCAATACATAACCAATTTTTAATAGACCCGCAAAAATGATCGTGGCGATATGTGCAGATATTTGTACTGACATCGCGAATAGTTCATCGAAAGCAAAGTTGATAGCAATACTTGAGGTAACCACAAGAAAAGAAAATATCATCAGGTAGTTTCCTAAAATTAAACACTTTTGATAGTTCAAAGCATACGGTGTTAGCGGTAACTGGTTAGCGATAGTAAATTGTGAATACATACTTGACTCCATATTTGCGTAGTTATGTAATTGCAAAGTAAGTGCCAAATTGTTTATTTGTTTATAATCAATGGTATAGGTTTGATGTTGTATTTAGTGTAGTCTATATGACTCTTTATTTGTGTAGTCTTAATGACACGTTAGTGTTATTGTGTAGGTGGATAAGGAGATTAAAATGAGCCAAATATCATCAAGTGCAATTATCGAATTAGCACTTAACCTAGCGGGTAGCTTAAATACCAAAGATAGATTTGACCGACTATTAGATACCGTAAGAAAAACCATTGTTTGTGATGCCGTTGCCTTGTTGTCTTATCATGGTGATATTCTCAAACCTATCGCATTACAGGGCTTGAGCAGAGATACTTTAGGGCGACGATTTAGTGTCGCTGAGCACCCAAGATTTACCGCTTTGTGTAAATCAAAAGCGCCGATCCGTTTTGCTGCAGACTCACCATTACCCGATCCCTATGATGGTTTATTAGTTGACCGCAGCGGAGATTTACCCGTTCATTCCTGCATGGGTTTACCCCTTTATTATGATGATAAATTACTAGGTTTGTTAACCATAGATAGCTTAACGCCATATGTTTTTGAAGATATTCCAGAGCGAACTTTAGAAGTTATTTCAGCAATGGCATCGGCAACACTTAATACCGCTTTTTTAATTGAGCAATTAGAAAATCAGGCCGATCACTCTAAACGAGTAGTCACCGAGTTAACCGAAGAAGCATGGAAACGTGATGGCGGTGAATTGATCGGCGAAAGTCAGGTCATGCAGCAGCTTAAACAGGAAATAGCTATTGTTGCGCCGTCAGATTTTAATATTCTTGTTTATGGTGATACGGGCGTTGGTAAAGAACTGGTCGCTCGTACGCTACATCATAAGTCGTTACGAAAAAATGGCCCTATGGTTTATGTTAACTGTGCCGCTTTACCCGAAAACTTAATAGAAAGTGAACTTTTTGGCCATGTGAAGGGCGCTTTTACCGGCGCAGATAAAAACCGTGCCGGCAAATTTTCTTTGGCTAACGGTGGCACCTTGTTCTTAGATGAAATAGGGGAGCTGCCGATTGCTGCACAAAGTAAAATTTTGCGTGCCATACAAAGTAACGAAATTCAGCCTGTAGGGCAAGATAACGTTGAAGAAGTGAATGTACGTATCGTTGCTGCCACCAATCGAGACTTAAAAGAAGAAGTTAAAGGCGGCCGCTTTCGAGCCGACTTATATCATCGACTGAGCGTTTATCCGATACGAGTACCGCAATTACGAGAACGAGTCGGAGATGTACAATTACTCAGTGGCTACTTTGTCGAACAAACAAAACAAAAGTTAGGTATCAGTCAATTAAAAATAACCAAAGAAGCGATTGTGCATTTAGAACAATACAGCTGGCCAGGCAATGTTCGTGAACTCGAACATGTCATTAGCCGAGCAGCATTAAAAGCAAGAGCACGGCAAAAGCATAAAACAATTATCGCCATTGAAAGTGCTGACTGTGGATCACTGGACATGCTCGTAAATGAAAAAACAGCCCAAATAACAGAGACCACTTCGGCGAGTATAGAATTTACTGATATTAACCTAAGAGACGAAACAGATCGTTTTCAACGTCAACTCATTAGCCAAACACTCAGCCAAGAAGGAGGTAACTGGGCTGCTGCGGCAAGAAGATTAACCACTGATAGAGCCAATTTAAATCGTATTGCTAAGCGGTTAAATATTCAAGTGGTTAAATCTGTCATTGATAATTAATACCAGCTTTGGCTGGCGTTTATAACTTAATAATTTAAGTTTAGTGTCGCTATTGTTTTGTGTTAAATGTTCTAGGTTAATTTATTCAAATAAAGCTTTGCTTTGCCCTACAGTGTTGATTGCTGTAGTTGTTATCGAAGCTGCTATTTTTTCTGCAATATCCGACGCTGAATTTACTTAAGTCGCGAGGAAACTAAGATCGTTGCTTCGTATTATAGATATTAGCTACAAATATATTGGCCCGTTATCTAATGTCAGACACAAAGTTGAATAGCGAAATAATTGCTGCTAACGTACTAAACATATTATAAAAATGCAAAGCCTGAAAAGTTGTTATTGAAGTTGTCGATATTTCAACCTTAAATGCACACTAATTAAGCCGTTAGGTATTTATGTTTACTGAAAATCCTGAAGAATTCATTGATAACTCATCAATTGGTATCCACGCAGTGTCACCGGAAGGCATTATTATTTATGCTAATATGTGCGAACTTGAGGTGTTAGGCTATACAAGAAGTCAATATGTTGGTCATCACGTTTCAGAGTTTCAGATGGATGAAACTTGCTTATCTGACATGATGATGCGTTTAGGTCGTTTAGATAAATTAAAGAATTATCCAGCAAGAGTGCAAGGAAAAGAGGGTATTAAATATATCATTTATAACTCAAGTGTTTATGAGGAAGATGGTGAATTTAAACATACTCGTTGTTATGGGACTGAGGTTGATAAAGTTATTTATGATGTTTTATTTAAACATTTTAATTTTTCCGGATAAAGTCACTTATAAAACATTTAAAATGCCGAACAGGTAAAACTTGCTCGCTTTCACTGCGTTCCATCTTTTAGCAAGCTACCCTCAGCTGTTTATTGCGATGTTATCGATATAAAATTTAACCCAACCTATCCAATCAGCTGTAATAGCTAATCTATCTTTTGTGGTAACAGTGAGCATAAGAGGTCAATCTCATTTGGTAATTAGCAGTCTCAACCATTATGTGTAGTCACACATCCACCTAAAGACAGTAAATAAAATGTTAAATTCCCTCTTTGGTTGACGCATTGCTCATTATTTGTGGCGTTCCACACATCTCAGCTGAGATTATCCTTATAAATCTTATCGTTAAGCTGTAATAAATTTGTAACATAACTGTATTAATATCGACACATAACTGTAATAAGCCTGTAATAAAGACAGGTTAATAAAGGAATGTACGATGGGTAGTTTGAATATAAAGTGGAAGTTGAGTTTATTAGCAATCTTAGCGGCAGTGGGCTTCGTGGTATTGATTGCCTATAATTACTCAGCAACTTCAACCCTAATGGAGTTCAATAATATTGCTCGACAAACGGTGCAGCTTGAAGCTGACATGTTGATGTTGAGACGACATGAAAAAGACTTTATTGCGAGAAAAGATCTAAAGTATTCTGTCAAATTTAAACAAACATTTGCCGAAGTTTCCACGACATTAAACCAAATTGAAAAACAACTACTGTCAGTTAAACTTACCAATAACCATATTACTCAGCTGAGAGTTTTGCTAACTACTTATCAGCGCACTTTTTCTCTACTTGTTAAGCAACAGCAACGAGTTGGTCTTCATGCAAAAGATGGCTTATACGGCTCTTTAAGAAGTGAAGTGCATCAAATAGAAAACTTACTCCTTGAGCGGGAAAATTTATCTGGTTCAACTTTAGAGTTAAATAGCTTAATGCGAACAATGTTGATGTTACGCCGGCATGAAAAAGACTTCATGCTCAGGCGCGATGTTAAGTATGTTGATAAATTTAATAAGCGTATCGATGTGATGCAGCTTAAATTAGCCAATAGTATCACTGCGGGAAATTTTAACCGGGTATCAAAACGGGCTTTAGGTAATTATCAACAACAATTCTTACAGCTGGTAGCAGGTGAGCAGAAGCTGGGGTTAACAAGTACCCATGGTCTACTCGGCGCGATGAGAAAAAATATTCACCAAGCTGAAGTGCGGTTAAAATTATTTAATAAATTTGCATTAGAAAATGTAGAACAACACATTGCTAAGAAAGAGTTAACCGATATTTTTGTCGGTCTTAGCTTGATGGTATTTATTATGTTGGCGTTGATTCTTATCGCTAATAATATTTCTAAGCGTATAACTCAATTATCGAAGTTAATGGTTTTAGTGGCCAGTTCAAAGAACTTGAGTTTACGTGCAAAGATTTCAGGGCAAGACGAAATTGGTGAAATGGCTCAGATTTATAATGAAATGATGGCAGAGTTTGAAAGTTTAATGAAAGAAGTAAAACTTTCATCTTTAGAGTTAGATCAAGCCTCTAAGGACTTAAAAGCGTCAAGTTTGCAAACCACGATAGGTGTCAATCGTCAATTAAGTGATAGTGAACAAGTGGTCGCTGCCATGACTCAAGTGAGTGACTCGGTTGCAGAAGTTGCTTTTAATGCCTCTGAAGCCGCCAATGCTTCTCTGTCTGCTGAGCAAGCATCAATGAGTGGGCATCAATTGGTTCAAGAAAATAGAAAAAGTTTTGAAAAGTTGGTTACTGATATTGAAAAGTCAGGGGCAATAATTCAAGATTTAAATAAAGAAAGTAACAATATTGAAGCTATGCTTAACGATATTCGTAGTATCGCCGACCAAACCAATTTACTTGCGCTTAATGCGGCGATAGAAGCGGCTAGAGCCGGTGAACAAGGTCGAGGTTTTGCCGTCGTCGCTGACGAAGTAAGAACACTTGCTCAACGTTCAGCGGCATCAACTCAAGAAATAGAAAATGTCGTTGTGCGCCTACAATCATTGGCTGCAGACGCGGTATCAGCGATGAATTTAGGAAAGGTTCAAGCAGAAAATAGTGTCATTGATACTAAGAATGTTGAACTAGCATTGCGTGATATTAGAAATTACAGTGAAACTGTCAATAGTATGAACCGACACATTGCAACAGCGGCAGAGGAGCAATCGACGGTGGTACAAGAAATAAATCGCAACTTAATGTCGATTACCGAAGTGGCAGGGGATACATCAAGGCTTACCGAAACAATATCTGTCTCAGGTGAGCAATTACGGAATCTATCTAAACAGCTTGGTTTGCGAGTAGAAAAATTTACCTTATCGAATTAAGTGCCTAACAGAGATATTTTTCTTTTGGATACACAGTATTAAATTATTCGCTATAAGTAGAAAATAGCCCAGCGTTTCTGGGCTTTTTTGTGACAAAATAATCAATAATCAATAATCAATAATTAAAGACTATTCACCCTTAGGATTGTAAATCCAAAGCGCGTTATTAACATGCTTACTGGTATCTTCCCCAATGAAAACACGACCATCGTCCATAACGGCTAAGTTATCAGGGTTGGATATAGCGTTAACATCACACTTGTTACCATTTTCATCGCCGTTAGCATTATACGCACCACCAACAACTACGGACTCCATACGATTAACGTTAAAGTCTGTTTGTACACCAAAACGATAAACCGCACCACAATAGGCTGATGAATCAAGCTGTATATCACCTTCTTCGTCAACCATGCCTTTTCCTACCGAAGACATAGCAACATACATATAGGGTACTGCACCACTTGCCACGCCATCGTAATTAATGACCACGCCTTCCATTTTACGAAATTCAGTGGTTGCACCTTTGGCTTTAGCGGCGCGTAATGTTTCTAAAAAAGCATAACGGTCATCACCAGTACCGTTTGTTGCCCAGTCATCAATTTCTGATTGAGCTATGTAACTTGTTTCACCTTCAATATAATCGGCTTCAGTAATACCGTTATATGAATTAATCCAGGTTTTTATTTCAGTGTTGTTACTGCTACCTAATTTAATCCACTGAATATCAAAACCAGCTTTAGCAGGATCGCTCGTGGCATCTTGAGTTAACTTGGCCGCAAATAAAGTACCGGCACTTAAATCTCCTGCGGTCGTTGCGACAAATTTATAAAACGCTTTATTTGAACCATCATCGGTTGTGTAAACTGTTTTCCAGTCTGGCATTACTACTGAGTTTTCATGTGCAACTCGCCCTAAGGTAAAGTGTTTAACCGGTGTTGGACTTGTTGACGTTGGATCCGTTATTTCCACTATATAGCCGTAGTCATAAGGATTAGGTAATGTAGAGCTGCCCAAATAAGTTTGCAAGTTTTTAACATCGGGGTAGCTAGGGTAACCGTCTACATATGCGGTATTATTCCACTGTTCGGTATTTTCAGCTTCATAATTTTCTTCAGAAGTTAACGGGGTATTCCAAGGAGATAACGTACCAAAACAATTAATAATCGTACCGAGTACCGCTGAAAAATCAATATTTATTGCATCACCAGTTAGCCAGTTACCAGAGTCTTCTTTCGTTAATTCGATACGACTCATTGCCCCAGGACGGTCTTCCCATGCCGTGAATAAATAGCCAGCATCGCCATTTGCAGACGTTGGCACAAAGGCATTGAAATCAGGATCTTGAGATTGTTTAATTGCAGTTGCTGAATCAGCAGTGGTAATTGAACCTAAACCCTGGGGTAAATTATTATCAAAGGTATCGCCCGCTTTACCAATGATTTGATAATGACCTGCTATCAAACGTACTGTCAATTTTTCTTCATCTGTTGCTGGTACTGACAATTCTTCAGCCATTGGGTCGAACTTACTCCAATCAAACCCGGTAACAACGCCAACTTGTGCTGGCGTTTCATTACCAGATAAATCAGCGGGGTGCTGAACATTGAAGAAAAGCTCATCATTATCAGTTAGAAATAGACCGGTAATTTCTGCACCGACAGGAACGGTAGCTATGCGTGTTAATTTTGCGGCTACTGTGAGGTTGCTGCCATTGGTACCGTCAGCTCCATGCGAACCGTTTGCCCCATTTGAACCGTCATCTCCACCACATGCTGTTAACATTGATGAACCAAGTATTACTGATATTAATGCGGCAATTTTTCTTTTTCTTAGATTGAGCATTTCTATTTCCTAAAATTATGAGTAAAAACGCTATTAAAGTAATACTGGGCTGTGACAGTTCAATGACTACTTTTTTACGTAATTGTTAAGGAAATATGAAGGCAGGATTCAAATAACTGTAATAAATGACTCGTATAATTTACGACATATATTATCGCAGCAGTGAACAGTTTATGAAAAATCATGTCTTAGTTTTTGGTGTATTTATTTTGGTTGTTTATATAGGTTTATCAAGTAACGGCAATACAAAAGAAGAAGAATTATTACCTGGTGTAGCGTTAGGGGAAATAATTACACCAACCGCGCACGGAAGCTTTAACGAAGAAGCCCCGATTCCATCGCAGTGCTACACAAAAACCCAAGGCAGTAATAATCCTTGTTATACCTGTCATCAAACTTATCCGCAGTCTGATAATAAAGTCTATCGCACTAATTTACGTAATGATGGCGTTAATCAGGGGGTGTATAATTTTTCTGATGAAGGCGAGCTTAATAGTTGGAAAAACCTCTTTGTTAATCGCCAGCCTTGGCTGGAAAAAATCTCGGATCAACAAATAATAAAATATGTCGACCAAGATAATTACAGCAAGCTACCGAAAAAGTTGCTTAAAAATGGCTGGAAAGGCTTTATTCCTGATTTGAAAGATTATCATCTAGCAGGCGAAGCCTTTAATAAGAAAGGCATAGCAAAAGATGGCAGTGCGTGGGTCGCTTTTAATTACAAACCATTTCCCGGTACTTTTTGGCCAACAAACGGGGCAACTGATGATGTGTTGATTCGATTAGCGCCTGAATTTAGGCAACTCAATGGTGAATATAATGAAAATGTTTATTTAATTAATCTCTCATTGGTTGAAATGAGCATTAAAGTCTTAGCCGATATAGATATTTTTCCAGCGAATGAAAGAGCATTGAACAGAGATTTGAACCTCGATGGAAAGTTAACTGAACATGTTGAATTATTAGTTACTCAAGCATACTTTGTTGGTGACGCAGAGCAAATTAAAGTACCTCGTCAGCAATATCCGGTTAATACCGAAATTATGCACTCAGTGCGTTATGTTGGTATTAATGAAAAAGGAGAAACTTATATCCCCAAGCGTATGAAAGAATTACGTTATATGACCAAAACTAAGTTGTTAAATGATGGTGCCATTGATAGTGCTTATCGTCGAGAACGTAAAGAGAAACTTGATGAACAATTACCAAGCTATATATGGGTTAAAGATAAAGGTTTTAATAATAAATTTGGTTGGCTTATACAAGGTTACATCGAAGATTATAACGGGGAGTTGAGGGTTCAGTCTTATGAAGAAACCTTTTATTGTATGGGCTGTCATTCTGCTATCGGCACAACCATAGATCAAACATTCGCTTTCCCACGAAAAGTAACCGGTCGGGCAGGATGGGGCTATATCAATTTAAAAGGTATGGAAGACGTGCCATCGCAAGGTCAAGATGAAGGTGAAATTTTACAATACTTACAAATTAATGGTGGTGGCAATGAGTTCCGTGAAAATATGGAAATGCTAAGCAAGTGGTATAAACCGGATGGTACTGTTGATAAAGAAAAGGTTAAACGTGCCGATGTTTATCAGTTAATTACGCCATCAAAACAACGTGCCTATGCGATGAATAAAGCCTATACCCAAATTGTTCGAACACAGAGCTTTATTCATGGGCGTGATGTGAATATTACGCCTGCAATTAATGTTCACAAAAAAATAGATGAGACAGTTGCTCCTTTAAAACCGGAATACCGCTTAGAAGGCTGGGATATTCGTTTAGATTGGTCAAAGCTGACGACGAAATAAGCGATCCACTGAACTAACTGTACTTATTCAGCAGCAAAGACCTTTACAGGGCTGCAGAGGTCTTTGGCGATGAGGATAATAACCATTGTTTATTTACAATTTACCTGAGTCTGCGCTTCGCTATTAGGAATTTTACATAGCACATAAGGAGTTTGAGCTTTGTTTTCATCTTGCCACCATATTTTTCGAATGAATAGTTTAGACACTAAAACCAAAGATACGATGTGAGCCAGTGCTATACCGATAAACAGACCAGGAATTGATGCAGTCCAACCACCTATAATTGCAAAGACTAGTATCAGTATTATTTTATGGCCAAAACCTAAAATACTGGCATTGGCTGATTTTCCAATGGCATTTAAGCTCGATATTGCCAGCATGGTACACCCGGCACCGATAAAGCTAATAGGTACATAAATTAAGTAATGTTTAATGTACTGTTGCAAGTTAGTACTCTGGCTAATTTCAGCGGCAATGCTTTCAGCATAAAAGTACAGAACACCAGCAAGCAATATCTGGGTGACGGTAATTATAATAACCCCTTGAATGATTAACGCTTTAACACGATCAATTTTTCCTGCCCACCAATTCGCGGCGATTAAGCCGGGCAGAGAAGCAGTAAATACCATAGGAATGAATAACCCGAGTGTTTCTATGCGGAATATTATACTCAATAGTGCGACTTTATCTTCCGCAATACTGGCAATATAGAAGGTAAGTATACCAATAGTAATAGGTAAGTATAATTGCTGTAGGCTGGCATTTAGGCCGGTAACCGACATTTGTTTTAGCGTGCTTCGCCATTGCATCGCTAAAATTTGATGTTTATCGATGCCTAATTCACGAATAATAATGCCTAAGGAAATAAGTGCAAATACGGTATCTGAAATCAAGTGCGCATAACCCGCGCCGATAATCCCCGTTTCTAAAAGTTGAGAACACTGTCCGTCGCCGATCAAACTATAGCTTAAAGCTGACTTGGTTATCATCCAAGTAACGAGCAGTATACTTGCTTGTTTTATATGGCCAAAGCTACGTAATATGCCATTAATTTGCCAAACAAGTATCAGCGGGATCCAGCCAATCAATCTAATTTCGGTGTAGGTGGTTACCAAAGAGGTCATACCTAATTCTATCGCAGGTTGAGACGACGATTGTGTACCGAGTAAAAAATAAAGCGTCGGCGAGATAAAATATAATAGTATCGATAAGATAAAGGTTAATGTTGTCGCTAAGACGAGTGCTCTTATTACGTTACTTTTTAATTCATTTTTGTCAGTAATACAGCTGTTTGGGGTAACGCTTGATTTAATCCGACAAATCCAACTATTTGTTGCAATAGAAAGTGCAATGGCTACACCTGTCATTGCCGTTGTAATAGGCGCACTAAAGCTTAATGCCGCAAGATGAGTAGAGCAAAGCCTGGCTATAAGACCTGTCTCAAATAAGTCATAAGCACTTAATAAAAAAACAGCCGGTAGTATCGGTAAAGAACATGACAATATCAGCCTAAGAATTGGCGTATTAAGCATCCAGTGTTGCTTGCAATGTTCCATTTACGATCCTTTCTATTATATAACTTGCTTAACATTCAATATTTTTGATGGGAAATTTTCATTCCCCATCAATAGACCTGAGATCAAGCAAAAAAATTTTTACTCAGGTTTTTTAAATAATAAAGTGAAACGATCTGAGTTGCCTTGTACGGTTTTACGGCCGACCTCAAAACGTAATTCATCGTCTATTTTGTAATGCAGGTTTGAATAGTCGACTAAAACAAAACCGGCTTGCTGAATTTCTTTTATCGCTAGTACCGGATCAAAGCGTCGACCATTTTCGTCATTTTTTTTCTGCATATGACGGCGTGTATGATCAACAACACCATAGATACCACCAGGTTTTAACGCTTTAAAAGCGGCATTATTAACACTGCTACGTTCGACTTCATCAAAATTATGATAATTACGGAAAGTAAGCACAGCATCAAGATCGCTAACGTTAAAATTGAGATCTTTGAATTCATAATCGTCACTGCCGACGAGCTTTACTTTATCAAAAGGCTTTTGGGTTAGTAGCGACTCTTTTAGTCTTTTTGTACCAAGACTTAAATAGAACTGCCCGTTATCACGAAGTGCTGGCGCAAGTAACTTTGTATACCAACCACCGCCAGGCACAATTTCTAATACTTTCATATCATCTTCGATACCGAAAAATTTTAACGTCTCTACTGGTTTTCTATTTCTATCGCGTTTTGTTTCTCTATCACTACGAATATCTGATGCCATCGCTTGTTTAATACTTTCAGAAAAATCAGCAGCAATAAGTGCTGGTGAACTAAATGTTGCAGCAACCAACAAGGGTAATAATAATTTTCTCATGAATACTTCCTATACTTTGTTATTTTAGATTTTAAAGTTAATCGCTTTCACATGACGACAGATTTAAATAAATTTAAACAAAACAGCTAAAAATAGTCTTATAAAAAATCTATTATTTAACGTTATAGATTTATTATAGATATTTTGATCATTACTTAACTGCATATTTACTAGCTTTGCACGGAGAAATGTTAGTTTCATGAGACAAAAATGGCGATAAATTATCATCATCGATAAATTGGCTATTTACATTTAGACACACTGTTTGTTCATTTAAACGCCTAATAATAGCCATTCAGCTTTATCTGTAACAAATCAGTAACTCTTTAAACAGTGATACGATAAGATAGGTAGTAGAATGAAAGATAATTATTTTTAAGTATGAAAAACAATGCGTTATAAAATTAAAGAATTCGACTTTGACAGTGACAGCCTAGTACTAATGAAAAATGGTGAGCCAATCGCCATTCGTCATAACGAAGCTAAAGTTTTAGCGCTATTACTTGAAAATCTTGATACCGTCTTAAGTAAAGAAAATATTTTATCTGCAGTTTGGCAAGATAAAGTTGTTTCAGAACAAGCTGTTTTTCAAAATATTAGCCACTTACGAGTTCTGTTTGGCAATCATGCCATTAAAACTTTCTCTAAACGCGGTTACCAATGGCAACTCAAGGTAGCTACACAAGAAGAGACTTTATCATTTACTGAAAGCCCACTAACCGCTGAGCCAGCAGAGAAAACTATCGTTCGAGCTAAGTCGGCATTACTGGGCAACTGGCCTTATGTTTTATTGATGAGTATGTTTGTCTTTATTTTTGCTGTTATTAATTGGCCAAATCCCTCTACTGGAGAGGGCGGACTTCCGATTATTAAACTCGCCTATATTCCCTTTGTTGATCAACAAGCGACGACGACTCTTACATTAGATGATAACAATAACTTTGATTTTTCTGAGTTAACAGACTTAGACTCGGCAACATTCTTAACCTCTGCTGAGCTTGAGTATCCAAATTTATCTGAGCAGCACCCTTTTGTTTTAGCGGGTATATTGCGAAGCCATCAGCAAAAAGTGTATCTGGATTTTGTCTTAAAGGGTCCTTACGCCGATTGGAAAGGACAGCTTCATGCTGATTCTACCCAAGCACTTGTTCAACAGTTAGAGCAGCATTTACGCCAACCTTTTATTTATCAATTTTTAAGTAGCCCGCAATCACCTGAGTTTAAGAAATCGAGTTTGTCGATTGCCCATCAACAATCCCCGCAAGATAGTATTATTCTTGGTCAGCTGATTAAAGCATACATTGAAACTACAGAGCTCGACAAAGCAATGGTGTTAGCTGAAAAGCTCGCCACAAATGCTAATGCTCAAAAAGATTGGCAACAACTAGGCAATGCACTGCTTTATCAAAGCACAATATTAACGAGAAAAGAACTCTATGAACTCAGTGAAAAAAAATTGGCATTAGCGATTAAGTCTTTTGAACACATTAATGACTTACCCAGACAAGCTGATGCTTGGAATGCACAATCTTGGCTTGATCATCAGTATGACGATTATTCTGCGGTTAAAGCGAGTTTACTTAAATCGGCTCAATTAGCATTTGATGCGGGCGATCAATTACGTGAGCTTCATGCGCTCACTTACCTTTCAGTTTTGGCGCATAAGCACAAACAAGAGAATGATAAATACGGCTATCTTCGTCAAGCTGAAAATAAAATGACAGCCTATAAGTTACCTATTTACCACTTTGCAAAAGTGCCCTTTCATTATGCTATTTTTGCCAAAACGCCGTTGGGAAAAGAGCCTCATTTAAAGCAAGTGTTAGCCTTTACCCAGTTAACGCCAGACCATTGGGTGGCACAGTCGAGTCGTGAACAGTTGGTTGTTCAATACCTCAAACAAGAACGATTGGCAGAAGCACAGACGCTTGTTGAAAGTGTTAAAACTGATAATGCGAGAAATTCTTACCTTAAAACGTTATTGGCAAAAGCTAAAGGTGAAAATGAAAGCTTTATTCGTCATGCTAAGCGTACTTTCGAACAAGCGCAATTAGCGGGCCGGCATACGTTAAGTTTAGATGTTGCCTTACTCTTACGTAGTACGCCTAATATTGAGGTGAATTACGATTTTTATTCGTTATATATCGACGAAAATGCTTCGGCTTATTGGCGAGAGGCTAATGAAGTGAAATTACTGGCACTTAATTTATAAATACAATAGTACACAACCACCTAAAAGAAAGCCCCTTGAACATAAGTTCAAGGGGCTTTTTGTTAACTCAGATAATATTAAAGGGCTGAGATTTGTTCTTTTTGCTCGGCTAATTTAGCCAGTGCAGATTCAGCGTCAGCTAACTTAGCTTTTTCTTTGTTGATAACCGCTTCAGGCGCTTTACCAACAAATTTTTCATTGCTTAGTTTTCCACGCGTTCTATCGGCGTCTTTTTCTAATTTATCAATCGCTTTACTCAAACGAGCTAGCTCGGCGTCTTTATCAATTAAACCGGCCATTGGAATTAATACCGATAAATCACCAACCACAGCTGTTGCAGAAAGCGGGGCATTGTCGTTATCAGCTAATATCGTTATGCTTTCAAGTTTTGCTAAGGCGCTTAAAAACTGTTGATTTTCATCTAAGCGGCGTTGGTCATTAGCATTAACATTTTTCAGCAATACCGGTAACTCTTTGCTTGGTGAAATATCCATTTCGCCGCGAATATTACGAATAGCGACGACAAACTGTTTTACCCATTCTAAATCGTCAATAGCGGTTTGATCACATTGGCTTTCGTCGAATTGTGGGAAACTTTGCACCATAATACTGGCCGTCTCATTGCCTTTGGTTTCAGCAACAAAATTACTTAATGGCACAACACGTTGCCAAATCGTTTCAGTAATGAACGGCATGATTGGGTGCATTAAACGTAATAAGCTTTCAAGTACCGTTACTAAGGTATGACGAGTACCACGTTGCTGTGCTTCGCTACCTTTGAATAATACCGGCTTAGTTAGCTCTAAGTACCAATCACAAAACTGGTTCCAAGTGAACTCGTAAAGCGCTTGTGAAGCTAGGTCGAAACGAAAAGCTTCAAAAGATTCATGTACCGTTTTCACTGTTTGCTGAAATTGGCCTAATATCCAACGGTCAGCTAATGAAAACTCCATTTCGCCTTGTTTACCATTAACCAGTTTACCGCAGTCTTGCTCTTCGGTATTCATTAATACGTAACGACTGGCATTCCATAATTTATTACAGAAATTACGATAACCGTCTAGGCGTTTCATGTCCCAAGTAATGTCACGACCGGTTGAAGCAACTGAGGTTAAGGTAAATCTTAATGCGTCAGTGCCATGTGCTTCAATGCCATCTGGGTATTCTTTCTTGGTAAGCTTAGCAATTTTGGCTGCCAGTTTTGGCTGCATCATATTACCGGTACGCTTTGCGAGTAAATCGTCAAGGCCAATGCCGTCGATCATATCTAAAGGATCAACTACGTTACCTTTTGATTTACTCATTTTATCGCCATTTTCATCACGAATAAGGCCAGTAACATAAACCTTTTTGAACGGTACTTGGGGTTTGCCATTTTCATCTTTAATGAAATGCATGGTCATCATGATCATGCGTGCAACCCAGAAGAAAATAATATCAAAGCCGGTCACTAATACGTCAGTAGAATGGAACTTCTTCAAATCTTCCATGTTGTTTGGCCAGCCGAGTGTCGAGAATGTCCATAATGCTGATGAAAACCAGGTATCAAGCACGTCATCGTCTTGTCTTAAGTTAACATCGCCGCTTAATGAATGCTTAGCACGTACCTCTTCTTCGGTTCTACCGACGTAAACGCCGCCGTTATCATCGTACCATGCTGGAATTCTATGTCCCCACCAAAGCTGGCGAGAAATACACCAATCTTGTATGTCACGCATCCAGGCGTTGTACATGTTTTCGTACTGTTTCGGTACAAATTCAATTTCACCATTTTCTACCGCTTCAACAGCTGGTCCAGCTAAAGGTGCAGCACGAACATACCATTGGTCGGTCAATAATGGCTCGATAATAACGCCAGAGCGATCGCCGTAAGGGGCAACTAAATCATGTTCTTTTACTGCAACTAAAAAGCCTAAATCGTCAAACGCGGCAACAATGGCTTTACGAGCAACAAATCTGTCCATACCGGCAAATTCAGCAGGAAGGTCAGTACTGTATGCAGTAGATGGTTCGCCATTATTTTGATAGATTTCTGCGCTTGCTAGAATCGCGGCGTTTTTATCTAAAATATTAATTAAGGGTAAGTCATGTCGTTTACCGACTTCATTATCGTTAAAGTCATGAGCCGGTGTGATTTTTACACAACCCGTGCCTTTGTCCATATCGGCATGGTCATCGCCAACAATAGGAATTAAACGATTCACTAAAGGTAATAAAATGTGCTTCCCGATAAGATCTTTGTAACGAGGATCTTTAGGGTTCACCGCTACGCCAGTATCACCTAACATGGTTTCTGGGCGAGTTGTTGCAACCACTAAATAGTCATGGCCTTCAGCTGTTTTTGCGCCATCGGCTAATGGATAACGTAAGTGCCACATGTGGCCTTTTTTATCTTTGTTTTCTACTTCTAAATCAGAAATAGCGGTATGAAATTTTGGATCCCAGTTAACTAAGCGTTTACCACGATAAATTAAGTCGTCTTCAAACAAGCGCACAAAAACTTCTTGTACCGCTTCAGACATACCATCGTCCATAGTGAAACGTTCGCGAGACCAGTCAATTGAATTACCTAAGCGACGCATCTGTTTGCTGATAGTGCCGCCAGACTCGTCTTTCCATTCCCATACTTTATCAATGAATGCTTCACGGCCGTAATCATGGCGTGTTTTGTCTTCTTCCGCGGCGATTTTTCGTTCAACCACCATTTGCGTTGCAATACCTGCGTGATCCATGCCTGTTTGCCACAAGGTATTTTTACCTTGCATACGTTGGTAACGTATTAAGGTATCCATAATTGTTTGTTGGAACGCGTGTCCCATATGCAAACTACCGGTAACGTTTGGTGGTGGAATAGCTATGCTATAACCATCTCCTTCGCCCGTTGGGCTAAAATAACCTTGCTCTTCCCAACTTTGATAAAGAGACTGTTCTATTTCTGACGGATTGAATGTTTTTTCCATGGGGATGACTACTTAACTTGATTGATTAGCATTAATTGATGTTGACGTTGATTGTGATGGTGCGGCTTGGTTGTCCACTTCAAACCCACTTTGACGATAGCCTTTATAACGCTCTCGAGCTGCTTGTTTTAAGGTTTCATCACAGGGTACAAAATCAATAATATGTGAAAACTGATTAGCAAAGTTTGGCACTGTGCTGGTTAAATTAATTAAAATTGCGCGGCGACTAGTTGGTGGTTGCCAACTGATCTCAACGGCCGCGCCATTTCTCGGGCCTTCGCCCGGTAAATTATGTGGAACAAAACTGTCGGGATCAAATGCCCACAGTAATTCATCTAATTGATGAGCCGTTTGTTGATCGGCGCAGTAAATAAATACTCGCTGATTTTGACGGTAAAAATTAGCGGCTTGCAAACAAGCATGAAAATGCGACTGGTCAGCCCCATTCTCTAGCTTTGTATTTTCTTCAAGTAAATAAAACATCACTTGTGTTTGCATGTTTGCATTGTTCCTTTATTTTTATTGAGTGATATTTTAGCCGTGAATAAAAGCTATTCACTGCGCAAAGCTAGTCGCTTTGCTCAGCACCTGAACGATTTAATAAAAACTGGGTAAGTAAACTAACCGGACGGCCTGTTGAACCTTTGTCTTTTCCGCCACTACGCCATGCCGTACCTGCAACATCAAGATGTGCCCAATGGTACTTTTTAGTAAAGCGAGATAAGAAACAAGCAGCGGTAATAGTACCAGCGCCTTTTCCACCTAAATTAGTAAAGTCGGCAAATGGGCTTTCTAGTTGATCTTGATACTCTTCCCATAAGGGTAAACGCCATGCGCGATCGCCACTTTGCTCCGACGCATTTAATAATTCGTGCGCTAACGGATTATGAGTACTTAATAAGCCGGTAGCATGTTTGCCTAAAGCCACTACACAAGCACCGGTAAGTGTTGCTACGTCGATAACCAATTCAGGGTCAAAGCGTTCAACATAAGTAAGAGCATCACATAACACTAAACGGCCTTCAGCATCAGTATTTAATACTTCAACCGTTTGACCTGACATGGTGGTTAAAATATCGCCAGGACGATAAGCATCGCCACCGGGCATATTTTCACAAGCGGCTAAAACACCGATAACGTTAATGGGTAATTGTAATTCAGCTAAGGCGTGCATAGCACCTAAAACACCTGCAGCACCACCCATGTCGTACTTCATTTCGTCCATGGCTTCGCCTGGTTTTAATGAGATACCACCGGAATCAAAAGTTACGCCTTTACCGACTAAAACGATTGGGTTTGCATCATTATCTGCGCCATTATATTTAATAATGCTCATTATTGATTCGCTTCTAGAGCCACGGCCAACAGCAAGGTATGAATGCATACCGAGTTTTTCCATTTCTTGCTCGCCAACAATTTCAGTTTCGATATTGTCGTATTCATTCTCTAAAATCTTTGCTTGTTCAGCTAAATAGGCTGGGTTACAAATGTTTGGCGGCATATTCGCAACATTTTTACAGGTTGAAACGCCTTCTGAAACTGCTAATGCATGAGAGATTGCGCGTTCACCCATAGGCAGTTCTCTGCGTGTTGGTACATTAAAAACAATTTTTCGTAACGGACGACGAGCTTCAACTTTTCGGGTTTTTAAACCATCGAAACGATATAAACAATCTTGAGTGGCTTCAATAGCTTGACGAACCTTCCAATAGGTATCGCGACCTTTTACGTGTAATTCTGACAAGAAACATACCGCTTCCATAGAACCTGTTTCATTTAAGGTGCTTATGGTTTTGCTAATAATTTGACGGTATTGACGTTCATCAAGTTCACGTTCTTTACCACAGCCTACTAATAATACACGTTCACTTAAAATATTAGGTACGTGATGAAGCAATAACATTTGCCCCGATTTTCCCTCTAAGTCTCCGCGACGTAATAAGTTACTAATGAAACCTTCACTTATTTCGTCTAGTTGTTCAGCAATCGCTGACAAACGACGAGGTTCAAAAACGCCAACGACTATACAGGCGCTACGTTGTTTTTCGGGACTACCACTTTTTACGTTGAACTCCATGAGCTCTCCTAATTCGAACAAAAACAAGCTGTTTTTAAATGAAATTTGCGAGTAAACTTGTTTAAATGTATAAATAAATCGACATGCTTACTATCAAATGTATTCGGCTAAAGGCTATAATTATAACCCGATACAAGCGACTTACCTTTGAAGCAACAATTAATATTACTTATGAAAACGACAAGTTTACTTAAAAATAGAGCAGATGTCAGAAAAAAACTATGTTTTTATAGGAAGTTTCTATGATTATTTTTCGCTATTTACTCAAAGAAGTCGCCAAGACTCAATTAGCGGTATTTTTAGTGCTAATGACTATATTTGTAAGTAATCAGTTTGTCAGGTTTTTAGATGACGCTGCCGAAGGGGGGATCCCTGGTCGACTAGTTATGGTATTCATTGGTCTAAAAATTCCTGACTTAGCGGGGATGATTTTACCCTTGAGTTTATTTCTCGGTATTTTATTGGCTTATGGGCGTATTTACGCTGACAGTGAAATGACGGTACTGCATGCTTGTGGGGTTAGTGAATGGTATGTGGTGCGAGTGACCCTTATTTTGAGTTTAGTCTCGGCTATATTGACAGGAGTATTTACCTTGTACTTATCGCCCATGGCCTCGGAATATGAATATCAAGTCAGAGAAGAATTAGCGGCAGATTCAGGTTTAAGCTCTCTCATTGCAGGCCGATTTCAAGCGACGGGCAACAAAAAAGCGGTCATCTTTATTCATGATAAAAATCGTGATGAGAATACCTTTGAAAAAGTTTTTGTTGCGCAATTGCCCGATAAAAAAGCCACAGATAAAAGTATTATTAATGCGAGTTTGGTTTATGCACAAATTGGACAAGTGGTAGAAGAAGAAAGTGGCTCTCAACGCCTAGTGTTAAGTGACGGTACGCGTTATCAAAACGATATTAAGAGTAAAGAATTCAAAGAAGTGTCATTTGATAAATATTATATTCAGATACAAGATCAAAAAGTTGCGCATAAAAATCGAAAGTTAAGAGCTATTCCCACCCAAGATTTATTTAAAAAAGATACGGCTGAACTTAGCGCTGAAACCCATTGGCGTTTTGCTTTTCCGCTTGCCTGTTTGGTGATGACTTTAATCGCTGTTCCTTTGAGTGTCGTAAACCCAAGGCAAGGTAAATTTGCTAAAATGTTGCCGGCGTTATTACTATTTTTAGGGTACTTTTTAATGCTCACTGCTGTGAAATCAGGCGTTGAGTCTGCCACGATACCTAAAGGTATCGGCTTATGGCCTGTGCACTTTTTTGTGCTGGTGATAGGGATAAGTTTGTTGATTAAAGACCGTAGTAGTGGACTAAAATTCAAAGCAAAAATTCCGAAGTTAATTCGCAACTTTACTCGTAAAGGAACATCATCATAATGCGTATATTAGACATATATATTGGTCGAATTATTGCATCAACAACGCTTTTAACCTTATCAGTCTTTGTTAGCCTAAGCGGTATCATTAAGTTTGTAGAAGAAATAAAAGACGTCGGAGAGGGCAATTACGATATTGCTCATGCTGCTTTATATGTGCTTTATAAAATCCCCCCTGATATTGAAATGTTCTTCCCGATGTCGGCATTAATTGGCGGCTTAATAGGCATGGGCATGCTAGCGGCAAATAGTGAACTTGTGGTTATGCAGTCGGCTGGTTTGTCTCGCTTAGACATTATTAAATCAGTAATGAAGTCGGCAACTATTCTTGTTTTAATTAGTATGGCGGTAGGTGAATGGTTAGCGCCTGCCGGTGAGTTAGCCGCACGACAAGGCAAAGCACAAGCCATTTCTGGCGGCAGCTTAATTTCATCAGCGGACGGAACTTGGGCAAAAGATGGCGACTACTTTGTTCATATCGGAGAAGTAGAAAACAAAGGTAAATTAAACGATGTGCAAATATATCGTTTCGACAAATCGTTAAAATTAGCAAGTTGGCTCTCTGCAGAGAGTGCTATTTATCAAAAAGATGCCTGGCAATTACGTAATGTTACCGATACCCATTTAAGTGGCAATAAAATGGTTACTGAGTCAGTACCGATTAAAATGTGGACATCGAGTTTAACGCCAGAAAAACTTGGTGTAGTTATGGTAAAACCAGAGCTTTTATCTCTACGGGGTTTATCGGAGTATTTAAGCTACTTGGAACAAAATAACCAAGATCCCAGCCGCTATGTTTTAGCCTTTTGGCGAAAAATAGTTCAACCTCTTACCGTTGCGGTTATGTTATTACTGGCGTTATCTTTCGTTTTTGGCCCGTTACGTTCTGTTTCTATGGGCGCGCGTATTACTATGGGCGTAGCTACTGGAATTCTGTTCTTTATTACCAATGAAGTGTTTGGTTCGCTTAGTTTAGTGTATCGATTACCCGCTGCTTTTGGTGCACTGATGCCAAGTATTATCTTTATCTCACTCGCCTTATATTTAATGAATAAACGGCCAAGTTAGTTTTTATGGTCATACAGTGATTCTTTAATATAGTGCGAGCAGTATTACAGAGACACTGTTGCTCTTAATATATTATTATAATCGTCCGCGGTTAGCTTCCAGCGTTAATACCACGACCTCTGTTGAGGTTAATCTATCTTGTAAACTTAACTTGTTTTTACGATCGAATATCACTGCGCAGTTACCTAAGCCCAACAGGGTTGGAATTAATCTTTTCAATCCTGTTGTTATGCTAATTAAAGAGCCGTCTTGGTTTTGTACGCGTAAACGCCATGCTTTCATACCTAAAGTTTGACCGGTTCGAGACCAAAACCAAATAAAGAAAAATGACACCCAAGCCAGTTTCCAAAATTCATTTGGCCACTTTAACCATACCGTATTCGCTACGGTGTCAGAAAAGTGCTCATAACCCTGCATACCAAATAGGCCAAAATAAACGCCTAAATACATTAATAAGAATGATAATGCGCCTGCTGTCATATATACGGCAATAGCAATTAACAAATCATAAACCCAAGAGGCGATACGGCGGCGAAAGCCTGCACGAGGAAACTTTAAAGAAGAATACATGATGTTGGCTCTGGGAGGTCATTCAAAAATTATTGCTAGTCTAACAAAGTAAAATGTAAAGTATATAGAGCCAATAAAATTGTTAAAATAAATGCACAGATAAAACCATTAAATAGGTAGTTATATCAGTGTGTAACGAATATTATACTTGTGTTTAAAGACTTGTTATTGAATGCATATTTCGTTTGAAACACTCTCTTAAGTTTTAATTTTACTACCGGTGGCATCGCTCTTGCCGCTGAAACTAATGACACTAACGCAGCAGGTAAAATACCCTTAAAGCAAAATGATGAGCAAGATACAGCTAAAGTTAATATTAGAATGGCCCTGGCTGTAGTGAGTACCTTGGTTTTAGCTGTACTTGTTACTTTACTGAGCCAACTATTCGTTGAAGACCCTAGCAGTAATGTTTTCCCGCAACTGTCTGCAGTTGAAAAACCGATTAATTCGACTTTCTCAGGACAAGAAATAAACACCGATACTCTCTCTACAGGGAAAAAGAGTCGATAGCTATTTTACCTTTTATATCATTTAGTTCTGATCCTGAAGATCTATTTTTTGCCGACGGCATGGTAGAGGAATTAATCAACCTTATGGCAAAAATTCCAGATTTATAAGTTGCTGCTCGCACCTCTTCATTTGCCTATAAAGGCGTTACCAATAAAACAACTGTAGAAGTGGGAGATGAATTTGGCGTTGGTACCATACTTCAAGGCAGTATTCGTAAGAATGACGTTATTGTTCTGTAATTACCAATAAAAAATCAATTCTGTTTAAATATCGAACAAATAAAAGGATAAGCTAAAAAAACGGTTGCCTATCTAGCTACTCTTTGTATAATGCCAACCAATTCAACGAGTGCAGTATTAATTTTGATTGTTCGTTGAGTAAAAATAGAAATTGGTAATTTAATATTTACTAATTCTTCATAAGTTTTATAAAGTATTTTGCTGTTTCAGAATTTTTTATAAAGCTTAAATCGCTTGAATTCCTTTGCCGCAGTGGTGGAATTGGTAGACACGCCGGATTCAAAATCCGGTTTCGAAAGAAGTGACGGTTCAAGTCCGTCTTGCGGTACCATTATATGAAAGCCCTGATTCGAAAGAGTCGGGGCTTTTTTATTTCCGCAAGATAATATTAAAATAATAAATTCATGAACCGCTATAATATGCGTGTTTATCAAATGGTATTAAATAGGTTTTAACATGGCATCGACAGCGCACGCACTTCATATCTTGGTTAAGCACAAAGAAATTGCAGAAGACATTATTAAGCAGTTAGCTAAAGGAGCTAAGTTTCAAACGTTAGCTAAAAAGTATTCGTCATGTCCGTCAGGTAAGAAGGGCGGTGATTTAGGTGAGTTTAAACGAGGTCAAATGGTACCTCAGTTTGATAAAATAGCATTTAACGGCGCAATTTTAGAGCCTCACCTCGTTAAAACTAAATTTGGTTGGCATGTTATTAAAGTGCTTTACCGGACTTAATTTACAACGAGTATTTTTTGAATCCTGTCCTGAATTTTGGTTTTAGCATAAATCATAATAGCATTTAATCATTCTATTTTTTAAAGGCCTGCACTTGGCTATGAATTGCATTTAAAAGACTATGTTGCCCTTTAGTATCATGGGTTAATTCCCAAATCATCACACCAGTTCCTTGTTGTAAAGCGAGCTTAGTTTTTGCGGTAATAGTGTTAATTGAGTTGAATGTGACATAATCACAATCAGCACAAAGCTCACCAATAACATCGTTATTAATTACTTTATTACCAAAACGATTAAGCAGCTCATTAAAACTATATTCACCCTTATACCGACCGAAACCATAACCATAAAAAGGCACGCCTAAAACTAATTTGTTTTTGCTTAGGCCAAGCTTTTTCCAAAGGATAATTTCGTTTAAAGCGTGCTGATAACTCGCGTGCTCTTTTCCTACCTGTCCCCAAGTTGGTCCTACTTGGTCATACGACATGATGTTAACAAAATCAAAATAGGGTAACGAGGAAACTGGCACTGAACCGCCTTCATAAGATGCCGTTGCCACAGTCAGAAGTTTGTTACGCTTTTTAAGCTCAAACGACAAGGCCTTAATAAATGGCAGATAATTGCCAGAATTATCAATTTTTGTCAGTAGTTCGCCTTCAATATCAATATCTAAGCCATCGAGGTTAAATTTATCGACAAATCTGAGCAAGTTGTTTATCAAACTGTCTCGGTGCTCAGGATTGAGCAATTTAGACCAATTGCCCGAACAATGGGGTAACACGCCACCAGCCAACGAAATTAAGACTTTAGCCCCTGCTTGATGTATTTTATTAACGGCATAGAGCAATTCACTACCGGTAATATTTTCCTTGGTATCATTAGCCATACAAGCCATGACATTACCATGTATTAAAACCCCGTTCATATCTGGATTTAAAAATGAGATATTAATGTGGGTTAATTTATTTAGCTGAGCATTATCAATACTCTGCTTTAAGCCCTTGTAGGCAGGGATGTAACCTACTATTTTTGTTTCAGCCCACGATACAGTGGAAAAAATGAACATTAGGGTGTTTATGACAATAAAGCTAAGCAAGGTTTGCTTCATATTAAATTCTCAATTAGATAGAAAAATAAAGAGATAATGGTTAAACCTTATCTCTTTGTTTATTAAAGATACAAAAAAAATGATTGATTGCAACGTGTGGGTTAAGTCGATGCCTTTTCAACGGTTGTACTGGTTAAAAAAACTAAACTAAACAATCAATCACTTTTAATGTAAAGGGGGGTAAAAATAAGCATTTAGGTATAAATCATGCGACAATAGAAAAAGAAAGTGAACTGCCTAAAACCATCGCAATAATATTTTTCCTAAATTCAATCAACATTATATTCTCCGTTCTATTTATACCTGTAAATTAATATTTCTAAGCTGTTCTTGCCATTAGCAAGATAACTAACGACAGCGCTATTATTGGTAATGGCTCTATTCAGCGCTAAATTTTAATTATATTAAAGTAGGTCATTCATAAGTGTAATAACCCTATCAAGGTTAATTCATCCAGAATAGGGGAGGGATGGTTATCTATCACGAAATGATATCGTAATCAGTGTAACCACATGAAAAACAGAGGATAAAGTAAGTAGGTAAAATTGTGGCCACTCATGAAACGTTCTGCTTTTCGCGAAAAATCCGAATAGCCTCTAAATTTATCTATTGATAATAAAAACTATGAAAATTAAACCATTACAGTCGTAAAAGTTCACTGTGCTTTTTAAAGTTTAATCCACAGCGTCTGATAAAATCACTCAAACCATTAATTTCGTGTTGATGGTTAGCATAATCAAACGTCTGGTCACTATCTTTTCTAGGAAATACCCCATATCCGGCCAGCAAGCACGCCCATGATTTTGGTTGATAACCTCCCACCAACTTATGCTTATGCATATCGCCGGAGAAATCTTGACTATTCTTCCAAAGGTATAAAATTTTGCTTAAATTTTCAGAGATGTTTTTATTAGCCGCATTATCTCGCCAATAATCGCTATCGGTGCGTTGATTCGCTTTGTAATGACAGACAATATAGTCTCTGATGTCATCAAATCTCGAATTAATCTCTTTGTTAAAGGCATCTTCAAATTTATTAGTTCCCTTGCCTTCTTCAAAATACTGAATAAATTTCCCGATAGTATTAAATGAAAGTGCAATTGCGGTTGCCTCTAAAGGTTCAATAAACCCTTGAGATAAACCAACGGCAAGACAGTTTTTGTACCAGTGTTTTTCAACACGTCCTACTTTCATTTTTAAATGTTTTGCTTCGATATCACTTTCTAATAAACCTAAATGCTGTCTCAGTTCAGTTTCAGCCTGGTTTGAATCGATATAGTTATTGCTATAAACATAGCCATTACCAAAACGATTTCTGAGCGGGATCTGCCAAGCCCAACCGTTAGACAACGCGGTGGCTTTAGTTGCTACGGGAAGTACTGGTGATATTTCACTTGGCATCATAACGGCGGCATCGTTGACTAAATTATCTTTAAAACTCTGATAGCCGACCTGCAATGTCTTTTGCATCAGTAATGAATTAAACCCTGAACTATCAATAAAAAAATCAGCGGCTAACAGCGTGCCATCGTTAAGTTTTACCGAGCTAAGCTTGCCATCTTTTGTCACTAAAACGTCGGCGACAGTGCCGTATACTCTTTTCACCCCTCGGCTTTGAGCGTTTTCTGCTAAAAACTCTCCTAACAGGGCTGAATCGAAGTGATATCCGTAGGCAATGCCAAAAGGAAAAGACTCATCAGGCAAAGGTCCCAAATTGTTTTTTGATAAATAGGATTCTAAAAAGTAGTTATCTGGATGGGCGTCAACTCTATACCCTTGCATTCGCGCTTGAATATTTTTTAAAAAAAGCGGCACGGTGAATATATCGTCTGTTTGCGCGGCGAATGGATGAAAGTAAGACTCAAAACCGGCAATAGTTGACCACTTATCAAAGGTAATACCATTTTTGTAAGTTGCATTGCAACGGGGCATCCACTGTGAGTCAGCGACATTGATAGCATCAAAAAACAATTTCAAGTGCGGAGTACTGCCTTCGCCAACACCAATAATGCCTATTTCTTTAGACTCAACTAAGCAAATTTCAGTTGTTTTCCACTTAGATGCCAATAGGTTTGCAGCCATCCATCCCGCCGTTCCGCCACCGACAATGATTATCTTTTTTGGTTTACCGTCGTTGTTTAACATTGTTATTTGCTCATCATTGATAATATTAAAAGGTTGTTTTTTTTGTAATAGTTATTTTGTAATACTTACTTTTGTAACTTAGTAATGAAAAAATCTTTTATCGTTCTGACATCTTCGACAGCTAAGTCGCCGAGTATATGTTGCTGATGTTCTGGAATGTAAGACTTCGGGTTTAGCTCTTGATGAAATAAGTAGTGATCGAACATGCATCGCCAAGCATTACGCTGTTTTGGGCTCAAGTCTCGCATAGCCAACAGTGCTAAGTTCAAACTATCAATTGGACTAGGCGACACTGCATTTCGCGCAAAAGCACCACTCCACCAGTAGTTCATTAAAGCATTCACTTTTTCCAAAGATTCAACATGATGCCACCAGAGCATAGGAATAAAAATGGCATCACCAGGCCCAAGCTCAACACTGTAGGCCTCGGCCAAGGCAAGTTTAAACAGGGGGTAACGTTCAAAATCAGGTTTATCAATATCCACCAAACTCGTGGGTGCACCTGCAGGGGTAAAATTAAGGGGACCCGGGTATAAGTGACATGTTTGCTCCGGTGGAAAAAGAATGAAGCGTCGCCGGCCAGCGACAACACAGGCAACATTATCAGAGCCATCATAATGGGTATTAACAATTCCTTCATTGCCAAGCCATAAGCGTGGCGCTACGTTAGGAAAAAACTCGGAACTATTTTCATTCACTAAACCGGGTAAAATATCTTGTACGAGTGTACTTTGCATAGAAATAGCTGGGTAAACATCTCTATCGATCAACTCTAAAAGGCGGCCTAAAAAAAGATCCAATCGCTCCTCACCATGCAAGAAGTTTATATCGGTCAACTGCTCATTGTAATAGAAACGTTTGTTGGCGGATGGCGGGGCAACGACCATTGCGGTCTTTTTCCCCCGATAAAACTTATTTAAATAAGCAACAAAATCACTTGGCGTTTTATTCGCAGAAGTAACTAAGGGCCAACTTTTAGCAAACCCACGTATCACTATTGGCCTTTGACTAGGCACAATTTCCTCAAAAAATTGTTGAGCACTCAAGGTCGAATATTCTGGCATGGTTTTGTATATCGTCATGGATATTTTTTATACCTTATATATGTACGCACATGTAAATAATAACGCACGGGACCATTGCTATGTTAATCAAGGCGTCTGGCAATGAGCCTGAATGTAATCATAGTGATTTGGCATTTTTAGCACAGTAGCACGGATATTTTTAACATTTTCACTTAAGGTCTTTGCTAAATCTTGACTATGAAAGCCATCGAGCAAGGGATGATACTTTAGTGGCCGTATTTTCATTCCTTCTAAAATTGAACACCAACTATCACGGGTAAAAAACTGCCCTGGCGTAGCTTCTATCTGGCCTCTTTTTCGAAATAAACTTATTTTTTCACGCAACGATTCGGGTATTGGCATATTTTGGCACCATCGCCAAAAGTCCGTATCATTACGAGCCGAAGTACAATAATGCAAAATAATGAAATCGCGGATCTCTGCGTAGTCGCTATTGATTTTTTGATTAAATATTCGTTCATTGTCAGCGTCAAAATCATTATCTGGAAAATGCTGGATGAAATGCACTAAGGTTTTATAGACCAAATGAATAGCGGTCGACTCTAATGGTTCGAGAAACCCGCTAGCAAGCCCTAGTGCTAAACAGTTGTTGTGCCAAATCTTTTTCCGTTTACCCGTAACAAAGGGGATAATTCTCGGTTCATTAATCATTTTGCCGCTAACACTGTTGAGCAAGGTATCTAACGCTTGGTCGTCACTACAAAATTGACTGGAAAAAACATAGCCATTACCTATTCGATGTTGCAAGGGGATTTTCCAAGACCAGCCCGCATGTTGAGCCGTTGCTATTGTATACGGCACAGGGGGGCTTACTTGTTCGGTTTGTACCGTAACGGCGCGATTACAAGGTAGGTAATGCGACCAATCTTCGAAACCCACCTTTAAGGATTTATCGATCAAAAGCGCTTTAAAGCCCGTACAGTCGATAAAAAAATCACTGCTGACAGTCGAACCGTTTTCTAAATCTAGACTACGAATAAACGCTTTTTTATCAAGGTTAACTTTATTAACCGTTGCTTCTATTCTAGTTACTCCGCGCTTATGGCAAAGGTCTCGACAATAACTAGCAACTTTAACCGCATCTAAGTGCAAGGCATGAGCGTAGTTTGATAACACCCAGTTTTGAGGCTGATGTGGGGGTAACATAAAACGTTCATTTTCGGCCATAATAGTGTTTGGCGAATAATCTCCCCAAGCTGTTACCTTGCCATCAGCAAGAGACTTTAACCAAGCTTGATAAAAATCGAAGCCATTAATATCTTTGCCAACTTTGCCAAAGGGATGGAAATAGCTTTCCCCTGGTGTTAACCAATCGTCGAAGCGAATGCCTAATTTAAAACTGGCGGAAGTTGCTTGTATAAATTCTTTGAGATCAATTTGGCATGCTTGCACAAAATCCATTATTGACGGTACCGTTGACTCACCCACCCCAATGGTTGCAATATCGGTAGATTCAACGACGGTAATCTTAACCTTACTGCCTCTTAAAGTAGTAGAAAGTAATGTTGCGGCCATCCAACCAGCCGTTCCACCACCTACAATACAGATAGATTTTAAAGCATTTTGCATTAAGGGAGCCCTAGTTAGATCAAACATTAGATTAATCATCATCCCGCGTTGTCAGGCGGGCATTACATTTTATCGTCAAAAATAAATAAACTGCGCAGTGTTGCCACTACGCAGTTTATTTTACATCTTTTGCTTGTGTTTACGATTAGAACACCGCATTAATACTCAAGGCATAACGACGGTCAGAGGTGAAGCTAAACGCATCGGTTAATGTGCCTTGCTGATTTTGTTGGTATTGAGTTTGCGTATCCGTACCAAGTACATTACTCACTTGCAGGCCAATTTTAACATTTTCGCTAATGTTGTAATAAAGGCTCGCATCCATCATCCCCTGATCCTTTGAATATGCCGGTACAAATTCTTCAGACTCACGCAAAGTTAGCAGGTATGCTGAACGCCAGGTATACGCTAAGCGAAAGGAAATATCGTGCTTCTCATACATACCGACAATGTTAAAGTTCTTGTCAGAATAGCCCTGTAACGGCAAACCAGTGAACTGACGAAAAGAATTGCGATTGTCAGTCACTGGTACACCTGCACCATTGGTTGAAAGTGTCTGAGTCGGATTGGTGTTTGGATCTTCCAGCCCATCTTGATCAATGTAGGTATAGTTAACCTGCAGACCTAAACCATTCCATATTCCTGGCAACATATCGTAAAATTGGCTGTATGCTAATTCGATCCCACGAATGGTGCCAGAACCTGTGTTAGCTGGACCATAGGCAGACACGGGCGTGCTAATACCAGCAACTTCAACGTCGGTCGAGAATTGTTTATTTCGAATGATGTTATCCAGTTTTTTGTGGAACAAGCCAACAGTCATCGAACCTGCATCGGCAAAATACCACTCTGTGGTCAAATCAATATTAATAGACTCTTCTGGTTCTAAGAAAGCGTTACGTGCATTAGCACTGACTTCAATATTTTTTAGATCGACTGTTGGGTTAGTAGCTTCATCTTTAGGTTCAGAGGGATCTAGATAAACCTCTTCGTAATCCAAACTAATGTTCATTTTGTTAGCAGAATCAACAAGACTTGGATAATAAAGGCTTTTAGAAGCGGCGAATCTCACTATCACTTCATCAGTAACAGCCAAACTAAGGTTTAAGCTCGGTAGCACGGTCGTATAATCTGTACCGTCAATTGTGCTAGAGAAGCTTTCACCTGAAGCTAGTGCAAAAATACTTGGATAGTCATTCAACATAACCTGATGAAGTGACCCCTCTTCATCGGTGCCACGTCTAGATGTTGGCGGTGTGTTGATGGCACCGGTAGATTGCAGTTGATAATCAACATAACGTAAACCAATGTTACCTTTAAGTATCATATCCGACTGTCCAAGGTCAAAGTCAAAATCGCCGCGAACATAAAACTCAGTACGTTCTGTTTTACTTGAACTAATATGACGAGGAGCAAAGTGACTGAAAACACGATCAGCTAAGTCTTCATATGCCAACGCGCAACCGCCGCTTCCATCCATTGCATTGCCATCAGCACTCCAAGTGCCACAACCATCACGTAGGGTTTGTCCGTAATTCTTTGCTAGGTCCATTTGAGGAAATAAAAAGCTGTTGTTAGCACCGATTAAGGTATCGCCATTGTAATGGTCAGCAAAACTAACACGGTCGAATAACCCAGGAACAACTTGCGGTGAAGCATTATAGGAAGCTTGATCATTCCAAGGAGTACCTAAAGCCTGCCAACCTTCGTAATCGGTATCACGTATTATTAACTCTTTTTCAGAATAATAAAGTCCTGCTTTTATCGCGGTAAAAGTACCCGCTAATTTGTATTCTACATCAAACTTAAAGCTATCAGAGCTTGCTTCATTGTGCTCTTCTTGCTGCATACCGCTAGCCATTCGTAGAATGGGTCTGGTATTAGCTTCAACGTCTGGAGGAGTAGATGTATTGGCATTCAAATACTCAATTGTGGGGGTGTCACCTCTTAAGTCCATGAAAAATGGTGCATGTTCACTGGCTTGATTACCATTAATTCTAGAGGTAAGTGAGTTATTGTGAACAATTTGCTCTGATTTAATATGCTGGTAATCTACCGCAACCGTTAGTAAATCTGTCGGTTTAAAGACGATATTCAAAGAGGTATCGTCAATGGTACTTTCGTTGTAGTTATAACGAGAACGAAACTGTAGGGGTAATTCCGGACTGGTTCCTCGACCGACACCTGAAGTCAGATAGCCATTGCCATCAACGGTCAAAGGATGACTTTGATCGGTATCATCAAAGCCATCGAACCACTGAATGCCATTAGGTGCATAGGATAAGAAGCCGCGATCACCAGAAGCAATAACATACTCTTGATACTCTAGTGACGCTTCAGAACTGATATGTTCTAAGGTAGCGGTAATTCTTTCATCGGTACTCTGCCACTGTAAGCTGGCTGTGATCCCTTGGCGCTTACGATCGTTTTCTGCACTCGTTATGGTGTAACTCGCTGGCGCATACCAAGTCTCACCTTCAGGTTGACCTTCAAGTTCTTCAGCTTCATATTGTGGGTTATAAGCGGCCTCGTCCTCAGCTGAATACTGAACTGTATCTGCTTGGTCAGGACCACAGGCACGCCAATCTGAGGCACCAGGAATACAAGGATTAGAATACTGACCGGCAAGAATGCCAGGGCTGGGTGTTCCCCAAGCATCGTACGAGAAAGTATCAGCGGGACCACGACTGTGAAAATTGCCTAAGCCGAAACCATCGCCACGTGTCTTAAACTCAGACTGAGATACTGCAATCAATACGCCAAACTTACCAGCACTAGTATCCCAATTGTCAGAAAAAAGTGCACTGAATGATGGCGTCGTTTCTTCGCGGTAATCACCATAATTAGCTTGCACACCAACCGCAATAACCTGTTTGTCGGAATCAAAAGGTTTTCGCGTAACTAAGTTGACTGTACCTGCTATGCCACCAGAAATTCGATCAGCGGTTTGGCTTTTATAAACCTCTACTGCACCTAATAATTCTGCAGGGAAATCCTCATAACTTAGGCCGCCATTGGGATTGGCACTGAATGAATCGCGACCATTAATTTCGCTACGCACACGGTCTAAACCGCGGACCAACACCCCCGTACCTTCATCGGCAAAATGTTTTGGGTCACTAGATGACGCGAAACGCTCAATAGTTACACCAGGTAAACGTTGCAGCGCTTCAGTAACAGATACATCAGGTAGGGCGCCAATATCTGATGCTGTAATTGCATCCATGACAGTGTCAGCATGTCGCTTCAGACTTTGCGCACTTTCAATACTGTTACGCATACCGCGGACTTCGATTACTTCGATCTCTTCAGCGCTTGCTTGTTTTTTATTCACTTCATCGGCTGAAAAAGCCAAAGGTGAAAGTGAGCAAGTAATTGCAGTGGATACTGCAATTACTAGTCGTTTTTTCTGAAACTTATAAGACATAATTACTCCTCAATGTTTTATTATTATTTTTGGCATTAGCTATATCATAAATGATAGCGCTGTCATTTTTATAACAGTCCATAATAAATCGCCTAAATACCCTAACAAGGTTATTTAAAATAGAATAGGGCGTTGATGGTTAGCTATCACGAAATGACAACGAAAAAACGATAAGAGTATGATAAAATAGAAATAAATGTAAAATCCATTATTACCCCCACTCATGGAATGTCAATTAAACTAAAGATTCAGTCTAATTACTTGCTAATTTTATACCAGTATCGTGGAAGTTTATGACCATAAAATTGGCTATCTTATAAAGCAAGAGTTAAACATTGTTGGTAATGTTGTGTCTATGCTGTTTACGTTTTATTGGTTGGAATAAACCATTCGGGGTGCATGCTTTTAACTGAAGCGAGGTAAGTTCGACTGACAGGTAGTCTTTCGTTGTTGATAACAAGTTGGCACTTAAGCCTAGATTTATACTCGACATGGCTTACTTTTTTAGGGTTTACTAAATAAGAGCGATGAATTTGCAGCAAGGCGGTATCATCAAAATATAACTTTATCGTTCTGAGGCGCATAGTGATATAACGCGGATCCTTTTTGGATGGTAAATAAATACCGGTATATCCGGATTCGGCTTTTAAATAATTTATTTGTTCTTTATGTCGAGTTAATTCATATAATTCAGCTAATGTTGATGGCTCTTTTACTAAGGATTTCAAGGCATGTTGAATCATCTGAGTTTGGTTTATTAACACTTTAATCAGTTGTTCATCATCACTTCGTAATGGCGTGTCGGTAAAAATTTCTATAACGAACTCATTGGCTTTAATTACTTTCTTTTGATTGCCTTGAAAAGAAGATTCGCCCAGCGTTGTAATCAACTGCTCATTTTGATAAATAGTAATCGTTGAGTCATATTGAAGATGATTAGCAAAAAAATGACAGGCTTGCTCTAAACCTTTAACAATGTCTTTACTCGGCATTGAAGATAAATTGAATAAAGCTATATGTTCGAAAAGTCCTTCTTGCTGCTTGGCACACTCAACGGGGTCGTCTGCTAATTTTTGTTCATGGGTTAATGTTCTGTTTATGTTTAGCGTCGCGAGGTTTTTATCGTTCGTTGCAGGACTAGAACATCGTTCAGCTTTATCTTTTGTCGCATTAAACTTCAAAAATGAGATATTGGTCTGCTTCAATTCATCAAGGCGATAGCGGTCTGCTGCAATTCTAAATTGAAAGATACCTCTGCTATTTGTCACGAGTGTTAATTGGATATTCAATATTTGCGCTTGCATATAAAGGGGTTTTAATTGCGCATGATTGAGTATTTTATCAACCTTAGCTTGCTCGGCACCAATGAGGAAATCTACATGGCTGCCCTTACCGACAATTTCGATTATTAAGTTACTTTTATTCGATAAACTATCACAACAAAAAACACAGAGATTATAAAAAAACTGCTGCACTTGGCTAGAGTCAGTAAATAATTGGCATTCTATAGCAGGTTGCCAATGAACTCGGCATTGTTTATTTATTTGCATCAAGCTGTCGGTAGCAAGTAAAATATCAGTTAAGTTAACAACTTCATTTTTTAGCCGCAGCGGTGAATAAGAGAAATTAGTTTGCGTTAATAGGGTATTGACTGGCTGCAGTAACTGCGAAGCAGAAATGATCAACTGCTCGGCACTAACGTTATCAATGAGATTGTTTTTCGATAACTGTGGCGATAAGGTTAATAAATTTAACAATGGCCATTCTAAGTTTTTTAATTTTTGTTGTAGCAGTTGAAATTTTTTCAGCTCTGCCTGTTGGCTTTTATTACGCTGATTAATAAAAATTAAAATACCAATAAATACCATGATAAGAATAATGAAAAATTGCAGTACGGGTATAAAAATATTTTTTTGTTGCTGCCATAATTCAATAGTTTTAAAGTATAATCCTTGAATAAAATGATAGCTAAAATAACTCGTTAATAGAACAAAATCACCATTATGCAATTTAATAACGGCGATACCTGCTAGGTTGTTTTGTTTGGCATAGTCTACTTTAGCGGCAACTGAACGTTCACTTTCGAAGGCAATAAAATGACCGTCAAATCGTTTGGTATTAAATAAATAACTACTTTTACTAAAATCATCCCAATACTGTGGATAATCTTCTGACGCTAAAATATACGCTAAACTTTTTCGAGTATAAACACCGGTTTCACCACTGGACTTACTATCCCAGCTACCCCAACTCAATTGCTCGGCCGCTTGTTGTAAACCATTATTAATATCTTTTACCCCTTGCCAGCCAATAGCAAATGACGGAAGCGCCAGAACAATTTTATTATTGGGAACCTTTAACTCGTTTAACCGCTTAATTAATTGATCAACAGAAGGTTTCCCGTCTACTGCATACAAAGGTGCTAGATGATCAGTTGGTGTGGATAAATCACCATAAATTCGACTTACATCTAAGATAACCAGATCGACACTGTCACCGATAGTAGAACCTTGCCAACCCTCAACTAAAGAATAAGGTGGTAGTGAAACTTGTAACCAATAATTGTTATTGGGTAGTTGTTTTCTGATTTCAGCTAATAATAAACTTAAATTTTCGCCATCACTTTTTTGTTGAGTAACTTTGCCTAGCATAGACCTGTTGGTCGGTTTAATAGGAAACTGCCAATCAATTTCGATACCGTCAAATTGATAGTTAAGCATAAATTCAATAGCTGAACGGGCTATTTTTTCACGGCCGGCAGTGGTTGATGTTAACGTTGAAAAATTTTCAGAGCGTCCCCAGCCACCAATGCTAATAATACTTTTAAGTGTCGAATATTGCTCTTTCGCTTTAATAAGTTGACCAAAACTACCTAAAATAGTTTCTTGTTCTATTAAGGTATTAGGGTATAGGTGTTCAACATCAGCAAAAGGATCCCCGACTACAACGACACCTTCACTGGTTAAGTCAGCACTTTGATAAACTAAGTGAGTCATTAACTCTAAGGGTAAATCTTGAATATGGAGGTTTGGGCTATAAATCGACCACTGAGCGTAATAACCCATGATAATGGGAGCAGACGTTACATTTTTTGGTGAGGAGTCATTGGGATGTGCATAGGATAAGGAGCTACTCATTACTGTAATAATAATCGCAGTGCTAATAAGTACAATAAGTTGGATTTGATAATTGAAAAGAATTTTAATTCTATTGAGTAATATTTCTATCATAAACCTATCGTTTAAAAGACTGAAATCTATATATCAAACACTAAGTTACTGAGCATAACATTATATTTATTAAAACAACAAAGAATGTTGTCTTAAGTAATGCCAGTCGACAATTTATCAAAATCGACGATAGTTAGCTAAAAAATCTAGCAGGTATGCGGTAACTGTATTTTCATGCTCAAGCAAGGGCATAAGCCATTTCTTTTAAAATGAGTTAAGGTGATCTTGCCAGAATTTATCCTTAATTTCTTTTAATCGACCACTGCTTTGTAGTTTTTCTATCGCATTATCAAATGCTTTCATAAATTCGACAGAAACACCTGTTCTACTGACCATAAAAGATACCCCCACTTCATTCATTATTTTCACCATTTCGTAGGGTATTCCGAGTTTTGTTAAGTTAGTTTTTGCCTCATTCACATCTTTTATCAAAAGGTCGCTACGCATTGTTTGCAGCATTTTATATTCTTGTTCGGCGGTATCGATAAAATAAACATTCTTTTTGTTGAGTTTATCCATGGCGAAATTATTCATCTCATCGCCAAAGAATGTGCCCCGGGTATGAGTTAAGATAAGGTCATGTTGCTTAATATCACTAAGTTTGAAAATTTTATATTTATTGCTAAAGCCTTTTAATGCAAAAAGAGCAGAACGCTCAAATCTATAAGGTTTAGAGAAGTAGCCATATTCTTTTCTTGCTAACGTTGGAGTGACGCCATTGAGAATAGCCGTTTTACCCTCTTTTATCTCCATGATACATCGAATCCAGGGACATTCGGTAATTTCAAATGTACAGCCAACTTCATTTAAAATTTCTTTGATTATTTGATAATCTAGCCCAGTCATTATCCCGTGTTGGTTAATATAGGAATAGGGTAACCAAGTAGAATAGGAAAACTGTAGGTTAGTTGGACAGATATTTTTCGATTCGTTTTGTATGCCCAAGCTTAAATTTTTGGCGTAGCAAAAACTTAAGTTCATAGAACAAATGATTAATAAATAGCCGATAAAAAGGCTAAACAAGCGATTCATTTTGACTGGTAATTTAGTTTAAATTTGCCCATAGTTTTATTGTAGTCGATAAATAAGTAGAAGTAATGCAACTGCTACCTATGCTATTTTAAGCATTGATTGTTTTTCTGTGATGAAAATCCGGTGCATAAACCAAAAAAGTCCGAGTATTTATAGGCCTTCACTGAATCAACGAACAAATCTTTATAAGAAAATGGGGGCTTAAAGAAAATGAGTTCGACATTGCCTTTAGAGAAGAGCTAGTTAAGTCATTGGAAATGAGGTCAAAAAGATAGCGGTGTTTTTTCTCGTTAGAAGGTGTAGGTTAAAACTAGACTGTCTTCCTCTATTACATATTAAAGTCCTGCGCTTAAATGAGCGGGGATTTTTTATATACTTGTCCTGAAATGTATTTACATCTTTAGGGCTTGTTATGACCAAGGAAAATTTATCTTCTGCGCGGGCGAGGGTCTAATCTATGTTCATCGGGGGGCTAGCTCAAAATTTTGTGCTAAATGTTTGAGGGAAATCATTCCCGCTAAGCTTGTAGGTTTTATTTAAGCCTATGTAAAGTAATGATAATAGGCTTAAATTATCTTTAAACACTTAAATTAAATCAACATGTTTCCATATCGGTGGCGAATCTATTTAATAATGTTAATAAATCTTATACACTTTCCTTAAATTAAAGCTAAACATAAAATTAACTAAAACTTTCGGCCCATTGATTAAGTAGCTGTTGAGCAGATTTTTTTTCTGAAAAATCTCGTTTACTATTCACTACTTCTAACAAGGTATTAAAAGCTTCTTTATCTTGTTTGAGTGCTTTTAAGGTTAAGGCTAAATGGAATTTTATTTCTAGTTTAGAATAATTAATGGCAAGGGCTTGTCTAAATAAGGGTAAGGCTTTATCAAATTCATTGGTTAAATAATACACCCAACCTAAAGTATCTAAAGCATCAGGGTATGACTTTGCAATCGATAATGACGCTAAAGCATACTCTTTCGCTTTTTTATAATCTTCTAATTTCAAGGCCACAAAAGCAATATTATTGAGTAAAATAGGCTGTTTTTCATATGTTTTAATTAATACTAAATATATGTTGTAGGCAAATTGCCAGTCTTTTTTCATCATGTAGCCTTCTGCTAGGCTTGTATTGAGTAAAAAACTCTTTGGCTGTTTTTTAAGTGCTTTTGTTAGTAGTTTAATGGCTTTATTTACTCGATTCTGAGCTAAATACACTAAAGCTAATCCGGCTGTTGCTTTTTCTTCATGATTAGAAAGCAAAGCTTTATAACGTTGTGCCGACTCTGAAAGTTGTTTTGCTAAATAATAAGAATGTGCAATAACCAACATAAGCCTATCAGGTAACTTCTCTGAACCTAAAAACGTCTCAATAATAGCAATTGCTTCTTTAGATCTTCCTTCTTGATTTAATAAACGAGTAACAGCCAATAATGGTGGTTGTTTGTTGCTGGCCCAAGCAATAGATTTTTTATAAGTAGCAACGGCTTCTTCAATTTGTTTATCTGCTTTATAAGCATTGGCGATATAAAAATAAACCTCCGCTTTGTTAGCCTTATACTTTAATGCAGCGGTAAAGCTTTGAATTGCCTTGTCTGTATTGCTTAGTCGTTGAAAATGCTGACCAAGAAGAATATATATATCAGCAGTTTTTTGATGGTTAATTAAATAGCTTTCTAAAATTTCAACAGCTTCAGTCATATTACCAACATTCAGGTAAGCATATGACAGTTGTTTCAAAAGTTCAGCGTTATTTGGTGATTTTTTATAAGCTTTTTCTAACCATAAAACAGATTGATCAAATTGCTTGTTTCTTGCGTAAATTTTACCTAATGCTTTAATAAATTTTATGTTGTTTGGCTGAACTTCTAATGCATTATTTAATAGCGATATCGCTTGTTCGTTCTGTTTATTTAAGAACATTATTTCAGATAAACTAATAATTGATTTTTCATGCAACGGGGTGCTTGCTAATACTTTTTTAAAGGATTTTTCGGCACTAGCTTTATCGCCAGTGACTTGATAAACAAAACCTAAATGATGAATATATTCTTTATTGTTGGGATCTGATTGAGCCAATTTTTTAGCAAGTTGCCTTGCCTTAGCAACTTTTCCTGATTTTACATAAGCCTCTACTAGTAAAAAACTTATGGTTTCTTGGTTTACAGATGCTGAATTTACCGATAGCAATGAAGTGACCGCTTTATTGTATTCTCCAAGCCCTATGTAGCTTTTAGCTAATTGAGATTTGGCATTAGCCGAATCTGGAACGATTATTTTTACTTGTTCAAAATAAAAATTAGCTTTTTCAAATTGTTTTAGGCGCAGACTAACAAGACCTAATAAGGATAAAACCCTTGGGTTTTTTTCTTCGATAAAATAGGCTTTATTCAACATTGATTGGGCTGAGGTGTATTTTTCCTGCGCTATATCAATGGTTGCAGCAAAGCTCATGGCTTTAGTGTTTAAACTATCAATGGCCATATAACTTTTAATATAAATTGCTGCATTAAGATAATCTTGTTGATGGAAAGCTACCACACTAGCTAAGTAATAATAGCTAGGATTGTTTTTTAAGGTGTCAGCATCTAACCGAGAGAGGGTTTCACTTATTTTTTTAAGTTGGATCTTACTTGTATCTTCTGCACTTCCTTGCCCTTTCGCTTTATTAATATCGACCATAGCTTGAAGAAATTTTGCTTTAGGCTCATAGGGAACTTGTTCCAAAATGGTTGATATATCTTGTTCAGCATTTTGATAACTAGCTAATTCAATATATAGACTCGCTCTGATAATTAGAGCTTGTATATGTTTATTGTTTTCAAGTAATGCGGTATTTATTGCTTTTAAGGCAGCTTGCTGTTGAGCTAAATTTTGATGAATACTTGCTTTAAATATCCATGCTTTTAGAGGCGGAAAGTAGCCAGCAAGTACATCATCAACGACCTCTAGGGCTTTTTGGTATTTAAAATAATTGATATTAATTTGTACTAAACCAAGTTTAGCATTTTGGCTGCCCTCATTTAGCGTCAAAGCAAGTATATAATTTTCTTCAGACAGCTTTAACTGTCTTAACCCTAAAAAGGCATGACCTTTTAGTACGAAAATTTTTGAAGCGAGTATTTCATCTTGAACGGGTTTATTTAAATAAGTTAACACTTTGTTGTATTTGTGTTGCAATAAGTACGACTCGGCAAGTAATAACAATAGTCGACTTCTATCTGCACCTAAACGGCTAGCCTTTTTAAGTTCATCTTCTGCTGCACTGCCCATATTTGAAGCTAATAATACTTCGGCCATTAAAATTCTAGCGGTTAAGTTGTTAGGCTGTTTTAGTGTTAAATTTTTAAGGTGAATTAAAGCTTCAGAATAGTGATTAGCTTTATAGGCTACACTTGCTTTTTCATAGAGTACATCGGTACTCTCTTGTGCGTAGCTAAACGATGATGACAAAGTTAAACAAAGAAATAAATTCGTTATCAGCTTAAATTTCATTTAATTCTCAATATAATTTCAATTAACTATATATAAATATTGCTTATTTAGTGGGAATATAGCAATAAAAAATGCAAAAAATTGTTTGTTGAATTTTATATATTTACCATTACTGTATTAGTAATGGTTGGTTTTTTTGTCAGTTTCTTTTACACAAAAGAGATGGTAGATTTTTGTTTTGAAAGACTTTTCCTTTATCATTTTGATATGATATTGTTTTTTTTACATGGTCTGTTTTTTGCACTGGTTAAGGTAATAGAACATCCATCTAATTTATGGACATTTACTATGAAAATCATTAACACTTTATTGAAACAAGCTAAAAATATATTACTTGTATTATCAATTGCGTTATTTTCAATGTCTAGCTATGCAGGGAATACTTTAGTCTCGGTTTTAATCAGTGGCAATGATTGTGATGGAGATTCTCCTTTCGCAGGTCAAGGATTTGCAGACTGTACAATAAATATAGAGGGTACAGAATTAGCTTTTGTACTGACTAAATTTGGTTATGATGATGGCACACCCGAAGGACATGAAGAGGGGGATCATTACACTTACCTAGAAGAACACTGGGATATTGAAGAAAACGATAGTGAGTATAAGTCAGGTACTTGGACTACTCCGACGGGAGCTGGCTATCCTGAAGTGTCCTTTTGGTCTGCAAAAGCAGGTAACTCTGGCTTGAATCTTTTCTGGTATGTAACAGACGCGGATTATGCTACCGAGTGTGATCCAAAATTAACCTTGTCATGTATGAGTGCCGCAGTATCGGTAACTACTGGAACTTGGTCGACCCCTTATAATAATGCTAATAGCCAAGCGGCTTTATCACACCTAACCTTTTTTGGTGGAGTATGCCTTCAAGATTGTGGACCCAACACAGAAGTACCAGAGCCTTCTACGATAGTAATATTTGCCTTTGCGTTAGGTTTATTACGTATACAATCTAAACATCGTAATAGATAACTTATTTATCATGCAGTAAATCAATAAATAAAGGGCTTGTTAAGCCCTATTTTATTGTCTTCAATGTAGCCACTAATAATTACAGTTACAGACCGTCAACTAATAATAGAATTAAAAGCGATACACCACTTCAGCTAACCATTGTCTGCCCGCTTGCGGAAAGTCATCGGGAATTGTGCCGTTGCTCGGATGGCGGATATCGTCGTCTAACAAATTATTTATACTGGCAGATAACTCTAAGCCATTAACTAAGCCACGATAAGATATTCTAGCTGTCAGTAAGGCATAGTCTTTTATAGGCGCACGAGTATCTCCAATAGGTCTTACTCTATCCATTACCCAATTACTGGCGATATTAATGTTTAGGCTGTCTGTTGCTTGCCAATTAATGGTAATAGCGGCTAATCGCTTGGCGATGTTGGCCGTATCATTGTTGTTACCATCATCACTATCGGTATAGCTGTAGTTACTGGAGATATCGACGTTTGTTAAAGCACGCCAATGAAACTGCCATTCAAAACCAAGGGCCTGTTGTTTACCCACGTTAGCGGCTTTATTTAGACCTGAAGTTTCATCTAGAACAAAGTCAATTAAACTATCAGCACGATAACTAAACAAGGTTAATGCCGAGCGTAAATTGTCGGTAAACTGGTAATCACCGCCCAATTCATAAGTTACTATTTCTTCTGGTTTAAGTTCTGTATTACCTAAAGAAGCCGGATTGTTTTGAGCATATAAATCAGTAAAACTCGGCGCCCTAAAGGCTGAACCACCAAATACCCGCAGGGTAAGTTTTTCGTTAACACGCCAATTTAGACCCAACCTAGGATTAAATGTTGAGCCTGCATCTGAATAATCGTCAAATCGAGCACCAATGTTCAATAATAAATACTCGCTTAGCTGCCATTGGTCTTGCACTGAAGCGAAAACAAAATCGCGTTTATTTGGTGGCATATATACATAAGGGGTATGTGTTACATCGGTTAATGTGCCGTTAACTTCTATTTCGGTGCCATTTAATATGGTTGGGCCAAAGTTTTTCTTTTCAGTGGCTAGGTAGTCTTGTTTTTCAACACCGACTTCCCAACGTATTTTGTGAGCTCCTGCGACAACAAACAGATGTTTTATGCTGAAATGATAGCGCTTGGTTCTATTACCTGGTTCACCAATATAACCATCGCTAAAAGTTGTAATAGAAGTAGGGGAATTAAAATTTACATTACCATCACTGCCAATGGGTAATACGGTACCAGCAGGGAAAACTTTAAAAAGAAAATTACCTTTTTGGTACTTGTACCAAGTCGATAACGTTAGTTCGCCGCCAACTGAAGTTTCATCAATTAACGAAGATAGGTCATAATCTAAACCGACAAGGTGATGTTGATAATCGCCGTGGCCATAAGGGTCTAATGCTTGGGCCACACCACCACCAAACCCCATCTCGCCATTAATGCCATTATAATAAGCAGCAAGTTTATGCCACTGCATCTTGCCTTTTAAAGACAGCGCTTCATAACTGTTATTTATACTTCCTGGTGCATGGCTAGCCGATGAATTAAAAATACCATCAAATATGCTTTGTAAATCGCGAGTAACTATTCTCTGGTCATCATCACCAAATTTTTGATAAGTAGATGAAAATTGAAACTGAACCTCATCAATATTAAAGCTGGTGTTCATGCCTAAGTTTATTGTATTAAACTCACCTAAGGTGAGCGTTACTTCATCAGGTTGTTCATCTATATCATAACTTACCAAGTTTATAATACCGCCAAAGGCATCAGCACCATAAACCACAGAACCAGGGCTACGGATAATTTCAATACGTTTATATCCCTGTAAGGGTAATTCAGGAAGGCTTGGTCCACTCCCAGTATGTAAAGTATTGACCGGTATACCATCAATTAAAATAACGACTTGTTGGCCGAATGAGCCTGACAGACCTCTGATACTGATCTTAGGATTGCTGTAACCAACGGTTATTGAATTTATTTCAACATTAGGTGCCCCTTGCAAGGCTTGTGTTAAACTTTTTGCCCCTCGCGCTTGCCATTCTTTAGCTTCAATAATGGTGACAGATGCTGGCGTTTGTTTAATATTTTGTTCAAAACCAGATGCTGCGGTTACTACCCGTAATTGCATTAACTCTTCTAAATTCAAATCAAAGATATTGCTGCCATCAGCGACTGCAATCATCGGGAGGCTTAGCAGTAAAAAAGGGTAATATTGCGATTTTTTTATCATTGTTTATATCGCTTATTTACCGAGTAAGATCTATATCTTAAATAATATACAGTAAAAAAAGAGGGCGTATATTTATTATATGGTCAACCAGTTAAATAATTACATTTCGTTCAATATTTAAACAGTTCAAAAGCCCGTTTTAAAAATCTTTTTGATCTCTTCATTACAAAGTGTTCTTAACCATACATGAGCAGGATTTTGTTGATGAATTGGATGCCAATACATCGCATACCTGATATCAGGAAATTCAAAAGGCAATTCTTTCATTGTTAAATTGAAGGTTGATAGAAATTTCTTAGCTAAATTAGCCGCATTTGTGTGTAAATACTCGCTTTTTCCTACCATTTCCATACAGGCCATAACATGAGGCAATTTGAGACGAACTTGTCGGCTTTTATTGAGTTCAGCTAAATATTTATCTACAGAGTTAGCCGTATTGCCAACACCTAAAGACATCTGGCAATGACCATAACTTGCATAATGATCAAGTGTCAGCTTTTGTTGTGCTAATGGATGATCCTTACTCATGATACACATCATTTTATCGACACCTAATTGCCTTGATTTATAGTTTTGAGGAATATTAAAACCGTCTCCACAAATAACTAAATCAGTTTCATCTTTTTCGACAAGATCTTTTGCGGATAAGTTACCAATACTAATGGTGCTATAAGGTGCCTCTTTACTTAATCTACGGATAACCTCTGGTAAATAAGCTTGGGCAACATAACTTGTTGCTCGTAAACAAAAATGTTTAGTCGTTACTTTAGGATCAAACTTTTCACCAATAAATAACTTGTCTAAATTGTCGAGGTTACCTCTAATTAATGGTTTAAGCTGTTTGGCGCGTGCAGTCATCACCATACCGTCAGATGTTCTCACCAATAACGGGTCATCAAACATATCCCTTAACTTTGCTAAAATACGACTCGTAGCTGATTGGCTTAAAGATAATTTTTCGGCTGCCCGACTAACATGAAGTTCTTCAAATAGTACATCTATTGCTACCAATAAATTTAAATCCAAGCCCTGTAAATTTTTATACATACCCAATCACTATGCAAAATAATCATTTTAACTAGTTATATTATGCATTGTACATCATGACCACAAGGAGGCATTGTGTGTTTTTTGATTAAGGAATAAGAATATTATGTTAAAAAACGCCTTTGTTGCCAGCAAAAGTACTGGCTTGTCTTTAGCATTACTGACCGTATTATTGTGGAGTATTTTACCTTTAGCCTTAGTTTCTATTTTGTCAGTCCTTGATGGTATATCTATTACGTGGTTTCGCTTTACTGTGGCCGCAATCTTGTGTTTTTTCTGGCAAGTTTACCGTGGGGCACTAAAAGAATTCACTCAGTTAACAAGGAAGGACTGGTCTATTTTAACCTTAGCAGGCCTGTTGTTAATTGCCGATTATGTGGGCTTCACCCTCGCTCTTAATTATATTTCAGCTATTGCAGCAACGGTTTTTTCACAGGTAACCCCTTTTTTCTTATGCCTTGGTGGCATTATCGTTTTTAAGGAGCGATTAAGTCTTATTCAAGTTTTATGTTTTGTATTTTTGCTTATTGGTTTAGTTTTTTTCTTTAATGACTCGTTTACTGCGGTATTAACAAATAAAGAAATGCTAATTACTGGCGCAGTAATCGCAGTGTTATCTTCTTTAATATGGGTGTTTTATGCTCTATTGCAAAAAAGCCTTTTAAAAAAATTATCTTCAAGCAATATCTTGTTGTATATCTATGGTTTAGCCATTGTGATCTTGGGGCCATTTTCAGATATCGAGGCACTTAGTAAACTTGATAGTTATGACTGGTTGCTGCTTTTCTTTTGCGCTTTAAATACAGTTATCGCTTATGGGGCATTTGCAGAAAGTATGAAACATATCGATACCACACAAGTCAGCATGCTTATCTCGACTATTCCGTTATTTACCATTACTTTGTCATACCTCGCCTTTATTACCTGGCCTCTGCACTTTACCTTTGATGAGATTAATTTAGTTGGCTGGTTGGGTATTTTTATGGTGGTTGCCAGTGTTATTATTTTTAATCAAGCAGGAAAAGATGAGTGACATCAATTGGATAGATAGGGTTAATAGGGGCTGATAGGTGATTTATCTGAAATAGCTGTGCATCGGTAATATAGTCTTCAGTTTTAGTCTTGTTGTTTAATAAAGTTAGTAATCTTACTTAATGCTTTTTTAAAGCCTTGCTCATAGCCTTTATTATAATCGTTATTTGTATTGTTATTACTTTCAGTTTCACTTTTACTTTTATTTTCATGTTCGGAGTTGTTTACTTGTATCTGTGCAATTTTTTCAGACGGCTTCAGTGCATCTTTTATTTTATATAAGGCCGCTGGACGATGTTGGGCGCCTGACTTTTTATTGTCTGTTTTAATAAAGTAGTCAGTTGAGCTTATCCATTTTCGAAAGTTTCGCTTATCAACTTTTTTGGTAAGAATGGTTTCATAAACAGCTTGAAACTCAGCGAGGGTGAATTCTTCGTCAAGAAATTTAGCGGCTAAACAGGTGTTGTAAAGATCACTAGTTAAATTACTAAAGGCTAGGTCAATAATATCTTTATGATCAAAAGCTAAGCTTGGCAAGCTTTCAAATGGGTACCAATCGGCATGTTCGGCATCACTGCCCGCTAATACAATTAGATCATGAGAGGGAACAATGGCATAAAAGCCAATAGAGATCACGCGATCCCTTGGGTCACGGTTAACGTCATCAAATACACCGAACATTTTAAGGTGGAAGTTAGCAAGCTGAGTTTCCTCTTGTAATTCTCTTTGTGCCGCCGCTATTAAAGTCTCATTAACTTGCACAAAGCCGCCAGGTAAAGCTAATGAACCTTTAAAGGGATCTATACCTCGGTTGACTAATAAAACATGTAAAGCCTGCTCTCGAATAGTGAAAATAATAATATCAACTGTGGTTGCTGCTCGAGGGTATTTGTATGTTGCCATAAAGATAGAATGCCTTAACGTTTAAATTACACTAACTATAAATAGTGTAATTTTATTGACTTATCGAGTCAATTGCATATTTTACTTTTCTTAATTTTATCTTTGTGTTATTTTTACACAAAGCGAGGTGTTATTCATACACTAACTGCGTTTTATTCGTTATTATCAGTGAGAATTAAAATGGAAAAAATAACTTCAGGGCTTTCATTACAACAAAAAGCAAAATTTGCTGGCCTGTTATATTTATTACTTTGTATATTTGGTGGTTGGGCACATGGCGGAGTTAGGTTTGCTATGATCGTTTATGGAGATGCAATAACAACAGCGAACAACATAAGGGCTGATGAAAGTGGTTTTATCTTTGGTATTGTCGCCGACTTAATTGCTCAGGTCATTATGGTTTTTTTACCACTTGCCTTATATCAATTATTTAGTTCAGTTAATAAAAAAGTGGCATTACTTATGGTTATTGCTGGCTATATGGGCATTCCAATCACGTGTATTAATATGTTAAATCAAATCGCAGCCGTTTTGCTACTGGGTGATATTGAATATTTACAAGCATTTACCATAGAACAGCTGCAAGCTTTGGCGAGCTTCTTCCTTGAAATGCAAAAATATGGTTATTTAATTGCGCACATCTTTTTTGGCCTTTGGCTTTTTCCTATGGGATATCTGGTGGTCAAGTCAGGTTTCTTGCCAAAATTTATTGGCTTTTGGCTAATTTTAGGAGGAAGTGTTTATCTTATGCAAACATTTATGCTATTCCTTTACCCGCAACATCAAGAACTACTCTCTGGTATTGCAGGTTTAACAGGGTTAAGTGAAATAATTTTTTGTTTATGGTTATTATTGAAAGGCGTAAAAAAGAGCGCTTAATTGAGCAAGACTAAACCACGAAAGATAATTTTGGAGTTTTATAATGAAAGCCGTTATTTGTCGAAGATTTGGTGCAGCAAATAAGTTAACACTAACAGACGTTGCGACGCCAGTGCCAAGCGACCAACAGTTACTGATTAAAGTTATGGCGACAACTGTAACTGCAGGTGATTGTGAAATTCGAAGTTTAAGGTTAGGGGTTATCTTTAATTTTATGTTGAGAATATTCTCCAAGTTTTCACCCTTGGGTCTCGGCATGGAATTAGCGGGTGAGGTAATCGCGGTTGGAAAAAAAGTCAGCTTGTTTAAAGTTGGCGACAAAGTGATGGCCGCACCGGGTTTTAAAGCTAACGCTCAATTTATATGTCTAGCAGAAGATGCTCCTGTGGTATTAAAGCCTACTAATATGAATAACCAAGAAGCGGCTGCTATATCCGTTGGCGGCACAAATGCGTTACACTTTTTAAGAAAGGCGGCAATTAAACCTAATGAAAAGGTCTTAATTTATGGTGCCTCAGGCAGTATTGGCACCGCCGCAATTCAGCTTGCCAAATATTATGGTGCTCATGTTACTACTGTCTGCAGTACAAGTAACTTAGCGCTTGTTCAGTCATTAGGAGCTGATAATGTAATAGATTACAGCCAAGAAAATTATGCAGAGCAAGGGCAAGAGTATGACGTTATCTTTGATACTTTGGGGAAGAGTTTATTTAAAACTAATATAAAACTGTTATCAAAAAATGGTCGGTACTTACTTGCTGCTCCAAAATTTAGAGAAATAATTAAAGGTTTTTGGTTAACAAAAACGAGCACTAAAAAAGTCATCACAGCTTTTGCTAATCACAATGCAGAACAGTTAAGCTTCCTTAAAAAACTTGTCGAACAAAAGCAGTTCACTGCGGTTATTGATCGCATTTATCCGTTAGAGGATATTGTGGCTGCGCACCTTTATGTAGAAAAAGGTCATAAAAAGGGGAATGTTGTTATTACGGTAAGTCATTAACAAACGGCTAACGTTTACTTTAGCAAGTGAAGTTTATATTATTGGTACTTAGCTGTTTTTAGCATTCACCTTATATATTTACCCTAGAGACTTCATTTGCCTAACTAATTAAAAACATGCAATCGAATTATTCAAGGGCGACAGCAGCAAGCACAGCAGTACCTTCAACGAGCGAGTAACATTATAGAAACTAGAGGTTTAACATTTCTAGAAAACGCACTTAATAACCAGTTATTGAATGCCTTTAAAATCAATAGCTTAGAATGCTTTAGGGTTTTTATTGGTCAAGATAAATATAAATAGGCACATTACTAACCTTAGATTATTTAAAGGAATTGTAATGAGTCTTATAAAAAAATACTGTTGCCCGTTGGCGTTATTCTTGTGTGCCTTCAAAGTACAGCCACTGCTAATGAACATTCGAATCAAAGTGAAGTCAAAAAAATTGAAACGGTTATTGAAGCTTTTAGAATGTCATTAATTAATAAAAATAAACCTGTCTTTATTAACCTTTTTTATAATAAAGCCGTTCCCGGTTAGGGGGGGCTAGTGATCAAACACTCGCTTTTTCCCCAGCAACACCGGTCAAAAAAGATGCTCGGCAACGTTCAAAAGTAAGGGGAAGCAACTATATATCTTTTATCGATTGGATTATTTCGACACCTAAAGCAATTGAAGAAAAATTTTGGGATGTAAAAATCCTTCATGATAGCGATATTGCTTCAGTACATTTTAAGTATAGTTTTCATCAAGATAATAACAAAACAAATTGGGGTGACGAAGCTTGGCAATTAGTGCTGACAGAACAAGGGTGGAAAATTGCGTCAGTTATATACTCCATTAATATATAAGGTAAGTAAAAGCAGAGTAAAATCTAAACGGTTAAAATTTAAACGCCAAGCCGACAGAAACGGTTCCTTCTAGCCACATACTTTCTTCTAATAAAGCGTGGCAGGAGGCTCCTTCACAAAATAACTGATTATCCTCTTCAATATAACTCGCATACCCCCTAAGTTCGGTAACAATTGCGAAGTTTTTTGATAACTCGTAACGAGTACCTATAGCTATAGTTAATGAAGGATATATTTCATCTTTATTATCCGTTTGAAAATAAGCAGCTCCAAGGCCAAGTGATACAGTTGTAACATAGTTTCTTTGTCTAAATTGAGCAACACCACTAAAGTGTGCATAGGTAACATCGAAAGAATGCTCTTGTAGGTCGCTACTGCTGATAAAATCATAGCTAGCACGATTAATTAGAATTTGGCCTTGGCCATTAGGTGAATCTTGCCACGCAATAGCTAGGCCGTAATAGCTAGCATCATCTACCGGAACCTCTGTAGCATCAACGCTATTAACTAGCTCGGAACTGAATATTTGTCCGATATAAGGCGTTATCTCTATATCGCTTGCATGAGCTGAAGAGGAAAGTAATATTGCTATATTACTGATAACAATAGCGCAGATAAAATTGGCTGACTTTATAAAACGGAGCATCTTACGATTTTTCCAATAAATTAATACTTTAGTGAGTATAGTTATTTTTAGCCTGCTTACTAGGCTATTTCAAGGATTTCAGCGTTTTAGTTGTTAAACAAGTTTTTATTTGAACGAGCGGTTAGTTCAAGTAATAGTTGTTCAAATATTTTTATTCCTACGGTCTCTCCACTTACCCCTAATTTTGTATTTATATTTTCCCATTCAATTTGTGGGAAAGGTTCGGTCGTTATTTGACCATTGTTATTACTGATATATTGCAATACACCTGGCTTAATAATCACTTTCGTTACTTTTATATGGGGTGGTGCTATTTTTTGATTCTGCTTGTTTGGCTTTTCAATATTTACTTTATTAATACTTGCTAGTAGCGGCAAGTTTTTTTGTACGTTAGCTAATAATTGCTCAAGGCTTGTACCATTTTTTGTATCGTTATATGAAGCGATTAACCCATTAATAGTGATGCTATCAATAATAATAATCTCTTCTTTCAAGCTTTCGCGATCAATTGCTAGTTCAATTGATTCTATACTAAGAGTCGTACTTACATGGCCGTCAGAATTTAATTTGTTGATGACGACATTAGTAATAGTGCCAGTACCCTGATAGCTGCGAATAGTCACATTGCCGACCGTCACATTTTGTTGACTTAGTTTAGAGGCTAAAGTCTGAAACTGGCTTTTAATATGGACGTTTAATGAGTCGCTGGCTAAAAACCATAAGGCAATGCCACACGACAATAATAAGATGAAAGCTATAGGAGCGAATTTATTCAATGGTCAGGCCTAAGGTCGAAAATAGGCTGGCAGTATAGCTTATTTCATTTGATAACTTCAGTACTGAATTTCACTATTGCTTATTCGCATACGCAAAAACAGATGTGAATAAGAGTGTTTTTTATTCAGCTTGATTAAAATATGTACATGATATATAAAAGGTTGAAAAACAAAAACAAAAACAAAAACAAAAACAAAAACAAAAACAAAAACAAAAAAAATAATAATAATAAAAAGGATTGTTAAGTGATAATTGTTAATAAAAAATTATGGTCATTAAATTTTGGCTGTTTGATCGCAGGTACATTTGTTTGGTTAGTGAGTTTTGGTGTTTCAGCACCCATTTTAGAGGTTTTCTATTCTTATCCTTATTTTCTTCTTAATTATTATGCCGGCGCAGTAACTGCCTTTAGCGCGCTCATTTTAACCAGCCTGATTATTTTTATCATGTGCAGCTATTTCAAAGTTTGTGCAAGCGAGCATACTTTTTGGTTAATGTTACCTAGCTTAGTACTTATTATTTTAGCCATGTTAGTTCGTCAATCCGTATTAGTTACTATGTTATACGCCGCTTTTCCGGCACTTCTTGTTATGTTTGTCGCCGCAATATTACGACGAATGCCGAAATATAAAACATTAAATGCAATAAAATAAAGGTATATTGTATGCAATTATCGTACTGGTATGTGATAATTATCAATATTACTCACCTCAACTATATTAATGTATCACTATGAAAATAATTACCGCAGATACGGTCAACAAAGCATTGCCATTCCCAAAATTGATCAATAGTTTACAAAAAGCATTTACTGAAAATATAACCGTGCCACCACGTTTGCATTTTGATATCGAAAACCCGGGTGCAAGTCGAGAAACAACCTTGCTAATGATGCCCGCATGGCAAGCAGGTGATGTTGCTGGCATAAAGCTTGTTACGGTTGCTCCAGACAATCATCAGTATCAACTTCCGTCTATCCAAGGAACATATTTATTATTTGATGTGAAAACAGGATCATTAAAGGCAACCATGGACGCGCCTGCTCTAACAGCAAAGCGAACTGCAGCCGCTTCAGCTTTAGCCTCAAAATTTCTTTCTAGGCCTAATAGTGAAACGTTATTGATCGTCGGTACGGGCACATTAGCCTCGCAATTAATACAAGCTCACGCGAGTGTTCGTCCGATAAAAACGGTTTATGTTTGGGGGAGGAGTTTAGCTAAAGCTGAATTAATTTGTCAGCAGGTTAAGCATCTCGATATTAAATGCGAAGCAATTGAAAATTTGAAGGAATATGTGGCGAAAGCGGATATTATTTCTTGTGCTACGCTAAGTACAGAACCTTTAATCTTTGGTGAATGGTTAAAGGCTGGACAGCATCTTGATATGGTCGGTGCGTATCGGCCAGATATGCGCGAAATGGATGATGAATGTTTGATCCGAGCAAAGATTTTTGTTGATAATACGGAAAGTGCGTTACGTGAAACAGGTGATCTTGCTATCCCTATTGCAAACCAGATTATAACAGCCCAAGATATCAAAGCTGACCTATTTTCGTTATGTACGGGTAAGATTCTGTTTGCAAGAGAATCAGAAGATATCACCATTTTTAAGTCGGTTGGGCATGCATTAGAAGACTTGGTTGCGGCTAAATTAGTGGCTGAATTTAGTACAAACGAAGAGGAAGGCAATCTCAATTAACACTAACTCTTCTTGATATTAGTACGATAATCGCTTTATATGTTGATAGTTTGTTAATAGCAAACATTTACTGTTGACATTGAATTGCTTCAATATTTTAATGCTACTAAAGGATATTTCTTTTCAATAATAAGAGCAGTTTATACTGCTCTTATTTCATAATCTGTATTGATGGTGTAATAAATGGATAAATCAGGTACGTTTAATAATAAGTTAAGCCATCGTGTGCTTATTTATATAATGTTATGTAGCTCAGTTTTATCTATCAGTTCAGCTTTTATTCAATTATACGTTAATTATAACGAGAGCATGTTAGCCTTAAATCAGCGCTTTAATAATATTGAATCAAGTTATATCCAGTCTATTTCAACCAGTCTTTGGGACTTTAACGAACCTTTAGTACAACAACAAATTCAGGGTATTGTTAAATTACCCGATATTAGCCATGTAAAAATAATCACGGGGTTTGGTAAAATTTATCAATTTGGTGATGAAACACTTTCAGCAGATAAAACTGTCGAATACCCAATTATTTATGGAGAAAATGATATTGGTGTATTAGTGGTATCGGCTAGTTACGATGATATATATCAGCACTTATGGCATCAAGCAGGTTTTATATTAACTGCAGAAGTCATTAAAATATTCATTGTGGCATTTTTTATTATCTTTATCGTTCATTGGTTTATTACCCGCCATATTTATCATATTACGAAATACTCACAACAAGTAAGTGCTGAAAATTTAGATAGCATCTTAATACTCAGCTCTAGACCAAAGGTTAAAGACGAACTTGATGTTTTGGCTGATAGTATTAACAATATGCGTATAACCCTGAAAAACGATATTTTAAAGCTTGAAGATGCCGAGAATGCTTTACTGAACTTAAATGGTGAACTCGAAGTTAAGGTCTATGACAGAACCTCTAAGTTAGCGGCAAGTAATAAACAGTTACAACAATCATTAGATGACTTAACACTAGCGAAAGACCAGCTGGTGCAATCAGAAAAAATGGCGTCGCTTGGACAGTTAGTTGCTGGGGTCGCCCATGAAGTAAACACACCATTAGGGATTTGCGTAACGTCCATTACCGCACTAAAAGAGAAGGTACTTGAACTGAATAGTGCGATTGAAAATGAAAATTTAACTAAATCAAAATTAACACGTACACTTAATCTATTGATTGAATATCAAGTCATTATAGAGAACAGTCTCAATAAAGCGGTAGAATTGATAAGAGGTTTTAAGTCAGTAGCGGTTGAGCAGCATACGGATCCTGAATTAAAAATAAACTTAGCACGCCATGTAAATGATGTCGTCAATACAGTGAAGACATTATTTAAGCGAAAAAAATATACTATCAACTTAGATATTGATGAAAATATTAACTTAGTGACCTATCCCAGTGCTTGGAATCAAATACTGACTAACTTTTTAACTAATTCACATTTTCATGGTTTTGAAGATCAAGAGTTTGGTGAAATAAATATTAGTTTTAAGGAAGATGGTGAATGTTTAACGTTAACCTATAGTGATGATGGTAAAGGGCTAGACGAAAGTGTTAAACATAGAATTTATGATCCTTTTGTTACCACAAAACGAGGTCAGGGAGGATCCGGGCTAGGAATGAATATTGTTTATAACCTAGTCGACGCTAAGTTAGGTGGAACTATTAAAAGTTTAGACTCAATAAAGGGCTGTACATTCGAAGTTAAAGTGCCTATTAAGCAAACTCCAAGAAAAGTTGAAGCTTAAGGTAATTATATTTTCTGATGTTTTATCAATGAAAATAAAAAAAGCCTCGAAGGCTTTTTTTTATGTAAACCCTTGATGTTTTTTATTAATTAACTTTGGTCATTTGAGTATCTGCCGGATTCGGTGTTTCATCCGCGGAAAAGCGATAAATTAACTCTTGTAGTTTATCGTTAAAAATAATAGCCAATTCGAAATACTCATTTTTAGTTGTTGACTTACAAACTGAAAACTCTTTAAGTTCATTATCTGGTACTAATAAAGGTTTTTCTAATGCTCGACCACCAGTGGTCAGTGTTGGAAAAGCCAGCATATATTTTGCTAAGGGGAGATCTTGAGATACTTGAGCATTTCTAGACTCTGCTGATGCATTGGAAAGTGTGGCACATAATCCTACGATACCGAATAAAGCACTTAACATTGCGGGTTTAAATTGTGATTTCATGTTGCATCCTCATCATATAAATTCACAGAGCATTGACTACAAAACTTATCTCTTGAAAAAAAGTACTTTTACAATTCAGTATCCATTGTAACCAGATTGTGTACATCCTAACTATAAATTGTAAATAATTATATTGCGAGTACTATGAGATAAGTGGTCAATAAACTGAGTTTAATGGTATTTGATATCTTATATTTATATGCAAAACTATCTACTGCGAACAGTTATTCATAGTAGACAGCTTAATGTCATAAATAATTTCATGAAAAGTAAAAAATAATATTTAAATAATCGACCTTAGTTAGTGATGCCTTTTATTTTCAAGCGATAATGATGTAATAAAGGTTCAGTATAACCATTTACTTGCTTTGTTCCTAAAAAGACTAAATCGCACGCAGCTTTAAAAGCTATACTATTTTCAAAATTGCTTGCCATCGCTTGATAACTATCATCAGCTTTATTTTGGCTATCAACAACACCAGCCATTTTTTTCAAGCTTTTCAATACTTGTTCTTTAGTACATACACTGTGGGTTAACCAATTTGCTATGTGTTGGCTGGAAATACGTAGTGTTGCCCTGTCTTCCATTAAACCAACGTTATTGATATCTGGCACTTTTGAGCAACCAACTCCTTGGTCAATCCAACGCACAACATACCCTAAAATACCTTGAGCATTATTATCTAATTCATCCGATATCTCTTGCTCACTCCAGTTGCTATTTATAGCTAAAGGGATGGTTAAAATGTCATCTAGGTTTGCTGGTTTACGTGTAGTCAATGCTTGCTGTAAAGAAAAAACATCTTCTTTATGATAATGCAAAGCATGTAAGGTTGCTGCCGTAGGAGATGGAACCCAAGCGGTATTTGCTCCCGCTTGCACATGGTTTATTTTAGTCGCCAACATATTCGACATTTGGTCAGGAATAGGCCACATGCCTTTGCCTATTTGTGCTTTGCCACTAAAACCACAGGCAAGACCAATATCGACATTGTTATCTTCGTAAGCGCTTATCCATGGTGTTAGTTTTATATCGGCTTTTTTCGCCATAATACCAGCTGCCATAGAGGTATGTATTTCGTCACCGGTACGGTCTAAAAATCCGGTATTAATAAATACAACGCGAGACTTAGCTTGAGCAATACATGCTTTTAAATTAACACTCGTACGGCGTTCTTCATCCATGATGCCCATTTTTATGGTATTTCTAGTGAGGTTTAATGCATCTTCAACTTGTTCAAATAAAGTATTAGCAAAAGCAACTTCTTCTGGGCCGTGCATTTTCGGTTTAACGATATAAATAGATTGCTCAGCGCTATTACAAAATGCTGTTTCAGTAGAGGAACTCTGTAAATTAATGCTGGCAATTAATGAGGTAATCATTGCATCAATAATCCCTTCAGGGACTTCATTACCGTTGGTGAGTAAAATTGCATTGTTAGTCATCAAGTGGCCAACATTACGCACAAACATTAGGCTGCGGCCTTTTAGCGTTAATTTTGTGCCATCAAGTTGCTGATACTTTCTGTCCGAGGCCATTTTACGCTGAATCGTTTTACCACCCTTGTTCACTGCGATGGTTAAGTTACCTAGCATCAAACCTAACCAATTTTTGTAAGCGGCAACTTTGTCATCAGCGTCAACAGCAGCGACAGAGTCTTCACAATCCATGATAGTGGTTAAAGCTGACTCAAGCGTTATGTCTGAAATACCAGCATGGTCACTCTTGGCAATGATACTGCTTTCATCAAAGTTAATTTCAAAATGCAAACCGTTGTGAGCAAATAATAAAGCAGTAGGAGAATTATTATTTCCTTGATAACCTTTAAAAGCGTTACTTTGCAATAGCCTAACTTTTTCACCACTTTTAAGGTGAATAACTAAGCTATCATCTGATATTTGATATTGTACTGCTTGTACATGGCTTCCCGTTGATAAAGGGATGTTTTGGTCTAAAAACTGCCGTGCAAACGCTATAACTTTTTCACCACGAACCGGATTATATCCGCCAGAGCTTTCTGCCCCGTTTTCTTCTGCAATAACATCGCTGCCATATAGTGCGTCATACAAGCTGCCCCAGCGAGCATTTACCGCATTAATTGCAAATCTGGCGTTCATTATTGGCACAACTAACTGTGGGCCTGCCATCGTTGCTAACTCTGCATCAACGTTTTCAGTAGTTATGGTAAAATCATTAACTTCTGGCACAAGATAATTAATCTCTTTTAAGAAGTTTTTGTAGGCTAAAAAACTAAATTTATCACCAAAATTATTTTGATGCCAAACATCTATTTTCTGTTGTAAGTCATCGCGTTTCGCTAATAAATTTTTATTTACCGGGGCTAACTCTTCAATGATGGTTGAAAAGTTTTGCCAAAAGGTGGTTGAAGAAATCGCACTGTGAGGAAGTACTTCTTGTTCGATAAAGTGATGCAAACACTGTGCAACTTGGATATTTTCAATCTTAAGGTATTGGGTCATTATGTTTCCTATTGTGTGCATATCCAAGGTACTGTTCATTAAATAAGTAAAGTGAACACTTGAATGTTTATCGTTATGAATGTTTTTAAATAAGGCCTCAAAAAGAGCGATAAACAGAATTAACGATAGCTGATAAGTGCAATGTATGAGGTATTTTTTTTCCATGCAATAGCTGAAAAAAAACAGACATAAAATATTACTTTAGTATTTTATTGACTTCGCCGGTGTGAATTTGTATGCCATTGAAAAACAGGTGCTTTTTGTCTATTGAAATAGGATTCAATAAAATAGGTAGTAGTTATTGTTATTGATAATAACTACTATAGATATTATGAATACAAGCTTGTTGGCATGTTTCTCTTGTGAATGTTACTGGGGGAAGTAGCAAGTATAACGATGTTTTATAACACTATAAAACATCATTATAAAAAATGTACTAGGGTATTAATGAGCAATGGGCTAAATATTGCGGTGATAACCGCCGAAATAATTAATGCCAAAGAGCTATAAGCTGCATGCTCATAACTGATTTTGCTAATCGTTGCAGTACCAAGAGCATGGCTTGCTGCGCCAATAGCAAGTCCTTGTGCTTTGGGGGAGTTTACATTGATAAATGATAACCAGCTAGGACCAAGTAAAGCACCAAATAACCCAGCTAAAATAATGGCAAAAGCAGTAATTGAATTATTGCCATTTAGCTGTTCGGTTAACGCTATGCCAATAGGCGTTGTTACCGACTTTAAGGATAGTGATACGGCAATATCGTACTGATTAATCACGAACATTGTTAAAACAAAGCTGATGAAAATAGCTATAAAAGCACCGATAAACAATAAAGATACGATGCTTCGCCATTGTTTTTTAATGGTTTGAAGGTGTTGATATAACGGGTAGCCTAACGCTACCACAGCAGGTTCTAATAACTTATGTAGAGGGAAAGTCGCTTGATAATAATGCTCGAAGGGCACATTAAAAAATAACAATATTGGAATTAGTGTCAAAATAGAAAATAGCATTGGATTTAACCATGACTGTTTACATTTTTTCTGTAAATGAATAAAGGCTTGATAGACACCTAAAGTGAGTAAAATAAACAGTAATGCAAAGCTAAGATCTGTTAAAACAATACTACTTATCATTAGTAGACTCATTATTAGCCGTTAATGCCTGTTGATTAAGTTTTCGTTGATAACCAATACCCACTAGGGTCAGTAGTAAAAATGTCGTGAAAAATATAATCGCGATTAACGCAATACCGTGCTGTTTAATAAGTTCAAATTGATTAATTATACCAACCCCAGCAGGCACAAAGCACACCGCCATGTTGGCAAGTGCCCATTCAATACAAGGTTTTATCCGTTGGGCGTTAAGAAACCGGTAGTGTAATAGCAGTGTAAAAATCGCCATGCCATATAAACTAGCAGGTAAAATCGGTAGGAAAAGCTCAATAGATTTTCCTATTAATAAGCAAAAGCTTACCGATAATATACTATAAATAATATGACCCAACACCCGCTTGGTTATCCTTGTTCCGCTGCTTCTATTACCAGTTGTCTAAACCAAATATGACTCGCATCGTGATGCAAGAGCGGGCTCCAAATCATTTTCAATTCTATTTCTGGAATATCAAAAGGCGGTCTTACTATAGTGTATTTAGCATCGTCTTTATGTAATAACGCTGCTTTGGTGGGTAAAGTGGCAATCAAACCGCCTTCAAAGGCTAACTGCATGGCAACATGATAGTTACGGGTAAATACTTTAATATCACGCTTTTTACCTAACCGCGCTAAAGCTTCATCAACCCAACCTAATTTTTGCACGTCTTTTGGATCCATACCCACACCTACGCCAAATCCCGTTTTGGACACCCAAACATGCTTGGATGAAAGATAAGTGTTTAAGTTAAATTTAGAAACATCAGGATTATCAGCACTTAATAAGCAGGAAAATGTATCACGCCAAATAGTTTTTTGGTGAAAAGACTGTGGTAACTCGTCAAAACGGTTAATCGCCATATCTATTTTACCTGCCTCAACATCATGAAAAGTGACATCACTTGGCGTCATAATATCAATGGTAACATTAGGGGCAATTTCATTTATCTTTCTAAGTAACTTAGGTAATAAGGTAGAAGCCGCATAATCACTGGCCATAATTCGGAACACACGCTGGCTGTGTGTTTCATTAAACTCTTCTTCGCCTTGTAATGCTTCTTCAAGCTCTAACAAAATCTTTCGGATGACCGGCGCTAAAGCTCTTGCTCGCTCTGTTGGCACCATGCCGTCAGAGGTACGTACTAAAATTGGGTCATTAAATAAGTTTCTTAAGCGTTTTAAGCCATTACTCATGGCTGGCTGAGTAATGTTTAACTGACTAGCTGAGCGGGTTACGTTCTTTTCTCTAAGTAAAACATCAAGATAAATAAGCAAGTTAAGATCAATTTTGGCAATATTCATAGTTTTTATGGTCGATAGAAATAATATAACCATTGTATATGTCACGGTCAGAAAGATAAATCAAGAAATTTCCAGTGCGAAATACAGTTTATATAGACATTTACTCAGACGAAAGTCTAAAGCAGTGTTTATTGTTCATTGAAAACTAAGGGCTTTATAAAAAAAACTCACTCGTATTTATCTGATGAATACTAGTGATAGTTATTATATATTTCATAAATGGTCGTGTCGTGTTTTAGACTTTGTGTTGTTCGGTATGTTTACTTTTATTACGACTTACATTTTAAGTGATAAGACTAACAAGGCCATATGAAGAATTATAAAATTTTTGGAGAAAGTGACATGTCTAATTATCAAAGTGCTATTGAAGCGGTTAAAGCAATAAAAGAACAAGCAGGTAGCTCTTGGGCGACAATTAATCCTGAATCAGTAGCCCGTATGCGAGCACAAAACCGATTCAAAACAGGTTTAGAAATTGCTCAGTACACTGCAGATATTATGCGTAGTGATATGGAAGCTTACGATGCCGACAACTCTAAGTACACTCAATCATTAGGTTGCTGGCATGGTTTTATTGGTCAACAAAAAATGATCTCTATCAAGAAACATTTTGACGGTAAAACAGACCGTCGTTATTTATACCTTTCCGGTTGGATGGTGGCAGCACTGCGCAGCGAATTTGGTCCGCTTCCTGATCAATCTATGCACGAAAAAACATCTGTTGCTTCTTTGGTTGCAGAGCTTTATACCTTCCTACGCCAAGCTGATGCACGTGAACTAGGTGGCCTTTTCCGCGAATTAGACGCAGCAAGCGATGACGCCAAAGCTGCAATCCAATACAAAATTGACAACCACGTTACCCACGTTGTACCCATTATTGCCGATATCGACGCGGGTTTTGGTAACGCTGAAGCGACTTATTTAATGGCTAAGCAAATGATCGAAGCGGGTGCATGTGCCCTTCAAATTGAAAACCAAGTTGCCGATGAAAAACAATGTGGTCACCAAGACGGTAAAGTAACGGTGCCTCATGCAGACTTTCATTCTAAAATTCGCGCATTGCGTCATGCCTTTTTAGAACTGGGTATCGACAACGGTATTATTGTTTCACGCACTGACTCTGAAGGTGCTGGCCTGACTAAAGAAATTGCAGTAGTTAAAGAGCCGGGTGACCAAGGCGATATTTATAACTCTTTCTTAGACGTTGAAGAAATTGACGTAGCAGATATGGCTGAAGGCGATGTATGTTTCAACCGTGACGGCAAGTTAGTTCGTCCGAAACGTTTACCTTCTGGTTTATATCAATTCCGTCAAGGTACCGGTGAAGAGCGTTGTGTATTTGACAGTATCGAAGCTATTAAAGCTGGCGCTGACTTACTTTGGATAGAAACAGCGACACCAAACGTTGCCGATATCACCGCAATGATGAACGAAGTGCGTAAAGAAATTCCGAATGCCAAACTTGTTTACAACAACAGTCCGTCATTCAACTGGACGCTAAACTTCCGTCAGCAAGCATTCGATACTATGGTTGCCGCTGGAAAAGATGTATCTAGCTATGTCCGCGCAGATTTAATGAATGTTGATTACGACAGCACAGAGTTAGCGGCAGCTGCAGATGACAAAATCCGTAGCTTCCAATCAGATACCGCTCGAGAAGCCGGTATTTTCCATCACTTAATTACCTTGCCTACTTACCACACGGCAGCGTTATCTACTGATAATCTTGCTAAAGAATACTTCGGTGACCAAGGCATGCTGGGTTATGTTGAAGGTGTACAACGTAAAGAAATTCGTCAAGGTATCGCCTGTGTTAAACATCAAAATATGTCAGGTTCTGATATGGGTGATGACCACAAAGAATACTTTGCTGGTGAGAATGCGCTTAAAGCAGGTGGCGAAAAAAACACCTCAAACCAGTTCTAACTTATTTTAGAATAAGTTAGTAAACAGTTTTCTCTAGAAGCCAAAACCGAATAGCATTTATTGTTATTCGGTTTTTTATGTACAGGATGTCGTGGTGCTGTGACTGCATGGATGCAGGAAGTAGAGTAACGCAGGAGCAGTTACCGAGATGGCAAGGAACGACGAATAGTTAATAGACCCATCAAAATAAAAGACTCGTTATGTCTTCTCTTGTTTATAAAAAAGATCCTTCATTAAATCCGCTCTTTTCAAACAATTACAATTTATTTAGCATTATTTAAAATAAATTGTAATAAACCTGTCAATCCTGCGACTATATGGTCGATATTCAAAAGGGATAAAATAATGAAATTAAAATGGCAAAGCCTGTTTGCGTTAAGTTTACTTAGTTGTAGTTCGCTTACTTGGGCAGAAGACACTAACAATAATACAAATTTAACACTAGAGAGCTGTCACTTAAGCGGTATTAAATCACAAGTGCAATGTGGCAAGCTGCAAGTACCTGAAAACTATGCTTTAACGACAGGTGAACAAATCAGCGTTAATTTTGCTGTATTGCCTGCTATTGATAAAAGTCAAAACAAAGCCCCGCTGATGTTTTTAGCCGGCGGTCCAGGCCAAGCATCTGTTGAATTAGCCTCACATATCTTTAAAACGTTCAATGAAATCAGAAAATCACATGATATTATTTTAGTAGATCAACGTGGCACGGGAAATTCTCATCCGCTTGAGTGTGATGAAAACCCTGTAAATAATGTCTACGAAATTATTCCCGAAGATTTTTCAGAGCAAGAAATTAAAGATTGTTTAGCACAATTCAAAGGTGATTTAAGTCAGTACAACTCTGAGAATGCTATTCGAGATTTTGACGCCGTTCGTCGTGCGTTAGGTCATGAGAAAATTCATATCTATGGTGGCTCATATGGAACACGTGCTGGTTTAGTTTATATGCGCATGTTTCCAGATTCATTAAAAAGTGTTGTGCTAGATAGTGTTGGGCCGATTGAAGTGCCTATTGGTACTTTTGGTCAAAGTGCCGCGCGGTCATTCAACTTGTTATTAGAGAACTGTCAGAATGATGAGAGCTGTAAAACAGCTTACCCGGCACTGGCTGACGAGTTTAAAGCGGTTGTTACTCGCTTAGAGCAAGCGCCAGTTAAACTGGAAATTGCTCATCCACGTTTAGGGTCAAAAACCAACTTTGTACTAAGTCGCAGTAAGTTTATCAGTAATTTGCGTTTGCAGTTATATTCAATGGAAACACGTACTTTAGTACCTCTGGTTATACACCAAGCATTTTTAGGCAATTATCAACCTTTGGTTGGCTTAATTGCCATGTCAGATGGTGGCATGGGCATGTATGTTGGTTTAACATTAAATATTGTCTGTAATGAAGATTTACCTAAGATTACGCAAACGATGTTTCACGCCGATGCAAATAATAATTTCGGTGGTAGCGATAGCCACAGTACTTGGTTGAAAGCTTGTCCGTTATGGCCAAAATATTCGGTTAGTGATGAGTTTTACCAAAGTGTCACCGCGAATATTCCAACCCTTATTTTATCGGGTAACTTAGACCCAGTAACTCCACCAAGTAATGGAGATAAAACTGCTGAAACTTTGCCTAATAATCATCACATTATTTCCAAAAATAACTCGCATATTGTTGCTTCAACCACTTGTGGAGTAAATATCATTAATGAGTTTCTAACAACACTTGATCCTAAAAATTTGGATGAAACTTGTTTGACTGAATTAAAAAGTGAAACATTTATGACCCACTTGAACGGCAACTTATAAGGATTTTATCATGATTGAAGTTAAGAACTTACATAAAAGTTTTATCGATAAAAAGAATACGGTCAAAGCCCTCGATGGTTTGTCGTTTACGGCTAAAGATGGTGAAATTACCGGTATTTTAGGGCCAAACGGTGCGGGTAAAACGACCTGTTTACGTACGCTTTATGGTTTACTGAAAGCAGATGAAGGCTCGGTAATTGTTGATGGTATTGATGTTTTGGACGATCCATTAGCCGTTCGTAAGCGACTAGGTATTTTCCCAGACAAGTTTGGCTTATATGAACGCTTAACAGCTTATGAGCAGGTTGATTATTTTGCCAGTCTTCATGGTATGCAAGGCGCAAATAAAAAAGCTGCAATAGAGCAAATCTTTAAAGATTTAGGAATGGAAGAGTTGGCACATCGCAAAACTGTTGGTTTTTCACAGGGGCAGCGAATGAAAGTGACGTTGGCTCAAGCCTTAGTACATCAGCCGAAAAACTTTGTACTTGACGAACCCACTCGTGGTCTTGATGTAATGAGTACCCGTGTTTTACGTAATCATTTAGCAAAATTTAAAGAAAAAGGCCATTGCATTTTATTTTCATCACACGTAATGCAAGAAGTTGCTGCCTTGTGTGACCGAGTGATTATTGTTGCCAATGGTAAATTAGCCGCCCAAGGAACTCCACAAGAGTTATGTGATTTAGCAGGGGAAAAACTATTAGAAGATGCCTTTGTTAAATTAATTGGTTCAGATGAAGGAGTAGCCGCATGATCCAGTTTAAAGCGTTATTAATTAAAGAACTCAGAGAGGCATTTCGTGATAAACGTGCCTTATTGGTTGCACTGAGTTTTGGTTTAATGGCACCGGTAATGATTATGGTGATGTCAAAGTTTGCTATAAGTCAAGCCGTTGAAAGTCCTGAGATATATGTAAAATTTAGCGGGGCAGAATATGCACCGAAATTGATTAAAGCTTTTAAAGATGAAAATATTTTGGCATTTGTCGATGTCCCTGCGGATGAAAAACGTGTTTGGCAAGAAAGAAATGTTGAAGTCATTATTCCTGATACTTATGCACAAGATATGGTTGACGGTAAGCCAATTGATATTATTTTGCGTGCTGACTATAACGAAAAATCTTTAGGTGCTCCTTTACGTCGTATTAAAGATGAAATACGGAGTTTTTCTTTAGCCATTGGATATAAACGGTTATTAGTGCGTGGTATTGATATAAAACTACTTCAGCCGATAACATTGCAACAGCAAGATACCGCTCTACCTACCAGTAATGCGATGATGATCAGCCTAATTTTAGGTCTATATTTAATGATGGGGGTATTTGTTTCTGGCCAAGCAATCTCTATTGATTCAAGTGCTGGTGAGCGCGAACGTAATGTTTTAGAAATGTTACTTTGTCAGCCGGTTAGTACCTTAAAAATAGTGATGGCTAAACTTGTTTCCTCCAGTTTAATTGCCGCTATTGCGGTAACGTTAATGTTAAGTTTAACGACGGTCTCGGTATCCTTTGTCGATTTAACAAAAATTGGTGCTACTTTCAGTTTAGATGGCTTCACCTTTACTGCCTTATTAATGTTATTAATACCACTTTGCTTTTTGGCTTCATCGTTACAATTATTTGTTGCTTTTCAGGCTAAGTCTTTTAAAGAGGCACAGTCAACTGTTGGTATGTTAATTATGATACCTGCAATGGTTCCCGTAGCAATGATGCTTATCGATGATAAGCCTTCATGGGTATCGTGGACTCCTATCACAGGACAGTCATTGTTAATGGAAGATTTATTTAAAGGATTGCCTGTTGATTGGCTAGCGGTGTTAGTGACAAGTGGTATTACGATAGCTTTAACGGCTGGGTTAGTATTAACTATTGCCAAAAGACTAACGTCAGAAAAGGTTGTGATGTCTTTAAGTTAATTGAGGACACACAGGGTTGGTATTCAGATGAATAACTCGGTAGAATTAGCAATACAGCAAGAAGATCGTTTTCAAACGGCGTATAGTAATTTATTGAGTTATTCTTTGAACCCATTTTCAAACTATCAGAAAACATTTACTCAATGGATGACAGAGTATGAGAAATTACTCCGTCATATCATTGCCGGTTTTGAAGCAAAACCGGCTATTCAAGATGAACTTTTTCAAGAAATAGCGCTCAATATTTGGCGGGCTTTACCTAACTTTAGAGCAGACTCTTCTGTGAAAACTTTCGTGGCCAGAATTGCTCATAATATTTTAGCAACTCATGTAGCAAAAGCGGTGAAAACCGTAAAGGCTGATCAAGACATTAACGAGTTAAGTCATGATGCGGAACACGACCAAGTTCAGCCTACTCCCTACCAAAGCTTAGATAAACAGCAAAGACAACAACGTTTAGCAAAAGCAATCAGACAACTAAAACTCGATCAACAGCAAGTCATTACCTTGGCACTTGAAGGCATGAGCTATCAAGAAATTGCTGAAGTTTTAGTGATTACTACAAACCATGTCGGCGTGCGATTACAGCGTGCGAAAACGGCTTTAGCACAATTGTTGGAGGCGTAATGAACGATAAAGAATCCCCGTTTAATGAACGAAGTAAGGTGACTTTACCGACAAAAAGTCAGGCAGAGACAATACTTGACGTTAAAACTTTACCAAAGAAAGATGAAACGCTATCACCTGAACTTTCTATGTTAGATGAACAGTGGGCTGAAATGGCGCAAGACTGGCAGAGTCAGCCATTTGTAAAAACAGATATTAATAAATTGCTTAGACAAACTAAGCAACGAACTTTAATCGCTAAACTTTTACTGTCATTAGATATTGTTGCCACTTTAGGAATGCTTATCGTTGGCCTTTATATGTGGATTAATAACTCTAAAGACCAAGCAACCATGATCTATTTAAGCGGTGGCGGTGCATTGTCGGTTATCTATGTTTATTTTGCGGTTAAGTTTCGAGTTAATACATGGCGAGCAAATTGCGGTAGCCCCGATAAAGCTATTGAGCACGCGATTGCCGGATGTCAGTCATCACTGAGTTATATTAAGCTTATTAAACTTTCTTGTTTTGTCATTTGTCCTCTTTCCAACTGGTACCTATTTACTTCTAGTCAGCAAATGAGTAAATCTCCGATGTTTGCCTTTATTTTTCTGAATGTATTAATCATTGCTTTGTGGCTAATTACACAGACTTTCTATCGAAAAAGAAATAAAGAATTAAAGTTCCTTAAGTCTCTTTAATCGAAATAAAGACTAAGTCTATTGTGTTTTATTTGAATTATATTTTGTTTGTGCGCTAATTCTTTGTTTTTAATTTCTTGTTATTATCCTTTTTCTTCGCTATATTCTGTTCATCAGAAGCTTTGATCGCAAGGTTCAAAGCTTCGATTAATAAAAACACATGCACATACGGCATAATAGATTACTAAATGAGCTAAAAGTTGTTGCTTTTACCGTGTACAACTAAGCTGATTTAAGGCAATATACGCCGCATAAATTTTGCTATCCATTAGACAATTGTCTGTAACAGCCCAAGGCTGAATTATTGAGGAAAAACCATGTTTACACGTGATATGAATATTGCTGATTTTGATCCAGAGCTTTATCAAGCGATGAGCAATGAGAAAGTTCGTCAAGAAGAACACATCGAACTTATTGCTTCTGAAAATTACTGTAGCCCTCGTGTTCTCGAAGCACAAGGTTCTCAATTAACCAATAAATATGCTGAAGGCTACCCAGGCAAACGTTATTACGGCGGTTGTGAGTACGTTGATGTTGCTGAGCAGCTAGCAATAGACCGTGCAAAAGAATTATTTGGTGCAACATACGCCAATGTACAACCACATGCTGGCTCTCAAGCTAACGCTGCGGTTTTCCAAGCGTTAGTTACTCCAGGCGGAAAAGTGTTAGGTATGAGCTTAGCTCATGGCGGACATTTAACGCATGGTTCACATGTAAGCTTTTCAGGTAAATCTTACGAAGCATTTCAATATGGACTTCACCCAGAAACCGGTGATATCGATTACGAAGAAATGGAACGTTTAGCACAAGAACATAAACCAGAAATGATCATTGGTGGTTTCTCAGCATTCTCTGGCGTTGTTGATTGGGCGCGTATGCGTAAGATCGCTGACGGCGTAGGTGCATACTTCTTCGTTGATATGGCTCACGTTGCTGGTTTAATTGCTGCGGGTTTATATCCAAATCCAGTGCCACACGCGCATGTTGTTACGACAACAACGCACAAAACATTAGCGGGCCCTCGTGGTGGTTTAATTATTTCGGGTTGTGATGATGAAGCGATTTATAAAAAATTAAACTCAGCTGTTTTCCCTGGTGGTCAAGGCGGCCCATTAATGCACATTATTGCGGCTAAAGCGGTCGCATTTAAAGAAGCATTAGAGCCAGAGTTTAAAGTTTACCAACAAAATGTTTTAGACAACGCGAAAGCTATGGTTGCTGTTCTTCAAGAGCGTGGTTATAAAGTTGTATCAAACGGTACTGAAAACCACTTGTTATTACTTGATTTAATCGATAAAGATATCACCGGTAAAGATGCTGATGCGGCTTTAGGTAAAGCACACATCACCGTAAACAAAAATTCAGTACCAAACGATCCACGTTCTCCGTTTGTAACCTCTGGTTTACGCCTAGGTACACCGGCAATTACCCGTCGTGGTTTTGGTGTTGAAGAAACTAAAGCATTAACCGGTTGGATTTGTGATATTTTAGACGATATCAACAATGAAGATACGATTGTTAACGTAAAATCAAGCGTTAAAGAGCTTTGTGCACGTTTTCCTGTTTACGCATAAACTTCGTCATACTGATACTGAAATACAGGTTTATAGCTCCAGACTAAACCTAAGTACCTACATCCATGTAGGCAAATTCAGTATCAGCATGACGATTTTAGTATCTTAAGTTATAAGAATAAATAAGTTGATGTAACAATAGCTTAATTAGATTAAAATGGCCGCATTAGCGGCCATTATTGTTTCTGACGTTTAAACAGAGCTCTTTGCCGATAAAACCAAGGCCATGTAAGTGGGAAAAACTTATTGAAATTGGTATAAACTTTTATTGGAGCTTCTTATGTATTGTCCTTTTTGCCGAGCTGTAGACACCAAAGTTATTGATTCCCGTTTGGTATCTGACGGCCACCAAGTTCGCCGTCGCCGCGAATGTTTAGCCTGCCATGAGCGTTATACAACCTTTGAAAGCGCTGAATTAGTTATGCCGCGTATTATCAAGAATGATGGTTCTCGCGAGCCTTTCAATGAAGATAAAATGCGTAATGGCCTAGTGAGAGCGTTAGAAAAACGTCCGGTTAGTGTCGAGCAAGTTGAGCTCTCTATCAATAAAGTAAAATCACAGTTGCGGGCCACGGGCGAGCGAGAAGTATCAAGCGAACTCCTTGGCAATATCATAATGGAACATTTGAAAAAATTAGATAAAGTTGCTTATGTTCGTTTTGCTTCGGTTTATCGTTCTTTTGAAGATATTCGAGAATTTGGTGAAGAAATTGCTCGGCTAGATGATGACAAATAAGATGAGTACATTCTCACCGGCCGATTATCACTTTATGCAACGAGCAATAGCACTTGCCAAACAAGGGCATTATACAACCTCGCCGAATCCGCGTGTCGGTTGTGTCTTGGTTAAAAACGGTGAAATAATTGCTGAAGGTTTTCATCAAAAAGCTGGTGAAGGCCATGCCGAAGTCAATGCTTTAAAAATGGCGGGTAAAGATGCACAAGGCGCAACCGCGTATGTAACACTTGAACCTTGCAGTCATTATGGACGCACACCACCCTGCGCTGAGGGATTAATTAATGCTGGCGTAAAAAACGTCATAGTGGCTATGGTTGATCCTAATCCTAAAGTTGCAGGTAATGGTTTACAAAAGCTTGAGCAAGCAGGAATTTCTACTCGACATGGTTTATTAGAACAATCAGCAGAAAAATTAAACCCAGGTTTTATCAAGCAAATGACCACAGGTTTACCTTATGTCCGTTGTAAGCTAGCGGCGAGCTTGGACGGTAAAACTGCGATGAAAAATGGTGAAAGTAAATGGATCACTTCACCAGAAGCAAGACAAGATGTGCAACGCTTACGGGCACAAAGTTGTGCGATTATTAGTGGTGCAGACAGTATTTTAATGGATGAGGCTAAAATGACCGTGCGATGGTCAGAACTAGGTGAATTAAAAAATAGCTATAAAAAAGAATTGATTAGGCAGCCAGTGCGCGTGATCATTGATTCTAAAAACCGCTTAACGCCGATTCTCGCTTTGTTCAACGAACCTTCTCCTATAATATTAATTAGAAATGCTATTGAAAACATTCATCAGTGGCCTCATTTCGTAGAGCAAGTGGCTTTACCTTTTGCTGAACCGGCAACGAATAATCCGCAAATTGATCTATCAGCCTTATTGAGGTACTTAGCTAAACAAGGCTTAAATGATGTGTTGATCGAATCGGGATTTCGTTTAGCTGGCGCTTTTATCGAGCAAAATTTAGTAGATGAATTAATATTATATCAAGCACCAAAATTATTGGGCGCAGCGGGTAAAAGCTTGGCTGATATGCCAAGTTTAACGCATTTGAAGCAAGCAAAAGAATTACAAATCAGCGATGTGCGAATGATAGGTAGAGATATGCGTATAACTGCGCAATTTTGAATTAATATTTCCTAAAGTGTCGATGAAGTTCGGCTAAAAATAAATTAAAGAGTGATTATGTTCACAGGAATAATTGAAGCGGTCGGTAATATTAAAGCCATTAATATTACTGGGCAGGGCGCAAGACTAGTTATTGCGACAAATTCATTAGATATGAGCGATGTTAAGTTAGGTGATTCAATAGCCACAAATGGCATTTGTTTAACCGTGGTTGCTTTTGATTCATCTAGCTTTAGCGCCGATGTTTCAAATGAAACATTAACGCGTACCGGCTTTGCTAATTATCAATCAGGGCAAACCGTAAATTTAGAAAAAGCTATGTTAGCAACGACACGTTTTGGTGGTCATATGGTTTCTGGGCATGTTGACGCTGTTGTTGCCATTATTGCCATTGAACATAACGGCAATAGCATTGAGTACTGGTTAGAAATGCCAGGTGATTTAGCGCCTTATATCGCTGAAAAAGGGTCAATTACTATTGACGGCACCAGCTTGACGGTGAACAGTTTAACGGATGACAAGTTTCGTTTGACCATTGTACCGCACACCACAGCACAAACGATTATTGCTAATTACCAAGTCGGCACAAAAGTAAATGTAGAAGTTGATTTGATAGCGCGTTATATCGAACGTTTATTAACTAAAAAAGAGTCCAGTTCAACTGAACAGCAAAGTTCAGGTGTGACTCAAGAATTATTGGCTCGTAGTGGCTTTATTAAATAAAAGAGATGATCATGAATTTACATACCCCACAAGAAATTATTGACGATATTGCTCAAGGTAAAATGGTCATTTTAATGGATGACGAAGACCGCGAAAATGAAGGTGACTTCATTATGGCTGCTGAAAAAGTTACACCAGAAGCCATTAATTTTATGGCAACTCACGGCCGTGGTTTAATTTGCATGCCAATGACGGTTGAAAAGTGTCAAGAGCTTAAGTTACCTTTAATGGTTGAAAAAAATGATGCTCAATTTAGTACTAACTTTACCGTTTCTATTGAAGCTGCGCAGGGCGTAACTACCGGTATTTCAGCGGGTGATCGTGCTACTACGGTTCTAGCCGCCGTTGCTAAAGATGCTAATCATTTAAGTATCGTGCAGCCGGGTCATATCTTCCCGTTAATTGCTAAAGATGGTGGTGTTTTAAATCGTGCTGGCCATACCGAAGCGGGTACTGATTTAGCTCGTTTAGCGGGTTTAGAGCCGGCAGCTGTTATTGTTGAAATATTAAATGAAGACGGCACAATGGCGCGCCGCCCTGACTTAGAAATTATTGCTGAAAAACACGGATTAAAAATGGGCACTATTGCCGATTTAATTGAATACCGAAATGCCAATGAAACGACCATTGAACGAATCTCGCAATGTAAGTTACCAACAGCATTTGGTGAATTCGACTTAACCGTTTTTAAAGACACCATAGATGGTCAAGCGCATTTCGCATTGACTAAAGGTGAAATTAAAGCGGAAGAGCCTACTTTAGTACGGGTACATTTAGAAAATACTTTCCGAGATTTATTGTTTAGCCAACGTGAAAGTGTCGCTAAATGGCCAATGGCCAATGCCTTAGAAAAAATCGGCAAAGAAGGTGGTGTATTGGTACTTTTAGGTAAGCATGAGTCTACTGCTGAGCTAATTGCTCAAGTAGAAAAGTATGCAAAAGTGGATGCAGGAGAAATCGTTAATGAAGTGCAGCGTCATGTTGGCTCTCGTAATGTTGGCGTAGGATCACAAATACTTTCTAATCTAGGCGTCAGTAAAATGCGTTTATTAAGCTCGCAAACTAAATATCATTCGTTATCAGGCTTTGGTCTAGAAGTTGTTGAATATATTGCTGAGTAATTAATTTTTTATAAAACTTGTTTAAAGCACATTAAATCACTTATAAGGATAAAATCTTATAGGTGATTTTTTATGTCTGATGAACTCGAAATAAGAGCTAAAACCTATATCTAAAATCGATATCGATATGAAACAGATATTAGCCGACCTTGTCCTGGTACTTCGCCATCAAAAACTCTCGGATCGAAGACCACATAATCTTTATCAAACAGGTTATGAGCATTAATTGCTAAGATATGACTTTTAGAAAAGTCGTAAGTTAGATTTGCTGAAAACAGCGTGTACTGCTTTTGCTTGAATTGAATGTCATTGTTGAGATTGGGCTTAGGAGGTGAGACTTCATCACGCCAAATAGCGTTAGCATTGAACTGCCACTGGCCTAATTTATATGAAAGGGTCATTGTACCAAAGTGCTTAAAGCTTTCATTGATGGGATCGTCAAAAAGGTGAGTATAGTTCAACGACAATCGTAATTGTTCATTTATTTCAATGTTTGCACTGGTTTCTAAACCACTGATCTTTATATTTACAGCATTATCAAAAGTAAAAAGAGCTTTTCCGTTATAAGGCACTTTATTGATAAAATCGCGTAAATTATTATGAAAAAACACCACTTCACTTGAGAGAGTTTTATGCTGGTAAATCCATACTAACTCAGTTGTTTTGACAAACTCAGAGGTTAAATTAGGATTGCCCGTGGTAATACTATCGTTTGAATACAGCTCATTATTTACCGGTGTACGAAATGATTCACCATATTGTAGTTTCAACGTATTATTCGGATTCGCTTGCCAGACAATCGCGCCGCGTGGTGAAAGCTTATGGTCAATACCCTTGACATTATCGTAGCGAGAGCCTAAAAATAAGCTAAGGTTTTGTTCTATTTGCCACTTGAGTTGACTGTAAATACCGTGGATCTCATGAGATTGATTGAGACTGTCTGATTCAGGAGGTCTTTTAATAACGATCACTCCACCTAGGTAGTTTTTATCTATGGGGATGATTAATTCTTGCTGATAGTCGTAATGTGTTACGGCATTTCCTGATTGAAATTGGCTTGCTTTTCTATATTCGAACCCTGAATTAAGGTTAAGCTGTTTGTTAATTTTCCAACTATGATCAGCACTTATATCAGTTGACTCAGTACGCCAATACGGGCCTATTAAAAAGTCATCATTAATAATACCGATATCGCCCGGTAGTACCATGCCCGCAGATTTTATTTTAAATAAACTATAGGAAACTTTTACCTTTAGCTGCTGAGCTTCATTTTGCCAAATTTCAGTATTTCCAGATAAAGAAAGACTGCTACTTTTATGTATATTATCAACAGAATAGCCACCAATATTCATAAATTGATTCAGTTCGTTTTCACTATATCTAAAATTAAGCTGGCTTGATTTATATTGCGCACCAAATTCTATATATTTATTTCTATAAGGGTCTTTAACTTTGCGGTTCCAAGGTGATGTATATTGATGACCGTCAAATTTTTCAACAGAGATATTACTGTGCAGGTTTAAGTCTTCAGAAATGGTTTCTTGCCAGCTTGTTGATAACTGCAGATAACCTTTTTCACCTAGGCTAACCGTTAACTGTTTATCAGTCGTTTTAGTAATAATATTTAACACCCCTAAAAAGGCGTTACTACCATATAGTGCAGAACCTGGACCGCGAATAACTTCGATACGTTCGATGATTTCGGTCGGAATATGTGGGGTATAAACAGAAGCTTTACCAAAGGAGATTTCGTTTAGTCGCTCGCCATTGATCATGACCAGTATATAACCATTATCAAGATAAACGCCACGTGCGTGCTCTTTAGGTACGGCACCAACCCAATCTCCACGAGTCATTTGAAAGCCAGGGACAAAATTCATCACGTCATAAGCATTTTTAATACCTAAGGCTTGAATGTCAGCTTGCTCAAATACCGTGATCGTCGAAGGTACTGTTAAAACAGTTTCTTCAGTTTTTGTTGCTAAACTAATACGTACTTGCATTAGCTCTTCTATGCTGAAATCAAAGATGTCTTTTTCAATTTCATTAGCGTAGCAACTATTGATAAATAAGAGAAAAAAACAGCCAGTAATCCAAACGACAATTTGCATATAAATTATTAAATTAGTAGCTTTCCATTAAGTTAATTGCTTGTAGCCTTAATTGCAAGTAAAAATAATGGTACAAGAGGTATCGATTGATTTAAAGAATAAAAACTAAATTTAGAGCTAAGTTTATCTTGAAAATACTTGCTAAGCTTAGGCCTAAGTATGTGTTATCAATAGTTAAAGTTAGATTGAATTAATTGGTGCTATACAGCGTTTTAGCAGCGATATTTTTAGTGTCGATTGTAAACCGTGCTGCTAAATTCTCATGCCGCATTGAAAAATAAGTTACGAATAACGCGAATGATTAGTAACTTATTTTTAACGAGGGACTACTTGCTATACAGGTTTAATAAAACGGGTGATCTTATTTATAATACCTTGACTATCTAAGCCAAGTTCGTGATGAATTTCTTGCTGTGTTCCATGTTTAATAAAGCTGTCAGGTAGACCAATGTTTAGTATTTTTATGGCGATACCTTGGCTGAGAATATACTCATTAACTCCAGAGCCTGCGCCGCCGGCAATGGCATTATCTTCAATAGTAACGATAATATCGTGAGTTTTTACCATTTTGTCGATCAGCGATACATCAAGCGGCTTGATAAAACGCATATCTACCAGTGTACAATTTAATTGTTGTGCGGCTATTTTTGCTTCATCTAACGTGCTGCCAAAATTTAATATAGCAACAGATGGTTCTGAATTTTCAGCATTAGGTTGTGAGATGATATTCCCTTTACCCATCTCAATGGTTTCATTTATATCAGGAAGTTGGGCGCCGTTACCACAACCTCTAGGATATCGAACCGCACTAGGACCATTGTGTTTAAAGCCGGTATTAAGCATCAGCTGACATTCACGCTCATCAGATGGTGCCATAATTACGATATTTGGAACACAGCGCATAAAACTTAAATCGAACGCCCCTTGATGTGTCGGTCCGTCTGCACCGACAATACCCGCACGGTCAATTGCAAATAATACCGGTAGGTTTTGAATAGCAACATCGTGAATGAATTGATCGTAGCCACGCTGTAAAAAGCTCGAATAAATAGCAACAACGGGTTTTCTACCGCCGATGGCTAAACCTGCGGCAAAAGTAACCGCATGCTGTTCTGCAATCGCGACATCAAAATATTGCTCAGGAAAGCGTTGGCTAAATTCTACCATGCCAGAGCCTTCACCCATTGCAGGTGTTACTGCAACAAGTGACTTATTTTGTTCGGCCGTTTTACAAAGCCAGTCACCAAATATTTTTGAATATGTCGGCAAGCTTGGTTTACTTTTGGGTAAAGACGTTTGGCTAGGGTCAAATTTTGGCACGGCATGATATTTTATTGGATCTTGCTCTGCTGCTTCATATCCCTTGCCTTTTTTGGTGGCAATATGAAGGATTTGTGGCCCTTTTAAATTTCGCATATTACTAATGGTATCAACTAAACCATTGACGTCATGCCCATCAATAGGGCCGATATAATTAAAGCCTAACTCTTCAAAAAAAGTGCTTGGCACAACCATGCCTTTTAAGTGTTCTTCTGCACGACTAGCTAATTCTTTTATCGGCGGAAGGTTTTTTAGTATGCGTTTACTGCCTTCACGTATTCCAGTATATATACTTCCCGACAACATTTTAGCGAAGTGATTATTTAATGCGCCAACATTTTCTGAAATTGACATTTCGTTGTCATTTAAGATAACAAGCATATCTCTTTTTATGTCACCAGCATGATTTAACGCTTCAAAGGCCATGCCTGCTGTCATAGCACCATCGCCAATTACGGCAACAACTTTACGGTTTAGCGCTTCTTTTTCCGCCGCAACGGCAAGGCCTAATGCTGCTGAAATAGATGTGCTTGAATGTCCAACACTTAATACGTCGTAGTCGCTTTCTTCACGCCATGGAAAAGGGTGCAAACCATCCTTTTGACGAATAGTATGAAGTTTATCGCGTCGACCCGTTAAAATTTTATGCGGATAAGCTTGATGACCAACATCCCAGATAAGGTGATCAAAGGGGGTTTTGTATACATAGTGTAACGCTACGGTTAATTCGATAGTACCTAACCCTGAAGCGAAATGCCCACTACTTTTACTTACCGAACTTAATAAATAGCTACGTAGCTCGTTACTAGCCTGAATTAGCTGATTTTGATCTAACATGCGTAGATCATCAGGAGAGTCGATATTGGCCAATAAAGGGTAGTCGGCAAGGTTTATAGTCATATTAATTATTGTTTATTCTTTAGAGTGTTAATTTAAGGTCAATGAGCGCGTTTGATAATAAACGTCGCAAATTCAGCTAAGTTGAGCGTATTGTAGGGCAAAGTTGCTAAAGCTTGTAGTGCTTGTTGGTATAAGTTGTCAGCTTTTTGTTGAGCTCCCTGTAAACCTAACAAAGCAGGGTAAGTGCTTTTGTTCGCTGCAACGTCTGATCCTGCTGGTTTTCCTAGCTGCTCATCACTTGATATTATGTCTATAATGTCATCGCGCACTTGATACGCTAAACCAACATGTTCAGCATAAAGAGCCAATTGATTCTTTTGCTCATCAGATATCTCGCTACTAATTTCGGCCACCATGTTAACGGAGGCTTTTAGCAGAGCACCTGTTTTTAGCGAGTGCAATTTTTCTAATTCGATTAATGATATTTCTTTACCTGTCGCATTAATATCAAGTGCTTGCCCGCCACACATACCTTGATAGCCTGAAGCGTCGACTAATTGGCGAATTAACGCGATACGTTTAATGTCAGCTTTAGGCGTAAAAACGTGATTAGCCAAAATATCAAAGGCTAGGGTTTGCAAACTGTCACCAGCTAAAATAGCGGTGGCTTCATCAAAAGCTTTATGGCAGGTCGGTTGACCGCGTCGCAAGTCGTCATCGTCCATGGCGGGTAAGTCGTCGTGTAATAATGAGAAAGCATGAATACACTCTAAAGTAGCCGCAATGCCGTCTACGTCAGAAACTTCCAAGCCAAGTGCCTCGCCGGTGATATAAGCAAGGTAAGGACGCATCCTTTTACCACCAATAAGTAAACCATAACGCATTGCCGCTAATAATTTTTCATCATTGACTTCAAATTGCGCAAGTTTATCTTCTAAATACTGATTGATTCGGGCTTGATAGAAATCGAGTTGGCTTAATTGCGTCACTAATCGTTACTCGTATTATCCGTTTTTTCAAACGTTTCTAATTGAGGATTGCCATTTTTAGCGAGTAAAATTTGAATTTTTTGCTCAGCACTTTTGAGTTTTTCTTGACTACCTTTGCTCAAATTTAAACCGCGCTCAAAAAGCGTCATAGAGTCTTCTAAACTTAGTTCACCTTGCTCTAAGTTTTGCACTATTAATTCAAGTTCGGTAAGGGATTCTTCAAAGCTTAAATTTTCTATTTTTTTCTTAGCCATCTTTTCGAAATTACTGTGATAAAACATCTAGGCGCAAACTTACCCTAGCTAGGCCTTTTGGTCAATTATCGAGTACAAATAACTTTAAATTAAAAAAAACACTTTATTACTTAAGTTATTGACAATGTGGGCGATAATAACGTTATATTAAGTTTTATATAAAACATAAGTATTCGCGTATCTTAATACCTTAATGTATTATCAAATAATACAATGATACATTACGTTTAGATTTACCCCGGAGGCTGTTTGTGGATTTAGCAACGATACTAGGCATAGTAGGCGCGATTGGTTTACTTGTCATGGCAATGATGTTGTCAGGTGATATCAATATGTTTCTTGATACCCAGTCAATGATTATTGTTTTTGGTGGTTCGACTTTTGTGGTATTGGCCAATTACAGTATTGGACAATTTTTAGGTATTGGTAAAGTCATCGCTAAGGCATTCATATTTAAAATTGAACAACCAGATGATCTTATTGAAAAATCTGTTGAAATGGCTGATGCAGCACGTAAAGGTGGTTTTTTAGCATTAGAAGAAGCGGAAATATCGAATGCTTTTATGCAAAAGGGCGTTGATATGTTAGTGGATGGTCATGATGCGGATGTAGTGCGTGCTACCTTGCAAAAAGATATTCAACTTACGGCTGAACGTCATGAGACTGGCGTTAGCATGATGATGGCACTTGCTGATGTTGCCCCCGCTATGGGCATGATAGGGACACTCATCGGTTTAGTCGCGATGTTATCGAATATGGATGACCCTAAATCAATTGGTCCGGCAATGGCTGTTGCGTTGTTAACAACACTTTATGGGGCATTTCTTGCCAATGTTATTGCTATTCCTATTTCCGCTAAATTAAAGCTACGTTTAGCTGAAGAAAAAATGAATCAAGAATTAATTCTTGATGCCGTATTAGGCATTCAAGACGGCCAAAACCCACGCGTTATTGAAGGTTTGTTGAAAAACTACCTTGCTGAAGGCAAGCGTACTATCAGCACAACAGAAGAAGAATAACAGGAGTAATTTATGGCAGAACAAGAATGTAAATGTCCTCCTCCGGGACTCCCTGCTTGGATGGGAACTTTTGCTGATTTAATGTCACTACTCATGTGCTTTTTCGTCTTGTTGTTATCATTTTCTGAAATGGATGTTTTGAAATTTAAGCAAATTGCTGGCTCAATGAAATTTGCCTTTGGTGTACAAAACAAAATTGAAGTTAAAGATATTCCTAAAGGCACGAGTATTATCGCCCAGGAATTTCGCCCCGGTAAACCTGAACCAACGCCTATTGAAGTCATTCAACAACAAACCATGGAAATGACCCAGCAAATGTTGGAATTTCAAGCGGGCGATGAGACATCTGCTGGTGGCCGACAAGAACAACGTGGTACCGAGCGTGGTGGGCAATCACAAAGTACTGCCGATGAAATGTCAGCACAGGCAATGCAAAAAGCAAAAGATGAACTAGAGCAATCATCACAAGAACAAGTAAATGAATTAGTGAAAAAAATCGCTGAACAATTAGAACAACAAATTCAAGATGGTGCTATAGAACTTGAATCTCTAGGGCAACAAGTGACAATCCGCATTCGAGAAAACGGCTCATTCCCTTCGGGATCTGCATTTTTACAACCTCAATTTCGCCCTATCATCCGTGAAATTGGTGAGTTACTTAATACCGTTCCGGGCGAAATCATGGTCTCTGCACATACCGATAACCGAGGAATTAACTCAGAATTATTTTCTTCCAACTGGGATTTATCAAGTAAACGGGCCGTCGCTATTGCACACGAGTTAATTAAAGTCCCTGAATTTGAACAATCGCGTTTGTTAGTTGTTGGCCATGCGGATACACGTCCGTTAGTGCCTAATACCAATGCTTTGAATCGTCGTCGTAACCGCCGTGTTGAAATTTCGATTAATCAAGGTAAAGCAAAAGTGACTGAGCCGATTTCCATTCGTAAAGAATAAATAATAAGAAAAAACCTACAAGACTCACAAACAACAAACGGGATGTTTATTGTTTGTGGTTCTTTATTCAACTTACCCTTCATTCTAATTTCGTGTATAATTCGCGCCATTATTTCTGTAGGTCAATTATGGCCTCTGTTCTAGCTTTATATTTAGGGTCGTTTGTTCATGAAATTCATCATAAAACTCCAAGCTGAAATTGCTGTTAAAAGTCGCCCGGTACGTAAGCGCTTCACTAAAATTTTAGAATCTAGTATTAAAAACGTTTTACGTCGTGTTGATGAGCAAGTTACTACTCGTGCTAACTGGGACAATATCGAAGTTAATACTAAAAATAACGACCCTGAAAATCGTTTAGCCTTGATTGAGACATTAAAATGTATTCCGGGTATTGCGGTATTTCTTGAAGTTCAGCAAACGTCATTTACTGATGTACATAGCATTTTTGAAAAAACGTTAGCGGCACATGCTAAGACAATCGAGAATAAAACCTTCTGTGTACGTGTTAAACGTACCGGGACACACGACTTTACTTCTTTAAAAGTTGAGCAATATGTTGGTGGCGGTTTAAATCAAAATGTTGAATCAGCAAAAGTTAAGTTGAAAAAGCCTGATGTAACAATTCTCCTGGAAATTAAAGATGAAAACTTATTCATAGTCGCAGAGCGTCATCAAGGATTAGGTGGCTTCCCTATTGCGACTCAAGAAGATGTTTTATCGTTAATGTCGGGTGGCTTCGATTCTGGTGTTTCCAGTTATCAAATGATCAAAAAAGGTGCTCGCACACATTATTGTTTCTTTAACTTAGGTGGTGCTGCTCACGAGGTAGGTGTTAAGCAGGTCAGCTATTATTTATGGAATAAATTTGGTGCGTCGCATAAAGTGAAATTTTTCGCTGTTGATTTTGAACCTGTTGTTGCTGAAATCTTGGAAAAAGTAGAAAACGGACAAATGGGCGTTATTCTTAAACGTATGATGATGCGCGCCGCTGCTAAAATTGCGAAAAGAGGAAAAATACAGTCTTTAGTTACGGGTGAAGCTTTAGGCCAAGTATCAAGTCAAACCTTAACTAATTTAAACGTCATTGACCGAGTAACAGACACCTTAATACTTCGTCCATTAGTCGCTTACGATAAACAAGACATTATTGATATCGCTCGTAAAATTGGCACAGAAGATTTTGCTAAAACTATCCCTGAGTATTGTGGTGTTATTTCAAAGCGCCCAACCGTAAAGGCAGTACTATCCAAAATTGAAGCCGAAGAAGATAACTTTGATTTTGACATTTTAGACAAAGTTGTTGCAGAGACGCGGGTTTACGATATTCGTGATATTAATACCGAAAGTGAAGAAGAAATTCATGCGGTAGATACCGTAGATGAATTAGCTAAAGATGCCATTGTTATTGATATTCGTAGCCCTGAAGAAGAAGAAAATAAGCCTCTAGATATTGAAAGTATTGAAGTTATTCATATTCCTTTTTACAAATTATCGAATAAGTTTAGTGAATTAGCACAAGAGAAAGAATATTTATTGTATTGCGATCAGGGCGTGATGAGTAAACTACAAGCGCTTTATCTAATTGGTGAAGGCTATAAGAACGTTAAAGTATATCGTCCTTAATCTATCAAAGTGTTTTAACGCTTATCCGTTAGATATTAAAGCCATCTTCAAGAGCTTTAATATCTAGCCATAGCTGAGTATTGTTCGGCGTGGCTACTTGATGTTTTTCCCCTAAACGGTGAACATAACCGTTTATATAATCTATTTCCGTACGGCGCTTAGCCATTATATCGGCACGCATTGATGATGTGTTGTTTTCAGTATTGCGCGCAACGGTATTAATTAACTTCAGCAATGAATTTTTTGATAACGTCACCTCTTCTTTAGCCGCTACCTGCACAACTTCACTAATGAGTAGCCTTACCTTTTCTTGATAAACGTGTTGGTTGATGTCGCCATTTGGGATGTCTTTAAGCGCAGTAAGCGGATTAATAACGCAGTTAATAGTGAGTTTTCGCCATTGAGCTTGTTGAATGTTTTCATGCCAATAAACTTGGCTGAGTCCTTCTTGCAAATAGTCTACTAATTGATGCTGCTTCGTCGGAGGCAGCTGTCCTATTATTCGGCCAAGATCGCTGTTGCCCATTCCAGTATGCTCGATATGATAATCGGCAATTTTTCTAGCGCCTTGCGTCAGTAATAACGTCAATAAACATTGTTTTGGTTTAAGTAGGTAGTTAACTTCTTCAAAAGTGCCTAAACCATTATGTGTTAAAATAATAACAGCCTTGTCGGCAATTAAATGATGAATACTCTGCAAAGCGCTCTTTACCTGGTACGACTTTACGCAAATTATAATTAAGCGTGCGTTCGAAAGTTCACCTTTACCTGCAATATTTAATGGAAACTTTTCCGCTTTAGCATTCAATTCTTGAAAGGAATAAGAGGAATACTTGGTCGATTTTGATGGCCATAATGACACTGAGTCATGACCATTTGTGCTGTTTGCTACACTAAGTCGATGATAGCAAAGTAAGCCGATAGCGCCTTGGCCGACTATAACCGTGTGCATATCACTTTTTCTCGTACTTAGGTTTACCATAAATAATGGTCAACCATTGTAGCGTAGCAAAAAGGGAAATACCGACAACATCGGCAACAAAATCAAAGAACTGGCCGCTTCTAAAGCCTAAATAATGCTGGCCAATCTCAGTGAGTGCGCTGTAAAAATATAAACAAAGAACGGTATTCACTAAAGGTAGCTTTATTAAGCGAATCAAAATCCAACTTAAGCCAAAAAAACCAATAATATGGCCAAAGGTGTCGATTTTAATGTTATCAATAACGAGCATAGTTAATTCAGTTGGGATGAAAAAGAATACCACCAAAATAAGAGATGAAACTAGAAGAATTAATAGCTGTAGGTTCGTTTTCATTTCAAGAACGTTTTCTTAAGTAGCGATAGAGTGAGTTATTCATCTTACCATGCAAAAATAGCCGTTGCGATGACCTTTACCCGCCAGTAGTGCTTTGTTAACATTAGCGCACTTATATTATTTACTTATCAAAGGCCGTTAACATGCCAACTATGGATGTCGTTTCCGAAATTAATTTGGAAGAAGTTAGAAATGCAATTGAAAATGCTAATCGTGAGTTAACCACTCGTTTTGATTTTCGTGGCGTTGAAGCCAGTATTGAATGGAAAAAACCTAATGTTGTGTTAAAAGCAGAGGGTGACTTTCAAGTAAGACAACTGGTAGATATGATACGTTCACAACTTTCTAAACGTAACATAGATGCCAAAGCTTTAACGCTTTCTAATACAGAGCATTCAGGGAAAACTTTTACCCAACAATTATCTTTTAAAGAAGGCATTGAGCAACCAGTTGCTAAAAAAGTTGTTAAATTAATTAAAGACAGTAAATTAAAAGTACAAGCGTCTATACAGGGCGAGCAGTTAAGAGTTACCGGGAAAAAACGTGATGACTTGCAAGCGGTGATGAAGTTAATACGTGAAGCAGAATTAGAACAATCTTTCCAGTTCAACAACTTTCGAGATTAACGGTTAATTATTACAACATAACACTCTTATCCTTTATAGCGTTTAGAACCCTTTATTTAGCGATAATAAAGCCAAAGCAGCACCAAAGTGCTGTTTTTTTATGTGTAAATTTCACCGATAATTACTACCAGTAACCTTATCTTTACAAGTTAATAGCGCTTTTAGTGACTAATTACTGATTTTTGTACAATTAAGTCTGTTGTTTTGTTGATACATTAAGTAAATTAACCGCATTCTAAAAATAATAAAGATAATGTTTAATGAGTGCTTCAAGAGGTGGGTTTAGTTCCCGCATTGGTTTTATCATGGCCGCAGCAGGTTCCGCTGTTGGTTTAGGAAATATCTGGGGTTTTCCTACCCAAACTGCAAGTAATGGTGGCGCTGCTTTTGTGCTGGTTTATCTAGTGCTGGCATTCTGCTTAGCTTATCCTGCTTTTATGGCTGAATTATTGATTGGACGTTACGGACAAGCAAATGCAGTGACCTCTTTAGAAAAAATGTCACGCGGCTTTTGGCAGAAAAAATTCGCCTTTTTTGTTGGCTTCGGCGGCATTATTTGTGCGGCGCTAATTCTCAGCTTTTACGGTATTTTAGCGGGGTGGATGATGTCTTATGCCATTGAGCCTATTTTCACCTTTATTGGGTTTAATGATGGTGCACAATGGGTTATTTCACAATCCTTGTTACGTAACTTAGGTTTCACCGCTTTATTCATGGTACTGACTATTTTTATTATTCGTCATGGTGTTGAAGATGGTATTGAAAAATGGTCAAAACGTTTAATGCCAATGCTTATTGGTTTATTAGTATTATTGATTATTTATGTCGTCACTTTAGACGGCGCCCAAGAAGGGTTAAATGCTTATCTAAACCCTGATTTTTCTCGTGTCTTTGAACCCGATTTATTAATTAGTGCGCTAGGGCAAGCTTTCTTTTCTTTGTCGTTAGGTACCAGTGTTATGGTGATCTACGGTTCATATATCTCTAAGAACGAAAATTTAGTCACGCTTGGCGCGCAAGTAACATTAATTGATGTATCAATTGCCTTTTTAGCAGGCTTGTTAATTATCCCTGCGATGTATGTGGCTCAAGCGCAAGGAGTGGCTATTTTTGCTGAAGACGGCAGTTTAATTAACGGTTCAAGTTTAGTGTTTACCGTATTACCTAGCCTCTTCAATAGTATGGGAGATATAGGGGCTTTTGTTGCTTTTGCTTTTTTCTTACTTATGTCTATTGCCGCATTAACTTCGTCAATTTCAATGCTTGAAGGTCCAGTATCTTTTGTCGTTGAACGTCATGATATACCAAGAAAAAAAGCGACTACGCTTATCGGTATTGGTATTTTTGTGCTGAGTGTCGCAATTATATTGAATATTGAAACCATGCTCGACTTTGTTGCTATTGCTGCAACGCAGTACGGTCAACCTATTATTGCCATGTTATGTTGTGTATTTGTTGGCTGGATTTGGCATAGAAATGATGTGTTGATGGAGTTAAAAGAAGGTAACGAAAACGTAGAACATAGTGTCTTTTGGAAAATTTGGCCTTGGTACACTAAATTTGTTTGCCCAACAGCAATTGCTGTTGTATTTATGCATTCATTGAATCTTTTTTAAAGAGTTAAAGATACAATATAAAAAGCGAGCATGGCTCGCTTTTTTTATCTCTGCTATAAAAGTCTAACTGACAAACTCTTTAACTTGCGATAACGATGCCACGCCGACTTTAGTCTTTACTAACTGACCATTTTCAATAAGAACTAAGGTAGGAATACCTCGAATACCAAACCTTATCATCAGCTCTTGTGCATTATCGGCATTGACTTTGACTACCTTTAACTGAGTAAACTCTGCCGAGATTTGCTCAACAACAGGCGCAATCATCTTACATGGAGCACACCATGGCGCATAAAAATCTACTAATACCTTTCCTTGGTGTTGCTCAACTTCATTTGTAAATTGCTCACTACTTACTTCACTTACCTTGCTCATTATTTCTCCTTGGCGAATTATTGTCTTTCAAAGAGTGAGTAGTTTATCTGAGCCTGCTTTACTTGATTAGCCTGTTCAAATAGAATTGATTGTTCTATTTATGAGACAATTAATTGTATCACTATGCAAAGTATAGATAATTTATCACTATTTTTGAGTATCGTTGAATCAGGATCTCTTACCGCTGCAGCGAAAGCGTTAGGGCTTCCTAAATCCAAATTAAGTCGCCGCTTAGCTTTTCTTGAACGTGAAATAGGCAGTCAGCTATTAGTAAGAACAACACGTTCACAGCAACTAACTGAAACGGGCGAGCAACTTTTTAGAGCCTGTAAACCCCATGTTGAAGCATTAAAAGCAGTGGAAGCGAGCATTAGCGACTTTATTTCACTGCCTAAAGGTAAATTAAAAATACTGTTACCCTTAGAGTTTTTTAACCAAGTGATGGCTGAACTCATAACTGAATTCGCTTTGCTTTATCCGAACATATCCGTACATTGCCAACATTACTCGCAAGAAATTCCTGAGCATGATTTAACCTTTGATTTAATTTTTGTTTTACATGAACAATCACTCCCGCAATCAAATTGGATAGCCAAACCCTTATTAAGTTTTCCTCAAGCGATATATGCCTCAGTAAAAAGCAAGCTTGTTAAGCGTATACAAGCCCAGCAATTATTAGCGCATAACTGTATTTTGTCACAAGAAAACCAGCAATGGCTTTTTCGCGATAGCAAGAATACCCTGGTGATAGAACCTAAAACCTTTATGGTTTTATCAAGTCCTGAAATGCGCCTTGCCGCGGTAAAACGAGATTTAGGTATAGCAAAACTCCCGGAATATTTGATTAACAGTGACAAAGATAATGACTTAATAAAGCGAGTGATGTTAGAAAACTCACCTGTTGCTCAGCAGTTATCTGTTTTGTATCAAAGTAGGAGTATTGCTAAAAAAACACGCGTATTTCTTGATTTCTTTCAAAGCAATATCGGCTGTTTACCGCTATAGTTATCTAATTTATAGAAAAGGAAAATTATCATTGGTTGCAGTGTTTAAAATAACGTTTTTTTGTTTATGTTTTGTTTTTTCTCATCAAAGCTTAGCAGAAACAATTACCTTAGTTGCAGAAGCTTTTCCTCCGCAAACGCACAGTAATGGAACCGGTCAGCAATTTGATGTGGCCAAAGCTATTTTTGAACCCTTTGGGTATAAAATAAACATTGAAGTGTACCCTTATCGTCGTGTTATATATTTACTAGAACACAAGCAAGCTGATATCGCAGTTGGTGTTACTAAAGTTAGCAATGTTGAATTATTATTTTCAGAGCAAGCACACGACAGTGATAACTTGGTGGCGATTTATCCAAAAAATAATAAAGTCATCTGGCAAGGTGTCAACTCATTACACGGAAAGAGGCTGTTATTTATTGCCGGGTTAACGGAAGGTTTATCAGTAAATTTAAACCTATCTGAAAATACAGTCAGTGAAGTTAATACGCGTGTGCAAGCACTACAAAAGTTACTTATGGGGCGTGATGACTTTTTGATAGATTGTGAGTGCGGCTTTCTTCTTGACGAAGTAAAGCCTTATCGAGCACGGTTTACTGCCGAAAAAATTGGTTTTATCAAAATATATGCCGCTTTTGCTAATACAGAAAAGGGATTGATATTAAAAAACATTTGGCAGACAGAATTTCCTAAATTTATAAAAACAGCTAAAGCACGAGCAATATATAAAAAATGGGGATTAATGCGTGAATACGGCATTCTTTTAAAGCTCATTAAAAATCAAGATACAAAAGCCTGATACCAAAGCAGGGCTGAAGCTTTACAACCATTCATGTGAACGTGTTAAATACTTGGCCAAGACAAAGTCCAAGGGCAGCTCAGTTCGTTTAAAGCTAAGCCTTCGGTAAAATACTCACCACTACTTGGTGGTAATACATATTGAAAGTATTGACCGTTAAAATTAAAACGTAACGCATAAGCATGTAAATATCCGCGTAGTTGCGAGGTGGTACCTTGAGCCGCATAACTCGGATCACCGAGTATAGGTGCACCGATACTCGACAATGCCACACGTAATTGATGCGTCTTGCCACTATGAGGCTTAAGTAAATATAAACGTCTTCCCGCAGTCAACGGGTAAGAGAAAAACTGCGTCGTCGCGGGGTTTTCTTGGCTACGTAATAGTTTCCACATACCGCGGCGGCTTTTAACCATATCTCCTTTGATCAAGCCCTGTTTCTTTTTAGGTTTTTTGTCACTAATGGCAAGATAATACTTTTCAACTTTGTGTTGTGCAAATAACTCTTGAAATTGCTGCGCTGTCGCTAAGTTTTTAGCAAAAACAATTAAACCTGAAGTCATTTTATCAAGACGATGCACAGGGTAAAGCTGGTCAAACTTTGTTTGTACTTTACCCATTTTCTTTACTTGATTAAAAAAACCATTATTAATGTCACCTTCATCATGAAAGTTAACATCGTGAGGTTTTTCAACAATAATGAAATCATCGTGCTCGGCAATAATGTTTATCGGTTGCACTTATGAAAACCCTAAGCCAACAAAAACATAAAGAATAATGGTGATTACTGCACCAAATAAAGCATAAGGTAATTGTGTTTTAACATGCTCAAAATGATCACAACCACTGGCGATTGATGCAACAACGGTAGTATCTGAAATAGGAGAAGCATGATCTCCAAATACTCCACCACCCAATACGGCGGCAACTAAAAATTCGATGGGTAAACCACTTTGTTGAGCAATAGGCACCGCGATAGGAATGAGTATTGCAAAGGTTCCCCAAGAGGTTCCCGTAGCAAATGCCATTAAGGCCGCTGCAATGAAAATAACGGGAGCCATTAAAAATAACGGTAATTCAGTATTAAATAACTCGCTTACATAAACCCCGGTACCTAAACCTTTTATAGCGTCGCCAAAAGCAAATGACAAAACCAAAATAGCAACCGCGGGCAACATGTACTTAATGCCTTGTATCGAACTTACCGTAATTTCTTTCAGGTTAAGGAGTTTGTGATAACTTATAAGAAGAACAAGTAGCATGAGTGAGCTGGTGATTGACCAGAAGACCGAAAATGAACCAGAACCACGACGAATATCGCCATCACCCGTTACCCATAATAAAACGAGCGTTAACACGAGTAATGATAGTAACGGCAACCACATTACATGTGCGGGTGCTGTTTTACTAAACTGCTCTTTGACTTGATCTTTTACCAGAGATTCTGCCTTTTTCATCGGGCCGAAAACTTTGCCACTATAAGCCGTGTAAAAAGCTAATAAAATAGCAATTATTGCATAAAAATTATAAGCCACTGTGCCAATTAATATGCCTACTGAGTCAGGTAACTGGTAATCGTTGAGTAAACCTAATACGTAGGCGCCCCAACCATTAACAAGCAGTAAAATGCTGACCGGTGCACAAGTTGAATCGATTAGGTAAGCAAGTTTAGCTCGGCTCATTTTATATTTATCGAATAATTTTTGGCTTGCCATGCCCGCGGTAAACATACTTAAATTAGTATCGGTGAAAATACTGCTACCAATAATGGTTGGTAATAGACTGGCTTGACGAGAATTTTTTACTAAGTTTAAGGATGACAGTTTTTCGATAAAACCATTTACCGCCCCTGATTTATTCATCAAGGTAACTAAAGCGCCAATTAATAGGCTAAAACTAATAATGTAAAGATTACCAGTAGAAGAAAAAACCCCACTAATAGTGAAAAGTCCATCGGTTACCCCACTGAACACTTGCCAGTTTGCAGACATTATTGTTGCTAAAATTACGCCAGACAACAAAGCTAACAATGCATTTTTTCGCCATATAGCAATAATGATGGCAACCAGAGGAGGAAGTAATGATAGAGGACTGTCTTGCATGATTTTATATGTTTTCTTATTATTATTTTATTGGGACACTTTACCGTAAGCTTGCATTTTTAGAAACTCCTTTGGCGGGGGATTATTTATTTATTTGAAAATTATAAGTGAGATCAGCGGTCTGATCTTTCCAGAAAGTGGCTTTAATTATCTATAAATAGAAATAAGCTTATTATTTAACGCAATAAAGCATTGAAAAGTTAATTATTACCCTCAAATAGTGGATAACAGTTGATGTTCAATGTATCAGGGATCATTTTGAAAAAATCTTTTAACGACTATATAATAGCATTTGGCGAAGATGAGCATTTAGCTTCTTTAACAGGAATTGGCCGTGGTATTGAGCGTGAGGCATTACGAGTTTTACCTGAAGGAAAACTTTCGTTACAGCCGCACCACAAAAACTTAGGTTCGGCGCTAACGCATCCTAATATCACTACCGATTACGCAGAAACGTTATTAGAGTTTATAACCCCTGTGAGCTATACACCTGAAACGGTTATTGCACAACTGCAAGATATTCAAAAGTATACCTTAAGCAAAATGGAGGGCGAGTTGCTATGGCCGATGAGCATGCCATGTTTTGTCGATAACGAAGATGCTATTCCACTGGCTAATTATGGCTCTTCAAATGTAGGCACTATGAAAACCGTCTACCGCCAAGGTTTAAAGAATCGCTACGGCAGCATGATGCAGGTTATTTCGGGCATTCATTTTAACTTTTCATTCTCAGAAGATTTCTGGCAAAGCATGCAGAAAATATCTGCAGATAAAACCCCATTGAATGAATACATATCGCAACAATATTTTTCATTATTACGTAATTATAAACGCTATTGTTGGTTGATCCCTTATCTCTATGGAAGTTCACCAGCTATTTGCGGTTCATTTTTGAAAAATAAAGCCACTACTTTACCGTTTAAAAGATCGGAAAGTGGTTACATGTACCTGGAATACGCTACTTCATTGAGAATGAGTGATTTAGGCTACACAAATAGCGAACAGTCCTCTTTGAAAATTTGTTATAACGACTTAGATGGTTATTTAGACGGAGTACAAAACGCAATTAATCTGCCGTCACAGCAATTTGAAGCATTAGGCGTTAAGGTTAATGGGCAATACCAGCAACTTAATAGCAATATTTTACAAATTGAAAATGAACTTTACGCGCCTATTCGTCCTAAACAAGTGGCAAAACCCGGAGAAAAACCTTCCGAAGCGCTAAAAAATCGAGGTGTTGAATATATTGAGGTTCGTGCCTTAGATGTTAACCCTTTTTCTGATACGGGTATCAGTCTCGAGCAAGTTTATTTTCTGGATATATTTATTACTTTTTGTGCGTTTTCGGACAGCCAGCTACTTAGCTGTGAGCAACAAACCTCCTGCGATGAAAATATGGATGAAGTGGTCGTTCGCGGTCGAGATCCAAAATTGTTATTAAACGATAATGGTACCGATAAATCAGTTAAAGAATGGGGTAATGAACTTTTTCAGCAAATGAAACAAGTAGCTGAGTTATTAGATAATGCCCATGGGCACAAGAAATATAGCGAAGCATTAGCGAACGAACAGAAAAAACTGCTTGATCCAAGTTTGACCCCTTCAGCAAAATTGCTTGATTGCGTGGTAAACCAAGGAAAAAGTTTAACGAAAATAGCCTTACAACAAGCTCAAGATTATCGTCAACAATTACTGTCTAGCGACTATAAAGTTTATAATGAGGAATACTTCACTGAATCTGTATTGGCATCTCATCAAGCTCAAAAAGATATTGAAGCCAATGACACATTAGATTTTGATAGTTTTTTAGCTGAGTACTTCGCAGAGTAAACTTTAGAGAATTCACAAAACCGAGGCAAAAAAAAGCGCGTTAGGGCAACGCGCTATGAATACATCTGAAAGAAGTCCAGAGAGGTCTTGCTTTCAATCATTTTGACTTCACAAATCCTGTATCGTTCATTTTTTATTCAATAAGTTTTCTTAAATAGCCCCGATTCCTATAACACATTCTTAATTTTACAAAAACAAGACAAAAAAAAGCGCATTACTTAAAGAATAATGCGCGATAAAAACATAAAACACTAAGGAAAATATAAATCTCTCCTAAGGTATGAGTGCTATGTTCATTTTAAGTTCAAGTTAATATAGATAAAGTTTAATTAATAAAATAATCACAAAAACAAGACAAAAAAAAGCGCATTACTTAAAGAAGAATGCGCGATAAAAACATGAAACACTAAGGAAAATATAAATCTCTCATAAGGTATGAGTGCTATGTTCATCTTAAGTTCAAGTTAATTTAGATAAAGTTTAACTAATAAAATAATCACAAAAACAAGACAAAAAAAAGCGCATTACTTAAAGAAGAATGCGCGATAAAAACATGAAATACTAAGGGAAAATATAAAACTCTCATAAGGTATGAGTGCTATGTTCATCTTAAGTTCAAGTTAATTTTGATATACTTTATTTAATTGAAATAACCACAAAAAAAAGACAAAAAAAAGCGCATTACTTAAAGAAGAATGCGCGATAAAAACATGAAATACTAAGGGAAATATAAAACTCTCATAAGGTATGAGTGCTATGTTCATCTTAAGTTCAAGTTAATTTTGATATTCTTTATTTAATTGAAATAACCACAAAAAAAAGACAAAAAAAAGCGCATTTCTTAAAAAAGAACGCGCGATAAAAACATGTATACTAAGGGAAATATAAAACTCTCGTAAATTAAGAGCGTTGATAACCACTTTAGTTCATTAAATATTAAAAAAATTATAATAATTTTTTTAACTGTTTACCGTTACAATAATCTAGTTGGTATCGTGTAGCCTTTCTGGCATTATATTGATACCTAATTCAATAACGTATTGATGTTATGCCGTTTATCAAAATTATTTTTATTTCATTATTTAGTTTTATTTTATTATCAAGTTGTGCAACTCCTCCACCGAAAAATCCTGAAAATATTTGTGAAATATTTCGTGAGCATCGCGACTGGTACTTTGCTGCGAAAGAAGTGCGTGAGCGTTGGGGCGTGCCTATTCATGTTCCCATGAGTATGATGTATCAAGAAAGTTCTTTTAGAGCTGATGCCTTACCACCTAGAGACTATTTGTTAGGTTTTATTCCTTGGGGGCGAGTCAGTAGTGCTTATGGTTATTCACAAGCGAAAACGATGACTTGGGAAGATTATATTCGTGAAACAGATAATTCAGGTGCTGATCGTGACGATTTTGAAGATGCCATTGATTTTATGGGCTGGTTTATTTATAAAACCCAAAAAATTAACAAAGTTTCTAAATGGGACGCCTATAACCAGTATTTGAATTACCACGAAGGTTGGGGGGGCTTTAAAAAACGCTCTTACAAAAAGAAACCTTGGTTAGTAAAAGTTTCACGTAAAGTGGATAACCGATCTCGTAAATACAGTAGCCAATTAAAAAGCTGCGAAGCTGATTTAAATCACGGCTGGTTATGGCGATTATTCTTTGGTTGATCATTATTTATCAAAATGTGCATAAATGAATTTATCAGCATGATCTTTCTAAAAAAGGATCATGCTTTTTGTTTTTAGGCGAAAATATTATCACTTGTGGATTAAATAACACCCTGCAAAAAACTCACCAAAATAATTATCATAAACGGCAAATGCTCGCAAACACCCATCTTTTATGCGATAAAAATATTTGTTAAAAAAATTTAACAAATATGCAAAAAACCATTGCATTATTTAAAGGCTACTTTCACTGGGCTGTGTTTTGTTATCCACAGAAATTGTGGAAGGATCATTAATAGATCAGGTGTTGTGTATAACTTTGTTAATAACTCTGTGGCCTGTTGATATTATCCACAAACTGAGTGTTCACTATACTGTATAGAACTTACTCTGAGCGGGACCTTTACTGATGTTTATTCGTACAATTATGCTTTTTACCGTGACTAAATTTGATAACCGTTAGTCACTATATTGCTATATTTAAACTTTCGTTGGCTACTAAGTTATATTGCAAATTCTTGGGTTCTTATCAAAGTGTCGTTTGTACTTTTGTTTGCTAGTTTTCGTTTATAACTATTCAAACAGTGTTGATTGTTTTGATCGGTATTATTCTTAAAATTGTAGCAGCGCTAAATAGTAAATTAACTAAAAGTAAGAGTTCTAGTTAGCTTGAAACAGAGTAATATTTAATAGAGAGTAAACACTATTTTATATGTGTGATGACGCATAATAATTAAGAGTAAACTCATTTACGCTTGTTTTTTTTAAAGGGACACTGCCAAGATCACTGTTCTGAAAATACGACCTTTCAGCCATAATACCTGAGTCATATTCAGTTATCTTGAGTATTACTTGTTGCGCACAAGAGTCGTTAGCTATGGAGCTGTTCTTTAGCTCAACAGAACGCTAAAATATGACTCTTACGACTGAGCAGAATATGATAACTACGATCCAATTTTAAAGGGGTAAAGCTAGCTCAGTTATTATCACTTTGTGCCATGATAAACTACATCTTATAATACAACTGAGTTACCTTCGTTTGCACAATTAACCTAATCATTTAACAACTAAAGGCAAGTAAAAGACATTTTATTAGTCAAACCGACGAGCACTACGCCAGGTTTAACTAATAACTTAGTTTTTAATGACCATTAATTTTATTACCAAATTCATCAATAGTTGCTGATGGATTAGCCAGTTCATCATCCCAACGCAGAGGAGGTACTTTACCAAACGATGGCTCATGAATACCGAAAGTACAGATGGGTCCATAGGGGTACTCTTGCGTAATATAATAACCATAAACGCCATTAATATCGGTTGCACCATTACACTCATCCAAATTCCCGGTAGCGCCGCTATCATAAACCCAGTCATCTATGTATCTACCAAATGGTATGCCAAAAGGCTCGTTGGTAAAACTAAAGTCGAAATCTTCAGAGCGATTAATAACATCCCATGGCGTTGGCGGCGTACCATGTTCTTTAAATGCTGGTGTATTTGTATAGGGTTGTCGAGATTGGCCAATACCATTTTCATCGGGATTCAATTGCCAATTTTTTAAGGCATACCCTGATTTTGCTTTGACTAAGTTTCCATTTTGATTAACAAACCACATGCCAAAAATAGGAAAGCCATCTTTGGCAAAACCTATCAGTGGTGAGCCATTAACAGCAGGTGCTACCGTAGCTTCGTCATTGCTTTGTAGTGGGTGTGTCATCGCGTGATAATGATAAGTACCTTCAAAACCGTGACCAAAGTATTCATCAAAAATTGCTGCCATATTTTCTGCTGCGGGCTCTTGTAAAGTATAAGCGGGAATTTCAAACCAAACAGAACCATCACCACAACCAGTGGCATTGCCAGCTTCATTTACCCTTGCGTGTTCAGGGTTATAACAAAAGCCAGAGTCCATCGCTATACCCACACCATTTAATAAAATACCATCGTAATCCATAAAATTAGTCGGATTTCTATCGGTATCATCTGCAACTCTAGGGTTTGACATTATTGGGTTTATCGGCAGGTAAGTTAATTGCATATCATCGTGATCTATTTCGGTTACCCAAACGTTATCTTCATTAGGCGAGCCGACATCCCAGCCTAAGTCATGGTTTGGGATCATGTTATGACGCATGCGACAATGCGTAGCTAACTCAGTATCACTCGTTTCAATGACAGACTTATAATTCCAGCCACCTGCTATATCTGCTTTAGCCGGGTCTTGAATATAGCCACCACTGACAATGACTAAATCGATAATCACAATGCTTTCTTTATCCGTTCCAGGGTAATAAGGCGAATTAACAGCAAAATTTGACCGGTCATTAATACCTGCAGAGCTATAATCACCATTATTTGCATCAGTAACATAAGCGCGGCAATCAGGATTTCTATTAGTTAAAACCGCATTTAGCATACCATTGGTCGTTTCATTTAAGTCAGGGTTGGCGATATATTGGCCCGAAGTAGGTTCTGGCTCTGGTTCAGGAGCTGGCACAATAACTTCAGGTGCTTTATCTCCTCCACCACCACAAGCAGTTAAACTAATACATAGCAAAGAAATAATAAGCGCCTTTAAATAAATGTGATAACTACCTGTAACCTTTAATATATGCATATAACTTCCTAAATTAAATGTGACTTTAAATCCAAGAATATAAAGATAACCGCATCTTCTCAATACGGCTAAATACCCTTTTAAAAGTAAACTAAATTATTAATAATTTATGATTTCCCTTATGGGTATTGTGAACTATTCACTCTCTATAAAGCTCAACTTTTTTTTCTAAAAATCAAATATCGCTAATTTTTTATTTCTTAATTTTGAAGGTATTATGGATATAGCCCTCTTATAGCGAAGTAATAATACTGTAGACTTTTCAACTTTTTTTTGAAATAGCTAACATAGTAAAGTTATGTAAAGATTAACTCGCTTATCAAAATCGTTAACGTTAATAAGTAAATATCTATCACTTTATTTTTATCACCTTTGTGAGCAAAGTTAGAATAACCCTCCAAATGTTTCTATCTTCATTCGTATCAACATTGACCAAAGAACACCTTGAAAATTTAGCGTTACTAAAGACTCCTCTGTGGTATTAGTGAGTCTTAGATAATAACTTACCATCATGATGATGTTCTGCTACCAAGGTCTTCTTGGTGCGCATCAATGTCATTAACTTAAGGATTTAGCACATAGGTTTATAATTTATTGGATACTTATTGATTTTGTTTCTACGGTCTTGTCGAAAAACTTACGATCAGGTCGAATAACACTTAAATTCTTTGGTATTTTACTTATTAGTAGTTCGTATAACTCAAGCTCAGCTAGCTTCATGGTGAAGCGAACAACATTGTCTTCGAGTTGATTTATCGTAAAGTCTAAATTGATTTTATATTCATAGAGCCTGTTGATATTAAACTGCATTCGTTTTTAAAATATGCCTCCTACTCAATTATCGAGTGCAATATTTCTTAAGTTATTACTCAGGTGATTTTTAGAAGGAGTACTAAAGCATTACAATTTTTTAATTTACTTTTCGTGCATACAAAAGTTATTGATAGAATAAATTTATCAAGTCCGTTTTAGTAACGAGTGAGCCAGGTTGGGCTCTTATTAATGAGCCCATTAAATTTAATGCTAATGTTGTGCCAATAACATGACTAAATGACTTCAGGATCAGTAGGTAATATAGTTCTCTTTTAAATAATTAATCATGGCTGTTACTTTAGCGGGCGTAAAATCCCTTGATTGTCTGACCGCATATAAACCAAAAGGCTGTGGTCTAAAGTCAGCTAAAATTTCTTGAAGTTCACCTTTTTTAATCGCATCGTTGATAATAAATGGCGGCAGTAAAGTAATGCCAATGCCTTTTATTGCCGCATCTTTTAATACATCGCCATTATTGGTTGATAAACTTCCTGAAACGTCGATATTGTGCTCAACGCCATCTCTGAAATAATCAAAGCCATTCTTAGCGTTACTAGAAATATAGCGCAAGCAATTATGCAGGCTTAGGTCTTTGGGATGTAGTGGTACCCCGTGTTTGGACAAATAATCAGGTGAGGCACAAAAAAAACGCGGTATATATCCAATGCGGTTAGCAACTAATGTAGAGTCTTTCAGGTTGCCGATGCGAATAGCAACATCAATACTTTCAGCGACTAGGTCGGTGGTATGGTCATCAAGTTTTAATTGCACTTCAAGATCAGGGTGTAACTTCATAAACGAGGTTAATAAAGGCGACAGGCAATTAATGCCAAAACTCACTCCAGCCGCAATACGAAGCGTACCTTTTATGGTATTGGTTCCTTGTTGAATACGCTCTTCAGCTTCTTCAAGAGAATGAAGAATATTCACTACATCATCATAAAACTGTTTTCCTGATTCGGTTAAATCAATTCTACGGGTGGTTCTATTTAATAATTTTACTCCCAAGGCTTTTTCAAGCCCTGATACTCGGCGACTGACTGCCGCAGTGCTTGCTTCAAGTAATTCTGCTGCTTGGTTGAAATTACCTTTATCAACAACGGCAATAAAACTACGAAGAGAGATTAAATCATATTGTTGCATTTTAAGTAATTATACCTTGCAAATTATGCTGTTTATTACGCAATTGTAGCGGTATATCATTCTCGCAACAAGTTTATAGTCCCTTAAGTGTTTTGACTTCTCATTGTTAACGCTATAAACATTCATAACTTTCTGGAAATATTATGTTGAAACATTACCCCTCAAGAAGCCTTGGCTATGCAAATCATGGCTGGTTAAAAGCTAAACATCACTTTAGCTTTGCACAATATTATAATCCTAGTCGCATGGGGTTTGGCGTTTTACGTGTGGTTAACGATGACCTGGTTGCGCCAGATTCTGGCTTTCCCCCGCACCCGCACCGTAATATGGAAATTATAACTTATGTCCGTTCTGGTTCTATTGTTCATCAAGATAGCGAAGGCAATAAAGGCGTAACTAAGGCTGGAGACGTTCAAGTAATGAGTGCGGGCAAAGGCATAGTGCATTCAGAATATAATCGTTCTAAAGAGCCATTAACTCTCTATCAAATCTGGATTGATACTAATACTCAAAATGTAAAACCTCGCTGGCAAGCTAAGCCTTTTCCACGTAAAGAAGTAACCCGTGAATTAACCTTATTAGTTTCTGGTTTTGAAGAAGATGAAGGGCGTGCATTACCGATTAACCAAGAGGCACGTATTTATGGTGGGCGAATAAATAAAGGTGTAGAAATAAAACACACGATAACGAATCAGGCCTATATTTTAGCCTCTGAAGGCTGTTTTGATGTGATTATCGAAAAACCAATGCAAAAAGTGGTGTTGCAAAAAGGCGATGGTTTGGAGGTAACAGAAATAAAAGTAATTTATATAAAAGCCAATATAGATTGCGAAGTATTAATTATAGATGTACCAGTATAAAGCTTGACCTTGCAGGATTTTATCAGCAATTAATAAACGGTAAGTTAACCAAGAGTGAGCTTGCCATTTTTTATATTTGCTACTTTTGTTACTGGTTAAAATCTATTGTTACGTATTATGCAATTATCATTTGCCTTTTAGGTCATTTATTGCAAATTACTTGGTTGCTATTATTCTTCCATCGAAAACAGGCAGTATTTTTGATCAACAATCGATTAACTAACTTTAGGAATTTAATATGAAAAACTTTTTACTTGCAGCAACATTATTAACAACGAGTTTAATTGCACCGACATACGCAGCTGATTATGCCATTGATGATCAAGGTGCTCATGCATCAATAAACTTTAAAGCCAGCCACATGGGCTGGAGTATATTAACGGGTCGTTTTAATACCTTTAACGGTACATTTTCCTATGACGGGAAAAATATTGAAGCCTCTAAAATTACTGTGAATATTGATACCACAAGTTTTGATTCAAATCATGCCGAGCGTGATAAGCATGTTCGCTCTGCTGACTTTTTAGATGCAAGCAAGTTTACAACCGCAACATTTACCTCGACAAAAGTAGAAGATAAAGGTAACGGGAAATTAGCGATTACTGGCGATTTTACTATGCACGGTATTACTAAATCATTAGTCATTAATGGAAAAAAAGTGGGTGAAGGTGATGATCCATGGGGCGGTTACCGTTTAGGTTTTAGTGGTACAGCACAAATAGCAATGAAAGATTTTGGTTTTAAAATGGATTTTGGCTCTGTCGATCTTGAGCTCCATATTGAAGGAATTCGTCAATAATTTAACCACCTACTTTAAATATGATAGGAGTTAAGTTAATGCTAAAAAATACAGAAGAAAAATACGGAGTTATAGGTAAAACACTGCATTGGATTTCAGCACTTACGGTTATTGGTTTATTCGTAGTGGGGTATTGGATGGTTGATTTAACTTATTATAGCGAGTGGTATAAGACCGCACCTTTATGGCATAAAAGTGTCGGGATTTTATTATTAATGGCAACCTTGTTTAGACTTTTTTGGCGTTTTTATAGTCCGGCACCTAAAGCGATTGCTAGTCATTCAAAACAAGTGAAATTAGCATCGAGCTTAGCGCATGCAGCCATTTATATTTTACTGTTTCTTTTAATGATCAGTGGTTATTTAATCTCTACTGCTGATGGACGAGGTATTGCGGTTTTTAATTGGTTTAGTGTCCCGACGTTTGGCAAAATTTTTAGCGACCAAGCCGATATTGCCGGCTTAATTCATGAATATTTCGCTTATGCACTTATCGGCTTATCACTGCTACATGCAGTAGCTGCTGTTAAACATCATGTTATTGATAAAGACGATACCTTAAAGCGCATGACACGAAAAAAGCAGTAACTTTTGTAAATAAATATTAATTAGCGACAACAAGGGTTGTAGCAACTAAGCAAACATAAATGGAGAATATAATGACTACATTGAAATCAAGTTGGAATACCAGCATCAATAAAGGCGGGGAATACAAGCGGAAAGACTCTCAATTTAGAGATGTTATTACTGCAGACGGTAGTAGTGGTTTTAAAGCGGAAGTAGGTCGTTATCATCTTTATGTTTCACATGCTTGCCCATGGGCACACCGTACCTTGATTTTTAGGCAATTAAAAGGCTTAGAAAATATTATTTCAGTAAGCGTGGTACACCCTGATATGCATAATAAAGGATGGAGCCTTGAACATGATGATGAGTCAGCCAAACTTTATGGCACAACAGGAGATGAATTATACGGCTCAGCTTTTTTATCTGCACGTTATTTTGACAAAGCTCCTGATTACCGAGGTAATATAACTGTCCCCGTACTCTGGGATAAACAAGAGCAGGTTATTGTCAATAACGAGTCCTCTGAAATTATTCGCATGTTTAATACGGCGTTTAATGATATTACCGGAAATGTTGACGATTATTATCCAGAAACATTACGTAGCGATATTGATGCGGTTAATGAATTGGTTTATCAAGGTATTAATAATGGCGTTTATAAAACTGGTTTTGCTACGTCACAAGAGGTTTATGAAGAAAATGTTAATAAACTCTTTTTAGCTTTAGATGAAGTTGAAACTATTTTAGCAAATAAACGTTATTTAACCGGTAATACAATAACCGAAGCTGATTGGCGTTTATGGACAACGTTAATACGGTTCGACAGTGTTTATCATACCCACTTTAAATGTAATGTACGTTTAATTGAAAGTTACCATCACATTTATAATTATATGCTTGAGCTATACCAAGTACCTGGTATTGCGAGTACAGTACATAACGCACATATTAAGCGGCATTATTATGCAAGCCATTTAACTTTAAATCCATTTGCTATTGTTCCTTTAGGCCATAGTCAAGATTGGTTTGCCGCGCATAATCGAGCAGTTATGTCCTCAGAGCTTATGACATAAAGTGACCAGAATGAAAAAGGAGATGAAAGCCAGTTAGGCATATCATCTCCTTTTTTTGTTTTATCGGTACTTTCAATTTTATGTAATGACTTACCAGATAAAATATTCATATTAACATACAGTTAATGGTAAATAGATAAGCCTAATTCTTCTGCGATACCTGCCACTAGGTTCATACCAACGACAGAATTACCAAAACTGTTTAACGGCGGGCTCCATGTACAGATCACGCCATAGTTTGGCACTATGGCAATCAAACCGCCGCCAACACCACTTTTAGCTGGCAAACCAACCGAGAATGCAAACTCACCTGACTGATCATACATCCCACTAGTCGATAATATTGCATTAACGCGATGGGCATCTTTTGGGCTACAGATGATACTTTTAGAGCTAGGGTCTACTCCCTTAAAAGCTAAAAAAAGTAAACTCTGCGCTAGTTGTTGGCAGCTCATTGCTACTGCACACTGGGTAAAATAATGACTAAGTACCGCTGGAATTTCTGCTTCAATATTACCAAAGCTTTTCATTAAGTAAGCTAGGGCGGCATTACGATTACCATGAGAAAGTTCAGATAGATAAACTTGCTTATCTACGCGAATCGTCTCGTTGTTTGCTAGTTTTCGCACAAAACTTAAAAAAGCCAGTTTACTTGCCGAAAAATGGCTAGTTAATACATCAGAAACTAACAACGCTCCGGCATTTATTACCGGATTTCGTGGTATGCCTTTTTCCCATTCTAACTGAATAATTGAATTAAAAGGTTGACCGGAAGGTTCCATCTTGACACGTTGCCATAAAGCGTCGCCGACACGATTCATTGCCATAACCAAACCAAATACTTTTGAAATGCTTTGAATGGAGAAAGGGCGTTGATAATCTCCGGCACCTACGGTTTTACCATCAATTGTCGCGACACATATCCCAGCGAGATCAGGTTGTACACTAGCAAGCGCAGGAATATAGTCTGCCACTTTGCCCTGAATAAAATTATCGCGCTGAGCATGCAGTAATGCTTGCAGCTTATCTTGTAAATCAACAATATTGTTTTTCATATAAACGTTTGATGTTAAAAGTGCAGAGTCGCCTATTATGCACAAAATAAATTTTAGGTATAGCCTTTGGCTAAACTTAATTAATTACCGGAATGATTAATTTTATTATCCTAATGTTCATATTCGCAATCTGTAAAAAAAAATCATAACGCAATAAAATTGTTTAAGCGTTTAAGTTATTCTAAAAAGTAAATATGCTTCACTATTTATGTAATGCATTGTTTTAATTCATTTATACGGTCGTCATTTCTTCGTGTGTTTTGGGGCGTATCTTGATATAAGTAGTGTACAGCTTAGTTTTAAACACTAATAATCAAGGTGTGGTGTTATGAAAAAATCAACTTTAATAAAAATAGTGAATATATAGTTCTCACTTTTACCATGATTTTTTCATTTTGAATCTTTGCTGGTTTGATTAATTTAGAAACAACAGTTACAGGAGATATCCCGTTGATAATGGAATTATTAATATTGATGACACTTTCATCGCAGATGGTGTTTTAGTAAGTTTTTTCTTTGATACTACCGGAGATAGCAACGTAAATAGCAATGGCGTATTTAAAAAGTAGGAGGAGGGAAAGAAAACGGTAACTCTGGCTTTATGAGCGCTTATGGAAAAAATATGATAGAGCTGCTACCGGAATAGAGTCATTATTAGCCCGCTACTTTCTTAGACAAGCAGATGCATATCAACCCTTGGGCATTTGGTTTTAATGCTCTTAGTGACATAACTCGAAGAGAAATCTCCTTTACTGGTAGTAAACAGCCTGGAATTGGCCTCGCATTCAATAACTTTTCACCGATAGCTCTGAGCCAGCTACAATTGCTGTTGTTTTCATTAGGCATAATGGGGTTAGCAGCTCGTCGATTTAAGAAGTAATATTATTAATCTTTAGATTTTTCATAAAATAAAAAATACTGATTAAAATAGCCGATGATTTTATTTTTGGAGAAGCTAGATTAATTAGCATCCTTTATGAATGAAAAAATAATAGCTGCGGGAGCTGATAAACTAGGTGAAATTTGTTATCTAGCATACGTTAATCAAATACTGTGAAACAAGGGTTATTGAACTAATGCCAATAGGCTCATCTGCAATAAGCACATAATTTGAAGAGACCTTTGTTATCTCTGCGATGATGTAAATTAATAAAGTCTACCATAATGCTGCTTTGACAAGAATTTGATTGAAGGCAATAGTTAGCAAGTTATTACCCGTTTATTTTTCTCATCAAACGTTCCCTCCGATGATGGTTTACTTGGTAGGATCAAAATCAAAGCGAGTTAAAATATTATTTAACGGTTTATCTAAACTAGCAAGTGATCTTAATAAGGGCTTTTATGCCCCTGTAACAAAATTTGAGACAGAGGCATATTGAACATTGCCATTTACTTATCTGTATTATTCTAATGCTTACATATATTTAGGCTCTTAAAGCTAGCTATCTTTTATAAACCCAGAGCGAGGAGTTAAAAACTCTGTTTGGGTTAATGGCCAAGTATTATTGTTAGGATCGACTTTAAAATATTGTAATGTTCTGTTTTTAAAGTCATTAAAAATTTTACCATTAACATGATCACTAAAAGCTTGTGAGTCTTTATACCTCTCTATAAAAACAACTTCAGTTTGCTTAGCTAATGGTAGCTCTGCTGGTTGCGGTTTTATTGGTTGATTATTTTTACCCAGTGGTGCTGCTGATTGTAAATTTACCAGATACATTAGTGTGCCGGGTTCTGCTTTAACGGTATCTGCTAAGTTGTTCAATTCATGGAACAGTTCTGGGGGACAACCATCACGTAGTTGCCATTTAGAAATCAGTGATATTTCCTTATTTTGTTGTTGAAGACTCATTTTAGGTTCTACCCATTCGAATGTTGGTGTGCCTCGTAAGTCACCTTGATGACCTGGAATTGAAAGCTGCATCATTTCTAGTGCTAATGGTGTTAACCCTCTCATACCGTTATTTATGGCGGTATATAGCACATTGGGTGAACCATTAAATGCTTCAGAAATTTGATATAACATTAATGAGTAATTACTATTAAATTGTTTGTTTAAACGCGCTAATTCTGGGCAAGTTTGATAATCGTTTGAGCTGGGATTTTTAATTATAGGGTAAACAGCATGATAATCTACTGCAAACTCTTCTCCTGTCGGAGGCTGAGAGGGGATATCTGTTGCTTGGTAAGTTCTATGATATTTTATTTCGTTAAATTTAAAATAATGTGCAATCTCTGAACGTTGGTTAAAGTATTGTGCGTCGATATCAAATATTGAATTTGAGCAACCTTCGCCTTGTGTAATAATAAGCTCTATTGCTTGATGTGAAGAACATAAATCAATGACCTTTATAGGTTCACCTTCACCTTTCCAATAGAAGTTTTCACCGAGTTGACATTCAGGGTTTCCTATAAATACTTCAGCTTCAGAGTAATGTTCGCAGGCATCATCAAGTTGCTGTTTTATCTTTTCGTAAAATGCACCTATGGTAATGCCGGGAATGTCCATTTCTGCACTTTTGTATACATTCTTTTGATGCCCTATAAACTTGGTTGGCATTTCTATTTTTAAGAAAGTATCAATAGCAGACTCACTAAACCTTTCTAAATTAATATCAAACTCTCGGTCTTCAAACCTTTTTCCTTCAAACTCTAATGAAAGTGGATAAGTAGGAACATTACTTTTATTAAAGTTTACTTTTCCTCCGACACTGACGATGAGGTTACAAACCAGTAGCATGTGCAGCATTTCTTCCATAGCAACACTGTGTATTAAGGTTGCCGGTGTATTATTCTTTTTAGAATTTATGCTTAATAGTGCCGTTAAATAAGGCGGGATAGTTGATAATTCTAACTCTAATGCTTTATGTAAGTTATCAACGAGTTCTTTTCTACGTATCGTTAAATTTTTCATTATTTACGCCTCAAGCTTTTCGTTTATATGATCACCAAGTCTTAGAGAGAGAGCTGTTAATGTCAGGGTTGGATTAATTGCTCCGGTAGACGTGAACGCTGCGTTTGAACAAACATATATATTATCAACGCCGTGTAATTTCATGTTTTTATCGGTAACGCCTTTTTTTGGATCTTCGCTCATTCTACAGGTACAAGCAGAATGGTCTGCCCGCCAAGATATCGTAGGTTTACCTTGTATTTTAGCGTCCATTTGTTCAAATATTCGTTCTACTTTTGACTGGATATAAGCCATACGGTCATTAAATTCAGGTGATTTAGAATAATCTACAATGGTTTGAGGTAAACCTATTTGGTTTTTAGCATTAGCTAAGTTAGCAACGTAATTATTAAATTCACTGAATATCTCTACCATGCCATGTATTTGAACGGTATTAGCACCTTTAATACTTTCGTCAATCTCTGCTCGGCTATTACCGCTTTTCATTAACTCTGCAATATCAATTTGTGGCGAGCTAGGTGGATGAACTAAAATAAATTTTCCTTTAGCCTGTTCATGTTTATTATCAAAATGGCGAGTACATAAGGTAGGGAAATTCATTTCTGGCTGTTTAAGTGACTTATTTTCAGCAATGTCGGCCGTAAAAATAAAATAGGGATGGGTAACAAAGTATCGTCCTACGTTGCCATCGTCGTTGCCTATACCTTGCAACCAAAACTCAGATACGGAACGTTGTAATAATTTCGGCGATTCAATAGCGCCGCCAGCAACAATAATTTCTTTTGCTTCGACACTTAACGTTTCTTTCGTTGTTTTATTGTAATAGGTTATGCCTTTAGCTTTGTTTTTTGCATTCATATCAATAGTATTTACCACGCAATTAATACGAATTTCTAAATTAGGATAGTCTTTCTCATCACTCATATGGTTAAGAAAATTTGTTGCGGTATATCTAGCACCAAAAGGACAGTATTTACAGGTACCTGTGGTTTTACAAGGCGCATTAAAGCTGGTGCTACTTAATATGCCATGTCGGGCAATAGGTACATTAGAAAAATCCATGCCCAAAGCATGAATGGCTGCGGCAACACTACTGTCTTCATAGGTATAAGGAAATGCTGGAAAAGGATATGAACTTGAACGCGGTGGATTATTATCTTCAGAATCCCCAGAGACACCTATATAGTGCTCTGCCTCACCGTAATAAGGTTCAAGTGTGTCATAATCTATAGGCCAATTTATACTGGTATTGGTATTGGTTTCCATGAAAAAATCTTCAGGTTTTAAGCGAAAAGACCAGCCTCCCCAATGAATTGTTGAACCACCATATGTCATCACTCTTGAGCCAGCTAATGGCACTACGGTTTCGCCTATGTTTTGATTTTGTCCAGGCATATCTCTTTCAGGATAGGGGCGATCGTTAAATTTTGCGTAGGGAAGCTTACCGCTTACTATATAGTCTTGCCACAGTGCGGCATCTTGCATTTTTACTTTTTGCCCTGCTTCCAACATTAAAATAGACGCGTTGCGATTTTTCTCTAATATTCTATGTGAAAGAGCCGTTGCGGCAATCCCTGAGCCGACAATGATTAAGTCATATTTCATGTTTTTTTCTCCATTGTGCGATAAGGAACGGGTTGTCCAGGAATTAAAGCACCACCGATATAACCTGGGTAGTTTGTGGCTCCAAAAGATTTAAAACCACCAAGTGATAATTGAAAGTCAATAAATTCATTCGACACTTTTTGGCGAACAATCGAAAGGTTAGTGTCTACCGGTGGAAGATTGGCGTAAGGGTCTGTAAATATTTCTTGATAACAAGCTTGCTCACCCATTTGTACAATCATTTTGTTAATCGTATTAAAAGCTGCTTTGTAGTACTGATGATAAATAGGGTATAAATTTATTCTGTTTTGCATAAATACATAAAGCTCAGAACGGTAGGGCTCTGAGTTGTCAATATTCTGCCAATACACGCCTATGTGTTCAAATAACCTAAACATGGTGTCAAATACTTCTACCTCTATCGTATCTAAGTTCTGACTGAGGGGATGAATAACGGGTTTTGTACTCATATTAAACTCCATATAATTGATTTTTATTTGATTAATACATTGCTGGTTATTGTTAAAAATGAATGAAGAAGATTTTCTGTTGCAATGAAGTAAAGTCGTAAAGCCGTTTGATAAGGAGAGTAAATAACTGTTATGTCAATATTATTACCATGTAGCGGTAGTTATTTTACTATATATCGACAAAGCCATTTCATCTGTATCTTGCTTCCAATCAAACCTTCTTATTATTACAAGAACTAAAGTTATGTTAATGCAATGTAACCTTAGTGACTTTGGTAAGCTTAGTTGAGTTATTGGATAGTGCAGGATGTAGTCGCCAATTAATTGAATAATTATGCTGATAGAGCATGGTATGTCGATAATATTGTTATAAATAAAATATTTTTCAAACATCTATAGGAAGGCCGGTAAAGACAATAAACCACCATTATCACAGCGATATTAAATTTTAGTCGAGGTTAAATGCGCATGGGCGTTAAGGTTTAGACCTAACTTTTAAGGGGACAGTTGCTGATTGTTGAAGTGGAATTAATGCTCTACGGTTAGACGTTTTCGAATGGTGGTTAATTAACTGTCAGAATTAACCAATACTTACATTTACAAACAAAATTAACACATTAATAACACATATTATAATTCTCTATTTAGATAACATGATGTCAACAATCATAGGATTTATACAAACTAGGGACAAATGATATGAAGAAACTTGCTATACCTACTTTAATAGCAACAGCGCTACTATTAACTGCTTGTGGTAGCTCAGACGACAAAATAACAACAAAAATAGACGAAGCTCCACCCTCAGTATTTAGTAGCTATAAAGGTATTTGGGAGCTTAAAGGCACAGGTGATGTCTGGAGCATTGATGATGACGCATTGACGACTTACAACTTTAATAGCTTTGGTTGCATTAAAGCTGAAGAGTTTAACTTGAGCGCTATAAAAGCATTATTAAAAAATTTATCAATTAACGCTGATAAAACTCAAGTGACGCTAGACACCTTGGCGTCAAGCAAAGAGGTTTTTGTTGCTATAGAGCAGTTACCCGACAATTGTGCAACAGACAACTTGTTAACTCAAACCGATTTGGCGACGAATTTTGACTTTCTTTGGCATACGATGAACGATTATTACGCATTTTTCGAATTACGTGATATCGACTGGCAAGAGGTTTATAACGAATATCGTCCATTAATAACATCGTCGACAACAAAACTTGAATTCTTTGAAATGGTTGATAAAATTTTTAGTGCGTTTGGCGATGGGCATTTATCATTGTCTGACGGTGAAGGTCTTGATGCCAGCGGAACTGCACTTAATGGCTTTATCCTTGAAGTTTTGCGAAGCGATATTGTTGATGCAGAAGATGATTTTGGCGAAGCCTGGCATCAACTGAAAGCATATAATGATCAGGTTATTATATCGTTATTGCAAGATGAACAACTGCAAAGTTACCAAAACAGTGATGCAATTCGTTGGGGTAAAGTGTCAGATAATGTCGGTTATATGCGTATTGACCGAGTGCAAAATATTAACTTTATTGGCGAGCAGGAAGATGCGGATAGCTTTTTAGAACAATTAGCACTTATTAGCAAAGATCTAATTGATACCGATACTATTATGCAAGCAGCATTGGCAGATATGAATAGTACCGACGCTTTGATTATTGATCTGCGTTTTAATGGCGGAGGTTATGATAATGTTTCCCTTAAAATAGCGAGCTACTTTAGTAATACCGCGCAAACTATTGGCACGAAGAGAATCAGAAATCAGAATTTTGAAAGCGATGAATATCAACTGAACCTTGTTAAGTCTCCTATCAATGCCTATACCAAACCTGTTTATGTCATTACCGGCCGCTCTACGGGTAGTGGCGGTGAAGTATTGTCTATGGCATTAAAAGCGTTAGATAAAGTCACCTTAATTGGCGAAGCAACCAATGGCAGTGTTTCTGACTCTCTTGAGCATTCGTTACCTAATGGCTGGACATTATCCTTGAGTCATGAAGTGTATACAGACATAACAGGCACGAAAGTAGAAAGTATTGGCGTAACACCCGATGTAGAAATGCCCGTATACGCAACACAAGATTTAATGTATTACTCCAACACCCCGATAGATTATATTTTACAAACAGTTGCTGCGTTATCTCATAACATCCCCACTAAAGCCGAGGTTGATAATGCCTTTAAACAATACTTTGCACCGACAAATATTCCAGGTATTGCCGTTGCTGTGATTAAAGACGATCGTATCGTCTATCAAAAAGCGTATGGTTTTTCCAATATAGATCAAGGTGTTGCTGTTAACATGGATACACCTTTTAATATTGGCTCAATAAGTAAAACAATGTTAGCTGTTGCTATTATGCAAAAGGTTGAGCAAGGTGAGATTAGCTTAACCGATGAACTTAGCGACATGAACTTATCGTTTGACCCTAACAATCCATTAAATCAAAACGAAGGTATTACCTTACGCCACTTAGTGACTCATACCTCTGGCATTAGAGATAGTGATGGCTACGATTGCAGTTACTTTGTTCATGAAAGTGGTGTTTCGTTATATAAACTTTTTGGCGATGAAAGCTGCCCAGAAAATGCAACAACTGACTCGACGACGTTTTTTGCCGAGGATTACTTTAATGAAAACGGCCGTTATGTAATGGACGGTATTTATAACGACGATGAAGATGGTTTGCCTGATATTATCTATGAATACAGTAATGTGGCAGCAGGGCTGGCCGGTTATGCCGTTGAGCAGAAGTTAAATATTGATTTTGCTAACACGATGAAACAAAGTATTTTTATCCCGTTACAGATGGATAATACTGCGTGGCGCCATACCGAATTGAATGAAGCTAACCCTAAAGCGATTCAATACACACTGAATGAAGACTTAGAGCCGATAGAAGTGCCAGAATTTAGTTACCCGACCTTTTACGATGGTGATTTAAATACCAGTGCCAATGATCTCGCTAAGTTTTTAATCACTATTATTAACGGTGGTGAATATCAAGGTAATCGTATTTTGAAGCAAGAAACTGTTGAAGTAATGTTATCGTCTCAAACTGAAGTACTTAATCAATTAGATAAACAGGGGGTATTTTGGTATTGGAATGGTGCCTATGTAGGGCATGATGGCGGCGATCCGGGTACCCACGCAATAATGCAATACAATACCAGTACTAAAACAGGTATCGTTTTACTGATGAATGGCGAAGATGGTTATTTGGGGAATGGTGAAGTGGAAGGGAAAATATTGCCGTTAATGTCTACGCTTTATCGGTATGGATTAGGACAATAGTCGAGCAGCTACAAGCTAGATAAATGCCAGATTATTTCTGGCATTTCTTTTTTATGATATGAGTTAATCGGTTTTAGTTTAACATCAAACATCAAACATCAAATTATCATTGTTGTTAACTGGCAATGTTCAAAATAGATTTTGAGGGTTTTCAATTTTAAGTACCGTTAAATAATGCCAAAAAATCTTCAGAGTCCAGTGCTAATTTAGCTCTATTTCGGGCTTATTTCCTTATCTTGAATAAACGGTGTTTGCTAGTAATTAGCCTAATATAGCTATCACACTTCAAAATTCAGTTTCACAGCTAAGGTTTGATTTAGCTATTTTATATTCTAGGAGTTAGTTGTAGTTCTTCTACGTTGTTTCTGCCCTTATCTTTTGCCAAATAAAGGGCTTTATCAGCTGTTTCAATCAGTTTACGTGATGACATATTAACGGTGGGAATTACCGAACAAATACCAATACTAATGGTGACGACTTTAGCTACGCTTGAATGTTCATGAGCTATATTCAAGCTTTCAATTGCCTTTCGACAATTTTCTGCGATTTTTAGAGCACTTTTTGTGTTCGGTAATATAAGCGAGAATTCCTCGCCACCGTATCTTGCGATAAGATCACCCGGACGTTTTAAAGTACTTTCGAGCTGCTTAGCTACCTTTTTCAGGCAATCGTCTCCCTGAGGGTGGCCATAGTTATCGTTGTATAACTTAAAAAAATCAATATCAATAATGACAAATGATAATGAAGATTTATTTCGTATTGCCAAGCGCCATTCACGGTCAAAAAAATCATCCATACATCTTCGGTTGGCTATTCCTGTCAGACCGTCTGAGCGAGAAAGTAATTCTAGCTTTTTATTTGCCTCATTAATCTCTTGGTTTTTTTCTTCAACCGTTTTTTGAACAATAGCTGCTCTTTTAGATATATAGTGAATATAGAGGGCAATATAAACAGTGAAAAGAATAAAGGATATGAAGACAGCCAAGGGGAGTACATTTCGTCTATTGTTAAAAAAGTCCTTAGATGGTGAGGCGACTATGCTCCATTGTCTTCCCCATATTAGCGGGAGACTTTTTCTAAAAATCACTTCTTCGTTAAGTTCTTTGCCATGAATGGAGGTTTGATGTAATACAGTCGTTTTTAATGGCTGTGTTGTATCTAATAAAGTAATTTGGATATCGTTTAATTCCTTCCCTTTCAGTGAACTATTAAAAATATCACCAATTCGAAATACTCCAAGCACAAGGCCCTGTAGGTGTTTTCTGCGTTTTTCTTCTGTTGATATCCCCCTAAATTTATAAATTGGAATAAAGGCTAGAAAGCCCTTTTGGTTACCTTTTTCTTGCACGAGGGTAATACTCCCCGTAGCGGTTGGTTGGCCGCTATCTCTAGCGGCTATAATGGCTTGATGCCGAGTCGCATTGGAAGATAAGTCAAAGCCATAAGCTAGTTCATTGCCGATATAAGGCTCAATAAAATAAACAGGAAAATATACATCTTTAATGGGGGCTTTTACCATGCTGCCCTGTATTTTTCTTTGGATAATCTCAAATTTAGGCAGGTTAAGTAATGGTTTTAATTCATAAGCTGTTCTTTCTGAATGCAATACAAGCGGTATCCACTCTAATGCTTGAATATTTTTGTGACGACTAAGGATTCTCTGGGCTTGAAAACTAAAGTGCAGCCATTCGGGTGTTGTCGAGTCACTAAACAGAATAGCGAGTGATCTGAGTGCTTCGAAGTTGATGATAATTTCTTTATGTAACGAAGCAATATGACTATTTATTTCTTTGTTAAACTCACCTTTTATTTTATTTTCTTCCATTTCATAGAGAAAATAGCCACTTGCTATAGAAATAAATAGACCAAACGATATTACAATAGCTAAAGCTGTGTGTGTTTGAATCGTACGAAACATGAATTTTACCTTCGATAGTCATACATAATTAACTTTAAGCTTTGCTAATAACAAAGTATTTACTCGCTATTATTATATAATGATAGTAGTTAGCGAGCATGATGCCAATTTACAATGAATGCCGTGCAGGTTTTTATTGAAAAATTTATTCGTATCTGTGTCGCTTAATATTAGCTTGCAGGTATTACTTAAATTACTACGAAAGCAGTTTAAATAATTGTCTATATAGTTATTTTAGTTACTGATTAACTTACTTGAACACCACTTGATTACGGCCGTTATCTTTTGCTTGATAGAGAGCTTCATCTGCTCTAGCTATTAATTCAGTAATGGTTTGAACATCACTATCCGCTGAATAAGTAGCTACACCACAGCTAATAGTGACTGATATTGACAGATTGTTTACTTTAATTGCTTGCGATGAAACCACATCGCAGATACGTTGATACACCATAAGGCCATTTTTATTACTATCGACAGGAGTTATTACTAAAAATTCTTCTCCCCCATAACGTCCTAATAAGTCATATTCTCGTAAGGTTGCTGCCATGCGTTTAGTAACTTCTTTAAGCACTTCATCGCCGACTAAATGCCCATAGGTATCATTTACCTGTTTAAAATGATCGATATCACACATGCCAATACATAAAACGTGCTCTTGACGTTTCATGCGTTTAATTTCTTTTGGCAAACCTTCCATAATGGCTCGGCGGTTTAATAAACCGGTAAGTGAGTCGTGACTGGCTAATTCTTTTAGCTCGTTCAAAGTATCATTGAGTTTATCTTGCATTTCGACCATACGTTTTCCCACTTGTAAACGTACTTGCAGCTCAGCGGTATCAAAAGGCTTAGACAAGTAATCATTAGCGCCCTTACTTAAGCCCTCAACAATATCATCTGATGAAGATCTAGACGTTAATAATACTATATAAGGAGGGTTTTCTGGATACTTCGCAATGACACGCTCGCATACTTCAATGCCATTCATTTTGGGCATTTCCCAATCAAGCAATAACAATTGCGGCGCATTATCTTCTTGCATAATTTGCCAAGCTTGCTCACCATCTTCAGCTAAAATCACTTGGTAGCCCCAGCTTTTAGTGATGGCTGATAACATAGTCCGTGATACATTACTGTCATCGGCAACTAATAATTTCATTCATTATTCTCACTTTCAACAGTATAATTTACAGGGTAGGTCATTTAGGTATGTTATGAGATAAGATGTATCAGTACTACCCTGAATTTCTTACCTATATTAATCACGCATTCACATTTTATTAGTGCAGGTTATTAAAGTGTAATACTAAAAATACTATTTGTAAGTATTAATTACACTTCTCGTACAGTTAATACTTAACTTAAACCTTAATGTTCTCTTACTATTGATGAGATGTGGTTTATGAGACTTATGATAGGGATACTTAAAATTAGTTGACCATACCAATAACCTTCAGCTTAGTACGGTGTACCTTTAAAAATCACCTTATGAAATTGCTTTTTTCATTGCTAATTTTAGGGTGTTAAATTCATACTCAAGTTGCTCAATATTCTCTTTTATTTCCATGATATTTCCAGATTTACTGGCAATTTCCATATCAAGAGCTAAAGCCGTTAACGCTTTACCACCAACATTCGCCGCCGCTCCTTTTATTTTATGGATAATGGCCGCAGCTTGTTTAACATTGTTATCTTTAACACTGGCCTTTAGCTCTTCTATTTCGATAACCAAGTCTTGATAAAATATCTCTGCAATAGACTTAATCAGATCTTGGTCGTTCATCAGTCGCCTAGACATATCATCATAATCAAAAACGACATGCTGACTATTTGTTTTATTAACTGTTGCTAGTTTGGTATCTCCTTCAACTTCTAGCTGTTTTTCTTCTGCTTTACTCTCAGTTGGTAGCCATTTTTTAAGCATATTGATGACTTTGTCTGCTTCTATCGGTTTTGATAAATAATCATTCATGCCAACATCTAAGCATTTTTGTCTATCGCCTGCCATCGCATTAGCGGTCATCGCGATAATAGGAATTTCACTGTTGGTAACCCCTGACTCTTTTGATCTTATTTTTCTGGTCGCCTGATAACCATCTAATACCGGCATTTGGCAGTCCATAAAAACTAAGTCATGTTTGCTGACACTCTGCAATGTTGATATAGCTTCTTTACCATTGCCTGCAAGGTCGACGGTTATGCCAAGAGCGCGCAGTAGGCCTTCTATGACTAACTGATTCGTTGCATTGTCCTCAACAACCAAAACATGCGCTTTAAACTGTACATGCTCTTTAGTGGAGTGACGTGTAACAAATTCAGGTGTCGACACCTCTACGCCTGAAACCATTAATAAAACATCTAATAATTCTGATTGCTGAATAGGTTTAGTAATATAGCCCTTAAAACCTGCTTCTTTCATTTTTAGTGCGTCACCACGTTGAGCTTGTGATGATGCCATTATCAGTTTAGTTTGCGCTATCTGTGGAGTTTTTTGTATTTGTTGACATAACTCTAAGCCATCTGTTTCAGGCATGTGCATATCTAAAACAGCCATGGTATAAGGGATATTATCTTGAGACGCTTGTGCTAATTCTGCTAAGGCAGCTTTTGCACTATTTACTAATTTATGAGGAATTCCCCAAATTTTATGCAGCTGATGCATTAACTCAAGGTTAGTTTCGTTATCATCAACAATTAATATTTTTTCTTTTTTTAAGTCAGTACTATAGACAGGTATATTATCTACAGCTTGTGCCTTAAGTAAGGGCAGGGTAAACCAAAACGTTGAACCTTGGCCTATTTCACTATCAATACCTATTTCGCCGTCCATAAGTTCGACTAATTTTTTGCAAATCGACAAACCTAAGCCGGTACCACCATATTTTCGAGTGGTTGACGAGTCGGCTTGAGAAAATTTGTCAAATAATTGTGCTTGTTGTAATTCACTTATACCAATGCCGGTATCTTTTATTTCAAAACGAAAGTGCTTTTTCTCTGCGGTTTGCTCTAACAAATGCACATAAACGGCAACTTCTCCTTGATTGGTAAACTTTATTGCATTGCCAATTAAATTGGTCAGAATTTGTCTAATTCGGCCAGGATCTGCTGTTACCCACTGTTGAATAATGGGCGTAGCAGGGCAAATAAATTGCAAACCTTTGCGGTGCGCTTGAAAACTGATGCTAGCGCCAATATCACCCACCATTTGCCCCAAATTGAAAGGGATTAACTCAAGTTCTAACTTGCCCGCCTCTACTTTTGAAAAGTCTAAAATATCGTTAATTATACTTAATAAACCGACCGCGGATGATTTTACCGTATTGGCTAATTTGTTTTGGTCTGGGCTTAGCTGACTATCAATCAGTAAATTGGTCATGCCAATAACACCGTTCATTGGCGTACGAATTTCATGACTCATATTGGCAAGAAAATCAGCTTTAGAGTCGTTCGCAACTTCTGCTTGCTCTTTTGCTATGGCAAGGTTGTCAATATCTTGTTTCTGCTGAGTAATATCGGTACGAATCGAAGTAAAGCCATTGACCTGTCCACTTTTATCGTAATTAGGCACTATGGTGGTATCAACCCAATAGTGATGGCCGTCTTTAGCTCTATTTCGTACTTCATCATGCCAAGTTTTACCCGATAATACCCTAACATGCATTCTTTCCCAGTAAGCTTTAGAGCGATTATTAGAATTAAGTAGGTTATGTTTTTTGCCAATTAGCTCTTCTCGGCTATAACCACTTATTTTCGAGAACTTGTCGTTAACATAAGTTATGTTGCCATGCTTGTCGGCCATAGATAATAACGAGTGGGCATTCATGGCAAATTTCTGATTCTTTAATGGTATAAGTACATCACTTACTCTGCTGCTTGATTCTTTGCTTAGTAGGCGTAATAAAACGTAAAAAATAACCAGGAAAATAAGTATAAAAATGACTGTTAATTGGTAACTGCCATTTTGCTGCCACGATAGTTGTTGGTCTATTGGAACAATAACCTCTAATACGCCACGGACATCACCTAATTCCCAGCCAGTTTTTGGTGTTTGAGGGTGGTTATTATGACACTGGACACACGCTTGCTCAGTGAGAATGTCGGCAATAGCCACACGAACTACGTGCTGTTCACCTATGGTTTGTGTGGTGACATAAGGAGCATTAGGGTTAACACTGAGTTTTTGCCAAGCCTCCAGCTGAAAGACATCAAGCTTTCTATCGGCACGCTCTGGAAAAGGAAAAGCTGAATAAAGTTTGATTTTAAGACCACTTGATTCAGATAGCTTACTGAGCTCGTGAATCATGGTTGCAGGTAAAGGAATACCATGTTTTTTGTCTTTGTAGTCACTTGAAATCGTTATTTGCCCACTACCTTTGAGTTTACTAACAATGTTTTTAGTATAATAACTTCTTAATGATGAGTATTGTTGAGCGGTATTTTGGGCGACTAAAGTAGCATCTTTGATGGTGGTTTCATTGAATATAAACGGTACTACGCTGATAATGATGATAATGCCAATAACGGATATGGCTAATAGCTGTTTCCAAAGAGATTGTATTATATTTTTTTGCATGCTTTTTTCCGTATGGTGCTAATACCCCTAGCAGGGCTTATTAACAATGCTTCATCCCTAAACAGATGCAAAAGAAAAATTTGAATTACTCAGCCTGACAAAGTTATCTTTAGAATATGTTTTTTATAGAATTTTACTTGGGTAAATATTGTTTTATAAGCCTAGCTTAGCTTAGCTTTAAACTATTTTAAACCTCAATGAGTAAATTTTGACAAAACAGTTTTATCAGGTGATTAAAAGTTGAAGAAGGAAGCACTAGATAGAAAACTTATCTAAGGCAGATATTTTGACTCATTGTATTCATTTTGTAATTGTTAATTATTATATTGAACATTATATCTATCATGTATAACCTAATTAATTTTTACGAATATTCATAAAGAACAAGAGTATAGGGATTCAAGTCGCTTGCTGGAAAAATAAACGGCTACCGACACCTTTTCGTAAATCCCTTCCTACCTTTTCAGTTTTAGTAAATCTACAGAGTCATAAGTGCATAGCTATTTTAATACTCTTTGCTTATGATATTTAGGTAAAGATATGGTAAATTTCGCACCTGATAAATTTACCGCATCATCAATGTTTATCTCACCATGATGCCATTCTAAAATGCGCTTAACTATAGCTAGCCCCATGCCATAACCTTTAACGTTTTGATCAACATTTTTACCACGAATAAAAGGTTTTAAAATTTGCTCTCGTTGTGCAAGTGCAATACCTTTACCGTCGTCAGAAATGGCTAAAATAATAAATTCATTTTTTTCTAAAAGAGAAATTTCAATTTGTTTGTGACAGTACTGACAAGCATTTTGAATTAAATTCGCTATTAGAATCATTAAGTAGGCTGGGTCACCATAAACCGTTAGCTCACTTTCATCGTATAAAACATTGATACTAAGCTTATCGTCAGACTTATTTCTAATAGCGCTGTTAACCAGAGCGGATAAACTTACTTTAGACTTATGTAGAGTCAACATTGCTTGGTCTAAGCGAGCATAATTCAGTAAAGTTTCTACTAATTCCACCATTTCATTAACGTTATCGCTGATTCTTTGCTCAAATTTCTTTCTTAAAACCGGATCTTCTTCTTCTTGCAACGTATCAATACCAAAACGGATACGCGCCAAAGGGGTTCTTAAGTCGTGAGATACAGCATTACTTAACAGCTTAACATCGTTAACTAAACCTTCAATACGTTGTGCCATATGGTTAAATTCAGTTTCTAAATCTTTAATATATGAGATTGAACCAACTACAACCCTTTTCTCTAGCTCACCTTCACCAAATGCCTTAGCGACTTTTCTTAATTCTAGCAAACGCTTAGCAAGTGGATACAGCCATAAAAACACTAAAAATAACATCGCCAAATAAAACAATCCGGTCAACAAAAAATTAATCAACCCGTTTGATTCAGCAATAATAATCGGTGGGGCACTTAAAATAAAAAGTTCGTCGCTGCTTGGCAAATAATAATGAATAGCAATGGTTTCATCGGTTTCTAATACCAAGGCCTGTTCTGACTTTAGCTGGCTTAGTAATTCGTTAGGTAACGGAAAGTTGCTCAAAGGCACAATGCTTATTTGATATTGGCCACTCGCTTGCCATTTTTCTATAAACACGGCTCGATTATTTAAACCATCAAGTGACTTCGCTAAATTGCTGCCAAGTTGCTCTAAAACAGTGATAGCATCTTTTTGTTGTTCTTTAGATTGCTCAGCATATTTGCTATAGAAGTTGTCAAACATCCAACCTAAGCCGATGGTGGCAAGCAAAACTACGCTAAGTAGTGATAGGGTTAATCTACGCATTTTTTATTTATACTTTATCAATGATTTACCAAACATCTTTAGCAAATAAATATCCTTTGCCCCAGATGGTTTTTATACGATATGGTTCAGACGGGTTATCTTTTAATTTTTTACGTAAGCGAGAAATTCGCAAGTCGATGGAACGGTCAAAACCATCATAATCAAAACCACGTAAGTCGCTAACTAAGGCTTCTCGAGTCACCAATTCTCCAGCATTTTTGGCAAGCAACCATAGCACATCAAACTCATTTGAAGATAAGTTAATGGCATCACCGTCAAGCGAAACGCTTCTCGCTTGATAGTTGATAGTTAACCGGTTGAATTGTAATCGTGCTGATGAATCTGTTGTTTGTCGGGCAGTATTTTTAATTTCATTCATTTTTTCATTACGACGTAACAATACCCGTATTCTCGCTAATAAAGCCCTAGCTCGAACAGGTTTTGTTATATAGTCGTCTGCGCCCATTTCCAGTCCGAGCACTTCATCAATTTCTTCATCTCTGGCGGTTAGCATTATGATAGGGTTTTCGAATTTTGGCCGTACATTTTTGCATACATCTAAGCCATCCATGCCTGGTAACATGCCATCAAGGATGACCAAATCAGGATTAAGTTGCTTAATTAGCGCTACCGCCTCATCTCCTCGTCCGGTGATCGTTACACGGAAATCTCGTGCAATTAAATAATCAGCAACCCATTCTGCTAAAGGAATGTCGTCTTCTACCAATAATATATGAGGTAGTGCATCAGTGGTCATAAACTACAATCCTTTATTATTTTAAACTATATGTTTGAAAGTAAGTGTTTGAAAAAAAATAAAAAAAGTCCGGAAGGCAATTAAAACATGCGCCAAGAAGTACGAGGGCGACCTTTTTTCTTATGTACCCAAGCCATTTTTATTTCAATGTTAGCAATGTTTTTTTTAGTGCTGAGTGTTTGAAGAAAAAACTCAATATTGTTTTTTGAAACAAACTCTTGTTTTAGTCTGCCCATTTTTTTATCACGCCAACACTGTATTGGCTTAGTGTCTAATGATGAATAAAGACAATAATCTCCTACTAGAGGAGTTCGCCAATTTAGCTCAACCGTGACATAACATGCTTGTCCTTGAAGCAAGGCAACACACTGCTCAGGTACTATAGTTAATTGTGGCTCAACATTAAGAGAGGCCGCGGGTACTTGAAATGACAAAATTGTAAATAATGTCACCCCAAATACTTTAGTGCTTACAAAGTTAAAGGCACTCTTAAAATGAACACTTTGTTTGGTCCATATTCGACTTTTATTAACAATCAATTGTGTTAATAAGTTCATAACATTTAGCCTCTAGAATACGTAGGTCAGTAAAAAACCTGCTTTGTAGCCATTTTCAACATCGTCTTGTCGACTGGCAACAACACGATCAGACAATGTACGGTAGGCAACAAAGCTACCAAAGACCCAGTCAGAACTTAATGGATATTCCAAACCGATTTCTGCTGAAGTACTTAAACCATCACTTGAAGTAAAACCTTCAGCACTTGGTTGATAACCCGTCGTTGGGTTATAGTCATAAACGTCTTTAGAGCGATAATGCACACCAACATTGGCATAATAATTCCAGTTTTTAAATTGCCAGTTATGCCCATAAGAAATAGACGCTTCTAAGCCGTCTTTATTGACATTATCTGGGCTATAAGGCGTTACAATAACTTGTAATTGACTATTATCGAAATAGCCGGTGGCACGAAGCCCACCACGCTTTGCTTTTTTACGATTTTGGATACCTTCTAAGCCATTAATGCTTTTGGTACTTGTTTCATAAAATAAGTCTAGCGACCAAGTATCATTGTTAAAAAAGTTTAAACCCCAAGCTGGCGTAGCATATAAACCGTGAATTCTCCTTGAACTTAATCCTGGTGATTCAACAAATAGTCCCAAAAATTGTACGCGATAACTAACATCTACATCGAAATCGACATCATTATCATGGTCCATTAAGTAAAAATCATCACCTTTACTGCTAATCGCGCTCATGCCTAAATAAAATCCATCCCTTGGATTGTCGTCGAAATTCATGTGATGATGGTCATCATCGTCATGCTGATGGTCATCATCGTCATGCTGATGCTGTTTATCTACGTCATGCTTATTCTCATGCTTATGCTCAACCTCTTTATCATGAGGGGCAGCAATAGCTGCGGCCGATGACAATAAAAATGTTACTGAAATTAAGCTGGCTAATAATGGTGTTGAAATCTTTTTCATGTGTTTACCCTGAAACTAATTATTTGATGAGATCATCTTATCAATCGGGCTAATAAAAGACGTATCACTATCAGTGAGAGTGTATCAGTTTGTATCTTAAGTGTGACAAGTCACACTTAAGTTGAAATATTTAAAATAAAAGTCATTTAATTTCAATTGTTTATAATTCCGTTGCATTTGTTTTATTTTTTAAATAACTTGAACTTTTTTGAATGTTACTTTTTTCATTATATGATATTTTTATTTTTGATGTTATTACTCTTTCTAGAACAATAGGTTTCTTTGCCTTATTAGCGGAAAAATTTAAGCTGATCGCGTTTATAGTGAATCTCTGTATTTATTTCAACAAACACTATTTAATTATTCTGGACCACCACAGACTTCATAAAAATATTTAGATGAAGCTTTAAACAATTTATAAATGAATCAAACCAAATTCACTTACCCTAAGTAAAACTATTGCCCTGGTTAGGATAACCCTCGAAGGGGTCTATTGCGTGCCAATTCACTTTTTTGTATAACAGGCGTTACTCACGTATTGGACGAAGAATAGGTGGAGTAGGGGCGTTTATTGGTGCTAGTGAGATCTACTATAGAATTCGACCAATCGATAGATACAAAAAAGCCCTAACCGAGGTTAGGGCTTATTGGTTCCTACGAAGGAATGGTGCCGACTGCCAGAATTGAACTGTTGGGCTTAAATGAGTTGCTGATTGAGTCAGTAACTTGCAGTTCTTTCACGAATTCAAGACGAAAAAAAACCTTAACATTGCTGTTAAGGTTTCGTTTCTTCCTTTCGGAATGAATGGTGCCGACTGCCGGAGTCGAACTGGCGACCTACTGATTACAAGTCAGTTGCTCTACCAACTGAGCTAAGTCGGCACACAAAGATGTGTGCGATAAATATATTCTTTCGAATTATCTATCTTGGCACCGAATAAATATTTCTAACTATTTTTAATAAAATAACTAAGCAACAAATATTCAAATAGGTTTGAATAGATGGTGCCTCGACCCGGAATCGAACCAGGGACACGAGGATTTTCAATCCTCTGCTCTACCGACTGAGCTATCGAGGCAGTGTCTAATCTGCTGTCTTCTCGGCTTTGCCTTGAAGACGGGGCGTATTAAACTGTTTTTCGTTTTGTTCGTCAACCTTTTTTTTTAATTAAATGTTTGTTTGCTTGTTTTTCCTGCTTATTGCCGGAATAGTCAGCGCAAAGTGACAATTTAATCGATACACGATAAAAAAAGAGTCGTTAAATCGCTACTTTTTAGGAGGAACGTAACCTTCAATTTCTGGCTCTTTTCCTTCAAAAAGATAGGCAATCATCGCCGCTTCTAAAAAAGCACGATCATTTGGCTCCATCATATTCATTTTTTTCTCATTAATTAGCATCGTTTGTTTCTGTTGCCAGTTTTTAAATGCTTCTTGACTAATGTTATCAAAAATACGTTTGCCTACTTCGCCAGGATAAAGTTGGAATCCTAATCCTTCAGCGTCTTTTTTTAAATTTTGACAAAATACAATACGGCTCATAAGTTAATTCTCTTGTTCTTGGTTATGTGTTGGACTGTGCATACTAAAAAAGTATCATGGCTTTAATAGGGTGATCAGTTTTTTCGTTGATGCAGCTAAGCCAACCGATGCTGTTGTGGTTAAATTGTACCATTGTTGATGGCTATTTTCGTTGATTTCTTTTACCGGTAATTGTTCACAGTCTATTACTATCGGCTCTATATCTAGATGAAAGTGGCTAAAAGTATGACGAAATTTTGTCAATGCTTGCACCGAAGTTTGCTTTAGGTTTTGTCTTGCTAATAAAGATGAAATCTCATCTTGGTGCTGAACCTCTAAAAAACACCATAAACCACCCCATATACCACTGGGCGGTCGTTTTTCCATTAATACTTGTTGGTTAATACGCGGTATCACCATTATGGTCTGTTTTTCAGGTATGGTTTTCTTCGGTTTCTTTTGTGGGAAGCTAGTTTGTTCATTCAACGCAAACGCTAAACATGTTTCACATAAAGGACAAAGCTCACATTTAGGCTTGCTGCGTGTACAAATGAGTGAACCTAAATCCATCATTGCTTGATTAAACTGCGCTACACCTTTTGCCGGCGTTAATACTTCTGCAATAGGCCATAAGGCTTTTTCATACTTAGCCTGACCATTGTGTCCTTCAACCATATAACAACGTGCTAATACCCGTTTCACATTACCGTCGAGAATTGCATGATGCTTATTTAATGCCAAACTTAAAATAGCAGCAGCGGTTGAACGGCCAATACCGGGTAGGGAAATCACTTGCTCAATCTCTTCAGGGAAGTGCCCCTGATATTCTCCCTGAATTATTTTTGCAGTTTTATGTAAATTACGTGCCCGTGCGTAATAACCTAAACCTGTCCAATGGTGTAATACGGTATCTTCATCAGCGTTTGCTAAGTCAGTAATGGTTGGAAAACTGGCCATAAAACGTTGGTAATAAGGAATAACCGTAGCGACTTGTGTTTGTTGCAGCATAATTTCTGAAATCCATACACGGTATGGGGTTTTGTTTTGTTGCCAAGGTAAATGTTTACGGCCTTGGGCTTGGTACCAGTCGAGTGTTTGTGAGGCAAAATACTGCGCTGATTTTATTGATATTTGAGTTTGATTTGTCATAGCGGACATAGTCTACCTAATAAACGCTAACGAATAAATGTGCATTTTTTATTGCAAAAATTTATAATGCCATTATGCTCTCGTCCATATTGAACTCGAGATTATTGCTCGAGACTCCCCTCATAAGCCTTAAGGAATTAAAATGAAAGTAAATGCTAAAAATCGTAACCGCCGTTTACGTAAAAAATTACGTGTTGATGAATACCAAGAATTAGGTTTTGACGTAGCTTTTAAATTGGCAGACGGCACAGATAACGATGCCGTTGATAGCTTTTTAACTAACTTTTTTAATGACGTTATTCAGCCAAATGGCTTAGGTTTTGGTGGCGAAGGTGACGTGTTATGGCATGGTATTATCTGTACTCAAAAAATAGGTAAGTGTACCGATGAAAATCGCAACGCCGTTGAGTCATGGTTGAAGGGAAATGGCGCTACAGCAGTAGCCGTAAGCGACCTATACGATGTGTGGTGGGCGTAAACGTTATTACGCATTTTCCATTAATTTTTAAAACAACCAGTAAAGACAAAGCATATGACTGAAGAAAGAACCCACAAGACTATTGAACAAGCCGAAAAAGAAGGCAAATATATTCGCAAAGTACGTAGTTTTGTTAAACGCGAAGGGCGTTTAACAAAAGGGCAAGCGAGTGCTTTAGAGCAATTTTGGGCAACAATGGGCTTGAATTACCAAGACGGAATGATTGATTTTGCAAAATTATTTAATAATAGCAATCCTGTCGTTTTAGAGATTGGTTTTGGCATGGGTAAGTCTTTAGTTGAAATGGCAAAAAGTTCCCCAGAGCTGAATTTTGTTGGCGTTGAAGTGCATAAACCGGGTGTTGGTGCTTGTATTTCTTTAGCGCAAGAAGAAGGTGTTGATAACTTAAAGGTGTTTGAACATGACGCGATAGAAGTACTTGCGGACTGTATTCCTAATAGTTCATTAACAACAGTGCAATTGTTTTTCCCTGATCCATGGCATAAAAAGAAACATCATAAACGTCGTATTGTCTCGCTTGAGTTTGTCGAAACTATTCGTCAAAAACTTCAAAACGGTGGTGTTTTTCATATGGCGACTGATTGGGAAAACTACGCAGAATGTATGATTGAAGATATGAATTCTGCACCGGGTTATGAAAACTTAGCTATTGAAGGTGACTTTGTACCGCGGCCTGATTCTCGACCGTTAACGAAATTTGAAAACCGTGGTAATAATTTAGGTCATGGTGTTTGGGACATTCAGTTCAAACGTAAAGATTAATTTAAACTAACGTTAGTTCAAATACTGCTGTTCAATATGAAAAAGGTGCTGGCTGTTACGTAAGTTGCCAGTATCTTTTAGCCATTGTTGGCTAATAATATCTCGCTGTAATGCTGCTTGCAAAATGCGTGCTTTATATTGGGTCCAATAGTAGAGCGTTGCCTGTTGGTGAACGTCGTTATTGGGGAAAACTTCACTTCTACTTTCTTCTAATTCAGCCAAAATATCAGCGATAACTTTCGGTTTTAAATCTTGCTCTATTTCACGCTTAAATTGAGTGAAACGTTTTGCTTTGATTAATAACCAAGCCATCCATAATAAAATAGCTAGCGCAAAAACAGTAAAAAAATCTGTAATCATTACTTTTTTTATTCTCGAAAAAATACTATCAGCATCTTATCAGGCTTAACCTTGTTGGCTAACTGTTATTTTAAACATTTAAAAATGTACTGCTATAAAACAGCATTTTAGCTAGACTGCTTGCAGATTCATTTTCACTGTTATTTTTAAACATTATTTTAAGGACATTTTTTAATGTTACGTATTGCTCTATTCATTTTAGTATCAAGTTTTTCATTGTTTTCTGTTGCAGAAAATGGTGTACAAAAATTATTTAAGGCTGTCAACAACGGTGTTGTTGAGTTACACGTTAAGGCGATTGCCCAGCCAGAACCAGGCCAAGTTAAGTACACCGTAAGTACTGCCGACTCTTTAGGCTCTGGAGCTTTGATTAGTCAAGAAGGTCGAATTTTAACTGCAGCACATGTTGTTGACCGTGCAACAGAAATTGAAGTGATCTTTGCTGATGGATCAAAAACATCCGGACATGTAGTGTGGGTCGATGCATTGATTGATTTGGCGATGATTCAAGCAGCCCATGTACCGAGTAAAATTAAGCCTTTAAAATTAGCTAAGTCAGGTGACTATAATATTGGTGAGCAAGTTGTTGTTATCGGTGCACCTTATGGTGTTAGTCATAGTCTATCTGTAGGGTATTTGAGTGGCATACGCGACCGTGAACAAATTCCCGGTTCAACGTTAATACCGCGATTTTTGCAAACAGACGCGGCTATCAATAAAGGAAACTCTGGTGGCCCAATGTTTAACCTCGATGGCGAAGTTATTGGTATCGTTAGTTATATTCTTTCAAATACCGGTGGTAGTAATGGTTTAGGTTTTGTCGTTTCTATAGATACTGTTCGCACAGTAATGGACAGCGACCCCGGTGTTTTTTCCGGTTTTATTCCTCAATTATTGAATGAAAAATTAGCGAAAGCGTTAAATAATCCACATGGCTATGGCATGCTGATTCAACAAGTTATTCCTGGAACGTTAGCGGACAAAATGGGCTTTAGAGGTGGCAGCCTAAACATTCTCATCGGCCGTACGCCGATGTTGTTAGGTGGTGATATCTTGTTAACCGTTGGAGGTCATCAGCTTAAAGACTTAGAGTCAGCAGTAAAACTTAAAAAACGTATGTCAACTTATGCAAAAGGTGACAAAGTTGAATTTCGTTTTATTCGTGACGGCGTAGAAAAGAAAAAACTATGGATTATTGAATAAGTTAATCTCGATAATAGACGTTTAACCTTCATCTACCAACTGTTAATAACTGGTAGGTAAAGGTTAGTGTTTTTCACCTTAAATTGAATAAAATCAAACTGTAAAATGTGCTTTTTCATGCATTAATAATTTTGCCTTTAATGCTAATCCGCCTGCATACCCTGTCAACTTGCCATTGGTACCAATAACTCGATGACACGGAATAATTAACGCGATAGGATTTTTACCGTTTGCTGCCCCCACTGCTCGCACGGCTTTTTCATTGTTAATCTTTTTCGCTATCCATAAATAACTTTGGGTATCACCTTGTTTTATGGTGGTTAATGCTTGCCATACTTTTTGTTGAAAAGGTGTGCCTTGCGGGGCAAGAGCTAAATTAAATTCTGTGCGAAGACCTGAAAAATATTCTTCAAGTTGTCGACATGCATCAATAAAATGTTCTGGACTTTTAATGTAGTCATTGTCAATAACAAGGGGGAGTGCACCTTGTTGAAAAGAGAGCGCAGTTAAGCCTTGGTCATTTGCGGTTAAAGCAATATCGCCATACGGAGAAGAGGTGATGGTAAAGTACATGGTTATTTCTCTTTTTTGTGTTTATATATTGAATTCTTTGTTGATGAACTGCTATCTATAGCAAGTGACTGCCATAAATAAACTGCCGCGTAGGCTCGCCAAGGTCGCCATTGCTGAGCTGTGGTTAATATAGTTTTATTATTGGGCCTTTCATCATTCACAGTTAGCGCTTTGATAATACCTAAGTCAGCACTAGGGAATGCGTCAGGGTCACTTAAACCACGCATCGCAATGTAATTAACTGTCCATGGGCCAATGCCTTTTAATTGAGTTAGCGTTTTTTCTAAGGTTTCAATACTTGCTGATTTTGAAAAAACATCAGGTGTTAATAAATAAAAATCTACCCAACGCTGTAATGTGGCGATGCGAGATTGGGTTAAACCTATATCTGAATAATCTACTTGTCTTAATTGCTCTGGTGTCGGGAAATGTTTGCTCATATCGACATACGGACTTTGTGTTAGCTCTACATCACCGCCATATTTTTCGGCAATTCTTTGCGCTAATGTGGTTGCAGCCTTGACAGAAATTTGTTGACCTAAAATAGCACGTATTGAAAACTCAAAAATATTCCAACAACCAGGTAGTCTTAAACCTGGATGTTGTTCAATAACGGTATTTAATACCGGGTGTGCATTTAACTGCTGATGAATTAATAACATGTCAGCGTCTAGATCAAACATTTTCCTCACTCGCGTGATCACTTGATTCAAATAACTAAAATCATTCATACTTACGGTTAGCTGCAATGCATGCTTTGTTTTATAATTCTGGTTATCTAGCGGTTGGGATACTTTGAACCAGCCGTGACAATTTTCTAAAATAAAACTGCGACAATATTCTGTGTCTGTCACATTTTCTATATTGCTGATTTGGCGAAAACGAAAAAAATTGAGCATTAATGGCCAATCAAACGGTGGGCGATAAGGTAATAATATAGTTACCCTGTTCTTTGTGTTCAATGTTGAACTGCTCTGTGTTTCTACGTTTTCTTGGCTCAGTTTCTTACCGCGTATTTCGCTTGGCGTTGCGGTATAGGCCTTTTTTATCACTTCGTTAAAACGTCTGACGCTATTAAAACCTGCCGCATAAGCTATATTGGTCATACTGAGATTTGTTGTTGTTAATAACTTTCGCGCTTGCAATAAGCGTTGTTGATGAAAAAACTCACTAGGTGCCAAGCCATAGTACTGAACAAACAACCTATGAAGTTGGCGCTCACTTACTTGTTGTTGTTTAGCACATTGCGAAATACTGTTGTTATTTTCATAATAACTCTGTACCAGTCGTTTTATTTTTTCTGGTAATAAAGGTGCCGGAGCAAGCTCTGGAAAACAGCGTTTACAAGGACGAAAACCAGAGTTCTGCGCAAGTTCGGCACTTTTATAATAGCGAACATTCTCAGGATTGGGTGGGCGTGCTGGGCAAACTGGCCGACAAAAAATACCGGTAGTGAGCACGGCGGTATAAAATTTACCATCAAACCTTGCATCGCGGCTTAAACGAGCATGTTGGCAAATATCGATATCTAACATTATTGCAGTTCCCGTTGATGATTTGCTTTAATGTTAAACAGTATAAATGCAAATGTTATTAATAACTCGCGAGAATCAGACAACAATGTTAAAGATATCTTCTAGGTAAGTCACATTGAGCAAAGTGCTAGGTGCTTAGTCGATATTATGTTCTAGTTCATGACCGGTGGTCACAACATTATTTATTTTACTTCTACTAATTTTTGACGATATTGTAGCGCTATCACTTTCAAAATATCACGCCAGCTAATTATACCAATTGGCTGCATCAACTCATTTACCACAGGTAAGCATGAAATATGGTTATCATAAAAAAGCAATACCGCTTCATTTAATGTTGCATCTTTACTGGTAGTAATGAGGTTTCGGCTCATCACCAAATGTAGCTTTTTTTGCAACATAGAATTGTCACGTGGTGTCTCGTTTTTAGTGCCGATAGTTGGGCTTAAATGTTTGTAAATATCCCGGTCGGTAATTATACCTGCAAGCTCTTTATCATTAAGCACTAAAATATGGTGGATTTTATGTTGATCAAATATAGCTTTAGCTTTACCTAGATCATCATCTATTTCTAGTGTGATTAAGTTTTTCGACATTAGTTTAGTTAAACTCACATTTCACCTCAGGATTTTATTTTTATTTTAACCTAACGATAATCAAAAATCTGTTAGTAAACAATCACCTTTTATTTATAGCTCAGAAGTTGTTAATTTCTTTGCAAAGGAATTCGCCCCTGTCACAAATATGTCATATTACTGCCTTATAATTCGACCCGTATTAAAATTTCCAGAATTAAAGGTGTTTTGAGTGGCAATTGCATTGAAATCGACTGGCCCACGTCAGTTGAAAAATACATTAGCGCGTTGGTTAATAACCGTCGGCGGTATCAGCGTGTTATTTACGCTGGTATTGATATTTTTATACTTATTGTATGTGATCAAACCTATTTTTGAATCAGCAAAAGTTGAACCAGTTGGTCAATTTGAAATAAGGTCCACATCGCCAATTTTATCAACTGGCATTGATGAACTTAAAGAGGTGGCTTTTCAAATAAATCAGCAAGGTGAAATTAATTTTTATCAATTAGTGAAAAGTGCCGCCCATGAAAAGGGTAGTTTGGTACTGAGCAAGAATTTACTTGGCGATAAGTCAACAGACAGCACAACATTAGTGAATGTGGTTGACTCTGGCGTCGAAAATAAATTATTGCTTGATAGTGAAGGCAATGTACAACTGGTTGCCGCTAAATTCTTTTCAAACTTTGATACGGGGACGCGAGAAATTATTCCGAGCGTCGCTTATCCATTAGGTGAAGAATACCTTGAGATTGACGAAAATGGCGTCGCGTTTAGCCAACTTTCATTTGGTATGGATGATGAGAAAGCGGTTTTTGTTGGCTTTACTGATGATCAACGGTTAATTAAAACCAGTTTAATTGCTGAAGACGATTTTACCTACGACAGTGCTTACGAAACCATTTATCAAGAAATTGATTTTCCGGTTGACCATATTGATGAAATACTCGTCACCCCAGATATGGCGCTAGCGTTCGTACGAAGTGATAATCAAGTTTATGTTTATGACCTTGATGATGAAGATGTTGTTGAACTTAAAGCAACCATTATTCCCGCCCTTGAGCAAAGTAGCACTAAGCCAGAACACTTAACGTCGATGGCATTATTGTCGGGCAGTAGTTCTATTTTATTAGGTAACAGCGCAGGTAACGTTACGCAGTGGTTTGAAGTTGCCACCGATAATGGCCGTCAATTTAAAAAAATTCGCAGTTTCAAGGTCAGTGATAATGAAGCGGTTAGTGCTATTTATACCGAGCAATTTCGTAAAAGCTTTTACACATTAACCCCGTCAGGCAGCATGGGAGTTTTCTACACCACCAGTGAAGCCGAGTTATGGCGTGGTCAACTAACCCCCAAGCAACCTACAGCGTTTGCGATTTCGCCACGAGCCGACGGCTTAGTGGTTATTGAAAACGATTTACTGAAAATATTCAGCGTCAAAAATGAACATCCAGAAGTAACGTGGAGCGCATTGTGGGAAGAGGTTTGGTATGAAGGTTATCCTGAGCCTGAATTTATTTGGCAGTCAACTTCAGGATCAGATGATTTTGAAGGTAAATTTTCTTTAGTCCCTATTTCGTTTGGCACCATGAAAGCGGCCATGTACGCGATGATGTTTGCTGTACCGATTGCACTCAGTTCTGCTATTTATACCGCCTACTTTATGACACCAGGCATGCGCCGAAAAGTAAAGCCGACCATCGAATTAATGGAAGCATTTCCGACAGTTATTTTAGGTTTCTTAGCCGGGTTGTGGTTAGCGCCAATTATTGAGGATTATTTACCTGCGATAGCAATGTTATTGATATTACTACCGATTTCGGTATTTGTTACGGCTTTCGCTTGGCATAAATTACCGAAAAAAATAAAAGCTAAAGTGCCAGAAACATGGGCGCCGATGATCTTAATACCGGTACTTATTCTTGCCGCTAGCTGTGCATTTTTGTTATCGCCAGTGTTTGAAACAATGTTCTTCGGTGGCGATGTTCGTCAATTTATTACCAATGACTTAGACATTAACTTTGACCAACGTAACTCGTTAGTTGTCGGCATTGCCATGGGTTTTGCGGTTATTCCTACGATTTTCACCATGGCAGAAGATGCTATTTTTAGTGTGCCAAAACATTTAACCAGTGGCTCGTTAGCGCTGGGTGCTACGCAATGGCAAACGTTGGCAAAAGTGGTGTTGTTAACGGCAAGCCCAGGTATATTTTCTGCGGTAATGATGGGCTTAGGCCGCGCTGTTGGCGAAACCATGATTGTATTAATGGCAACGGGTAATACCCCAATTCTTGATTGGAGCATTTTCCAAGGGATGCGTACGTTAGCGGCAAATATTGCGGTTGAAATGCCAGAGTCAGAAGTAGGCAGTTCGCATTATCGAATATTGTTCTTAGCCGCTTTTGTTTTATTTGTTTTCACATTTATTTTCAACACGTTTGCCGAACTAATACGTCAGCGATTACGTGAAAAATATAGCTCGTTATAGGTAAGGACTGAGTTTATGAATAGTTGGTTTAAATCTGGTTCTCCGTGGGTATGGTTATCTGCTGGCGGTGTAAGCCTTAGTTTAATTTCAGTGCTGGGCCTATTGTGGTTAATTGCTTCTCGCGGTTTATCGTATTTTTGGCCGGCAGACATTTATCAATTTGAACTGCTTGATGAAAAAGGTAAAGCAACCACAGTTATTGGTGAAATTTATGACCGTGAACGCATTCCGACCAAACAGTTATCACATTTAAATTTAGGTTTTGATCCTGCACAAGAAAGCATTGAGCGACTTTTAGTGAAAACTGGTAACCGTGAATTAGTGAGTTTAGACTTTCGTTGGTTGTTAATGCCGCAAGTAACTAAAATGACTAAACCCGCAGAGCTTGTGGTTATTGAACGTCGCACCAATGGTAATTTTTATGGTTATGTAGAAAGTATTGTTTTAGATGGTCAATCGCTAGGTCTTGAAAAAATGACTGAATTGGTTGAGCGTGTTGAAGACTTTCAAAGCGAAATAGATGAACTGCAAAAAGCGGATATCGGCGCAATTAATTATCAAATAGAGCGGCTACGCTTGAAAAAACGTAAGCACAAACTTGATGACACCTTGACGGCGGAACGTGAAAACGACATTGACCAACAGGTAGCTACGCTGCAGGCGGAATATCTTGTGTTAGAAAAACAGTTAATGATAATTCGCGACCAAGTGTCTCGCGATAAATTAGTTGTTCGTGCGATGGGTGGCGAAATATTACAGATTAACTTTGAAAATATTTTAAACGTTACTTATAACAATAAATTGTCTGTTTTTGGTAAAATTTCAGTGTTTATGACACAAATTGGTCATTTCCTTATTGATGACCCACGCGAAGCAAATACCGAAGGTGGTGTTTTTCCGGCAATTTTCGGCACTGTGTTAATGGTCTTGTTGATGACAGTTATTGTGTCTCCAATGGGGGTTGTTGCTGCGATTTACTTACATGAATATGCGGGAAAAAATGCCTTCACTAAATTGCTACGTATTGCGGTTATAAATTTAGCGGGGGTGCCGTCAATTGTTTACGGTGTCTTTGGTTTAGGTTTCTTTGTATACATGGTCGGTGGTAGTTTAGATCAACTGTTTTATGCTGAAACACTACCTAGCCCAACTTTTGGTACGCCGGGCGTTATGTGGTCAGCCATTACCTTGGCAATATTAACACTACCTGTGGTTATTGTTTCAACGGAAGAAGGCTTATCTCGAATTCCATTAGCGATGCGCCACGGCTCTTTAGCCTTAGGTGCTACGAAAGCAGAAACGTTATGGCGTATTATTTTACCGATTGCTAGCCCAGCCATTATGACCGGCATTATTTTAGCGATTGCTCGTGCGGCAGGTGAAGTTGCACCATTGATGTTAGTGGGCGTAGTAAAAATGGCACCGAACTTACCGCTTGATGGTAACTTTCCGTTTTTACATTTGGATCGCAAATTTATGCACTTAGGTTTTCATATTTATGATGTTGGCTTTCAAAGCCCGAACGTAGAAGCGGCTCGTCCACTCGTTTATGCCACGGCATTTTTATTAGTGACCATTATCGTTTCATTGAATATGACCGCGGTTTCAATACGTAACCGTTTAAGAGAAAAGTATCGCATGTTAGAGCATTAATGGTATTTATTAGCTCATGCTGAACTTGCCTACATCCATGTAGGCAAGTTTAGAATGACAAAATATAACAAAATGCTTTAACCGAAAAAATTAAAAATTGAAGAGAAAATTATGATTTCAGTGAGTCCAAAAATATTATTAGAGCCACAAGTGAAACTTGATCTCAATAATCTAGCGCCTGAGCAGGTGGCGTTAGAGATTAAAAACTTAAACTTATATTACGGTGATAAACAAGCGCTACAAAATATCAGCATGTCTATTCCCAAAGGACAAGTAACCGCATTTATCGGCCCAAGTGGTTGTGGTAAGTCTACGTTACTGCGTTGTATTAATCGTATGAACGACTTAATTGATACCTGTAAAATTGAAGGTGAAATTAATCTTCATGGTGAAAATATTTATGGTAAACATGTTGATGTTGCCGCATTACGCCGCCAAGTCGGCATGGTATTTCAACGTCCGAACCCGTTTCCAAAAACTATTTATGAAAATGTCGTTTATGGTTTACGTATCATGGGCGAAAATAATCGCCGTGTTTTAGATGAAGCCGCAGAAAAGTCGCTGCGCAATGCTGCGTTATGGAATGAAGTAAAAGACCGTTTACATGACAGTGCCTTAGGTCTTTCTGGTGGTCAGCAACAACGTTTAGTGATTGCCCGTGCTATTGCCATTAAACCGGAAGTATTATTGCTTGATGAACCAACCTCTGCACTTGATCCAATTTCAACGTTAACGATTGAAGAATTGATTAATGATTTGAAAAAGCAATTTACTGTGGTTATTGTTACGCATAACATGCAACAAGCGGCGCGGGTTTCAGATCAAACCGCTTTTATGTACATGGGTGACTTAATTGAATATAGCGACACCAATACGCTATTTACCACGCCGGGAAAAAAGCAAACTGAAGACTATATTACTGGCCGTTACGGTTAATATTGACGATTAATATTTCGTTTAAAGCGAACGATAAAGCAAAAGCATAAAGGAAGTGAAATGGATAATTTAAATCTTGGTCGTCATATTTCAGGCCAATTTAATGAAGATTTAGAAAATGTCATTAACCATGTAATGCACATGGGCGGCTTAGTCGAAAAGCAATTAAGCGATTCATTAAGTGCTGTTTATAATGCCGATGAAATGTTGGCGAAAAGTGTACTAGCAGCTGACTATAAAATTAACGCATTAGAAGTTAGCATTGACGATGAATGTACCCGTATTATTGCTAAACGTCAGCCGGCAGCAGGTGATTTACGCTTGATTATGGCTGTTATAAAAACCATTGCAGATCTAGAGCGTATTGGCGATGAAGCACAAAAAATTGCTCGTGTAGCACTAGAAAACTTCTCTGGCGACCAAAAGACACTATTACTTAATTTAGATAATTTGGGGCGTAAAGTTTTAGAGTTTTTACAAGCAAGTTTAGATGCATTCACCCGTATGGATGTCGAATCAGCAGTAAAAACACATCAAAGTGATGAAAAAATTGACCGTGAATACGAAGCGTTAATGCGTCAATTAATGACTTATATGATGGAAGACCCACGTTCTATTCCACAAATAATGACCGTTATTTGGTCGGCGCGTGCTTTAGAGCGAATTGGCGACCGCTGCCAGAATATTTGTGAATATATTATTTATTTTGTTAAGGGTAAAGACGTTCGTCATACTACATCCGAAGATATTAAATCTTTGTAAATCTACAAAGATTCCGCTACGTTTAAGTAACTTTGTCTACACCTATAATTATTTTTAATAATAATAGGCAGATACCCATCTCACATCAAGGTGCAGTTTCAGAGATAAGCTAGGGTATCAGGGCAAGGCGCGTTACGCAGATAATGGTTATTCCCTTATCGAGTATCGCAACGCTGAACTGATGACCTAGCTTAACTCCCTACGGGCAAGGCGATAAAGGGTCATCTACGGCGTTATTGATTTTGACAATATTCCTACATGGATGTAGGGCATTAGGATAATGCAGGAGCAATTATCGGGAATAACTATTCTCTTCAATCAATGCCTTTACCTGACCCTTTATCGACTTGCTGAAATCTGAACATTGAAGTGTGATGGGTATATATATCAAAATGTACTAAAAATTGTCACGTAATCGTCATAAAACGCTTGAACATCGTGTTAGATGGGTTAATATCCGCGACGAATAATAACAAAGAGCAATTAGGCTCTCGGAAAAAAATTATGGCTAGAAATTCAATACTAGGTGTCTTTGCAAAATCACCTATTAAACCATTAGAAAAACATATTCGACTGGTCACTAAGTGTTGTAATCAATTACCTGCTTTCTTTGCTGCTTGTGCTGAACAAGACTGGTCAACAGCTGGAAAACTTCGTAGTAAAATCTCAAAATATGAACGTGACGCTGACGCTTTAAAACGTCAAATACGTCTTGAATTACCAGGCGGGTTATTTATGCCGGTAGATCGCGCTGACTTATTAGAGTTACTTACTCAACAAGATAAAATCGCTAACAAAGCAAAAGATATAGCCGGACGTATTTTTGGTCGTAAGCTTGTTATACCTGAAACACTACAGGCCTCTTTTATTACTTATGTAGCAAGAAACATTGACGCAGCCGAAAAAGCCGCTGACGCCATTAACGAATTAGACGACTTATTAGAAACCGGATTTCGTGGTCGAGAAGTAGTATTGGTTGAAAAAATGATCAATCAATTAGATGCAATTGAAGATGATACTGACGGTATGCAAATAAAATTGCGTAGTGACTTATTGGCAATTGAAAATGACTTAAATCCAATCGATGTAATGTTTTTATATCAAATTATTGAATGGATAGGCGATTTAGCCGATTTAGCCGAGCGTGTTGGTGCTCGATTAGAAATTTTACTGGCTAGAAAATAAGGGTTAGTCATGGATATTATTTTAACACATGGGCCAATGTTGGTCATTATTGCCGGCGTTGTTGGCTTTTTTATGGCGTGGGGCATTGGTGCAAACGATGTAGCTAACGCAATGGGCACATCGGTTGGTTCAAAAGCTTTAACCATTAAACAAGCCATTATTATCGCTATGGTATTTGAATTCGCGGGTGCTTATTTAGCCGGTGGCGAAGTTACTTCAACCATTCGTAAAGGCATTATTGACGCTGCTTATTTTGTTGATAGCCCTGAACTACTTGTTTTTGGGATGATCTCGGCATTATTTGCTGCAGCAACGTGGTTACTTATTGCTTCTATTTTAGGTTGGCCAGTATCAACGACTCATTCAATTGTTGGCGCCATTGTTGGTTTTGCAGCGGTTGGCGTAAGTCCTGATGCAGTTGAATGGGGCAAAGTTATGGGCATCGTCGGCAGCTGGGTGGTTACGCCGCTTATCTCAGGTGTTATTGCTTTTGCTATTTTTAATAGTGCACAAAAATTAATTTTTGATACCGACAAACCGCTTGATCAAGCGAAACGTTGGGTGCCACTTTATATGTTTTTAGCGGGTTTTGTTTTATCACTCGTGACCATCAAAAAAGGTTTAAAGCATCTTGGTCTAGATATCGGTTCAACGGAAGGTTTCCTTTATGCTGTAGCTGTGGCGATTGTTGTGGCTATTATTGGTAAGTTTTTCATCATGCGTTTGACGTTTGATGAAAATGCCACTAAGAAAACTCACTATGCTAACGTAGAAAAAGTATTCGCAGTATTAATGATTGTAACCGCTTGTGCCATGGCATTTGCTCACGGTTCAAATGACGTTGCTAACGCGATTGGTCCACTAGCTGCGGTAGTTAGCATTGTTGGTAATGATGGTGAAATTGCGGCGAAATCAGCTATTGCATGGTGGATTTTACCACTCGGTGGTTTTGGTATTGTTGCTGGTTTGGCGTTATTTGGTCACAAAGTCATCGCTACGATTGGACAAGGCATTACGCATTTAACACCAAGTCGTGGCTTTGCTGCGGAATTAGCGGCGGCAAGTACGGTTGTTATCGCCTCAGGTACTGGCTTACCTATTTCAACCACACAAACCTTAGTAGGTGCCGTGTTGGGTGTAGGAATGGCACGTGGTATTGCGGCAATTAACTTAAGCGTAGTACGTAATATTGTTGTCTCTTGGGTTGTTACCTTACCGATAGGCGCTGGCTTATCCATTCTGTTCTTCTGGATGATGGTTGCAGTATTCACCTAAGTTTGAATGAAAAGATTGTGCTAAAAAACCAGCAGTGATGCTGGTTTTTTTATCGCTGAATTTTGTTTGCAAAGCTAAGGTATTGCAGGCTAAATTCATATAAGTGCATAACCTATATAAAAATGATGTTTGTACAAAGTGAGTATTATGACAATCTAGTTATTACCATAACGATTACATTTCCAGATGAAGGAATATCATGTTAAAGAAAACAGCACTCGCCACTTTTTACACTCTTACTCTATTTATTTTCATGGCTTGCGATGCAACTAATGTCACAGATAACGCCACAGCAACTTCAAGACAAAATATAAAAATTAGTGAATATCATCAATCGCTCATTAGTCATACGATAGAAATTAATACTAAAGAAGGGCTGTTATCCCAAACTGATTTATCCAAATTCGCTGAAAGTTTAGGTGATGCGCGTATTGTTGGTCTTGGTGAACAAACTCATGGCGCAGGTAGTGTTTTTACCTTAAAAGTACAACTGATAAAATATTTACATGAACATCATGACTTTGATGTTTTTATTTTAGAAAGCGGGATGTTCGATGTCAAAAAAATATGGGAACAAGCGCAAGCAGGTCAACGCATAAAAGATATTGCCCCCGGTAATATTTTTTACATGTACGCAAAAACTGCTGAAGTTACGCCTTTATTTGATTATATAAACCAACAAATGGTGAGCGAGCAACCACTTGTTCTGCTTGGCTTTGACAGCCAACATACCGGCGGAATTTCTAATAAAGGGCTAGTGGAAGCATTAGCTAATGCTGTAGCGCGGTCATCGATGGATATAAGCCAAGATGCTGAATGGTCAGTGCTCTCAAGACAAATACAACATGTTTTAGACGTTAATAATACTCGCTTTACTGGCGACATTGAAAAAATATTTTTTCAGCAACTCAGTAATTTACAACAAGTGTTTTTAATGGACGCTAACCTTGATGTTGCCGATAGTCGCTTTTGGTATCGGATCACTAAAGGCCTAGAAGCTCAAGCAAAAAGGCAGTGGAAAATAGCTGATCATCGTAGTCAGGAAATGGGTGAAAATATTAAGTATTGGGCTGAGCAATACCCAGATAAAAAAATAATAGTTTGGGCGCACACTTGGCATTTAACTCGTGATGGTAGTTACCAAATAAATGCCGGGCAGGTTGTTGCAAAAGCTTACGGTAATAAATATTTCATGACACACTTTACCGGAGCTGCAGGTGAATATTTAGACTTTGTTACCATGAAAAACAAAACTATTATTACTGATGACAATAATTCTTTTGAGTCTCTGCTAAGTGGACATACCAAGGAAGATATCGGTTTCTTAAATTTAAAGCAATTTAATAAAGATAATAAGAAAACTGTCGTGAAAGATACATTAATATTTTCTAATAACTACCAACAAACTTTATCGATAGACCAATCGTCGACATTTTTTGATGGCATCTTTTTTATTAAAAATATTGAAGCGGCAAGTTTTCAAGAATAACAAGGATATAATTAGGAAAAGTGAGCAGGAAGTGCTTGCCTGAATTGCCATTACCCTATATTATGGCGCCTCTTTGAAGTTCGACAGAACTTCAAATTGCCTTGATAGCTCAGTCGGTAGAGCAGAGGATTGAAAATCCTCGTGTCCCTGGTTCGATTCCGGGTCAAGGCACCATATTTCTCTTCATTGAGACTAAAAAGCCCACAAGCAATTGTGGGCTTTTTTCGTTTTTCAATCTCAACTGAAACGTTTGTTTTGTTCGTTGTTGCCGTTAAGCTAATTCCATAAAAATAACTTATATTTACGCTTGCACATTATTTCCTTATTTGATGCACAGTGTTTGCACTTTTTATTGCTATTTTTTAAATAGAAAAATTAGCCGTAGGAAGTATCAATATGTTAAATATAATTAACTTTAAAAAATCATTTACCTTAATATCATGCAGTTTTCTTTTACTGGGCCTTTCGGCTTGTAATAGCGCTGAGGATGATGGGAATGTCGCTGAACCAGTTGTTATTATAGAAACAATTACCGATGATACGACTGATAATACCCAGCCTACAGTTAGCGATAGTCAAGCAACCGCTAGAACCAATGATACGGTAACCATTCGGTTAATAGCCAGCGATGCTGACAACGATACACTAACTTTTAAAATAGAAAGTTCGGTTGATAACGGTTCACTGACGCTGACAGACAATGTGGCTACTTATGTGCCTAATAATAACTTTTCAGGCAGTGACAGTTTTACTTTTAGCGTAAATGACGGCACCAGTGATTCAAATATTGCCACAGTGCATATTGATGTTTTAGCGCTTAATGAAATAACAACACTAGTTGATGGCAGTGAAGTTGAAACTAGTATTCTGGTTAATTTGGGTAATTTGCTTTATCACGATGCGAATTTATCAGAACCTGCTGGGCAATCGTGCGCGAGTTGTCATGATATAAATACCGGTTTTGACGACCCTAACAGCGCAAACCCGACTTCTGTAGGGGCTGACGGTGTTAGTTTTGGCACTCGCAACTCACCTACGGCAAGTTATGCCGCTCATATTCCTGCGCCTACCATAGTGCAAGGAGGAGGAGGAAGGGGAGACTTAATTGGTGGATTATTCCTTGATGGTCGAGCTGCTTCATTAGAAGAGCAAGCTAAAGGTCCTTTTCTAAATGTTATTGAAATGGGTAATGCCTCTGAAGAAAGTGTTATTGAAAAAGTCGCTAACAGTACCTATGCCCTAGAGTTTGAAGGGTTATTTGGTGAAGATATATTTACAGATAGTGAACGTACCTATAACTACGTTGCTGATGCTATCGCTGCTTTTGAAAGAACACGCCTTTTTTCTCCTTTTTCTTCTAAGTTTGACCGTGTTCAAGCGGGCACTGAAACTTTTACGGCAGCGGAAACACGAGGTCAAAATATTTTTAATAACAAAGGCGATTGCCAACGGTGTCATCATAGCAATGAAGGTGCGGAGATCTTTTCTGACTTTACTTATAAAAATATAGGAGTACCGAGTAATCCTATATTGCCTGCCTTTATTGCCGACCCTACTTTTGTCGATTTAGGGCTAGGGGGTGAAAATGGTAACGAACGAAACAATGGTGAATTTAGAACATCAACCCTAAGAAATATTACTAATACCGCTCCCTATATGCATAATGGTGTTTTTACCACATTAAGAGAGGTGATTGATTTTTATAATACCCGTGATACAACCTTTAATGATGAGCCAGAAGTTATTGAAAATATGGACCAAGGTGGTAGGCTCGGTGAATTAGGTCTGAATAATAATGAAATAGAAGATTTACTTGCCTTCTTAGCAACATTAACCGATGAATAATCAGCTAACTTGCTGGCTATTTAGCTGACGAATAAGACATTTATGCGAATAAAGCGTATAAATGTCTTATAAAAACTTCATAAAACTAACTGTTTATTGCGAAATGAAAATATTTACTAAATTAATATTAGCGCTAATGTTAACCAGCTTACTGATACTGACGATTATCTTTAGCGTAGTGCAGTGGAGTTTTGACCGTGGCATGCTTAATTATGTTAATCAAAAGCAATTAGAAAATTTACAGTTATTCAGTGATAATTTATCTAATTATTATCAGGCTAAGGGGAACTGGCAGTCGCTGTTAATGACTAGCTATTTAAATAATTCCAACAATTTAAGGCCTCCGCCAAATCATTTTCCTCGGCCAAGTAAGTCGAGAAATGACAAACACTTGAAAAGAAAACCTGCAGATAGACAAGCTTCAGATAGTAAACCTCCGCCACAGCATTCATTATGGCTGACAATCTTAAGGTTGTCAGAGCAGGGAGAGAGTCTCCCTGATGATATCGACACATATCTCGATACTTATCTTGGCAATGCTAGCGGAAACAATTCCGCAAACTCTTCTTATGGTCCACCCAGACCACGTCGTGAAAAAACCCGTGACTTTCCGCCACCTAGAAGAGGCGAACATCAACCTCAAAAAGAGCCGCCGACAGAGTTTGGCCATAAAGGAGCAAAGCCTGCTTTATTAGACAAAAATAAAGCTTTGCTCATTGGTCATTACCGAGATGATTTTAGTTTAAAAGCTATTAAGCTGGATAAGCAAATAATTGGCTACCTTGCGTTGCCTCCTGCCAGGCATTTAACTGATTCCTTTGATCTCGCTTTTGCCAAGCAAATGCAACAAAACTTGCTCTATACTTTCTTGGTGTTTTTTTTACTTATTATCTTGATAGCTTTACCTTTATCTCGACATTTTGTTTTGCCAATTAAGCGTTTAGAGCGCTCAATGCGCTTACTCAATAAAGGCGATTTTAAAGTGAATCTAAAAGTAAGGGGTAAAGATGAATTAGCTTCGTTATCGCAAAACTTTAATGATTTAGCACAAACACTCGAGCAAAATGAAGATTCAAGAAAGCGGTGGTTAGCCAATATATCTCACGAACTACGTACGCCTATCGCTATTATTAAAAGTGAAATTGAAGCCATTGAAGACGGTATCAGACCATTAAATTTACAAAGTTTGCAGTCATTATCGGAAGAAGTTCAGCATTTACAAAAATTAGTATCAGATTTAACGGAATTAACCAATGCTGAAATTGGCGCATTAAGATATAAAAAAGAACGTATTAACGTTTCAGAACTTATTATTCAAAATATTAATCGTCATCAGCCGAAAGCGAATGAAGTGGGTTTATCGATAAGTTGTAAAGTTGAAAATCAAAGTTTATTTATTTGGGCTGATGAAACCAGAATTAATCAATTATTAGATAATTTACTGAATAACAGCATTAAATATACCCAAGCTCCAGGGGCGATTTTTGTTAATTTGACCAAAAAATCAGGTCAGGTGATGATCACCATTGACGATACTTTACCTGGTGTTCCTAACGAATCGTTAGCTAAATTATTTGAACATTTATATCGCGTCGAAAGTTCAAGAAATAGAAAAACTGGCGGCTCAGGGCTTGGCCTTTCATTGTGTAAAAGTATAGTATTAGCGCATCAAGGCTCAATTACGGCTAGTGAATCAACAAGTGGTGGGTTACGTATTTGTTGTACTTTAGCGCTTGCATAATAATAGTAGTAAATTAAAAAGATAAGATTAAGGAATATTTATGGCTCATATCTTGATCGTTGAAGATGAAATAAAACTGGCCAATGTGCTAGCAGAGTACTTAGCATTAGCTGACCATCAAACCACGATTTTGTTAGACGGCCTTAATGTTATTGATACGATAAAAGAACAAACGATTGATTTGGTGTTACTTGATTTAATGTTACCGGGTAAAGATGGTTTAACACTTTGTCGTGAACTTCGAGAGTTCAGTGATATTGCGATTATTATGATGACTGCAAAAGTTGAAGAAATAGATCGCCTATTAGGTTTAGAATTAGGAGCCGATGACTATATTTGTAAACCTTATTCCCCCCGAGAAGTAGTTGCTCGCGTTAAAGCGCTTTTAAGACGCACCCAGCCCCAAGAAAAAACTAAAGGCAATGTCTTAGAGTTAGACAGTGATACATATCAAGCAAAAGTTTATCAACAAGTAGTTGAGTTAACGGCAATAGAATTTAATTTATTGAAAATACTTAATAATAAACCCGGAAGAATATATTCTCGTTCACAGCTCATTGATTTGATTTATCAAGATAACCGCATAGTGAGTGAACGTACCATTGATAGTCATATCAAAAAGTTACGAAAAAAATTGAATGCAATATCATCAGAAAATGAGCTGGTACAGTCAGTTTATAGCGTTGGTTATAAACTAACCTTAAATTAGCTTTGTTGTTGCTCTGCCAAAAAAGTCAAAATTGTTGGCGGAATTACCTAAGTATATAGCTAGACGAAATAAGGATAACTCATCAATTTATAAATTCAGGCATCCAGCTGACTTTACTGATGAGTTTCCCTTTTGTGCAGTGATATCCATTTCACTCACGATGGTAATTAAATACAGCAAACTAGGTGTTTGGAGAACGCGTCGCCGACTAAGTACTTACCCAATATTCAATTTAAGGTTACTCTACTGCCCCTAAGCAGAGTCTATTAAAAGGTCCAGAGCATTGCATCAACGCACTTTATATTTATTACGCCATGGCGAAATTTCTACCCCAGGTATTTTAGCGGGCAAAACTGATGTGGCTTTATCTGAAAAAGGTCAGCAACAATTATGGCAAGCCACTGAGCAACTACCTGATATAACAACTTGTATTAGTTCTCCGTTACAACGTTGCCAAAAGTTTGCGTCTGAGTTTTCTCATCAACATGATATTCAACTGAAAATCAGTAAAAATTTACAAGAAATGAACTTTGGTGATTGGGACGGTAAGCAATATAAGAAATTATGGGAGATTACTCAAAATGAAACACAAACCGCTATTGGTGATTTTTGGCAAAACCCATGGAAATTTACGCCACCTAATGGTGAACCAATGGACGATTTTGTGCGGCGAGTTGATCTATGGTGGCAAGATTGGTTAGCCGATTCAGCAAAAGGAAATACCTTGGTCGTTGCCCATGGCGGTGTCATCAAACATTTGATAGCGCGCGTGCTAAATATGCCTATACCAGGCACAGCTCATATGAGTCACATTGATGTGCCATATGCTAGCGTCGTAAAAATTACGATTTATACTGATGAACAGGGAAAACATTGGCCAAAAATGGTTTTGTAATTAAGCGCTAAAACTTGCTGATAAATTGCACTTATTCTTAATTAAACCTTGCTATTTTTAGCTAGCTGACGATAATCGCCTGATAAAATTAGTTAACTCCTTTTTAATGGGGAATGTGGTGAAAGTCCACAACTGTACCCGCAACTGTAAAAGCTTTTAATTCTATGTGTTTAGTGAAAAGCTTGAGTCAGGTTACCCATTAATGAGTAGTGATAAACAAAGTCGAGCGGGATTACTCGAGCATTGTATGTTCAATTCTTTGGTAAATTTCATTACCTAAAAATTGACTGTGCTCTGTTTGACCGTTTTCAATGTGTCAGTGGCGAGCGAGTATCAATTTTTGAACATCAGTAACAGTCAATCATCATCAACAACTGACTTACTATCAGTACAACAACTGTCCTGGCACGCTGACGGACAACTGATTTTAGACAATATATCTTTTACTATTAATAAAGGTAGCTTTACCGGGATCTTAGGGCCAAATGGCGCGGGGAAATCGAGCTTACTCCGTTGTTTATATCGTTATACCAAACCTGACTCTGGTAACGTACTCTTTAATCAGAAAGATATTTGGCAGCATTATGGTGCTTACCAATATGCTCAAGACATCGCGGTGGTTTTACAAGAAACACCGAGTCATTTTAACTTAACGGTGCACGACATCGTTGCTTTAGGCTTGGTACCCCACAAAGGGTTATTCACCCGAGAGCAGGCCAGTGATTCAAAACACATAGCCTGCGCTATTGAACAAGTCGGCTTAGATGATAAAGCTTTACAAAGCTTTGAGCATTTATCAGGAGGTGAAAAACAACGCGTTTTAATCGCTCGCGCCATTGTGCAGTCTCCCAGTTTATTAATTATGGACGAACCGACCAGTCATCTTGATGTGCGTTACCAAATACAGGTAATGGAGCTGGCTAAGTCTTTAGGTATTACGGTTATTGCTTCGTTTCATGATTTGAATCTTGCTAGTGCGATGTGCGATCAGTTACTGGTATTAAATAAAGGCAAGTTGGTCGAGCAAGGCACGCCTCAAGAAGTGATCACCAGCGAAATGTTGTCATCTGTATTTGGTGTTTGTGCGCAAGTTTCAGCACACGACCAACACCAAGTTCCTCATATATCTTATTTTTATGGCTATGATTCAAAGAATAAGAAGGGTGATTTAAACCATGCTTAAAATGAATCAATCTTTAGTTCTTTTTATTACCGTTACTTTTGGTGTTATCAGCTTTATTGCTGCGTTATCTATCGGTGCGGCAGATATCAGTTTTAATAATGTATTTTCGAGTTTACTGGCTAGTTTTGCGGCGGACAGTAGTCCTAGAGATGTGATCTTTTTTGAACGCATTATTTGGGAGCTAAGAATGCCACGCGCTATTTTAGCGTTTTTAGCTGGCTGTGGATTAGCGGTATCGGGTTTGATTTTACAAACGGTAACGCGCAACCCCTTGGCTGATCCCTACCTTTTCGGTATTTCTTCTGGTGCTTCTTTAGGTGTAGTTATTTCGATAGTACTGCTGGGCAACACTATGTCGTTAGTAACACCAGTTGCCGCCTTTGCCGGTAGTTTAGTGGCAATGTTATTGTTATTAATGATCGCTGGTCGTCGGCAAAGTCAACAAGTGGAATCGATGTTATTGGCCGGTGTTGCTTTGTCATTTCTGTTTAGTTCATTTACCAGTTTATTGCTTTACCACACCGACCCACAAGCCGTAACTGCCGTACTGTTTTGGACTATGGGAAGTTTTTCACGCGCACAGTGGGGCAACTTATGGTTCCCTGCCGTTGTTATTATTAGTTGTGTAGTCGTGATGCTGGCTTACCGACGACAGCTTAATGCAATGTTACTGGGCGATGAAAGCGCCACAACATTGGGTATTAACGTTAATCGATTTCGTTTGGTGATGTTATTTTTAAGCTCGTTAATTACTGCAACATTAGTGTCTATGTGCGGAGGCATAGGTTTTGTTGGTTTGATGATACCGCATATCGTGAGGTTTTTTGTTTCGCAAGGCACCATATTTGGCATTATGCTCACGGCTTTAGTCGGCGGTATTTTTATGGTTTGGGTTGATGTGTTGTCGCGCATTGTTTTAGAAAACCAAGAATTACCCGTGGGCGTTATTACCTCAGCGATTGGTAGTATCTTCTTTTTATCCTTATTATATTTTCGAAAAAATAAAGCTTAAAGGAGCTGTTGATGAACTTTTCTATTAAACAAGTTGGTAATGAATTTGATGAAAAAATCCAAGCGACCATTGACGGTAAAACCAAACCAGTTGGAGCATTAGGGCAGCTAGAAGATACGGCAAGAACCATAGCACGTGTGCAATATTCATCATCGGTACCTGTTCAACCAGCATTAAATATAAATAAACCCAGTTTATTTATATTTGCCGGTGACCATGGTGTTGCGGCGCAAGGCGTTTCAATTGCACCGAGTGAAGTGACGTCGCAAATGGTGGCTAATTTTGCTAGCGGTGGCGCGGCAATTAATGTTTTTTGTCAACAATTAGGCTGGCAGTTAAGTGTTGTTGATGCGGGAACCTTATCGCCATCAGCTAGTTATAACAATGTGATAGATCAACGTTTAGGAAATATAACCGAACCTTTGAATTCATCTCCTGCGATGAGCCTTGCCCAGGTTGATTTAGGTTTTGAAAAGGCAGCGAGGTTAATTGAGCAAACAGCCAAGAGTGGCAGTACTTTAGTTGCTTTTGGTGAAATGGGTATTGGTAATACGACATCGGCATCGGCGATTATGGCGGCGATTATGGGTATTCCTGCTAGCGAATGTGTTGGCCGAGGTACTGGCGTTAGTGACGAAATAGTTAAACGAAAACAGCATGTTATCGAACAAGCATTAGCGCTTCATCACGGTGAGCTTACTCATGCGAAAAGTATTTTAGCCTGTCTAGGTGGTTTTGAAATAGTTCAAATTACAGCCGCTATGTTAGCTGCGGCAGAGCAAAATATGTTGGTGATTGTTGATGGTTTTATTTGTACAGCGGCAGCAATGTTAGCCGTACAAATAAATGAAAATGTGAAAGATTATATGATTTTTGCGCACTGCTCAGGTGAACAAGGCCATCAAAAAATGTTGGACTATTTAAACGTTAAACCCTTATTAAATTTAGGCTTGCGTTTAGGTGAAGGCACTGGCGCGGCACTGGCTCTACCAATCATTCAAGCAGCAGCTGCGTTTTATAATGATATGGCAAGTTTTGCCCAAGCTGAGGTTACTGATGTTACCTCAGCAAAAATTGATTGAGCTGAGAGCTAAATGAATAAACCATCTTTACAGGAAAGATGCCAAGAGCAATATTATTTATTGCTCTTGGCGGTAAGTTTTTTTACCCGCGTGCCAGTGCGTTTACCTGAAGTGATTAAACCAGAAATGTTGCACAACGCCAGTCGCTACTTTGCTGTTGTGGGTTTGTTTATTGGTATTGTAACAGCATTGATTTTTACGGTTTTTGCCAGTTTTCTGCCTATTACACTGGCCATACTCATTTCTATGGGTTGTAGCCTATTGCTAACGGGCGCTTTTCATGAGGACGGTTGGGCGGATGTTTGGGATGGGTTTGGCGGCGGTTGGACGGTTGAACAAAAGCTCAACATCATGAAAGACAGTCGCTTGGGAACTTATGGCGCAGCGGCTTTATTTTTTATCTTAATGATCAAATACCAAAGTTTAAACTTACTGGGCAGTAGTGAAGAAAAACCATTGTTAGCTTTATGTTACGCACTTATTTTAGCCCATACCTTAAGTCGAGCGGTCAGTACCAGTTTAATTTTTAGCATGACCTATGTCAGTAAAGATGCACAGTCTAAAGTAAAACCGTTAGCGCAGCACTTATCGCTTAATAGCTTGTTGGTGTTAGTTCTTACCAGCATTTTGGTGTTATTTACGATATTACCCGTATTACATTGTTTGGTGATGATTATCAGTTTGTGGATTATTCGACTTTTATTAATATTTTGGTTTAATCGCCAGTTAGGTGGTTTTACCGGCGATTGTCTAGGGGCGGCACAACAAATATTGGAAGTTGCGGTTTATATTATTTTGTTAGTCCTAGCAACAACGCCATTTTTAACGACTAATTTTTCGGGAGTAAGCTAATGAACAACATTCATTTAGTTTTAGGTGGCGCACGTTCTGGTAAGTCTCGTTTTGCTGAAAACTTAGCTAAGCAGGATGAATCACAAGGGCTTACTGTCTGTTACTTAGCTACTGCGCAAGCGCATGATAAAGAAATGCAGCAACGTATTACCCAGCATCAAGCTGACAGGCCTCAGCATTGGCCACTAGTTGAATCACCTTTATATTTAGCCAAGTCTCTTGAGCAAGCGATAAAAACGAATGACTGCGTGTTGGTTGACTGCTTAACATTATGGTTAAGCAATTGTTTGTGCCAGCAAGACAGTGAACTTTATACGCAACAAAAAAACGCATTAATGCATTTTTTACAAAGCTTTATCAATGATGAACAACCTTTGAAAGTGGCTAAAGCAAAAAGAATTATATTTGTTAGTAATGAGGTTGGTCACGGTATTGTTCCTATGGGGGAGTTATCCCGGGAGTTTGTAGATCAAGCCGGTTGGTTGCATCAAGAGCTTGCAGTATTGGCGAATCAAGTCGATTTTATCATGGCGGGTTTGCCACTTAACCTCAAAAATGTATCTTTAAAAAACACTTCTCAGGAAAAAAAGTCATCATGAAAACAATAATGGTGCAGGGCACCACCTCAGACGCTGGAAAAAGCACTTTGGTTGCTGGTTTGTGCCGCGTCTTTGTTAATCTAGGTTATAAAGTCGCGCCGTTTAAGCCGCAAAATATGGCGTTAAACAGTGCCGTAACCGAAGACGGCGGCGAAATTGGTCGAGCGCAAGCATTACAAGCCATTGCTTCGAACCTTGTGCCAAGAATCGACTTCAATCCGATATTGCTTAAGCCTAATAGTGATACCGGTGCACAGGTTATCGTGCATGGTAAAGCTATATCTAATATGGAAGCGACCCGTTATCACGACTACAAAAAAGTTGCGATGAAAGCGGTACTTGAATCTCATCATAGGTTAGCAACAGAATTTGAAGTATTAATGGTTGAAGGTGCAGGTAGTCCGGCTGAAATAAATTTACGTGCTAATGACATTGCTAATATGGGTTATGCCGAAGCGGTAGATTGTCCGGTAATTATCGTCGCAGATATTGACCGAGGAGGTGTGTTTGCTCACTTAGTAGGAACCTTAGACTTACTGTCTCCTACAGAACAAGAGCGCGTACAAGGTTTTATTATTAACCGTTTTCGCGGTGACATAAAATTATTGCAATCAGGGCTTGATTGGCTCGAAGAAAAAACAGGGAAACCTGTCTTAGGCGTTTTACCTTATTTGCATGACTTAGCCCTTGATGCCGAAGATGCGGTCGCGATTGAAAACACCGTTAGCCATGAAAAAATAAATATTGTCGTGCTGTTACTACCGCATATTAGTAACCATACCGACTTTGATACGCTACGTTTGAATCCTGAAATTAATTTACGTTATGTAAAAATAGGCGAACGTATCAAGGATTGCGACTTAGTGATTTTACCTGGCAGTAAAAATGTTATTTCTGATCTGAAGTTTTTAAAAGAGCAGGGCTGGCAAAGCGATATAGAACGCCATTTACGTTACGGCGGTAAAGTCTTTGGTATTTGTGGTGGTTATCAAATGTTAGGTAAAAGTATTAGCGATCCTTTGGGAATTGAGTCGAGTAATAAGAGCATTGCTGGCTTGGGCTTACTTGCTATAGATACCGAACTTACCGCTGAAAAAACCTTGTCGCAAGTTTCTGCCACCATGACCTTAGCCAACGAAAGTTGTCTTGTTAAAGGTTATGAAATTCACTGTGGCGTTTCTACACTATTAACAAATAATGAGAGTCAGCCACTAAGCCCATTATTGCACAATAAAAGTGATAACCAAGCAACTGATGGTTGTATTTCAAATGATAACCAAATCGCGGGAACCTATCTGCATGGAGTGTTTGACCAAGGAGAGGCAACGACATTATTATTGCATTGGTTAGATAAAAATATTGAAATACAACAGGTTATTAATTTAGATGAACATCGTGAAAAACAATTAAATCGCTTGGCAGATGTTTGTACCGCACATCTAGATATCGCCGCGATTGAAGCAATACTCAAAGCGTCAAAATCTAGCTAATGCTCTAGTGATAAAATGAAGGGAAATAGATGAGAATACCAGGTAAGTGTTTACTCTTAATTATACTTTTTATCAGTATAATTACTAAAAGTTATGCTGAAAACGATGAGTTAACAAAGACAAAAGCCCAACGTATTGTTGCATTAGCACCACACATTGTGGAAATGTTATTTGATATTGGTGCTGGCGATAACATAGTCGGCGCGGTTGCCTATTCCGACTACCCTAAAGCCGCCTTAGATATTCCGCGTGTTGGTAGTTACCATGGTATGCAAATAGAAAAGCTATTAGCGTTAACCCCTGATTTAGTCATAGTGTGGAAGTCTGGAAACTCACAAAGTGATATTGATAAAATGGAACGATTAGGCCTCAATGTCGTTTTTAGCAACCCGGTAGATATTGCCGATGTAGCTAGCGAATTACGTTATTTTGGCGAGTTAACGGGTAATCAACAGCAAGCTGAAACCGTAGCTTTAGCCTATGAAAAACGTTTAAAAAAATTACGTGTTGAAAATCAAAATAAATCACCTATTGCCGTTTTTTATCAATTGTGGCCGGAGCCAATGATGACAGTTAACGGCACTACCTGGATAAATCAGTTAATTGAGGTTTGTCAGGGGGTAAATGTCTTTAAAAATAATCCGACGCCTTATCCTAAAATAAGCACTGAAAACGTGATTGTTGCTCAACCCCATTTAATCGTTTTACCTGACGAAGATTCTAAAAATCCGCAACCGGTTATCGACTGGTATAAATGGCCCGAGATTCCGGCGGTGAAAAATAATAAATTTATTAACGTCGACGCAGATTTATTACATAGATTCAGTACCCGAATGTTAAGCGGTATTGAAGATATGTGTGAAAAAATTGATCAGCAAAGATAGCTGTTCAGTACACTTAAATAGATAGAAAACTCTATCTATTAATTGTGAATTACAGGGGAAGTCAATGAAACTTTGGCACTGCCCCCGCAATGGTAATTATTATGGTGAATGAAGAATTTTGTGCGCCGTAATTTAAGTCCGATACTCTGTAATTTGCGTAATTATCTTGTTGACTAGCCGTTTATATTAATAAGCGCAAGCAGCGAGATCAACATGGTGCGGAGGGCATCATAGGAAGAGGTCATATGAAAACTAAACAAAATAAAACTTTCTCAAAAACAACTTTATCATTAATTATCACATCCTCATTAGCGACAGCAATGAGCTTTACTGCTCAAGCGAACACAACTGCCGCTGAAAGTGATTTAGAAACGATTACCGTTACCGCTAACCGTGGTGCAGCAAATATTGGTGACTCATTAGCAACACAAGTTGTTATCACCCGTGCTGACATTGAACGTATTCAGCCTAAATCAGTGTTGGATATGCTTGCTACAGTATCTGGACTTGATATTTCGACTAATGGCGGGCGTGGGCAAAATTCATCGGTATATATGCGTGGAGCTAATGCAGGTCATACCTTAGTGCTACTCAATGGTGTTCGTATTAGTTCGGCGAGTTTAGGTTCAACAAACATCCAGAGCATTGCACCTGAATTGGTTGAGCGCATTGAAATTGTAAAAGGACCACGTGCTGCATTATGGGGATCTGATGCCATTGGCGGTGTTATTCAAATATTCACGCGTAAATTAGAAAGTGGTGAGCACTTTGCTAGCGTTAATTTTGGTAGTGAAGGTTATCAAATGCTAAATGCAGGTGTTGGTATTAAACATGGTGATGGCTTTACTAGTATTAGTATTAACCATGAAGAAAGTGATGGTTTTGATGCTAAAGATGATGCCGAAAATGACGATGATGGTTATAGCTTTGATTCATTAGCGATTAATGGTCAACAGCAAGTAAGTGATGTTTTAGCCATTAACTGGTTAGCTCAAATTGATCAAGGTGATACCGAATACGATAGCTCATTCGGTGCTAATGAATCTGAAGTTAATAATCATGTCTGGCAGTTAGGCGCGACTTATCAGTGGCAGTTAGCTAATATCAAAAATAATACCCAATTTAGTATTGGTCAAAATAGAACATCAGATATTGCTTATGGCAATGGTACGAGTAAAAGTGAAGGGAATCAGTTCGATACTCGTCGCAATCAATACTCAGTCATTAATAACAGTGAAGTTAACGCGAACTTTCAGGTAAACTTTGGCGCTGAGTTATATCAAGAAGAATTGAAAGGTAGTAGCACCTATACTGAATCTGAACGTGATATTACCGGTGTTTTTGCTCATGGGATTTACCAATTTGAAAAATTCACTTATGAACTAGCAACACGTTATGATGATGTTGAAGGTATTGATTCTGAGACTACTTTTAACACTAGTATTGGTTATCAAATAACTGATAGTACGAAAATAAGCTTTTCTACAGGTACGGGCTTTAAAGCGCCAACCTTTAATGATTTATATTATCCTTTAAGTTGGGGTTATATTGGTAACGAAGATCTGGTATCAGAAACATCTCAAAGCTATGAATTTAATGTGAAAAGTAATTTTGATAATGTATCACTGGCTTTTAATATTTATAAAACAGATATTGAAAATTTAATTGATTGGGCCGGCTCAGATAAAGATGGCAATGTAACACCGATAAATGTTGATGATGTTGAAATTTTTGGTGCTGAACTTGGCGTTAATTACCAAGGTTTTGGTGGTAGTCATCAATTTAATCTTAGTCGTATTGAAGCTGAAAATTCTGCCACAGGTAACCAATTAGGTCGTCGTGCGAAAGATCATTTTAGTTATCAGTTTGATACGAAAATTGAAAAAGCTGATATTTATGCTGAGCTTCAATATAAAGGTGAGCGCTATGATTACTTATGGGGTGGGGAAGTTGTAAAGCTGGCTAGCTATTCATTAGTGAATGTAGGTGCAAGTTACCCATTGACCAATAAATTTAAAGTACAAGTAAAAATAAATAATGCTTTGGATGAAAATTATCAAACCACTGATGGTTATTTCACTCAAGAACGTGTCGCCTATATTGGATTTACTTATCAAAATTAATGACTGCATTAGCGGGTAATTAATCATGATGGCAGATAAAAGCCTACGCTTTGCGCGGGCTTTTATCTATATTAGTATAATGAATTTTGCTCTTACTCTTAATAAACGCATTGAAGGAAGCTCTATGGATATTCAAACAGATAAAATAAATCGTAGTGTAAAATTGATTAAAGGCTTTATGTTATTAGTTATTATCATGTTTTTATTACAATATTATCAAACACGGGTACTCGACCTTGGTGCGTTCGCAGGCTCTGCTGGAGTATTGTCTTTACTGCGTGGTATTTTACTGTCGCCGTCTTTACTGGCCGCTCCGGTGAAAAATTGGATAACACCTAGCTTTACCTTGTCGAAAAAAAGTTATCCTTATTTTATGCTAGCGTTCGTGTTGATTGCGGTCAGTGCACTTTAAAAGTTAAGTTTTTAGTACATTAGTCGATTAACTAACGGTTAGCTATTTCTATTGATTTTAACGTCAATTTTTCTATCGTCGCCTCAAGTGATTTTAGCTCTTGCAGGGTCAATACGGACAATAGCTCCTGTTCTCGCTGTAAAACCATAGGTACTAATTGTTGATAAACCGCCAAGCCTTGTGCCGTTAGTTTTAACAAAGAGGAGCGTTTATCATTTTTATCAATATTCTTAACTAGCAAATCCTGCGCTTTCATTTTCGCTATAGCTCGACTTGCTGGCATTTTATCTAAGTTGGTCTGTTGACCTATTTGCTTAGCGGAAAGTAACTCCCCATTACCTAAAATAGCTAATACTCGCCATTCTTGTCTGGAAAGATCAAATTGACCCGTATATATATCGGCAATATTATCGCTTACTTTTGCTTGTAGTTGGGTGAGTTGGTAAGGAAAAAATTCCGTTAAATTCAAGTTTTTCATGATTATCTATTTTCAGCTAAGGTTTAAGGTGTTGTATTATTTTAGTTTCTAAATGATTCTGCATTCAAGTGATGTTTTTTCAGTAGTTTATAGAATTCAGTGCGATTTCGCTGAGCTATTTTAGCGGCTTGTGAAACATTACCTGCAGTTGTTTTTAATAAGGTTGCTAAATAGTCACGTTCAAATTGCTCTCTTGCTTCTTGAAACGACGGTAGTTGTGCACTTTGTGCCCGTAGCGCGTTACCAATTAAGGCGTCGCTGATCAGTGGTTCGGTAGAAAGTGCCACACATTGTTCGACAACATTTTGCAATTGACGAATATTACCAGGCCAGTCTGCGCTTATTAAGAATTCCATCGCTTCTTGGGTAAAGCCATTAATTATATGAGCGGTGTTTTTGATGGCTAAACTAAGAAAGTGCTGTGCTAATAGAGGAATGTCTTCCCGACGTTCAGCTAGTGCAGGTAATGTTAATTCAACAACGTTCAAACGATAATAAAGATCTTCACGGAAGCTTTTATCAATAATCGCTTGCTGTAAATTTTTATGTGTCGCAGCAATAATGCGCACGTTTACTTTTATCGATTGGCTGCTACCGACAGGTCGCACTTCTTTTTCCTGCAAAACGCGCAATAATTTCACTTGAAAACTCATCGGCATATCACCGATCTCATCAAGAAATAATGTGCCGCCCTCGGTTGCTTGAAATAAGCCTTGATGGTTTTTGTCAGCACCAGTAAACGCACCTTTACAATGACCAAATAATTCGGACTCTAATAATTGTTCAGGAATTGCTGCACAGTTAATCGCCGTGAATGTTTGCTGGTGTCGCTTACTGGCTAAGTGCACGGCTTTAGCCAGTAATTCTTTACCTGTGCCGCTTGGACTATGAATTAGCAAGCTAAAATCGCTTTGGGCAACTTGGTAAGTTTGTTGTAATAAGGAAGCCATAATAGCACTACGACTGATTATTTTTTCTCGCCAAACATACGTTTTTTGACTTGTCGCCGTGATATTGTTTTGTGGCTGTAAACGTATGGCTTGTTGTACAGTTGCTAATAATTCTTGGCTTTCAAAGGGCTTAGTTAAAAAACTGAAAACACCTTGTTTAGTGGCATTAATTGCATCAGGAATTGTGCCGTGAGCGGTCATAATAATAACGGGTAAGTTAGGCTGTTGCTGGCGAATTTTTTCAAACAATGCCATACCGTCCATACCTTCCATGCGCAAGTCACTGATCACTAATTGTGGGTTAAAGCTTTTTAAAATACCTAACGCCATTTTTGCACTATTAGCCGACTCTATTTGATAACCGGCAGCGGATAAACGAATACCGAGCAACCTTAATAGACTAGGATCGTCATCAACGAGTAGTATTTTTTCTGAGGTGTTTTTAGCGTACTGTTTTTCAATGTTTTTTGATGTCACCGTGATTACCGCCCATGCTCATTAATATTGGCTTCTAACTTTTTAAGTTGCATCATTTGTTGCTGTAAATGCTGAAACTCTATTTGCTGTTGCAGATATGTTTGTTTAATTTTGTCGTGGGATTTTTTTGCTAAAGTTAACCTATTTATCAGTAAAATTTGCTGATTTAACTGTTCTTTTAGCATGCCAAAAAAGGCGAAGTCAGCCGGTATTAATATGACAGCGTCTAACGCTGCTAACGATAACTGATTCAACTTACTCTTTGCAGTAAATGGATTATGAATGGGCGATTTCGGTAATGAATAAACGAGTACTGACTTTAATTGCCATTCAATGGTTAAATTGTTGGCAAGTTTTTTTGTTTTATCTAGAGGAAGTGTCTTGAGATGATGTATTTCATCCATTAACTGTTTTTCGCTAAGTTGGCTTAATAATAAATAATACTGGCCATAGTTTATGTCGCTATTTTCAATATTATCTGTAAATCGAGAATCCCTCGTTGACTGACAGCCACTTAAGACAATGAGCAAGGTAGCGACCATTAATTGTAGATATAACACTAATTTAGCAGGCCTACATTGACAACTTAATTGATAAGTATCATGCATTAAACTTGTACTCCATTATTGGCTTTAATGTGATAAGCATTAGGGAGTGTTATAGCCATAGTTGTGCCACTTTTATCGCTACTATTTTTACCGACTATACTCGTTACCTTAATGGTACCTTGAAGTCGCATTAATAACTCCTTTACTATCGTTAAACCTAAACCACTGCCTTTTATTTGGCTGTTTTCTGCGGGAGTACCTTGATAAAAAGCGTCGAATATATTTTCTTGCTGCTCTGCTGATATGCCAAGGCCATAATCTGTTACCGATAAATTTAATTGTGAATTTTGTACATTGCACGCTATTTTTATCTGACTATTTATTGGGGAATACTTTATCGCATTGGATAATAAGTTATCCAAAATAACACTTAGCTGTTTACTATTAACCTTGATTTTTATTCTTTGTAGTTCATTAATGACTGTTAAATTCTTCCGCTTAATATCTAAAGTTCTTTGCTGTAAAACTTGCGCTATTAAAGAAGATAATTCTACTGTTTCAGCATCTTGTAAACTTGTCGAGTCGAGCACGATATTAAAATCGAGCAGATCCTCAATCAAACGCTGTAAGCGATTTACACTACTGCGAATGATCTTCGATATCTCTTGTTGCCCAGCATTTAACTCACCGACACTGTTATCATAAAGTAACTCTGTACCTTCTCTTATCGCGGCTAGAGGTGTTTTTAACTCATGAGATATATGGCGAATAAAACTCGATTTTTGTAGTTCCAGTGCATGTAATCGATTACGCATTATCTCTAGAGCATCAGCAATTTCCTTTATTTCAGGAGAGCCACTAAAGGTCACTTTATTGTTAAAATTCCCTTGCTCTAAATACTGTATTTTAAGCAGTAACTTTTTCAGGGGATTGGTGATTAAAAAGATGAAAACTGCCGCAATAATCAAAGCAAAAGGAATAATAATTAAACTTGTTAACATATCGTGTCTTACACCACTTGCCGACGCCCTTATTTTTTCTGCTTGATTAAGTAAAAGGTTATTACTGCGTTCAGTTATTTTGTTTCTAATATTTATTAATTTTTTGAAGTAATCCTTTAAAGGAATTAATGAAGCCGTTTCTAGCTGCTGCTTAATTAAATACTGGTGCAGGTAGGAAATTATTTCCGATAACTCCTGGCTATGTTCACGTAAAATTTCGTCATTTTTAAATACGGAATTTTCGGCTAAATTTACCAGTATATTCTGCTCTTGCTGAAAGTAACGCATTAAAATATCTTGGTCTTTTAAAATTAAAAATTGGCTAGCACTACGTTCCATTTTATCTAAAGTGAAGTTCAGTTGACGATTAGTTTTTACTAACTCAGCAACATGGAAAATAGCAAATGTACTTTGATGAGAAAGCTGAGTGACTTGGCTGGCACTGTAAAGTAAGGCAAGTACTAACGGTAAAGCTACCAAGCTAAAACCTAAAATAGTGAGTTTTTTTATGGAAAGTGAACGAATAGCTAACATAGCGGGAAAGTTGATTTTTTTCATGGTAGTCATAAGTAATAACGAGGTGAGTAGTGTAATTTTTTTATGCAAAAATACAAGGGTGTCGCTAATTTGAGACAGGTAGTTTTTTTCTTTCACAGCTAAATTATTGACAGAATAATTAGGCTAGTGACTGTTTTTATTCAATATATTAAAAGTACGCTAAGTATTTATTTAATTTACAATAATTTTACCTGTTGCCAAATGACGACACAATAACTTGGGTTTTATTTACCTTGTTAGTATTTTTTCTTTTAAATCAGTTGATTATAACTTTGGTTTGATTCCTGCAATATCACATTTGATATTAATTCAATTAATTAAAATAAACTTATGAACTCTATGAATAAAGGAATTGAAATGAACCATATTAGCTTAAAAAAAGTCACCTTAGTTGTGAGTACTTGTGTATTAGCGTCTTATTTTGTCAGTGCTGAGGAGAAGGTCGCAAGCCTTGTTGTACCCACAGTAGAAGCCATCTCAGTACAATTGGCCACAACAGACCGCATAGCAACCGCTATTACTGATATTCCCGCACTATTAACAAAGCTTGATAGTAATAAAAATGGTTTGCTTAATCTCGCAGAAGTCGCGGCAAGTAATAACGAAGTACTCGCTAAACATTTTAAAGACATTGACCAAAACGCTGATGCTGAAATAAGTGCTAGCGAATTAAAACATTACTTTACTGCAGTTAAAACCCCAAAGGTTAGTGCAGATGGCTAAGGTTTAGTCTTGGTAAACAGATTTCTCTAAGACCCTGTTGCCAATATATCCGGTTGTTAAAGATTTGCAGCCGGTTTTTTCCCCGCCCCAAACGTTACTATAGAGAAGGTTTTTTCATGAATAACGAATTTACTCATACCTCAGCGGCTAAATTGATGCCTAGATTTGTGCAAGTTGCTGACTGGATTTTTGAAGTGAAAACTGTACGTGCTTTACGTGTTGACCAATACGGCAAACCTTATACAGCTATTGCTAATTTAACGATTAATGGGGATACCGCATACCTAGATGGTTTATTAACACGTGAAAATGAAAAGTTTTCTCGTAAAGACTTTCAAGCTTTCTATAAATTTTGCCAACAAATGCAAGTTAAACAAGCCAACTTCGATCGCTTTAAAAATAATGAGTTAGTCTCTGAATGTATTGATATTCAAGCTATTAAAAGCAAAACCATGCTAAAACTAGTCCGCTAAAATCTGTCATGACATTTATTTATCTAGGCGTTTTCTCTATTTTTTTAATGAAAATGCTTTAAAATATGAGACCTATTAATATCGCTATAAAAGCTCTTCATTTATGTCATTAAATACTGCTCGTCTCGACCGTTTCATTAGTGAGCATTGTAAAGTAAGCCGTAGAGATGTGCGTTTAATGTTAGCAAAAAAGCGTATTTGTGTAGATGGTTGTATCGTTGATGATATTGGCCTGCGCATTGATCGTTTTGCAAAAATCACCCTTGACGGAGATATTTTACAGGAAAATAAAGCGATCTACATTATGTTGCACAAACCGATTGGTGTGGTCAGCGCGACAGTAGACAAGCAACATAAAACCGTAATCGATTTATTAGAAGAGCAAAATTTATTAGTGAATCAAGCATTAGCTGAAAAAGGCAATTTACACATTGTCGGCAGGTTAGATCTCAATACTTCAGGCTTACTGTTGCTAACTAACGACAGTCGTTGGTCTGAGCGTCTTACTTCCCCAGAACACAAAGTTGAAAAATGTTATCAGGTACGCTTACAAAATCCATTAACTGAAGATTATGCACAAGCCTTTGCTAATGGGATGTATTTTGAATTTGAAAATATCACCACTAAACCTGCAGTGTTTAAGGTTATTGCTAATCAAACCAATGAACAGGGTAATCGATATATTGCAGAAGTAAAATTAATTGAAGGGCGTTACCACCAAATAAAGCGTATGTTTGGTCGATTTCGCAATCCGGTTATTGGCTTGCACCGAAAAAGCATAGGAAGTTTATTACTGGATGAACAGTTAATAGCGGGTCAAAGCCGGCTATTAACTGATGATGAAGTGCTTGGGATTTTCCAAAAAGATATGCTTACTGACAAACCTACTGATTAACAAGTTTACTCAAATACACCCGCATTGGCATCACTTATACGTTCCAAACGTTCTTGCTCTTCTGCGAACGCGGCTTTAATTTCTTCTAATATCGTATCAACATTTGCTGATTGAGTATCTTCTTTAAATAAACCGGTTAATTCAGTTTCTGGCGTTAATTCAGCTTTTTCATATAACGCCCACATCTCTTGGGCATACTTACTTTTTGCTAAGATTGGGGCAAATTGGGCATAATAATCGGTAATATTGTTAACATCGCGAAGCAACATGCTTTTAGCATTGTTATTTGCAGAGGCATCTACCGCTTGTGGTAAGTCGATAATAACAGGACCGTATTCGTCAACGAGCACATTAAATTCCGATAAATCACCATGAATTACACCGACGCAAAGCATAAGTTTTACGTAATTCATCATGATCAGATGGTCTTCAATGGCATGTTCGCTTGGCATGACTACATCATTTAAACGTGGTGCAACGTCGCCTTCACCGTCGGTGATCAGCTCCATTAATAAGACACCTTCAAAACAACCAAACGGTTGAGGAACTCGAATTCCTGCGGTTGCTAAGGTATAAAGCGCTTCAACCTCGGCATTTTGCCAAGCATCTTCTTGTTGTTTTCTACCGTACTTTGAGCCTTTCTCCATCGCGCGAGCACGACGGCTATTACGACTTTTTCGGCCTTCTTGATATTGAGCTGCTTTTTTAAAACTCCTTTTATTAGCTTCTTTATATACTTTTGCACAGCGAATTTCATCACCGCAGCGCACCATGTATACCGTTGCCTCTTTGCCGCTCATTAATTGGCTAAGTACTTCGTCAACCAGTCCATCGTCAACAAGCGGTTGTATTCGTTTAGGTATTTTCATTAGTTAATTAAATAAGTTGTAAAATTATTCTTCATCAAAATCGTCTTCATCTTCATCGTCTAGTACTTTGACCGCACGGAAGCCTTCTTTAACCATTATTTCTATATAAAATGAAGTTAAGCCAGCTTTTTCAGCTTCATCAATATGTTTATTCATTGCCGATAAATGAACAATTTCTGACTCTGCTTCTGATAGACCGTATTTACAATCAAAATCCCAGAAATCAACGCCAGCAGGAAGTTTTTTATTTCTTTCTCTTTTTACGTATTTTTTCACATCATGTTTTACACCTTCAAATAAGCGAGCAACTTTGATTTTTGGGTGGGTGATGTTGAATGTTTTTTTCATGACGATCCTAAGTAATAAGGTTAAGAGAATTTGTAATTTGTTACATATGAAGCGCATTTTACGTTAATTTTTACTTGGGTGCGACCGTTACTCTTTGCTAAAGTGAACTTGGCCAAGTTTTTCCGTATTTTTCCTAACTATTTACTAAGGATTTCTCCGATTATGTCACTTTTACTTAAACGCTTTTCACGACTGTTTTTAGCTTCCTTAACTGCCTTGCCTCTTTTAGCTAATGCTAATGAAAATAATGATTTTATTCAATGTACCGATAGACTGAAAGTACAAGCAATCTCTGCTGGATTCTCTGATTATATTGTCAAGGATGTTATTCCAACACTGTCGCCGTTAAAAAGAGTGATTGATTTAGATCAGCGTCAACCAGAGTTTAGCCAAAGCTTTGCCGATTATTTAAAGTTAAGGTTAACTAATTATCATATTCAAACCGGCAGAAAAAAATTAACTGAGCATAAAGTATTATTTGAAAAACTGTCAAAGCAGTATGGCATCCCCGCGCAGTATTTAGTGGCATTTTGGGGATTAGAAACCAACTTTGGTCGTCATAAAGGAAAAATGTCGGTGTTAAATTCTTTAGTAACACTCGCTTGTGATCAGAGACGAAGTGAATACTTTACCTCTGAGCTATTTGATTTATTTCATTTAATTGATAATAAAACCGTTACTGTTAAGCAACTTGAGGGCTCTTGGGCAGGGGCGATGGGCCATATGCAATTTATGCCTTCAGCGCTTAGAAAATATGCTATCGATGGCGATAATGATGGCATAGTGGATGTTTGGCAAAGTGAAGCCGATGCGTTAACTTCAGCGGCAAATTACTTAAACAGTATTGGTTGGTTGGAAAAGGAACGTTGGGGGAGACAAGTTAAACTGCCCGAAAATTTTGCTTTTAATAAGGTAGAATTTGATCGCTTCTATACGTTAGCAACGTTTAAAGCGTTAGGCGTAACACGTGCTAATGGCACGGATTTATCTGATTATAAAATTGATGCCGAACTCGTTTTACCTGCGGGGGCTAATGGACCGGCATTTTTGGTGTATCCTAATTTTAATATCATTATGAAGTGGAACTTGTCAGAGAATTATGCACTTTCTGTTGGCTTGTTAGCTAATCGTATTCAAGGCGCGGCAGGATTAAAAGTAAGCGATAAAAATAATGACAATAACAATTTATACAAGTCCGCGGAATTACAAGCACTGCAAGAAAAGCTTAATATCATGGGCTACGATGTCGGTAAACCCGATGGAATTTGGGGGCCAAAAAGTCGTAAAGCTATCCGTTTGTATCAATTACAACACGGCTTGGTAGGAGACGGCTTCCCAAATCGAGAAGTTTTGATAAAAGCTGAAATTAATAGTTAATCGGGATATTTGTTATTAACGGCTAGAGCTAGGTCAATATTATCTAGCAATACCTTTAGTACGATAGGATCAAAGTGACTGCCAGATGATTCAGTCATTGTTTGCAGCACTTTTTCTATTGGCCAAGCCTCTTTATAACAACGTTTATGCGTTAAAGCATCAAAGACATCGGCCACGGCGACAATACGTGCGAATATGTGAATGTCTTCACCAGCTAAGCCTTGAGGATACCCCTGACCATCAAATTTTTCATGATGCTGCTGAGAAATTATCGCCGCTGTTTGTAAAATGGGTCGTTTCGAACCGTGTAAAATATTGTAGCCGATTGAAGGATGATCTTTCATTATGGTCATCTCATCATGATCAAGTTTTCCTGGCTTGAGAAGAACTGCATCTGGTGTCGCGACCTTACCTATGTCATGCATAGGTGCTGCTTGTTTTAATAAATCACACTCTTTTTGGGGCAAATCCATTTTTATAGCAATCAGGTAGCTGATTTCAGCCATTCGTCTTATATGATTACCGGCTTCATGTGAGCGCGATTCAACGACATCACCTAAGCGATAAATCAGATCTTCTTGGGTGTCGATAATTTCTTTATTAAGAAGTAGGTTATCAAATGCTAAGCTGACATTGCCTGAAAATACTTCCAGTAACTTACGGTCAATACTATTAAGGTGTTGAATTCCTTTTAAAAAAAGAAGGCTGATTTTATCTCCTTGGCTAGGGAAGTAGCCGACCAAAATATTGTCTTCGTAAATACTGCACTTTTTTTCAATAGCCTTGTTTAAGTACTGATATATTTCACTGTCGATAGCGTCGTCGCCATTATCATCACTAATTTGGGCAATAATACGGTAGTCATTTTCCGAATAAATGGCACCAAAGCCTGTTATTTGTAATAGCGCACTAGCTTGGTCATTACGCAATAAAGAGACGACTTGTTGTAGTAAACCGCTGAAAAATTGTTGTAATGTCCGTTGTTCTAAAACATTGCTGGTCGAAGCTATAACTCGCTCTAAGCCGGAACGATACATTTCTTGGTAAATACGTGCTTCTTCAATTTTTATAATATCGCGATAGGCACGTAATGCTGCAAATACCGTGGTGAATAGTTTTGTTCTATTGAGCTCGGTTTTTTCTTTGTAATCGTTAATATCATAATCAACGATAACTTTTTCTTCAGGTGCTTGACCGGGTTGTCCTGTGCGAAGCACAATGCGAGTAAAGTGATTTTCTAAGTCTTCGCGCATCCACTTTGCTAACATTAATCCAGCGTCATCAGTTTCCATGACCACATCTAAAAAAACTAAAGCAACATCTTCTTCCTCCGCTAAAACTTTCTTCCCTTCTTCGGCTGAATAGGCATGTAGAAAGGTCAAACCTCTATCATCTAAAGTGAAGCGTTTAAGCGCCATTTTGGTGATGGCATGAATATCTTCTTCGTCGTCAACTATAACGACTTTCCAAGGAGGTAGTGCAGGTTGCTCTGTTTGCTTAAGAAATGATAATGCCATAGCCAACTTAGGATTAATAAACCTTGTGTTAGGTATAGCTAATAAACTTAAAAACCTAAAGAATTCTGAAAAAAATATCGTTAGTATTGCATAAGTATAAAAAGAATATAGGTTTATAAAATCTCTAGCTTTACCAACGTTAGGCACTTATTTCTCAATCAATAACTTGTGCTATGCTGATAATGTGTTTTGGTATAGCGTTGTATTGATCAGATGGTTTTTCAGTGGCTTAAAGGCTAAACATAGCGTCTTTTCTATATTTAGAGATAGAGCGGCACTTTAATTTCACCTCAAACATTGAACCTTCTAAAAACTAGGCATAAGATGGGGAAAGAAGTTCATTTTTCTACCTATTAAAGACTACATCTCAACAAGGCTGTTACGTTATGAGATTATTAAGGATATTTTATGTCAGGTATTTCTAATGGCAAGCTAAAGGTTCAGCATAGAAAAAGCATCGTAAACTTTTTGGTGCTTTTTGCGAGTTTTTCAACAATAGTTTGCATAGGGTTGTATAAGTATTTTGAGTATTTAAATACTGAGATCACACAAGAATCTTCATTACATAATGCTGAGATTTATGTCAAAGCGTTAGAAGAATTCAGAACGCTGTACACTTCCGAAGTTATCAATAAACTGAACCAACAGCAAATTGAAGTGACTCACGATTATCAAGATAAAAAAAATGCGGTGCCACTACCGGCAACACTTACTATTTTGTTGGGCAAAGGAATAAGTGCACATGAAAATGGTGCTGATACTCGTCTATATAGCCCATTTCCGTTTCCTTGGCGTGAAGATGGCGGCTTACAAGATAAATTTGCTGAGCAAGCTTGGCAGTATTTAAATAAAAATCCGGCCGGAAATTACTCGAGCTTTGAACTTTACAATGGAGAAAACGTATTGAGGTTTGCGAAAGCAGATCAGATGAGAGAAAGTTGTATTTCTTGTCATAACTCTCACTTGTCGACACCTAAAAATGATTGGAAAATTGGTGATGTAAGAGGGGTATTAGAAGTTATTATTCCATTGGATAAATCACTAATTGCCTCAGCACAGCGTTTTAGCACATTATTATTCCTCATGATCCTCGTGACTATCATTATCTTTGCTTCGGCATCTTTTTTATATATCAAGCAGAGCAATGCCGCATTAAAATTAAAATGTAACGCCCGCATGAAGGAGGTGGTTGGAGATTTAAATAAGTTATTAAGTGGCGAGCAACCTATCAAGGAGTTAGGCCATAATTTTTTAAGTTACCTTGCTCCTAAACTCGATGCGAGTCAGGCGACCGTTTATATTTTTGACGGCAATGATAGCTTTGACCATATTGCGTCATATGCTGGTGCATCGTTAGTAGAACCACCTTTAAAAATTAAACTGGGTGAAGGCTTAGTTGGTCAAGCAGCTAAAGAGAGAAAAAACATAAGTATTGTCGATATTCCACCCTATTATACTCAAATAAAGTCAAGTATTGGTCAGGCTACAGCTAACTCTTTACTATTAGTGCCTATCGTATGGCAAGATCAAATTATTGCTGTTATTGAATTTGCTGCTTTTCAGCCTTTTAGTGATGAGCAACAAAAATTATTAGCAGAACTAACCCCTATTATTGCGGTTGCTTTTCATACGGCTAAGTCTCGGGAAACAAAAAATAATTTATTAGCACTAAATGAAACGTATGTACTTGATTTAAAAGGTCAACGTAAGGAGCTTCAAGCGAGTAATATTAATTTGAAAGAACAGACTCAGCAATTAAAAGCTTCTGAAGAAGAGTTAAAAGTATCTGAAGAAGAGCTTAAGCAACAAAGTGATGAGCTCAAGTCAAACAACGAAGAGTTAGAAGAACAACAAGAGCTATTAGAAATTCAGTCAAAGACATTGATTGAATCACAAAAAGAAACCCTGGACCGAGCTGAAGAGCTATATAAATCAAGTCAATATAAATCAGAGTTTCTGGCAAATATGTCCCACGAATTAAGAACACCACTCAATAGTTTACTCATTTTATCTCAGTCATTATCGGAAAATAAATCCAATAATTTAGATAAACAGCAAGTACAAGAGGCAAAAGTCATTCATAGCAGTGGTCGTTCCTTATTAGTCTTAATTAATGACATTATGGACTTATCAAAAGTTGAAGCAGGTAAGTTAGAAATTCAAATAGATAAAGCCAACGTTGCAGAATTATGTGATGAATTAGAACAATTGTTTAGAGGTGTTGCTGACAAAGACAACCTTGATTTCAACGTTGTCATAGAAAATGATGCGCCAAAGTATATTAATACCGATGCCTTTAGGTTAAAACAAATATTAAAAAACTTTCTTGCAAATGCCTTTAAATTTACACATCAAGGCCATGTATGTTTAACCGTAAAGTCACATAAAGAAAAAGATTTTATTGATAAACGAAAGAATAGTGAATTTATTGAATTTACGGTTTCAGATACGGGGATAGGTATTACCGAGAGTAAGAAAGAAGATATATTTAAAGCGTTTGTGCAAGCTGATGGCGCTACTAATCGTCAGTATGGCGGGACAGGATTAGGATTATCAATATCAAAAGAATTAACTCATTTACTCAAGGGAAAGCTATCATTAGAAAGTGAAATTGATGTCGGAAGCTCATTCAGTGTAATTATACCTAATACATACGCTAAAATGGCTCTTTCAGAAGAGACGTTAGATTCAAAAAGTAGTGCTCGTGATACAAAATTTACTGTCACTGATACATATCAATGGCTATTAGATGATAGGAATACCATAGAAGAAAACGATACGATTGTGCTGTTTCTTTCTAATGATCGCTTTATGTGTGAAAGTACACAAAAGTATATTAAAGATACTCAGTATAAATTCATCACATCAAATAATGGCCGTGAGGGCATTCAGCTCGCTGAGCAGTTCATGCCTTCTGTTATTCTTTTAGACCAAAAGTTGAGTGATATTCCTTTTCAACAAGTGTTAAGCCAACTAAAAAGCCTAATGCAAACGCGGTTCATTCCTATTCATGTTTTTTCTGAAGGCAGTGATGCTGAATTATTAGCTCTAGGGGCGCAAGGCGGCCTGAAAAAACCTTTTCGAGCATCAATACTTAGTCAACTAATACCACAGGAGTCAGTACAAGCGAGAGATGAATTGAAAGCGATACTTGTTATTGAAGATGATAAAAATAGCCAAGTTGCCGTTCAATCTTTAATAAGTGATGATAAAATTAAGCTGACCTTCGCAAGTTCGTCATCAGAAGCGATTGCCATTCTGAATAAAAATATCTTTGACTGCATTATTCTTGATCTTAACTTACCTGATTTGAAAGGCATTGCTTTAGTTGAAAAAATCAGTAAACAAGATAATGTTGGTGAAACACCCATCATTATATATACGGGACAATCTATCTCTGAGCAAGAACAGCGAGCACTACATCAATATTCACCTTCGATTGTATTAAAAGGTACTGAATCGGCAGAGAGACTATCGGATGAAGTTGCTTTATTTTTGCATCAAGTTGAAAAACAACATACGACTTGTAAACCATCAAGCTTACAGATGTTGCACGACGAAAATGAAATGTTAGTTGATCGTCATGTTTTAGTCGTTGATGATGATATGCGCAATGTTTTTGCAATTACTCGGATATTGGAAGGAGCAGGCATGATAGTTGCCCAAGCCGAAAACGGTCAAGTAGCTTTAGATATTATCGATAACTCAACTCAGTCATTTGATTTAATCTTAATGGATATCATGATGCCGGTCTTAGATGGCTTTGAAACGATTAGAATTATTCGACAGAAGAGTCAATATCAAGACACACCAATTATTGCCTTAACCGCAAAATCAATGCCTGAAGATGAGCATAAATGCATTGAGGTTGGTGCCTCAGAGTACTTAACTAAACCACTTGATTTGAATCGACTGCTCTCGATGATAAGAGTATGGTTATATCGATTATCTAACAAGCGTTACCTTGAAAATGAATGAATCTACTTCATCAATGGCAGGCGTGCCTTCGTTGGGTAAAATAGAATCATTAGAGGTTGATTTGCTATTAGAAGCTATTTATCGTCGATATGGTTACGATTTTAGGCATTATGCTCGAACATCCCTTGTTAGGCGAATTCGTAATTGTATGGTGAGAGAAAAGCTAAGTTCAATTAGTGAACTTATTCCCGCTTTAATCCATGATTCATATTTCTTTGATCGTTTTTTACAGGATATGTCGGTAACCGTGACAAGTATGTTTCGAGATCCTCAATTGTTTAAGTTATTACGCGCTGAAGTTATCCCCAAGTTAGCCACTTATCCGACTATAAATATTTGGCACGCAGGTTGTGCTACAGGAGAAGAAGCTTATTCTTTAGCTATTTTATTAAGTGAATTCGGTTTATTAGAGAGGTCTAGGATTTATGCCACTGATTATAATAGTAATTCGTTAAAAATAGCTCAAAAAGGGATTTATTCACTGGACAAAATTGAAGAGTATACCAAAAATTATCAAGACGCTGGAGGTACCCAGTTACTCGATGATTATTATATTAAAGATGCTTGTTCATTGAAATTTTCACAAAAACTTCAGGAGCGCATAGTATTTGCCCACCACAATTTAATGAAGGATGGGTCTTTCGCACAAATGCATATTATTTTTTGCCGAAATGTGTTGATCTATTTTGATAAAGAGTTACAAAATAGAGTTTTAGAATTATTCTCTAGCAGCTTGATCCATAGAGGTTTTTTAATGCTTGGTGATAAAGAGAATTTAGAATTTAGCAGTGTAGTTCAATTGTTCGAAACCCATAATCGGCAAGCAAAAATCTATCGAAAATTACTGCCAACTTTGAGGGAATAGGCGTTATTTTACATATGAGCATATACCTTATGTTTCTGCTCTTCATAAACTACACAGCCGGTTAAATCTTGCAGCAATAATGCATTGATAGCGCTTTCTTCGATGGGTTTACTGAAATAAAAGCCTTGAATTTTATCGCAACCAAGCTCTACTGCTCCTTGTAACTGTTCCGCATTTTCAACCCCTTCAGCAACTACGTCCATATTATAGGCTGTTGCTATATCAACAACCGCTTTAATCACGACATTATTTTTCCGGCACATGCCAATACTTTGAATAAAGCATTGGTCTATCTTTATCACATCAAAGGGCAAATTTTGTAGATAATTTAACGAAGAGTATCCCGTGCCAAAATCGTCTAGTGCTAATCCAACCCCCATTGCCTTAATAGCGTCAAGAGAACTTATAACCGATGCGGTACGATTTAGAATTGCGGTTTCCGTTATTTCTAGAATTAATTTATTCATCGGGAATTGATAGTTAGATAATATTGCTTTTAATTTGTCTAGAAAATCAGGGGCATTAAGTTGCTTTGCTGAAAGGTTTACTGAAAGCGTTAAATGCTGTGTAAGTTTATCAAGCCGCCAAGATGACAGTAATAAACAGCTAGATCTAAGTACTTGCAGACCCAGATCATGAATAAGGTAAGATTGCTCTGCGATTGGAATAAACTCAGCCGGTGAAATAAGCTGGGTTCCGTAACCTTTGTTTGGCCACCGAGCTAATGCTTCAAAGCCGATTATTTTTTGTTCTTTAACAGAATATTGGGGTTGATAATGAATAGCAAGGGCTTGATTATCGATAATATGGCGAAGTTGACTTTGAATATAGGCTTTTTTTTCTCTTTCATCAGACATCGCTTGGACAAATCGTTGGTAGCAATTCCTGCCAGCAGATTTTGCTTCATAAAGAGCAATGTCTGCCCACTTTGACAACGTTGTTTGGTTTGCTTCGCCATTTTCACTACAGGCGATACCAATGCTCGTTTCAATAAAAACTTCATTTCCTTGAATTATGAAAGGTTGGGCGATTAATTTGACTAATTTTTCTGCAACGAGATCTGCATCGATAATAGAGGTACAGTCTTCGAGTAAGACCGCAAACTCATCACCGCCAAATCGTGCAGCAATATCATTAATACGTAATGTTGTTGAAATTCTAGTGGCAACATCTCGCAGTAAAGCGTCTCCAACGTCATGACCTAAGGTATCGTTTACTAGTTTGAATTGATCAAGGTCTAACATCAATAGTGTAACGGTACTGTGTATTCGCTGAGAGCGAAATATTGCTCGTTCAATATGCTCGTTAAAGTATGATCTATTTGCTAATTCAGTAAGTTGATCGTAATTAGCTAAACGGGTTAGTTTATTTTCAAGAACAACCCGTTTTGTGATGTCCTGAAATACGATGATGAATACAATTTCCCCATGTTGATGTACCGATGTACAAGTTAGCTCCATCAATAAAGGGTCTTTTTTATAGGTGGCAAGTGTGACTTCTTGTACTTGGTAAATAGGGGTTTTCGAGACATTACTTTTAATTTCAGCAAATAAATCAAAGCTATCAGCATCATCGCAAAGACTAATTTTAAAGCATTCATTTAGGTGTTTATCTAAAACTTGTTCACGAGAAAGACCAAATAGTTGTAAGCATTTTGAATTTGCAAATTGGATTTCACCAGCCGCACTTAATTTAATAACGCCTTGTCCTGCCGCTTCCAAAATAAGTTCACGTTCAGAGCTTAAGTAATCTGTTTTAGCCTGTAATTGGTCTATACGAATAAACTGCTTAACTTTATTCAATAAAATAGGTACTTCAATAGGTTTGGTTATGTAATCTATAGCCCCACAGTCATAAGCTTTGAGAATATTTTCAGAGCCCGTTTCATGTGCGGTAACCATAATGATAGGTGTATGCCGGTGGGCTTGTGTATTTGATATTAATTCAGCAACTTCATAGCCATCCATGTTAGGCATATTGACATCAAGAAGAATTAATGAAAATGAGTTATTTATCAAAACTTTGAGCGCTTCATTACCCGAGCTTGCGAAATGCAATTCTATATTGTTAATTGGTTGTAGAACATTGGCTAAAGCTAGCTGATTTGATTCATAGTCGTCGACGATTAAAATCTTGCTGAGTGAACAATCCATAGTTTATCTTCCATGCAAGGGGTAATAAGAATAACAAAGTAAGTTTAGTTTATGTTTACGAGTAATTCTTATTTTCATCAGGTTTTTTAACAAATTTTCAACAATTGTTATCTGTTCCGTCTCATTCATGCGGGTAGAATGCTAACAAATACTTAAGCTTAGTACCTATGGTTAGTGATAGTTTATAGGGAGTGAACTTATCTATTTAATAAAATATTAGTAAAGAATCCAATGGGTAAACAGTATTGCTTATATATAGAAAGTAGATATTAATGTTATTGCACCTTTTCGTTTGTGTGTACTATATTTAAGCTATTATTAAATATAGTACTTCTATACTCGGCGGTGTTTGTTGAAGTTTTTTGTTTTACTTTTATTATTCGTTATCAATATTTCTAGTTCTACAGATGTAACTAAAACACTGGTAGAACCTGTTTTTACTGATATTAACCAGCCGATGACAAATTACTCTCAAGGTGACGGTCTTAGTCAGGTAACTGTGCTTGCCATGGCACAAGATCAACTGGGCTTTATTTGGGTTGGTACACAGGGCGGCTTGAATCGTTACGACGGTTACGAGTTCAAGCACTATAAAGCAACACCTTCCCAAAAAGATCAACTCGCAGGTAACTTTATTACGGCGTTATGTGACGACGGCGATCAAAACTTATGGATTGGTACCAGCACGGGATTAACTGTTTATAACTACCACTCTGGAATTTTCACCTCTTTTCTTTCTCAGTTTAAGAGCGTTATTCCCGATGATAATGTCATTAGTCTTGCTTGTGATACAAAGAAAGTATGGGTAGGAACAGAGGGCTATGGATTTTATAGCTTAGCTTTTGATGATTATCAGGTTACTGCTTATCCTGAATCTGCAGGAATGCAAATATTAGATATAAAAAGTAAAAATTCGAGCGTCTACTTTGCTACGGAAAATGGTGTTTTTAAGCAAGGATTTAAAAATAGTGCGTTAATGCAACTCACCAAAAAGTCGGCAAAAAGTATCGAAGTTGTTCATCAGACACTTTTTGTCGGTCGTCATGATGGTTGGCTTGACTCCTACCAAATAAAGAATGAAAAACTGATTAAAAGGGGTCATATTTTACTTTCCCCCATACTTAATAATTCAATTAACAGTATCACGCAAGATAAAGATAAATTATGGCTGGCGACAAAGAACGGTGTTTTTGTCATAAATCATGCGGGTGAGGTACTTGAACGTCATATCCATCAGCCAACTAACTTGAAGAGCCTCGCCGATAACATTGTCCTAACGATACTTGTTGATGCTAAGAATAATTATTGGTTTGGCACTGATACTGGCGGTATTAATTATTTAAGTAAAACGGTTAAATTACTTGGTCATATCAATCAATATAGTTATTCGGACGCACCATTAAAAAATGATGACGTGAGAAGCTTCAGCTCAGATGAGCAGGGCAGAATGTGGATAGCCACGTCTATTGGTGCTTTTATTTATGATAATGGAGAATTTCAAAAGATAGAATATTATTACCCAGAATTACAATTACTTGAAAATACTTTTATTACCAATGTTCTATTTACTCAGGGGGATGTTTGGTTCACTACGCTTGGACAAGGAGTGATCCGTTTTAATTTTGATAGCAGAAAATCGACATTGTTTTCACCTGAAAATAATAATGCCCCATCGTTAAGTTACAATATGAGTACAGTCTATCAAGATGAAATACTGTTTGGTTCAAGAGGTCATAGCTTATTAAAGTATGATAAAACCACCGCTAGTTTACAACCATTTTTAAGCGAATTTGACAATATGCCTGAACATGTCAGTGACTTGTTGGTCGAAGGTGATGACCTTTGGGTTGGCAGTATAGGTCGTGGGATTTTTCGTTATCATCAAAAAAAATTGCAGCAGTTAACGGTAAATGATGGTTTATTATCAAATTTAAGCTTCTCTTTTGCTAGCGATGGACAACAGCGTGTTTGGGTTGCTAGTGACGCTGGCATTAGCCTGATAGATAATGATTTTCAAGTAGTACGAACATTATCAGAAAAAAGTGGCTTGCCTAGTAACGCTATTTGGACGATGGTTTACGATAAAGCTGGTAGTATGTGGGTGGGTTCAAGTAATGGTCTATCACGCGTTAATACGTTAAATTTATCAGTAAGAAATTTTAATGAACGCGACGGTATTCAAAGTTCAGAATATAACTTCGGTGCCGGATGGCTTTCGCCACGAGGCAAAGTCTTTATTGGTGGCATTAACGGTTTTAATCAATTTTTTCCAAAAAATGTAAAAGAAGAATTAATAGCTTCTAAGCTTTATTTAGTGGAAGTTTCCATTTTAGGGCAAAAAGTTAAGCAGATAAAAACCACCGATAAAACAAGATTACAACCTGAATTTATTAAAAGAATAAATTTAGATCATCAAGAAGATATCGTTTCCTTTAAATTTTCGTCACTTGATTATTCACATCAACAGCTTAATTACTTTTACCGGTTGAATGGTTTGTCAGATCAGTGGCTATCCATGGACAATGAAAGTAGAGAAGTGAATTTCATTAAATTGCCGCCAGGAAGTTATCAATTAGAAGCTTACGTAGAAAATTCTCAAGGATTAAGGTCTGCAGTATTTAAATTGCCCATTGAATTACCGGCATCATGGTGGTGGAGTTCGATAAGCAAAGCATTATACCTTGCGACTATAATCGCGATTTTAGTGCTTGTTTGGGTTATTAGACAACGTGTCTACCATAAAGTACTTCGTGCTAATTTAACAATGAGTAAACTACAGCAACGTTTGCAGCATTCCCTTTGGGCCAGTGGTGATGAACTATGGGACTGGGATATTGTTCATAATCATGTGCATCGCCATAGCGTGGTTCCTCGTATTGATTATGGACAGGAAAAAAAGCTGATTAACCAGCAAAGACCCGGCAGCTTTGTTCATCCTGATGACCAGACTGATTATCGTTATCTGCTTGAACAATGTATTCATCATGGCAGTAATAGTTTTGAAATGGCCATTAGAGTAAAAGATTTAACAAACAATTGGTGCTGGGTTTTAGACAAGGGTAAAGTTATTCAGCGTAATGAACGTGGCGATGCAATAAGAATCGCGGGTGCTTTTAAAGATATAAGTCGTTTAAAAGAGCACGAATCATCTTTAAAACATCTGAATGAAAAATTAGAGCTGAAAGTTACCGAGCGCACAAAAGAATTATCGGCAAAAAATGATAAAGTAGAGCAGGCATTATCACAATTGCAGCACGCACAAAAGAGCTTGATTGAAAGTGAAAAAATGGCCGCATTAGGTGGTTTAGTTGCCGGTATCGCTCATGAAATCAATACCCCTTTAGGCATTTCTATTACCGCAATCAGTCATAATCAAGACTCATTATTTGATGTCGAAAAAATGTTGAAGGACAAAACATTACGACAAGTTGATTTGCAAAAAGCCATTAAAGCTCAGAGCAAGGGCTATAGAATGGTCTTGAAAAACTTAGATAGAGCCAATGTCTTGATCAGTAATTTTAAACAAGTGGCTGTCGACCAGAGCTCTGAAATGCAACGTGAAATAAATCTAACGAATTATATTCATGAAATACATCATTCTCTCAAACCTTTGTTCAATGGTTCTGATGTTCGTGAGAAGCATATTACGGTTGATATTAAAGGATCGGAAGACATTGTTATCACGACTTATCCCGGTGCCTTATTTCAAATCATGAGTAATTTTATGGAAAATTCACTCAAACATGGTTTTGATAATATCGATTACGGCAATATTATTATCACCACGTTTCAAACGCCCAGTCATGTGGAAATAATTTATGCCGACAATGGCAAAGGAATGAGTGAAAGTATGCTGAAACAAGTTTATGACCCTTTTGTAACCAGTAAACGTAATGAAGGCGGCAGTGGCTTAGGTATGCATATTGTCTTTAACTTGGTTACCCAGCTTTTTAAAGGTGATATTAAATGCCAATCAACGCTTGATGAAGGTATTGAAATTATTATTAGTTTTCCTAAAATCAGCTAAGTTCACTCAACAATAAACGCTTAGTCTTTCGCCACTTGTAACAGCCATTGAGTAAACGCTACCACTGGCGGGTATTTTTGGTGCTCATTTGGTGTCACTAAATAATAACCAAAACTACTGGTTACCGGTAAATCGAGAGCAGGGACTAATTCCTTTTTGTCTAGTTCACTTTGAATCAAAAACTTTGGCAACAAAGCGACACCTAACTCTGCTGTCGCAGCTTTGGCAATAATGGATACTTGTTCAAACAACATGCCTTGGTTTGTTGGTGGCTTTGCTTGGTGTTGCAAGAACCAATCTTGCCAAGCATGGGGCCGAGTCGCTAAATGCAGTAGTGGTAACTTTTGCAAATCGTTGATGTTATTTAAAGGGTGTTTTTTCAATAATTTAGGTGAACATACTGGCATAGATTCCTCTCCCATTAAAAAAGTACTTTGGGTGTTTGGCCAGTCTGGAGAACCATAGTGAATAGCCATATGTAAATTTTCACTATGGAAGTCAAACGGGGTTAATTTCGAAATGAAATTAACCGTAATATCAGGATGTTTGTCTAAAAAATCAGTAAACCTAGGGATTAACCAACGAGTGCCAAAAGTGGGTAAAATAGCTAAATTCAAAGTGCCACTAAACGGATTAGTAATGACATTGAGTGAAGCATTTAAAATAAGCTGTAATGCTTGATGTATTTCTTTAGCGTAAACCTGACCTTTGTCCGTTAAGTGAATGGCGCGTTTCGCGCGAATAAATAAGGTAATGTTTAATTGTTCCTCTAACGCTTGCACTTGTCGACTAATAGCACCTTGCGTTAAGTTTAACTCTTGTGCTGCTGCAGTAAAACTTCCCGTTCTAGCGGAGGCGTCAAATGCCATAAGCATACTGGTACTGGGTAATAATTTTCGTTTAAACGCCATGAATAAATCCGTATTTAACTTTTTATACATTACATAAGGTAATGTATTGGTGAGATAAAGTCGTTTGAAGCCTATGACTCGATAGTACACTATGATTGAAATATATATACTTTTCTTTAAGTTTTGTCGTATTTTCTATCATTATTATATGAGTTAACGACATGACTTAAAGTTTATTACTTCACGTAATTTAAGGAATGAAAAATGGCAAAGGCAGCAAAATATATCCCTACGGCTAAAGCGCAGGCCTTCTTAGATAAAGTAGAAAATGGTAAGCACGACCGACAAATTATTAATGGTTTAAAGAAATTTCTTGATGACCGTGCTCCTGAAGATATGTTGAATTTCTATTCCGCAGATGAAAAAAAAGCACTGCTCGCTATCAAAGGTACCGAGCAAGATATTGAATCGAGAATGCCAGTTAAAATTACCCGTCATTATTACGACTTAGCCAAAAATAGCCTACCACTACAAACCTTAGTTAAAGCGAGTCCTGCTGAAACCTTTGACATGCAAGGTGCGCCAGACCCTGGAAACCAAATGAGTTATAGCCCTATTGAAGGTTTAATTCATAAATATGAACTGGGTTTGATTTATGTTGCTTCTACCTGCTCTGCTCATTGTCGTTTCTGTTACCGTGAAGAGTTAATTGCGAAGAAAGAAATTACCCGAGCAGATGGTACTGCTGAACGTAAAGGTTTAGCACAAATATCTGAATTGGTTACTTATATTACCGAGCATAATAAAATTGTCGCTGACAATGGTGGCAGACACCCAGAAACAGGGCGTGAAAAACTTCGTGAAATATTGATGTCGGGTGGCGATCCTATGGTGCTACTTAATAAAAACTTAGCACAATGGTTTTCAGCACTTGCTGATGCAGGTATTGAAAATATTCGTGTTGGTACTAAGGAATTGGCCTTTTATCCCGATCGTTTCGACAAAGAATTTTTTGCTATGATGGACGATTTCCATGCGGTTTATCCGGGCATTCGTTTTCGTATGATGGTGCACTTTAATCATCCTGATGAGTTCTTAGCAAAAGATGAGCAAGGTAATTATATTGAAGATCCTGCTGGCGGATTAGTCTGGGTTGAAAGTGCTCAACGAGCGGTCGCACAATTAGCAAGCCGTAATTGGATTTCAATAGAAAACCAAGCACCCTTTATTAAAGGGATAAGTAATGATGCCGATGCTATTCGTATCATGCAACGCGAGTTAAAACGCAACCGTATCGAAAATCATTACTTCTTTTGTGGTCGTGATATTATTGGTCATAAAGCCTTTAACTTGCCTATTGAAGAAGCGTGGAACTTACTCAATGACTCACAAAAAGGGCTTTCAGGTGTAGAAGCTCACGCTAGATTATCTATTACCCATTACTTAGGAAAAACCGAAGTCGTCGCTGTAACTAATGAGCCTATGCCAGGTGTACCAGGTACAGAGCACGGAGTGGTTATTTTCAAGCTATTACGTGGCGCAGCCGATGCACATAATAAAGGGCAAGTGGCTATCGTTGGTCGTAACCCAGAAGCCATTTGGTTTAGCGGTTATGAAGATCGCGTAATCTATGATGAAGCTGGCTTGTTCAAACATTCTATGCAAGAAACTAGCAGTATTGAATTGGTAGTGAATAATTAAGGTATTATTTTAAGACATCGATAAGCAACCGTACCAAAGCCAGTCAGTATTGACTGGCTTTTTTATGTTCAGGATGAACGGTATGTCGTGATGCCATGGATGGCAAGGAACGGCGAATGTTCAGGCCTTTCTCAGACATCCTGTCTTTCAAGGCATTAGTGCATCCATGCACGTCGATGAACGGTCATGACCGCTCTTAGGCATCCATGCCTTTTCGGCATTAGTGCTTCCGGCACGTCATTTTTGTTCCAGACAAATCATAAGTAGCTACATCCATGTCGGCAATGTCGTGATGTCGTGGCAGTTCCTAGGAATTCATGCCTTCACTGCATTAGTGCTTCCATGCACGTCGATGGCAAGGAACGACGAATGTTTATGAAAGTCATATTCTTCTATTACTAAAGGTAACTTAACCACCAATCCTTACGTTGTTGTTTTATTTGTGCAAACCATGCACATAAAGGGTAAAGCGAGCAGAGAACGAATAGCCAAACACCATAGACCGTTAACAAGCTAAAGCCCCATTCTTTTGGATAAAAGAAGAAAAAACCAAACATAGTATTAGCTGGGAGTCCTTGTAAGGTACCAACCATGGCGGCAAGAAAATGAATCCAGTAGATATGAATAATATAAAAAAGAAAAGGAACACGACCAAACGTTATAAGAATATTAGCTAATTTACCTCGCCACGATTGAGCATAGGCTAAAAAGATAAATGCAGGGCCTAAGGTAATACTGAGAAACATCAGCGAAGGAGGATATTTGCTAACTTTGAAAAAACTGAGTATTGATTGCAATATATTGTTGGGAGCCATTTGCCAAGGAATAGGTTCACCATAAGTGTTTATCAGTCGTAAAATAAAAAATAAAGTAATTAAGCTAATACCGATTAGCAAGAAAGTGTTTTTTCGCTTTTTTTCTTCTAGAGTAAATAGTCGAGCACAACCAAAGCCGCAGGCGATTATACCTATCCAAGGTAACAAAGGATAATAAAACAAGACATGAACTGATTCGTTTATAATGGAAGACTGCGCGTGTAATGCTACCCATAGTGGCGCGGCAGAAAATCCAGAGTTTTCACTAGCTGGCCAAATAGTGTCGAGAGAGTTATGGCCAAAAACAATAATAAGCCCAACAGCAAGTACCATATTGGCTGGTAAATATTGTAAAACGCCCAATATCACCATAGATGCTCCTATCGCCCAAATAACCTGCATGATAATCAGTGTTTTACCCCCAAACTGCTCAATTCCTAGCGGGGAAAATGTCCAGCCATTCGAGACAATTACTATCTCAATTAATATTAGCCATAAGCCACGCTTTATTAGAAACTGGGCTAGCTCATTGGATGATTTTCTTGTTGCCATTAAGCCTGCCGAAGTACCGGCAAGAAAAACAAAAACAGGCGCGCAAAAGTGTGTTATCCACCTGGTAAGATAGAGTTCTAAATCGATTTCGCCTGCGGCCATGGGGTCGCCACTTGAGCTGGCCAGATGAAAGTAGTCACGCACATGGTCTATGGCCATGATAACAATCACTAAACCTCTTAGTAAATCTATAGCGGGGTAACGATAGGCACGAATATTTGTGGCAGGATCAGGCATATCAAGATCTTTTAAATGAACTGAAGTGCATTTAGTATAGACGGTATGCCTGACTCTGTTTTAGGGTGTTGCTAAGATGATTGGCACTTTAGAAGTGCTAAGCCCAAATTAAGCTATGATCTTCTGTAACCATTTAGAAATATCGTTTAGCTGTTCAGGTAATACACTGTGTGGCATACGGTATGATACCCATTGTGTTTGATAATCAGCAGCTAATAATAATTGATGTGCCATTTTACCTGCGCTCATCGGAACTACATCATCTTGTTCGCCATGATTTTGTAATATTGGCGTATGCTTATTTTCTGCTGCTAAGTTCTCAGGTAAATGATCGGCGGTCGGTAAATAACATGATAAAGCCATTATTCCGGCTAACTTCTGCGGATATCTAAGACCGGTAAATAAGCTAATAACACCGCCTTGACTAAAGCCTGCGAGGACAATTTTATTCGCAGGAATACCTGTATCAATTTGTTCTTGAATAAGGACGTGTATGGCTTGCTCAGATTCAAGTACTCCTGGCATATCAGCACGGCTATGTAAGTCCATCGATTTAATGTCGTACCATGAACGCATTACACAGCCTTGGTTTATAGTAACTGCTTGCTCTGGTGCATGCGGAAATATAAAACGAACGCCATGATTTTTAGGTAAATTTAATACCGGAACAATAGGAGCGAAGCCATTGCCTGAGTCACCTAAACCATGAAGCCAAATAACACATGAGGTGGCCGAAGAGTTAGGTTCTATGGTGACGCGTTCTAAAGATTTTATCGACATATACTTTACTTATAATAAGGGAATTTAATTGCTTGATATGATAACAGTCCCCGTTACTTTCCTGTAGCGCTTACTTTAATAACGGTTGAAGTAATCACTTTTTATCATTCACAATTATGCTCTTGAAAGTCGGTAGTACTTTTTCGGTGCTAAGCTATTAATTTTACTTTAGGCTTGTTATTTATTTTTATAACGTCCTTTCTTCAGGCTGTAAAATAAAGTCATCTGGAACATAAAACTGTTCAGCGCTAGCGCTTTGCCACCAGTGTTGCCAAGGAGAGTAATCGTTTGACTGCTCAGAATTGTTCGTTGGCTCAGTCATATTTAATAAAGCATTCGGCTTAAGTGGTTTGCTTAAACTGCCAACTGAAATTAAACGACCATAGGGGGATCTACGTTTGATCATTTGTGGCATGAGTTTAGCTGGATCATCAAGACCCATACTGCCGACAAGTTCGTAAAAACTGGCCAAAGTATTATTATGAAAATTTTTCACTCGTTCGCTTTTATCTATAAGATCAATGGCTTTGCTCCTCGCGGGATCTTGTGTGGCAATACCTGTTGGGCAATGGTTGGTATTACACTGCTTTGACTGCACGCAACCTAAAGCTAACATCATGGTACGAGCGGCATTTACTGAGTCAGCACCTATGGCTATTTTTGTTAATAAATCGAAACTGGTTGCGGTTTTCCCTGAAGCAATAATGTGTATTTTGTCACGTAAACCGACGCCAACTAATGCATTATTTACAAAACTAACCGCTTCTAAACATACCATGCCAAGGCGATTTGAAAACTCAATAGGTGCAGCGCCAGTGCCACCTTCTGCACCATCTACCGTAATAAAATCGGGTGTTATGCCTGTTTTAAGCATCGCCTTACATATACTTAGGAACTCAGCCGGATTACCAATACAAAGTTTAAAACCAACAGGTTTTCCACCGCTAAGTTCCCTTAGTTTTTTAATAAAGTTTAATAAAGCTGTCGGTGTAGTGCATTCCGGATTCACCGCCGGAGAAACACAATCTTTATCAGTAGGGATGTTACGAATATTGGCAATTTCTTGTGTTATTTTAGCTTTGGGTAATACACCACCATGACCAGGCTTAGCACCTTGAGATAGCTTTATCTCGATCATTTTTATCTGTGCCTTAGTCGCAGTATCAATAAAACTCTGTTCATCAAAGTTACCTTGATGATCACGACAGCCAAACAAACCGGTACCTATTTGCCAAACAATATCGCCGCCATGTTTTAAATGATAAGGGCTAACGCCGCCTTCCCCGGTATTATGTGAGCAATTGGCCTTTTTCGCGCCTAAGTTGAGTGCCGCAATAGCATTGGCACTTAAAGAACCAAAACTCATTGCCGAAATATTTAAATATGAGGCTTGATAAGGTTGGCGACAATCAACGCCACCAATAGTGAGACGTTTAGCAGCATTGGTGATGTGTTTAGGGGCTAGGGAGTGCCATAAACTTAAATAATTTTCAGCCAGTAAGTCGCGCTGCGTACCAAAAGCAACGGTATCCCGAATGTTTTTTGCTCGTTGATATACCAAGGTGCGTTGTTCGCGGTTAAAAGGGCGTTCTTCGGTATCATTAGCAATGAAATATTGCTGAATTTCTACACGGTATGATTCTAAAAAATAACGTAGGTAGGCCACCACCGGATAGAGTTTGTTGAGGTTATGTTTACTATAATTGAGATCGTAATAACCGATTAAGCTATAAGAAATAGTAAATAATAAAAAAAGTAAATTGAACAAAGTCGGTGTTTGACTGAGTAACAACAGTGCGCTGCCATTACCAATTGTTGTTATAAACCAGTAGACTTTTTGCATTATGGTCATCTTGCTTCCTTTATTATTATGCTGCTGTTATTCCTCTACTTTCTCACTTTATCGTTGGCAAAAGCAAGGTCATATAGCTAGTTTTCAGAATATATAATATTAGTGTAGCAGTGGAAACTTTTTGGTCATTAGCTGTACAGATATTATGAAAGATGTTTTGTTACTTAAGTGAGTTAATAGAAAACAAACAATTATTCTGTTTCATAAGTGCAACACTATTGCTTTATACCTGTGTCGATTCCGATACAGTCTTTTTTCTTTAAAATACACGGTTAAATTTTATTCTTATATATCATGACATTAGTTGCTGTTATTTCTTGGCATAACTCTTGTAATACATTAATCAATTATTCATCAATAAAATGTAGTAACAGGTATGGACTTACAAAGAGAAAAAAAACAGACACCATTATGGCGAAAATACTGGTACGTGATCCTTGTTTTACTACTTGCGTTTGCTACTTATCAATTTAAAACCGTGATGGGAAATGCGACATTTATTGTTAAACAAAATGAGCTGGTCACTGCAAAAGTAGAACAGGGCCGCTTTCAAGTAAATATCCGTGCTACCGGTGTTTTAAAGCCCGTAAATATTCGTTGGGTAGCTGCGCAGGTTTCTGGTCGTGTTGAGCAAGCTTTTGTTAAAGCTGGCGCATTAGTGAGCAAAGGACAATTACTTATTCAGCTTTCTAACCCTGAATTGCACAGCGAACTTGAAAAGTCTCGCTGGGAGTACGAAGCAAAAAAAGCTGAAAACCACGCCGCTTTTGTTGCCCTTGAATCTCAATTTCTTGATTTGGAAAATTCGGTCGTTGAAGCAAGTTATAGCTATCAAAGTAGTAAACTAAAGCTTGATGCTGAAACTCAACTTATTGCGCAGAAAAATGCCACGGTTTCTGCACTTGATTATCAAAGAAGCCAGCTAACCGTAAAACAGAAAATGCAATATTGGCTATCGCAACAGCAAAAAGTAAAAAAAATGAGCGCTAATTTAATCGCAACGAAAACGGCCCAGCAAGCGCGTTTAGGTTTGGTTGAAAATAATTATCAACGCATGAAAGCTCAGGTGTCATCTTTATCGGTTAAAGCGACAATGAGCGGTGTTATACAAAAAGTTTCTCTTGTGTTAGGTGAGCAAGTCCAAGTAGGGGGCAGTGTTGTACTTATTGCTGACCAAGGTTCACTTTTCGCTGAGCTGCAAGTACAAGAAATTAAGGTCGCAGATATATCCTTAGGACAATCTGTTGTCGTAGATACGCGTAGCAACACCATCTTTGGAGAGGTTATTCGTATTGATCCAGCGGTTAATGCTGGCATGGTACAAATTGATGTAAAGCTTAACAGTGAATTACCCAATGAAGCACGCCCTGACTTAACCGTAGATGGTTTGATAGAAGTGAGTAATATTGCTGATGCGTTATATGTTAAACGTCCGGTTTTTGCACCCCGTTACAGTGATGCTGGCCTGTATAAAATTACCGGTGATTATCAGTTCGCGCAGAAACAAATGGTGAAATTAGGGCAAAGCTCGGTAAATCAAATTCAAATAATTTCTGGCTTACAGGTAGGCGATGAAATCATTATTTCAGACACCTCTGGTTGGCAAGAGCATCAAGAAGTGATGATTAATTAATTCACTTAATAATCCAAATAATATAACTGACCATATAACAGATAAAGTAAAGGGATAAAATGACAACATTAATCGAATTAACAGGTATTAGTAAAACTTTTTTAACAGAAGAAATAGAAACTCGTGCGATAGATAGCGTTAATCTCGTGATCAAGAAAGGGGAATATATTTCGTTAAGTGGTCAGTCAGGCTGTGGAAAGTCAACGTTATTGTCTCTACTGGGATTATTAGATTCATCAACTCATGGTAGTTATAAGCTTGAAGGTGTCGATGTTTCGTCATTATCTCGTGATCAAAGGGCAAAAATACGTAGTGAACAAATTGGTTTTGTTTTTCAGTCATTCAATTTGATTTCAGATTTAACTGTTTTTGAAAATGTGATGTTACCGTTAACCTATCAAAGTGGCTTAACTAAATCGGTTATTGAAACTAAAGTGCAACAAGTGCTTGAAAAAGTTGAAATGTCGCATCGTAAAGATCATTTCCCTTCCCAGCTATCAGGTGGTCAACAACAGCGTGTTGCTGTAGCACGAGCATTGGTTAACGATCCTGCCATTATTCTTGCTGATGAACCCACAGGTAATTTAGACTCAAAAAATGCTGAAACGGTATTAACTTTATTAGATAAATTACACCAAGAAGGTTCAACTATTTGTATGGTGACACATGATCCTGCATCGGCAAAACGAGCTGAACGTTGTTTAGAAATGTTTGATGGTCGATTAATTGCAGACAACATCAATGTTAAAAATAATGCTACAGCCATGCCTACACCTGAATTAGCTGTAGGTTAGGGGGAAATATGTCTACATTTATTGATATAAAATACGCCTTAAGATTACTATTCAAAGCGCCTAAATTTACAGCGATGACTTTAGCAGTACTTATCGGTGGTCTTTCTATTAGTTTATTTACCTTTTCATTTTTGTATTCAACCATGTACAAAGATATCCCTTTGCCTAATGGTGACACTATGTTGTCAGTGAATGCAGAGTTTAATGGTGCATTTCAAATACTCAACTCCTATGAATTTTCTGTTATCAAAGACCAGCAAACCGTACTGAGTGAGTTTGGTGTTTACGATAAAAATGATTTTAGGCTATCGTTTGATGATAGCGGAAAAAACGTCTTTGGCACTTATGTAGATGAAGGTTTTTTTACCTTCAGTAGCACCAAAGCAATTCAGGGAAGAACGTTACAAAAGGCTGATATGGCAGCAAATGCTGCACCTGTTGCAGTGATCAGTTCTCAGCTGTGGAAAAATGACTATTCATCTAATAAAAATATCATAGGTAAGACTATTATTGTTAATGACATAGTCACCGAAATTATTGGTGTTATGCCTCAAGGGTATCGCTTCCCTGGATCTAGCCATCTTTGGTTACCGATTAAGTCATCAATGATAAAAACCTCACCAAAAAACGCTAATATTGTCTACTTGTATGGACGTATCAAGCCGGGCATTAGTAAAGCTAAAGCAGAGCAAACATTAAGCCAACAGCTTAATGCGTTATACCAGCAAAGCGTCACTCAATACAATTTGGAGAAAGGGACAAAGTCTGTACAACTACTAACCTTTCCTTTTGCTCAAATGGGCGGACAAGGCACCATTATTTTTACTTTCCTTAACGTGATAGCAGGGATGATCCTTTTACTTGCTTGTATCAATGTTGGCAATTTACTACTCGCACGTGCTATTGAACGTCAAAAAGAAACAGCAATTAGAGCCGCATTAGGAGCATCTAGTCATCGTTTGGTAAGTCAACTCATGTGGGAAGGCATTATTATTACTGTGCTTGGTGGTGTTTTATCGGTTTTACTTGTTGGAGCCGCTTTACATTACACCAATATTATTTTGCACTCATGGAATGCTGACGCTTTAGTTTTTTGGTGGCAATGGGGTATGGATAAAGAAACGCTATTAATGGCGATTGCTTTTACCTTAGTTACTATTTTTTTGTCATCATTTCTACCGGCTTGGCGTTCAGCAAATCAAGATATTAATACGACATTACGTGATGGAACTCGTGGTGCTCAGGGGAAAAAAGCAGGGCGTTTATCAAGGTATTTAGTCACTACCCAAGTATTTCTTGTCGCGATATTAATGCTTATTGGTTCAATGTCGGCTTATGTTTCGCATAAATTTGTTAACTTAGAAATGGGTGATGATTATAGTAACGTTATGACGGCTCGAATGGACTTACCAAGTAATAAATATCCAGAAGCGCAGCAACAAATTGCGTTTTATCAACGTTTAATGGCAGATATTAAAAACCACCCCAAAGTCGTTGATGTGGTAACAAATAATTGGCTTGGAAGTTTATCTCTTACTTTAGATGGGGTTGACTATACCGATGAAAACAGCAAGCCGACCGTAGATACGATAAGTGTTATTGGATCAACGGATACCGTGGGCGTTGATCTAGTTGATGGGCGCTTCTTTGATCATCAAGATAAAGCAGGCAATCGTAAAGTTGCTATTATTAGTCAGTCAATGGCAAATCGATATTGGCCAGGGGAAGCGGTTGTTGGAAAAAGTTTTACACTCAAAGTGAATGACAATAATGAAAAACTATTTATTGTTGGAGTGGTAACCAACCGAATGAACCCTGCGACTATGTTAGGTAAGCTTAACAGTGCCGATGAAATTTATATTTCGGCTTTGCAATTTATGACATCATATCAAATTCTGTATTACCGCATTTCAGGTAATCTCATTAATAGCGAAGAAATATTTTATCAAGCATTATATAAAACTGACCGGACTATTGATTTGTTTTATGCCGTACAACCTGCTGAAAAAAATAGAGGGTTAATGCGTGATACGATGCAGTTAACATCAAACCTTACTTTTACCACTGGATTTTTTGCCTTAATGTTAGCGCTAGTTGGGATATACGGTTTAACCGCTAACTCTGTTGCACAGCGTACACATGAAATAGGTATTAGACGAGCGGTTGGTGCCACCGACAAAAGCATTGTTCAGATGTTTTTAAAACAAGGAGCGAAACAATTAATTATCGGATTAGGATTGGCCTTAATTATTTTTGTATTAATCGCCTTTGGTTTTAATAAAATGTCGGAAGGAATATTTCCTGCTTATTTATATTTAGTGATTGGTGCCACTGTAGTTATTGGTTTGTCGGTTATTGTGATGTTAGCGATTTATGCGCCAACGCGACGAGCGGTAAAAATGGAACCAAGCTCAGCACTTCGTTATGAATAAATAGTGGCGAGTAAAAGCTATCGCCCTAAAGGTTAGGGCGATATACTCAGTTAAACCTAAGGTGTTAATTATATTCCTGTGAAAAATAAAAAAATCTTAATAGCTGACGATGACTTTAATATTATTGCCAGTTTAAAATATATGCTATCGGAAGAAAATTTCGATATTTTAGCGATGACAACACCAAATGCTGTGCTGGAAAACCTCAAGCGAGAAAGTGTTGATCTTGTTCTTATCGACATGAATTTTCAGCAAGATACTACTTCTGGTAGCGAAGGATTACAATTAGTTGCTGCTATTCAACAGTTTGACGATACGTTACCTATTATCGTGATGACAGGATGGGCAACTATTGATATCGCGGTTGATGCGATGCGTGCTGGCGCTAAAGACTTCATTCAAAAGCCGTGGAATAATGAGCGCATGCTCAGCGCGATCAATACCCAATTAAAATTGGCAAGTATTGACAAAAAATGTCAACGGTTACACCAAGAAAATAAATTGCTTCGTGCACAAACACTTCCTGAGAGTAACGGCATTATTGCTCAATCACCGGCAATGAAAACCTTACTATCTTCATTAGAAGAGTTGGCAAAAAGTGACATGAGCATTTTATTAACGGGCGATAATGGCACGGGTAAAAGTATGTTAGCAGCTTATGTGCATCAGTGCTCTGCAAGAGCAGATAACTCGTTTGTGCCTGTTAATATGGGCGCTATTCCTGAAAGCTTATTTGAAAGCGAAATGTTTGGCCACACGAAAGGGGCATTTACCGATGCCAAAGAAAATCGTATTGGTCGTTTTGAAATGGCAGAGCAGGGAACATTGTTTTTAGATGAGCTTGCTAATATTCCAATGGCTCAGCAAGCTAAGTTATTACGAGTTTTAGAAGAGAAAAAGTTTGAAGTTGTCGGCAGTAGTAAATCACTCAACGCCGATGTACGTATTATTTCCGCGACCAACTGCGATTTGGCCAAAGCTATTAGCGAGCAAGTCTTCCGTCAAGATTTATATTATCGTTTAAACACTATTCAGTTAAGGGTGCCTTCATTACGTGAACGTATTGAAGATATTGAACCGCTAGCGAAACATTTTTTACAGACATTTTCAGCTAAGTATAATCTCCTTGCACCTGAGTTATCTGCTGAGGCTATTGATAAACTTCAGCAATATTCTTGGCCAGGAAACATTCGAGAGTTGAGCCATTTAATGGAAAAACTGCTGTTTACTTGTAAAAAACCAATGATAAGTGCACGTGATCTCCTGTTAGAAAATATTTTGCCCGGTGCTAATGCTGAGGAATTTAATGTGACTGAAAGCTCAACTCAAAACACGGTATTATCCTTAGATGAAATAGAAAAGTTGGCATTAGTCAATCGTTTGAAGTATCACCGAGGTAATGCCACCGAAACAGCTAAGTCTCTAGGGTTAAGTCGCAGTGGATTTTATCGTCGTATGAGTAAATATGGCCTTGATTAAAAAACAGAAAAAGCAAAGTGATGATCATGGTTTATTGGCTTTGGTATTATGTTTGCCATGTTTACTTATCACGACACTAGCTTTGGTAGTCGCTAATGTTTCTGCTTATTTAATAGCCTTCATCATTATTGTTTTAACACTGATTGCCATTTTTACGGTAGTCATTTCCAAGCAAAAGTCGCAACAACAAATTAGAACATTGGCAAATATAATTGAGTCAATGATTGATGGCGACTACAGTTTGCGTGGCAGAGAACAAAATAATTATGCGTATCAAGAATTATTAATTTTAGTGAATAACCTCTCAGCTACCTTAGCATTAAGTAAAATTGAAGCGAAAGAAAGCCGACAATTACTCGACCGAATCATGCAACAAATGGATGCTATGGTGTTAGCTGTTGATGAGAAAGGGCGTATTGTCATGGCGAATGACTCTGCGCAAAAGTTACTTCTTATTGATATGTCACAACAGCACAACCTTCTCCTTACCGATTTAACTATTGGTAAGGTCATTAGTATGGCAGAAAGCGGAATTATCAATTTTGAACAACCGCAACTTAAAGGAGAACATTTTCTCTTTAAAGAGTCTTTTTTAAGTGAAGGCAAGCAGCATCAATTATTTTTGATCACCTCGGCACAACGATTGTTATTAGAAAAAGAACGTAAGTCATGGCAAAGTTTATTGCGGGTTTTAAGTCATGAAATGAACAACTCATTAACGCCGATTAGTAGTATTAGTCAGTCGATGACACAAAAACTAAAAAATGAAGACAAAGCGTTAAATCGCGACTCATTATTAATGGGGGTCGAAATTATTAACGAGCGAGCAAGTTCGTTGAGTAGCTTTATTGCTAGTTATAGCCAGCTTTCACACTTACCTGAACCCAATAAAAGTACTTTTCCCTTAGAAGGGCTTATTCATCGTTGTGCGACGCTTTTCAGTGATTGCCAGCTTGTCTTTACGAAAGAAAGTATTGAGTTAAGTAATCTCACTGTTAATGCTGATAAAGCTCAACTTGAGCAAGTCTTCATAAATATATTCAAAAATGCACAAGAAGCCATGCAAACCACAGATAATCATGCATCCAAGGATATTGAAGTATTTTGTCAAATGGATGACAAATACTTTCAGATTCATATTTGTGACTCAGGCTCAGGTATCGCCAATGAAGAAAACTTATTTGTACCTTTTTATAGCACTAAGCCGCAAGGCAGCGGCATTGGCTTGGCCTTGTGTAAACAAATTTTATTTAATCATGGCGGGTTATTAACACTAACCAACAGGAAACAAGGGCAGGGCGCTGAAGCCATTATTTCGCTACCCAAATATTGAAAGCATTAATGCTTTGTTTACCCCGTATTTGTGAAATTAAACTTACCCTTGTATGGATTAATAAACAGCAATAGGGTAAATCGAGGGAGTATAAATTTAGCGGGTGCTGACGATATTTTGCTGAAGACTATACAGCTTATGTTTGTATAGCTTTCTTTCATCAAGCTCATAGGTCCATTCTAATGCTTTAATCAACATAGCTTGGGCTTTATCCAGTTTATGTTGCTTTGCATAAATTTGATAAAGCCCCATATAAGCTTGGTTTAAATATGGAGCTTTGCTCAAGGCTTTTTTAAAATGAATTTCGGCTTGTTTGCTATCACCTTTTTTTCTGGCTATAAAAGCTTCACCTAACGAGTGATAAGGATTAGGGTCATCTAATTTATTCATCTGATTTTGTAATACTGTCGCTTCCTCTATTCGTTGTTGAGACTTAAGCAGCATAATATAATTACTTAATAGCGATATATTCGGTTTTCCTACCTTCAAACCTTTCTTATATATTAATTCGGCTGTTATAAAATCTCCAGCTCTACGGTGAATAACGGCGAGCAAATTAATTATTGCCGTATTACTTTTATTATATTGATGGGCAGCATGCGCATACAAAAATGATTTGGCTAAATCTTTATTTACTAACGCGTCAGCGGAAATATTTTTATAATACATGGCAATAAATGTTTCATAAGAATACTTCCGCCCCTTGCGATTATCTTTATTTGGGAAATAATCAATGACTATGCCAGGGGTTGAAAGGTAAATAAAGTTATCTTCAGCAACAAAAGTATCATCATAAATTATTGTCTGGACATGAGAAGAAGATAAAATCACATCGGATTTTTTAGTGAAAATAGGCAGGGTATGGACCGTGCGATAAGCAAAATCAATACCGATAAGTTTAGCGTAAGCTGTGGTTAAAATTGCTAAACTCATACAGTTGCCTTTATTAAGACGCATTGCGGTAGAGGCATCATAAGTTTCGCCATAATAGGTAAAATTAGCAAACCTCTCTTTAAGGATCTCACCTAGTGCTTGGTGGGCTTTAAAGCCTTTCGCTATTTTCTCGTTAAAGTGTAATAAAAACTCTTTTTGTTGTTCTGGCGTTAGAGCGAAGATCGCTTGTTCATCTAATAGCATTATTTTTTCTTGAGTGAATAAGCTGTAATTAAAAGGAATCTTAATAGGTTGGGATGGGTTTTGTGTTGTGACAGAACAAGCTGAAAAGGTGAGTACTAATATCAAGGGTAAAAGTAATCTTATGTTATTCATTTGTTATCCCTACAATGAGTTTTATTTTTCTAATGTTAGTAACTTAACTACGAACAACTAGGTAGTTAAGTTAGCAGAAAAAAAAAGTATATTAAAGGGCTGTATATAATTTATTCGCCTTAACTCTAGTTTTTATTAAAAATAAACAGAATTAAGGGGGGGTATATAATAAGAATATGATTGTTGGGAGTGATAATCTCACTCTCAAATATTTAAATGTGATAAAGTGTTTCTTTGCGGATTAAATCAACAAAAAAACATCAAAATATTTCCCTTTTGCTATAATTGATACAATTAATTGCAATGATTTGATAAGCGCGTATCATTCGCGACTTTTCTACCTTATTTCTAGTCACTATTTATGCTCGGACTGGCAATAAATCCTTATACGGAGTTTATAAAGTTTCATGAGAAAGTTGTTATCTTCCCCTGTTCAAATGCCTTTGTCTGATGCTGAAAATCAGGTTTATCAAAACGCCCTTAAATATATCACGCCTTTAAGCTTAAATTTAATGGCGGTTAAAGTGACACATCGTCCAGACGACTTTCTGGATTGGTGTCGTGAGTTGATCCGACTATGTCGTGAAGAACTTAATAAGGATCTTTTAGAAGATGAGCAAACTTTACCACTTAAAAAGTTGCAAGATATTCTAGAAACCGGCTTTACTCTTGGCCAATTTAAAATGGCGAGAATTGCTCCTTGGCCAATATTTGTTGACTTTATTGAACAACAAAGCACTCTACATGCTTTAGATGAACGTTTGCGTTTACTAAGTTACGTTGACGAAATTCGTCAAAAGCCATTAGCCGATTTACTTGTTGAAGACCGTTTAGCTTTTTCGGGTAAGCACACTAGCCAGCACGACTACAGTCATTATGATTTCGATGTTGAGTGGTTTGCTGGCACTAAAGGTGCAAAGGTTTTTCACACCTTACTTGAATTGTCGCCAGAAAAGTTTGATGCTGCATTAGCTCATATACCTTTAACGGGAGATGTAAGTCTTGCAGACTATCAAAGTTTTGTTAGTGACTTTCAACAAATTTTCAGAGAATACACACAAATAAAATCACAAGGTGAAAAAGCACCTTTAGCAGTAGCAACACGTTTGTTAGCAATGCGCAGACCGGATCAATTTATTGCACTAAACAATAATAAAATTGATATTCTCTGCCAAGGGTTATCGATTGCTAAATTCAAAAATAACGATTTTTCATCATATTGGCAGGACATGATTGGTACCTTGCGTACTTTCGCATGGTGGCATCAGGCTGAGCCAGAGGTAATTGTTGAAAGTGAAGCAGCAGATACTGCTGAAAATTCTGAAAGTAATAGCCCCGTAAATCGTGAACTTATTTTGTGGAAAAATCGTGCGGTATTAATTGATTTGTTTTTATTTGCTGATGCAGATTTAGCTCCAAACTCAAATTACATTCGTCTGCGTGATAAAATGCTTAATAAAGCGATGTCTAAATCAAAAGCTGCCCCTAAAAAGCGCAGTAAAGAGTCAGCAGAGATGTTGGTAGACAAAGCATTAACCGCTGATGATTTACCAGAGTATTTATTAGGTAAACGTGATTCAATTGTACTCCAAGTAAAAAATGGTAAAAGTGTTGAACAAGCTATTGGCTTGATGCGTGCTATTTTTGGTTAATTAATTTCCATTTATAAGCTCAATTGAATGGTATCAACTTGATTCCATTCAAAGCAGCAGATAACTGATTAAGGGCGTAATTTAGCGGTAAGTTAAATTACGCTTTTTATTTTGTATGAAAAAAGTTCACCTTAAACTGAAATGTTAAGTTGATGATTCCTTGTTTTATAAAGAATAAGCCAATGAAGTTATTAAGTAGCTAATTCAGCACCATTTCCCTGCATTTATCAAAGAATTAATAGCTTGTGGTAACGGACGATTTACTTCCCATATGGCTAAAATCCTCATCTATCTTTTATCGTCAAGCAGCCTATTTAGTTACCCGTCACTTCATTGGTCCGAATGGAACAAACTGGCAATATTTTATTGGCTAGGTGATTTTGTAGCTGTCGCTACTTAATTACTTTTATTTCCAACATCCGCAGTTTTGCTTTATAGAGAAAAATAGCGGTTAATTAATTTTTTGTAGCAGGTGCAAGTTAGCGGAATCAAAACCCGTAATTGAACTTTACAGGTCTTATGGAAACGATATAGGATGGAAATCAATCCAAGCATTATACTTGTCGTTTGATGAAATGGTTGTGTTAGCAAGTATTTAATATTTAAGATAAAAGGTTAATCTAATAATTTTTTATGGTTGCAGATGTAAAAAAACACAAATACTGAGAGCAGTTAAATTTGTGTTTTTGTAGAATTTTATGATGAATGTTTTATTTATTTTTTATAGCTAGAAACAATATTATCCATTCGCTCGTTCGCACTATCAACAGATGATTTTGCATTTTCAATAGCTTCACTATTAGACAGCTGCTGTGTTGTTAACTCGCCAACTTCTTCAGTTAATGCGTTAACTTTGTTCGTTAGCGTATCAACTTTCTGATTTAGGCTACTAACACTCGCTTCTAATGCTTCACTGTTAGCACAGCCTGTAGTGGTAAGAATAAGCGCGGCTAAAGCAACGGTTTTAATAAACATAAAGATTTCCCTTATTTTTCATGACGTTCAAAGTTCTAGCCAAGTATGGCACAAAACATTTAAGATGTACCTAGCTATAAGAATGAAAAATATCTTTAATATTCGTTACTTAGTCGGTTTTTTAAGGATTTCTTCAACCTTAGAAACTAAATTATCAATTTTTTTCTCAAGATGCTTATTGTGATCGAGTATTTCTTTATTTTGTTTACGTAGCTCTCTATTTTTTACATTGGTATTTGAAAAGCCAAAAAAACGATTAATAAACTGTGCGCCAATAAAGCTCATTAAGCCGACACCAATATAGAACATGGCCATAACAATGATTCTACCTGCAGTAGTTACCGGATAATAATCGCCAAAACCTATGGTGCTTGAACTCATTTGCAGCGCCCAAAATGCGTTGTTATAGGTAGTAATATTGGCATTTGGATCTGATAATTCAAAGCCTAACAGCAGCTGAGCAGCGCCGGCCATAATCAAATAAAGGGTAAAAATCGTTAATAATAAAATATATCGTGACTTGTAATTTTTAATACCAAATTCATCGATCGTATAGGGTGTAAGTGTATGTCTAATCATTATTATTCTTATAGGTTGAAGTAATTAATTATTGCTACTTTGCGTTCTCAGTAACATGGTTAACTAAATCATCCATCAATTTTCGCTTTATTTCCAGTTGTTGTTCTGGATTTAAGTCATATTTTAATGCTAAAACTTCATAATCAGCAGGCGCTAAGCTTACGGTTAAACGCGGCCGCTTAGGTCGCTTGTTTGTTGGCAGGCCTAAAATATCTCGAATTTGATCAGATGGACTTAATCCCGCTTGTAACGCCTCAGTTCTAATCGCTAATTGAATTTTTTCATCCATATCAAAAGCGACTTGTACTGCTTTTACCGCCTTTATTGATGACTGCCATTTTTCAGGTAACTTTCGGCTCAAAATTTAGCTCCCTGGGTAAATGTCGGTAATATCAGTTGTAGGACGATATAAGGTGATGAATACATCTGTATCGCCATCTTGCCATACTTCAACATCAATACCACGTGCCTGTTCTTCATCAAGCAAGCTGTAGAGTTCGAATTGTTCACCTGCCTCTTTACCTTCGTAGTTACTTAAAGATTCGCTGCGATTATCTTTACGATGAAAGTATCCGACTTTGGCAAATGTACGTTGTTGATACTGCGAGCTACTCCAGCCTGTAGTTAGAGAGGAGTCAGCTTGTTTATCGAGAAATGCTTGCCCAGGCTCATCAAAAATAGTGGCAAATTCGTCTAAATCAAATAATGCTTCAACATCTTGTTGCTGTATTTTTAAGGCAAACTTAAGATAGGTCTGATCATCTTTTTCAATGGTCAAATAAAGCTCAATATTATTTTCGCCTTGTAAAACCCACTCTGTTTGAGTGTTATTTTCAAACTCGTAGCAGTTAATAGCAGACACTTGAAACTCTTGTTTACGCAATGACTCAGGTAGGGCAAAGCTATCGGTAAGCACAATAATGTCTTTAACTTTTAATTCTTCAGCAGAATTAACTTGGCGTTCATCTTCTTGTTTGTTAAATATTCGTTTAAAAAAGCTCATATTCAGATCCCAAAAATCCGCCTAGCTGCTGGGAGGGAAGCAGCTAGGCGGTTAAAACGGTGCGAGTTAACCAATAATGATGAACTCGCTCTACATTACTTCTGCTTAGCTTTCAAACGCTCTAATACTGAGTTTGCATTGTTATCGGCGGCGCCGATGCCTGCTTCTTTCAGCTGTGCAGCCAAAGAGTTATCAGCGGTATCTGACTCAAGTAATTCTGCGGCTTTCATTTGATCATCAAATTTTTGCTGCTTAGCTTTAATACGCTCTAAAGAGTCTTTTGCATTTAACAATTTAGAATTACTTGATGAGAAGTTATCAGTAATTGCTGATGTTGCTTTTTGTACACTTTCAGTGGTTTTAACCATTGAAAGTTGACGTTTGTATTCTCCAACTTGGCGTTCACTTTTCTTCACTAATTCTTTTAAGCGATTGGCACTACCTGAAAAACTATCTAATGCTTGTTGTTGACTTGATAATTCGCTTTCTAAAGTCGATATTTTTTCAGCAACAGCAAGTGCTAACGTTTCATCACCTTTGTCAAGGGCTTGTACTGCATAACCTTCATGCTCAGTGACTTCACGTTTTAAACGGTCAACGTCACGGCTTGATGCCATTTGTTGTGCCATCACGCCGGTTAAGTCGCGCTTTGCTTTTGTTAAGTGATTTTCTGAATCACGAATTTCTTGTTCAAATATACGAGTAGCGTTTGAGTCAATAATAGCTTCACCAACTTCTGAAGCGCCACCTCGAATTGCGGTCATAATCTTTTTAAAAATACTCATAGTTGTTCCTTAGGGTGGTTAATTAAATTAGGTAATCACTCATGTCATCAATAATTTCCATGGCGTTATTATTTAAAACGCCTAATTCGTGTTCGATGTCATGGAATGATGAATTGATAGAAAGGGCGCCAAAAATCACGTATTTGTCACCAATTTTAGAAAATGAAGATAACGGCATAGGAATATTCATCTCTAGCATACTTACGTGCATTTCATTGATGCAATCAGTTTTAACTTCTTCTGTGCCCCATAAATAAGTAATGCAAATTATTTGGTCATCAGTCACTGAAACAAAAATGGGTAACTCTTCACGGTCGATAACAGTAATTTGTAAAACATCGACTTCACCAGAAATAGGCTGGCAATCAAAAACTAATCCGGTTTCAGAGTTGTCAGCTAAACTATTTAAGTGATCAGCAATTTTATGGATATTCATGTGATTCCTTATTAATGATTATATTTCTTTGTTAATAAATCTAAAAGTGTCTGTAAATCCCTCTTAGACATATTATGTCGTTGAGGTAAATTTAGCAGCTTGACATAATATGTCAAGCATCAATTGACATTAATTTTAATAAATGGGCAATTATTGCAAATAAGCATTATTTAAACCTTGTTGATCGCGCCATGCCTTTTGATGTAATTGATAAATACTATGGCTACCTAAATAATTAATAGGAATATCGCCTTCGTGTTTATAAAAACCTTTTGAAAATTCGAAAGCATTAGTGATCATCGGCAAGGTTAACCAATGATGCTCAATAGGAATACTCTCTAGGGCTTGCAATCGAGATAAAGGACTTGCACCGCGTTTTGAGGCTATTGTCCAGCCCCACTCGCCAAAGCTTGGCACGTTATCGTGATATTGCTGAACATGAGTAAAGTTTGCCGCAGCAACAGTTTTTCCTATGGAAATAAATGCATCCTTAGCATGGTAAGGGCTAGCTGATTGAATGGCTATTAAGCCATCACCTGCTAATAATTGCTTTAAACGGGCATAGAAATTAACCGAATAAAGCTTATTCAAATCGGGATGACTTGGGTCGGGTAAATCAACAATAATACTGTCAAAGGTTAACTGTTGTTTTAATAGTTGGTCAATCGCGAGGAAAGCGTCTTCATTAATAATCTTTACTCTTGGGTCTAACAAGCTTTTTTGGGTTAAGCTATTTAACTGACTCGCTAAAGAGGCTTTAAGTTTTTGAGCAGGGTCCGCAAAAATAGCCATTAATTCGGCATCTAAGTCTATTAAGGTGACATTTTTAGGTGACCACTGCAGTACATCACGTAATGCTAATCCGTCACCGCCACCAATAATTAAAATGTTATCGTGTCGTGCAGAACCCGCCATTACGGGGCTAACTAAATAGCTGTGATAAATAAATTCATCGGCCGAAGAAAACTGTAATCGACCATTTAGATAAAAGTTAATTACACTTGGTTGCGCGCTGCCCATGTGGCGCTGAGTAAACGTGAGTTGTTGATAACGCGTTTTATCTGTGTAAACAACTTTATCTAAATATAACAAGTTACTCATTTGATTTAACCAACCATTACCAGATTGATAAATTATACCGATAGCAATTAATAATAAAAAATGCAATGTTACTAAAGTTTTACGCCAACTGAGTTTATGCCAAAAATGAAAAATAAAAACACTGCCAACAATTAAGTTCAGCGCTGCGGTTAATGCGCTGGCTTTACTTATGTCAATTGATAGTAAAAATATCACCCAAACTGCAGCACCAATGCCCGCACCGACATAATCGGCACCATAAATGGTACCTAAATTATTTTTTAAATGTTTTTGGTGAATAGTCTCTCGAATTCGAGCAATTAGGGGGATTTCCATCCCAATGAAGAAACCTAGCAATAAACCAAAAAAATAAGGACTATTAAAAGCTAATTGGGAAAGTTGTTTAAAAAATCCACCTTGGGGAAGAGAGTCAGGTGGCATGCCAAATGTATCAGCTAATACTTGCGGAAATGTTTGCGTTAACGCGATTAAGCCGCCAATAATTAAAATGGAGCTACAACCTAAAAAGGCAATAGTGAGCTCTAACCAAACAAAGCCTTTAAATGCACAAGTTATGCCTCGTGCGGCAAAAGCCCCTAGGCCCATAGCCACGATCATTAAACCTATCATGGCATAAATGGTACTTTCCATGGCACCTAAAACACGGCCCGCATAATGAGATAATAAGTACTCGTAAATTAACCCACAGCCGGCTAAAACTGCCATGGTTAAAATAAGGAGTACATCGTTCCAGAATAATTGTTTTTTTGTTGTCATTTAATGCGCTGATCCTTCATATCGACGCACATGGATGTGCTAATGCCGAAGAGGTATGGATACCTAAGAACGGTCATGGGATCGCGTCATAGCGATCACCATGAATATAAAAAAAGCTTTAAGAGTTATTCTCTTAAAGCTTGTAAGGTAAAATGTGGTCGAAAACTATGCCATTAATGCAGCAAGAATAAGGGCGATAGCAATACTGGTTGCCATTTCAACACAAGCAACACCAATATTTTGCTGTTGATCTACTTCTTCAACTAAGTTAATTCCCCAGAGGACAATACGCTTTGCAATGGCGGTTAAAACGGCAACTAATAAAGTCATCGCTACTGCAAATACAAACCAAGCGACTAAGTTGTTTAACAGTGTTTCGGGCGAATACGTTATGAAATGGCTTGCGGCAGTTACGGCTAAAGCAGTACTGATTAGTTGCCCTGTATAACGAATGGCAATTGCCGTTTGTCCTTGAGCAAAAGCTTCTTGTAAGCAATTGCCTTGATTATTCTTAGCATATTGGCGTTCTTTTAAACGTGTCACTAACAGTAATATCGCCTGAGAAATAATAAAACCGGCAATAATCGCAATGAAAGTATCTACATCTAAGCCATGTACCCAAAGTAAAACAGCGCGGATGATTATCGCCGTAGCAATTGCTCCTGCGGCATCTACAATACCAATCGTTAAGTTTTGCTTTAAAATCTCTTCAGTTTTATTGATATGTTGCAGTGATAACTTGTCATGAATAACACGGCCAACTTTTATTAATATCAGCCCTAGGGTGCCGTAAGTGAACATACCAATAGCTTCCATGGTATAACTCGGAGCATTTTCCCCGCTTATCGCGCCGGTTAGCACTATTCCTAATGCAGCAATTGAACCTGCGACACTTATGCCAAAAGCAAAGTTATCTTTTTGGGCTAACTCTTCAGTAGAGTTTACTTTAGCCGATAATCCAGAGACAAAGCGCATAGCGCCTAGCAGTACAATAGCGATAGAGATATCAATGGCTAAATATATTAATAGGTCTAGATTTAGTGCGGTAATTTCAAAAAATGTATTCATGTTAATTCCTATATCCTACTCGTTATTTGCCGCGTCTAAAACTGCGAGAAGTGGTACTTTTACTGTTTCTAAAGCTTGAGCTTTTGGAGTAGCTAGATTTTTTAGCGTATGAGCTTTTACTGGTGCTTTTTGTACTAAAACGTTTCGCGCTCGTTTGTGCCGTGCTACTTTGTCTAGAAAGACTTGATGAACCGGTTCTACTTTTACTATAAGTACTGTTGTATTTTTGGCCACGGCTTTCAAATGATTTTTTGGTACGCGTATCTAAATCATTTTGTTTTTTTAATTGCGTCGGCGAGCTATAACGAGTTCGACCATAGTCATTGTAATAACTGTAGTTTCTTGAACGTCCCCAGTCATTATACGAAGTACGACGTGAGCCAAATACATCACCCATCATAGAATACATGCCATACCATGCCCAAAAAGACATGCCATTGCTGCCAGTATTCCAACTTCCGTAACTCGGGTTACCAATTAACTGCTCTCCTGTGCCAAAGTCTTGGGCATTATTTGCCCGTTTACTTTGTGCTTTTGACAGCGAATTAACACGTGGAAGGACACCATCTGACATATCAGCAAGTACATTAAGCGGGTCGCTTAATGCGTCAGAATAAAGTACGGGATCAGCGGCCAAGTATATATTAACTAACTCATTAAAAATATCTTGTTTGCTGGTAAACATATTAGGTTGATTTTTAACCGTTGCTAATCGGTCAAGTAACGATATATACATTGGCCCTTTGGTTGTAGCATCTTTTTTGAATTCGTTAATTAACTGTGTAAGTTCAGGTTTTTGCTGCCTAAGTTTATCGGCATATTGACTTATTAAATTGGCATTTTTTACCTGACCATTGCTTAAGGCATCAGCTAATTGTTGAATACGAAGTTCAGTGATGGGCGTTTGTTGATTGATCTTTTCTTTATAAGGATCGGAGCAACCGACTAAGAAAATAATCATGCTAAATAAAGCGTATTTGATCTGCTGCATTCCTGCCATAGAGTCCTCAAAAATGCTATGGTAAACAAATACTCAAGATAATTGAGTATACATTTGTTATGTTTGATAACACGCTATTAATATCATCAAAGACATAATATGTCTATTGATTCGTGTATTCTTATTGTAATTAATTAATTCCTTTTTACGGCCTAAGCGCAGCAAGCTAAAATGAAAAAAACTATAAACCTGCCAGAAATACTCATTCACCAACAACATAAAAGTTGTCAGCAGTTTAATGAGCAATATCCAAAAGCTGTTGTATGTTTATCAGCACAGCAATTAGCTGATTTTGAAAGCTCGCTAATGGTCAGCGATTTCATTTTAAATAGTGCGTTACAGTGTCCTGAAACGGTTGTTTCTCTATTTTTTACTGGTCGTGTTTATCAAGTTGAATGCCCTAATTATCAAACAATGCTTGCTGAATTATTAGCAGGTTGTGAAAGCGAAGCACAACTACATAAAATTTTAAGACAGTTTAGGTTGCAAGAGATGGTTAATATCGCTGTTGCTGATTTGTTATTTGAACTTGAGTTAACAGTGTCATTAGAGCGTTTATCTGAACTTGCTGATCAACTGATTTTAGCGGCATTAAATTGGCTGACATTGTTTTGTCGTGACAAGTGGGGAACACCTACTAGTAAAAATGGTGAAACTCAACAATTACTTGTTTATGGTATGGGAAAACTAGGCGGCAGAGAGTTAAATTTTTCCTCCGATATCGATCTTATTTTTACTTATCCTGAAATGGGTGAAACCCAAGGGGCTAGACGTAGCCTTGATAATCAGCAGTTTTTTACCCGATTAGCACAAAAACTTATCGCAGCTTTACATCAAAAAACAGCGGATGGTTTTGTCTATCGAGTTGATATGCGCTTACGGCCTTATGGTGAAAGTGGTCCGCTAGTGCTTACTTTTAATGCCATGGAAGATTATTACCAAGAGCAAGGCCGTGATTGGGAGCGTTATGCGATGCTTAAAGCTCGATTAATTGGTCAAGGAAAATATCATGACCAACTTTCAACCATGCTACGTCCTTTCGTTTATCGACGTTATATTGATTTTAGTGTTATTGATAGTTTACGCCGTATGAAGATGATGATCGCTCAAGAAGTCCGACGTAAACAATTAAAGAACAATATCAAATTAGGTGCTGGTGGTATTCGAGAAGTTGAATTTATCGTACAAGTTTTTCAACTGGTGCGTGGCGGACGAGTAAAAGAATTGCAACATCGACGTTTATTAACTGTGCTGCCTATCTTAGTTGAAAAAGAAGTGATTAGCGCTGAAAATGAAGTTGTACTCACAACGGCTTATTGTTTTTTACGACGCGTAGAAAATATCATACAAGCATTAAACGATCAGCAAACACAAACATTGCCTGACAATGAACTAGATCAAATGCGGTTATTATGGGCGCTTAACCATAAATGCTGTGAAACATGGCCCGAATTTCTTAATTTTTTAGCTCAACAAATGAATGGCGTTCATCAGGAGTTTTGTGCACTTATTGGCGAAGATAGTCCTAATCATCAAGCTAAAGATCAGCATTGGACCACTCTATGGGATAGCGATTGGTCTGATGAAGAGGGTACTGCCTGGGTAGCTCAAGTAAGTGTATTTGTTGATGCAAACAAAATATGGCAATTATTGGTTGAATTTAAAACGGGCATGAAAAATCGTAGTATCGGAAATCGAGGACGAGCAGTACTCGACAAACTAGTTCCTGTTTTAATGTGGCATATTCAGCAAGAACATAGTGATCACACCACGTTAGAACGTGTGTTAATCATTTTTAGCAAAATATCAACACGTACCGCTTATATCGAATTGTTATTCGAAAACGAAGGTGCTTTAAAACATCTGATAAAATTATGTTATCGAAGTAGTTGGGTTGCCGAGCATATTGCTAAATATCCTATTTTATTAGATGAACTTATTGATCCGACATTATTAAATAATCCTCCTGAGCTAAGTAGTTATGCCGTTGATTTAAGGCAAGTTATGTTGCGTATTCCTGAAGATGATCAAGAAGCACAAATGGATAGATTACGACAATTTAAACAAGCGCAACACTTGCGGATTGCTGCTGCTGACATTTGTGAAATATTACCCGTGACTAAAGTGAGTGATCATCTAACTGCTTTAGCCGAGGCGATTATTAATGAAGTCATCCATTTGGCTTGGCAACAAATGTCTGAACGTTTTGGTGTGCCTGAGTCTACCGTTGGCCAAGACCATAAAGGCTTTGCCGCTATAGCTTATGGGAAAATGGGCGGAATAGAACTTGGCTATAGTTCAGATTTAGATTTAGTTTTTGTGCATAATAGTCAAAGTGATGAAGTTACAACAGGCACAAAGCAGGTTCCTGCATTACAATTTTATATGAAGCTAGCCCAACGTATTATGCATATTTTTAATACTCGTATGGCAAGTGGAATTTTATATGAATTGGATATGCGATTACGACCATCAGGTAATTCTGGTTTATTAGTTGTACATATTGATAGTTTTGAAAAATATCAGCATGAAGAAGCTTGGACATGGGAACATCAAGCTTTAGTACGAACGCGAATGGTTTATGGTCATCAAGCATTAGCAAGTAAATTTATCGCTATTAGAAAAGCGATTATTAGTAAACCTCGTGAGCGAAGTCAAGTTCGTGCTGATGTTTTAGCGATGCGTGAAAAAATGCGTTTGCATTTAGATAAATCAACTATGGACAATGTGGATATTAAGCAAGGGCAGGGTGGCTTAGTCGATATTGAATTTTTAGTGCAGTTTTTAGTTTTAAGCGAAAGTGCGAGGCATAATGAACTTTGCCAATATTCTGATAATATTCGTTTGCTTAAACAACTAAAACATTGTCGTGTTATTAATGAAGAACAGCAAAAACAACTCGCCCAGTGTTATTGTAATTTACGTGATTTTGGCCATCATGCGACATTAAAAAATGAGCAGCAGTTATTAAGTAACGTTGACTTTGCAGGTTTAGCAGCAAAAGTGAAGGCGATTTGCCAAACTATCTACCAGTAAAACTAAAATATAACCCTATATAATACAGACTATCTCCGTCGTTTTTTTACCGGTAATAAAATACATTCTTCATCTAGGTAGGGGATAGGTAAATCAATTAATACCAGAGCACGTTGTTGATTACAAAAATAAACGTTAATACCTTCAGCGAAATGTCCTTCAACGGCTTTACCGACTTGATAGGCAGTTTTAATAATATCTTTATTAATGCGAAAAGGGTCTTTAACAATAAAGTCACGATTTAACCACCAAATAACTTCTAAGCCTTCACTATTGGCATATTCAGATAGTTTTTGAAACAGTGTTTCGCCTAAACGAAAGGGATAGTTTTCATTACTACCACGCCAATTTTTACGTAATGGACGAGTAACCATACGACGTGCTTCAAGTAGTTTGACAATATCACCCTTGGGATCGGGTAGATAAACAATGTTATTACGAATTCTAGGACCTTTGCTGTTATCATCGCCATGTAAGTTGGCATAAAATCGAGATAATCCGTCGGCTGCAGCATTGCTACTTTTCTTTATGATAGTCGAGGGGGATTTTTTAATTTTTGCTTTGTCTGCTGGGTCAATCGCGACAACGTCTTCTGACTTAGTATTTTCTTTTTCTATAGCAGTAAACAATAACGCTTGGTTATCAATTAATAAAAGGGCCAAGGCAATTAAGACCGAGCCAAAAATAATATTACGTATCCAAAAACTCATAGAGGTTATCTTTGCTGTAATTTCAGTATGGTTTAACTAATATAAGTATACACCATACTGAAAAGACAATATTTATACAATACCGACTATTTATAAAGCGAGGGATCGTCTTCATTTGGCCGTGTTTTAAAACGGCGGTGCAGCCACATATATTGTTCAGGTTTAAATAAAATGGCTTTCTCTAACTCTTGATTAATACGGATAACGTCTGCTTCGTCATCACCCGTTGGGAAGTTTTCCATCATAGGTTTTATTTCTAGAGTATAACCACTGCCATCATCATTTCTTGTTGGTATAAGCATGTGATTCTGAACGTTTTTTTGCCTGGCGAAAATTAACGTGCCTGTGGTTGTTGCGGCATCTGGCACGGCAAAAAATGGCACGAATAAACTACGGTTTCGGCCATAATCTTGATCTGGTAAATAAACACAAACTTCTTTATCACGCAGTGCTTTCATTAATCCTTTAACGTCACGTTTACCTAACATGTATTTATTAGAGCGACCTCTACCTCTAAACTGAAAGAACTCCATCAATTGATTATTGTGAGGTCGATAAAAAACAACCATAGGGTGCCCTGTACCAATACCTCGACAGTTAATTTCTACACTCAAGTAGTGCATGGTTAACAATAATACACCTTTACCTTCTTGGTGTGCTTTCTCTAAATGCTCAAGGCCGATAACTTTAGTTTTTCTTCTGACCCGCCAATCTGGCCACCACCAGCCCATACCTGTTTCAAATAAGGCGATACCCGTATTCTCAAAGTTTATCTTTAAAATACGTTGATGCTCCTGTGCAGGCATCTCTGGAAAGCATAATTCAAGGTTACGTAATGCGATCTTTTTTCGGCTTGAACCTATTTTAAATAACAAGCGGCCCAGCATACGGCCCAGCATTAACTGAAATTTATAAGGCGACCATGAAATAGTATAGAGAATAACTACACCAAGCCAAGTTAACCAATATTTAGGTAATAGAAAGGATATTTTAAAATCAGGCTGTAATACTTTGTTTTTACTCACGGGATGATGTCAACTCATTGAAATTCATGTGATACACTATTGGGCATTATATCTGTATATCGGTAAAGAGTTAAGAGGCATAGGATGAAATTAGACATTCCCGCTTTTGCGCAAGCAAGTGTATTGGTTGTAGGCGATATTATGTTAGATCAATATTGGTACGGCCCAACGCAACGTATTTCACCAGAGGCTCCAGTTCCAATAGTTAAAATAACTAAGGACGAACGTCGTCCTGGTGGCGCAGCTAACGTAGCATTAAATATTGCTTCGATTGGCGGAAAAGTAACCTTGGCAGGGATTACTGGCGTAGATGACGCGGCTCAACATTTACAGACACAGTTAACCGCATTAAATATTAATTGTGAATTTGATCAACAAAGTCACATTCCCACGATCACTAAATTACGTGTCATGAGCCGCAATCAGCAACTTATTCGTTTAGACTTTGAAGAATCATTTCATGATGTAAATAAAACTAAATTAGAAGAAAAAGTTGCCGCTCAGATAGCACTACACGACTTACTCTTATTATCAGATTACAGTAAAGGTACTTTGTCTGCTGTGCAAAACTTGATTGCAATAGCGAAAAAACAAGGCAAGGCAGTATTGGTTGATCCGAAAGGAACTGATTTTGAGCGTTACCGTGGTGCGACGTTATTAACGCCAAACTTGTCTGAGTTTGAAGCCGTTGTCGGCGAATGTAAAACAGAAAGTGATATTGTCAGTAAAGGACAAATATTACTTGAGCATCTTGATTTAGAAGCGATGTTAGTGACCCGTAGTGAACAAGGTATGACTTTATTGCGTCGAGATCACGAAGAGTTTCACCTACCAACACAAGCGCGTGAAGTGTATGACGTAACGGGGGCAGGGGATACCGTTATTGCCACCTTAGCTTTAGCTATCGCAGCAAAAGCTGAATATACTCAAGCCAGTGCTTTAGCCAATATTGCCGCAGGTATTGTAGTGGGTAAATTGGGGACATCAACGGTGAGTGAAGCTGAACTTTTAGCTGAAATATCGACAGGACCAGAAAGTGGTTTTGGAGTGCTGAGTGAAGAACAATTAAAAATTGCCGTGAAATTAGCAAAAGCACGTGGTGAAAATATTGTTATGACTAATGGTTGTTTTGATATTCTCCATGCTGGACATGTTTCGTATCTAACACATGCCGGCACCTTAGGAAGTCGACTCATTGTCGCTGTTAACGACGATGCTTCAGTGAAACGACTAAAAGGTAGTGGTCGACCGGTAAATCCTACAGACAGACGTATGGCTGTGCTCGCAGGGTTAGGCGCTGTTGACTGGGTAGTACGTTTTTCAGAAGATACCCCTCAGCGTATTATTGCTAATATTCTCCCAGACATTCTCGTTAAAGGCGGAGACTATAAAGTGGCAGATATCGCCGGTGGTAGTGAAGTTATGGCTAATGGCGGAGAGGTAAAAGTACTGAATTTTGAAGACGGTATTTCAACTACTGAAATTATTAATACTATTCGACTTTCAGAGTAAATAGATACTCCTCATAAAAAAAGCAGCTAAATTAGCTGCTTTTTTGTTATAAGATAAACGCTAGCCTTCAACATTTTATTCTCGAAAGTTAACCTTCTACTTTTCACTCTCTAAATAATCAGTCGCTTTAACATTAAATTCAGATAATAGGTCGTTAATTAGACGATTGATTTCACCGGCCATTAACGCAAAGTCTGCATCTATTTTGGCTACGACATCATCACTGTCAATATCATCATTTTGTTCTTGTAACACATCAAAGAATTTCAAACGCTTAATCGCTAAATCATCACAAAGAATAAACGACATCGCTTCATCCCATTCTAGGGCTAATTTTACGACATATTTATCAGCATCTAAATGGGTTTTAATTTCTTCGCTGGCAAGATCTTGATTTTTAACACGAACAACTGCGCCGTCATCACCGAGCCCATGAAACTCGGCTTCCATACCTAAGGTAAAGTTATCTCCGATACTTTTTTCATTTAACCAGTCAGTCATTAATTCATCAGGAGCAGTTTCTGGTGAAACACTCGTTACTGGTAAAGTGCCAATAACTTTACGCAATAAGGCTAATAAATCTTCTGCTTTACCGCGACTACCTGAGTTGACCACAATAAGGTTATGTTCAGCATTAATGTAGGCATGAGTATCTGTTACGCGGGAAAAGGCACGTGGCAATAATTCAAAAATAATATCTTCTTTATATTGTTCTCTTTCTTTTTTCGTTGCACTACGCCCTTGCTCTACTTCAAGTAGTGCTATTTTTGCTTCAATCATGTCTTTGACAACAGGAGCTGGAAGGATTTTTTCTTCTTTACGAGCACAAATTAGAAAATTGCCGTTAGCCGAATGAACCGTTGAATGGCCATGTTTACCTATGGCGTTCACCCAACCAAAATGAGATTGCTCAGTTGAGCCACAAGGGGTAAATAAATGTTCAGCTAAGTGTTTTTCTAACTGATCTTCTGATAATTCAAAAGGACGAGTAAATGCGAAAAAATATAAGTTTTTGAACCACATAGGAAGTTTCCTGTGCCGCTGTTATTAGATAACTACGGCTGACAAATTGAAAAAAGAGCAACATAATAACTTAAATGTTTACGATAAGCACTGATTAGCTTGCTCTTTAGGTTTGCGTGCTTTGATAGGATTTTAACGCATGTCATCAAATTCAATGTTATAGCTTAATCCCTGTCCTTCTTTACTATGCGCAGTAATTGAACCATTTAAGGTGTCGGTAACGAGTTCATTAATAATATGAGTGCCTAACCCGGTACCACCAGTACCCGATTTTGTTGTGTAAAAGGGATCGAAAAGTAACGACAATTTACTCTCTGGCACACCAACGCCATTATCGTGGTAATGCAAATGTAGCCGATCAGCTTTTAAATCAGCAGTAATGGTTATTACTCCGTGACTTATGCCTTCAAATCCATGAAGAAGCGAGTTAATAATTAAGTTAGTAAATATTTGCGAAATCGCACCGGGGTGACAATAAACTTCAATGTTATCAAGGCAATTAACATTGATTACATGCTTGGTTTTCTTTAGTTTTGGATGGAGCGACTGTATTATTTCATCAAGATATTGAGCAATATTGACCTTGCGTGTTTTATTACTGGTTTGATCAACCGCCACTTGTTTATAGCTGGTAATAAGGTCTGAGGCACGGTTAAGGTTATTTAATAATAACTGCAAACTTTGATCTACGTTTTTAGTAAAGTCATCTAAAGTGCGTTTCGATAGTTTTTGCTCGTCGATGTCTTTTTGCAGATAAACGAGCAAATCGGCTAAATAACTCGTTGATGTAATACTAACGCCAATTGGCGTATTAATTTCATGATAAACCTCCGCAGAAAGTTTACCTAGCACAGCCATTTTCTCTGCATCAAGCAGGCGTTCTTGCGCTTTATTTAACTCGGCAATTGAACTCTTTAGTTCATCGTTCGTTTTTATTAAGGTTTGTTCTGTTTGACTACGACGATGGTTTTCGGCTTTAAGTTGTTTTTGCTGTTCGATTAACTCATGTTGTTGTTTATTCATTTCTAGCATAGTCTTGCTTAATGACGATGTTTTTCTAGCAACTTCTTGCTCCAATTGCAGGTTTTGTTCATCAAGTTTGTGATTAGCTGCTAAAATCTCTTGTTGCGCACTACTTAGTTCATTTTGGTGTTGGATGAGTTCATCAAGTAAATTGTTATAAGTGGTTTGCAATATCGTCAACTCATTATGTTCGTAGGTCATAATGTGCAGTTTTGATGCTTCGGGATCGTCAATATCAAAATGGTTAATTTGTTCGGTAAGTTCATTTAATGGATTGGTTAATAAATGAGAAAAAGCCAGTGAAAATAAAATGACTAATGCGGCTGTTTTTACCATAGCATTGCCAATTAAAAAATAAATACCGACTTCAATACGCTCAAAAATAACCTTATTACTAGATAATAGAGTCACTGTACCTACTTTAGTCGTCCGCCCTGAAAACTGAAAAATAAGCGGGAAGGAATGGCCAAAAAGTCCGTCAGAAAGGGAGTCTATTGTTAAATGTTCGTTGTTGTCTGCGGTATCATTTTGCGTGTTAAATGGTTCGTTAACGGGGATTTCCCCTAATCGTGCAATTATTTGTTCGTTTTCATCCATCACGGTAATGCCTTTTATCATAGGTATTGCAACTAACCCTTCGGCAATATCTATGGCTTGGTGAGTGTTCAACTCCCAAACAGCACGAGTTAAACTACCCGTAAAGGTTTTTTCTAGGGTAAGTAACTCACTATTAATATGACTTTTAGTATTTATGTACTCCGCGCCAATTTGCACACAAGTGACTATAAAGGTTAAAACAAAATAAACCGATAAAACTCGAGTCAGTAATTTACGAGATATGCTAGTGACCTTCATCTGTTATTTCTTTTTTATGATACCTATTGCTGATTCTAGCTATTTTACGGTAGGTTAATAGTTTTTTCTGTTATATGACTGCTTTTTATTCAATATAAGCAGGTGATTTAGCCTTATTTGAAAAATTGATATGCTTTCAATTTATTTGAAAGATCTAATCCCTCGTTTTTATTGACAAAAGTAAGCATAATTTCAAAAATGTCATAAACTTTATAAAAAAGATGTGTAATGTCACAAAAGTGTCATAGATGTTGGGCAGAATATGCATCAAATAATGAGTAACCCAAATAATTCTTAAATAAAAAGAATTTTGACATACACAAAGGTATTAACATGAAACTTTCTTACAGCACTATCGCAGCAGCGTTATTATCAACATTATCTGTTTCAGCATTGGCAGGAGATATTGTTATTTATGGTAAAGCTAACCTAACCGCTCAATCATCAGATGATGGAAATGGTAAAGGTTCTTATACTGAAATTAAAAGTAACGCTTCAAGAATTGGTTTTAAAGGTGGACAAGATTTAGGTAACGGTCTTGAAGTTATTTTTAAAGCAGAGTTTCAGGTAGACCTTGATGGTGATAGCGATAAAGGTGACAGTATTACTGACCGTAATCAATATCTTGGTCTTAAAGGAAATTTCGGTACGGTTTTATTAGGAAAAAATGACACGGTATTAAAGCAATCACAAGGTAAAGTCGATTTATTCAGCGATTTAAATGCAGATATTAAGAAACTATGGAAAGGTGAAAACCGGATGAGTGATACTATCACTTATAAGTCACCTAAATTTAATGGACTGCAAGTAGGCGTTACCTACATTGCTGAAGATGCCGTTGATGCTGAAGATGCTACATCTATTGCCATTTTTTATGGTGATAAAAAACTTAAGAAATCTAAGTTCTATGCTGCTTTTGCCGTAGATTCAGAAGTGAATGGTTATGATACAACACGTTTAACGATACAAAGTAAACTTGCTGGTTTCACCTTAGGCGCTATTGTTCATAAGCAAGAAAAAGTGTCTGACGGTAGTGAAGTTGATGGCTTCTTAGTCTCAGCAAAATATAGCTTTGATAAAATAACCGTTAAAGCACAATTACAAACCGCTGAGCATGACGGTGGGGATGACCGTTCAGGCATGACATTAGGTGCTGATTACAAACTAGCGAAAAGTACTAAAGTTTTTGCTTATTTCACCACATTCGATATGGACAGTGAAGAAGACAAAGATTATTTAGCAGTGGGCATGGAATACAAATTTTAGTTATTGATCTCTAGCTAAATAACGATAACTATTGTAAATAAAGCGACTTTTTAGTCGCTTTTTTATTGGCTTAGCTTTTTGCGATAAGAAAAATGCAGTAAACTTGATCTGTGTAATATAAATGTCATAAAAAGTTATCACAATGGTCACAAGATAAAACCTCAAACGGATAGTGGGAAGTTTACATGAACAGACAGATTTTGGTTGTAGAAGACGAAGCACCAATCAGGGAAATGATCACCTTTGTATTAGAACAGAATGGTTTTAATGCCATTGAAGCGGAAGATTTCGAACAGGCAAAGGCAAAGATAGTTGAACCTTATCCAGATCTTATTTTACTCGACTGGATGTTACCAGGCGGTACTGGCGTTAAATTAGCAAAATTGTTAAAGCAAAATGAGTATACTCGTGGTATTCCTATTATTATGTTAACTGCGCGTTCGGACGAAGACGACAAAGTGAAAGGCTTTGAAGCTGGAGTTGACGACTACGTAACTAAACCTTTTTCTCCAAAAGAACTTATAGCGCGTATTAAAGCCGTTATCCGCAGAGTTTCACCAACGGCATTAGAAGAAGCGATTGAGTTTCATGGTATGAAACTTGACCCTGTAGCTCATCGAGTATCAATTAACGACCGAGCATTAGAATTAGGCCCAACAGAATTTCGTTTATTACATTTTTTTATGACACATACTGAGCGTGTTTATAGCCGAGAACAGTTATTAGATAATGTCTGGGGCACCAATGTTTATGTAGAAGATCGCACCGTTGATGTTCATATTAGGCGTTTACGTAAAGCCATTACTGGCGAAGGACATGAAGACTTTATTCAAACAGTTCGCGGATCAGGGTATCGATTCTCAGGAAAACTTAAAACGAATGTTTAAGTTTTCACAACTTAGCCAATTATTACTTCTTATTAAGCTTTCTCTTAAGTAAGACGACTCACTATGTATTTTCGTTTATCTGTAAAAAGTATTTTTACGCGTTTGTTGACCATATTGTCGATAAGCGTACTTTTTGGCTTTATAATTGGTCAGCCGTTATTAGTACTTTGTATTAGTTCGTTGGCTTTATTGTGTTGGCATTACCATCATTTACTTAAACTAGTCAAATGGTTATGGCGTAGCAAAACTATTTCACCGCCACAATCTGAAGGGGTTTGGGGGCGAATTTATGACGGTTTATATCGACAAATTAGGCAGCATCGTCATAAGCAAAAGCAACTTAATGACCGAATTCGTAAATTTCGAGATGGCGCTGAAGCGCTTCCTGATGCAGCCTTGGTATTGTCTGACGAGTTAACCATATTATGGGGTAATAAAAAGGCTCAACGTATTTTAGGCATTCGTTGGCCGAGTGATGTTGGGCAGCGCATTGATAATTTAATACGTTTTCCTGAATTTTCTAAATATCTTGAAGTGGGAAATTTTGAACAGCCTTGTCATATCATTTCCCCGGTCAATAGTGAGTTGCAACTTGAGTTAAGATTAATGGCTTATGGCAGCGATCAAGTACTTTTCCTGGCACGTGATGTAAGTAAAATTAAACGTCTTGAAGAAATGCGGCGTGACTTTGTTGCTAATGTTTCCCATGAGCTAAAAACGCCTCTTACCGTGGTACGTGGTTATGTTGAAATGATACTCGCTACCGAACATGCACTAGATCCACATTGGCAAAAAGCGTTTAGTACCATCGAAACACAAGTTTCGCGCATGGACCGTTTAGTGGAACAGTTACTGGTCTTATCACGTGTTGAAAATCATGCCGACGCAGAAGACAAACAATTAGTTGATATGCCTAGGTTGATTCGAGGGTTAGTGGAAGATGCTACTTGGCTTAATCAAGATAAGCAGCATGAAATTACCGCGGACATTGCCGATGATTTACTGGTAGATGGTATTGAAACTGAACTTAAAAGCGCTTGTTTGAATTTGATTTCCAATGCTATTGCTTACACTTCTGCCCATGGTAATGTTCATATATCATGGTTACTGAGTGGTAATAAAGTTAAGTTTTCAGTTAAAGATAATGGCCCAGGTATTCGGCCAGAACATGTTAATCGTATTACAGAGCGTTTTTTTCGAGTCGACAAATCACGTTCACGTGACACAGGAGGTTCTGGGTTAGGCTTATCAATTGTTAAGCATGTTTTATATCATCATAATGCAGAGTTAGCGATAGAAAGCCAGTGGGGCGAAGGAAGTGAGTTTATTATTTACTTTGAAGCGATAAATAGGTTCTAACTAAAGTATCTAAGACGAGAGATAATATAGTTAAACAGTTAATTTAATATCTTTATTCTTGTTGTTATAATTAAGCGGCTTATTTCTTTGGGAGAAATAAGCCGCTTAATTTTGAGATATTGCTTAGTTAAGAAACCTTAAAGCGAAGCGTTAATTGATTAAGGGTATCTGCAATATTGCTGATATCCTTGCTGGACACAGATACTTGCTCGGCACTAGCTGAATTTTCATAAGCGACATCGCTAATCGCCGTTACATTTTTGCTGATTTCTGTTGATACACAAGATTGCTCTTCGACTGCTGCGGCTATTAACTCACTCATTTCGCTAATAGTGGCAATTTCGCTATTCATCGTGGTAACAACCTCAGCAACATCTCGAGTATTGTTAATACTTGTTTGGCAAACATCCCGACTAACTATCATAGCTTGAACGGCATCATTAGAGGCTTTTTGTAGCTTTTCAATCATCACTTCAATATTTTTAGTTGACTCTTGAGTTTTAGAGGCTAAGGTACGAACTTCATCAGCAACTACCGCAAAACCTCGCCCTTGTTCGCCTGCACGTGCTGCTTCAATAGCTGCATTTAATGCTAATAAATTAGTTTGTTCAGCAATACCGCGAATAACTTCTAATACTGAGCCGATTTCATTTGAATCATTTTTTAAGTCTTGAATAATTTTGCTTGCTTGATCTATTTCAATGCCTAAATGGCTTAATCCGCTGATGCTATCTGATATTTTCTTATTAGCTAATGCTGATGAGGTGCTAGCACTTTGTGCCGAATGAGCAACACTCGCCGCATTTTGAGCAACTTCATTAATACTCATCGACATTTCTTCAACGGCGGTTGCAACTTGCTCAATATTAGATTTTTGATCTAATAAGCTTGTTGATGATTGCAAGCTTAATGCACTGGTTTCCATTGCGACATTGGTCAAATTATTACTGTCATGAATAATCTCACTGATAATAGTGCGTAAGTGCGATGTCATTCTTTGCATTGCACCATAGACACTTGAGTGGTTATCGTGATCCGTAAAATTAATCATCAGGTCGCCATCGGCAATGGTTTCAGAAATCCTTTGCATTTCATGAGGCTCACCACCTAAGGGTCTTAATATTGATTTTGATGTTAGTAGTGCGACACCAACAATGACAAGAAGACAAAACGCGATAACATAAGTTATATTCCAATACATTTGATACATAGGCTTGAATGCTTCTGCAACATCAATTTCGGATAATAAGGCCCATTTGATGCCGTTAATATTAATGGAAGTATAAGCCGATAATACCGGGTTGCCATTATAATCAGTGATTATTCTAGTACCGGTTTTTCCGGCAATTGCTAACTGTGACGCTTCTGTATTTACGCCATTTTGTTTCACTGTTCCCGCAAAAGAGGCGATAACAGAATGACCTTCAGGGTCTAGAAATGAATCAGATCGCATCAGTAAATCACTGCCTACTAAGTAGCTTTCACCGGTATCTCCCATGCCTGCTCGCTGTTGCATTAAACTGTTTATTTTATCTATCGATAACTGCAAAGCGATAACGATAGGCATACCATTTTCACTGAAAAAAGGTAAGGCAATAAAACCTGCAGGTTCGTTATTACTTGGCGCATAACGACTAAAGTCAGACATTGCAAATTTGCTACCTTGCGCAACCTTTTTGTACAACGTACCCAAGCCAGAATGATTATAAGCACCTGTTAAAAGATTCGTTTGATAATCAGCTTCTTTAGTAACGGTATAAAAAATATCACCGGTATTATCAATAATAAAAAAGTCATAATAACCATAGGTATTAATAAATTTTTCAAAGAAGTCATGTTGATTATCTGCGCTTATTTTAAGCGCGTTAATAGAGCTGAAATCAAGTGTTTTTTGCAGCGTTTCCGCTAATATTTCAATATCACCTTTGCGCTCACTAAAGTAGTCTTCGATTTGAGATTTTTTTATTTCTCGTACTGAAATTAGTTGTGAGAAAGCTTGCTTCTCAAGTGCTGCACTAGAAATGTAACTAGAAATTAGGCCTACAGCTATGGTGGGAATTAGAGCGATAGCTAGAAATGTGATCAGTAATTTATGCTTTAAATTCATAATAATTCCTTTTATTAATAATCCAATCGTCTTAACTGGTATAGGGGTAAAAGTGAGAAATAGCTAATGTTAAACCTCGATGATTTCATTAAATGAGAATTATTCATGTTGTGTTTATATAATAACAACTTCGATTCTCGATATAAATATCACCCTTAATAAAACTGTCACAAAACTGAAATAAAAGTGTAACGAATAGTGTTCACTGGTTAAAATTTCGTATAAAATTTGAGGGAGATAAATTTTTGTTATTAAATATACGGGGCTGTCACACAAGTGTCATAAAGCTTAAATATAATTGTCACATTAGGTTTATATAGTGTTCACAAATTAATTAGCTCCAACCAAATCAGTCATAATTTAGTTGGGAATAAACACTCTTAATGGAGAATAACATGGGTTTTAAACGTGCTTTAGGCATTATTGGTTTAACAAGTTTGGTAAGCTTTTCATCTTTAGCGATTGACAAAGATTTACCTGAATATAAAAAAGTGAGTGGCATTTCTGGGAATTTATCATCAGTAGGTTCAGATACATTAGCAAACATGATGACATTTTGGGCAGAAAACTTTAAACGTACATACCCTAATGTGAACATACAAATTCAAGCAGCGGGTTCATCTACTGCTCCACCAGCATTGACAGAAGCAACATCAAATTTAGGGCCGATGAGCCGTAAAATGAAATCACGTGAAATCGAAGCTTTCGAAAAACGTTTTGGTTATAAGCCTACTGCCGTTCGTGTAGCGATTGATGCATTAGCGGTATTTGTTCATAAAGATAATCCGATTAAGGGTTTACGTATTGACCAAGTTGATGCGATCTTTTCTAATAACCGTAAATGTGGTGCTGACAAAGATGCAGACCGTTGGGGTGATTTAGGGTTAACCGGCAGTTGGAAAGGTAGAGATATTCAACTTTATGGTCGCAACTCAGTTTCTGGTACTTATGGCTATTTTAAAAAGAAAGCATTATGTAAAGGTGATTTCAAAAATAGTGTAAACGAACAGCCTGGTTCTGCATCTGTTGTGCAGTCAGTCTCTGCTTCTTTGAACGGTATTGGTTATTCAGGCATTGGTTATAAAACATCGGGTGTTCGTGCATTAGCGTTATCTAAAAAAGGTGATAACTATATTGAGGCAAACATGGCGAATGCTATTTCGAAGAAGTATCCATTATCTCGCTTCCTATATGTTTACGTTAATAAGCACCCAAACAAAGCGTTAACACCAATGGATGCTGAATTCTTGAAAATGATACTATCTCAATCAGGTCAGAAAATAGTTGAAAAAGATGGTTATATTCCATTACCTAGTTCAGTTGTTCAAAAAGAATTGAAAAAATTAGGTCTTAAATTTTAAATATAAATATTTAAAATGTAAACGCAAAAAGGTCTGACTTATGGTCAGACCTTTTTTATGTTCAGGATGAACGGTATGTCGTGATGCCATGGATGGCAAGGAACGACGAATGTTCAGGATGAACGGTCATGATTTTTGCTCCAGGCAAATCATAAGTACCTACATCCATGTAGGCAATGTCGTGATGCTATGGATGGCAAGGAATGACGAATACCCTTATGTATCAAAGTGGATACAAACAATGAACAAATCGATACTCTAAACGGCTCCTGATCATTATAAAGTGTCATTAAGCGAATAATGACTAAAATGATTACATGTAATACGTTACATGACTTGGAGAAGTATATGAAGAAATCCCCGTTAATAATTAGCTTGTTAAGTGCATTAATAATAAACCAAGCCTCTGCCACTAATGAACTTGTAGCGTTTAATGCTTCGCAATGGAAAGAGATTAGTACGGCGAACAAACAGCAAGTCGCTCAGCATTATGCTGAGCTTAATAGTCGTGCGGTTAACGATAAAAAGTTTGAGTTAAATGTTGACCTATTGACCCAAGTCTTAGGTAACGAAAAAGAGCTAGTGTTAGACTTACCCTTGCCTAATGGACAGTTTGCTACGTTTAGATTATCCGCCAGTAGCGTAATGAACCGCGCTCTGGCAGAAAAATATCCATCAATAAAAACGTTTACCGGTTATCAAGTCGATAAACCTGAAAATTATGGACATTTTGATATGACTCCTCATGGCTTTCACGGCGTTTTTACCTTTGAAAATGATAAAGTTTTTATTGATCCTATCATGCGTAATAATCGTGCTACGTATCACAGCTATTTTAGAAAAGATGCGCAACCATTAAGCCTTAATGCTTTAGGAAAACGATTACCACCAAGGCAGCACTTTTTAGCAACCAACCGCAATAAAAACACGCCATTAAGGACGAATAAAAAACAAGCAACTAACCTTATTACATATCGAATTGCTGTAGCTACAACGGCTGAATATAGTGAGTTTCATGGCGGTACCAAAGAGCTGAGTCTTGCATCAGTAGTAACCATGTTAAACCGAGTCAATGAAGTTTATCAAAGAGACTTAGCGATAACGTTAGAGTTAGTGGCTAATAACGACAGTATTATTTTTCTTGATGCGGCCAGTGATCCATTTAAAAATACCGATGAAGATATTGATGTAATTACTGACGTAATTAATTCGGCTATTAGCGTTGACGCATACGATATTGGTCATATTGTCGGAACTGGTGGCGGGGGGCTCGCGGGGTTAGGCGTGGTCTGTAGTGAACAAAAAGCTGAAGGGCTTACGGGCAGTGACAGTCCAACCAGTGATTCGTTTCATATTGATTATGTCGCACACGAGATAGGTCATCAATTTGGTGCTGAGCATACGTTCAACGGTGCATTAGGTGGCTGTGAAGGAAATAGAGAAGCAAGCAGTGCATACGAACCTGGTAGTGCATCAACCATTATGGGCTATGCCGGAATTTGTGCAGAACAAAACTTACAAAACAATTCAGATGCTTATTTTCATCTCCATTCAATTGAGCAGATTAGTGCCTTTACTGCCAGTGGCACAGGGAATACCTGCGGAGTGAAATCAGCTAGAAATAATAACATACCTAGCGTTAATGCCGGAAATAACTATAGTATTCCTGCCCGTACTCCTTTTACCTTAACGGGGCAAGCCAGTGATAGTGATGGAGATAGTTTATCCTATAGTTGGGAACAGTACGACTTAGGTACTATTTCTAGCACTAAAGAAGAGGACAATACCGACGATGGGAAACGGCCTTTATTTAGGGTTTTCGCTCCGAATAATATTAATAGCAGAACATTTCCACAGCTGAAAGATATTTTAGCTGCTCAGCAAAGTTACGGCGAAACTTTACCAACCACCACCAGAGAGCTAAATTTTCGCTTAGTGGTTAGAGACCATAAAAGTAATGTGGTCAATGATGCGATGACAGTATCAGTTATAGGAAACGAACAAGGCTTTTCAATAACAGAGCCAAATGCTGGCGTTTCATGGCAAGGAGAGCAGCAAACTGTTACTTGGCATATTGCTGATACCGATAAACACCCCGTGTCTTGTGCGTCAGTAAATATTTCACTGTCTACCGACTCAGGCAATAATTTTAACCAAGTATTAGTGAGTGAAACGCCTAACGATGGCAGTCAGCTTGTTAATTTACCCGATGTAAATACCGAAACAGCAAGAGTTAAAGTTGCGTGTAGTAACAACATTTTCTTTGCTATCAATACTGGTAATATAAAAATTAATAGCGCGGGTACTAGCGTTACTACCAAACCGGTCTTCGTCAGCCAAGAAGTGCTGGTCATCAATGAAGATGAAGGGTTTACGTTAAATAAAACCAAGCTAACTTTCAGTCAAAACCAAAATGTAGATAGTATTACACTTTTAGCCGGTGAAAATTATCAAGTTGAAAATCTAACATTAACACCTGCACTAAATTTTACCGGGGAATTATTACTAAAACTAACAGCGAGTAAAGGTCAGTTGACCAGTGATGAATTTACCGTAAAAGTAACGGTTACTGCGATTAATGACGCACCGGTTATTATTGATGATTCAGCAAGTGTTATTGAAGATTCAAGTAACAATTCCCTTGATGTTATAGTTAATGATACCGATGTTGATAATGAATCATTAACGATAAAGTCAGTCAGTTATGCAGGGAAAGGCCGTGTCGTTATTGAAAATAATAAAATAAGTTATAGTCCAGCCAAGGGGTTTACCGGCATTGAAAAAGTAACTTACTTAATCAGTGATGGCCAACTAGACAGTCAAATAGGAACTCTAACGGTAACCGTATCAGCTAAAGTAAAAAATGATAGTGGAAAATCATCGGGTGGTGCAGGAATTTATTTGTTAATCTTAGTCTTAATGGCAACGGCACGACTTAAAAGGGTAAAAAAATGAAAACATCCAAGTTTGCCTTGCTCTTAACAACTATCACATTTTTCGGTTTAGCAATGTCAGCTTGCAATAATGAAGCGATAACATCTAAAACAACAGTTAAAGAAGAGCCCATAGCGCATAAATTGAACCGTGTTGAACAAGCGTTAAGCGATGCCATAACTACGAAAGACTTTCGTTTATATGGTTTGTCTGGTCGCAGAATTGTATTGCCAGGTCTAGAAAATAAAAATGTTGAAGAAATAAAAAAACGTTGTGGGATTCGATTATTATCAGGAACAGGTGATGTACTTAAGAACAGCCAAGACCGTGAAAATCGACGCTTAAATTATCAGTTTGCGGTAAAAATAAATGAAAAACTTTATGCACTTTGTCTAAAAAAATAGTCAAGGATAAACAGAAAGGCAAAGTGAACCTTTGCCTTTCTACATAGGAACAATATGACGAGTAAAGATAAAATACTACTTATTGATGACGATATTGAACTGACGGTATTAATTAGCCAGTTTCTAACTTCAAATGGCTTTATGGTTGAAGTTGAACATCATGGCGATAAAGCTAAGCAACGTATTCTCGATTATCAGCCAGATTTAATTGTTTTAGATCTTATGCTTCCTGGATTAGATGGTTTAACGATTTGCAAAGATATTCGTCATAGTTTTTTTGGCGCAATAATAATGCTAACCGCCTTAGATGACGATATTGACGAAGTCACCGGTCTAGAAGTTGGCGCTGATGATTATTTATGTAAGCCAATCAAACCACGGGTCCTATTAGCACATATTCGAGCACAGTTAAGACGTCAAACTGTCTTAACACAAGCTAACCAACAAGATGTTCGCCGAGTAAGTCGAGGTGAATTAATGATTGATTCGAGAAAACGATTAGTGACTTATCAGCAAAAAGAGGTCAGTCTTTCTAGCGCGGAGTTTGATTTGCTTTGGGTACTATCTTTATCGGCGGGTGAAATTATTTCTCGAGATCAATTACATCTAGAAATATTCCGTCTTGAGTTTGACGGTTATGACCGCTCCATTGATTTACGAATTTCTCGCTTACGAAAAAAGTTAGGAGACGATCCTAAAGAACCACAAATTATAAAAACCATACGAAATAAAGGCTATCTTCTTGCAGATTAATACACGAAAACCTATATTTGTTGTTATCTTGCTCTTGCTGATTAACTTCGTCGTGGCAAGCTTAATGAGCAACCATGTATATTATAATTTAGAATTATACATATACGAGCAGTACAACGATTACCTCCTTGAAGTAAAGCAAGAAACGCATAAATTATTTGAACACTCAGCAAGTTCACAATGGCAAAAAAATACTACAATTTTAGCGAATAAGTTTGATGGACAATGCCATATTATTTCTCGTGCTGACAGCAAACTTGATGATTACGTTAAGTCGTACTTATTACAACCACAAGCAAAATTTGGCTTTGTCGATATGGACAATGCGACGATATATTATCCGCTAAACGATGAGTTTACCGTGGAACTAGGACCCGTTGTTTTTAGTACTTGGTTAACCTTTTTGAGTGACTGGTTTAGTTGGTTAACGGCTATTCTTTTAAACGCTATTTTAGCTTTTTTTTACTTAAGCCATATCGAAAGCAAGCGAAAAAAGTTGAGTGACGCAATTATTAATTTACCCTTCAACTTTGATGAACAAAAATCAGATGTTTACCATCACATTCAACAGCTCGCTTTACATATAGGTGAACTACAACAAGACAATGAAAGTCGTTTATTACTGCAACGTGACTTATTACACGGTGTTGCGCATGAGTTTAGAAGCCCTATGGCGAGAATTCAGTTTGCCTTAGATATGCTTGAAGAGTCTCCTGAAAACGAACAAGGGCAGCTGCGAAAAAGTATGCATACCTCGCTAGACGATCTTGATAAATTAGTGAAAGAGTTGCTGTATTACGCCAGATTGAAAGACAGTGAGTCAGCGCTGAGTTATAGAAAGGTTAGTTTAGCTGAGCTTTGTAAATCAGCTATTGAACAAGTGAGCCCTTTCTATCATGAAATAAACTTTGAGTTGAATGAATTGAGCTTTGATGCCGTTGATATTACCGCAGACGAAAACCTGATCAAGCGGATGATAGTGAACTTACTCAGAAATGCTGGGCGTTTTGCAACATCGACTTGCCGAATTAGTCTTTATTTTACCGAACATGAGGTTACATTAGTTATAGAAGATGATGGTGTTGGTATTCCTCCAGGGAAAATATCGCGTATCTTTGAGCCTTTTACCCGCCTAGATCCTAGCCGCTCAAGAGATTCTGGTGGTTGTGGTTTGGGTCTGGCAATTGTTGACTCGATTGTAAAAAAACATCATGGAGTCATAGAGGTTGTTAATGGCAAACTAGCAGGTGCATGTTTTCGAGTTAGTTTACCTTTGATTGACCGTTCAGAAATAGCCAGATAAATTAATATCCTATTTCACTGTCATCATCAATCACTGTCTCTAAATCAATTCCAAGTGCTAGCATAGCCGCTTGTTCATAAAATAATTCAGTGTCAACAATTGGCCGCTTAAGTAACCATTGTTGATCAATATGCACGATTAGATTACTGCCAATAACGTCCACTTTGGCTATGTTTACAATAGAAGAAGTCTCAGCCGGTAATTGACCATCACTTTGGCGCTGTTGGCATAATAACGTTGCTAAGCGGAGCAGTGCACATAACTGTTTCAAGCTATCGCTTTTTAATAAATACCATTGGTACTCGTTTAGTGATGATATTTTTTTTCGTTGATTACCGACTAACCAAGCAAGTGCTTGTTGTTGTTCTTGATTAAAGCCCGGCAAATCACTATGTGTTAAAATATATTGGCCATGCTTTTGATAGCCAGAAGGGTTTATATCAATACCTAATTCGTGCAGCTGAACGGCAAACATTAATAGTTCGGCGTATATGGGCTCTTGTAATTGCCATTTTTTATCTACTTGCTGTAACCAGGTTTTTAACAGCTCTTGCACATTATGCACTTGAGCTTGGTCTACATTAAAGCGTTGCGCTAAGTTGTCGACACTACGCCAACGGATATTGTTAGCTAATTGGCCATGAAGTAAATTTTCGAGCTGTTCATATAAAACGCCTTCGCGTAAGGCATATTGACAGTAATCGAGTTCTTCAATTTCCAAGCTTTCCATTAATGCAATGGCGATAGCAACACCCGCGCAAATAAGCTCGCGACGACTTTCATGTAAACCCGCAATTTTTAATTCGTTACAGTGTTGGTGCTCAAGTAATTTTTTCTTTAGCTGTTTCAATTGTTTTAGTGAAAAGGGTTGTGGTAAAGCTTGTCCGGCATTTACTATTTTATAAATACATTTGAAAGTGCCTGAAGTGCCAATGGCTTGTTGCCAGCTTGATTTTTTAAAGCGTTTTATAAACGAATCAACTTCGTGTTTAGCCTTGCGAATAGCTTGCTTAAAATTACTTTCGCTGATAATTCCCGTTGAAAAGTATTCTTGACTAAGGCTGACACAGCCAATATTTAAACTTGCTAAGGTCATTATGTTTTGCTGCTTACCAATAATACATTCTGTACTACCACCGCCAATATCAATCACTAATTGCTGTGTTGAATTTTCGCTGTGGTGAGCAACACCCTGATAAATTAAACGCGCTTCTTCATGGCCTGAAATTACTTCAATATCGTAAGGAAAAACCTTGGCTGCTGCTTGTAAAAAAGTTTCAATGTTTTTTGCCTGACGTAAGGTATGAGTTGCGACAATACGAAAGTTTTCTTTGTTGAGGTGTTGAGCTGTGCTGGCTAAGTTGCCCAATGTTGTTACGCCACGAAAAATGGCTTCGTCACTTAATTCGTTATCAAAATTTAAGCCTTGAGCAAGTTTTACGCGATATTTCTCTGAATGCATTATCTGTAGTTCTTCTCCAACTTGCCTAGCAAGTACAAAGTGAAAACTATTTGACCCCATATCGAGAGCGGCAAAATATTGTTGCGGGGTGTCCGCTTTATTTTCGTTATTTTTTATTTTCATAGGTAATTCAGTCGCGGGCATTATTTACTCATGATTTTTAAACGTATCATTATCAATTGTAGACTCACTTTTAACATTTGACAGCTTAATTAACGCTTGTTGATCGAGAAATTCTTGCTCTTGTAAGTACTCATAAATAGCCATTTGGGAGCGAACTTTATCCTTGTTTCCTTGTTGCACATAGCGATTATTTTGCTGACGATTAATGATTCTTGCCTTGGTATTATCTTTAAAGTGTAGTTCTAGAGTCTGTAAAATTCGTGCCTTCAAGCTTTCATCGTAAATAGGGCAGGCGACTTCAACACGGTTATCTAAATTTCTTTCCATCCAATCAGCTGAAGTAATAAAAACGTGTTTATTTCCTTGGTTATGAAAAACCATTACTCTAGGGTGCTCAAGAAACTGATCGACTATTGAGATGACTTTTATTTTTTCACTCATCCCTTTAACGCCCGGTATAAGTGAGCACATACCACGAATAATCAAACGAATAGTCACTTTAGCATTACTCGCAGCATACAGTTTTGTGATTAAACCTTTGTCGACTAAATTATTAAGCTTCAATATGATTTCAGCTTTATGACCTTGCTCGGCACTTTGAATTTCATGATCAATCATTTGATACAAACGTCGACGAGAGGTTAGAGGGGAAACGATTAAATGATTAAAACGAAAGCGTTTATAACTGTGTGAAATAAAAGAAAAAACATTATTTACTTCTTGGCAAATTTCTTTGTGTTGCGTAAACAGCGAAAAATCTGTGTATACCCGCGCATTGCTTTCGTGAAAGTTTCCGGTGCCAATATGGGCATACTTAACTTTTTGGTCATTTTCAATACGCGTGATCAAGCAAAGCTTTGCATGAATCTTAAGGGTTTCAATGCCAAATTCCACATGAATACCAGCGTCTTTCATTATTTTCGCCCATTCGATATTGGCTTGCTCGTCAAACCTTGCGCGTAGCTCAATAACCACGGTAACTTTTTTACCATTTTTTACCGCTTCAATTAATGAGTGAATAATGCGTGAATTCTTTGCCACACGATAAATATTAATTTTAATACTTTTTACCAAAGGATCATAAGATGCTTGTCTAACGAACTCAGTAAAATGTCTAAACTTATGGTATGGGTAATACAGTAAAATATCGTGTTGTTGTATTGCATCAAAAACTGAATCAAACGCAGTGAAACGGCTAGAGGTTAGCGCAGGTAACTCTGATTTTTCTAAGTTTTTATTACCAATATTGGGGAATTGGATAAAATCTTTGAAGTGCCGATAACGAATGCCCGGCACTAGATTATCAAGTTCTTTGATTTTAAGTGCTTTACGTAAAAATGTGGTCATATATTGCGGCATGTTGTGATCGTAAACTAGACGTACCACGTCAGCTTTTAATCGTTGTTTTAGTCCTTTAGACATTTGGTCAAGTAAACTTTCATCAAGGTCGTCTGTTAAATTGTACTCAGCATCACGAGTGAGTTTTATAGAATAAGCTTCTAACTCATCGTAGTGAAAAACCCCTTTAAAAAGCTTTTCAATAAAAAAATGTACCACATCATCAAGTAGCATAATGTATTGGTTTTTTCTTGGTTTATGTTCTGGGAAAAGCTTTTCGGGAATAAGAATAAAGCGCTGAATTTCTTCACGAGGAATCTCTACCAAGGCAAATTGCGTTTGTTCTGTTGGTGGTTGGTCGTCAGAACGCAATGCGACTAAAAAGTAAATGCCGTCATCATCAATACAATTAGATAAATGTGTCTTTGAATGAATGACAATTGGCGTTATGTGACGAATTATTCGATTATCAAAATACTGCTCCAGCCACAATTTTTGGTCGTAACTCAGCTTGCTTTCAATGCTATTTGTTTGGTTGTTGTTAAAAAGAATTTCTATGTCGTTGTCAGCAAGTTGAGTAAAAATATGCTCAGCAACGCGCTTAAATTCTGTGGTAGAACAATTAACTTTTTCACTAATTTGTTGGTGGAGGAGTGTATTGGTTTTTTGCTCACTATTTTGAGCAACTTCTAAAATGGCGCGGCGACGAATACCTGCGATACGGACACGAAAAAACTCGTCTAAATTGGCTGAATAAATCCCTAAAAATCGAATGCGCTCAATTAATGGCACCGTTTCGTCGGCAGCTTCTTGTAATACCCGCTCGTTAAAAGAGAGCCAGCTGAGTTCTTTGTCAAAAAAGGTCGGTAACGTATTCATCTTGCTTACTCAAATTCAATCGATAGTGCAGTTAAAACAAGTATATAAACAAAATGTGACGTTTTTATTATCGCGAATAAAACCTTTTAAAAATAACGTAAGACAAAGTACTAAAAGCTAAACACAGACCACAATTTTAGCGTGAAACGTCAACCATCAAATCGTCGGCGAGGTTTTCCAATGCGTTTACTAAATTATCGGTTTGCTCGCTGTTCACAGATAAAGTTATTTTGGCTCTGAATAGTGCTTGTCCGGTATGCGGCGCATTGTCTTGGGAACTTACTAGTTTTATCATGTTGCCACCTTGATGATGGATAACTGATGATATTTCTTGCACTATGCCTTCTCTGTCATTGGCGGTAAGTTCTAAGATAACATTAGCGCCATTATCACTCTGCTCAGGGCTGGTTTGTTCAATATTAACTTTAAAGTTTGTTAATTCGTTAAGGGCACTTTTAAGTGCATTGCAGTGCTCTTTTGCAACGGCAACTTCAAGTACGCCGGTAAAGAAACCTGATAAATGATGCAAGCTACTCGTTTGCCAATTGCCTTGGTGTTCTTTAACCGTTTTTGATAAAAGTTCAACTAACCCTGGACGGTCTTCAGTGATAAATGAGATAACTAAATGATTCATAATGTTCCTTAACTGAAAAGTATAAAAGTAAATAGCAAAATAAAGGGAGGGGCTAAGCTAAACGTGATAATTGTGAAAGTTCTTTATGCAGTTGGCTTTCGTCGCCTAAATTTAACTCTACTAAACGTCGTAAATGCGTAACACTGTCTATATCAATGGCATTACATTGCAAGCCTACTTCGTTGTTTACTTCATGCACAACTGCAATGTGCATCTCAACCACAGATTCACCGTTAGCTAAGTCGAAATGTAGTAAGCCAAGTTTACCTTTTAAGGAATGCTCTATATTAGGCATAGTGGCTAGCGCGCCATTTAAAGAAATGTCGTGGATAGTAACTGGATAGTTTTGCTGTTCAACCTCTAATATCGCATTGATTGAAAACAAAATTCGGGTGAATTGACGTCTATTTTCCATTACTTAAGTTCAAATAATTAATCGTTAGCTTAAGCATAGCCGCCTTTTATAAAAAAGGCACTTTATTCATCTGAATAATTAATAATTCATCAAAATTAAAGTGCCTATAACTATTTAATAACTAATAGTAATTGCTGAGGTTAGCCTATTTTTTTGTATTTTATTCTATGTGGTTCGGTGGCTGCTGGACCCAATGTTTTCCTCAACCATGCTTCATAGTCAGTAAAGTTACCTTCATAGAAGTTGATTTTACCTTCATCACGGTAATCTAGAATGTGGGTGGCAATACGGTCAAGGAACCAACGGTCATGCGAAATAACCATGGCACAGCCCGGAAATTCTAATAACGCTTCTTCAAGAGCACGTAAGGTTTCAATATCTAAATCATTGGTCGGCTCATCGAGTAACAATACATTACCGCCCGTTTGTACTAACTTGGCTAAATGAACACGGTTGCGCTCTCCACCTGATAATTGGCCGATGATTTTTTGTTGATCGGTGCCTTTAAAGTTAAAACGGCTCACATAAGCACGACTTGGAATTTCATAAGTGCCTATTTGTAAAATTTCATGACCTTGAGATATCTCTTGGTAAACGGTTTTGCTGTTATCCATATCATCACGGAATTGATCAACACTGGCGAGTTTTACCGTTTCACCTAAGGTTATTTCACCTGAATCGGGTTTTTCAGCCCCAGTCATCATTTTAAAGAGTGTCGATTTACCGGCGCCATTTGGGCCAATAATGCCAACAATCGCGCCCTTAGGCACGCTAAAACTTAAATCATCTATTAAAACTCTATCGCCAAACGATTTTGTTAAGTTAACAACATCTAAAACTTTATCACCAAGGCGAGGTCCCGGTGGGATGTAAAGTTCATTGGTTTCATTACGTTTTTGGTGTTCTTGGCTGTTAAGCTCTTCAAAGCGAGCCATACGGGCTTTGCTTTTAGACTGACGCGCTTTCGGATTTGAACGAACCCATTCAAGTTCTTGCTTGATGGTTTTTTGTAGTGCACTTTCGGTTTTGCCTTCTCGTTCAAGACGAGCATCTTTTTGTTCTAACCATGAAGTGTAGTTGCCTTCATAAGGGATTCCGTGGCCTCTATCAAGCTCTAAGATCCAACCGGCAACATTATCTAAGAAGTATCTATCATGGGTAATTGCTACCACAGTACCTGGGTAGTCATGTAAGAAGCGTTCTAACCAAGCAACAGATTCGGCATCCAAATGGTTAGTAGGTTCATCAAGCAATAACATGTCTGGCTTTTCGAGCAATAAACGACACAGGGCGACACGACGGCGTTCACCACCACTGAGCACTGCAATTTTTTGATCCCATTCAGGCAAACGTAAAGCATCGGCTGCACGTTCTAATACATTATCAAGATTATGGCCATCTTGTGCATTAATAATGTCTTCTAACTCACCTTGCTCTTTTGCTAACGCATCGAAATCAGCGCCTTCTTCAGCATATTCGTTATAGACTTGGTCTAAGCGAGCCATGGCATTTTTAACTGTCGCAACAGCTTCTTCAACAGCTTCGCGCACTGTTTGATTTTCATCAAGCTTAGGTTCTTGCGGTAAATAACCAATTTTAGTGCCGGCTAAAGCAACCGCATCACCTTCAAATTCAGTATCAACACCCGCCATAATACGAAGTAAGGTCGATTTACCTGAACCATTTAGACCTAATACGCCGATTTTAGCACCAGGGAAAAATGAAAGAGAAATATCTTTTAAAATAGTGCGCTTTGGTGGAACTACTTTAGAAACTCGATTCATCGACATGATGAATTTATCGGGTAGTGGCTGAGCCATGTAAAGACCTTTTTATTTGAAGGGAAATTAACTTGCCGATATTTTAGGTTAAAGAGGGTAGGCAAGCAAATGTGATTGAGGGAATTTCTGTTAATGTTACAAATAGCTCTACTAATTAGGTGTAAAAAAAACGAATTTCAAGGGGCACTTTGTTAAGGTTTTTAGATATCAACCGTCAGGTGCTGAGCTATTGATAGGTCTGGTGCTCTAACTGATATCTAAAAATATTAACATGATGGTCATTCCTTTATAGTGAGTTTTTGTAATATTTAGACCGTATGCCTTGAACAAGCGGACATAAACTTGTGAGAGTTAGATGATTACTTCTCGTGCGAATACAGACGTGTTTTTTCATGAATATCTATACACATTTTAATGAATCTGACTTAGCACTCTTAGTCTGCGTGTGAAATTGTTAGTGAACTCAGGGGGCTATATTCTAGTGCTATACTCTTTGATGATGTTAAAGTTGATTGGTGCTTATTGAAGTAGGCTTAAATTACTGTAAGTATACCTAATATATAAACAAGTATTTTTCACAACTCATATTATTCACCAGCAAATTAGGAATTAAATAATGAAAAAAAATCTCATCATCGCATTAGTGGCAACGACACTATTACCAATACACGCTAGTGCAAAAGAGAATAACCATGGACCGGTAGCAGATAAGGTTATATCTGAACAAAGAGCAATGCTTGCAACAAATACCCAAGGGCAAGGATTTGGTCCACAATCCCCTCGCGATATTGATGCAGTAGTAGGTAATAACCCAAGATCATTTAATGCTGCCCCGGCAGCTACAGAAATGAATCTTTGTAATATACATTTTCATAAAAATGCTGAGCATAAAGGTGGAGAGTTCACTAGGTATGCAGGAAATGGTGACGGACATGGCTACCAGAGTGGTTATGAATATTCCGGGAAACTGAGTGTTGCCGAGCTTAAATCAGCAGGGCATGATATTTGTCCTAGCAAACATGGGGCTTTGAGTGCAGGTGATACGATTGAAGTTCACTATGTGCACTCAACTGCTCAAATTGAACCGGGCCCAACATTAGGTTCATGTTTAAGCGACTCGATCAAAAACCCGCAGTTACGTGTAGAAACACAGGTATATGTTCTGGTTAACAACAGTAATGCACTAGATTTTACTAAATTAACCAAGCATGGAAAAGTAAATGGCTTGCATCAGGCTATGAATATACCAAGCAATACTGGAACAGCTGTTCAGTATGCCGGTTCAACCACAGGACCTGGTTACAATGAAAAAGGCTCACCATTTCAGGTGTCATGGAGTGTACGCCCTAATGTAGCCAAAGTTAATATTGCTAGTGTTGGTGAATGGTGTAAAGGAAATACTTTCAATGAAGACCATGCTCATGGTGTAAGAAACCTAGTGATCAATCCTGATCTTATTTCAAAAATTGGTCATTAAATTTAGCCAACAAGCACTTTATTTGTTTTTAACAAAACAAAACAAATTCAGATGAGCCTGCTTAGCATCGCGTTTTTACCAAAAATTCGCGCGGCTGGCAGGATTTAGACATTGGGGCAGGAGAATCCACACCAATCAAGAAATGTTTTTTTCATATCAATTCAAAATCCAAACCAATACGGTTTTAATGGTCAGTTTTATTTGTACGATTAAATTTGAAATAAGAAAATTTGTCTAATACTTATTTTGATATATTTTCATTTGTAATGATTTCAAATGGTTTAATATTCGATACGCCAGAACATATGAAGCATTGATTAACTCCCTCCGTTTAACCCGTTATGAACGCGATAAACTCGTTGAATTAAAAGCATTTTCTATGAGTAAATTAGACAAAATCAATAAAAACAAAAAGATGGAACAACTGATAAACGCTCTAATCTTTGATAGCATTAAAAATGAAAGCAGTAATGTAATTAATGAACTCAGTGGTTGTATTTAAGTAATTGATTAATAAGATAATAGTTAATATAGAAGCTGAAATGATATGATTTAGAGAAGTGGGGCTGCGTAGTTGGTAGCTTAAATGTAATTTGTTTAATTATACTGTGGTTATATTGGCTGTTAATTTAAGTCTAAAGGTGGTCCTTTAATTGGGGCTAAGGTACTCAACTTATTCATTGAGTAGGCATTTTATAGCAATGCTACGATGATCAACTTTGGACACAAAAATTTGATCTGAGTAGCCTCAGTATCTTACTTTGAAAAACATTCTATACTGTAAATGATAAAAATATTTTTATTGGTGATAACCATTTAAGCAATATAACTTGTGCTATTAACTTTAACCATTAAATATGGGAGGGACAGATTAATGAAAAGTTTTCTGCTAATTATATTTTTACTCTGTACTTCTACAGTACAGAGTAGTGAAGATGAGCTTAAAGTTGTAACGGAAAATTGGCCACCATTTATTATAAAAGGCAAAGTAATATCAGGAATAGTTACTAAAAATATAAAAGAAATATTGGCATTCACAGATATTAAATACTCTATAAAACTCTATCCTTGGGCAAGAAGTCTTCATTTAGCTAAAACCAAGCCTAATGTACTTATTTATTCAATTTTACGAACAAAGCAGCGGGAAGCCAAGTTTAATTGGATTTGTCCCATCTATAAATCCACGGCAATTCACGTATATAAACTTGCATCGAATGAAATCAATGTAAACTCGCTAGAATCTATAAGAACAGGTGTGGTAGGAGTTATGCGTGGTGATCATGGCTACAGTTTCTTTGTACAAAAGGGGTTTGAAGAAGGAATTAATTTAGATTTATCTTCCAATGAAGAAATAAACCTTAAAAAATTGATTACCGGAAGAGTTGATGTCGTTATACAGGCCAAAGAATCACTTAGTTATCGTTTAAAATCAATTGGCGCCAATAATTTAAACCTGGTGTCAGGTTTAGCAATAGGGGAGGGGGAAAGCGTTGAACATTGCATGGCACTTAGCCTTGGCACTAAGCCTGAAACTATTAATAAAATCAGAACAGGATTCAAGCTGTGGCAAAAAGAGCAAGAATAATTTTGACCTGCATTTTTGTGTAGTTTAAATTGTATAATATTCTCGATAGATGAAAAAATAGCATAAAACAAATAAACCGGTAAATAATAGCAAGTTCTTTACCGTTTCTGGTTTAAAATTATGGAGATAATTGCTCGGTAATTTCCTTAAAATTTGGTCTTTTAAACGTGGACGCTTGCAGACAATTCTCTTTTATTATTAGCAACTTTTTATATTGTTCAGTGCTCGGAGAACAATGACAAAGCGGTAATAAATCATCTAATAAACAGCCAAAAGCTCTTACTTCAATAGCTTGCATTGCGTTTTGTTGTTCTTTAGATAATAAGCTTAAATCTGAGGCTGCACCAAAATCACCCAGTAACATATTTACTTGCTCATCAATCATCGTATTATGTGCATATATATCGCCATGACTTACCTTGTTTTTATGTAAATGACGTAGGGTATCTGCCATGCAACTAGCTATAGCCGTTATTTCAGTGATGTTAAACAATGTACCTTCAACAAAAGTATCTCTTGTGCAAGTAACTAACGATGGTGGTAAGCCTAAGTTTGTAAAATGAGAGGGGATCAATTCCATAATCAAAGCGAGTTGATCTGCCGACATTATTTTAGCGATGACTTTAATTAAGTTTTTATGTTCACCCGCTTGCAAGCAATTATTTAACTCATCAATCGGGTAGCCGTCACTGGTTACTTCGCCTTTAAACAATTTTACGGCAATGTCATTAGTTGACTGAATTTCTTCAGGTTTATTCAACCATGTTGCTTGGTGAATAACTCCTGATGCGCCTTCACCTAATTTTTGCTTTAACTGAAAGTCAGCCATAGAAACCTGAAGCATATTGTTAGGCTCTTGTAGCGTTTTACTGGTTAGCTTATTACCAGAAAAAGCCAACCAAGCCAATTTGGGTAATTGAAATAACCAATCAGGTAGAGAAGTTAATTGGTTGGCTGAAAGACGTATTAACTCTAAGTTTTTACAGTTTTCCATTGTGTCGGGAATTTTTTTTAACTGATTACCGGCAAAAGCGAATTTTTGTAAGTGGATTAACTCACCCATAGAGTCAGGCAAACTAGCTACTTTATTGTCAGTAAGTATTAACCAACGTGTTTGAATAGGTAAGGCATTCTCATCAACAGTATGCAATTTATTTGACTTGAAACTGATCATTTCCAGTTTTGGGCAACTAGCTAATATTGTTGGTACTTTTTCAAATTCATTGTTAGTAAAAAAGAGCCTTTTTAGCTTTTTTAATACCGCGAACTCTGCTGGTAAATCAGATAATTGATTATTCGATAAGTCTAAAACTTCGAGTGTGTTAGCTAACGATAATATCTCTTGGGGAAATTCTGTTAAATTTTCACTTAACGTCAAATGAGTCGTGTTGGCGTATTTACCTGAATTGAGTAGCGCTAAAGTATGCAAGGTGAGCCTATGAATATACTAAAAATTATTGCTATGTTACTGGGAAAATCGCTTCGGCTAAAGAGTATTAACCGTTTGCTAGGGATATTTCTCTACTTAATAGATTTTTAGTCATATTTTTCTATAATTATTCGCAAGTAAGACAATAAAATATTGATAAAAAGGTTATTTATTTTGCTCATCGACATAAGCAGCTCAAAAATGAGATCAATGGTTTACCCTCTTGTGATTATTTGTGCTCTGCTTTATGTTCGTTATAACAGCAGTGTGTTACTTTTTCATACCCTTGCTGAACTATTTTCTATTTTTGTCGGGTTGTTAATGCTAGTGGTCGTGTTGAATACCCAACATTTTGTGCGAAATGATTTTCTTATTTTTTTAGGTATTGGTTATTTTTCTATTTCAGTGCTAGACGCTTTACATGCTTTCACCATTAAGGGTATGCCTTTTTTCAACATTATTGATGGTGAAATTACTATCCATCTTTGGATTTATAGTCGAATCTTTGAAGCATTACTTTTGCTGATTGCTCCTATTTATTTAACCAATCGGTTGAATAGCAAGGTTATGATCATAGTAACTAGTGCTTTGGTAACTTGCATTGCCTTAGCCGCCTTTCATTTAGAGCAACCGATTATGTTTGTTGAAGGCAAACTGTCTAACTTTAAAGTTTACACAGAATTTGTGGTGATTTTACTACTTGCTACGGCTATTGGACTTTATTGGAAAAAGCGACTGATGTTTGAACAAAATGTTCTATTCTTTTTGATCTGTTCATTAGTGCTCACTATATTCGCTGAGCTTTGTTTTACCTTATATGCCAATTTTAGTGGCCTTGCTTTTGTCATTGGGCACCTTTTTAAGTTTTTATCTTTTTGGATGATCTATCAAGCCATTATTCAAACCACGTTAAATGAGCCTTTAAAATTGCTAACTATAAGCTCAAACAGTTATGACGCTATACCTAATCCAGCTATCCGAGTCGATGAAAAAGGAATTATTGCGCAAGTAAATCGTGCGGCTTTGTTGTTAGTGGACGAATCTGTTGTACAGCTTATGCATCAACCTGTTCATCGTTATTTTCATCCAGAATTAGCAGAAGGAAGCCTTTGTCCATTTTGCGTAGCTATTAAAAATGGTGAGAATGTTCTAGATAAAGAAGTCTATTTTTCAAAATCTAAACAATGGTATTTATTATCAATAACATCTGTTGACCCATTAAATAAAAAAGGTGGGCTTGTTCAGTCGTTGACTAATATCTCCTATCAAAAATATCAAGAGAAAGAATTATTAGATAATAAAAATTTATTAGAAATGCGAGTAAAAGAACGAACCGAGGAATTAGAATGTTCATTTGAAAAGTTAGCTAAAGCGCAAACAGAATTAGTAGAGTCAAAAAAAATGGCCTCACTGGGAAGTTTAGTTGCCGGTGTTGCCCATGAAATAAACACTCCCGTGGGTATTTGTATAACGGCAGCATCAAACCTGTGTCAGTTATCTAACGATTTAAAAAGTGATTTTGAAAACGAAAAAGTGACTAAAAGTGGTTTTGTAAAATATATAGATAACGCTGAACAAAATGCAGATTTAATTGTAACAAACTTGTCTCGAGCCGCAGACCTGATTGGCAGCTTTAAACAAGTAGCCGTTGACCAATCAAGTGAACTATTACGTACCTTTTATTTGAAAGCTTATCTTAGTGAGGTATTAGCAAGTTTATCGCCTAAATATAAAAGTAGAAATATACGGATAAACTTTTCTAACGATCATGATTTTGAAGTACATGTTTCTCCAAGTGCTATTTCTCAAATATTAACTAATTTATTAATGAACTCGTTAATTCATGGTTTTGATGAAAGTGATTCGGGAACAATTTCAATTACCGTTACTAAAATAAATGAAACGGTGGTTTTTAGCTATCAAGACTCAGGTAAGGGAATATCAACGGAGCATTTAAAAGAAATTTATGAGCCATTCTTTACCACTAAACGAGGACAAGGTGGTAGTGGTTTGGGGTTAAATATTGTTTATAACTTGGTTCATCAGTCGTTAAATGGTTCAATAATTTGTACCAGTAAAGAAGAAGATGGAGCATTGTTTACTATTGAGTTTCCTTACCAAAAATAGCGTGTTTAAAAACTGATTGAGTCTTTATTTACATACAATTTTAAATATAGTCATTATTTGATTTTTCATGGTCATAATGAAAATCGACTAGGTTATTCTCTTTATTGGTCGCGACCTAAATTTTACTGCTAGAACTATAAGCTCAAAGACTTATAACTTCTCATTGCAAAATTAAAGAAGGCAGTGAATAATTACTTATTCCTTGCCTTTTTTAAGTAATTAATTTGTCTTTTTTAGCCCTCCAATTTGATAACCCATTCACTACGCTATTACCTGCCGATAGCGAAACATTAAATTATCCACGCCAAGTTCATGATTCTGTTTATTCATCGGTCATGCCTAAAAAAACACCAAACCCTCAGTTGGTGGCGGTAAGTGATGACGTGGCTGAAATGTTAGGCTTTAGTACCTCGCAACAACAAGGTGATGATTTTCTAAAGTTTTTTAGTGGCAATTATGTACCAGAAGATATCTCACCTTATGCGATGTGTTACGGCGGGCATCAATTTGGCCATTGGGCGGGGCAACTTGGTGACGGTCGTGCTATTAATTTAACGCAAGTTAACACCCTTAATCACGGTAGTCAGGTATTACAGTTAAAAGGCGCAGGGCCGACGCCATATTCTCGTACTGCTGATGGTTTAGCGGTATTACGTTCTTCGATTCGAGAGTTTCTCTGTTCAGAAGCTATGTTTCATTTAGGTATACCGACCACGCGGGCACTCAGTCTGTCGTTAACCGGTGACCAAGTGGTACGTGACATGTTTTACGACGGCAATGCGAAAGCTGAATTAGGCGCTGTCGTTTGCCGAGTGTCGTCGTCTTTTATGCGTTTTGGCAGTATCGAGTTACCCGCTTATAGAAAAGATAAAGACCTCTTAAAACAGTTGGTTGATTACTCTATTAAACACGATTTCCCTGAATTAGTTATCGAGCATCAAGCTAATGAAGTTAAACGCTACCTCGCTTGGTTTGAAGAAATTGCTAAACGCACCTGCAAACTTATTATCCATTGGATGCGAGTCGGCTTTGTACATGGTGTGATGAACACCGACAATATGTCACTGATTGGTGAAACCATAGATTATGGCCCTTACGGCTGGATTGATAATTTTGACTTAAATTGGACGCCTAACACGACCGATGCGCAAGGCAAACGTTATAGTTTTGGCAAGCAAGGGGAGATAGCTCAATGGAATTTATTTCAATTGGCTAATGCGATTTACCCTTTAATTGCAGAGTCTGCGCCATTAGAGAAAATACTTAATAATTTCTCTAAACATTATCAACAACAATGGCGTGAAATGATGGCGCAAAAGCTTGGTTTTCATTCGGCTGATAATACGCTGAAAGAACAGCGCAATGAAGGTGATGAACAGTTGTTTTTAGAGTTAGAAACTTTACTCAGTGAAGTAGAAACCGACATGACCATTTTTTATCGTTTATTAGCTGACTTTAATTATAACGATGTAACGCGAGCAAATAATATTGCTCATTTCAGTGACTGTTTTTATCAAACCGAACCATTAAGTTCAGAATATCAAGAAAGGTTTTCTTTATGGTTACAACATTATGCCCAGCGTATTCAAGCAGATAATATCGCCCAGTCAGTAAGAAAAGCGGCGATGAACAAAGTTAACCCAAAATATGTTTTACGTAATTATTTAGCGCAGCAAGCGATTACGTTGGCAGAGCAAGGTGACTATAGCCAGTTGCATGAGCTAAAAAATGTTCTAAAAAAACCTTATGACGAACAAGTGGCGTTTCATCACTTTAGTGAAAAGCGACCAGAATGGGCAAGAAATAAAGCCGGTTGTTCCATGTTATCGTGTAGCTCTTAGTCTTTTATTGCTAAGAAGTTATAGCTAGGAGGTTATACCGTAGAGGCTCACCGAAAATCTTGTAGATGGATTGTCGGTGAGTTTTATATCTTATTGTCCGGTTATTTATTTAACGCACTACTCGGTACACTCGTCGGACTAATATGTTCAATAGGGTAACAGCCTAATACCTTAATGAAATTGGTAATAGCAGTGATTTCAGAGATCGCTTCTTGCAAGGCGATACTCTTCAAATTGGCCTCGACATCAATATAAAACATTTCTTCCCAAGGTCTGCCTTGAATAGGTCTTGATTCTAATTTTAACATGTTAATACCTTTTTCTTTTAAGATAACAAGGCAATCGACTAACGCACCTGCTTTTTGGCCAGTGGCCAAAATTATCGTCGTTTTAGCGGGAATTTGCTCAGCAACATCAATAGGTTTACGGGCAACTAAAATAAATCGGCTATGATTTTCTATTTGATTTGCTATCGACTTTTCTAGCGCATGCAGTTTATATAACTGACCACCTTCTTCACTGCCAATAACCGCTACGGTTTCGTCTTGTAACTCAAAAACCTTTGCCATAGCGTCGGCAGTGCTGTCACAATATTCAATACGAATATTTTTTTGCTTATCAAGAAAGTTACTACACTGGGTAAAAGGTTGGCCATGGGCATAAATGGTTTTTATTTCACTTAACTGAGTATTCACTGCTGTTAATAAGCAATGCTCAATCGGCTGGGTAATTTCACCGACAATAGATAAATTGGTATGTTGCAGTACGTCATAAACTTCATTAATACTGCCTGAACTGGTATTTTCAATAGGTAGTACGCCGTAATCGACATGGCCAGACTCTACCTGCTGCATAATTTCGCTAAAGCTTTGACAGCCGTATTCAAGAATTTTTTCTGCACGTCGTGAAAAATAACGATGGCTTGCTAAATAACTGTATGAGCCTTTGTCGCCTAGAAACGCTACGCTTACGGTTGGCACTTGAATATTCGGGTTAGCAAGTGTTTGCAAATAGGCTTGTTGATTAAGTACCGAGTCTTCAATAATGGTTTGATAAACGCTGGTTACATAATGAGCGTCTAAACCCAACGTTTTACCTTGGTTGATTAATCGAATTAATAGCGCTTGCTCTCGTTGCTGATCGCGAACCGGGCGAATTTGATGAGCTTTACTTTTAGCGACATTGAGGGTGAGAGAGCGGCGTTGAGCAAATAATTCCAGTAATTCTTGGTCAAGTTGGGTTATTTTTTCACGGATTTTATTCAGATCTAGTTCTTCGCTCACAGCACTTCCTACCTATATTTTATGATTTTAGACAATGATTAAAAATAAAGAGCCCCAGTGTTTTAGTAATCGAAAACGATGAATGCGACTAAAACAAGGTATTGTACAGGGGGATATGGCATCACTGTAACTAGGGCAAAGAAATTGTTCAAGCCTTTATTAATAAAGGCTTGAACTAAAAAAATCTATATTAGAGAAAGCTTAACCGTATTATGGAATACACTGCCAAATTATAGCAAAAGATGACAGGGTAGCTACAGCCCAAGCTATGGAACGTAGCGTGCCTATGTTAAACAAATACAACAAGTTATATATAATACGAGCGACTACATGTATAACGGCTAAAAGTTCGATACCACCAGTGATTGTTTGCGTGGTAATCGCTAATAATACCGCAGGTGCAAAAATAAGGAATGACTCGAAAGCATTTTGATGAGCCGCTAATGCGCGTGCACCAAAACCGGTAAGTTTAGCTTGTTGTGAACGAGGGTGATTATTATCGTAACCGTCGAGTTTATTCATTGCTGCAGCAACAGGGCCTTTTGCGACGTAAGGAAGTAGTGCTGCGATAAATAAACACCAAATTAAAACGGTCATGTTTTTCTCCTGATTTTGATTATTATTATTTTTACTGTGTATAGTTTTAGAGAGCGATTTAGAGAAAGGTGATTAATCTTAATAGCTCAGTAATGTTAGGGTGTATTTAGTTTCCCCGGGTAAAAATGGTGAAGCGTTTCCTTGCTCCCAGTCTTTATGACCCATACCATAATAGGGGCTCCATGGGTGTCCCGCTTGACTCGTTGGCATATGTAAAATTCCTGACTCTTCATGGCCTGGAGATACAATCATACGCTCAGAAGCGCCAAAACTTTTCCCTTGAACTCGTGGCATATAACTATCACCCGGTAAAGGCGTCGCTGGCATATCTAACCATCGGCCAAGAAAAGGTATTGCTTTACTTATAGGGTGGCCGATAGTGCTGGTATTTTGTTGCCCCCAAGTGGCTTGGGCTAATACTTGGTTTTGTGTCATATCGGCAATGGTCGTTGTTAATGCTTGTTCAAAAACACCTTGCCAGCTATTTTGCTCAAGCCAAAGGAAATTCTCTGGCTGTTCGTTTATCATTTGCCAAAGCGGTGTTTCAACTTGGTGGCGAATAGTGCGAAATGAAAAGTTGTTATCGAGTTGTGTTAAGTTGTCGTTGAGTAAACTAAAAACATCATCACGAACATTTAAGCGAAAGTTATTAATAAGGCGATAAGCGACCGACTCTACACAGGCACATAAATTATCTTGGCTAACAATCCTTCTAACTTCTTGCCATGTTGGATGAATATCAATGGCATTTTTTGTTAAAACCTTTTCAAGTAAAAATGTTTGCCAGCGTTTTAGAAATATAGCGCGGTCGTCAAGAGCAATATCAAGTAAGTCTTGCTCTGTAAATTGTTTTTTTGCGAGTAAACCATCACGAATTTGCTGGGCTCTTGCACCTAAAGCATAACCGCCATTGCCAAGTTTTTTCAGCATATCACCACCAACCACACGAGTATTGGCTGTCCATAAACGATTGTTTTTGGGATTTTTGACTTTTGGGTATTCATCGGCGGTTAAATATCCTTGCCAATGATTTTTACCGTCAGCCCAGTGAGTGGGTGTTTCACCGAAGTTTGATGATTTTTTTGGGATCGCGCCCATAATGGTCCAGCCGATATTTCCATCTTTATCACCGACAACCAAATTTTGCGCAGGAATACCAGATTGTGCCGCAATTAAAAAAGCTTCATCAACATTGGCCGCTTGCTCTAATTGCGTGTGACGAAGGTTTACCGCTTGTATGTCATGAGCAACCCAACGATAGGCTAATAATTGCTGCTGACTATTGGTGCCAATAACTGGGCCCCAAATCGTTTCTTTTATTGTTATCTCTACAGCCGCTTGCCCCTTTATCGCGATAACTTGTTTGTGTTCAGTAAAATTTTGATAACCACTTGGCGTTAAATACTGGCTGTTATTTTCATTGGTATCAAGAATAATAACATCGCTCCAATCGCCATAGCTGTTAGTAAAGCCCCAAGCAATCTTGCTATTACTGCCGGCAATTATATTAGGCGTACCCGGTAAAGTGAGCCCAGTTACTTTTACAGGAATATTTTTACTCGTTTGGTATTCAAAGGTTGCTCTAAACCAAGTGTTAGGCACGCGGATCCCTAAATGCATATCGTTAGCGACTATAGCGCTACCAGTCTTACTTAACTCACCTGATACCGCCCAGTTATTTGAACCCGGGAACTCTTCACCTTGATAGTTGTTGCTGGTTGAAGATATTTCTGCGTTTTTTTTCGCTCTTAATGATGGAGAGGTTTGCGCTGTTTGCTCTGATGATGCAGAAGGCCAAGCGCGAGTCGGCATAACACTTGGCTTAAATTGACTGCCATCAATGGCGGCATCCCAAATACTACCTTTTGGGTTTAAGAACTGAAATACATCGTCTCCTAACGCAAGCTTGATATTACCTAATGTTCTTTCACGATCTCCGCTGGCATATTGTAAATCCATATACATGCTTAACACGGTTAAAATTGTGTCTTCTTCTTGCCATGCAACAGGCTCTTGCTGTAATAATAAATACTCAAAGGGCGGGGATTTTAAATGGTTGATACCTTGATTTACACCGCGAGTATAAGCCTTCAACAATGCTAAATCCTCAGGCAGAAGTTGCGACACAATCAAACGAGCTCGTTCGCGAAATCGATGACGACGAACTTTTTTGTCGTGAGGTAGGGCTTTTTCACCAAATAAACTGGCTAATTCACCTGCAGAGTTCCTGCGTAATAAATCCATTTGAAAAAAACGCTCTTGGGCATGAATAAACCCCGTTGCTACTGCAATATCGTTGCGACCTTTTGCTTTAATAGTAACAATACCTTGTACATCACGTTCTACAACGGTGGTATTCACTAAACCTAATAAAGTTCTCTTTCCGTCAAGTATCGGTAGAGCGCTGTCTATTTGGCTATAAACCCAAGTAGCTAAACTGGCAATCACTAAAAGTGAGATGAGCAAGAAACCGATCAATATATTTTTAGTGTTTTTCATGATGGTATAAATTTATTAAGGGCGTTAAGTCACGCTAGATTACCTTAAAATTTAGAAAGTTAACATTGCTTATAAAAACAAACTGCATAGTAAGATCATAAAGAAGTTCTATGATACTTTTTTCTTTGTATATTTACCGATAGAATAGCGGGAATTTTTAACGATTAATTCAACGTAGGAAATTTCATGGCATCGTTACAAGACCAGTTACTAAAGGCTGGGTTATCAACTAAGCAAAAAGCACGACAAGCAAATAGTGATCAACGTAAAAAAAACAAGCAAAAGCGTAGCGGTGTTGCTATTGAAAAAACCTTGCAAGAACAAGTTAAACAAGACTTGGAGCAAGAGAAAAAAGACAAGTTTGCAAAAGATATCGCCCTTAACGAAGAAAAAAAGCAACAACTTGCTGAAAAAGAAAATGTGTTACGGATTCAACAAATACTTCAACATCACCAAATTCAAAATGCGAAAGGTGAAAGCGAGTATAACTACACCTTTAATAATAAAATTAAAAAATTATTGGTTAACTCAGTAACACACAAAGCACTTGTTAATGGCCGTTTAGCAGTATGTGGTTTAGCTGATACAAGTTATTTAGTTACCGCTGAAACTGCTGAAAAAGTAGCAAGCTTAGATGCGAAAGTTGTCTTAGTACAAAACGACAAAGTGGAAAGTGAAGTTATTGAAGATAACGACCCATATGCAGATTACCAAATCCCTGATGATTTAATATGGTAATGATGTTTGCTTAGTGCCTTGTTTTGTCAATTATGCTAAAATCGAGCGCTGTTCGGTTATCTTATTTATAAGGCCAGTTTTTTACTTGCCTTGATGTTTATTATTTTATAAAGAGAAGTTGTTTTATGTTTATTATTCGCTGGGTCGTTGGCCGTATTATCTTATTGTTAAACTTTGTTTTTTCACCAAGTAGTCCGAAAAGAGCTACTGAGTTACAAGCTAAAATTGACGCTAAAACACAAAACTTAAGTTTGTACCAATTACCTGCTTGCCCATTTTGTGTGAAAGTTCGTCGAGCAATAAAGCGTGAAGGTCTAAATATTGATTTACGTAACATTAATAAAAATGAAAGTTATAATGAAGAACTAGTCCGTGAAGGTGGCAAACGAAAAGTGCCGTGCTTAAAGATTACTGATGAAAATCAAAAGGTTACTTGGTTGTATGAATCTTCAGATGTGGTAACTTATTTACAACAGTTTGCACGTTAATATGTAAGCTTGAATGCAAATTTTAATAAAAAAGCCTGATGAATTTCATCAGGCTTTTTTATTAAGATTTTTCGAGGCCAGCTTCATCTTTATTGGCAGCTATTACTAGCCTGCCAATTTAGATTTGTATTTGGGTTTTTAAATAACATTTATCAAGACTATTGCTGTTATTATTTAATGTAAGGATTATTGATTAAAACAGCTTAAGGCATCGATAAACTGGCTTTTTATTAGCGGCTTTTCAATAAAATATAATATTAATAAAATAAGATCTCTGAAATATAATTGCTCTAATGCCTTTCCTATTACCTATTGGAAATAATAAATTTAATAAGGCTTTAACTGTGCTTATAAAAACACCCAAAAGTTACCTGCTAAAAGAAAATGAAGTAACCCCTGAAAATGTCTATTTAAATAGGCGCGGATTATTGAAGGGGCTGGGCTTTTTAGGCGCTGGCGCTTTGTTATCTTCAACAAGCACAACTGCTAGCGCAGATTGGTTTAGCAAAGACGAACCGACTAAATTTAAAACAACAGCTTTAAAATTCCAAACCGATCAAAATACCGATAACTTAATTCTTACTCCTGAAGCTAAAATTACTTCCCACAATAATTTCTATGAGTTTGGTACGAGTAAAACAGATCCTGTTAATAACGCTCAAGGTTTTAAAATTGATCCTTGGAAACTAACCATAAGTGGCGAGTGTGATAAGCCTTACACTTTAGACTTAGATGACTTAACCAAAGCTTTTGCTCTTGAAGAACGTATCTACCGGATGAGATGTGTCGAAGCTTGGTCTATGGTTATTCCTTGGGTAGGCTTTGAACTAGCCAAACTACTAAAAAAGGCACAGCCAAACTCGCGGGCAAACTTTGTTGCCTTTGAGACCTTGCACGATCCGCAGCAGATGCCAGGACAAGCCAGCAGAAGAGTAGGCGGTGGTATTAATTACCCCTATGTAGAAGGCTTGCGTATTGATGAGGCGATGAATCCGTTAACACTGATGAGTGTCGGGTTATACGGTAAAACTTTACCTGCACAAAATGGTGCTCCTATCCGTTTAGTGGTGCCATGGAAATATGGCTTCAAAAGTATAAAATCGATTGTCGGCATTAAATTTGTAGAGCAGCAACCTGCTGCTACTTGGAATATTTTAGCCCCCAATGAATATGGCTTTTATGCCAATGTTAACCCTGAGGTTGATCATCCAAGATGGAGTCAAGCAAGTGAACGAAGAATAACCTCGGGCGGATTATTTGCTCGTAATCGCATTGATACTCTACCTTTTAATGGCTATGGCGAACAAGTTGCCGATATGTACAAAAATCTCAATTTACGTAAGAATTTTTAAGTTTTATTTATGACAAAAAATACTGTGCTTATTCGAGCTCCCTTCAAAAAATTACTAGCAAAACATCAAGTTAAACTTTTTAAGCTTTTTATTCACTTAGCCGCTTTGTTCCCTTTGATTAATGCCTATTATTTAGCTTTTACGGATCAGCTAGGGGCGGATCCTGTTGAAGCTATTCTTCACTTTACCGGTATCGGAGCTTTTAATTTATTATTACTAAGTTTAGCAATAACCCCTATTAGTAAACGCTTTAAAATCTCTATATTACTTAAAATTCGTCGATTAGTTGGTTTATATAGCTTTACCTACGCGTTTTGTCATTTAGCCAATTTTTTAGTCTTTGAAGTGCAATTTGACTGGCTGTTATTTATTAATGAAATAATTAAACGCCCTTATATTACCGTGGGTATGGCAGGGTTCATTATTTTGCTTAGTTTAGCCGTTACCTCTATTTCTGTGTTGAAAAAACGTATGGGTAAGCGTTGGCAAAAATTGCATAATTGGGTGTATTTAGCCGTTGTTTTAGTGGGCATTCATTTTTATTGGTCGGTAAAGTCTGAAATTATTGAACCCAGTATTTACCTTTTTATTGCTTTAGTTTTATTAAGTGTGCGCTTTAAAAAACTAACCCGGTTTAAAAAATAAAAAAGCTAGTCAGTAAATGCTGACTAGCTTTTATTTAAGGTTAAATATAGATTAAGGGTTTGCTTGTAACGTTAACGTTATGCCAGAAGCTGTGCTATATCCATAAATATCAATGTACCACGTACCTGCACCTGGGTTAGTAAAACTACAGCTCTCATTGTTGCCATTTTCATATGGACGACAATCAAATGCGGAAGTTGTTGATTGCGCTCCTTTACGAATGTATAAGTCAGCATCACCAGAACCACCTGAAATACTAATGGTCATGTCGGCATAACCCGCTGGTAATACCTGCGTATAACGCTGCCATTGTCCTTTGGTGACTGAAATATTAGCGAGAGTATCACTAATTGGATCGTTACCACCTGGCGTACTCGTCGAATAACTACCGGTAAGACTTACGCCGGAAAAAGTAGAATATGCTTTTAAACGAACATAATAAGTACCGCCAGTCGATGTACCAGTACAAGACTCGCTGTTACCATTTTTATATGGACGACAGTCCCAAGTTGAGTCTGTTGGCGTGGCACCAAATTTCACGTACATATCTGCATCGCCTGACCCACCACTCATGGTAAAGCTAATGTTAGTTGCACCAGAAGGTACGTCCATGGTGTAAACAATATCTGCACCTGCTGAAGCAGCTAAGTTTGTCGCGGCAACACCATTGGTTAATACATCACCTGTTGGATCTGTTGGGTCTGTTCCACCATCAGGACAAGTACCAACACCAACGGCACACCAAGCGGTTTCTACCGCTGTTTTTTCAACTGCACCATATAAATCTTGTGCAGCCTGTGCTGTTGCCGTTCTTGCACCAGCAAAGTTGGTATTTTGATTCATATAAGTAACAAGGGCGCGGTAGAAAATCTTCTCTGCTTTTGCCATACCAATACTAGGAACTACTGCTGTTGATTTATTACGAGGGTGAGTACCACCGTCAACTAATAAAACATAAGCTAAGTTAGCAATACCTGAATTACCATGCACGCCACCTTGGTCATTACTATTACTTGGGTTACTCACGTAAGGAATACGTTCAGGCCACCAATCTTTCGAGTAGTTGTCTTTAGTTGGGTTGTCCATATAACGCAAAGCTTTACCTGCGGTGTTATATAAACCGTCACCTAACAACCATGTAGATGTTGTCTTGCCATTTTTATATGCTTCTGCAGAAAGGCCTAAAATATCAGACCAAGCTTCATTCAATGCGCCTGATGCATTCGCATAAACAAGATTGGCTGTTTTATCGGTAACGCCATGCGTTAATTCATGACCAATGATATCAAAGTCACTGGTGAAATCGTTCATGCCACTTGATGCTTGGCCATACATCATTTGCGTACCAGTCCAGTAAGCATTCGCTACGCCCATATCAACACTTGAAATTAATGTCATGCCATTGTTGTCTAAGCTGTCACGACCAAATTTGCTTTGGTAATAATCATAAACTTTTGATGCACCATCATGGGCACGTTGAGCGGCAGCATTACCACCACAACTCTGAGTATTAGTACATAATAACGAGCCAGGCGCTGAATTGGCTGAACCGCCATTGAGTGTATAAGTTTTCCAGCTTTTTGATGAATGAATTTGTGCTTCTCTGGTGAGTACTTCAGAAGTATTCGCATCAAAATAAATGAAGTCACGGCCAAAATCTTCACCACCGTTATCCCAAGAAACCTCGACCCGATAGGCCAGTTTTGTTTCTTCGCTCAAAGGTAGATAAATGTAAGCCAATTCCGCTGAACCGTTAACTTCACCCATACTTTCTGCAGCAGCTATCGCTTGATTTTCACCTAAGTTGCTAGTACTACTGTTTAGTGCGCTTATACCATTTAATCCTGATATTGCAGGTGTCGAGTTTGTCGCTAAATTTCCGGTGATACCGTAAATGTTTGCTTGGCTATTACCTGTACTTAATACGCCGACAGAACTATTAGCATGCATGATCATACTCGTACCATAAACTTTAATACCGTTAATGGTTTGATCAAAATGGGTGTGAGTTTTTCCTAATTCATCGGTCCATTGTCTGCGAACGTTAAAGCTTTCGTTACCGACGACAGCAAATTCGCTTTGGCTAGTAATAATGTCTGTCAGTGCTTGAACTGCAGTTCCTTGAGTCATACTGCCTAATTCACCAACAACAAAAGACGGAGCGCCATTTGCTGTTTGGTTTTGTACCGTCATTGAAGTAACTTCAGTAGCATAAGAGCTAAATGTAGATGCAGCAAGTGATGTAGCGACGATTAATGACAATTTTGTTATTTTATTGTGTTTTTGCATTGAGGGTTCCTATTTAATTTAATTTTGTACCTGAGGTAAAAACAGATATTATTTTTATTTCCCCAAAGATCTTAATTATAAATACATTTAAAATCGGAGGTTTTTTAGTCAGTCTTTGCTGACAAATCAAACGTAACAGTAAAGTTAATACGTTAACAAATAATTAATAAAATATTAACAATGCCAGTCGTATAGATTCCTTTACAAAACAGCGAAAGTTAATTAATAAAATAAAAATAGATGGTTTTTATTTTATTAAATATCAATACCTTGGAGTTGACTGGTTTTTATGTCGCAGACGCGATTAATAGGAATAGGTAAATATATAAAGATGAGGATGAAAAAATTATGAACTAAATAATTGAATGTATGGTTTAGTGGATGAAAATTAATTCATTTTTCAAGCTACTTTCCAAACTAATAAAACTAACTTTTGGTTTGCTATCGATACTTGAGGTTATGCCTTCAACTAAAAGTAGAATAGTCTTAGTTGGGCTATTTGAACTTTTTGAGGTGATGATGACCGATACAAGTTGTCGCCAATTACAACCAACGAAGCCACAAATGCCACCAAGCTTTAATGGCTGGTAGCTCACTTGAAAGTCGTGAGAGGACTTATCTGCAAGGAAATTAATGATTTTTTCATGTGATTTTACCGCATTGATAGCGATTTCTGCGGTGGTATCTGCAGCACGAGAAACGTTAGCAATCGATAAGAGAACAATAAAAAACATAAACTTTTTCATAATATATACTTCCTTTTATCGACTGTATTTTATCTTGTTGTGCTAATTAAGTGCGAGCGGTAACTTCTAATAAATGATAACCAAACTGAGTCTTTACAGGGCCTTGCACAGTATTTAGCTCTGCGGTGAAAACAACTTCGTCAAACTCTGGTACCATTTGACCTCGTCCAAAAGTACCTAAATCGCCACCTTGCATTTTAGAAGGACAATTAGAATGATCTTTTGCAACAGTTGCAAAATCTTCACCCGCTTCTATTTGTGCTTTAAGTGCTAAACACTGTTCTTCGGTATCGACTAATAAATGACGTGCTGATGCTTGTGACATGATGGTTCCAAATAAGTGGGTTAATTAAAAACTAGTATAATATGTTAGGTAAACTTTAACTTATCTTCATTGTTAATTAAAGAAATTTTATATAAACACATAATCGCTTTTATTGGTTAAATTATGATAAATTAATCGTAATAGTCAATTAATGCGGATTTATACCGAAAATGTACTTACCTAACTTAAAGCACCTACGTTATTTACTTGCCCTTTATCAAGAACAAAATTTTCATCGAGCTGCCAGCGTCTGTTTTGTTAGCCAGTCAACATTAAGTAGTGCCATTTTGAAATTAGAAGGGCAGCTTAACTGTCAGCTTATTGAACGAGACAACAAGTCCTTTCTCTTTACAGCACAAGGCCTTGAAGTCGTCGAAAGGTCTCGTCAGTTATTAGTTTCAGCCAATGAATTAGTCAATTTTGCAAAACAACAAGGTGATGAGTTTTCAGGCCTAGTTCGTATTGGTTGTATTCCAACCATAGCACCGTTTTTATTAACTGATTTTGTTAACGCATGCCAAAAGACATTGCCTGATTTAGAAATGTACCTGCGCGAAGATACCACTGAAAACTTAGTGAAAATGCTTAACAATGGTGAAATTGATGTGCTGATTTTAGCGTTACCTATTGCCCCTAATAGTTTTCATTGTAAAAAAGTGGGTAAGGATCCTTTTTTGATGGCTGGAGAATACGCCCTAGTAAATAAATTTAAGCAAACAGGTAATTATCAAAGCCTTCCTGAGCAAAGTATATTTTTATTATCATCTGAGCACTGTTTAACTGAACACGCGGTTTCTGCTTGCCAGCTTGCCGATAAAGCACGTATTAATCCTTTTTCTGCTTCAAGTCTATCAACACTCGTGCAAATGACTGCGCTTCATCAAGGCATTACATTTTTGCCTAAAATGGCGGTAAATAAAGGCGTAGGCCAAGCTGAAAAGTTATCCATCGAAAAATTAGACAATGACTTCTACCGAGAAATTGGCGTGCTTTGGCGAAAAACCTCAATGAGAAACTCACTGTATAACCAGTTAGGGCAGATTGTTGAAGGTCTTTTAAAATAAAAGTGATTTAATTTAAATAAATTCAAACTTTTTTCTTATCCATAGCTACCTCTATAGTAACTGACAAACATAAGCGCATATTAATTAAATAATAATAGGAATATACGTGTTCGAACGAAGTGATGAAACACTGGTGAAACAAGCACTAAAGGGTAAAAAATCTGCTTGGGTAACCTTGGTAAAGCGTTATGAAAAAAACCTATACAACTACACCTTGCGCATGGTGAGTAATCCGGCTGATGCCATGGATTTAATGCAAGATGTTTTTGTTGCCGTTTTTAGAAACTTATCGACTTTTCGTGGTGACAGCCCTTTTAAAGGGTGGATGTTTAAAATTGCTCATTATCGTTGTATTGAATATTACCGTCGTAAAAAGCCAACACAGTCGCTTGATGATGTACCTGAACAAGTTGATGAAAGTAATGATGAATGCCCTGTGTATCATGCTGTTTCCGGGCAACAAGCGACGGCTTTACATAAAGCAATGAAAACGTTACCGGTAAATCAAAAGTTGGTGATTGAATTGAAATTTTTTCAACATTGCACGTTTGATGATATTGCGAAGCAATTAGGTATCTCGGTCAATACCGTTAAATCTCGTTTATATAGCGGTTTAGATAAATTAAAAGATCATTTGGAGTTTGATTATGTCTGAAGATAAAAATAGATCCCCAGAGAAGTCCTCAGAAAAAGTCTTTGAGAAATGGCTTGACCGTTTAGACCATGTTGAAGGTGAACAGAGCCAGCCAGTGCAAAGCAATGCAAATACTCATGAAGATGCTATTTGGCAAGCAAGGCTAAAAACGGCACAAACGGTTGAGCACCAAGCCAGTCTGCAAACAGAATACGCTGTTCCTCATTGGGATCGCTCGGCTGCATTTGAAACTGACAAATCACCTTGGTGGCAATGGGGGGGATTACCCGCCATGTCGATGGCATTTTCACTTTTTGCCATGGCACTCGTATTGTTTAAGGTTGAATTAGTGATGAAAGATGACGGGGTGTTATTAACCTTTACTGGTTCAACGCAAACGAACATCAAACAAGTGAGTTATAGCCAAGAGGAAATCAATGGTTTAGTCGAAGCTAAAGTTAACCAACAACTGCAAAGATTTGCCAGCGAACAACAAGTTATTTTAGCGAATTACGTTGCTGATATTTCAGTGAAACAGCAAAACAGTAACCTGCAATTAGCGAGTTATTTGATGGGGGCAACCCGCAAAGAGCGCAAAGAAGACATCAGTGATTTCGTGCAATACATTAATGACCAACGTGCTGACGACTCATTAGATAATAAAATTAAATTTCAGCAGCTTGAAAGTGAAATTAATTATCAATCTTTAAAAACACAAAGAACTAACTATCAACTTAAAAATATAAAATCACAAGATTCAGACGGCTTAGGTTTAACAACAAAACCTGCTAGTTGGACTTCAGAGGAGTAATACCATGAAAAAAATAATGACATTTATCCCAACGGCGCTATTTGTTCTAACTAGTTCGCTGGCGACAACGGTAACTTTTGCCGCAGATAATGGCGGATACGCAGCAATGCATAAGCAACTTGATATTATGAGTAATATTATAAAATCATCGGTAAGCGTTCAAGAAGGACGCAAAGGCTCAAAAATCACTAGTATTGAAAGTACTTATTTAAAAGGGCAAGGTATTGTCTTTACCATAAATTCAAGCTCAGGTAACAATCAGTGGGGTAACTTTAATTTTAACTTTGCGATGCCGGACTTTCCTGCCGTTCCTGTACCTCCAATAGCTCGAGCAGTTTCAAGAAGAAGTTCGAATAATGATGCTGAGTATGAAACAAAAATTAACCAGTCTATTGCTCGAAGCATGGAGGAAGCGGCGCAAGCGTACGAACATGCTATGGAATCTTTTGAACATAATCGTGAAGGTTACCGTGAATTACGTGAAGAACAACGTGATTTATCGTACGAGTTAAGAGATGTAGCACGAGAAAAACGTGATGTAGAATATCGATTACGCAGAGCTGACGATGACGATAAAAAAGAGCTACAAACTGAACTTGCAGCACTAAAAAAGCAAACGGCAAAACTTGCTGTTAGCCAAAAAGCGTTTAAAGAAAGAAGTGATGTAATGCACAAAAAACAAAAAGCACAAAAGGCTGAACGAGAAAAAGCACGAGGAATTTATTATCAAGACCTAAGTGCATCACTAACCGAAACACTTTGTTTGTATGGCAATGGCTTAAAAGCTTTACCTAAAAATGAACACGTGAGTGTTATTTTAAAGTCAGCAGGAGAAAAACAGGGGCGTCGCTACAAAGACAGTATTTTAGTGTTCAGCAAAAAAGATATTAGCGATTGCTCTGCCGATAAAATTACGGTGTCAAAGTTAATGAGCAAAAGCCAACACTATCAATTTTAATTAACTTTCAGAAAATATTTATCCGTTTATCTAGAACTACTTTGCCACTTCACTCTTTGAGTAAGTGGCATTTTTATTCTTGCATAAAGTTATTGCTTATAAGTTAAGTATAATTATTGAGTTATTTCAACATGAGGAAAGCTATCATGTTGTTATTATACTTATATTTGGGTTGTTTTCTGGCTAAGATTTATTCGGTCGTTGGCGTTTATTTTAATAAAATTTCGCATTGTCAGCGCTGATTTATTTGGAAAAAGTAAAAACGCATAAAACAGCCAAGCATAGGACAGTAAAAGCCTAAATAATATCTTTTGCGCTTTTGCCAAGATGTTAAATTACTCTGTTTGGCTAAACACCATATTAATATAGTCAACCATACCAATAACCTCATTGTTTTCAACGACAGGTGCTAAATGAATACTAAAGCGTTCAAAAAACCTGGCGCAATATCGAACATCCATATTTGGGGGCACACTCAATAGAGGTTTTGCCATTATTTCATATAAGTTGACACGATCGGGTGAACGGTCTTTTGCTAATACTTCTTTCGCGATATCAGCAAGCATTACTAAGCCATATTCGTCGTGTTCATTGCGCTTATTAATAATCAGTGCACTAACATTATGTTGCTTCGCGAGCTTAATACCTTCGGCAACAGTCATCATGCCATCGGCAAATTGATAGTTGTTGGTGGTCATTGCATCTTTCACTTTCACTAATTTATGGTTCATAACTCTTCCTCAACTTTACCTTTTAAGCGCTCAATCTGATGGGCCACGCCTACGGCATCTTCTACATTTAGCTGAATCGCAATACCTTTGCCGGGATCTATATCAAAACCAGCTATTTTGCTTATTCGTTCAAGTATCTTTCGGGATAAATGTTCTTCAACGACAAAGAGTAATACATCTCTTTGTGACTCAAGTTGCATGCCAAAAAAAGTACGCTGGCGTTTAATACCTTCGCCTCGAGCATTATTTATAATGGTTGCACCTGTGGCTCCTGCCATTCTGGCGCCTTTCATTACGTCATCTGTTACACCGTCGTCAACAAATGCGACAATTAATTTGAATTGCATGTGATCACCTGTCTTGCTTATCTTGTTGATTAATGTCGTTAGAGGTTTGGTCAGCCTCTTGTTTTTTTTGTCTTAATTTTCGTTTGTTAATTTTTATTCGTTGTCGTTTTTCTACCTTTCGCTCAATTTTATGGGCCTTAGCATGCGTTAATTGGGCATAAGTCATAACAGCAATAATGGAGAATAAACTCGCAAAAGCAATTAAACCAAAGCCGTCAATAAGTGGGCTTCTTCCCGGAATGGTACTTGCTAAACCTAAACCTAAAGCGGCCACTAATGGCACAGTTACGGTAGAGGTAGTAACCCCGCCAGAGTCATAGGCTAATGGCACAAGTAACTTGGGGCAATAAAAGGTTTGAATAACAACGATCACATAACCGGTAATAATATAATAATGAAGAGGGTGACCCACTACGATACGATAACTGCCGAGTGCAATACCGACTGATACACCAATAGCTACAGAAATACGTAAGCTATTAGCGTTAATTGCACCACCTGAGACTTCTTCAGCTTTTATTGCTACGGCAATAAGCGATGGCTCAGCAATGGTGGTGCTAAAACCAATCGCCGCGGCAAAAACATAAACCCATGCATAATCGGACCAATGTACTGTAGTTAAGACCTTGGCACCTTGATGAATAAACTCGGGGGCGGTAAGTTGCTCTGCCATCATTTTACCGAGCGGAAATAATGCTTTTTCGAGGCCGAGTAAAAAAAGTGTTAAACCAATTAAGACATAAATGAAACCAAAGCTTACTTGCTTGATATGGGGAATAGGTTTGCGAATAACTAATAACTGAAATCCTAAAATAATAGATAATATGGGTAATACGTCGACGACTGTATTTTTTAATGTTTGCAAGAACTCCAATAATAACGCCATTAGTTAATCACCATGCCGTATATCATGACAAAAACCATTGGGGTTAACGAAGCAAAAGCGATCAGGCCAAAACCGTCTATCATTGGGTTTCTGCCTTTTATAGCTGACGCTAAACCTACACCAAGTGCAGTGACTAAAGGCACAGTAATCGTAGAGGTGGTAACGGCACCAGAATCATAAGCAATGCCTATAATCCAGCTAGGAGCTATAATGGTCATGAGTACAACAACCACATAGCCGCCTAAGATTAAATACTGAATAGGCCAGCCACGGATTATACGTAATACGCCTATAGAAATGGCAAAACCAACAGCAAAGGCAACGGTATAACGTAAACCATTGGCGTAAGAAAGTTGTGCTTCAAGGGTATTGCTAATCATGCCTCCAGCAGCGGCAACAGTTGCAGCTTCTTTAGCAACGGCAATAAGTGAAGGTTCGGCAACCGTCGTGCCAAAACCTAAACAAAAGGCAAAAGTAAGTAACCAATTAATACTGCCTTTTTTAGCAAAGGCTTGGGCCATAGATTCGCCAATGGGGAATAAGCCCATTTCTAAACCATAAATAAAAAAAGTTAAGCCAAGTACGACTAATGCTAAACCCACTAATATGTCGCCAATATTCGGCATGGCTTGTTGAAGAACGACAAATTGAAAAAAAGCGATCACTAAAACAATAGGCAGCAAATCTTTGCAGCTACCTAATAATGCTTTAAAGAAAACAATTAACTGTTGATTCATAAAGACCAGCGTGATGGCGAATTATAAATATTATAATATTGACGGAAACAATTACTTTGTCTGCAATCAAAGTAATTGTTTTATTTGAATTTAAGCCTAGCACAACTCTAAAAAAACATAGGGAACTTTATAAATATAATCATGGGATTTTAGTTAAAACGACTTAAACAAAACGGCGTGACATCGATGTCAGTTGGTTGTTTAGTTATTAGCTGGCCAATGAGTTTTCCTGTAATGGCTCCTTGAGTTAACCCTAAATGTTGATGGCCTAAGGCAAGAAATATATTGCTATGCTTTGGCGCTTGGCCAATAACAGGTAATGAATCAGGAAGTGAAGGACGGTGTCCCATCCACTTTTGACCTTCTTTTGCTGTTTGTGCATTTAATTCAGGTAAAATCGTGAGTACCTGCTGGGCATTTTTAAAGAGCATATCGGCTCGTTTCATATTCGCTTGTTGTTTTAAGCCCGCATATTCAACCGTGCCAGCTAACCGTAAACCATGTGCCATGGGTGTCATAATGAATTTTCGTTCTGCAGATGCTACCGGACGTGACAATTTATCTTTATTTTTACTAGGCGGTAAATCTAAGCTATATCCTCGCTCTGCCTCTATGGGTAAAGTGTAACCTAAGGGTTTTAAAAGTGCTTTTGACCAAGCCCCACTCGCAATGACCACTTGGTCAAATATCAAGGTTTCTTCTTTTGTTGTTAAATTAACCCCACTTCGATTGTGGCTAATGTTAAGTACCTCAGCTTGTTTGTACTCACAGCCTTTGCTAAAAGCTAACTTAGCCAGTTGTGTACAAATAGCGGAAGGATCTGCACTATGCCCGACCTCAGTAAAATAGAGCGATGCTTGAATATTTTTACTCAAATTGGGTTCTAATAATAACGTTTGTTGCCGATCGAGTAATAACACGCTAATACCGGCATTTTTATACTGTTCAAAATATCGCTTGATGGTTTTATCTGAACTTTTTTCGAAGACTAATAAGCTGCCTTTTAACGTTAATAATGCTTCAGCTTTTGCTTCTTTTAAAAGTGGCTGGTAATAACTAATGGCATTTTTATTAAGTGTTTTTATTGCTGCACTGTTTTTTGAACGTTTACTGGCCAGCATATTCCATATAAATTGACCAAACCAAGGCAATGCCTTAGGCAAATATGAGGCAGACAAAGACACAGGACCTAAGGGATCAAGTAATAGTTTTGGAAACTGCCATAACAAGTTTGGCTCCGCCAATGGAAATACTTGCTCGGTGGCGAAATGTCCTGCGTTTGCTTTTGAGCAACCTTCGCCAATGCCTAACTTATCAATAAGTGTTACTTGAAAGCCAAGTGACTGTAATTCAAGCGCACAATTAATACCTATGATACCAGCACCGATCACGGCAATGTTTTTTTCAGCGTTACCAATATTTAATGTTGTCATGTCTATCTACTTACTTAAGTGATGGTTAGTTATACGGGTTAACGCAATAAAAAACCTTGCGGAAAAATGTCATTTTTATCGACTAAAAACTGATGGATACCGGTAATAAAAGCTCTACCACTAACACGGGGAATAACAGCCTCTTTGTTAAAGTAGTTAATTGACTCTTCTATGTTCACCGTCATCTCTCCACCAGTAATACTTTCAATGATGACTTTTTCACCCATGGTTAGACCTTCTTTAGTGGCTAATAAAGCAGCACGTGCACTTACGCCTGTGCCGGTTGGTGAACGGTCGAGTTCACCTTCTGCAAAGATGCAGACATGACGAGAATGAGAGGCTGAACGTGCAGTTTTCTTAGAGTGAAAAATAACGCCATATAAAAAACTAAGGTCATCTTCAAGAGGGTGTTTTATGTCGTAATCAGCCATTACTGCTCTTTTAATGGCTCGTCCTGCTGCTATCAAGACTTGGCTATTTGCTGCGTCGCAAGTTAAGTTTAAATCATCAGCATCAACAAAAGCATAATAAGCACCACCGAAGGCAATGTCGTAATTAACGCTACCTAACCCGTTAATATCTACTTGTTGATTGAGTGTTTCAACAAAAGCAGGAACGTTATCAAAACTTACCGATAGCTGGTTATTCTTTATTTCCGCATAGGCTTTAATGAAACCAGCCGGGGCATCAATGCCAATATATTCACCAGTCTCAGGCATGGCGAGAATTTTCGTTTCTATCGCAACTGATACCGCAGCAATAATGCCATGACCACACATGCTGGAATAACCTTCGTTGTGCATAAATAAAATGCCAAAGGTCGCTTTTTCTGTGCATGGCTCGGTAATAAGGGCGCCGTACATATCTCCATGGCCACGTGGCTCATACATTAAAAATTGACGGTAACTATCTAAGTGCTCCGTTAAAAACTGACGCTTGTCTAAAATGGTGTCACCGATTATTTCCGGATAACCGCCGGTAATAATTCGTAATGGCTCGCCTTCTGTGTGGGCGTCAATACTGGTAACTGAAAGATATTTTTCTGAATTAAGCGCTAAATTTTCATGGATGAACTGCATAGTTTTTTACTCTTTATAAAATTAAACCTTGTACAACGAGAATAATTGTATACAATATCCTATATCAAATCCACTGATACTGTTTGTTTTTTTTAAGTCTTCAATAAGCCTTTGAAAAAAATGAGTATCGTAAGTAAAAAAAAAGTAATTTTTAAAGTAGTGAGTAAATAATAATGAAAGAGATTAACTGGCAAGGCGTATACCCAGCAGTAACTACCCAATATTTTGATGATATGTCGATTAATTTCGAAGCGACAAAAAAATATGGCTGATAGTTTGATTAATGAAGGTGTACATGGAATTATCGCTTTGGGTACTGTGGGCGAGAATTGTTCACATACACAAGCTGAAAAACGTGAAATCCTTGAAGCGGTAAAAGAAGTGGTTGCCGGTCGAGTGCCAGTACTTTCTGGTGTTGCTGAAACAACAACCAAGTTTGCTATTGAATATTGTCAAATGTGTGAAGAAGTTGGCATTGATGGTTTAATGGTTTTACCTGGCATGGTTTATCGTTCAAGCGAACGTGAAGCAATTAATCATTACCAGTAAATTGCAGGTAACTGTGGTTTACCTCTTATGATTTACAATAACCCGGTGACTTACGGTGTTGATGTATCTATTGAAGGCATGGCTATTTTAGCCAACGAACCGACCATCGTTTCAGTAAAAGAAGCGACTGAAGATACCCGTCGAATTTCTAAATTATATGCTGAATTTGATGATCGATTTATCGTATTGTGGTGTTGATGACATCGCGCTAGAAAGCTTAATGTTAGGTTGTACGGGTTGGATTTCAGGCTTAACTAATGTTTTCCCACAAGAATCTGTAGCAATTTACAAATTAGCACAGCAAGGCCGTTACCAAGAAGCGCTTGAAATCTGGCGTTGGTTCTTACCTTTATTACGTTTAGACACTATTCCAACACTTGTCTAATGTATTAAATATAGTGAACAGTTGGCAGGTCGTGGTAGTGAAGTTGTGCGTGAACCGCGGTTACCTCTTGCCGGCGAAGAACGTGTAAGAGTTGAAAAATTATATAACGATGCTTTAGCAACACGAATAGATTTGTCAAAATTCAATTTAGATTAATATTGTTAAGTTGAATGGTTAAAAGCTAAAGCCTCATCTACAAGCCCTATACTTGTAGGCGGGGCTTTAGTCTTAACAAGACAGGAATAATATGGACAGTAAAGGTAGAACATGAACAAAGGCACATTTTTTTGTATAGACGCACATACTTGTGGCAACCCAGTTCGTTTGGTTACCAGTGGTCACCCTAATTTAAAAGGGCAAACCATGAGTGAGAAACGACAGGATTTTTTAGAGAATCATGATTGGATCCGTCAAGGATTGATGTTTGAACCACGCGGTCACGATATGATGTCTGGTGCATTTTTATATCCGCCTTGTAGTGAAAATGCTGATGCGTCCATTTTATTTATTGAAACATCGGGTTGTTTACCCATGTGCGGCCACGGCACAATTGGTACAGTGACCTCTGGCTTAGAAAGCGGATTGTTAACACCAAAAGTTGCTGGGAAATTAACGCTTGATGTACCCGCTGGGCAAATTGAAGTGGAGTACACCTTACAAAGTGAATCTGATGAAAGTCAGTTGCATGACAATCCCATAACTAAAGTAGATTCTGTGAAAATTTACAATGTTCCAGCCTATTTATCACACCAAGATATTGAACTTAATATTGAAGGATTAGGACGGATAACCGTTGATGTTTCATATGGAGGCAATTATTACGTGATAGTTGAGCCACAAGAAAATTTTCCTGGGATTGATCAATGGACGGCAAATGAAATACTGCATTGGAGTCCCCTTGTTCGTGCAGCGGCAAGTAAGGTCGTTACCTGTATTCATCCTGAAGACCCTAGTGTAAACGGTGTTTCTCATGTCTTATGGACAGGAAAACCTAAACACGAAAATTCAGACGGAGCTAATGCAGTCTTTTACGGTGAAAAAGCGCTCGACAGATCGCCCTGTGGAACAGGCACAAGCGCGCGTATGGCACAACTTTACGCGAAAGGGCAGTTAAGCTTAGGCGATAGTTTTGTTCATGAAAGTTATATCGGTAGTCAGTTTATTGGAAAAATAGAACAAATTGTTGAGCTCAGCTGTGACAGCACCTATCCACAAGGGGTGAAAGGTAAAATATCTGCGATAAAGCCTAGCATTCAAGGTTGGGCAAAAGTATTTGGTAAAAACTGTATCACGATTGACGATGATGACCCGTATGCTTTTGGTTTTGTTGTTACATAATCAAAAAATTATTAGCTAAAAATAACATTGAGTAGGAATAGATAATGAATATTACCGGAAAAAATTTAATCGCAGGCGAATGGTCTGGCGATACAACTAATGGTTTTTCTGCAATGAATGCCGTTACTAATCAAGCAATGAACGAAAAATTTGCTGACGCTAGCGAACAAGAAATTGACCAAGCTATTGGCAAAGCAAACCAAGCATTTTATTCTTATAGCCAATTAAGTGCAGAAAAACGTGCGTTATTTTTACGTACTATCGGTGAGCAAATTCTTGCCCTTGGGGACGATTTAGTTACTATGGCGTGTGCCGAAACTGGCTTGCCTGCGATGCGAATTCAAGGTGAACGTGGCCGTACTATCGGTCAACTTGGCTTATTCGCTAACTTATTAGAACAAGGTGAATATCAAGCGGTTGTCGATTTAGCCGATGCGAATCGCCAGCCTTTACCTAAGCCAGAAACACGCTTAGGTTATTTGCCACTTGGCGCGGTCGCTGTTTTTGCTGCCAGTAATTTCCCATTAGCATTTTCAACAGCAGGCGGCGATACGGCTTCGGCACTTGCTGCCGGTTGTCCGGTTGTAATGAAAGCACATGCAGCACATCCTGGAACGGCAGAATTAGTTGCTCAGGCGATCAATAAAGCGATTGAAATTTGCAGTATCGATGCCGGTGTTTTCTCGCTGATTCAAGGGAAAAACTACGGTATTTCTAGTCAAATAGTGACACATCCACTTATTAAAGCGGTTGGTTTTACCGGGTCTGAGCGTGTCGGTATGATTTTACAACGACAAATAAATGAACGTGCAGAGCCAATTCCATTTTACGGTGAACTTGGCAGTGTTAACCCGCAATTTATTTTAGCGAACAAATTGGCTGATGATGCTCAAGGATTAGCACAAGCATTAGTCGCCTCATTAATGATGGCGCAAGGGCAGTTTTGTACCAGTCCTGGAATTTGGGCTTACGTTAGTGATGAAAATACACCAGTGTTTGAAAAGTCAGCGGCGCAAGCGATCAGTGAAACGTCAGCAGGTGTTATGTTAACGCCGAGTATGGCGACTTCATATAATAGCATTGTCGCCCAATGGCAGAATATCTCGGGTGTTGAATGTTTAGCTCAAGGCAAAAAACCAGAAAAAGGCCAAGAACATTTTTGTTCAGCAGCACTGTTTGCCACCGATTTAGCAACATTTAAAGCTAATGAAGCATTACATGAAGAAGTCTTTGGTTCGAGTGCACTAATTGTCCGTTGTGACAGTCAAGCGCAGCTGATGGAATTTATTAATTTACTTAATGGCAGCTTAACGGCAAGTATTCATGCCAGTGAGCAGGATGTTAATATTGCTAAACAAGTTGCCTTAAGCGCGGCTCATAAAGTGGGTCGTTTAATCTATAATCAAATGCCAACTGGCGTTGAAGTATGTGCCTCTATGAACCATGGTGGACCGTTTCCAGCTTCTACCCAAATAAGAACTACCTCGGTGGGCAGTGAAGCCATTAAACGTTTTCAGCGACCTATTTGTTATCAAAATATGCCTGATGAGCTGTTACCAAGTTTACTGAAAAGTTAACTTTTCCGCATATAAAGTGGCTAATATCTACTAGCCGCTTTTGTTTAGCTGATAAATCCTTATAATGACTGTACACTTTCAAGAGAAGTCTTTTATGAGCATAGTTTACAAAACCCGAACGCAGTTAGTTGTTGAAACCCTTAGAGAGAAGATTTTAAGTGGTGAGATTAAAGCGGGGCAACCTTTACGCCAAGCGGCATTAGCAGAAGAATTAAATGTTAGCCGTATACCCGTACGTGAAGCGTTATTGCAACTTGAAGCGGAAGGTTTAGTTTCTTTTGAACCTCATAAAGGTGCGACGGCTACCGAGCTTACAGCCAGCCAAGTAGATGAATTATTTGAATTAAGAGCTATGCTCGAAGCTGATTTATTGGCTTCGTCTATCCCGCATATCAGTGACGAAAAACTGGCCGAAGCCACTGAGCTTTTATCTCGATTAGATAAAGCGCTGGGTAAAGAAAATGCGGCGAATACTTGGAGTGAGTTAAATTCTGACTACCATAATTGTTTGTATTCAGGTGCGAATCGACCACAAACTCAAGACTTAGTAAACACGTTAAATAAAAATGCCGACCGCTATATTCGTATGCATTTATTATGGGCTGGCGGGATTTCTAAAGCTGAGTCTGAGCACAACGAGCTATTAGCCCTATGTAAAGCGCGCGATGTCGAGAAGTCAGTTGCCTTACTCAAACAGCATATTCTTGGTTCACGTGACGAGATAAAAGAATTTTTGAGTGAACGTGAGCGAGCTGCAGAATAACAAAAAATAACCCCTTGAGGCGAAATTATGTTTATTTGATATTTTCGCCTTATCGAACAATTGTTACTCCTATAATATTTATTGTACCCCAAGCCTTTTCGGCTGTTATACCCTCTATGTATACCTAATGTAACCTGTATTAAAACTAAGCATTTATTGACTTTTTCACTGCAAATCATTAGTATTCCCGCGCCGTAAATCCCTGAAGCATTCTTTAATGAGCCAATTAACAATTATTGTTAAAATTTCCTATTATTAGAAAACGATCAGGTTATATCTATTTTATTTAATTAATGAGAGTGCAATGTTTGAATTACATGCCAGTAAAGTTTCCAATCTAAAGAATGATGTTCTTTCAGGTTTTACCGTCGCTTTGGCGCTAGTGCCTGAAGCGGTTGCTTTTGCCTTTGTTGCGGGTGTTGATCCTCTCGTTGGTTTATACGCCGCCTTTATGGTGGGTTTAATTACCTCTATTTTTGGTGGTCGCCCGGGAATGATTTCTGGAGCTACTGGCGCTATGGCGGTCGTGATGGTGAGTTTAGTTGCTCGTCACGGAATAGAATACTTATTCGCTACTGTGGTATTAACCGGTTTGCTGCAAATCTTAGCCGGAGTCTTTAAACTCGGAAAATTTATCCGCTTAGTACCACATCCCGTAATGCTCGGTTTTGTAAATGGCTTAGCCATTGTAATTTTCTTAGCACAATTAGGACAGTTTAAATTTACTAATGAAGCGGGTGAGCTAGAGTGGATGCAAGGTACACCGCTTTATACCATGCTAGGGTTAATTCTATTAACTATGGCAATTATTCATTTTTTCCCTAAGTTAACTAAAGCGGTACCTTCGACTCTTGTCGCCATTGTTGTTGTCTCATTTTTAGTGTTTGGTATTAACCTTGATACTAAGCTGGTTGGTGATATTGCTTCTATTTCCGGTGGTTTACCAACTTTTAGTATTCCAAGTGTCCCTTTTGATTTGAACACTTTACAAATTATATTGCCATTTGCAATAGTGTTAGCTGGAATTGGTTTGATTGAGTCGTTATTAACATTAACGCTTATTGATGAATTAACCGGCACACGTGGCCGTGGTAATAAAGAATGTATTGCCCAAGGTGCTGCCAATACTGCTTGTGGATTTTTTGGTGCTATGGGTGGGTGTGCCATGATTGGTCAGTCTATGATCAATGTAAACTCGGGTGGGCGAGGTCGAGCCTCAGGTATTACTGCGGCATTGGCCTTACTTGGCTTTATATTATTTGCTTCAGGGTTAATTGAACAAATTCCATTAGCAGCTCTCGTTGGCGTGATGTTTATCGTGGTTATTGGTACCTTTGAATGGTCAAGTTTCCGTATCTTGAAAAAGGTTCCTAAAGCAGATGCTTTTGTCATTATTCTTGTTTCAGGTATTACTGTTTATAAGGATTTAGCCGTCGCTGTTGTAGTTGGTGTGATTGTTTCAGCATTAGTTTTTGCTTGGGAACACGCAAAACACGTTATTGTGAATCGCTCAACTGATGCTGACGGTTCAACTGTTTACGATGTAACAGGGCCATTATTTTTTGGTTCTATTGCAAACTTTTTAGAGCAGTTCGATATGGACCAAGACAGTAATGATGTCATCGTTGAATTTAAAAACTCGCGTGTTGTTGACCATTCAGCCATTGAGGCGATTGATACATTAGCTGAGCGTTATTTATCACGCGGTAAAACCATGCATTTAAGACACTTAAGTCAGGAATGTACGCAATTACTCACTAAAGCTGGTAGTTTAGTTGAAATAAATGTAATTGAAGACCCAGATTATCATATTGTTACGGATAAATTAGCGTAAACAATTATGAGCCGATACCCGTTACTATTCAAAGTGCGGGTATATACGTTATGATTAACGTATAGGCTCTTTTAATTTGGCTTAAGGTTTATATGCAATTAGAGTTTTTTGATGTTCCTAGCCCCTGTGTTGGCATTTGTCAGTCTGACGAAAAAGGTAACTGCCTTGGTTGTTATCGCTCGCGTGAAGAACGACAAGGGTGGATACACTTAACGACAGACGACAAGCAAAAAGTGATCAAGCGCTGTCTTCAGCGTAAAAAACGCAAAAATGCAGTGCCAAAAATTAAAATCAGTGAAACACCGATAGCAGAGCTGCAACCTTCATTACTTGCCCCAGCAGAAAAAAACAAACTCAAGACGTCAAACGATCTTGATTTTGGTGATTTTGAACTCTAATCCATAGCTAAAGTTCAGCAATTTATTTTACTCAGATAAAATCATCAGGCACCATTTGCAGCGCTAAACTTACATTTATAAATAAAAACTATTTAATAAAATGGTTTAACAACAAAGATGCCATAACTTTTATGTCATCTACACAACCATTCAACGTAAATGTATTGCCATTGAACGTAATTTTTTAGCGTTAACTTGCTGTCTTGTCTAATTCATTTTAAGGTGACTTAACTCCTTAAATAATAAGAACCTGCACAGGAAGCATTTCATGCCTATTAAGCAAAATATTGCCCCAACGTTGATAGCAGTTGGTGTATCGATAGCGTTATCTGGCTGTTTACAGTCAGAGCCACAAGACCCAAAAGTTAGCATCAATAAAAACCCTTATCCGAGTACTTATCAACCACTTCCCAAAGAAACGACATTAATCAAAAATACTACCGTATTAATTGGTAATGGTGAGCGCCTTGATAATGCAGATGTTCTTATGGTTGATGGGAAGATATCTCAAGTAGGGAAAAGTTTATCTGCGGTTGGTGCTGTTGAAATCGATGGCACAGGTAAATGGGTTACCCCTGGTGTTATTGATGTGCATTCACATTTAGGTGTTTACCCAAGTCCGTCTGCTGAATCTCATTCTGATGGCAATGAAATGACGTCACCTAATACTTCAGAGGTTTGGTCTGAACACAGTGTTTGGCCACAAGATCCTGGTTTTAATGCAGCTCGTGCTGGCGGTGTAACCACACTACAAATTTTACCAGGCTCTGCCAATTTATTTGGCGGTCGTGGTGTAACATTACGCAATGTATCAAGCCATACTATGCAAGGCATGAAATTTCCAGCAGCGCCTTACGGTTTGAAAATGGCATGTGGCGAAAACCCTAAACGTGTCTACGGTAGCCGTAAAGTTTTACCATCAACCCGAATGGGTAATATGGCGGGTTACCGTATGGCTTGGGCAGAAGCTACAGAATATAAAACTGCTTGGGAAAAATATGATCGTGATTATGCGGCAGGAAAAAACCCATTAGCACCGGCACGCGATCTAGAGCTTGATACACTTAAAGGTGTACTTGATGGCGACATTTTAATTCATAATCATTGTTACAAAGCCGAAGAAATGGCGATGATGATTGATCTTGGTAAAGAATTTAACTACAAGTCAGGTACCTTTCATCACGCGATTGAAGGCTATAAAATTGCCGACTTATTAGCAGATAATGGTAACTGTGCTGCAATGTGGCCAGACTGGTGGGGTTTTAAAATGGAAGCCTATGACATGATCCAAGAGAATGTTGCCGTAGTTAATGCGGTTAAAAATTCATGTGCGATTGTTCATTCAGACTCAAGCAGTACCATACAACGTTTAAATCAAGAAGCCGGGAAAGTAATGTTCCGTGCTAATGAAAATGGCTTTGCCTTAAAACCTGCCCAAGCCATTCGTTGGATCACTTTAAATGCGGCTAAATCTCTGGGAATTGACGATAAAACCGGTAGTTTGGAAAGCGGTAAAAATGCCGACCTAGTGTTGTGGAATCAAAGCCCATTTAGCGTGTACGCACAAGCTGAACAAGTGTTTATTGATGGCGCGAAAGTATACGACAGATTTGATGAAAAATACCAAGCTAAAAGTGACTTTATGTTAGGGCAAGCGGCTGTACCTGCTTCAACCATAAAGGGAGGAGAGTAATCATGAAAAATATCAAACTATTTAAGGCCTCTTTAGTAGCACTTGCCTTATCAGCCGTAAGCAATGTCTATGCTGAAAGCTTAGCTATTACCAATGCTACTGTGCATACCGTTACTGAACAGGGAGTGTTAACTAATGCAACAATCGTTATTGATAACGGAACAATTATCGCAATTAACCCTGAAAAAGTGGTTGCTGACGTAACTTTTGATGCTATGGGGAAAATATTAACTCCGGGTTTAATTGGTTCTATGAATTCATTAGGACTAGTGGAAGTGGGGGCTGTATCAAGAACGCGTGACGCAAGAGATAAAAAAGCCGATATTACCTTTGATGCTTCAATTGCCTTTAACCCACGTTCTACCGTTGTTCCGTATACCCGAAAAGGCGGCATTACCAGTAATGTTACTGTACCAGGTGGCGGCGATAGCATGTTCAAAGGACAAACCTTTGTTGCTGATTTATCAGGTGAATTTGACAGTGTTTATATTAAAGAAAATGCCGTTATTATTGATTTAGGAGCTAAAAGCAGTGGCTCGCGCGCATTGAATCTACAAAAATTACGTTACAAGCTTGAAGATGCACAAAAAGCTTTAAAGAAGGCAGCTGAAGAAGAACAGAAAGCGAAAAAAGATAAAAAAGATAAAAAAGATGAAAAAGCAGATGACAAGAAAAAGTCACCTAAAGAGCCAAAACGTGATGAGAAAATTATCAATGCGCTATTAGCCGGTGACAAACCGTTAATTGCCTATGCTGACCGTGCTACCGACTTGCTTGAGTTATTGAAACTTAAAGCTGAATTTAATCTTGATTTAGTGATTGCCGGCGGTGCAGATGCTATTTTGATCAGTGACCAATTAGCAAAAGCTGAAGTACCAATTATTTTTGGTGCTTTAGATAACTTGCCGAGCAGCTTTGATTCATTGCATTCTTCATTGAAAAATACCGCGAAATTAACCCAAGCGGGGATCACTGTTGCTTTAGCTATAAACGATGCGCATAATTTATACCAACTACGTTTTGAAGCCGGTAATGCCGTTGCAAATGGCTTAACTAAAGCCCAAGCTTTAGCTTCAGTGACCGCCAATGTTGCTGATATTTTTAATATTGATGCCGGGCGAATCGCGGTAGGTAAAAGGGCTGATTTAGTACTATGGAGCGCGGATCCGTTCGAGCTTAGTTCTAAAGTTGACAAAATGTGGATTAACGGCAAAGAGCATACCACGCAAAGTCGTCATGACGAGTTACGTAAACGTTATACAACAGACAGTGAATTACCAAGAGGTTACACGAAGTAATTGATAACACTCTTGTAGCGCGTTTTTACAGCGTTAACTTAAAGCACTAAACAAGTATTTGTTTAGTGCTTTTTTATGTTCAGGATGAACGGTATGTTACGGTGCCATGGATGGCAAAGAGTGACGAATGTTCAGGATGAACGGTATGTTACGGTGCCATGGATGGCAAAGAGTGACGAATGTTCAGGCCTTTCTCAGACATCCTGTCTTTCAAGGCATTAGTGCGTCCATGCACGTCGATGAACGGTATAACGCGGTGGCATGGCCATTCCTAGGCATCCATGCCTTCATGGCATTAACACTTCCTTGTGTGTCATGCCAATGAACGTATATGTTCAGGCCTTTCTCAGACATCCTGTCTTTCAAGGCATTGGTGCGTCCATGCACGTCAACGGTCAGCTTTTTGTTCCATACAAAAGCTAAGTACCTACTCCATGTAGGCAATGTCACGGTGCCATGGCCATTCCTAGGCATCCATGCCCTTCATGGCATTAGTACTTCCTTGTACGTCGATGGTCAGTTTTTTTGTTCCAGACAAAAGCTTAGCACCTACGACTTCACTGGCTGCAAAAGTAAGATGAATACTTTTAAGCTTTCAAACAAACGAAGCTTGTCTTATTATGCTTTTTTATTTTTCTACTATATCGCTGGGAATGTGATGTCAAAAATAATTGTTGAAAACGAATTTGGTCATATTAAGCAAGTATCATTGCATGAACAGGTATCCGTGCTAGAAATAAAACATAAAACCTGTACTGCCAAAATTAGTTTATATGGTGGGCAAGTACTTGCGTGGCAACCTGAACATCAACAATCAGTATTTTGGTTAAGTGATGACGCGGTATTTAAAGAAGGCACAGCAATACGTGGCGGCATTCCCTTGTGCTGGCCATGGTTTGGCCCTTATAAAGCAGTTAATGGCGAAACAGCGGGTAATCATGGCTTTGCTCGACAAAAACAATGGACACTTGATGACATTAATATTAATCAAGACAATGTTTGTGTGACGTTATCACTCACGGGAGAAAACGAGCATCCACTTTGGCCACATCGATACCAATTAAAACAAGAATTTATTTTCTCAGCGCAGTTTGAGCAAAAACTGTTTATCAGTAATTTATCATCTAAAAGCTTTGAGTACTCTGCGGCATTACATAGTTACTTTGCGGTAAGTTCTCCAGAAAACACCAAGGTCAGCCCGTTAGCTGAGGATTCTTATGACGACAAAGTAACCGGTAAAGATCGACAACGTTCAACGTTAGATAACTGCGTAGGTGTTATCGATCGTATTTACCACAGCGATAAAACGTGTTTCATTGAAGATGAACAATGGCATCGCACCATTAAAGTATCATCAATAAATTGCCAGCAGTGGGTCTTGTGGAATCCAGGTATTGATATTGCCCAAGGTATGAGCGATGTTCACTGTGGCGCAGAAAACGAATTTGTTTGTTTAGAAGCCGCGAATACTGATAATCAAAGTGTTAAAGCGGGTGAAACAGTCATGATAGGGCAGAAAATTTCATTAGCGTAGATAAGTTTATTTTTATACTTAAGTTATAAAAATAAAAAGTTAATTAATACGTAAGTGTTTATTCAATAACATTTGAGTAAACGCTGTTTTTAAATAAAAGCCGCGTGGTAGCGTTTGAAAGGGTTGACCATGGCGATTAAATGCCTGTGTTTTAGCTTGGCTATTTGCCGCCTTTGGACGTAGCTGCAATACTTGCCCGTGCTTACCTGAAATATTTTCAACGTTGCCTAACACAATCATATCCGTCAGCTCTTGCCAATCTAAAGCTAATAATTGTTCTTCTTCGGGGGAAGGTGACCAAATAAATGGGGTGCCAACGATGCGTTCACCAATGGGGATATGGCGTTCAGATACTACTGGTACCCATAAAACTCTGGCCATCTTATTGCGTATATGACTCGTTTGCCAACTCGCCCCGACTAAGCCTGTTAATGGGGCAACACAGACAAAAGTAGTTTCTAGTGGTTTGCCTTGTGCATTAATCGGCAGTGATTTTAATTCGATACCTAAATGAGGAAAATCAGGCTCAGGCTTGGAGCCAGCACTTGCTCCTAAAATTTGTTCTAATAAAAGTCCTATCCAGCCTTTTTCTCTCGTTAAACTTGTTGGCACTACTACGCCAACTTGTGCGGCTATTTCAGCTAAAGTCATGCCTGCAAGTGTCTGAGCACGTTGTAATAATTCACTTTCGTTTTTTGGGATATTAATTTTTATAAGGAAACTCGATGATCCACTCAGCAATAATAAGTGAGTATAAGGTTTCTAAAGCTATCTCGCTATTGCCAAACCCGAAAATAAAAAATTATTTATTTGCTCGCAAGCGCAGATTATGGAAGAATCAGGTCATATTATATGAAAATTTGTTGGGAATTCCTTTGATAGATGCCGAAGGCTATCGAGCCAATGTCGGCATAGTAATAATCAATGACAGGGGACAAGTATTTTGGGCTAGGCGTTTTGGTCAGCATTCATGGCAATACCCACAAGGTGGAGTTGATGAGGGTGAAACAGCAGAAGAGACCATGTACCGAGAATTGCACGAAGAAGTGGGATTAAAACCGGAACATGTGAAAATTGTTGCTTCGACCAAACACTGGTTAAGATATAAATTACCAAAACGTTTAATAAGACATGAAAGCAAACCTGTTTGTATTGGGCAAAAACAGAAATGGTTTTTACTCAAATTAACCGCGCAAGAATCTGCGGTTGATTTACTTAACTCTGATCACCCTGAATTTGATGATTGGCGTTGGGTAAGTTACTGGTATCCAGTGCGACAAGTGGTGTCTTTTAAGCGTGAAGTTTACCGAAAAGTGATGAAGGAATTTGCCCAAGCGTCAATGCCTTCTTATCGCCCAAACCATCGTAAACGTCGCGGTTGATTATTATTATGTAGCGTCACTTTTGACTTTGAACATAAGTATACCCATCACACATCAAGGTGCAGTTTCAGAGCTAAGCTAGGAAATTAGGTCAAGGCGCGATACGCAGATAATGGTTGTTCCCTTATCAAGTATCACAACGCTGAACTCATATTCTAGCTTACCTCCTTACGGGCAAGGCGGTAAAGGGTCATCTATGGCGTTATTGATTTAGACAATAGAGTAACTATTCTCTTCAATCAATGCCTTGTAGCAGACCCTTTATCGACTTGCTGAAATCTACATCTTGAAGTGTGATGGGTATCTAACCTATAAGAATAGCTTGCTTGCAAGCTATTTTCATTTTGAGGTACTCCATGTTAACCACCTTACGTAGCATAGTTTTAGAGTTCAGCCAAAATGCTGAGCTCGATAGTGCATTATGTCGTATGGTGTCACAGATAAAACAAGCGATGAACACTGATTGTTGTTCTATTTATTTAGCTGATCATCACAAACAGCACTTTTTGTTAATGGCCTCTGACGGTTTAGCGGAAAGTTCATTAGGACGAACAACTATTGGTTTTACTGAAGGATTAATTGGCTTAGTTGGGCAACGAGAAGAACCGCTAAATATTGCTAATGCGCAATATCACCCTCAGTTTATTCATGCACCAGAAGTTGAAGAAGACGAACTTAATGCCTTTTTAGGTACCCCCATTATTCATCAAAGAAAAATGTTAGGTATACTTTCTATTCAACAAAAACAAGCACGACATTTCACTGAAAACGAAGAAGCGTTTTTGGTGACACTCTCGGCTCAGTTAGCTGCTTCATTAGCTAATGCTGAAGTGAATGGAGTCCTCGACAGACAAGATACAAACGGTCATTGGAAGAAAAAGCTGCAAGGTGTTGCTGGCTCATCGGGTATTTCAATGGGGGAAATGTTTGTTGTCTACCCACAAGCCAATTTAACGAAAATTTCTTTGCAGCGCTCCGATAATACTCCTTTAGAAATACAACGATTTTATGACGCAGTAATAAAAACACGCGCTGATTTTGAAAAGATGACTTTGAAGCTTGAGAATATTATTACCGACAATGCGTTAGATATTTTTGAGGTGTATAAGCAGTTATTAGACAATGCAAATATAGGTAAAGAAGTTGTCAATAAAATTAAAACCGCGTGGACAGCAGAAAGTGCACTAAAACAAGTTATTGATAGTTATATCATTCAATTTGAAGCGTTAGACGATCCTTATTTACGAGAGCGAGGCAGTGATATTCGTGATTTAGGTAATCGTTTATTACTGAATTTACAAAAATCAAATAATGGTACACAACAGCTCCCTGACAAATTTATTCTTGTCGCTGAAGAAGTCACGGCTTCTATGTTAGCCCAATACCAACATAAAGGGTTAAAGGGCATTGTTTCACTTGCCGGCTCTAATAATTCACACGCGGCAATTTTAGCACGTGCGCTAGGAGTGCCTGCTATTATGGGCATTGACAATATCCCGCTCAGTCGATTACACCAAAAAGAAGGAATTATTGATGGTTATAGTGGCGAACTTTTTATTCAACCTAACGAGGGATTACAACGAGAATATCAACATCTAATTGCTGAAGAAAACTTACTGGCCGATAAAGTAAAACAAGTTGAAAAGTTACCGGCAATCACTAGAGATGGACAAGCCATTGAATTACACCTCAATGCAGGGTTATCAGCGGGTTTTGAACATTCTCAGAACTCAGGTGCTTTAGGTATAGGATTATATCGCACAGAAATACCTTTTATGAATCGTAGTTGTTTTCCATCAGAAGCAGAACAAACGACGCTTTACCAGCAAGTATTAAGTGCTTTTCCCAAACAATCGGTTACGATGCGAACCTTAGATGTTGGCGGTGATAAGTCATTACCCTATTTTCCTATCAATGAAGACAACCCCTTTTTAGGCTGGCGCGGCATTCGTATTACGCTTGATCACCCGGAAATATTCTTATTACAAGTCCGAGCTATGTTACGTGCGAATGTCGAGCAACGAAATTTAGAAATAATGTTGCCAATGATTTCCAGTATTGTCGAGGTAGACGAAGCTACTCGTTTGATCAATCAAGCATATTATGAATTATCTGCAGAACTTACTTTGGCAGATGGTGAAAAACTACCGCGTCCGAAAATAGGGATTATGATCGAAGTACCGGGTATTATTTATCAATTACCCGAACTTGCCAGCAAAGTAGATTTCTTCTCGGTAGGCAGTAATGACTTAACACAATATTTATTAGCCGTAGACCGAAATAACGCGCGGGTCGCTGATTTATATGATTCATACCACCCCGCCGTTTTACGGGCACTAAACCTAATTGCAGAGCAGTCAGCTAAATCATTAATTCCCTTAAGTTTATGTGGTGAACTCGCCAGTGAACCTGCCGGCGCATTATTATTATTAGCAATGGGGTATGACAAACTGAGTATGAACCCGCATAATATCGCAAAAATAAAATGGGTAATTCGCCATGTTGACTTTAAGGACTTAAAATCAATGTTAGCGCAGGTACTGACCTTAACAACCACTAAACAGGTACATAGCTATTTAAATGAACAGCTTGAGCAATTTGGTTTAGGCGGTTTTGTCCGCGCAGGTATGTAGCGGGATTTTCTAGGTAATATAAATTCAAAAAAGCAGTAAATTATGTTGTTCAGTATTTTTATCATTTGTGTATTACTTGGTAGCATTGTTGGTTTTGCTGCTGGCCTGCTAGGTATTGGTGGCGGATTGATTATTGTGCCGGCACTGGTCTATTTATTACCTTTAGCAGGAGTTGATGGCAATGTCGTTATGCCTATGGCGTTAGCTACCTCATTGGCAACCATTGTTATAACCTCTTTTTCTGCCGCTCTCGCCCACCATCGCAATAAAAATATTCCTTGGTCTATTGCTAAAACATTAATGATAGCTATCGCATGTGGTTCGTTACTCGGTGCCTACATTGCAGATTCCCTTTCGGTAAATGCGCTTAAAAACACCTTTGCAATAGCTGTATTTATCTTAGCGATATATATGTTTTTTTCAGTCAAAAACACGAAGAAAAATAGCGAAGAAATAGAAACAATTAATTTACCTTCTGCTTATCTATTAAAAGCGATTAGTTTTTTTACTGGCATATTAGCCAGTTTAATGGGGATATCGGGGGGCGTAATGCTCATTCCTATTTTAAGCTATTTTACTATGCCGCTTAGACAAGCGATTGGCGTTGCGACTGTCTGTGGTTTAACCGTCGCTGTTTTTGGTGTCAGCGGTTATATTCTAGCTGGTTGGAATAACGTAAATTTACCTGACTATAGTTTAGGCTATGTTTATTTACCGGCGTTACTGGGCATGGTCATTACATCATCTGTATTTGCTCCTCTGGGGGTAAAGTGGGCAACTAGACTGCCAGTCAGAACACTAAAAAAAGCCTTTGTTCTCTTTTTGATGATAGTGGCAATCAAAATGATTTTTAGCTAATAGCCCTGGTATTAATTAAGGTTACAGATTTAATAAGGATTTAAGCCTGCTAAAAATAATGAGTTAATGAGTAGTACGAAGCTAGGTTAAGATGAAAGAGACTCTGGCGGTATTAGAGCAGTTAGGCGAGGGGATTGTAGTATGACAATTCAGGCTGATAAAGATAAAAATCAAGCCGATTATGATGATAACTCGGACTTAATCAATAACGTGCTTGCCAAGAGTCTAAACGCTCGTGAAAAGCAACCATTGCACCGCTTTATGAACTAACCGGATCCCATCGTGATACATTCACAAGCTTAGGTCTAAGAGCTGGTGTTCATGATATTATTAAAAAAGTAAAAGCAGAGCGTAAGATCAGTGATGCGCTTGACAAGTTGCCGAATAACAGCACAATTTTAGTCAATTAACATTGAGATTGAAGCGCCAAACACAAAGCAAAGAATGGTATGAAAACGAGTTGCAAAAATAGCGAGAAACCTCGAAACAATTGCAAGTGCGACTTGAACAAACAAATGAACTATCAAGGAATATGTAATGAAGCAATATTTAGATTTGTGTCAGCGAATCATTGATACCGGAACATGGGTGGAAAACAAGCGCACCGGTATTAAATGTTTAACGGTGATCAATGCCGATTTGGAATATGATGTCGCGAACAACAAATTTCCAATAATCACCACCAGAAAAAGCTATTACAAAGCCGCCATTGCTGAGTTAATCGGCTATTTGCGCGGTTATGATAACGCGGCTCAGTTTCGTGAAATCGGCTGTAATACCTGGAATGCTAATGCGAACGAAAACGACGCGTGGCTCAATAATCCTCACCGAAAAGGTGAAGATGACATGGGTCGAGTCTATGGCGTGCAGGGACGCTCATGGCAGAGAGCCGATGGCAGCCACGTCGACCAATTGAAAAAAGTCATTGATGATTTATCAAATGGTGTTGATGATCGCGGTGAAATTATCACATTTTATAATCCTGGTGAGTTTGAAATGGGGTGTTTACGTCCATGCATGCATACTCATACGTTTTCTTTACTAGGAGACACGCTGGACTTGACATCATATCAACGTTCTTGCGACGTGCCTTTGGGCTTGAATTTCAATCAAATCCAATGTTTTGTACTGCTTGCCTTGGTAGCGCAAATCACGGGTCATAAGCCGGGTAAGGTGTATCACAAAATTGTAAATGCTCATATCTATGAGAATCAATTCGAGCTAATGCGTGATGTGCAGTTAAAACGCCAACCGTTTCCTGAGCCGCAGCTGCGAATTAATCCGAAGATTAAATCATTGGAAAATATTGAGACTTGGGTAACCACAGACGATTTTGAGCTGATAGGCTACCAGTGCCATGAGCCGATCAAATATCCATTTTCAGTTTAAAGCTGGTTTGTATTTACGCTTAAGAAAGTGCTTCTCGTGAAGTGTGTTAAAGCCGTTGCACGCGGTATAAATGGACTAATCATTTTTTGAACTACACTTCCGATCCCTGAGGATCTGACTTTAGTCTCGACAAAGAAGCATGAACTAAACACAAAGATACGTTTAGTTCATGCAATTTAGGTAACTTTAATATAATAGTTACCTTAAGTTCACTAATCGGCTTTTTTTTGCACGACTAATGAATGAAATATCCCCCTCTATATTCATCGTATATCATCTTGTTTACAGTAATTTAACATATTAATTTCAGTGACTTAACAGTCTATTTAACTGTAGTTGACAATTATAAGCCTTGCTTATTTGATTTTAGTGGCTAAAATTTGATCAAAACTTATATTGTATACAGTATAAAGTATGTGATAGATTTTGTTTTACTCATGGATGAGGCTCTTTTCATGAAAAAATTCATGAGGTCAGGAAGAAAATATAATACTAAAAACAAAAGGAAGATAACTATGAAGCTAAACAAGATTTTTATTGCTAGCTGTACTTTGTTAACAATGGCATCTGTACAGGCCAGCCATATACCACAAGCGCCACAACAAGCACCAAAACAAATAGAAATGCAAACCATTGAGTTACACCATGGTCATGCCGATGAAAAAGCGCTAGATACTAAAGCTCCTACACCCCAAAGGGACAACCAAGCAACCGCTAGCCCATTAACGAGTATAAAAAGCCAAAACGTTCAAGCCATGTCATTAAAAGTAGCGGCCGCAGCAACCTGTAATGTCAATGCCTTTGCTACAGCAAATTCTTCTAGCTTGATCAATGAAATTAAAACGCAAGGTCCTAATTGTGTGAATGAATTATTTAGTGCCGCAGCGAGTATTCAAGTAGGCGCATATAGCTCAGACAACATGTACGCAGTGGCTAATCATGTAAAAAACTTATCACAAGCTTATGCTGGTGGTGGTGATGGTGATATTGAAGCAATATTTCTTTATTTACGCGCGGGCTATTATGTCGAGTTTTATAACAATGATGTCAGTTTTATCTCTTGGGTAAAACCTGCGGTTAAAGGCGCAATTGATGCTTTTGTTAACAATGCAAACTTTTACCAAAATAACGACGGCCATGGTAAAACCTTGTCTGAAGTTATCATTACTATGGATAGCTCTGAGCAACAAGATGTTTATTTACCTGTTGTTAAAGAGTGGTTAAGCCGCTGGGATCAAAGTTATGGCAACAGTTGGAATATGCGTAGCGCCGTTAATGGTATCTTCACTATTTTATTTCGCGGCCAATACAATACTAACTTTAAAAATTTAGTAAACACCGACACCACGTTAATAACTCGCTTAAATAGTTTCACTCAACAAAGCTGGATGATTAACAGTGACTCTGAATACCTTATTGCCAACGCGGCCCGTGAATTAGGTCGCATGAAAATGTACGGTGCAGCGATTCAATCTACGGTTGATTCCGGTTTAAATAGTATTTTCAGCAACTATGTAATGTTTGGTAATGGTGATGCCGTTTGGTTAGGTGCTGCAGATACGGCCACTTATTACGGTAATTGTACTGATTACGGTCTTTGTGGCTATGAAACGCAATTAGAAGAAAAAGCGTTAGCGCAAATTTATACTTGTAGCTCAACCATTAAAATTCGCTCGCAAAACCTAACAGCTGTACAGCAATCATCTGCGTGTTCAGTGTTAGGGGCTGAAGAAAGTTATTTCCATAACAAAACACAGTCTGGAAATTTACCGATACCTGGTGACAATAATACGCAACTGCAAATTAATATTTTTGATAGCAGCACCGACTATGGAAAATATGCTGGACCTATTTTTGATATAGGCACCAATAATGGCGGCATGTATTTAGAAGGTGATCCTTCAGTTGCTGGTAATATTCCGAATTTTGTTGCCTATGAAGCCTCTTACGCTAAAGTACCACATTTTGTCTGGAACCTTGAACATGAATACGTTCATTACCTAGACGGTCGTTTTGACTTATTCGGCAATTTTAATTCGCCAACTGAAAAAGTGGTTTGGTGGGCTGAAGGTGTTGCCGAATACGTTGCTAATAAAAATAATAACCAAGCGGCAATTGACACCATTCATGATGGCTCAACTTATACCTTAGCTGCTATTTTTGAAACTACTTATGATGGATTTGATCAAGATAGAATTTATCGCTGGGGTTATTTAGCCGTTCGCTTTATGTTTGAAAACCATTTTAGCGAAGTCAAAGAAATGCTTGCAGAAACACGCGCAGGTAACTGGGTTGCTTATAAAGCACGTTTAAATACTTGGGTAAGTAATTACAGTAACGAATTTACCGTTTGGACACAAACAGTACAAAGTGATGACGGCACATCACCAGGTAATGAGGCACCTTTAGCCAATGCTAATGGTCCGTATGCTGGTCAAGTTAATGAGATGATTAATTTTGATAGTAGCGGCTCAGTAGATTCAGATGGCGCTATTGTTAGTTATAATTGGGATTTTGGCGATGGCACAACGGGCACAGGTAACAACATTAGCCACAGTTACGCTAATGCTAATAACTATACGCTAACATTAACCGTCACAGACAATGAAGGTGCTATTGGTACGGCAACAGCTATGGTGACTGTATCTTCTGGACCAAGCCTTGAAATTGCTAACGGCGGCTCAAAAGCAGGCTTAACAGTAAGTACCAATCAAACCACTGACAACTATTTTATTCATGTTCCTGAAGGGGCAACAGACTTAATAATTAGTATTAACGGTGGTAATGGCGATGCTGATTTATACGTTAAACAAGGCGCTGCTCCATCTGAGAACAGTTATGATTGTCGTCCTTATTTGTCTGGTAATAATGAAGTTTGTAATATTGCAGCACCTGCTGCTGGTACATGGTATCTGAACCTTAAGGCATACAGTGCCTTTAATAATGTCACCCTAACAGCAAGTTTCGATGGAAACGTAGGTCTACCAAATACCGCGCCTGTTGTTTACATTAATGGTCCATATACCGCTGATGAAGGAATAGCGGTTAACTTTAGCAGTGCTGGCAGTTATGATGCTGACGGCTCTATTGCCGCATATCATTGGGATTTTGGTGATGGCACTAGTAGTACATCAGCAAATCCTAACCATAGTTATTCTTTGGCAAACAATTACACAGTAACCTTAAGTATTACCGACAATCTAGGTTTAACAGAAATAGCGACAACTACCGCTGAGATTAGTGCCACAACAACGCCAGGTAGTAATGTACCTGATATGTGTGCTGTGCAAGGACCACAACAAAATGGTGAAGTACAATCAGGAGAAGCCATTTGTCTTGGTGATATCAATCCTAATTGGTTTTCTATTGGCGATGTAAGCGGCCATAGTAGTATTGCTATTACAACAGGCCATGGGACTGGTGACTTAAATATAGAGTTTAGTAACATGGGCTGGCCAAATGGTGCAAACCATCATGGTGCTTCGTATAATACCGGTAATAGTGAATGTATTTACTTAACGAACCTATCAGAGTACTGGGGATATATTAAAGTTTCAGGTGAAGCAAACAATGCCTCTTTAGTCATTGATTTTGATACTAATGGTTGTCGTTAAGTCGATTAATAACCGTAAACTATAGAAAATAAAAGCTTAATTTCATGTGCCGTCCTAGCATATGTTGACGCTTTTTAATGAAAGACCAGTGGCTTAAGCTGCTGGTCTTTTTGTACACTTTGTTTGGTATTTTCATTACCAAGTTTAAGTGCTGCCTCATTTCATTATATATAAAAATTGCTCCCTTAACGAGCTGATTTAATTCTGCCATATTTCGACATTAACACAAAATAAATTCCGCTTTCAATATGCCATTAATCCGCTCAGTAAGTGCATTTTGGTAATAGTCCTAACCATAGGTGGTTGAAGATATCATGTTGTTTTAATTTAACTTAGTTTGATATTGTTTTTAACGATAATGTAAAACGCTGTATTCGGATGTGAGGTTTATATGGACAATATTCTCGTCGCTGAGGAAGAAATTAAGGGGATGATGTGGTGGAGTAATACCATAAGTGTAACAGGCTGATATTTATAGCTTTGGAATCAAATCTTGGCTGCGCGCGGCCTATCCTTATTGGTTATGGACACCGCGAGTTTCGGCATTTACATTAGTTAATTAGGGAAAAAAACACAGCAGGGATAATGTTTCTTTTAGGCTAACAGAGCAGCCTTTGTCTTTTTTATCGTCAGGTAATAAAGTTCACCGTTAAATTCATCGACTTATGTTAACTTTCATAAAAAAAACGGGCCTATTGGCCCGTTTTAATTTAGTAACTATCTTTTATCAATAGTTACTCATTTTACCTTTCTCTTCAAGCAAGTTACTTGACATCAACTTGTACAGCTACGTCACTGCCAGTGCTTTCTACTGCTATATAGAACCAACCAGTAGGCGGGTTGTTAACAGTGATACTTTGCTCAGTAGTACCTGCAATAATAGATTTATGCGTGTGGCTAGCAGCGGTTGGCCAGCTAGTTCCGGTATAAAGCTCTACTGCACCCGTACCATGAGCAGTATTCACTTCAATACTGGTAACGCTTTCATCTAAATAGATGTAATAACTATTATGGCCATTACCCGAACAAACCGCGGCACCTGTCTCTAAAGCACCATAAGTAAATGGCGCTAATGTAGTACAAGCGTTAGTAATGGTACCCGTTGCTGGCGGCTCTACTGGTGGAGTTACTTCGCCAGTTAAACTTACGTTGAAAGTAACATCAGCATAATTGCTGGTACTTGCTAAAGTAATGTAGCGCCAGCCCCGGTTTGCGGTAACTTGCAATGATTGCTTTGTGCCGACCGCTGCAGAAGACGCTTGCGCATTTGCTGTAGTAGCCCAATTATCGGCGTTGAAATATATACCGACATCACCGTTACCACCAGCCGTGCTTAAGAATAACTGGGTATTATCCGCTTCAATCCATACGTAGAATGAACCACGACCGCCAGCAACACATTCGTTATTTTCCAGTGTTAATTTGCCACTAGTAATAGTTGCTGCGCCACAATCAGGTACGGTAAC